>NZ_SJVB01000002.1:0-758317 GCF_004337185.1 Exiguobacterium sp. SH0S2 | reverse complement strand
AGATGAGATTTCCCTTTGAGCAATCAAGAAAGACCCCTCAGAGACGATGAGGTAGATAGGTCATGGGTGGAAGCACGGCGACGTGTGGAGCTGAATGATACTAATCGGTCGAGGCTTTGATCTAGAAATGGTTTGAACTTGATGAGTCTTCAGTTTTCAGGGAACAATTCCCTTGTCTGGTGGCGATAGCGAAGCGGCCACACCCGTTCCCATGCCGAACACGGAAGTTAAGCGCTTCAGCGCCGAAAGTAGTTGGGGGTCTCCCCCTGTGAGGATAGGACGTTGCCAGGCAAGATCGTTCCGCAATAGCTCAGTGGTAGAGCAACCGGCTGTTAACCGGTAGGTCGTAGGTTCAAATCCTACTTGCGGAGCCAATAAGGCCCGTTGGTCAAGCGGTTAAGACACCGCCCTTTCACGGCGGTAACACGGGTTCGATTCCCGTACGGGTCACCATTTTGGAGGATTAGCTCAGCTGGGAGAGCACCTGCCTTACAAGCAGGGGGTCGGCGGTTCGATCCCGTCATCCTCCACCATTTTAATTAACCAATCAAACCATATATGCCGGTGTAGCTCAGTTGGTAGAGCATCTGACTTGTAATCAGAGGGTCGAGGGTTCAAATCCTTTCGCCGGCACTCCTTGGGGGGGTAGCGAAGTGGCTAAACGCGGCGGACTGTAAATCCGCTCCCTCGGGTTCGGCGGTTCGAATCCGCCCCCCCCCACCAGGTTTGAGCCATTAGCTCAGTTGGTAGAGCATCTGACTTTTAATCAGAGGGTCGCAGGTTCGAGCCCTGCATGGCTCACCATTTTTTTCGCGGAAGTAGTTCAGTGGTAGAATACGACCTTGCCAAGGTCGGGGTCGCGGGTTCGAATCCCGTCTTCCGCTCCATATTTATTCCCTGTAACGGGGCCTTAGCTCAGCTGGGAGAGCGCCTGCCTTGCACGCAGGAGGTCAGCGGTTCGATCCCGCTAGGCTCCACCACTTGTTTTTTTCTTAAGTTACTTACGACTTAAGTTTTTTTTTGCCTAAATCCATGAAACCATTCACTTAAGAGTACAGAGAAAGGCAGCCTGCCACCATTCAGGCTGCCTTTTTGCATGTTTATTCACCGGCGTGTTAAGTTGAACCACACATTTGGTAGCGTTTACAATGTAGGTATCAATCGCTCAAGGGGGAATGGCTATGCAATGGTCATATATTGAAGTACCACTCCGTTACGGACAGGGGAAACACGGAGTCGATCAAGGTCCAACTAAATTGCGAACACTCGGAATCGAGGCGTTACTGCCAACGGGGACGCTACAACAAACGATTCGCGTCTTGCCAGAGTCAGAAATTCAAGTGAATGAAGAACATTTAAAGCGCGTAGACGGCGTCTTGTATACGGTCAATGAGCTGGCAGACGTCGTTGCTGCCGATATTGAAGCAAATCGATTCCCGTTGATCGTTGGGGGCGATCACAGCATGGCAATCGGGACACTCGCTGGGCTCGCCAAAACCGGACCGTACGGAGTAATTTGGGTCGATGCCCATGCTGATTTGAATACGGGGGAAACATCACCGTCAGGCAATATCCACGGGATGCCGCTTGCCGCTGCGATGGGTCTAGGTGACATCCGATTGACGGAAGTCGGTGGGCGTGAACCAAAGCTTGCGCCAGAACATCTAGTGTATATCGCTTTACGTGATATTGATGAGGGAGAGATGCGAGCGATTAAGCAGCTTGGAATCAAGGTCGTGACGGTCGAAGAAGTTCGGACACGTGGCGTCGAGACAATCATGGCTGAAACGATCGAGTATTTACGTGACCGTGTCGATCGCTTCTATCTAAGCTTTGATATGGACAGTTTGGACGCTCAACTCGTCCCCGGAACAGGGACCCCAGTCGAGGGCGGTTTGACGGCTGAAGAAGGGAAAGCAATTTTGGCGGAAGCGATGAAAGCCGACGAGTTGATTGCGATCGAGCTCGTCGAATTGAACCCTGCACTTGACCAAGAGGATACAACCGCTCAACTCGCCTTCAGTTTATGCGAAACGATTTTGAAATCCAAAGAAAACCTGTTACTGGAAAGCAAAATAGTCTAACCGCCTTACAGTTTCCAAATCCGTTTGCTACAATGGGTTTGGAAACTTTTTTTGTGTGATGTGAAACCTGATCAGACAACTGAACGTATACTGTATTGACCGCATAGGTTGCGGAGAGGGGAAGTGGATTGATGGAACGGCTGACCACCCGTTTAGTAGACGAATTAAGGTCGGGGAATCACGATTCGTTTGCTGAGCTGGTAGAACTGTACAAGGATGGTGTCTTTGCCGTCGCCTTTAAGATTTTATACGATCGTGGCGAAGCCGAGGATGCTGCCCAAGAGACGTTCATTCGTGCATATACCCGGATTGATACGTATGATCCGCAGTATAAGTTCAAGACATGGTTGTATCGAATCGCCACGAACGTCGCCATCGACCGTCTCCGAAAGCGAAAGCCGGAGTACTCGATGGATGCCGAAATCGCTGGCACGGATGGTCTCACCTATCAAGACCATTTGGCCGATGATGCCCCCCAACCCGACGCCCAAGTCGTTCACCGCGAGATTCGAGGCGAAATGCATGAGGCAATCCAGCAACTGCCGGACAAATATCGTATCCCGTTACTGCTCAAGTACGTGGACGATTTGTCGCTCAAAGAAATTAGCGTCATGATCGATATGCCGGTCGCAACGGTTAAAACAAGGATCTTCCGGGGAAGAGAAATGTTAAAAACAATCTTTCAAAACAGGGAGGGGTTCAATTGACTCCTGAAGAGAAACTGCAACAATACTTGGAAGATGGCATCCTGCCCGAAGAATCTGACGAATTACGTCAATTACTAGAGGACGAAGCCTTATACGAGGCGTACCTTCAGTACGAACGAATAGATGCCGAACTTAAAGCACTTCCACGTCCTAAGCTATCAGACGATTTTACGGCGCGCGTGATGGCGGCCATTCCTGAAGCGAAAACGTCTCCGCCGGCGACACCGGTCGTGCGTCTTGAAGACCGTCCACGGCCACGGAGAAAACCGCATTCGAAACAGATGACTTGGTTCCGGAAGCATCCGGGACTCGTCGCGGCCTTACTATTCTTTAGTTTAATGTCGAGCGCGACACTCGGTTTATGGAACGGGTCTACCGAAACCATGACGTACACGAAAGTACCTGGAATCGTTGTCACAGCGAACGAGGTCGTCGTACCGAAAGACGTCATCGTCGATCGTGACATTACGGTCCAAGGTGGGGACCTGCGGATCGAAGGTACCGTCAACGGCAATGCGACAGCCGTGCACGGCCGAGCCTATTTGGCCAGTGCGGGTGAAGTGACCGGAGAGCTCGAACAAATCGAGCAGATTTTTGAGTGGGTTTGGTACTCCATCAAACAAATACTTTAAGAGAGGCGCCTCAGGGCGTCTTTTTTCATTCGTTTCAATCTGGTTTCGTTTTGTCATCTAACGATGCGTCGTTTGGGAAATATGATATAATGAAACTTGCACGAATTGGCTAGGTAGTTGAGGAGGGGAGCATTTGCCGCTACTTGAAAAGGTTTCAATCTTATCATTTTTTAGTCTTTCAGAGAACGTACATTGGTACGATTATTTGAATGACGTTTTAGATATTGTCGTCGTCACGTACGTCATCTATAAACTGATGATGATCGTCCGTGGGACAAAAGCGGTCCAACTGATAAAAGGGATTTCAATCATCCTCGTCAGCTGGTTCCTCAGCGGATTTTTTGGTTTAAAGACGTTACAGTTCTTGCTGAACCAAGTGATCACGTATGGTTTGCTTGGGATCATCATCATCTTCCAACCAGAACTTCGACGTGGGCTTGAGCACTTAGGGCGAACGAGCAATTTGTTCGGTCGTACGAGCACGAGCGATGAGGACAAGCAACGACAAATGATCGAAGCGATTGTCAGTTCGGCACAGTACATGTCGAAACGTCGAATTGGGGCGTTGATCGCGATTGAACGAGATACCGGATTGAACGAATACGTTGAAACCGGTATCCGGATGGACTCGCACATCACGTCACAACTGATCATCAATTTATTTATTCCGAATACACCGCTTCACGATGGGGCGATGATTATCCAAGACGGGAAAATTGCAGCGGCGGCTTGTTATTTACCGCTCTCGGAAAGCCCGCACATCGATAAGGCGCTCGGGACGAGACACCGGGCCGCGATCGGGGTCAGTGAAGTGACCGATAGCGTGACGCTCACCGTTTCAGAAGAGACGGGTGCGGTATCTCTAGCGATTGCTGGACGTTTATACCGCGAGCTAGACGAGGAGGCACTTCGCAACAAGTTGATCCAAGAACTTGTTATTGAAGAAAAAGAGACGACACTCTCGTTCTTTAATAAAAAAGGGGGGGACAAGTAAGTGATTGATCAGTGGTTACAACATAAATGGTTTCTCCGCATCATCGCACTTGCTTTGGCCATCCTTCTTTATTTTATGGTCGCCGAGACGAGCTCGTCGACCAATTCAACAAATGCATTGCCGATTGTCGGGCAAAGCTCGATGTCGCTTGACGTTCCTGTCGAAGTATTTTTCGATGAAGTACAATACGTCGCGTACAACGTTCCGGAAGAGATGAACGTTGAGCTGCAAGGTCCATCGAGTAGTTTGACGATGACAAAATTGGTGAAAGATTATCAAGTGTTCGTCGATTTAACGAACCTCGGTACTGGGTTCCATCGTGTCCCGGTGGAAGCACGAGGTTTCGGCGGTGACGTCAACGTAAAGCTTGAGCGGGACACTGTTGAAATTTACATCGATCGCAAACAGACAGTTGAAGTGCCCGTTTCGGTCAACTTGTTAAATAAAGACCAGTTGCCGGAAGGGTATGTGGTCGGAGAAGCGGAAATCGAGCCGGCGACTGTAAAAGTGTCTGGTGGCGAAAGCCGGATTCAAAACGTAAAAGAAATCACATTGAACGTCGATGTGGCGAATCAAAATCAGACGTTCACGCGTGAGGTGCCGCCGACGATTTTAGATGCGAACGGAAACCCGCTTAACGTGACGGTCGAACCGAACATCATCAACGTCACGGTTCCTGTCTATGAACAAAGTGCCGTGTTCCCGATTGAAGCTGTCACGACCGGCGAAGTTGCCGATAAATTCAGGCTCGTTGACACGTTGTTAGAGGAAACAGAAGTCCGTGTTTTCGCACCGCGCGAAGTGCTCGATGCACTAGACCGTGTTGAGACCGAGCCGATTGACCTTGATGGCGTCGATCAGACGGGGAAAGTGACAGCGAAGCTTGTCCTGCCTGAAGGCGCATCATCGCTCGCTGCCGAACAAGTGGAAGTCCAGCTACTCGTCCGAGCGGATGATCAAACGCGAGATGATACCGGGGAATTGACGGAACGCATCCGTTTAACCGTGCCTGTCACGGTCAGAGGCTATGATCGGACGAACTATACGCTTCAAGCACCGGAAGTCGTCAGCGTCACATTGTCAGGTAAACGATCACTCCTTGAGAGCGTGACGTCGAACAGCATCAGTGTGACACTAGATTTGACGGGTCTGCCGAGTGGTTTGCATGGGGTCGATGTAGACTATGAAGTACCGAAAGGCGCGACGGTCGTCTCGCCGAAAACAATCGACGTCGAGTTAACGAGCGTCGAAGACCAAACCGAAACGTCTTCGCTTCAATGAGACGTTCAATCATACAAAAGTGAGGAAACGAATATATGGGTAAATATTTTGGAACAGATGGGGTCCGCGGTGTCGCGAACTCAGAATTGACAGCAGAACTAGCTTATCGTTTAGGACGCATTGGTGGTTACGTGTTATCGAAGCACTTGCCAGCCGGTGAGCAGCCGAAAGTATTGATCGGGCGTGACACACGCATTTCAGGTCATATGCTCGAAGGCGCACTGATCGCAGGTCTTTTGTCAATCGGAGCGGAAGTGATGCGTCTCGGTGTCATCTCGACACCAGGTGTGGCTTACTTGACGAAGTCGCTTGACGCGACAGCAGGTGTCATGATCTCAGCTTCACATAACCCGGTTGCCGACAACGGCATCAAATTCTTCGGTAGCGACGGTTTCAAGCTCGATGATGCGACCGAAGCAGAGATCGAAACGATTCTCGACGCTGCGGAAGATACACTCCCGCGTCCGACAGGGAAAGATCTCGGATTCGTCTCGGACTACTATGAAGGAGCACAAAAGTACCTTCAACTCTTGAAGCAGACGGTTGATGAGGACCTCGATGGTCTCCATATCGCCCTCGACTGTGCCCACGGCGCGACGAGCGGCCTTGCGGCTCGCTTGTTCGCTGACCTTGAAGCGAACGTCTCGACAATCGGGAACTCGCCGAACGGGTTGAACATTAACGAAGGCGTCGGCTCGACACATCCGGAACACTTGGCACAATTCGTTCGCGAAAAGGGAGCGGACATGGGCCTTGCGTTTGACGGAGACGGAGACCGCTTGATTGCAATCGATGAAAACGGCGACATCGTCGACGGCGATAAAATCATGTACATTTGCGGAAAATACTTGAGCGAAAAAGGTCGTTTGAAAGACAATACGATTGTCGCGACGGTCATGAGTAACCTTGGCTTCCACAAAGCAGTCGAAGACGCAGGTATGACGGCTCTTCAAACAGCTGTCGGTGACCGTTACGTCGTCGAAGAGATGAAGAAGCATAACTACACGCTCGGTGGCGAGCAGTCGGGTCATCTCATCTTCCTCGATTACTCGACGACGGGCGACGGTATGCTCTCGGGTGTCCAACTCGCACAAATCGTGAAGACGACAGGACGCAAGCTGTCTGAACTAGCAGCTGAAATGCCGGTCTATCCACAAACGCTCGTCAACATTCGCGTCACGAATAAACAGGATGCGATGACAGGGGAGCGCGTGCTCACAACGATTCAAGAAGCGGAAGCTGAAATGAACGGCAACGGGCGTATTCTCGTCCGTGCATCAGGTACAGAGCCACTCGTTCGAGTGATGGCTGAAGCGCCGACGAAGGAAGACTGCGACCGTTACGTCGAACAAATCGCTCAAGTCGTCCGTGAAGATTACGGTGTTGAAGGATAATTTTGTCGAAACAGGGAATAACACAAGGGAATCCAATTTTGGGTTCCCTTTTTGTTTCCGTTTTGTCACTGTGAAATCATCTGATTTTCTTGACGGATGGGGGTGTGATTTGTACTATTAAGAGCGTGACCTTAGAAACGGAGGGGCACAAAGTACGAGAAAGCGCCAGAACTCTTTATGAGTTGACGAGGTTGGAGGTTATCGAGATTTCGGCGGATGCCTCCTAGTCGCCTGTCACGACTAAAAGCAATCCCTCAAAACGTCCGGGTGACCGGACGGCCAAAGGGGAACGCATTGACAGCTCTTTGAAAAAGCCCGTTTCCTTTTTCGAGAAATCGAATATAGAGGAGATTTTTGTATGTGTGGAATTGTAGGAATGATTGGGAATACCGGAGCGAAGGAAATCCTTCTCAAAGGTTTAGAGAAACTCGAGTACCGCGGTTATGACTCGGCAGGTCTTGCGTTGATGCACGATAACGTCAACGTTCATAAGGAAGTCGGTCGCATCGCTGCGCTACGCGAAGTCGTCCCAGCAGAAGTAGACGGATTGATCGGAATCGGCCACACACGTTGGGCGACACACGGGGTACCGAGCGTACCGAACGCCCACCCGCACCAGAGCACGACGGGCCGCTTCACGCTCGTCCACAACGGCGTCATCGAGAACGACGAGCAGATCAAGGCGACGCTCGACGCACCGTTCCTCTCAGAGACGGACACGGAAGTCATCGTTCAATTGATGGAGAAGAACTCCGTCGAGCTTGGTGACGTCGAATCGGCGTTCCGCAAGACGCTCTCAGAGCTCCACGGCTCGTACGCGATCGCGATGATCGACTCAGAGGACCGCGAACGCCTCTATATCGGTAAGAACAAGTCGCCGCTCCTCGTCGGACTTGGTGATGGCACGTTCAACGTCGTCGCGTCGGACGCGATGGCGATGCTCCAAGTGACGGACCAGTACCTCGAGCTCCACGACGGCGAGATCGTCATCTTGACACGTGAGTCGGCGACGATCAAGACGCTCGACGGCGACGTGCTCGAGCGCGCGCCGTACACGGCCGAGATCGATGCGTCAGACATCGAGAAGGGCACGTACGCGCACTACATGTTGAAGGAGATGGACGAGCAACCGGCCGTCATCCGCAACATCATCCAACACTACCAGAACGACAATGGCGACATCGAGCTCACAGAAGGCGTCCGTTCGCTCGTCTCAGAAGCCGACCGCATCTACATCGTCGCTTGTGGCACGAGTTACCATGCTGGTCTCGTCGGCAAGCAATTGATCGAGCGTGTCGCTGGTGTGCCGACTGAAGTGCACGTCGCGTCAGAATTCGGTTACAACATGCCGCTCCTCACGGAGAAACCATTGTTCCTCTTCATCTCACAATCAGGTGAGACAGCCGACAGCCGTGCCGTCCTCGTCGAAGTGAAGAAGCGCGGCTACAAAGCGCTCACACTCACGAACGTTGCCGGTTCAACGCTGTCGCGTGAAGCGAATGAGACGATGCTCCTCCATGCTGGCCCTGAGATCGCGGTCGCATCGACGAAAGCTTACACGGCGCAAATCGCCGTGCTGGCGATCCTTGCTTACGACATCGCTCGTGCGAACGGGAAGAAGCTTCCGTTCGACCTCATGACGGAACTCGCTCGCATCGCGACGATCATGGATTCGGTCATGGCTCAAAAAGAAATCTTTGAGCAGTTGGCTGACAAGTTCTTGAAAGAATCACGTAACGCGTTCTTCCTCGGTCGTGGGATGGACTCATACGTTGGTCTTGAAGGCGCGCTCAAGCTGAAAGAGATCTCGTATATTCAAGCGGAAGGCTACCCAGGCGGTGAGCTCAAGCACGGACCGATCGCGTTGATCGAAGACGGCACACCGGTCATCACGCTCGTCTCGCAACCGAACACGCACCTCAACATCCGTGGAAACATCAAGGAAGTTGTCGCTCGTGGCGCAGTTGCCTGCACGATCTCGATGGAAGGCATGGAACACGAGAGTGATTCATTCGTCTTGCCGCGTGTCGAGCCGTTGCTTACACCACTCGTAACAGTACTCCCGCTTCAACTCATCTCATATTACGCTGCACTCGCACGTGACTGTGATGTCGACAAGCCACGTAACTTGGCGAAGTCAGTAACTGTAGAATAAAGAGTAGGCCAAGATCTTTCGAGATCTTGGCCTTTTTTTGTGATTTACGTTGCGTCAACCGGCTTGATATACTGAGTTTATAAACGACTAAGGAGAGAACGCCATGCGAATCCAAACATTTAAAACATTCATCCTGCCGGAGGAAGTGCGTTCATAAGTTGGCCCACCTCCTCCGATGATTCACCGTATTGGAACAATCATATCGGAGGACTACCCAATTGAAGATTCAACAACTGTATTACATGGTCACGAGTTCGCGCTCACTTGTCATCCAGATGGTATTCACGCTGAACGCCATCTATTACGTGACGACCGCCGAGCTTAACGCGTTGCAGCTCGTCTTGATTGGCACGATTTTAGAAGTATCGATTTTCCTGTTCGAGCTGCCGACGGGACTCGTCGCGGATTTGTACGGCCGCAAACGGTCGATTGTCATCGGCACCGGTTTGATCGGACTAGCCCACTTGTTAGAAGGCGGCATCCCAGAGTTTTGGGCCATCGCAATCGCCTCTTCACTGTGGGGAATCGGTTGGACGTTCATCAGCGGGGCCGAGCAGGCGTGGATTGCCGATGAGATGGGGAACCAGGAGTTAGAACAGGTGTTTTTACGAGGCGCTCAGTACAGTTCACTCGGTCGCTTTATCGGGATTGGGATAGCGGTGCTATTCGCAGAAATGACGTCCGTGCAAACGACGATTGTCGTCGCTGGAGGTTTGTTAATAGGACTCGCGCTCCTCATCTGGAAAGTAATCCCGGAAACGAGGTTTGAGCCGATCACCCGAGCTGGCACCTCAAATCTGCTTCAGGCGAAGCAGACGGTAGCAGAAGGCTACGCCCATATCCGCGGCAATACGATCCTCGTTGGGTTGGCCGCCATCACGCTCGTCTGGGGACTCGCGAGCGAAGGGTTCGACCGGTTGTGGGGCGCTCATTTGATCGATACGTTTCGGTTGTCAGAACAAGCGGCCATCTATTGGTTCGGCCTGTTTTATGCCGTTGCGTTTTTACTGAACATGCTCGTCCTCAAAGGTGTCGAGACGTACATCAAAGGACGCTACGCGACGACATTGTTTTGGTTCAACGTTTTGCTCATCCTCACGATGCTTGCGTTCGCATGGGTCGGACAATTCTTTGTGGCCGTCTTGTTGTATTGGACGATTGCCGCGCTTCGGAACGTGCATTATCCGCTCATGAGCGTCATGACGAACGAGCGGCTCCCGTCCAAGGGCCGGGCGACGATTTTGTCGATGTTCGGTCAAGTCGATGCGTTCGGCCAAGTCGCCGGCGGTCCACTCATCGGCCTCGTCGCCCTATATACGTCGATTCAAGGGGGGCTCGGGGTGTCAGCACTGTTGCTATTACCGATGCTCTATTTTTTAAGAAGGATTAAGCATCACTAATTCGAAGACCGTGCCTCGATTCGTTCGAGGACGGTTTTTTCAGTTAGATAACGAATCCGCTACAAATGTCTTGTCCGAGCGCAATCAGGGTACAGTAAATATGAGACGGCACAAATGAGGGGAGCGATTCGATGAAACAAAAGAAATGGGCGACGACACTTGGTGCCATGTTGCTCGCGACGTCACTCGCCGCCTGCGGTGATACGACAGAAGAAGACCAAGCGATTGACGTGACAGAAGAACAAATCGCAGAGCAAGAAGAGGAGCATGGCGCAATGGACCATTCGGGATCGGGTGAGGTGCCTGCCGAGTTAGAAGAAGCGGCAGACCCGACGTATCCGATTGATTCGATGGCCGTGTTGACTGCGGACCATATGCTTGAGATGGAAGGCGCGGAAGCGAAAATCGTCGGTGCTTATGAGACTACAGCTTACGCGGTCACGTATACACCGACAGATGGCGGGGAACCGGTCGAGAATCACAAATGGGTGATTCATGAAGAACTCGATACATCCGAACCGGCCCCGCTTGCTGATGGGACCGAGGTGACGCTTCAGGCCGATCATATGGAAGGCATGGACGGCGCGACCGCGACGATCGACTCCAGTGAACAAACGACCGTGTATATGGTCAACTTCATGTTGCAAGACGGAGAAGAAGTGACGAATCATAAATGGGTGACTGAAAATGAATTAGAACCGAAAGAGTGACGAGAAGACTAAAAACAGGGCGATGCCCTGTTTTTCTATGGAGTTTGAAACATTTCATGTCGCGTTACGTATAAGACAGGAAACACGAATGAAAAGAGGAAACAATATGGTTCACACATGGAATGAGCGAGCGCATACTGCGTTAAAAGGGAAGACGGGGATGTTGCTCATCTGGTCGTTCGCGTGCTCGGTTCTATTAGAGATAGGATTGATGGTAGACACGACCTATTACGGCTTGGCGATAGAATCTGTTGCGCTGACCGTCCTTAGTCTTGGTGGTATCTTATTTTACATAGCCCTCTACCCAGTTATCGTCGGATACAACTGGATTATGTTAGAGACGGTACGAGGCCAGACAGTTCGATTGAGTGACGTCTTCGCTCCGTTTCGTCACCGCTACGGGAAGCACCTGCTTGCGACGCTTCTCGTCATGTTGTTCCAAGTCTTATGGACACTATTGTTGGTCGTACCTGGCATCGTGAAGTACTTCTCGTATGCATTCACGTATTTCATCTTGCGCGACGAGCCGGACCTGTCCATTACAGAGGCAATTACGAAATCAAGGGATTTGATGCGCGGACAAAAATGGGATGCGTTCAAACTAATTTTGCCGTTTATCCCGATGTATTTAGTCGGTTGGATTTTTTACATACAGCTCGAATTGGTCGTTCTCGGCTCATGGATTTTTCTTGTCGCGACGTCACTCATTCGTCCGTTCATCGTCAGTCGGTTTGCGGTCATGTATGAAGACGCACGTCGGGCGTATGACGAGCAGTGGAACCGCTCGGCATGAAGCGCATCGAGTCTGATGTGACACGCTGACTCGTGATACAATCTTCCTGAAAGAGGGGGAATGCACATGAATATTGGAATCATTGGGGCAGGACTTAGTGGGATTGTCGCAGCACGGGAACTCGTCCGGCAAGGACATACGGTTGAACTGATTGAGAAGAGCCAGAGCGTCGGTGGACGCTTGGCGACCCGACGGATCGGGGCCGGGAAAGCCGATCACGGGGCCGTCTATTTCACCGTACGCGGGGAAGCGCTTAAACAGGCGGTCGCCGATTGGGTCGAGCGGGACTGGGTAAGCGTCTGGTACGCCGACCCGTATCCGCGGTACATCGCCCGTGACGGCATGAACGCGCTCGCCAAACAGTTGGCCGACGGCTTGACCGTCCAATTGAACGAGCGGGTCGAGACGGTCAGTATGGAGAGTGGGACGGTCGTCGTCACGACAGACGTGGCGACGCGCCACTATGACCGTCTCCTCATCACGTCACCGCTCCCACAGACGTTCGAGCTGCTCGCTGACTTATCGAGTCAGGTGGCTGAGTCGTTGCGTGAGCTGACTTACGCCCCGACGTTCGTCGGATTGTTCGAGTTCGCGGGCGACACCCAAATCGGTGCGGACGGGATTATCGATACGGACTTGGCACCTGGTCTGTTGAAAATTATCAACAACCGGCAAAAAGGCATCTCGGCGACAGAACTCGTCAGCGTCTACATGGATGAGGCGTGGAGTGAAGCTTGGTATGAGCGGCCAAGTGAAGACACGCTTCTAGAAATCGAGCGGTTGCTAACAACCGTGACCGGAGACGTAGCGATTCAGTCGAGACAGTTGAAGCGGTGGCGCTACGCCCAGGCGACAGACGTTTGGCACGAGCCGTACTATAAATTGAACGACGCACCGATTTACTTGGCGGGCGACGTCTTCCTCGAGCCGGACGACGCTTCAGGGCGGACCCGGTTCGAAAGTGCGTACGTCTCGGGTCTCCGCGTTGCGGCAGCGATGCGGTCCTAAACCTTCTGCGGAAGGTTTTTTTGATCACGACGATACGATTTTGAGAAAGGAGGCGTTAATTACGTGAATCGGGTGAGTCTGAAACCGTTGCGCATACAGGACGAAATCGCATTGTACACGTTTGAATGTGAGAACCGACCCTATTTCGAACGTTACGTCCCGAGCCGTGGAGACGCGTACTATGAACCTGAAGCATTTCGTCAGGCGTTGGAACATTTGTTGGCCGAACAAGTGAACGGGGATGGATATTATTATTTGATTTGGCATGGTGAGTCCATCGTGGGGCGTCTCAACGTCCATCATGTCAATTTCGAGACCGGGGAAATCGGCTATCGAATCGGTGGGGACTATGTAGGTCGTGGATATGCCACCGCAGCCCTTCAGCAATTACTTACGCTTAACCTTCCTCGATTCACACGATTGATTGCCAAGACGACGACAGATAATAAGGCGTCCCAACACGTCTTGATGCGTTCTGGCTTTTCTCGTGAAGATGAAATACATCAGATTGAATGGGAAGGACGATTCTTATCTTTTTACACATACGTTTACGAAATGGACCGATGAAGCGCCTACTTCATCGGTCTTTTTATTTGACCTCATCTAGTTTAGGGCATAAACTATCTCTAACTAGTTTAGGGGGTAAACCAAAATGAAAGAATTGATGCGGGAGGCCGTCCAACTATTTGAAGAAGTCATGTTCCACGGAGCGGAACATGTCATTGAGGCGATGGAAGGCGACGTCTGGCGCGAGTATTCGCGTGAACAGCTCCAACTATTAAAACTGCTCGAACAGTTCGGCCCGATTCAAGCGGGTCAGTTGGCGATGAAACAAGGTGTGCATAAGAGCGCCGTTTCAAACCGCTTAAAAAAACTCGTTGAGAAACAGCTCGTCGTCAGTCGACGCGGGCAAGACCAACGCGAACGGTTGATCGAACTGACAGCGGCGGGACACCACGTCGTCGAACAGGCAGATACGGCCGTCTACCATTATGTCGAGTCACTACTCGACGGGAAAATAGATGAGGCAGAGATCGAACAGTTCGTCCGGACGTTCCGGAAAATCAAAGAGCTGCTTCGAATTGGGGAGGAATAACACGTGCGCAAAATTATTCAATGGCGCTTCGGCATCTTGATCGGTCTCGTCTTGTTGACGGCGGCCTTGTTCGTCGCGGCACCAAACTTGACCGAACAGGCAGAACAGGCGGGAAGTTTCCAACTGTCTGAAGACATGGACTCGCAACGCGCGCAAGACATCTTGAACGCTGCGGGCAAGAGCGATAAGACGATTTCGCTCGTCTATGAATTTGAAGCGCTCGGAGATGCCGAACGGGCCGATATTGCCCGGGTAATCGACGAGCTGGAACAAAATGATACGGTCGTCAAAGATGTGCTCGACCCGTTCGAGAACGCCGAGACGGAGGCACAACTCGTCTCGGAAGATGAACGTATCGTCCTCGTCCCGATCACGGTCGAAGGATCGATGGAGGACATCAACGCTTTCGCGGACGATGTCCGCGAGAACATCCTCCCGACAGACGAGACCGTCTACATCACAGGTGAAGAAATCATCAACAACGATGTGAACTTGAGTGCGCAGGAAGGGTTGAAGAAGACCGAGATCATCACGGTCGTGTTGATCTTCGGACTGCTCTTGCTCGTGTTCCGTTCAATCGTGACCCCGTTCATTCCGTTGATCGCGGTCGGGTTCACCTATCTCCTCAGCCAATCGTTCGTCGCGTTCTTCGTCGACTGGTTCGGTTTCCCGGTCTCGAACTACACACAAATTTTCCTCGTGGCGATTTTGTTCGGGATTGGGACCGACTACTGCATCCTGCTGCTTAGCCGGTATAAAGAAGAACTCAGTGCCGGGCACGCGATCGAGGACGCCATCGTCAACACGTATAAGACGGCTGGACGGACGGTGCTCATTAGTGGTCTCGCCGTATTCGTCGGCTTCGCCGCGATCGGATTTGCCGATTTCCCGATCTTCAAGTCGGCCGTCGCGGTCGCGGTCGGGATTGCCGTCTTGTTGCTTATCTTGTTCACGGTTGTGCCGTTCTTTATGGCGACGCTCAAGAATCGCTTGTTCTGGCCGTCGAAAAAAGCAGGCGAGCATCACGACAGCAAGCTGTGGGCCGGATTCAGCCGCATCTCGGTCAATCGTCCGTTCGTCTCGATCCTTGTCGTCGCACTGATCACCGTGCCGGTGTTGTTCACGTACGACGATGCCCGGTCGTTCAATACGGTCGATGAGATCGGTGACGATTACGACTCGGTACGCGGTCTCAATTTGATCTCGGAAGGGTTCGGGCAAGGCGAATCGCTCCCGGTTCAAATTATCTTGAAACAAGAGTCGGAACTGACCGAGTCGGATATTTCGTACATCGAGAAGTTCGCGAGCGAATTAGAAAAAGTCGATGGTGTGAGCGGTGTCCGTTCGATCACACGTCCGACCGGTGACGTCATCGATGATTTTTATGTCGATACGCAACTCGAACAAGTGAGTTCAGGGCTTGCCGAGGCAGAGACCGGGCTCGGTGATGTGCAAGACGGGCTCGCTCAAGTCGAGACCGGTCTAGACGCGGTCGTCAGTCAACTGCCGGCTGGTACGACGAACGCCGGGGCGCCGCTCGCAGAAGCGGCGACGGGACTCGGCCAACTGAACGCCCAACTCGGTTTGATCGGACAAGGTCTCACGGCAACGCAAAACATCCCGGCGACCGTGGCGCAACTGCAACAAGTGTCTGGTGGTCTCAGTCAGATCGAGGCGGGTATCAATGAAGCAGCGTCTGTGTTGACGGCGCAAGGTGCGCAAGTCAGTGAGCTCGGATCGGGACTCGGCCAACTCGCGACTGGTGTCGGTGAAGCGAACGCTGGGCTCGCGCAAATCGAAACCGGTCTTAGCGACGCGGTGGCGTTCCTCTCGGCACTCAGTGAAGCGGACAGCCTGCGTGATACGGGCGTCTATTTACCGGAAGGAACGCTCACGTCAGATGAGTTCGCCCCGGCCGTCGAACGTTACGTGTTCGACGAGGGGACGGCGACACAACTCGAGGTCATCCTTGATATGGACCCGTACTCGCCGGAAGCGATCGATACGGTCGAAACGTTGAAACAGACGATGGAACGTGTCGTCACGGACACTCCATTTGATGACGCGACCATCGGTTACGCCGGGATTTCAAGCATTAACAGCGATTTAAACGAGACATCGACAAACGACTTCAATCGGACCGTCGCCATCATGCTCGTGACGCTGTTCGTCGTTTTGACGGTACTATTCCGTTCGATGATCATGCCGCTCTATATGATCGGGTCACTGTTGCTCACGTACTACACGTCAGCGGCGATCACGGAGCTCATCTTCGTTGAAGGGCTCGGTTATGACGGCATCAGCTGGGCCGTACCGTTCTTCGGGTTCGTCATGTTGATCGCGCTCGGCATTGACTACTCGATCTTCCTACTCGATCGGTTCCGTGAAGAATCGATTAACGGGATGACGGTACGTGACGCGCTCGTCCACGCCATGACGAAGATGGGGACGGTCATCATGACGGCGGCCGTCATCCTCGCCGGGACGTTCGGGGCGATGATTCCGTCTGGTGTACTCAGCCTCGTCCAGATCGCGACGATCGTCATCACCGGTCTGTTGTTGTACGGGTTGATCGTGCTGCCACTTCTCATCCCGGCGATCACCGTATCGTTCGGAGACGGTGTCTGGTGGCCGTTCAAACGAAAGAATAAATGACTAAACAAGACGTCATTCAATTAAACTGTCCCTCAATTGTTAAGTACAAATGACAATTTGAGGGACAGTTTTTATTTGTTTAGTCAATGTAAGAAAAATAGCGAAAAACAAACTTCATATTGGAAAAAATGCACCGAAGTATAGTGTAGATCTCTATTCTACTGAAAGAAGGCAACAATCATGGTGAATCATTTTGAGAAAATAAGTTCGTTGTTAGTATCGCGTATGTTGATCGTTTTATTTTTCCTCTCTTATCCGATTATGGGTGTTTTGTACTGGATCGGGGAGCTCGCCGGACAAGACGCAGTCAGTTTTATTGTGGTGGGGAGTGCCATTCAGATTGGATCATGGCTCGGCCATCGCTTCTATGTAGAGCATGCTTGGTTGAAGTATGGGCTCGTCACATTGATGTACATTTCGGCTTCAGCGATTATCTTGACGCTACCAGGTGTGGCGATTCAAAATGTCGTCTTTCTTTACATCGTATTGACGTTGATCTACTTGAATCGGCATCTTGTACTGTACGGTAGCATGCTCGCGCTGATCGTCTCGGTCGTAGCTGTGTTAACCGGGCGCTTTTCATTTGCAACGCCGCTCGACCTCGTCATTTGGTTCACGGTGCTCACAATGGCTTTGTCTGGCGCGTACTTTGTGTCATTCTTTGGCGCAAAGTTGTTGCATGAGACGTTCGCGCAGCAAGAGAAAGCAGAACAACATGCAGGGGAAATCGAGCTGACAATGGCGAAAACGACAGCGAGTGCGACTACGCTTCACGGAGCTGTCTTCACGATGAATGATTCAGTCGAGTCAGTCACAAATGCTTCAGAACAGGTGACGGAACAAATCAGTTCGATGACGAAACGGACATCTGAACAGGCAGGTCTTATTCAAACTGTCGCTTCACAAATCCATTCAACTGTACAGGCGTTTGAACGAATGCAGCAGCAGCTCCAGGAGACAACGTCTCAAGTGAGTGGCGTCTTGCAGGACGCTCACGTCTCGCATGAAAACATGGACTCGACAGAACGGTCGCTCGCTGAACTGAACTTAAGTATCGGTGAAGTCAATCATGCGTTTAAAGGGTTGGCGGAGCGCTTCCAAGAAGTACGGACCATCACGGGGACGATTCAGCAGATTTCATCTCAGACGAACCTCCTGTCGCTCAATGCTTCAATTGAAGCGGCGCGAGCGGGTGAGCACGGGAAAGGGTTTGCCGTCGTTGCGTCCGAGATTCGAAATTTGTCGGCTCAAACCGCCCAAGCCTCATCTCAAATCAATGATATTATCCAACTCGTCATGCAAGAGGTACAAGTGACGGAACGGGCAATCGATGGCAGTACAGAACGTTTGTCGACGCAGGAAGAACAAGTCCGTAAGAGCGGGACGTCGATTCTCTCCATGATTCAAACGACAGGGACGGTAGCGAGCACGGTAGATGAGACATCGACCCAGCTCCAAGTCGTCGCATCAGAACTGAACAAAGTCCATCAAGTAACGGGCCAAATGTCAGCACTGATGACAGCTCTCGAAGAGAACGGTCAAGACGTGCATGTGTTGACGACGTCGCAGCAACAGGCGTTGGCTTCGTTAAAGGATCAAATTGCAGAATTGAACGAGATTGCGAACGAACTCGTCTAAACGATGGACACGCCTTGAAAATAGGCGTGTCCATTTGCGTATACATCTCTTCTAAAACGGGAAAAGTTTTGCGTCAGTCCTAAGATGAGGAGGAACGATCAATGGAAATTACAATCACAGCTATCTTAAAGGCTCACCCGGGCAAAGAGAGTGAGTTGCGTCAAGCACTCGATCAGGTCATCCCGCCGTCGCGGCAGGAAGAAGGGTGTCTCGCCTACGTGTTACACGAGTCGATCGATGCGCCGGGTACGTTCGTGTTCTACGAGAAGTATCGGGACGAGACGGCGCTCGACCATCATATCAACTCAAGCCACTATCAAGCATATCGGCAAGCTGCCGAGACGTTACTCGCTGTCCGTGACGTGTACCGTTTGCAAGAGGTCTGAAAGGAGACAGTCCGATGATCACGCAACCGATTATTCCGTGTATTTGGTTCGAACAAGACGTCGAAGCGATTGCCGATTGGTACGCCTCGATATTTCCGGATTCATTCGTCGACTATACGACGAAACTTATCGACACTCCGCCTGGCGAGACGACGGTCGTCACGGTCTCACTCTTTGGTCAGTTCTTTCAACTGCTCGGTGCCGGTAACTTGAAGGAGCGGAATCCGTCCTTCTCCTATATGATCTCGCTCCCGACGTCAGAAGAAGTCGATACGTTGTGGGACAAGTTATCAGACGGTGCTGACGTCCTCACGCCGCTCGACACGTACGACTTTAGTGAACGTTACGGCTGGTTGAAAGACAAGCACGGCGTCTCTTGGCAAATCATGCACAACGGTGGCATGGACATCCAGACGGTGACGCCGTGTCTGTTATTCGTCGGTGAGGCGTTCGGCCGGGCCGAGGCGGCGATGGACGATTGGGTCACAGTGTTCCCGGACTCGTACGTGCTCGACGATCAGCTGATCCGTTACGATAAAGACGATGGCCCAGAATTAGAAGGGAAGTTGAACTACGCCCGTTTCGTCTTATCTGGACGTGAGTTCATCGTCATGGACAGTGCCGAGCATCACCAGTTCGCTTTCAACGAGATGCAGTCGTTGATTGCGTTTTGTGAGACACAAGAACAGATTGATGCGTATTGGGATGAACTATCGTCTATACCTGAAGCCGAACAATGCGGGTGGCTACAGGACCGCTACGGCGTCTCCTGGCAAATCGTGCCGTGGGAAATGGAAGAGATGCTGACGACCGGCACGCCGGAACAGTTGGCACGGGTGACGGCAGCGTTCTTGCCGATGAAGAAGATCGATCTGACCGAGTTGCGGAAAGTATATTGAAACGAACCATGCCGCCCTTAGCGAATCAGGGCGGCATGGTTTTATTCGCGTTTCTTTTTAGAGAGTGCGTCTTTCTCGATGATCGTATCGGACAGACGCAGTTGTTCGGCCGCTTCGTCGATGAAAGGCTCACATTGACTGAGCGGTAGCTCATCTCCTGTCTCGACCGCGTAACACGTCCCGTTTCCGATGGGATCGGTCAAGTTTGGAACATAGTAGAGCGTGTCGTACCGGAACGACCCGTTACGGAACACGGTCAAGTTCGGTTCGTCGTCGAGCAGCGGGCTGCCGAGCATGTAGGCGGGCTCCATCCCGAGCAATTCTAGGATGGTCGGGGCGATGTCCGTTTGACCGCCGCTCGCTTCGATCGTTCGACCTTCGTTCAAGTTGGCTGGCTTGATGTAGAGCGGAACAGAACGGTCGAGCTGAAACAGTTCGACGGCCGAATCGGCGTTCGCTTGCTCGGCCATCTCGTCACCTGCTGAGGTCAGGCCGCTGTCATGATCGCCATAAAAGACGACTAACGAATTATTCCACGTCCCGTTCGCCTTCAATTGATCGACCATCAACCCGACGGCCGCGTCGACGTAATGGACGGTATGGTAATAGTTTTGAAGCAGCGGATCGTCATATCCGGTCAAGTCCAAACTCTTCTCTTCTTCCGGAATGTCGTACGGCGTATGGCTCGTCAAAGCGACCATGAACGCATAAAACGGTTCCGCTAACGTGTCCATCGCTTCGACGGAAGTGGTCAAGAAGTCTTTGTCGTTAAGTGCCATGCCGATCACGTCCTGAGCGGGATAATCGTCTTTGCTGAAAAAATGATTGAAGCCGATATTGTCGTAGACGTTGTCGCGGTTCCAAAACGTTTTATCGAACGCATGCATCGCGGCCGTATCATAGCCGGCTTGGCGCAAACGTTCAGGTAAGGCGTCAAACGTATGGTCACCGTACTGGGTGTACACTGAACCGGATTTGACGGGATAGAGCGAGGTGTTGACCGTGAATTCCGCGTCCGACGTCCGGCCTTCGTGCGTCTGATGATAGAAGTTCGGGAAGTACAACATCTCGTCACGAAGCGCGTTCAAGTTCGGTGTCAGTTCCTGTCCGTTGATCGTCTGTCCGATCACCGACGTCTGGAACGACTCGAGCTGCAGCATGATGACGTTCGTATCAGCCGTTGTCTCGACGTCGGTTGGAGCCGAGGTACCGAGCCGCGTCTCTTCTTGTGCGGTTAAGCCGTCTCCGAAGCCGAGTTGGTCGCCGATGCCACGGAACAAGTCGAGGCCGTGATACCCCCAAAAGCCGTACTCGTAATATTCACGCATGTTCGAAATCGGTGCTTGCTCATCACCATTCGGCTGACTGACGGTTAACGGAACGACGAAGGCGGTCAAGCCGACGACAAAACCGGAAGCGGCGATCCGGCGATTTTTTCCTGTGCCTTGCGCAGGTCTTTTTCTCATATAGACGAGGACAGCGGTATAAAGCACCAGGTCCACGAACAATAGAAAGTCGGTCGGTTGAATCAACGTCAGGAAGCCGCCGCCGACGTCGCCCATCTGACCAACGTCTGACAAAAGCGCGACCGACAACAGATTGCCGAAATAGCGATAATACCAGACGTCGGAGATGAGGAGTGT
Source organism: Exiguobacterium sp. SH0S2 (assembly GCF_004337185.1). NCBI lineage: Bacteria > Bacillati > Bacillota > Bacilli > Caryophanales > Exiguobacterium > Exiguobacterium sp. SH0S2. The sequence continues at coordinate 736,842 of NZ_SJVB01000002.1, read as the reverse complement.
ACTGTGTAGAAACAGCGAGGCGAATAAAATCCAGCGCCGTGTTTTCGTCTTCACGAGCAACGCCCAGCTCGTCATCATGAGAATCATCCCGATGTTGACGAGTAAAAAATGAACGTTGAACGCACTCGCGGTCAAGATGCTGAATAAAAATAGTTTGGCAAGTGATAGTGACAGATAACTCCAATAATCAAGATATTTCATAAATAGCCTCCAAACGGTACGTACACGTTGTATTCCTTTTCATGTACCTGTTCGCAAGTGGCGGGAAACATGGGGGTGTGCGATACGGACGAAAAAAAGCGAGGCGAGCGCCTCACTTGATCAAAAACGTGTCCCGAAGCTCGATGATCGTGCCTTCCGGGGCTTTTAGTTTGCTCAAATGTCCGTCGACGACGAAGTAGATGTTGCCGCCATGTTTCGGCAAGAACGTGACACCGAGCGCCTCGAGCCGACGGACTTCCGCTTCAAGGTCATCGACGTACAAGGCGAAGTGAACGGGTCCGGCCGCATGTTTCGAATACGGCGATAACGTCTCGTCGGTCTTCGCCGTCTGGAGTTCGATATAGAAGTCGCCGAGCTTGAGCCAACTGTTGAACGCCCGGGTATGGAAGTTGGGTGACTCTTGGACGAGCTCAAAACCGAGCGTTTCATAAAATTGCTTTGACGCCGCATAGTCGGGCGTTTGGATACAGAGATGGTGGATTTGTTTCATCGTGTCACTCCTTTGCTTTCATTTTAGCGAATAGGAGCCTGAAGCGGAACTTTTCTTGAACGAAGACGTATACGACACCGAGGAGGGATACATATGGAAATCCAATACGAATTGACGGAAGAAGACTACATTCACTTCAACTTGAGTCATATTAGACGTTCAAAGATAGGAAAGAGGATGCTATTCCTGCAGCGCATCATCGGGCCCGTCATCATTTTAAGTGGTGGCGCTTTGACGTTCGCGACATTGTTTCAAGATACGAGCTGGTGGTTGTTTGGGGTGTATGGCGTCATCAGCCTCATCTGGTTTCTGTATTATCCGAAGTATTTTGAACGGCATATCCGAAAACAGACGAAGCGGATGATTCAAGAACGAAGCAATGAAGGCATGATCGGCCCGCATACGATGGATCTGGATGAAGACGGTCTTCGTGACAAAAATGCGTTCGGGGAGACGAAAGTCTCATGGAGCGGCATCAAGGAAGTCGTCGAGGAAGCCGATTATGTGTATTTGTATAACTCGTCGGTCAGCGCCTACATCTTGCCGAAACGCGGGCAGGACATGGAGGAGGTACAACGATGGCTACCGATGCGTTGACGATTCAACCGATTGATGAGACGAACTTGGATGCGGTCGTCGCCTTGACCGTCGCACCTGGTCAGGCCCGCTTTATCGAAACGAACGCGGAATCGCTCCGCGAGATGGACGTCGACGTCAAGTACGCGTGGACGTGCTACGCGCTCTGTCGAGACAATCAACCGGTCGGCTTCATGATGGTCGGGGCCGAGAACAAGGTGGAGCGTTACGTCTGGCTCGACCGCTTTATGATTGATATGGATGAGCAAGGGAAAGGCATCGGGTCAACATTTTTGCAACTTGCGATTGAGTGGATGCAAGAGCGATTTGATGTCGATGACATCATCCTCAGTCTCCATCCGACGAACGAACCAGCGAAACGGTTTTATGCGAAGGGCGGATTTGAGGACAGTGGCTTGATTGATGAAGCGAACGGGGAAGAGATTTGGGTGTATCACGTGAAGCAGGGACAGCCTTCCTAAGTCGGCCGTCCCTGTTTTGGTGGTTGTTGTTCAATTATCGCTTCACCGTGAGTGGACGCAACTGTTTGACCCGCGTCAAGACGATCCAGCCGAGGATGGCTCCGGTCACGCTCGAGGCGAGGAAGGCCGGGAAGAAGAACAGCGCCCCAAACTCAGAACCCATTAAGATTTTCGCGTACGGGACGGCGATGAGCGAGGCAATGACACCCGTCCCGATGACTTCACCGAGCGCAGCGAAAGCGACCCGGTTCGTCCGCACGTAAAATAGTCCAGCAAGCAAGGCGCCGATCATACCACCTGGGAAGGCGAGCAACGACCCGGTCCCGGTCATGACACGGACGAGTCCGGTCACGAACGCGACGAGGACGGCACCAATCGGACCGACGGTGACGGCGGCGATGACGTTCACCATATGTTGCACCGGATAGGCCCGGGCGACACCGGTCGGGATGGAGATGAACAGGGAGCCGATGATGGCGATGGCGATGAGCATCGCCATCCAAGTGAGTTGTTGAATACGCATGTAGTGTCTCCTTTCAAAATGAAAACGCCACTTCTCCAAGTGGAAAAGTGGCGTGGACAGACAGACGTATCCAAGCCACTTCCCTACGCTGGTATGAGCCAGATCAGGTTCGAAGGGTCCGGCAGTTGCCGTCTCAGCCCGAAGGCTCCCCTAGTGGTCGTTTATTGGTTTGAGTATAGCATAACGTTATTTTGTTGCCTCAATTTTTCGCGGTCGGAAGATGAAATAAATGATACCGCTATACAGGGCGTATAAAAACAGGGAAAACACGAGATTGATGACCCACGGGAGTGTACCCATAAATACGGTGACCGAGGCGTTACGGAACCAGCCGAGTGAAAGACATAGTCCGACAAAGCTGAGCACGATCGTCGTCCAAAAGCTGATATCTGGACGCCTCGACACGCGGCGAACGACTAGACCAATTATGAAGCTGAAGACAGCCGTCGCACCTAAATACATATAGAGTAGCGCATCGACCGGGTATGAATAATAGACAACGTCCATATTATTTCCTCCTAAACGAAGTGTGGTGAAAGGAAGTGAGGTCAGTGAGGGATGCGATCCCATGGCGTGACGAGTCTTACCGTGAACAGTTCGAGCACTGGCTCGATGGCCATGTGCCAGGCGTGACGTGGCGGGTTGTGAAAGATACCGACTTGACATACTTGATGTATGGAGAGTACGGAGCAGACCGTTACTACGCCAAGGCGGTGACAGCAATCAGTGGTGGCGAGGCTGAACTGTCGATGCATCTAGCCGAACGGCATCCGGGACTCGTCCCGGAGGTCATCGCCATTGCCGCGACACGCAACTGGCTACTTATGCGAGACATCGGCGGGGATGCACTTCGTGAATACCCCAAGCACAGTCGGTACAAAGCGGCTGTGCGTCAATATGCGAAACTACAGAGAAAAGAAGCGAATTACACGGATACGCTTTTGGCCTACGGTATCCCGGACCGGCGTCCGGCTCGTCTAAAAGAAGAGATACGGACGTATTTACCCGAGTTATGTACGGGGTTAGATCGAGATAAGGCAGAGGCGGTGCTGGCGCTCCAAGACAAACTCCTCACCATGTGCGACGAGCTCGCGACTGGGGTGCCGATGAGTCTCGAGCACGGCGACTTACATGGCGGCAACATCTTTTGGCGCAAACAGACGGATGACTTATGTATTCTCGATTGGGGCGATGCGACCGTCACCCATCCGTTCTTCAGCGTCCGTGTGTTTTGGAACGCGCTCTACGACTTGTTGCCAGAAGACGATGAAGTCGCATGGTATGAACAGATTCAGAAGATGCGTACCGTCTACTTGGCTGAGTGGGAAGGTGTAGCGCCTCGGGACGTGCTATGGCGCCATTTGTTGATCGCTGAAGAGCTCGGTTGCGTGTATCGGGCGCTGTCGTGGCATGTATATGTGACCAACTATCGGTATGATCCGTCCGAGTCAGCCGATAAACCGGCCCAATGGCTCAACTTGTTCCTCGAGTATCGGGACTTGAAACGTCGCGGTACGTGATCACTCGTTCTTCTCGAGCAGGTTTTCATAATCCGTCTCGTTCCAAAACAGCTGGGCGATCGACTCCGGTGCTTTCAAAATCTCACCGTCTTGGTCGTAGACGATAGCGTAGCCGTTTTCGATCTCAAAGACGATCAAGTCGGCCGTCACTTCCTTGACGCCGTTCCCGGCAATGATGACGTTCTCGATTGGGTCGCGTGCGACTTGAACTCCCCATTCGTCGAGCTCGACGATGAGCGCTGACGTGTAGGCATGGCGGTCGTAAATCGATTGAAACTCGTCTTGCGTCAATGTGACGTCGGTCGGGGGGGCACTCGTCCCGTATTTGCGCTTCTCAATCTCCTCAACGAATTGCGTGAACGACTCTTCTTGCCAAAAGAGTGGTGCGACCGACTCGGGACCGTTGGCGATCTCACCGTCTTCATTCTCATAGACGGTCGCGTACGTGCCGTCGTCGAGCTTGAACGGATAAATATCGGCGTATGTATGATGGATCCCGTCCCCGGCGATGACGACGCGTTCGAACGTCTCACGGAACGGTGTTAGCCCTTGGGTTTCGAGCGCTGCTAACAAGTCTTGGGCAGTCTCGTGTTGGTCAAAGACGTCTTTGAAATCTTCTCGTGTCCATTCGATCGTCGCTTCTTCATCTTGTTCGTTCATATCAGGAGAGACGATTGGTTGCTCGGCTTGATCGGTACAACCTGTCAGCAAGAACGCGCTTAAGCCAAGTAGTCCTAATCGTTTCATAAAACAACCCCCTAGTAAGTTACATTATTTCCCTATTTTACATTAGCGTAGCATGTATGAAATAGGATGAGAACCTGGATACTTTCTCATCTAGGGCAAATGGAATCGCTACCTCGTCTGGTTCAATCCACACAATCTGTACGATTGAACAGGGGAATGTCGACTTTTGGCGAACACATTTAGGAAACTGATTTAAAGGAGAGAGAGAGATGCCAAAACGAAAATTTGCCAATCGTCGTGATTGGGAACGCATATTAAAAAATCGATACGCACAAATGGAGGTGCGGGACGATCGCTTCTCGGGCACCGTCGCCCTCTTTCAAATTGACGCCGTCCGAGCCCCACAATATAAGATGCATCAAGGAAAGGAGTTCATCGTCGCCGACGCAGGTTACGCGTGGCTCCAGTACTTCTCAGAACATGAACCGTTCGGGGTGACCGTCATGTTCGATGACCGGGGCAACATCGTCCAATGGTACATCGATATCGTCGAGGGGATCGGGTATGAGGATGGGATTCCGTACATGGATGACCTCCTGCTCGACATCCTCATCTTCCCGAACGGTGACGTCGTCCGTAAAGACGAGGATGAGTTCGAAGCGGCAGCCAAGTCAGGTGAGCTCACGCCGGAGATGGTCGACCGTGGCTGGCGTGATTTCAAGGCGACGCTCGATCGGATCGAACGCCGCGACTTCGTCTATTTTGATTTAGCGAACGAGCATTACGAGCAGTTGAAGCAAAAGCTTTGAGTCTTCCCGTACTGCTTTTGGTACAGTGAAAGAACAGGGGGGAAGATAGATGAAACAAATTGATCTCGAGAAGTGGCCGCGTAAAAAGCATTATGAGTTTTTCAAGGCGTTTGACGCCCCGCATTTCAACGTGACGGCGAACGTCGACGTGACGAAGCTACATACGTTCGCGAAGACGCGCGGACAGTCATTTTTCAAGCTGTTCTTATACGGCGTGGTGAAGACGGCGAACGCCATCCCTGAACTTAGGTACCGGATGCGCGGTGACGTGGTCGTCGAGCATGATGTCGTCCATCCATCGTTCACCGTCATGATGGATGATGACGTCTTCAATTTCTGTACGGCGACGTATAAAGACGCGTTTCCCGACTTCATGGAGGAAGTGGCCGTGCGGATGAGCGGGGCGAAACGAGAAGTCGTCGTCGGAGATGACGAGCCGGACAGCCTGCTCTATATTACGAGCGTGCCTTGGCTCACGTTCACGAGCATCAGTCACCCGACGAATGACCAACAGCACGATAGCGTTCCGCGGATCGCCTGGGGCAAATTCACGAAAGTTGGCGACCGGATGATGATGCCGCTCTCAGTCCAAGCGCACCACGCGCTCGTCGACGGCGTCCATATCGGGAAATATTATGAGAAACTGCAAGCGTGGCTCGATGATTTGAGCGACCTTCACGTTAAACAGCCAGAAGAAGTCGGACTCGACGAGGCGATCCGCCTGCGCGAGAACGGAGAGCTCGAGCGGGCGAAGCAGCTGTTGCTCATGCTGTTGCGTCAAGATGAGAAAAATCCACGACTCCACGCGCAATGTGCCTGGTGTTATGACTCGCTCGGCGAAGAGCGTCAAGCCGTCCCGCACTATGAGCGGGCCATCCGACTCGGTCTGAGCGGTCACGAGCTCAGTGAGACGTATATCGGGCTCGGCAGCACGTACCGTGCGCTCGGTCGTTACGAGGATGCCGAACAACTATTTGCTAAGGCGATCGAACAGTTCCCTGACATCGCTGCCTTGAAAGTGTTCCAAGCGATGACGCGTTACAACCTCGGACAGCATCAGGAAGCGACCGGTGCGTTGCTCGAGCTGCTCGCGAGTCCGCAGCCGGATGACAGCATTCAGCGTTATCGTCGCGCCATCGCGTTTTATGCGCGCAATCTCGACGAGACGTACGATTGATCCGGAAGACAAGGCTTGTGGAAGCGGCCTTGTCTTTTTATTGAATCAAATTGATTGACCGATCCAAATTACCGTGTTATATTTATCTCGAATTAAAGATAATTAAATTTAAAGTATTGTTTTCTCTCAACAAAGGAGGGGAACAGATGAAACAATCAGACGCCTTAAAAGCAATCACCGTCTTATTTCGGGCTTCACAATCGATCCAGGACATGGTCAAACACGAAGTCGCCGCATATGGACTGAACGCGACCGAATTCTCGGTACTCGAACTGCTCTATCATAAAGGTGACCAACCGATTCAAATCATCGGCAAAAAAGTCTTGCTCTCAAGCGGCAGCATGACGTATATCGTCGACCGACTCGAGGCAAAAGGCTATTTGGTCCGGAAAGCTTGTCCGAGCGACCGCCGTGTGACGTATGCCGCATTAACCGAAGCGGGAACCGACTTGATGGATCAAATTTTTCCGACACACACGAAACGGATGAACGAGTTGTTCGACGGACTCGATTTAGATGACACAATCACACAATTGAAGACGGTCGGCAAACGTGCCGAGGCGTCAAAATTTTTTAACTAATTATCTCGAAATCAAGATTTTGAAGGAGCGATTTAAATGAACCATGTAAAAGGGATTCACCACGTGACGGCGATCACGAGCAGCGCCGAAAAGAACTACGACTTCTTTACGAACGTCTTAGGGATGCGTCTCGTCAAAAAGACGGTCAACCAAGACGACATTCAGACGTATCACTTGTTCTTTGCGGACGATAAAGGTAGCGCCGGGACGGACATGACGTTTTTCGACTTCCCAGGCATCCCAAAAGGCGTGCACGGGACGAATGAGATTTCAAAGACGTCGTTCCGTGTCCCGACGGATCAGGCACTCGACTACTGGGTCCGCCGTTTTGATCGGTTAAAGGTAAAACATGAAGGCATCACCGAGCAGTTCGGCAAGAAGACGCTGTCGTTCGTCGACTTCGACGACCAAGCGTATCAGCTCATCTCGGACGAGTTCAATCAAGGTGTCGCTTCTGGTGAGCCGTGGCCAAACGGTCCGATTCCACTCGAGTATGCCATTACTGGACTCGGGCCAATCTTTATCCGTATTTCTGACTTCACGTACTTCAAGCAAGTGATGGAGGAAGTCATGTTGTTCGAAGAAATCGGGCAAGAAGGTGACAATCATCTCTTTGAAGGAGGTGAGGGTGGAAACGGAGCGCAAGTCGTCGTCATCCATGACGAGACGTCTCAGCAAGCACGCCAAGGGTTTGGAACGGTGCATCACGTCGCGTTCCGCGTCGATGACCGCAGCGTCCTCGACGAATGGACAGCACGGCTGCAACAGTTCGGGTTACCGACGTCAGGTTACGTTGATCGTTTCTTCTTTGAATCGTCGTATGCACGCGTCGCACCGCAAATCTTGTTCGAATGGGCGACCGACGGACCAGGATTTATGGGTGACGAACCATATGAGACGGTAGGTGAGAAATTGTCGCTCCCACCGTTCTTAGAGTCGAAGCGTGAGCAGATCGAAGCGATGGTCCGGCCGATTGATACAGTCAGGAGCACAAAAACGTTCGAGAAAGAGTATGAGGGTATGCCATCATGAGTTTTTTCAATCGTTTGTTCGGTAAACAAGAAGCATCAACCAACTCACAAGGAGGAACTACTATGTTGAAAATTGGAATCGTACTCGGATCGACTCGTGAAGGACGCGTTAGCCCGCAAGTCGGAGAATGGGTAAAAGAACTCGCCGACAAGCGCGGTGACGCGAACTATGAAATCATCGATATTGCGGACTACAGCTTACCGCTTCTCGGCGAGGCTGGCGGTGACGCGACAGGTGCTGCGGCATGGTCAGAGAAAATTGCAGAGATGGACGGTTTCGTCTTCATCGTACAAGAGTACAACCACTCGATGACAGGCGCGCTCAAAAACGCCCTCGACTACTTACGTAACGAATGGCATAACAAGGCGGCAGGGATCGTCTCGTACGGTTCGGTCGGCGGCGCTCGGGCAACTGAGCATGTGCGCGGTGTCTTGAGCGAACTCTTGATTGCCCACGTCCGGGTCCACCCAGCGCTCTCGCTCTTCACAGATTTCGAGAACGGCACGCACTTCGCACCGAAAGACGTACAAGTCCAATCGGTGAATGATATGCTCGACCAGCTCGTCCCATGGACAGAAGCGATGCAGACGGTTCGTACGAAAGCGGCGGAAGCAACGAACAACTAATCAAGCAACTGGTTGTCCTTTTAGGGACGATCAGTTTTTTTGTGTTACTGTTCATTCGATATTGCATCGTGTATCGTCAGTAAAAGAAGGGAACAAAAGAAGCATACATATAGCCTGAAGGAGGAAACAACGATGAAATGGATGATCTATGGCGTGAACGGCTATACAGGTGAACTGATTGCCCGGCAAGCAGTAAAAGAAGGGATGACACCGGTGCTCGCAGGGCGGCGCGCGGACGCGATTGAGCGTCTTGGCGATGAGCTCGGATGCGAGACGCGTGTCTTTAGTCTGTCGCTCGACAAAGCAAAGCAGGAACTCGCTGACATCGACCTCGTCTTGCACTGTGCTGGACCGTTCGCCGATACGAGTCAGCCGATGGTCGAGGCGTGCCTTGCGTCACAGACTCATTACCTCGATATTACCGGGGAAATTGAAGTATTCGAATACATTCATTCGAAGAAACGGGCCAAACTCGCGCAAGAAGCCGGGGTATTGCTGTGCTCGGGTGTCGGCTTTGACGTCATCCCGACCGACTGTGTGGCCCGCAAGTTGAAGGAACTCATGCCGGACGCGACGAATCTCGCCCTCGGCTTCTCGGCCGCTGCCGGTATTTCGCGCGGAACGATGAAAACAGCAATCCGTGGGCTCGGCTCGAGCAGTGCCGAGCGGAAAGACGGAAAACTGTCGCCGTTCCCGCTTGGGGCCAAGCGTCGACAAATCGACTTTGGGCGCGGCAAGAAAACAGCGCTCGCGATTCCGTGGGGTGACGTCTCGACCGCGTATTATACGACGGGAATCCCGAACATCACGACATGGATCCCAGTTCCCCCAGTGGCCGGATATGCGTCTCGTCTCATGTCGTTCTTTAGTCCGATTCTTGGTAGTGACGCTGTCCAAGGACGTCTCTTACGCTATGTCGATGAACATATTAGCGGACCGGATGAGGCGGAGCGGGACGGGTCGTCGACGTATGTTTGGGGCGAAGCAACGAATGCAGACGGACACAAATATATCGTTCGCATTCAGACGGCGAGCACGTACGCCTTCACCGTCTATGGCGCGCTCGAGGTCGTGAAACGTCTCGTCGGTTCAAGCCGGGTCATTCCTGGAAGCTTCACACCAGCGATGTTGTTCGGCTCGCATTTTATCGAAGAAATCGAAGGGTCGTCCTCGTTCGTGATTGATGAAGTCCGCCTTTAAAGCGTTGCCTTGTAACGGAATCACAACATGTTCGTAATTGAAGTGTGGTAAACTCAGGGAAGATTAGAGGGAGGGAATGAGATGAAACGCTTAGAACTAGCCAGGCGCATCGAACGCATCAAAGCGGAAGGGACGTCTGCCTACATCAGGCATCGAAAACAGACCCCTCCCTATGAAGGCTCGGAGTTAATCGTTGAAAATAAAGGTCATGTGTTCCGGATGGGGAATACGAGTTTTGCGGTCGGGTTCGGCTTGAACCGTCCGACGAGCTTTTACGATCTGCACCAAATGGAGAAGTGGGTTCGTGGTAAGAACGTGTCCCGCCTACATATTGAGGTGTGTCCACTCGCGGACATGTCGCTCATTCGCCTGCTGCAGGAACGAAACTATACGCTCGATCACTTTCTCGACGTCTGGTTGCTTGATGTGAATACGTTTGAGTTGCCAGAGAGTGAAGCGACACGTGTCGAACGTGTGCACGCCGATAACGTGAACGAATGGGCTCGGGCGATTGCGACAGGATTCGCCGAGACGGGGACCGTCCTGCAAGAGACGATCGATACGGCGAAAGGGTTTTATGCGTTACCGGAAAACCAGGCGTTTCTCGTCCGTGAAGACGAGACAGCAGTCGCCGGCGGTATTCTCGCCGTTCAGGACGGGATGGGGGAACTGTTTTTGACGAGCACGATTCCCGATTATCGGGGAAAAGGGTATCAGACCCAACTCATTTTAGAGCGAGTTGCCGCGGCAAAAGCGATAGGTTGCGAGTACGTGACGGTGACGACGAAAGTCGATACCGCCTCGGGACGCAACATGGAACGCCTTGGTTTTACACCGTTTTACCAAAAAGCAGTTATGAAAAGTCCGATCCTCAAATAAACAGGTCGCCCCGCGGGGCGACCTGTTGTCGTTAGAGTAGTGATTCGGCACCGTCGACGTACACTTCTGATCCGGTGACATGGCTCGACATATTGCTCGCAAAGAACAAGACGACGTCGGCCACTTGCTTCGCCGTACCTGATTTTCCGGCGAGCGGTTGGTTGCCTTCTGGATATTCAATCGGGATGACGATTTCTTCAAGTAACGCGTCGTCCCGGTTCGTCGAATCATCGATGTTCGTATCGATTGCACCCGGACAAATCGTGTTGACCCGAATACCGAACTGGGCGAGCTCGGCCGCAGCCATTTTCGCAAAACCGGTCTGGCCGGCTTTCGTCGTCGCATAGCCGCTGAAGCCAAAGTTTTTAAAGAAACGGTTCCCGTTGATCGACGACGTGATGATGATGCTGCCGCCTTTCTCTTTCAAGTGGGGAATCGCATGTTTCACGGTTAAGAACGTGCCCGTCAAGTTCGTCTCGACGACCCCGTTCCAATCTTCGAGCGACAAGTGCTCGATTGGTGTGATCGTCCCGTTCCGTCCCGCGTTCGCAAACACGATATCGACATGTCCGAACCGTTCGACCGTCTGTTCATAAGCCCGCTTCATCTCGTCTTCGTTTGAGACGTCGGCGCTAATACCGATGGCGCGGTCCTCGCCGATTAAGCTCGCGAGCTTCTCGGAGTCCTCTTGGTTCAAGTCGACGATGGCGACTTTTGCCCCTGCTTGGACGAACCGGATGACAGCGGCGCGTCCGATTCCTGACGCCGCTCCTGTGATAAACGCGACTTTACCCGACAACAATGTATTTGAAATCATGTATTTATCTCCTTTCAGCTACCTGTTGTCATATTCCACCGTTCTATAAAAATTAAGCCCGTTTTCTTGAAAAAAGACGATTCTTCGTTTAATCGGACGTTACATGAATCGATAGCGCGATGTTGAGCGTCGCATCTGGGTCAAGCTCGATAGTCACATGTTGACCGGCGCGAAGCTCTTGCACGTCGCTAGCAAGACCCGTCACTTCCGTCTGGTCATTAACTAAAATCGTATGCAATTTGATTTCATCCATATCCGTCTCGGCTGGACCAATCATCAGTTGAGGGATTTCAATCCGTTCGATGCGTCCGTCGAGCGTGTGATCGTTCCACGTGCTCACCCAATAGACTGCTAACAAAAAAAGACCGATGAACGCGAAGGCAAAGATGAGTCTAGCTCTCATGGTGATCCTCCTCTGCGGTACCCCGGTGCGATGGTTTCCATTAGTTATTTACCCGGAATCAGGAATTTATATAGGCTGATTTTTACAGGGATTTGAATGACAGATGCGGAATATAGTAAAACAATTTGCGGAGTGGAGGCGCTGACGATGGTTCTAATCGGGATGGTTGGGTTAATCATTTTAGGATTGATTGCTTTCGGGTGGTGGACGATCGGGTTTCCCAGACGGAGGGTGTGGGGTGGGCTGATCATGCTAGTGGTTTCCTTCCTCTTTTCGCCGCTTCTGCTCGTCGCGAGCGGCGAGCGCTACGGATTTGATGGCATCGTGGCAGGATTGGTCGCGCTGTTTTGTATGGTGGGGGGCGGTTTTTTCTTCACGGCACTTGGCTGGACCGGTCGTCATCGAAAAGTCCGGAAAGTCCGGACGCTATCGGAAGACCCTGATCTGTTTTAGTTTAGGTTGTCGTTGCCCCTTCGAAACCCGTACAGTAAACGTATGGAACAAAATGGAGGGATACATGTGTCGACACTCATTAAACCGACCGCGTTACGGCCGGGCGATACGATCGGCATCGACGTCGAGCTCGATGCGACCGCCGGGACGATCACCTTTTTAGAGAATGGAGTGACGACATGAGCGAATTCATTACCGTGGTCGACCGGACACGTAAAAGAATCGGGTTGAAGCCCCGGGACGACGTCCATCGTGACGGCGATTGGCATGAGACGTTTCACTGCTGGATGATTGACCCGACGCATCTTTACTTACAGCTCCGCAGCGAGACGAAACAAGATTTTCCTGGACTGTTCGACATCACGGCAGCAGGGCATCTGGCTGCCGGAGAAACCGTTCGCGACGGAGTCCGTGAGATACAAGAAGAGCTCGGGATTGAACTGTCACTTGAGCAACTCCACCCGCTCGGCGTCTTTGAGGACGTGATTGAGACGGGAGCGTTTCTAGACCGGGAGTTCGCCCATACATATGTCTATCCGTACGCTGGGGAGGCGTTCACGTTAGACGTTGACGAAGTAGCAGACGTCGGCAAAGTTGACTTCGAGGCGTTCGTCGCCTTGCTCGACGGTTCGCGCGAACAGATTGAGGCAACTTCGGTCGTAACCGGAAAGACGTTACGCGTGACGAAAGAGACGCTCGTTCCACATCCAGAGACATACTGGAACCAAGTTGTTGAAGGGGTTCGGACATTCTGGGAGAAAGCAGAAGGCCATGATGATTGATATCATCTGGCGACTGTTGAACGGATTGCTCGTGCTCGGTTTAGGAGGGGTTCTAGTCTGGTGTTTTCGCAAGTGAAGAGGGGGAATTGACGAGATGGAAGTTGTACATCCAGTAACACCGCTCGAGATTGAGACGGCGCGCTTACGATTGCGGGCACCGCGCATGAGCGGTGACGAGCGTGTCGTGAATGCGGCGATTCGGGATTCGCATGAGGAGTTCCGGCAGTGGTTGCCGTTCGCTCAAACGGTCCCGACGTTAGAAGAGACCGAGATCAATTTACGACGTGCCCACGAACTTTATGTGAAAGAGGAGAGTTTTCGCTATCTCATCTTTTTACGAGACACGGGAACGTTCGTCGGCACGGTCAGTCTGCAAGGCATCGACTGGGACGTTCCGAAGGCAGAAATCGGGTACTGGCTGCATTCAATGCATACCGGACACGGATACATGGGCGAAGCGGTCGAGGCGGTCACGCGGTTCGGGTTTACACATTTCGGATTCAAACGGATCGAGATCCGTTGTGAGTCGACGAACCGGGGCAGCCGGATGATACCAGAACGTCTAGGGTTTCAACTCGAAGGCATACTGCGGAACGACGACTTGTCCGCCGATGGCAACCGCCTGACCGACACGGCCGTCTATGCGATGCTGCCCGGTGAACTCAAACCGTCAGCGACATGATTCGTTGTTCGCCGACGGGTCCGGTCATACGACGTCCCGTATCCGTAAATCCGACAGTTTGATAGAGTGAGAACGCCGCCTCATTTTTTAAATTGACGGACAGCACGACTTGTTGCTTGTCAGAAAAATGGAGGCGGACGTATTCAGGTAGTTGTTGAAGCGCCGACTTGGCGTACCCGTTGTTTTGCGCCGGATGATTGATGGAAAAAATCGATAAGAGCAAGGCGTTCGGATTGTCCGTGTACGATTGGACGTGCTCGGTGTCGTGCAACAAAAAGAAGCCGACGGGTATGTCGTTCACAATGACGACGGGGTGCACACCGTCCGGGATTATCGAGTCGATATCTTTTGGCAACGTCGTATATTTCTCTTGATCGAGCGGCAGCGTGAACGTCTCGAGGACGGGCCAGTGTTTGTCTTGAAGCGGTTCGAGTGTGACGGATGACATCGTTATTCCTCCCTCATTAGAAGTAGCGCACTTTCAGTATACAAAAAATGAATGGGAAAGGACCAACTATGGACCAACAGATCTCGTATCAACAAAATGCACCACTATCCGACATGTATCAAGCTTTCATGGACGGGTTTTCTGATTACATAATTCGCTTTGACATGGATGCGGCAGGATTCGAATCGACCTTCCTCGTCCGGGATCAAAATCAACCGTCACGCTCCATCGTCGCGTATGCGGACGGACGTCCGGTCGGTGTCGTCTTGAGTGGGGTGGCCCATTTAGAGACAGGTTGGGTCACGCGTTGTGGTGGTCTGGCGGTCTCCCCTGCGTTTCGAAAAATAGGGATTGCCCGCGAGTTGATGCGCCGTTTTGACGAGCAGGCAACGGGGACACGTCTACTTGAAGTCATCCAAGGCAACGACGCGGCACTCGCTTTGTACGAGCGGCTCGGGTACGAGACGGTGCGCGAAATCTTTTATTTCGACTCCGTTCCGACCGAAACGGAAGCGACACGCGCGATCGAACCGATCGTGACGCTGTTCGATCGCTATTACCCGTCGGCATCGCACCGACCGATCTGGCAAACGGACGCGCGGACGACCCAGCAACGAGCCGAGCTCGTCCGGATCACAGAAGGCGACAAAACAGGGGCGCTCTTGTTCCGGTCAGGCGTCCTCCTCGACGTTTTCGGCCGGGATGAGGATGCGGAATGGCTCCTGCGGGCGGCCGCAGCGAATGGACCGATCAAGTTGACGCTCACGTCGGATCGTCCTGAATTGATCGAGGCGGCGCGAACGCTCGGGTTCAAACAAGATGCCATCGCCCAGTTCGAGATGATGAAGCGCGAGACAGGTGTCTGATGAGACGTCTTCTTCCTATGTTGATGGTCGGTCTCATCGTCGGAAACTTGTTCACGATTCTCGGATTGACGACGAACTTGTCTCCTTCAATCGACCGTGTCTTTCTGTTCGGGGGCCCGGCGGTGACGTTTATAACTGCTGTGGGTATCGTCTTTGTCGTCCTAAAAATGAAGCGAGACAAACGGTGATGAACTATTCGTGAAGTTTGTGAGAGTGCTTGCTCACCGTTTTGAAATGTTAGACATATAAATGAAATGCTTCATATATTGAACTTTTCAGGTAGGGGTGATATATTCGCACTTGTAGCTTTTTATATAGCTAGCGAATCATCCTATTTGGAGGTTTTATCAATATATGTGGAAACAACTTTTACTAACTGTCGGTGTCGGCGTACTCGTTTTGAATGGCCCAGCGTCGGCCTCAGCAGATCAACTTACCCCGCAAGAGCTCGTCAAGACGACGAAGTCCCTTCAGAAGATAGAGCGCGATGTTCGCGCATCAAAGCAAGCGGTTGAAAAGGCGGAACGTCACGTGCAGGCGGTCGATGAACGGGCGGATGCGCTTCAAGCTAAACTAGATCAAGTAAGCACTCAGCTCGAAGCGTATGAAACGGCTTCGACCCCTGAAGAGACGTCTTTGTTTAAACAAGTACTGTCGTCTGTCCTTCCTAGCGCGAAGGCGGAAGCGGCGGAATCCGAAAAAGCCGAGACAGATTTAAAAGCGAGAGAAGCTGAAGCTGCTCGAGCGTTAGACGAATTGAGTGATCAACAGGCCGAAGTGAAGGCCGAGCGGGAACAGGTGAAGGCTTCACATGCGGCAGCGTATAAGCAGTTGAAGGCACAAGCTGCGCAATTAACAGATTTGAAGAAGCAAAAAGCAGCAATCGCACCAGATCAGTTTATGATTCCGGCGACGGGACGTCTGTCACAAGGGTTCGGCCCCGCTAGTGGACAATTCGGCTATACGTTCCACAACGGGATCGATATCGCCGCCAAAGTCGGGACACCGATCTACGCAGCGGCTGACGGCAAGGTCATCGACGTCAAGACGAGCGGCCCTTACGGCAAGCACGTCTTCATCGAGCATGACTTGAACGGACAGAAGTGGACGACCGTCTACGCCCATATGCATAAAATCGAAGTGAAGAAAGGCCAAGCGTTGCTTCAAGGTGAAAGCATCGGCCAAATCGGCAACACGGGCAACTCTTCAGGTCCTCACTTACATTTCGAGGTGCATCAAGGAAAATACGGTTACTCGTCAAGTTCGGCCGGCAATACGGTCAATCCGATGGACGTAGCGGAAGTACTCGGCGGCACATCACCAATCAAAGCGGTTTATTGACACGACGCGGCGTAGCGTCGTGTTTTTTTTGCGCAAAAAAAGCCGCATTGCAGCGGCTCTCGTTCATTCGCGGGTTGGATCGTGATTGCCTTTGGTGTCGGCGATTGTATCCGAGCTTCCGAAGTCTTCGACTTGGCTGAAGGCGTCAGTACTTTGCCCGGCGTCATCTGTTCCGTCGAGCTGTTTATGGGCAGCCGTCTCAGACGCATTGAGGACATCTTCTTCGACCGGACGATCGAGGTCTGTTTGATGCTCTTGTTCTTCCTGCTCACGTGCATGTTCGATGCAAAGCGTCGCTTCTGGGATGATCTCGAGCCGATCGAGTTCAATTTCTTTCCCGCACACTTCACATTTTCCGTACGTCCCGTTTTTGATGGCGAGAAGCGCCTTATCGACGTCCGTTAAAAATTCTTCGTCGAGTTCAGTGAGTGCGTGGTCACGTTCGCGTAAAAACAGCTCTTCTCCCGAATCGGCGGGATGGTTGTCATAGTGCGACAACTCTCCTTCGTCGTAAACTTCTTCACGATTTTCCAGATACCCTTCGGTCTTGGCTTTCTCTTTTAGTAGACGTTCTTTGAACGTATCGATTTGTTTTTGTGTCAACATACGGTCCACTCTCCAGTTCTGATTTCATTAGTATAAGCATTTCCCATTTTGCGACGCGACAAACCTTTCTGTCGGCAAAGCGGATTTCTAAAGACTTGAGAAAACGGGTATGATGACAATGAGTGTCAATTGTCGTGGAATAAGGAGGAAGCAACATGAGAAAAGTTGAGGTTGTGGAATACGATACAGCATGGACGGAAAAGTTTGAGGACGAGTCGAGCAGGCTCGAACGATTGCTCGACGGTGAACTGATTGTGATTCATCATATCGGCAGCACGTCTGTCCCGGGTCTTGACGCCAAACCGATCATCGATATCATGCCGGTCGTTCGCCAAATCGAACGCGTCGATGGATTGATCGGTCACATGGAGGCCCTCGGTTATCGCAGTTTCGGCGAGCACGGTATTCCGAGACGGCGCTTCTTCGCCAAAGGTGCGGACGTGCGGACGGTCCATGTCCACGTCTTCGAGGAAGGGGACGAAGGGGTCGTCCGGCATTTGGCCTTTCGAGACTACTTGATGGCATTTCCGGACGTACGTGCCGAATATGCCGCTCTCAAACAACAGCTCGCGAGCCAACATCCGGAAGATATCGAAAGCTACATCCAAGGAAAACAAGAATGGGTGTCCGAAACGGAGCGAGTGGCGACGCTTTGGTATTTGTCCCAGCAACAGAAATGAAACTTTTTCTCGCTTCATCTCGTAACGATAGATAACAAGTTGAGGGGGGAGATAAAGTGAAGCAATTTCTTGGGAAATGTATCGAATACTCGTTTGTCGCGCTCGTATTCATCGGATTATTCTTTGGCTTGCGCTATGGGGTCCATCAGTTCGTCCCGGCAACGGAAGAGATTCAACGTTATACTTATCTCGTCTTAGGGACAGCCGTTCTCGTGTTTCCGGCTTCGTTGTTCGGCGGCTATTTTCTCGCCCGTCCGATTCAGCGCCGGTTGAACGGAACAGCGACGGTCAGTTCGAACCACGTGTTGCGTGGTGATGAAAAGCCACACGGGGTCACGGAAGACCGAAACGGCACGCACACTGGGGGCGGTTTATGATGCGCTTGCGCCCCACTAGTTCGGTTGACGAAGAAGCCGCCACGTTTTAAGAACGTGTCGGCTTTCAAGCGAAACGTCAAATCGTCGTGAAGCACCTTTAGAAAGGGGAGACGGATCATGACGCGGCGCCTCGTGCTATTTATCGTGTTCACGTTCGCGTGGTCATGGTCATGGTGGGGTCTGAACATCTGGCTCGTCCGCTCGACCGGTGCTTCGTCTTCGCTGCTGCATTTCGCTGGGGCGTTCGGACCGCTCGTCGCGGCATGGCTGACGACGGCTTGGACGGATGGGTGGTCAGGGTGTCGTCGATTGTTTGAGCGCGCCTATGGCCGCTTGACGATTCGCTGGACGTTACTCGCCGTGTCTCTACCCGTTTTGTTTTTCGCAATCGGTGTCCTCGTCGTCAGTATGATGCCGGAAGTCTCAAATAGTTCGAATTGGTTTGCCAACGACAAGCTTCCGGACTGGTCGCCGTTTGTGTTATGGCTCGTTTGGGTGGCGACATACGGGTTTGGTGAGGAGAGCGGGTGGCGCGGGTATTTGCTGCCGACGCTATCAGAACGGATGGCGGTCCGACCGGCGACGCTCGTGGTCGCGCTCGTTTGGGCGCTTTGGCATGTGCCCGTCTTTTTATACGACCCAGATTTTCAAGACATGTCGGTGTTCATGATTGCCGGTTGGACGATTGGACTTATCTTCGGCTCCTTCTTTTTAGGCTGGTTGACCGTTCAGGCTGACTTCAGCATCTGGCCGGCTATCCTGTTTCACGGAACGTTTGATTTTTTGAGCGCCGGGGATGCGTTGCCGGACTTCATTCCGGCGATCTCATCGGTACTTTTGATTGGACTCGTGCTCGTATTGGCCCGTCGTTACGACGAGCAATTTCATAAACGTTGAAAGTAGGGATTGGATGGAAACGGTTATTTTAGTGATTGGGATCATCGGAGTGATTTCTTTAATGTTTTTCATGTCGAACCAGTGGATGGGATACAGCAAAGGCAATATCGTCATGACGCTCGATGATCATCACACGGACTTGAATCAATACGTGCCGGCGATTTTGACGAAACTCTATGAGGACGGCAAGTCGGCCCATTATCTCGGCGACCGGAAGTTTGAGGTGGACGGGAAACGATACGTCCTCGTCGAACGGACCGTACCGATCGGTCGGGTTCCGACCCAGCAGACGGTACTCATGCCGGATAAAACGAAGTAAAGCCACGCTGCCGCGTGGCTTTTTGTTATTGTGCAGGGGGTCCAAAACTACCGGCATGATAATCGCGGAACGCTTGGCGAATCTCGTCCTCGGTATTCATGACGAACGGACCATGGGCGATGTAGTCCTCACGGATCGGCTGTCCTGAGTAGACGAGCAAGCGGGCCCGTGACGTCGCTTTGACGCGGATTGCGCTCATGCTGTCTGCTGTTTCGTCGTACGTGAGCGTCGCCACGTGCGTTTTCGCGAGCGGGGTCGCCGACGTGCCGAGCTCGACTGAACCGGCGAGCACGTAGACGAATCCGTTATGGTTTGTCGGCAAGACGTGCTCGTAGACGGCACCGGCTTTCAGACTGATTTCGCTCATCGTGATCGGCACGAGGCTGTTCATCGGCCCCGTTACCCCGGCGACGTCGCCGGAGTAGACGCGCACCTGCCCGCCGTCGACCGGTACGACCGGGGCGTCTTCGACATATACGTTCTGATAGGATGTCGTCGTCGATTTGAGCGATTTTGGCAAGTTGAGCCATAGTTGCAGCGTATGGATCAAGTCGTCATCGACGGCTTCCTCGGCATGCCGGGCTCCCCAACCGGCGTTCATATATTGAACGTCACCGGCGTCTAAAACCGAATGGCCGCCATGGTTGTCGATATGCTCGAGCCGACCGTCGATGACGTACGTGATTGTCTGAAACCCGCGGTGCGGATGGTCAGAGAACGTGCCACGCTTGAACCAATCCTCGGCCATTAAAATAAACGGGTCGAACTCGTCTTTTCGTTCCGGGGGTAACACCCACCCTTGTTGGACGTGCGGATAGCCGTTCTGTTTATACGCGACTTGCCAGTGTGCGGCGACATCGCGGTCAAATCGTCTCGTCATCAGACCATCTCCTTCGAAAGCGTTTGGCTCCATTGTCGCACATGGACGATCTAGAAACGGGTGATTTTGCTCTCTGAACGTGCAAAGACAGACGGCCAGGAGACCGTCTGTCAATAAGGGGCGAGCGACAGCCAGGTGGCGCTGTCCTCGGAACTGAGTTTGTAGTGGTTACCTTTGGTCGTGACATAGACGTCCGTCTTTTTGGAACGTTCATGGAGCGTCACGTCGAACGTTTGGGACTTAACGCCTTCGGCCAAGGTGAATAGCGGATATGCGGCCGCCTCACCGTTCCGGTTGACGCGTTCGGCCCGCTGCAGCATCTGTTTAAGCGTTTCTCCGTCGGCAGTGGTCGTCTGGATGGCGTCCAAATGATGAAGTTCGGTCTTACCGGAGAGCGACGTCTTATGGAAATAACCGATGGTCGCTTCCTCGACTTCTTCTGTTGTTGCTGCGTCGACTTCTGACTGTGTCATCATCACCGGCGGTTCATAGGAGAGCGAGATCGTTTGTTTCACCGTTTCCCCGCCAACATCATAAGACAGTTCCCAAAGCGGGTATGTTTCTCCGAACTTGAGTTCGTCAGGCAACGGATAGACGGTTGAAAGTGTCGGGATGCCGCCATCTGGAACAGAATCGAGCGACCCGTATGCCATGTTGTTTTCAGAAGATCGAATCAAGAGCGGTTGGACAACCCCGTCCATCTTGACGAGATAAAGCGACAGCGTCATCGTCTTCATGTTCGGGTCAAATGGGTGAAAAGATGTCGTCGACGAGTCCTGCGTCTTCACTTCTAGAGCGAGTGAGGCGAAGAGAGGAGAGTGCAGCGTAACAAACGGTGAGGTGAAAGGCATCACTTCGAAAAAGAGATCGTCCTCAAGATTGCTTTTGACCGCTTGATGCACCTCATCGGATCTACTCAGTGAACGAGGTCTTATGGGCTCGGCAGCCGTTTCACGCCGGGCAATCGAGAAGCGTTCGGGATCGATTTGTTTCATGTATTGGCTGGCGTCGGTTTGGCAATAGGCGTATGTCGCCTCGTCGTCATGGAACACTGTCATGCTCGTCAAGGGAGACGCCACATCTGACGAAAAGCGTGAAAAACTGCGATACGTCCCGTCATAGACGAAGGTGCTGTTCGGGAGGAAAATCGCGCCGGTGTCGTCACAAATCGTATGCACGGCAATCTGTTCCGTTTCGTCGAGCTGCATCGACTGTTGGTCCGGTTCATAATGATAGCCGTCGAATAGGATGGGGCGAACTTTGAGGTCGAGCGCGGACTCTTGTTCTGTGCAACCGGTCAAGATGATTGTCGCCATGAGCAACGTTGTGATGCCGATGGTTCGCACGCCATTTGCCCCCTTTACTCCATGAATTGGGCCTGCCACTTGGCCGCATCGTCGCGGAGTAGCTGGAAATGAGACCCAGTCTTCGTATTCGTCAAAAACACGTCATTTCCTTCATAGCTGACGTCGAACGTTTGTGCACATATGCCTTCGAAGACGGTCAAATAAGGGGTCGAGGCAGGTGTGCCGGCTTTCGAGACGGCTTTCGCGCGCTCGATCGCATTGAAGATGAATTGCGTATCGTCAGCTGTGGCGTGGCTTAAAAACGGCTCGTCTTTCGATTCCGTACCGATCAAGGCGAGCTCGTGAAAGACGACGTGCCGGCGGTGGTCGAATTGTTGGCGCATTTTGTTCTTCAAGCTATCCCCGCGCAACAAGGTTTCTTCTTTATAGGTGATCGACACGACTTGTTTATGGGCTTTTCCATCGCGGGTGAACGAGAAGCTGAACAACGGATAGCGTTCGTTCGCTACGAGTGTCGATGGGAGCGCACTTGCTTGCCGGACTCCTAGAAAACGGTCGAACGTCGCGTCAGGTGGTCGGACTACATCGTGATAGAGCTCTTGGTTCGACGAGGTGTAAATGCCGTAGCGCTGTTCGCCATCAGCCGACTCGGTACCAAATCCAATCGAGAGAAACGGCTGTCTAGAAGATAGATCAATAGGGACCACGAGGGTCTCGGCCGTGTCCGTTGACTCGAATGTGAACTCATATGAACCGTTGAACGGCATCGTCACGTGGACGAGCGTTTGCTCGAGAGCAGTCCGGAGAGGATACGGTTCGTTGCCGACCGGTTTGTCCATCTCGTTTAGAAATTGAAGTCGTTCGTGCGGTTGAGCGTTTCGCAGTTTCGAGATGGACGGATAAGTGACGGACAAGTCTTGAAAAGCGGTGAGACTGTCGGGAACGGATGCGACTTGTTTGATATAAGTGATTGTGCCTGCCTGACATTGCACATAAGACTGATTCTCCACTTCAAAGAATGTAGCGGTCGGGAACGCTTCGGTTGACGTTGTCGTCGTCAACGGCTGCGTCAACGTGACCGTTCCGACTAAACGGCGGTCGCCGGCGGGAACGTTCGTGATCGCATCTTCTGGATAACAAGCATCGAGCACGTTCGTCCGGTCGGACTCGGTCATCTCGATTTGTTGCCCCGAAGGAAGCGTGGCGCGACCTTGATAGTACTCTGGAGCTGTATGTAAACGAAAAGCATGTTCTTCCTCACATCCAAATAGGAATGACAAAATGGCAAGCGTACAGAAAAGCAGGTACTTTTTCACAGCGGTGCACTCCTTCGATGAATAACTTTCATCATTTTAGCACCAATTTTTTGTGACTTTAGTCTTAGGAAAACTAATGTGTTTTTTTAATAAAAAAGCGAAAAACCCGCTCGACTTGAACTGAGCGGGTCCGGTTTACACTTATGGATAAGAAATGGAATTTCTCGATTTGAACGTTGTCGATTTTTGACGAATGAACCTTGATATAGCGTCATTGCTAAAAAACGAACGGAAAACGTTGAAATGGAGTATGGGTTTTATAGGTATTTATTGGTTTTTATATTCCTTTAGTCGACGTCGCGACCGCGTGAAGCTTTCAAAATTTCGAACCATTCTTCACGGCTGAGCTCAATTTCAAGTGCGTCGACGCCAGTGCGGACTCGTTCAATTTTCCCAGAGCCGATGATCGGCATGATATTGACCGGATGTTTGAGCAACCAAGCATAGACGATTGAATCGATACCGCTAGCGTCATGACGGACGCGGATCTCTTCAAGCTTTTCACGAAGTGGCGCGTAGTCGTCTGCAGAGAATAACTGGCCTCCGGCGAGCGGGCTCCAGGCCATGAGCGGCATCCGCTTTTCGTGACATAGGTCGACAGAACCATCTTCGAAATGTTTCAACTGCATCGGCGAGAGCTCGAGCTGGTTCGTCACGAGTTTGAACGGTAACCGTGACTGCAGCAGTTGCTGTGTCGACGGTGCGTGGTTCGAGACGCCGAACGTCCGAACTTTTCCGCTCTGTTGCAACGTGATGAACGCCTCGGCGACTTCATCTGGATCCATGAGCGGATCGGGACGATGGATCAAAAGTGTATCAATCTGGTCAATCCCGAGCTCGCTCAAAGAACGTTCGGTTTGGCTGATGATATGCGCTTTCGTCGTATCGTAATGATTGAGCGTTTGGCCGGGGTTGAATGAGCCGGTCAATTTGATGCCCGTCTTCGTCACGATTTCGATTTGGTCACGAAGCGAAGGTTTGAGGCGCAACGCCTCTCCGAATAATCCTTCACACGTATACCCGCCATAAATGTCGGCGTGATCGAACGTCGTGATGCCGAGCTCGATACATTGCTCGATGAACGTGAGACGCTCCTGTGGGCTCATCTCCCATTCGGCGAGACGCCACATTCCGTGGATGATGCGTGAGAACGATAAGTCTTCCGTTAGTGCGATTCGTTGCATAATCGATTCCTCCTAATTGTCTGTCGCTTTCATTATACGGGTATTGTCCAACAGCGTCACTTTCTGCGCGCGAGCAGGGATGCTGAAACAGGGTCAATCGTGACGGAATCCGTTATGATAGACGAGAGACAAACAGAAAGAGGAGTTCTTCATGAATCGTTATGAAATTTATGCGGACGTGTCGTTCGAACAAGACGTTCACGAGACGCGTGCCACCGCTTATCACCAAGACCTCGAGCTGCATGGGATCGGACGGAGCGCCGCCGTATTTCGCGTGAAAGACACGCGACTCGTCATCAAAGTGTTCTTCCCGGGCTATACTCAAATCGCGGCGGAAGAAGCCGTGATTTATCGTACGCTCGAAGGGCTGCCTCAGTTTCCATATTTGTACGAAGTCGGGCCGAACTATATCGTCATCGATTATATCGAAGGTAAGACGCTGTTTGAGTGTTTGACCGAAGGGATTTGGATTGATGCGGCGTACATCGAGCAAGTCGACGAGGCGCTGATTAAAGCGCGGCAGCTTGGACTTACCCCGTCAGACGTACATTTGCGCAACATCATCCTCAGTCCGCAAGGCCGCATCTATTTGATCGATTTGGCCCGGTTCCGGCAAGGGCAACATATCGACCATCAATGGGAAGACTTGAAACGGATGTATCGGCTCTACCGGCTCCGCTTCGTGCCGAAACGATATTCCGAGCGGCTGTTGAACGGCATCGCCTATTTATACCGCACGTTTGTCAACGATCCGAGACGTTAGTCGAAGGTCGTTTTTCTTTTGGCGATTAGGGAACAACAGTAACGTATCGTTGTCGTGTCACTTAAAAAGGAGGACGTCCGAATGGCTCACCGAATTTATGCGAATGAACTCGAAACGTTGCATGACTGTGTGGAGACGTGTAACTACTGTCTTGAATCGTGTCTTGAAGAGCGCGATGTGAAGATGATGGTCGATTGCATCCGGCTCGACCGCGAATGTGCCGCTATGTGCTCGTTCCTCGCCGAGGCGATGACACGGGATTCGGCGTTCGTGCCCGAACTCGCACGGGCTTGTGCGGTCATGTGTAAGGCGTGCGCCCAAGAGTGCGAAAAACATAAGCACGAGCACTGCCAAGAGTGTGCGCGCGTTTGCTTCGAATGCGCTTCGATGTGCGACCGCTTAGCAGCTTGAGCGGAATACGGTCAGTCGACGCGGCTGACCTTTTTTTGTGGAAAATGCGTCGCGACGTGTGTTTTGAGAGCGAGATACGTATAATGAAGAAAACTCATGAAAGTGGTGTATGTATGATCCGTAATTGCCGTCGTGACGACCTTCAAGCCGTCTTACATATTTACAATGACGCCATCGTCAACAGTACTGCCGTCTATCACTATGAACCGGTGACGCTTCAAAATCGAGTCGCCTGGTATGAAGATAAAAAAGCGTCCGGACATCCCGTCATCGTCTGGCAAGACGGCGACGTCGTCATGGGTTTCGCCACGTTTGGCCCGTTCCGTCCATGGCCAGCCTACCATTACACGATTGAACACTCTGTCTACGTTCATCCGGGCTATCGCGGCAAAGGTGTCGGCAACAAGTTGCTTCGTGAAATAATCCGCATCGCGGAAGCGCGTAACTATAAGACGATGATTGGCGGAATCGATGCTGCCAACATCGCGAGTATCAAAGCGCATGAAAAATTGGGCTTCGTTCATTCAGGGACGATCAAACGAGCCGGCTACAAATTTGGAAAATGGCTCGACTTGTCATTTTATCAATTGGATTTGACAGGTCCCGAAACACCGCAAGAAGGCTAAATGTTGTCTATCGACATTTCTGAAATACGGTATACTGGCAACAGTGAATCGAATGGAGGAATCAAGATGACAGAACTACCGAATTGCCCAAAATGTCAGTCGGCCTACGTCTATGAAGATGGCGCTTTGCTCGTCTGCCCAGAATGTGCTTACGAGTGGTCACCGAGCGAGGCGGCCGAGGCCGAGGCGGACGCTGAGGTTAAAGACGCGAACGGGAACGTGCTCCAAGATGGAGATGCGGTCACGGTCATCAAAGACTTGAAAGTGAAAGGTACGTCACTCGTCGTCAAACAAGGGACGAAAGTGAAAAGTATCCGCCTCGTCGACGGTGATCACGATATCGATTGCAAAATCGATGGGTTCGGCGCGATGAAGCTCAAGTCAGAATTCGTCAAGAAACTATGAAAAAACTGTTTCGGTCCACGGACCGAAACAGTTTTTTGTATTACGAGAAGAACGGCTTGTATTCACGGCGTTCATGCATGACAGATACCCATTGGAGCGTCGTGAACTCCTCGAGCACCCATTCGCCGTTGAAGCGGCCGAGCCCTGAGTCTTTCTCACCGCCGAACGGCAAGTGCGGCTCGTCGTTCACCGATTGGTCGTTGATGTGGATCATCCCGGTCTCGACGCGGCGAGCAAACTCGGTCGCCCGGTAAATCGAACCGTGGACGGCGCCGCTAAGACCATATGGGAGTTCGTTCGAGATACGGAGCGCTTCTTCGTCGTCTTTGAATGACAAGATGACGGCGACCGGTCCGAAGATCTCATTTTTGGCGAGCGGCATGTCGTTCGTGACACCGCTAAGGACCGTCGGCTCGAGCACGTTGCCGTTCGCTTTGCCACCGACGTGGAGCGTCGCCCCGGCGTCGACCGTCTGATCGATTTGGTCGAGGATACGATCGATTTGATCATGGTCGATGAGTGGTCCGACCTGTGTATCGGCTTCATTCGGATTTCCGAATTTAAGACCGCGGACGCGTTCGTTAAACCGTTCGAGGAACGTGTCATGAATCGATTCGGCGACGAGAATCCGGTTCGTCGACATACAGATCTGACCTTGATGGAAGAACTTGCTGTAGACGGCCGACTCGACAGCGCGGTCGATATCAGCATCGTCTAGGACGACGAAGACGTTGTTGCCACCAAGTTCAAGCGCGGTCTTCTTCAACAGACGTCCGGCCTTCTCGGCAATGCCTTTCCCGACCTCGGTCGATCCCGTGAACGAGATGAGTTTTGGGATCGGGTGTTCGACGATGGCATCGCCAATCTCAGAGCCGCGACCGACGACGATATTCAAGACGCCTTTCGGAAGCCCGGCTTCTTCAAACAATGAAGCGAACAGGAGCCCGCCTGTGACCGGTGTCGCCGTCGCTGGTTTGACGACGACGGTGTTGCCGGTCGCGAGCGCCGAGACGATCGAACGGACCGCGAGATGGAACGGGAAGTTCCATGGGCTGATGACGCCGATGACGCCGAGCGGCTTCCGGTAGACCCGATTCTCTTTGTTCGGTACGATCGATGGTTTGATCAGACCGTCCATCCGGAACGGGAACGTCGACGCCTCTTTAATGATTGCCATCGAGGCAGCGAATTCACCTTCTGCCTTGATGCGGGTGCTGCCTGACTCTTTCACGAGCCAGTCGATGATGTCGTCTTTGTAGTGTAACGTCAGTTCAGCGAACCGCTCGATCAGGGCGCGGCGCTCTTGCGGCAGCATGACCGCCCATTCGCCTTGCGCTTCCTTAGCTACCTGATACGCCTTGTCGAGATCGGACTCGTCTGCTGACCGAATCGAGAACAGCCTCTCGTCCGTGAACGGGTTGACGTTGTCGATCGACTTGTCGCTCGAACCGTCTACCCACTGGCCATTAATGTACATCTTTGTAAAATCGGTATGCATAACAACACTCCTTTATTTTTTCTTCACCTTAAGAAGTATTCACCTGATTTAAAAAATTAAACCTTTCGATGCGCAACTATCTTGTTTTACAAAGTAGTTGCAATTGAAATCACCTTCCATTACTATTATGTATAACAAGATAGTTTGGAGAAAGTGAGGTCACGCCATGGCGATGAGTCAAATGTTGAAAGGTCTGCTCGAAGGGTGTCTGCTCGCCATCATCGCAAAAGGGGAGACGTACGGCTATGAGATGTCGGAGAAACTTCAAGCGTACGGTTTCACGATGGTGAGCGAAGGCAGTATCTACCCGGTTCTGTTACGGATGAAGAAAGAGGGGTGGGTCGAGACGGTTCAAAAACCTCTGCCTTCAGGAGGTCCGAAACGAAAGTATTACGTATTGACGGAAGCTGGGGAACAGGAATTAATGGCGTTCCGGAAGCGTTGGGCAGATGTGTCGAGCGGTGTCGACCGCGTACTAGGAGAGGGGAATGAACGTGGAACTTTCGAAAAAGAGTCGTGATTTTTTAGATGATTTGGCGGTCTATCTCATGTCGAGTGGGAAATCAGAACGTGAAGTGAAGGACGTGACCGAAGAATTGAAAGACCATTTAGAAGAAGCGGAGCGAGCAGGGAAAAGCGTAGACGATGTCGTCGGACAGAGCCCTGAGGCGTATATGCGCCAACTCGGGAGCGAGATGGCGTTTGACGTGAAAGGGGTAGTGAAAGTTGTCGGCATGATCATTCCGAGCGTATTCGCCTACATCATCATCGGAAACTTTATTCAAGGAGAGATGACGTTCTCGACGGTCCAACTGATCGGCTTCCCACTCGTCGCCGTCATACTTTTACTCGCCGTGACACAAGTGTTCCGTAAGATGTCGACCGGTTCGTCTCGCGGCAAGATGAAAACTGGGTTGACGTATGCCGCGCTCGGCGCATTGCCGATGACGCTATTCCTAGGCTTGATGACTTTCGACCTGCTCGTTGAGACACCGAAGATCACGTTTGGGACGGTCGGGCAGTTCGTGTTGTTCGGGCTAGCAGTGCTCACACTCGTCATCGTGTCGGTGTGGACGAAGACGTGGATCAATCTGATTATTCCACTTCTACTGTTTGTGCCGCAATATGTGTTCGCGCAAACGAGCCTGCCGCTTGAACAACAGTTGATTTTCTCAATGATGGTTCTGTTCGTCGGCATGGGAATCGTTATGTTCGTCTGGTGGAAAAAGAATCAACAGGAGGAAGTCTAAGACGTTTGTCATAGATGCTAGCTCGATTGTTAGGCATCGCTTGGACGGTCTTGTTCGTTATCGGTGTCGTCTTGGCATTCTTTTATCATTCTAAATTTCGAAAAGTGTGCGAGTCTGCTTAATGACGGGTTCGGCTGGGAATAGGAAACTGTACGCCAATAGAGAAAGAAGGGGTTCCCATTGCCAGTCAATCCGACGATTCAATTTTATTTGGATCAATTTAAAAATCAGATGTCACCCACATATGAGCAAATGAACCCACTCGAGTTAAGACGACAGGAAGATGCAGTGCTGACGAGGTTCCAGCATAAAGAGCACGTTCACGAAGTCGAGGACTTGGATCTCTCGCTCCCAGGGCGTACGCTCCCGATTCGGATTTATCGGTCAGGAGCAACGACCGCCCCGGCACTTGTCTACTATCACGGCGGCGGTTACGTCACCGGCAGCATCGAGACACACGATGCGATTTGCCGCACCCTCGCGAACGAGGCGGACTGTACCGTCATCTCGGTCGGGTATCGCCTCGCGCCGGAACATAAATTTCCAGCCCCGGTCGAAGACGCTTACGATGCACTCGTTTGGATCGGGGAACACGCTTCAGAATTAAACGTAGATGCGTCACGACTCGCCGTCGGCGGCGACAGTGCCGGCGGGACGCTCGCCACGGTCAGCGCATTGATTACGAGTGAGCGCGGGGGGCCGTCACTCGTTCATCAGCTCCTGTTTTACCCGGTGACCGGGACCGAAGAGAACTTGCCGTTATCTTTGATTGATTACGCTACCGGCTACTTGCTTGACGAAGGGTTGATCCGTTGGTTCCAGCAGCAATATTTTAATGACGAAAATGAGTTGACACATCCGTATGCGTCGCCAATTTTGTCCGATCGCTTAGAACAACTGCCTGCGACGACACTACTGACGGCCGAGTACGACCCGCTCCGTGACGTCGGTCGGGCTTATGCGAACAAATTGATCAGCCTCGGTGTCCCGGTGACGTATAAAAATTACGGGGGGCTGATCCACGGCTTCACGAACTACTATGCGTTCGTCCCAGAGGCGAAACGGGCGGTGAAAGAGGCGGCTCATTGTTTAAAAACAGCGTTTGAGAACCAAAAAAATATTCTTGGATAAGAGAAGAGGACCATTCTGACCTATTGTCGGAACGGTCCTCTTCTCTTATGAGTACGCTCGCACCATCAGACTCTGTTGCAAGGCGCGTTATTTCATGCTTTCGATAAACTCGGGAAGCGACAGCCTTCCGGGAAAAGGTGGCCGTCACTCATGCGGATCATCCATTGTCCGTCACGTGCACGTGCCGCACGTCGTTCGACATCGGGCAAGTCAGGTGTGAATTCAAAGACGATTTCCGCGATTCCATCAAAGGAGAGCCGTGCCACGACGTCACGCATATCGACAGGCCGAGGCGACAGCACCGCGAACAAATGCAGACGCGTGCGCTCAATAAAATAGATGACATGCACGTCGTCGAAGCGATAGACGTCCTCGTTCAGGCCTTGATAGAAACTGAACATCCAAATATGCATGTCGTCCGTCGTATAGAGCCGGGGTGAGTACGGGAGCGACTCCAGTTTGAACCGACGCCACCGCTCGGCGTCGACGTCGACGTGTTCGAGCGGGGGCGCCGAGCCCGACACGGAGACAAATAGCTCCGGTTCGCGTTGGACAGTGAACCCTTGCTTCTCATAAAACGTTTCGAGGCCCTCGTTACAAGCTAAAATATAAGGCAATCCATCGGCGTCATGTTGTTTGAAGAGGTGCTTGAAGACGCGGGTGGCGAGTCCTTGTCCTTGTCGGTCCTCGTCCGTCATGACCGTCCCGATTTGATACATCTCACGAGCGGTTCCGTCCGTCACGAGGGTCATCCGGCTCATGCTGACGTTCGAGATGATGTTCCGGTAGAACGTCAACGAATAACAGCGATAGCGGTCGGTCCATTCTCCATCCAAATACCATCCGCGAAAATCGATGCCGAACATTTCATCGGTCAAGTAGAAAAATGATTCACGTTCTTTATCTGAATACTCGAGATTGGTGATCGGTCGTTTAGCCATGGGACTCACTCCTTGTTTTGAACTTCTCGGCCTGTTCCTGTACATTAGAGGCAGAGAGGGGTAATTCAAATTATGAAACGGTATGAAGCTATTTTATTTGATGTCGACGATACGTTGCTAGACTTTAAACGGAGCGAGCACGTCGCCTTGGAGCAATTGCTCGCCTCACATAACGTCCGGATGACCGATGCGTTAAAACAACAATACGTGACGATCAACAACGGGCTATGGCGCGCGTTTGAACGCGGTGAGGTCGGACGGGAAGACGTCTTGATGGGCCGCCACACGCAACTGTTCGACACGCTCGGCATCACGATCGATGCGCATGAAGTCGAACAGCGCTATCGAGACCATTTGCACGACGGGGTGCACATCATCGACGGGGCACTCGAACTCGTGCAAACGCTCAGTGAACAGTATCCGCTCTATATCGTCACGAACGGTGTGACAGAGACACAGTTCAAGCGGCTTGAGGCGTCGGGGTTGCTCCCGTATTTCAAGGACGTGTTCGTCTCCGACGCGACGGGATCGCAAAAGCCGATGAAACCGTTCTTCGATTACGTGTTCGACCGTGTCCCGAACGTGTCACCAGAGCGTGGGCTCATCGTCGGTGACTCGCTGACGGCGGACATCGCCGGAGGACGCATGTACGGCCTCGATACGTGCTGGTACAACCCGCATGAGGTTGCGGCGACGGTCGAGACGACGTATGAGATTCAAGATTTGAACGAGTTGAAATCGATTTTATAAGGCTCAGCGGTCGATAAAGTGTGGTGGGAGCGACTGCGGCAACGCATAGAGCGTCTCCGGGAAGAGTCTCAGTTCACGGAGCGACTCGAGCGGCTGCCAACGATAGATGAGTTGATCTCCTTCTGGTCCGTGAAAGTCCCCGGTCCGGAGCGGTAGGTCACCCGATACATAAAAATACATGCCGATCTCGTGAACCGTGCGTTCTAAGTACGTGAAGAAATTTTCGGAGACGAAAGCGAACGTCGTTCCCGTCAGTGTCGCGTTGAGCTCTTCTTGCAGTTCGCGCATCAAAGCGAGTTCGGCTTCTTCGCCGATGCCGACGCGGCCGCCCGGCAACGCCCAAAAGTCATCATTCGCGTTCCGATGAATGAGCAAACGACCATCTTGGACCCAGATGCCGGCGACGCGGTAGTTGAACGTTCCTTGATCGGTCGGAAATACGATATCCATATGCAACACTCCCAATTTTTACTACAATCAGTATACGCCAAGGAGGCAGGACATGTTTCAATCAAATGCAGTCTATGAGGGAGAAGATTTTCGAGAGGAGACGCTCCGTGACCTTCAACTTTCACATACGACGTTCGAGAACTGTCGGTTCACGTACATCGACGCGACCGAGTTCGAGACCGAGCAGTGCCGCTTCATCAACTGTGACTTTACCGACTCGAAATGGAACGCATCGCGCCACGTCGGCAGTTCGTTTTTAAACTGTCAATTCAATGGGGCGAATTTGTTTTTAAGTGAGTTCGATCAATGCAAGATGACAGGTTCTTCGTTCGAGTCGTGTACGTTTGAGGGCGTGACCGTTCGTGGGGGCGACTGGTCGTTCGTCAATTTGCGTCACGCACCGCTCCGAAAAATGGATTGGTCGGATGTTCGTCTAGTAGAGGCTGATTTGTACGGGGCGGACTTGAAGGAGTCGCGCTGGACGAACGCTGCGTTGACACGTGCCGTCCTGCAGCATGCGGACTGTACGGCTGCCGACTTCATAGGTGCTGACATGGACGGGGTCGATTTCACGGACGTTACGCTCAAAAAGACGAAACTCGACGTCATGCAGGCGGTCCAAGTCGCCCGTTCGCTCGGGGCCATCGTCGAATGAACAATAACCAGGTGCTCGAGCAGCTACTCGCTTTGGCGGAGGAGCGGGAAGACATCCGAATCATGGTGTTGAACGGATCGCTCGTCAATCCGCACGTTTCCCCAGACCGGTTTCAAGATGTAGATGTCACGTTTTTCGTTCTGGACGTATCATCGTTCATAACGGATCAATCCTGGATCGATCGGTTCGGCGAGGTGTTGATCATGCAGACACCGGACGAGTCACCGTCTCAAACAAGATACGAGCGGTTTGCGTTTCTCGTCCAGTTTGCAGCCGGTCATCGGATCGATCTGACCGTTCGTCCTGTTCGCGTTGTGCAGGAGGCGATTGCGGAAGATTCGCTCAGTCTCGTCATGCTCGATAAAGATGACACGGCAGGACGTCCTGTGCCGAGCGATGAGACGTACCGAGTCAAACGTCCGAGCGCGTTTGACTATGCGTCGTGTTGGAACGAGTTTTGGTGGGTATCATTGTATGTCGTGAAAGGACTAAGGCGCAATCAACTGCTGTATGCGCTCGATCACGTGACGATCATGCGAGACATGCTCCGACAGATGATGGCGTGGGATGTCGGATATAGGACCGGCTTTTCCTCGAATATCGGGAAATCTGGGGACGCTTTGGTGAACTACTTATCAAATCAAGCTTGGCAAGCATACTTACGGACATACCCGGTCGCGGATCCTGCGGCGATTGCAGCCGCGTTTGAAACGTTGGTCGAGCAGTTCTGCGTCTTCAGTCGGCGTGTTTCGGAGAAAAGTGGCAACTCATTTCGGGACGACGAGTCCAAGCGGATTCGTGACGCTTTTTCGACGCTTTGGACTTCAAACGATTAGTTTTTAGCCGAGTCGGGAAACCCCCTCTATAGAAGGGGGAATGACGCTTGAATCCGTATACGACGTTCATCGCGCTCCTAGTGGGGAGTTTACTCTTATTTGTCGGCATCCGGACGAAGAAATGGCCAATCGTTGTCGTGGCCTTATTTCCGCTTGGACTCGTCGCATTCAATTTGTACTTATTGATCACTGGACGCTAGAAGACTGCTTGTCAGTCTTCTTTTTTGTACATCGATTTTACGAAAAACGCGGTCGGGAGCAAGATTCCGATTGCCGCTTCGAGTAGGGCGAACAGACGGGCCGGCCCAACCGGCAGTAAGTCACCAAATCCGATTGATAGAAGCGTGACGCCGCTGAAATAGAGCAGGTTTTGCCATGATGGCTCGACAGCGGTCATCGTCTCAAGTGACGTGACGAGAATGATCCCGTCCCACGACAACACGTAATAAACTAAGGCAAACCCAATCAACACACCTAACAAGCTGATGAAAAGGTGGCTAAATAATCGGCCGTCAAATCCGGTCTGCCGGTACGTCTGTCGGCGGAAGAAGGTATATACGTTCAGTCCGACGAATAAGAGGGCAACCGTCAGTAAAATCGTATTCATCCTCATCTCTCCTTTTTTGCTAAGTCATACTAAGTTGTTTCCCTGAACAATTGACGTCAAACGGACCTAAGTGCACCATGAAGGATTCTGCGACAAGGAGGTGTCCGTGTGCGACGCTTTAGGTTGACGAGTTTAGTGCTGCTTCTGCTGCTAGGTGGATGTACCACGAAGACGCCATTTAATTTTGATAAAATCAGCTCGTACAAAATTTTTTACAACATTCCGACCGAGGCGATTATCGAGGATATGACCCGGTATGATCTCGTGATCATCGAACCGATTTGGTATACACCGGAGCAGATTGAAGCGATTCGTTCGAACGGCACGAAAGTGCTCGGCTATATAAACGTGATGGAAGCGGACACGTGGAATCGGGAACTGATCGGTCAAATGAAACAAGACGATTTTTTCTACCGGGACGGAGAGCGGATTTATTTTCCGAAATGGGATTCCTATTTGACAGATATCAGTTCGGACCATTTTCGGAAGATTTTGATGCGCGAGATTCAAAAGCAAGTCATCAATAAACACTTGGACGGTATCTTTTTAGACACGGTTGGAGATATCGACGATGTACACCTCGACTATCCCGAAGACTTGACTGAGCAATTGAACGGATTAGAAGCATTTTTAAAAGCGATTAAGCAGACTTACCCTGGGGTCCCGATTGTACAAAATTGGGGAATCGAAACGCTTGAACGAACGAGCGCTCCATACGTGGACGGGTTCATGTGGGAAGGGTTCAATTATTCGGAGATTACATCGGACTCTTGGTCGATGGAAATGTTGGACCGTATGAATGTGATTCAAGAACAGTATGGGATTGCAGTACTTACTGTTTCGGACCAAGAGGAAGCTATTAGTCGAGACTTGGCGGAAGCGAACGGGTTTATCCATTATCATGAACCCACTTATTATGATACATGGGATTTTCAGGAAGGGAATTAAGATAATTAGCAGGGGAATTTGCTGCGAGCGCCAAATAAGTAAGCATGACATTCGTGTTATGAAGCTGTGACTAATCGTTGGGAGGGGATTATCATTCTATATGCTCAAGACCGCCCGTGGATTAAGTGGGCCGAAATTCTTGTCGTGTTCACTCTATTGATCGGAATCGATTTAGCTTTCAATTTAGGGACGATTCAAAATGATTTGAACCTATTTTATGTAGCCGCCATCTTGTTCGCGCTACGTTACGGAACAACCTTTGGGTTGATCAGTTTCGCCGTCTTGCTTCTGTACAAAGTCCTCTACACCGGACTTGTCGGAGGCGATATCTTCTTACTGTTCTACGATACAAACTCACTTCTCACTCTTTTCTATTACTTCGCACTCACTGTCATCGTCGGCTTGTTTAGCACTTCATTTCGAGAGCGTTATGAAATCAGTCAGTTTCGCAACGAAGAACTGAAAGATGAAAACACGTATTTGAAAGAGACCGTCGATTTACTCAACACTTCGCAAACGACCCTTCGTCAAAAATTACTTCAATCGGAATACAGTTTAAATCAATTGTACGAACTAGCTGTCTCGCTTGACCTGCCACATCCTGAATTGATTCGTAGCGAGACGATTCGTTTGCTTAAAAAATATTTCTTGGCGAGCGACGTCGCCATCTATCATGTCGATCGATCGCAAAAGTCGATGCGTCTAATCATTCGCCAAGCCGAGAAGAAAGAGTTTCCACAAACCATTTTCTTAGATGAGGCGTCGAGCATGTTCAAACGTTTCTTCCAAGTCCAAGAGACGATGTTACGGCAACTCGATGATGACGACACGGATCCGATGTTGCT
Source organism: Exiguobacterium sp. SH0S2 (assembly GCF_004337185.1). NCBI lineage: Bacteria > Bacillati > Bacillota > Bacilli > Caryophanales > Exiguobacterium > Exiguobacterium sp. SH0S2. The sequence continues at coordinate 700,564 of NZ_SJVB01000002.1, read as the reverse complement.
CGCTCCGATCGTGATTGACGGAGAGACGCGTGAAGTTGTCGTCATTAAGCGTCTGCCGCTCCGGAAATTGACGACAGATGACCTCCACGTATTAAATATCCTGTTCTCGTGGATCGGGACGCGAATCACAAACGCGCAAAACTTGATTCGTAAAGAGCAGCACGAGAAGCGCTACCCGGGCACATCGTTCTACAAGAAAGAGGCGTTCATCGAGATAGTGGCGCTTCAAGAACAAAAGAAACTTCATCACGATCAACCGTTCATCGTACTCGAGTATGCGCTCGATTATGAACCGGTCTCGCTCGAAAGTATTGAAGCGATCGTGCATTCGTATTTGCGAGAGATTGATATCGTCGGTTATGACCAAGACGAAAACAAGTTGTTACTCTTGCTCCCAGGAACGAGTGAGGAGAACCGTCAACGAATTTATGATCGGATCGAAGGGATTTTGATCCAGAAGGGAGTGTGAGTTCATGGAAGCCATCGACAGTTTAGTTTGGATTGGGCTCTATGTGATTCACGCAATCTTGGCGTTCGTTTTGTTAGTGGTGTTGAAGCGGAAAATGAAAGCGCTAGACTATGGGGTGGCAGTGGTCGCTTTATGCTTCGGCCTATTTTTACCTTTTGTCGCGGAAGTCGCAGTATATGCAATTTATCGCTTCGCAGAACGCTTCGATCGGAGCGGACTGATTGAAGATTACGATGAGTATATTGATTTTCGGGTCGTCAATTATGAGCAGATTCGGCACGATGCGAAAACGAGCTCTAGCCTGCTGCCGTTAGCCGATGCCATCAATTCAAAAGATCCGGCGATTCGCAAGCACTCGATTTTGACGCACGTCAACCAGTCCATCAATAACCAAGGGAAATACTTGCAGATGGGGCTTAATAGCACGGACAGTGAAACGGTCCATTATGCGGCCGCGACGATGAATATTCTCATCGATCAGTACGAGCAGGAATTAAAATTGGCGAAGTATGAATACGATTTAGGAAACCCGGAAACGATTCACCGACTAGCGACAATTTACAAACGGATGATTCACAGTGAACTGATCACGGAAGTCATGTTGAAAGACAGACGTGAGGCCTGGTTAAAAGAGATTTTGACAGCGAAGACGCTGTATCCGCCGTCGCCATGGATTTATGAGGATTTAAACGAAGTCTACATCACGTTAAAACGTCCTAGAGATCAGCTTGAAATATTGAAGGAGTACGTTCACCATTTCCCGGAACGCATCGAGGCCCATCTCATGCTCATCGATTTTTACTATGAACGGGAGCGGTGGACCGAGGTGAAGGCTGTCATGTTTATGATGCAAACACAATTTTCGTTAGACGATGTGCCGTATGAGCACCGACTGTTGTTTGAAGAATGGAGTGATTCGACATCATGGAAAAACGAACTGTAATCTCATTCTCGCTCTTCATCGTGTTATTTCTCGTCGTCGTCGGCGCAATCCAATACTTGAGGATCCATTCCTTGCATACATTGTTACCGAACGTTGCTGAGCAACGAATGAACATCGACCAATTGCAAGGTGATGCTTCCGCTAAAACAGGAGAGCAACAACTTCAAGTTTACCTTGTCCGAGACGAAGGTGATTTGGCGGTCAATACGGCAGATAATTTATTGTATGGTTTGCGTTACGCCAAACTAGACGTTCGAGAAATTGATGCGGGTGCGGTCAGTTCGATCACGCCGTCTCCCTACAGCATCATCGTATTTACAGGAGAACAAACCGCGACATGGCCATTGCAAGAGACGAAACGGTTCGTCGAACAAGGAGGCAATGTCGTGTTCGCCAACCGTTTCAAAGACCCCGCTTGGAATGAAGTGACAGGTATCGAAGAAATCGGTGAATTCGTTCCAGACGTTTACGGTCTGAACTTCGAAGAAACGATTTTCCCGGGTTATGTCGACTTGAATCCACCGGACGATCTGTTCGTCCATAGTGTCGTCGACTTCGCAATTGCAGACGAAGCGAACGTTTTGCTGTCAGCGGAAGGGTTTCCCGTCCTTTGGGAATATGAGGTCGGTGATGGGAACGTTCTGTACTGGAATACAACGATCACCGATCAAAAGATGATTCGCGGACTGTTCGTCCAAACGCTCGGAACGTTACCGCCTGCGTTCGTGGGTGCCCAAGCGGCGATTAAGCTCATGTATATCGATGACTTTCCGGCTCCAGTCATGGACGGCAAGATGAAAGATGTCTCGGCGACACCACTCGATAAATCGGTCAAAGACTTCTTTGCCGAAGATTGGTGGAAAGACATGGTCGACATGGCTCAAGATGACGACGTCATTTACACGGGCGCGATGATCGGGACGTACGAAGAAGAGATGGAACTGCTAGATGATAAATTGATTAAACGCGGCGAGTTCCCGATGCTCTATTTCGGTCGAAAATTATTGGCGCAGGGTGGTGAAATCGGGTTGCACGGCTACAATCACCAATCACTTGTCACGGCCGATGAACCGATCGATCCGACGTACGGATATATTCCGTGGAAAGACAAGGACGAGATGAAGCGTTCGCTGCTGCAGGCAGAGTCGGTATTTGCTAACTATTTCCCGGCAGAACAACTCAAATCATACGTCCCACCTTCGAATGCACTCAATCGTACCGGTGTCGACGCGATTGCTGAAGCGTTGCCTGAACTGCGGACGATTGCGTCACTCTATACCGGTGACCCGGAAAATGGTGATTTTGTCCAAGAGTTCGAATTTGATACGACACATACCGGAATCTATCATTTCCCGCGCATCACGAGTGACTACGGGGAAGAAAGAGGTTCGATCTTCCAAATGGTCGATGCGATCGCTAACTTTGGGGTGTTTTCACACTTTATCCACCCGGATGACGTCATCGACCCAGACCGTGCTTTCGGTCGCGACTGGGATACGATGTTCGCCAGTTTGAAAAAAATCGTCGATGATGTCAACGTCAGCTATCCCTATTTAGAGGCCTACACACAACACTATGCGACGGAAAAACTGATCACGTATCAAGAGGCAGACTTGAACGTCACGTTTGATGACGAGACCATTTATTTGACTGGGGACGGACTCGTCAATCCGTCACACTTCACCGTCCGTCTAAAAGTGGGCCAATCATTGGACACAGGCAAATTCGCATTCGGCACGGTCGAGCAGATGGAGGCGGACCGTCCACTCTATCTCGTCCAATTGACATCAGCGAACGCTGAAATCGCCATCAAGGGGGACCCGCAATGAAGATTGGGCTCGTGTTAGAAGGGAGTTACCCGTATGTGAGCGGAGGTGTCTCGAGTTGGACGCAGACGCTGATTGAAGCGATGCCGGAAGTCGAGTTTGAAATCATCTCGATTCAGCCATCGGTCAAGCGGCCAGAAGATATGAAATATGAGTTGCCGCAAAACGTGTCAGGAATCACACACCTTTATTTAAGCGATATGGATAAAAAGGCGAAGGGTCGAATGAAGCTCGACGCCGAAGACGAGCGGAAAATTTCGGAATGGCTCATGTTGAAAAACCCGAACCGGCAAGCGCTTGGCATTCTCGGGAAACAAGTCCCATCAAGCCAAGCCTTCTTCTCAAGCGAGTTCTTTTGGAGAAACGTAAAATCGGCTTACGCAGAAGAAATGAACGGTGGCTCGTTCATCGATTATTTTTGGATGTGGCAGAGTATGTATATGCCGATCTTGCGTGTGTTGCATCAACCGTTACCAAAAGTCGATCTCGTCCACTCCATCTCGACAGGCTACGCCGGTGTCGTCGCATCTTACATGAAAGAGACGCAAGGTATCCCGTTCATTTTGACCGAACACGGCATCTACTCACGTGAACGCGAGGAAGAAATCCTTCAGTCTTATTGGATTCCGTCCCCTTACAAACCGAGGTGGGTTCGATTTTTCCATCACTTGTCACGCGAGGCGTATAACGCGGCCGACGAGATTATCACACTGTTTGAGCGGAATCGCGAATATCAAGAGTGGATTGGGGCGCCTAGCGAGAAGACGAAAATTATCGCCAACGGGATTGACGACCGTCATATCCACGCTACGCTTGAGCGAGCCGAGAATGATGTGTTCCAAATCGGGGCTATCGTCCGCCTCGTTCCGATCAAGGATTTGAAGACGATGATTTATTCCGCAAAAATCCTTCAAGAGCGCCATCGGCTGTTTAAACTGACGATCATGGGTCCGCTTGATGAGGACGAAGAGTACGCCGAAGAGTGTCGTCTACTGATTGAGCAGAGCGGGCTGACCGACTATGTCGAACTCGTCGGGAAAGTGAACGTACAAGACTGGTTGCCGAAATTTGATTTGTTGTTGTTGACGAGCATATCGGAAGGGCAGCCGCTCGCCATTTTAGAAGGGATGGCGGCTGGCATCCCTTGGGTGGCGACCGATGTCGGGGCTTGTTCGGAACTACTTTACGGACGCGCTGACGATCCGTTCGGTCCGGCCGGCTTCATCGTTCCCCCGGTCCATCCGGAAGCCATCGCTGACAAAGTCGAATGGATGATGGATTATCCGCGCGAACGGATGCGCTTCGGTAAAAACGGCCGCGAGCGTGTCCGTCAGTATTATCGATTGCAACAGTTCGTCGACCGCTATAAAGCCATCTATGAAGCGAGGAGGGAACAGTATGGCGGGCATCGGGTTTAAGTTACAAAAGCTGTTTCAAGAAGACTATTACTCTTCAAGACTGAAGGCGTACACGTTTTCCGGTCTCGTCACATCGGGCCCTTGGCTGATCGTCATCCTCGTTGTCGGTACGATTCAATGGTTGGCGTTTCAGATGCCGATGTTGTCGCTCGAGGAACGGACACTGTTTATGCTATCCGTGTCTTACGCGTTCATTTTCTCGCAAATTCTATTTAGTTTTCAGCAGCTCGTCGTCACGCGATACGTGGCCGATTTGTTTTATGAAAAGAAAGCCCATGAGATCTTTCCTGTCTTCACCGGCATGTTAAAAGTGACGATTCTCGCTGCCGTCGTCATGTATAGCGTGTTTTGGCTGATTTCACCGCTCAGTTTCGCCTATAAGCTCGTCCTGTTCGTCTTATTCATGACCATCAACGTCATCTGGGTCATGTTCTTGTTCTTGAGCGCCGCCAAATTTTATCAAGCGGTCGCTTACAGCTTCTTGCTAGGCGGGGTTATTTCAGTCGCGAGCGTCTATTTGATCAGTCGTCTCATGGTCAACCCATCGAGCCTCGAGCTTCTGTTTGGCTTTACCGTTGGGATGGTCGTGACGCTGTTCGGGCTATTCTTCGCGATGCTTCGGACGTTTCCGCTCAGGTATGCGACGCGAGAGTTTTCATACTTCCGGTACTTTGATAAGTATCCGGACTTGTTCGCGATTGGTGTGTTATACGTGCTTGGGATCTGGGTGACCAACTTCATCATTTGGTTTGGTGAAGGTCGCATGGTGATTGCCGATTCGTTCGTGTTCAATCCGTATTATGACACGGCTGTGTTCTGGTCGTACTTGACGATCATCCCGACCCAGCTCTTGTTCGTCGTCGCTGTCGAGACAAGGTTTTACGAGCGCTACCGAACGTTTTACGGCTTGATCAATTATGGCGGGGCGTTACACCAAATTGAGAAGGCGAAGCAGACGATGACGACGGTGTTGAAAAATGAATTGATCCGACTTGGGCGAAGTCAAGGTGTTGTCACCTTGTTCGCGATCCTGATGGCGGGTGTGTTCGTCGGTTGGATTGGTGTCCCGGAAGAAGTCGGTCAAATTTTCCGGATGACGACGCTCGCCGCGTTCGCGAACGCGATGATTCTCGTACTGACGCTGCTCTTGCTTTATTTTGAGGACCGGCGTGGTGCGTTGTTCGTCAACCTATCGTTCTTCACATTGAACGCCTTGTTCACGTTGTCGTTACTATCGCGCGGGATCGATTGGTATGGGGTCGGCTTTGCGATCAGCACGACCATCACGTTCTTTATCGCAGGACTGCGCTTGATTTATTTTATGGGGAAGGTCGATTATTACGTGTTCGCGGCCTCGAACCGTCGTAAGCTCGGGACGGAACGGTTCTCGCATTTTGGGACCGCGCTCAACCGTCGCTTCTCGCGTTAAAGGGTTTGCATTTTTCAAAAAGATTGATATGATGTGGTCGAAGATGACCGAATTTCATAATGTTTGCCACTAGGGGAGTCGCTTGACGCGGCTGAGATGGACAAGGTCCAGACCCTTTGAACCTGATCTAGTTCACGCTAGCGGAGGGAAGTGGGCGAAACGTCCTTTCTCACACTCTTTGTGTATGGCCGACGCCGCTTCCGTTATGGGAGGCGGCGTCTTTTTTCATACAAAGGAGGAGAATACGATGACATTTACCGCACACATCCGCCAAGAGGCCAACGCCTTGTTTGAGGCGAGTTTCCACCATCCGTTCGTCCGCGCGCTCGGAGACGGGACGCTCGACGAGGCGAAGTTTCGGCATTACGTGATGCAAGACTCGTACTACTTGAATCAATTTTCGAAAGTACAGGCGAAGGGCGCTACACTTGCCCCGACGATGGAGCTGGCGAGCCGATTTTTGACGCACGCCCTCCACACGATCGAGGCGGAGCACGAGTTGCATCGGGAATTTTTTACGATGCTCGAGGTGAGTGACATGGAGTGGGCGACGTTCGAACCAGCTCCGACGGCTTATGCATACACGCTCCATATGCAACAAGCCGGCCCGACGCTCGGAGACGTGCTCGCGGCGATTCTTCCATGCTACTGGGTGTATTACGAGATCGGGGAGCGCTTGAAGGACGCAGAGCCAGACCATCCGATCTATTCTGTTTGGATTGCGACGTACGGTTCGGAATGGTTCCGTGAACTCGTCGAAGAGCAGATCGAGCGACTTGACGAATTGGCGGGACAAGCGACGGAGTCAGAACGGATTCGCTATCAGCAACTGTTTTTGAAAAGTTGCTACTATGAGCTCGCGTTTTGGGAGATGGCCTGGACACTCGAATCGTGGGAACTGCCGCTTGAGGTGGGACAATGAGGCCGGATCTATGGGAAGCCGTCCGGTTGAAGCGACCGCTCGTCCATAACATTACGAACACCGTCGTCGCCAACTTCTCGGCCAACGGGTTGCTCGCCATCGGGGCGTCCCCGGTCATGGCTGATGCGATCGAAGAAGTGGCAGACATGGCGACCGTGAGCGATGCCCTCGTCTTGAACATCGGGACGCTTGACGCAATGACCGAGGCGACGATGATCCGCGCCGGACAAGCCGCGAATCAGTCGGGCCGCCCTGTCGTCCTAGACCCGGTCGGTGTCGGGGCGACACCGTTCCGCCGCGACGTCGTCGAACGGATTTTGCGAGACGTCCGCGTCACGGTCATCCGTGGGAACGCCGGGGAAGTCGCCACGCTTGTCGATGCCGGTTGGACGACGAAAGGGGTCGACGCCGGAAGCGGCACACATCATCCGCAACAACTCGCCGAACGAGCAGCGAACCGATATAGCTGTGTTGTCGCGATTACCGGGGCGACAGATTTCGTGAGTGACGGGACGGTCACGCTAGAAATTTTGGGCGGGCATCTGCTCATGACAGAGACGACAGGCACCGGCTGTCTACTCAGTGCGGTCGTCGGTGCGTTCCTTGCTGTTGAACCGGACGTGATGACGGCAACCTCGACCGCGCTCACCGGATATGCACGATGCGGCGAGTTGGCGAGTGAAGCAGCGACGGGTCCGGGGGATTTCCCAATCCACTTTCTCAACGCACTCGCTACCATGACGTCAACTGACCTGCCGAGCGACCGAATCGAGGTGTTCGCGCGATGAGGCCTCAAGTCTTGACCATCGCCGGTTCGGACTCTGGCGGGGGAGCCGGAATCCAAGCCGATTTGAAAACGTTTCAAGAATTAGGCGTATTTGGCACGAGTGTCGTGACCGCGGTGACGGCTCAAAACACGCGTGGCGTGCACGGTGTCGAAGCCGTCTCCGCCGACCTCGTCGCACGCCAGCTCGATGCAGTCGGATCAGACTTTATCATCTCGGCGTGCAAGACCGGGATGCTGTTCAATCGTGAGTTGATTGACGTCGTGGCGGACGCAATCGAGCAGCATCGATTTCAAAATGTCGTCGTCGATCCGGTCATGATCGCTAAAGGCGGTGCGACCTTGCTTAAACGGGACGCCGTCACCGCGCTACGGACGAGGCTGTTACCGATGGCGACGGTCGTCACGCCAAATATCCCTGAAGCTGAAGTGTTGACCGGCTTGACGATTTGTACGTTCACTGATCGTATGAAAGCAGCTGAGCGCTTGTTGTCTTACGGGGCAAACGTCGTCATGTTGAAAGGCGGTCATTTGGACGGTCCTCTCGCCGAAGACCTAGTCATGACGAAGACCGATACGTTTCGAATGGTGACACCACGGTTGCTGACGAAAGATACGCACGGGACCGGCTGCACGTTTTCGGCTGCGCTAACAGCGGAGCTCGCGAACGGGCATACCGTTACGGAAGCCGCGCAGAAGGCGAAACAGTTCATCCATAGTGCCATCTCCCACGGATTACAAATCGGCAGCGGGCATGGACCGACAAATCATTGGGCGTATAACAAGCACCCGAAGGAGGTGGTTTCCATTGAGTCCATCGCCTATCGTTGAGCGGTTAAAGCTCTACTTCATCTGCGGCACAGCGGATACGTTTGATCTCGTTCAGACGGTCGAAACGGCGCTTCAATGTGGTGTGACATGTTTTCAATTTCGCGAAAAAGGTAAAGAGCCACTGTATGGGGATAAAAAAGAAGCGATGGCACGAGCGTTGCATACACTTTGTCGACAGTACCGTGTCCCGTTCATCGTCAACGATGACGTCGAGCTGGCAATCAAACTCGATGCGGACGGAGTTCATGTCGGACAAGAGGACGCAGCAGCCGAAGTCGTTCGTCGGCGAATCGGTTCAAAGAAGTGGCTCGGTGTCTCGGTCCACTCGATCGAGCAAGCCGCAACGGCTTCGAGATACGCCGATTATGTCGGAATTGGACCGATTCATCCGACTGTGTCGAAACAAGACGCGGCCGAAGTGAATGGAACGATGCTCATTCGGCAAGTGCGAGCCCGGTTTCAGCATTTGCCAATCGTGGGGATTGGTGGAATCATGCCTGAACACGTCGAAGCGATTCGACGTGACGGGGCTGACGGCGTAGCTGTCATCTCGGCCATTGCTTCTGCACCGGACGTGGCCATGGCCACACGGCGTTTCGCTTGTCTCTGAATTTTATTTGAGGAGGAAGACAGATGAACGTATTTGTAATTGGAGCGAATGGACAGATTGGAAAGCAACTCGTAGAACGATTGAAGCAGGATGGTAAGCACGAAGTCACCGCGATGGTGCGGAAACAAGAGCAGCTAGACGAGTTCAAAGCGAACGGCTATCAGGCGGTTCTCGGAGACTTAGAAGGTGACGTTGAGACGTTGAAGCAAGCGATGAGCGGCATGGACGCAGTCGTGTTCGCGGCCGGTTCGGGCGGCAGCACGGGAGCCGACAAAACGTTACTCATCGACCTAGACGGTGCAGCGAAAAGTGTCGAGGCGGCCCAAGCGAACGGCAACATCAAGCACTTCGTGATGCTCAGTGCCTTGAAAGCGGAAGATCGCTCGGCATGGCCCGATTCGATGAAACCGTACTACGTGGCAAAACATCATGCGGACCGTTTGCTCGAACAGAGTGGACTCGACTATACGATCGTCCGTCCAGGCGCGCTCACAGACGATGCCGGTACAGGCAAAGTGAACGTCGACAACGTGTCGACGGGCGAGATCCCGCGGGCGGATGTCGCAGCGTTCTTGGCCCATGTCATCGGTCGACAAGAAGCGGCAAACAAAGCCATCGACTTGGTCAAAGGTGACACTGCAATCGAAGAGACGATATAAACCATGCGAGCGAGCGGATTCGAATCCGCTCGCTTTTTTTTGCGGTGATATGTCAGCCCGTTCGAAAAAGGAATTGATGCGGCCGATAGAGAAAGTAAAGACGTATCTGTTCAAGAAAGGGGTCTGTTCATGACCGCGTTATTTATTTATATGGCCGCCTATTTACTGCCGGCCTTCTTGTTGAGCCATCTCGCGCTCGACGTCTTGTTACGTAACCCGCGACAAGTCGAGCATCGTCTGCTCAGCCTGTTCGTATTCGGTTACGCAATGCTGTTTTTGGCGGAGTTCGGCCGTCACTTGTCACCGATCGAAGCGAGCCCGGCGTTCGTCACCTATTGGTTCGGCAATGCCGGTATTTTGATCTTTATCTTTTCGGTCCATTTCATCGTCAAAGTGACGGGTGTCGGTGCGAAGATGCCGAAATGGGTATACCCGTATGCAATCTACTTGCCGTTGATCCCGGTTGCTTTGACGTTCATTCGACAAGAGAACATCATCAACAGTCAACGCTTCGACCAAGTCGGGCTATGGATTTATCCTGAATTCAACGTCTCTTATTTGACGACGATGACGATCGGGAACGTCTTTCACTTTTTGATTATTTTGTTGCTGGCGTATGCGCTCAAACGAGCAGAACGGCATGAACATCAACGGGTGCTGCGTCTGCTCATCTTGACGGCGGTGCTTGTCTTGATTTGGGACATCGTGTTCGGTTACTTCCAATTTCGTGGAGTCATCCCGCCTTATGCGTATATGTACGGCGGATTGGTCTGGACGGTGGCGCTCGTTTTGGCGATGAACCGACTCGACTTTCTCGCCTCTTACGCCAAGCGCTACGGAACGTTGTACAACTTGAACCCATCGGCCATCCTGCTCGTTGACGATACCGGTCGAATCGAGAGCGCGAACCCGGCCGCACGTATGTTGTTCCATACGGTCCGTGTCGTCAATGAACGATTCGTCGACCTATTGCCGGAGAAGAAGCGTGAGGAGTGGTGCGATCACTATACACAGCACTTCATGACTCAAAAGAAATTTTTAGAGTTCGAGACGAAGATTCAGACGAAGACCGGGCAAGAACGATATGTCGTCATCGATGGCGACTTCGTCTTTATCAATCAAAAAATTCACGGCATGATTTTGATTCGCGATGTCCACACGTTCAAGGAAGCGGAGCAGTCGATTCGTTTCTTCGCCTATCATGACCCGCTCACGAAACTCGCCAATCGCCGGGCTTTTTATGAACAAGCTGATCAAGCGTTGCTTCAAGCGGACAACCTTGCCCTCGTCATCCTTGACCTTGACGGGTTTAAAGGAGTCAACGACACGTACGGCCATCAAGTCGGCGATGACTTCTTGATCCACCTCGGCGTCCTGCTCGAAGAAGCGACGCCGGACACCGGGCTCGCGTCGCGCGTCGGCGGTGACGAGTTCTACATCTATTTGACGGACGTGGAAGAAGCGGGCATCGTCACGTTCGTGGAGCGACTGCGGACGATGTTGACAGAACGGCCGTTCAAACTAGGTCACGGGGTGATCCCGATTCGAGCAAGCATCGGCGTCAGCGTCGCGCCAGACCAAGGCATGGATTTGGACACGTTGATTCATAAGGCGGACCAAGCGATGTATCAAATCAAGCAGCAAGGCAAGAATGACTATGCGATTTACGACGACGCGTTACACGGTCCGACATAACGGGAACTGTAGTAGAGATGTGATTTCAAAAGGAGGAGATGGGATGTCAGAAAAACCATTAGTGACGATGCGGGCCGAGGGCGAAGCGACGAGTGTGAAGACGACGGTGCACGTGCGCGACCTAGAGCCGTTTATCGTCGATGAGCCGGAACGTCTCGGTGGGACCGATGCCGGACCGAATCCGCTCGAATACTTACTCGGGGCGCTATCATCGTGTACGACGATCATGATCGCCTATGTCGCGCAAGACCAGGACTTCAACTATGACGGTGTGACGTTCGCGACGGAAGGGACGCTCGACCCGCGCGGCTTCCAAGGCGTCGAAGGGGTCCGGACTTATTTCGAGAACGTGCACGTCAACATCGTGCTCGACACGACCGAGTCGGATGAACGGATCGAGGCGCTACAAAAAGGCGTCGAGGCCCGGTGCCCGATCCATAACTTGATGCATGCGGCCGACGTCGACATCACGGCGACATGGACACGAAAATAATGAGAGGATGGGGCAACCCATCCTTTTTCTTTGGTCAGAGACAGGGAAACACCAACTGTGGCACGAACAAGAACAGATGCGAGAAAGGGGGGAGGTTATGCACATTCGACCGATGACACGAGAAAACGCCCGCGCAATCCAAGCGTGGACGTATGAAGCACCCTATGATTTTTATAATCAGGACCCTTCGGCTGAAGGGTTAGACGAGTTAATGACTTATCATGCGATTCACGACGATGAAGGGTTGTTCGGTTTTTATTGCCTCGGACCGTACGCGCAAGTTCCGAACCCGACATACGCGTACGATGCCATCCATCTCGATATCGGATTGGGCATGCGCCCGGACCGCACCGGTAAAGGACAAGGTCGTTCGTTCGTCGAGACGGTGCTTGGCGCAGCAGAGCGCGAGGAGAAACCGCTGCGCTTGACCGTGGCCGCATTCAACGAGCGGGCCATCCATTTGTATGAACAGGTCGGGTTCCGTCAAGTCGCCGCGTTCGTCAAAGGGCAGACGAACTTCATCGTCATGGTCCGTTGATTAGCCAAATTGTTTTTGATGGGCTTTCTTTCGCTTCAAATAATCCTTGTCCGCTCGGATCTGGTCCCAGCGCTCTTTGAAGATGCGGGCCGACTCGGCTTTCTCTTCATCGATTTGGCGGTCATGGATGTCCCCGTCGTCTTTATACTTGCGGCCACCTTTATAGTTGGCGTAACGACGGGCCCGGGTATGACCCATCTGGATGAACTTCCGCGCCATGTCCATGCCGACGAAATCGTCGTTTGCCCGATACGCTTCAAACAGCTCCATGATCTCATCGGCGGACTGTTTGGCGATGGCAGGTGTCTTAAAGCGCCAGTGCGGTAAAATCTCACTCTTATACGGTTCGACGAGCAGGACGCCTTGTTCACCTCGTCCGACGCGATACAGCTCGGGCTGCTCGCGAAAATCAATCGTTTCAAAATCTAAGTCGTAATCAAACGGCATCGTCATCCCTCCTCTGTTCCGTTGTTCCCGGAACGGAGGCGAGGGAAACGAGCGAAGGAGCAGCTGACATGATTCAATTAGACACAGAACGGCTACGGCTCAGAGCGTTTCAGCTCGATGACGCCGAAGCGATGCATCGCTATGCGAAGAATAAGCGGGTCGGACCGATGGCGGGCTGGGCCCCGCACGAGTCCGTCGACGAGACGCGGGACGTCATCCGTATGTTCCAGCAAGATCAAGACGTCTGGGCGATCACGTTGAAAGCGACCGGCGAACTGATCGGCAGCATCGGTTTGCACGACCGGCGACCAGACCCGGATATCCAACACGACAACCAGCGCGAAATCGGCTACGTGCTCAGTCCGGATCATTGGGGGAGAGGCTACGTCCCGGAAGCGGTGCGTGAGCTGCTTCGTCACGGATTTGTCGACCTAGGCCTCGAACGAATTTGGTGCGGTTATTTCGATTTCAATGACCGGTCGCGTCGTGTCGTCGAGAAGTGCGGTTTCACGTATGCGTTCACGACGACGCAAGAGCTGACCCGGTTGGACGGGCGGACCGTTCGAAGTTTGGTCTATGTCATCACGCGTGATGATTATGACAACCGTTCATCTCTTAATGGAGGAATCTGAAAAACGTAAAATGACCAGGAGAACAGGAGCGTCTTCCTTGATGGGAGGGCGCTCCTGTTCTCATAATTCTTAGCTGATACAGATTAATTTTAAAAAATAGTTGATATGTAACCGGTTACACATTATGCTTGTTTTGTAAGCGTTACCAAAAAGGAGGTTCGAGATGGCGACAATCAAACAAGTGGCCAAACGAGCGAACGTTTCTGTCGCGACCGTGTCCCGTGTCATGAACAATAACGGATACGTAAGTGCAGAAGCGCGGGAAGCCGTCGAGCGGGCCATCGCCGAACTTGACTATGCCCCGAACCGAGTCGCGCGTTCATTATTTAAAAAGACATCGGGCTTGATCGGCTTGATTATGCCGGATATTACAAATCCGTTCTTTCCACAATTAGCCCGAGCGATTGAAGACGTGGCCAACCAGCACGGCTATCAGGTCGTACTTTGCAACACGGATGAGCAACTTTCAAAAGAGCAGACGTATTTGGTCGCTCTTCAGACGATGCATGTCGATGGACTGATTATTACGACGAACCATTCGGATAACCCGAACTATGAAAAGTTAGAACTACCGATGGTGGCGTTAGATCGTATCGTCAAGCCGGGGATTGATGCCGTCATCTCGAACGGGTATGAAGGTGGACGCCTCGCAGCGGAGACGCTGTTGAGCTGTGGGGCAACAAAGCTTGCTCACATCGCTGGGCCTAAGCACCTCCTAACGGTGAGACGACGGACAGATGGTTTTCTCGACGTGGCGGGTGACCGGCTCGTCGGGATGACACATTCTAGTTTTGCATTCAAAGAGGCGCTCACGGCGGCACAAACATTATTTGACGAGTATTGGCCGTTCGATGGTGTGTTTGCCGCCAATGACGTCATCGCCGCCGCAGTATTGCAGGAAGCGGTGCGTCGCAACGTCCGGGTGCCTGAAGACTTACAAGTCATCGGGTATGATGGCATCGAGTTAGGTGAGATGACGTCTCCGCCACTCACGACGATTGCTCAACCGATCTATGAGATGGGGCGACTAGCGACCGAGCGGCTTCTTGATTTGATTGAAAAGAAAGAGACCGCTGCAAAAGAAATTTTATTGCCTGTCACACTGACAGAGCGACAGACGACGAAACGAAAGGGGCATGACGCATGAACCGAATTGTTGTCATCGGGAGTGTATCTATGGATTTGGTTGTCACGACAAATAAACGTCCGCAGGCTGGAGAGACGGTCATCGGGAATACATTTCAGACGGTACCCGGGGGAAAAGGCGCCAACCAAGCAGTGGCTGCCGCTCGACTAGGTGGTCAGGTCGAGATGGTCGGTTGCGTCGGATCCGATGAATTTGGGAATATAATCCGTCAAAATTTTAAACAGAACCAGGTCGGGACGCGTCATCTGCGAACGATTGGCGAAGAAGTGACAGGGACGGCGCATATCGTATTAGCAGACGGCGATAACTCAATCGTCGTCGTTCAATCCGCGAACAAGCATGTACGCTTCACCGACGTGGAGTTGGAGCAACTGCTTGATGACCAGACGCTCGTCTTGTTGCAACTAGAAATTCCGATTGAAACCGTCGAACAAGTGAGTACGTACTGTCATCAGCGAAACATTCCAGTCCTGTTAAATCCGGCGCCGTCTCAAGCGCTCACGAGTGAGTTACTTGAAAAGGTGACCTACGTGACGCCGAACGAGCACGAATGCCGCGATCTATTCGGCGACTTGCCGATTGAAGACGTATTGCGCCGTTACCCAAACAAATTGATTGTGACAGAAGGAGTAAGAGGTGTTCGTTTCTTCGACGGGAAGACGATTCAACATATCCCAGCCATCCTGGCGAATGTCGTCGATACGACCGGGGCGGGAGATACATTCAATGGCGCTCTCGCCGTTTCCCTCGTGGAAGGAAACAATTTAGAAGAAGCCGCGCGTTTTGCCGTCGTAGCTTCGGGCATGAGCGTGGAAGGATTCGGGGCTCAAGGCGGGATGCCGAACCGAGCCGACGTGATGAGACGATTGGAGCGAGTGTGATGAAAAAACATGGGATTCTCAATAGTCATTTGGCAAAAGTCTTTGCTGACCTGGGACATACGGATACAGTCGTCATCGCCGATTGCGGACTGCCGATCCCTAAAGGAGTAAAGCGAGTCGATTTAGCACTACGTCTAGGCGAACCGTCATTTCTTGATGTGTTGAATGCGGTTGAGGCTGACATGGTCATCGAACAGATTACGGTGGCGGACGAAGTGTTCACCGAGAACGAGCCGATTGCCAAAGCGTTGACCGAACGATTCGAAACGGTCAAGACATGCTCGCATGAAGCGTTCAAGCGTGAAGTCGAGCAGGCGAAAGTCGTCATTCGTACAGGTGAAGCGACACCGTATGCGAACGTCATTTTACACGCCGGCGTTTTATTTTAAGGAGGGGTTCGATGCACATCCAGTTGAAACGCATCCATAAGTCTTTCGGTCCGGTGAGTGTATTGAGAGGTGTGGACTTTGAATTGTTGCCTGGTGAAATTCACGCGTTGATGGGTGAGAACGGGGCCGGCAAATCAACGCTTATGAAAGTGATGACCGGACTTCACGCGCAAGACGAAGGGGAGGTCCAAATCGATGGTGCCGTGCGGCAGTTCAAACATCCGAAAGAAGCCGAACGAGCCGGCATCGCCTTCATCCATCAAGAGTTGAATATTTTGCCAGAATTGACGGTGATGGAAAACTTGTTCCTCGGTCGGGAGTTGACCGGTCCGTTCGGTGTCATCAAGCAACAAGAGATGAAGCGTCGCGCCCGAGAATATTTGGCCGAGCTGAACGTATTCATGGAAGTCGATGAGCTTGCTAAAAACTTGTCCGTCGGTCAACAACAGATGATTGAGATCGCGAAAGCGCTCATGACAGACGCGAAAGTCATCGTCATGGACGAACCGACGGCCGCCTTGACCGACCGTGAGATTCGGGCGTTGTTCTCGGTATCGCGTGCATTACGTGACCAAGGCGTGTCCATCATTTATATCTCCCATCGGATGGAAGAAATTTTTGAACTGTGTGACCGCATCACCGTTCTCCGTGATGGGGTGTCGATCGGGACGCATCCTATCGCCGAGACGTCATTTGAAGAAATCGTCAAAGAGATGGTCGGACGCGAGATCGGGGAACGTTACCCGGACCGGACCGCCACGATTGGCGACGTCGTCCTCGAAGTTGATAGTTTGATAGGTAACCGGTTCCACAACGTCTCGTTCGATGTACGGGCGGGTGAAATCGTCGGTTTCTCAGGATTGATGGGAGCCGGTCGGACCGAGGTGATGCGCGCCTTGTTCGGCGCCGACCGCACAAGAGGCGGTGTCGTCAAACTGAATGGAAAAGAAATAAAGATCAGACGGCCGGCTGATGCGATTCGTCACGGTATCGCGTTTTTGACAGAAGACCGAAAAGGCGAAGGGTTGCTCCTCGACTTCTCGTTACGAGAAAACTTGTCGCTACCAACGCTCGATAAACGGGCGAAGGGAACAATCATCTCGAGACAAGACGAGGAGCGCTTCGCGGACGGATATTTGAAGAAGCTCCGTGTCAAACATCATTCGATGGAACAAAAAGTGAAGTCGCTTTCTGGCGGGAACCAACAAAAAGTCGTTCTAGGAAAGTGGCTTGGCGTCGAACCAGATGTGCTCATCCTCGACGAACCGACACGAGGAGTCGATGTCGGGGCGAAAAAAGAAATTTACACGATTATGAGTGAGTTGGCAGAGGCAGGTGTCGCAATCATCATGGTATCTTCGGATTTACCCGAGGTGCTCGGGATGAGTGATCGAATCGTCGTCATGCGAGAAGGCGTCGTCACAGGGACGTTAGCAAAAGACGAGGCGACGCAAGAAAAAGTCATGACATATGCGACAGGAGGACAATGATATGGAATTGAAAGCAACGGCTGCGCTAGGGCGACCGCAAAAGCTCGGATGGGGGCAAAAACTCGGTCCACTGTTCGGATTACTTGCTATCATCGTTGTGGTGACGGCTCTCGAACCAGGATTTCTCTCGTTGAACAACATCTTTAACGTCTTGCGGCAAGTTTCCATCAACGCCTTGATTGCGTTCGGGATGACGTTCGTCATTTTGACAGGCGGAATTGATTTATCAGTCGGGTCGATTCTCGCGCTCTCTTCGGCATTCGTCGCCGGGATGATGGTCGATGGTCAACACGCTGTCATGGCGATCGCGCTCGGATTGATTGCAGGTGCCGTGCTCGGTGCGTTTAACGGAGCCGTCATCACATACGGAAAAGTCGCGCCGTTCATTGCGACGCTGGCGACAATGACCATCTACCGAGGGCTGACGCTCGTATACACGGATGGCCGGCCGATCACCGGTTTAGGGGACTCAACTTGGTTTGAAATGTTAGGGCGTGGCTACTTATGGATTATTCCGGTGCCGGCGGTCACGATGTTGATTGCGTTCGGCATACTCTACTTCATCTTGAAAAAAACGACGTTCGGACGCCATACGTATGCGATTGGCGGTAATGAGGAAGCCTCTAAACTGATGGGGATTGGCGTTAATAAAGTCAAAGTGATGATTTACTCGTTGTCAGGCATGTTGGCAGCGTTAGCAGGAATCATTTT
Organism: Exiguobacterium sp. SH0S2; assembly: GCF_004337185.1. NCBI lineage: Bacteria > Bacillati > Bacillota > Bacilli > Caryophanales > Exiguobacterium > Exiguobacterium sp. SH0S2. Next base: position 682,250 of record NZ_SJVB01000002.1, on the reverse strand, counting down.
AACGTCACGTCTCAATTCGGCTCAGCCGACGGCAGGTACTTCATACGAGCTTGATGCGATTGCGGCTGTTGTTCTCGGGGGAACAAGTTTAGCCGGGGGACGTGGTTGGATTGTCGGAACATTGATTGGCGCTCTAATTATCGGCACGTTGAATAACGGCTTGAATCTTCTCGGCGTCTCGTCGTTCTTCCAACTCGTCGTCAAAGGGGCCGTCATCTTATTCGCGGTGCTACTTGATCGCAAACAAAACGCGTAATCATCGAAAGGGGAAACAGAAGATGAAAAAATGGACAGCTTGGCTACTCGTACTGACAATGGTCATGATGGCGGCTTGTTCGACGGAACAACCGGGAACAAGTTCGGAACAAGAACCAAAAGATGGGGACTTTAAGATCGGACTCTCCATCTCTACATTGAACAACCCGTTCTTCGTTGCTTTGAAAGATGGAGCTGAAGAAGAGGCGAAGCAACTCGATGCGACACTCACTGTGGCTGACGCACAAAACGATGCGGCGAAACAAGTGAGCGACGTCGAAGATATGATTCAAAAAGGCATGGATTTGATTTTGATTAACCCGACGGATTCCGAAGCGGTCGGAGCCGCTGTTCAAAGCGCGAACGATGCTGGTATCCCTGTCATCACGGTCGACCGGAACGCAGAATCGGGAGAAGTCGTCGCCCACGTCGCGTCAGACAACGCAGCTGGCGGGAAGCTCGCTGGTGAGTACATGGTTGAACTCGTCGGGGAAGGCGGGAAAGTCGTTGAATTAGAAGGTATTCCAGGAGCATCGGCCACACGCGATCGCGGTCAAGGCTTCAACGAGGCAATCGATGGAAAACTCGACGTCGTGGCCAAACAATCGGCAAACTTTGACCGGGCCCAAGGCTTAACGGTCATGGAAAACATTCTCCAAGACAATAAAGATATCGTCGCGGTGTTCGCGCACAATGACGAAATGGCACTCGGTGCGGTCCAAGCGTTGAGCAGTGCCGGATTGAGCGATGTCAAAGTCATCGGTTTCGATGCGACGGATGACGCGGTCAAGGCTGTTGAAGACGGAACGATGGCCGCAACGGTGGCGCAAAAACCGACAGAGATCGGAAAACTCGGTGTCGAAGCAGCCGTCAACTACTTGAAAGGTGAGACCGTGGAAGAAAACATTCCGGTCGACCTCGAGTTGGTTAAATGAAAAAGAGTCAGCGTGTTGATCGAAAAACACGCTGACTCTTTTTCAATGTTTATTGTTAAGATGCTATTCGCATTTGTATGCGTCGAGCTAATACAAGGTAAAATCCGAATAAGATAACTCCGAAGAGTGTAAGCCCGGTCGTGAGTGTGAAGAACGGCGGACGATACGTCAACGCGACCTCGTTGCGACCTTCGTCGAGTGAAACGGCGCTCCAAGCATAGTTTGCTTGCAAGACGTCGCGTCGCTCTCCGTTCACAGTCGCCTTCCACCCTCGTTCATACGGAACAGGGAGGACGGCATATGTCCCTTCGATTGCGTCTTCAACCGTGAAGTCGATGTCAGGTCCGTCCCAAACGACCGGAATATCCGGGATAGAAGCCGATTCTTCAAGGGCGTCTTCGAGTGTCGCATAATCTTCCCACTCGATCGTCACGTCTTCAAGTACATACGTTCCTTCCGGTAGACGGAGCGGTACGTTTTTCTTGAGAGGTGTCCGGAGCGTCATCGAAGTGAGATTGGTCCGATAAATCGACGCTTCTGGTTTTCGAGTCGTCCGGTAATTCCCAAGCCGGATGAAGAAACCGTCACCTTCAAGCTTGCGAATCTTGAACGAGACGTACAAATCACCCGTCGCCGAGTCTGGGACGTCCGGAATAAAGTCGACTCCTCCTTCTTCAGCGGTGACTTGGAGTGTCTCATCTTCCCATACCGCATTGACAGACGCACTCACAAACGTAATCGTTTGCGCTGGGGACGGTGCTGCGGTTCCCTGTTCTAAGATGACACCGGACAGCATCGCTTGCTCACGCGTCAATATTGAGACATCTTTAAGCGCTTCACGACTGTACGTGTTTGATGTCGTCCGGACGAACGGCAAGCGGGTCTCGCTTTCATAAACGGCGTAACGTTCTGTTTCGGCAAGCAGTTGGAAGCCGTACGGCGCTTCGCTCGCGATTGTTTTATCACGCATCCAATAAGGAGTCGACAGCACATGATGTAAGTTCGAACGGTTGCCGAGTGTCCCGTAACGGCTGACACTTTCCCGTCTCATATCAATTTCAAGGTCGCTCCAATAGAATGTGAGCAAGTGTCCGTTCAAAATACTCGAGTATAGACTCGTCCCAAGGAATGACTGGACGATTGGTGTGTTGTTGCGAAGTGGCACCATCCAATCCATACGCTCGAGTGGACCGGCCTCTTCACGGACGACATCGATGAGTTCCCGTTGTTCAGCGCTGTTGTACTGCTCGCTCGTAACGAACGTCGCGTTCGTGTTGACGATCGCCATATCGTGAAGCACCAACTTCGTGTAACCGTTGAACACGATGAGACAAGACGCGATGATGAGGTACGGAGCCAACAATGGTTTAAGCCAAAACGATAAGACGGTTAAAATCATGAGGGCAAACATACCGAACACGATTGGCCATGGCGCGTTACCGAATAGCCCAAAACCGAGATAAGCCAAAACGGTTACGACGGCTGCCTTGAAAAATGATGTTTTTTCGAAGCGCCAATGCGTCAAGCCGACAGCAACCATGCCGCCGATCGTGAAGCTCGCCAAATACTCCCAGCGATATTGCGGTGCCGAGAAGCCGTTGAAGAAGCTACCGACATGCGGACTGAAATGGAGTAGGGTCAACAGTAGACTCATGCTCACAAATAATCGGAACGTGACGTGACGGTAGAGCGGACGATAAAGAGCGAACAGTAGGAAGACGGCCGGTAGGATCAGCAGACTGCTATCGTATAACAAATTGTCGAGCTGAATCCAACGAATCTCATGCTCAAGCGATGGTCGCTCATTTTGCAAAAAGCCATAAGTCGCCGGAATGAACGCAAACGAACTCAGAAGTAGGGCAATGACGCCAGATCCGCTATAGAGCAACCATTGCTGTTTACGACTGACCTGATCTTCGGGTAGGTGAATGAATTGTCGGAACAAGACATAGACGAGAACGAAGACTAAATTGATGTAGGCAAAGTAAAAGTTATTGATCAGCATGATGGCACTAACGATGATAAAGAAGTCGGCGCGACCGTTTCGGATGATGCGTTCGAGACCGATGACAAGGAGCGGGACCCACAAAAAGCCGTCCGCAAAAAACTCCCAAAACGTCACGTGACGGATGTACATGACCGACACACCATAAATGACGGCACCGACGAAAGCGTGGAGTGTGCGGACGTTAAACAACTGATACGCATACGTCGCGAACACGATGACGACAGCGAGCCGGATGACGCTCACAATCAAGGCGAGACGCAACCACATGTCCAAGTCAGGTGTGACGAGTCCGAGCACATCAAATAAGGAAACGACGGCGACCGAGAGCCAAAATACGACTGACGTTGAAAAGTAGTAAGCGAGTTGTGTGAGGATACCGCCGCCGAAGCCGAAGTCCTCGGCATAGACGAGATTCCCTTTATGGAACGTTTCGTAAAGGAAATGCTTGAACGGGACCATTTGCGATAAGCCGTCATTCGGTCCGGCGATGAAGCCACCCTGTGATTGATAGTAGATGAAAAAAGCGTGGGCGATGGTCGACACGAGCAACGCAACACTGATGAGTTTGAACTGTCTCATATTGTCGATTGCTCACGTTTCAAAATTTTACTCGTGACGATGAACGTCGCCGGCACAGCGATAAAGATGGCGAACAACGGGGCCAACGTCGTCGAGACGTTCAGTTGTTCGACGAGCAAATAAATACACACCGTCGTGACTGTGAAGTTGACGACTTGCGTCAACGGAAACTGCAAAAATTTCCGTAGCGTCGGTTTGACTTTGAACGTGAAATAACTGTTCAAAAAGAAAGAGGCGATCATGCTGAGCGTGAATGCCACCACATGAGAGACCCCATAGCCGGTGTTCCATAGATGATGAAACAACATATAAATCAAATAGTAGTTAAGAGTATTAATTCCCCCAATGGCGACGAATCTTATAAACTCGGCCTTTCTCTTGTTCATTCGCACTCTTCCTTTGTATGTTAGTTTCTTGAATCAAGTAGGCCGGACGGCGTTTCGTCTCAAAATAGATGCGACCGACGTACTCACCGATGATCCCGAGGCTGACGAGCTGGATTCCACCAAGTAACAGGATGGCTGAGATGAGCGTGAAATAGCCTGGTGTGTCGATACCGTCTTGAATGATGTCAAACAGTGTCAACAGAATATAGAGCATCGACAGTAGTAAAATCAATACGCCTGAGTAAAAGCAAAAGCGCAGCGGTTTCGAATTGAAAGAGATCAACCCATCGACACCGTAATTGAATAGTTGGCTAAACGACCATTTTGTCTCGCCGTTTTGACGGAGTACATTTTGATAAGTAATCGTCTTTTGTTCCATGCCAATCCACGAGAATAAGCCTTTTGAGAACCGTTGATGCTCGTTCATTCGTAAGAGAGCGTCGACAGCCTCGCGGCTTAGCAGACGGAAGTCACCGACACCGTCCTCGAGTTCGACGTCGACGATTTTGTTGATAAGCTTGTAATACGTCCGAGAGGCCAGTTTTCGAGTCCTGCTTTCGCCGGCTCGGTCGCGCTTGGCGATGACTTGATCAAATCCTTGCTCGAAACCGGCAACCATGTCCGGAATCAGGGACGGCGGATGCTGTAAATCGGTATCCATCAAGATTGTCGCATCCCCCGTCGCGTGTTGTAACCCGGCCAGGATGGCTGCTTCCTTCCCGAAATTTCGCGAGAATGAGATGTAACGCACTTCAGGATGACGCTTAGCCAAATATTTAATTACATCAAGTGTACGATCCGAACTTGCATCATTCACGAATAAGATTTCATAAGAATAAGGAGTGCCGTCAAACTGTTCATGGATGGCGTCGAAGATGAGAGGAATGTTTTTTTCTTCGTTATAGGCAGGTAATACCATAGAAATCGTCTTCATAAAAAACACTCCTTTCTACACACTTCCGATGATTATCCATTCCCGAACAGTTGCAAACTCAAGCGTCAATGGTTCCTTTCACATAAAACAAAAACATCCACACCGTCAAAATGGAGTGGATGTAAGATCAGTTAGTCAATCGAGCGAAGCAATGCGCGCACCGGGCTACCGTCACCTTCCACGATTGGAAGCGGGACGGCGTTCAATTCGTAATCTCCGGGCGCGATCGCATCGAGGACGAGCCCTTCGAGGATGTGGACGCCGTTCCGCGCGAGCGCGTGGTGGGCGTCCATGTCTTTACTGTCGATGGCGTCGACCGATGGCAGGTCGAGACCGATCAAATAAATACCGAGCTGTCCCAACCGCTCGGCGAGGGATGGCGTAAGTTCCGGGATCTGGCTTGGAAATTCAGCTTTGTTCGGCCATCCGTCCGTCTTCAGGATGAGGCGCTCGACACCGGTCAAGTCGAATCCGTCCAAATCACTTGCTTCAATCTTTTGTCGCCCGGGCAAATGAATGACCCGGACCGGTCCGATGTAGAGCCCGGGGTCGAGGTCGATCACCCGCTTGCCGGCAGCGTCGAAATGGAACGGGGCGTCGATATGTGTGCCTGTATGTAGACTCATCGTCACTTTGCCGACGTTGACGGAGCCACTGTCCGCCATCGGCCAAGCGATCTCGTAGTTGAACTTTGTGTCGCCCGGCCATGTCGTGATCGAGTCGTCGAGCGGCTGTGATACGTCAATCCATTGTGTCATCGTTATGTCTCCTCACAATTTTGTCCGGACGGTCCATAGTTCAGGGAAGAAACGGTGGTCGAGGACGCGGCGCAAGTAGTTCACGCCGGACGATCCACCCGTGCCCATTTTTTGACCGATGATCCGTTCGACCGTGCTCATATGATTGAAACGCCACATCTGTTGTTGGTTGCCGATGTCGAGCAACTTCTCTCCGAGTTCATACAAGTCCCAGTACGTGTTGACGTCCCGGTACACGGCGGCCCAAGCGTTCTCGACGCTCTCGTTCCACTCCCAGTCCTGCGTCACGTCCCGGTCGAGCACGTCCGCGTCGATATGCAGTCCGCGGCGGTGCATCTCACGGGCGGTCACGTCATAGATGCTCGGTGCTTGGAGTGATGCCTCGAGGAGCGGATAGAGTGCCTCGTCATGGGCATAGACACTGAGCGTCCGTGCGTTTTTAAAGCCGAGCGCGAATTCAATCTGGCGGTTCTGGTACGATTGGAAACCAGATGACGAGCCGAGCTCGTCACGGAACTCTAAATATTCGGCCGGTGTGAGCGTCGCGAGGACGCTCCACGATTGGATGAGCTGTTGTTGGATTTTCGAGACGCGGGCGAGCATTTTGAACGATCGTTCGAGCTCACCCGTTTCAATGGCGGTCACGGCCGCAGTCAACTCATGCAAGATCAACTTCATCCACAGCTCACTCGTCTGGTGGATGATGATGAACAGCATCTCGTCGTGGTGGTCCGACAGGCGATGTTGACTCGATAAGATCGGGTCGAGCTGTAAATAGTCGCCATACGACATGTCTTTTGAAAAGTCAGTTTGAATCGATTGCTCGACTTTATGTTCGATACGTTCACTCATCGTTAATCTCCTTAAGCTACGACTTCACGGACGTTCTCGAACGCCTCGTATTCTTTATTGTCCATTATTTCTTTCAAGATCATGACGACGTCGTACACGTCGGTGAACGTGTTGTAGAGCGCGACCGGTGCGAGGCGGATGATGTTCGGCGCTCGGAAATCAGGAATGACACGGTGTTGTTTGAGCGCTTTACAGATACGAGCCGCTTCCGGATGCTCGAGGCTCAAGTGGGCACCGCGACGTTTTTCATCGCGCGGGCTGCCGATGACGAAGCCGTGCGGTGCGAGCAGTTCATCGATCAATTCGGTCATATACGTCGTTAAAGCGAGCGACTTCTCACGAATCGCTTCCATGCCGACCTCATTGAACATCTCGAGCGCGCCGAGTTGTGGCGCGAGGCTCATGACGTGCGGTGTCCCGATTTGGAACGCACCGGCATGTTCAGCCGGTGTCATCGTGTGGTCCATGTCGAACTGCTTGTCTTTTCGTGATCCGAACCAACCGGCAAGACCTGGCGTCGTCCCGAAATGACGCTCGTGGACGAACAGCCCACCGACACTTCCCGGTCCGCCGTTCAAATGCTTGTAGTTGCACCAGTAGGCGAAGTCGACGCCCCAATCATGAAACGCGTGCGGGATGGCGCCGACCGAGTGGCATGCATCAAAGCCGATCAATATGTCGCGTTCGTGTGCGGCTTTGGCGAGACGGGCCATATCAAGAATCTGACCGCTCCGGTATAACACCGTCGGCAAGACGATGAGCGCGATATCGTCGGTCATGGCGGCGATGATGTCATCCTCATTTAAATAACGACCGTCACGACTCGGCACTTGGACGAGATGTTCGGCCGGATCGAGGTCGCGTAGCAAGAGTTGGCTTTGGAGTGCGTAAATGTCCGACGGGAACGTCAGCGCATCGGCGAGAATCTTCGTCCGTTTGCCGACCGGTTTAAAGAACGTGGCGGCGAGCTGATGCAAGTTGACGGTCGTCGATCCGGTGACCATGACTTCATTGGTGCTCGCACCGATGAGCGGCGCGTTGAGTGCGGCCAGCTCTTCTGACAGATTGAACCACGGATGGCGCCCCGACATCCAGCCGTCGATTCCGAGTTCTTTCCAATCACTGAGCGATTCGAGCAACGTCTTCTCGGCTCGTTTCGATAACAGACCGAGCGAATTCCCGTCCATGTAGATCCCGTCCTGCGGCAAGTAAAACTCTCCCCGGTAGCGTGCGAGTGGGTCGCTTGCGTCTCGCGTCTCCGCATAACCGCGTGTGAAATCTTGAACCATATCATTTCCCCCTTTGACTATCGTGCCATGCTGACAAAAGCGTAGCAATCGGACGCATACGTGTCAACACGGACCGACGCATCGAGACAGCAATAGAGCCGCCATGAAATCGGCGGCTCAGACAAACTCATTTGATTTTTTTGATGTTCTCTTGACGCAACAAGCTGAACAGCGTGTACACCATCAAGATTAGAATGATCGTGAACGGCAGGGCCGAGATCAAGGAAGCGGTCTGTAGCCCCTCGAGTCCGCTCGCGATGAGCAGGACAGCGGCGATGCCACCGAGCAAGATACCCCAGACGATGCGGACGGAAAGCGGCGGGTTCAAGCTTCCGTTCGTTGTCATACTGCTGATGATGTACGTCGCCGAGTCGGCCGACGTGATCAAGAACGTGAGAATCAATAAAATCGACAAGATAGACAGGATGAAACTGAACGGTAGCTCGGCAAACGTGACGAACAAGGCGCTCGTGACGTCGGCATCGACTGCCTGGGCGATCGATGTCCCTTCAAACAAGTCGAGATGAAGGGCGGTTCCGCCGAACACAGCGATCCACATGAGCGCGATGAACGGTGGTACGACGAGCACACCGACGATGAATTCGCGAATCGTACGGCCTCGTGAGACACGAGCGACGAACGCTCCGACGAATGGCGACCAGGCGATGGCCCATGCCCAGTAGAAAATCGTCCAGTCCCGTACCCACGTCCCTTGTTGATAAGGTTGGAGACGGAGACTATAGCGGATAAAGTTTTGCAAATAGTCGCCAAGCCCGAGCGTGAACGTCTCTAAGATGAAGATGGTCGGACCGGCGAAGAAGACGAACACCATCAATACGAGTGCCGTTCCAAGGTTGATGTTACTGAGCCATTTGATCCCGCGATCGAGACCGGTCGTCGTCGACGTCAAGAACAAAGCGGTCAATACGACGATGATGAGGACTTGGACGAGTGCCGTGTTTGGCAACCCGAAGACGCTATTCAGTCCGCCATTGATTTGCAGGACGCCGAGCCCGAGCGACGTCGCGACACCCATGACCGTCGCGATGACGGCAAAAATGTCGATTGTTTGGTTGAGCGGTTGTTTGTAAGGCCGCTCTTTGATGAGCGGAGATAAACTTGTCGAAATCCGTCCATCTGTATTCCGGCGAAACTGGAAGTAGGCGATGATCAATCCGACGATGGCGAAGACGGACCATTGACTGACGCCCCAGTGAAAGAACGAATAGGCCATGGCGAGTCGGGCTCCCTCGACTGTCAGTTCAGTCGTATCCGCATATGGGGGCGTGATGAAGTGACTCATCGGTTCAGCAACGCCCCAAAAGACGAGCCCGACCCCAAAACCAGCTGAAAATAACATTCCGATCCAAGTGAAGAACGGGTATTGTGGTCGGTCGCTGTCTGCCCCGAGACGAATCTTTCCGTACTTGCTGAAAGCGAGGAAGATTAAGAAGAGGACGAAAAAGAAGACGGCTAGTAAGTAGAACCAACCGAACGACCGGGTCGTGAAGTTGAAGATACTGCCGGCGATGTCAGCAAATAATGTCGGGCGAATCGCACCGAATAAGACGAGCAGGGCAATGATGCTCGCAGAGATGTAAAACACACGATTCAAACGCGGCTTTCCAGGTGAGATGTTCATAAAGAACTCCTTTCCGAACGGACAAATATTATTGAGAACTAATAATAAATTCCCTATTTTTGAAAGTGGGAAACCGGAGTTTTCATTTACTGTGCAATCTGACAGTTGAGACTGAGCAAATCAGGGAATTAGAATGGAGACAAACATGCTGAAAGGAGAGAATTAAATGAAATTGATTGCCATCGACTTAGACGGGACGTTATTGTCGCGCACCGGTGTCATCACGGAAGCGAACCAACAAGCAATCCGGCGACGCCAGGAGCGCGGTGATTTGGTCGCCATCTCGTCAGGACGCTCAATCCATGATATCGAGGAAATTTTGAAGCGGAGCGAGTTGACGTGCCCGATCCTTTCCGGGAACGGGGCGATCGCATTTTATGAAAATGAACGTATTTACTATCACGCCCTCCCGAAACAAGTCGTTCAGGAGTTATGGGACGTGGCGCATGAGCATGATACGTACGTCGAGTTTTATACGAACGCCGGTGTCAAAGTGTTGCGCACGGGTACCGACTTGTTAAAAGGCGAATTAGATGAGGTGTTGCCGCACGACCAGTCGTTCACCCGAGAGTGGGGCGAGCGGGAGATCGAGATTCAAAATGAACAGTTCGGCCTGACGTACGTCGATACGATTGATGAGATTGATTTTGAAGCCGATGAAGTGTACAAAGTGTTCATCTATTCGTTCGATCGTCGTAAGCTGCATAAGCTACGGAAGCTTTACGAGCCGCGGACTGATATTTTGATCACGACGGCGGGATGGACGAAGATTGAAATTGGACATCCGAAGGCGAGTAAAGGCATGGCGCTGAAGCAGCTCGCCGAGCATCATCAGATCCCGCAAGAAGAGATCGTTGCGATCGGGGACAACTTGAATGATATCTCGATGTTCGAGGTGGCGGAGACGAGAATTGCGATGGGCAACGCGGTCGATCCGCTAAAAGACATCAGTACCCATATTACGAAAGACGCCGAGGCGGATGGAGTCGCGTATGCGCTTGATCGTTATGTATGAGCTGAAATTTTGAAGAAATGGTGAACTAGGGTTCGTCGCTGGGCAGAACGGCTATTGTATTAATGTAGTCCTCATTCAACGTGTTGAGCTGAAAGGGGACAACGAATGAAACAAAGATTCAGTCGTTGTTTGGCCGAGGCCGGCTCGGTGAAACGAGAGACAGCATGTCAGAAAAATCGACCTGTGTGACCGTCCTTCATATCCGATCTGTCGTCCACCTTGCGTATGTTAAAATGGCAAGGGGCAGACAAACATGATGCTTTGGGGAAGCAGACGTCAACAGGTATCGATTTTTCTGGAAACAGAGGTGAGCAGGACGAGGTTCGTGACAGATTTCATTTTTCACAGTCGAAGTGTCGCTAACATGCCAATCCGGAACCGATTTTTTGCTTCTGTGCCAGGCTATATCGACCTCTAGACGAACGTACGCTCAGAAATCATTGCGTGAATCGCGTCGATTTTCTAGCACGTATTTGACCAATCCGCTGGGACGGTCGATCGAGATGTTTCTCGATCGGGTGAAAGTCCGCTTTTTTAGAAAATGCTCACCGTTAAGCGCCACACGTGTGGCGCTTTTTCTTAGGTGATGAATGAAGGGGTGAATCTATGCCGAAATTGTACTGGCTCGGCACATTCGTGAGCGGACTGCTGCTCATGTCAATCGGAGAGGCGAGCGCGGTGCCGCGCGTCGTCCCGTATTTTTTGATGGCGGTCGGTGTGACCGGCTTTTTAGTCCAATCCTGGTTCGAACAAAAACGACGCCGTTGACACGGCGTCGTTCGTCGTTAAATCGATTCAAGCAACTGATTGAGCAGCGTATCGATGTCAGCTTGGAGCGCATCGGCTTGTCGTTGCAGCGTCATCAGTTCCTCGACGTCGTTCGTGTCGTTCATTTGAGTGAGTAGACTCTGATGATCATCTTCGAGCTGGTTCAATCGTGCCTCGTCGGCCGCGGTATCGACGGGCCGTTGCGGTTTGGCTATTTTGGCTTTCGGTTGCGAGACGGGTTCAGCGATGTGAGGTTCAACCCGTTTTTCAAGCGCGTAGGCGACATTTCCCGGGAAACGGGTGATTGTTCCATCGAGCCAATACGTGATTGGGAACAGTTTGTTCAAGAAGTACCGGTCATGGGAAACGACGACGAGCGTTCCGGTGAAGCGGTCGAGTGCTTCTTCGAGCGCCTCGCGCGCTTCGATGTCGAGATGGTTCGTCGGTTCGTCGAGAACGAGCACGTTCATGTCCTCGTGCATGAGGACCGCGAGCATGAGCCGCATCTTTTCACCGCCGCTCAAATTGCCGACCGGTTTGAACACGCTCGCTCCATAAAACAAGAACTGGGCGAGCAACTGTCGTGCCTTGCCCTCGTCGACGGCGATCCGGTCTCGGAACGCCTCGATCAATCGATGCCCGTCGTCGAACTGGACGTGCTGGGACAAGTAGCCGATTCGGGCCCGTTCCGCCCGGCGAACATCTCCGGAAGTCGGCTCGAGCTCGCCTAGCAATAGCTTCAAGAGCGTCGACTTGCCGCTGCCATTCGGTCCAACGATGGCAATCCGTTCCCCGTGACCGGCGTAGAACGAGACGTTTTGAAACACGGTCTGATCATACGTGACAGAAGCGTCTGTCACTTCAAACACATCACGCCCGGTTCGCCCGCTCGCGGAGAACGTGATGTCGGGCTGAATCGCCTCGAGTCGCGGTTTTTTGATCGTCTCGATCCGAGCGAGCGCCTTTTCCATCGATTTGGCGCGGCGGTAGAACTTTTCGTTCGGGGGATTGCCCTCGTTCGCCCATTGCCGCAACTGCCGGATCGTCTCTTTCATCTTCTTGATTTTCTTTTGTTGCTCGGTGTAGGCATGGAATTGGTCGAGCAACAGCTTCTCTTTTTGAGCGACGAACGAGCTGTAATTGCCGTCAAAACTCGTCAACTCACCGTCCTCGCATTCGACGATTCGTGTGGCGACGGCATCGAGGAAGACCCGGTCGTGCGAGACGAGCAGGAGCGTCGACGGGCTGTCCCGTAAGAACGACTCGAGCCAAGCCATCGCTTCTAAGTCTAAGTGGTTCGTCGGCTCATCGAGGATGAGCAGTTCCGGTTCTTGCAGCAGTGCCAAAGCGAGCCCGACCTTCGTCCGCTCGCCGCCGCTTAACGTGTCGAACGGGCGGTCGACAAACCGCGTGAGGCGGAGCCCGTCGATCATAGCGTTCACTTTTGAGTCGATTACATAGCCGCCGCTCTGCTCGTATCGGGTTTGGAGCGCTCCGTACTTATCTAATAACAGTTCAAGTTTATCGCTTGACGCCATCTCTGCCTCGAGCGCATGCATCGCCTCGCCGAGCCGAATCAGTTCGGCGAACGCGGTGTAGAGCACGTCGCGCCCGCTCTTGTCCGGATAGGCGGGCAATTGTGCCAAATAACCGATGTTGAGCCGTTGTTTTCGATAAATCGTGCCATCGTCCGGCGCCTCGGTGCCGACGATCAAATGGAGCAACGTCGTTTTACCGCTGCCGTTCCGTCCGACGAGTCCGATCCGCTCGCCTGCGTTCACGTGAAGATTGGCATCAACTAAGACGGCGTGGCCACCGAATTGTTTTTGAATATGTTGCATGTCGATCAACATGTAAGTTCCTCCTAAAGTCGAGGCCTATCAAAAAAACCGAGCGCAAACAAGCGCTCGGTAAGGAAGAGAGGCGCTTCGTCGTATTTTCAACAATGTCTAAAACAGGACAGACGGGTCCTATGGTTAAGCAACATCGTGAAAAATCGCACGCAAAATGTACAAATGTTCAGTTGACCAGTGCGTACGTCCGACAAAGTTCACCTTTCTCCCTCCTTTCAATCATCGATACAACTAGTGTAAGCGATTTCTTGAATTTCGACAACGGTTGAAAAACAGGAGTTCATTCGATGGACGTCGTATTAGTTAGGAATCAAAGGAGGGATGAAGATGCGCAAGGAATGGCTCGGTGCCATCAGTTTGGCGCTCGCCGCTAGCATTTGGGGCGGGATGTACGTCGTCAGTAAGTATGCGCTCGGGTTCATCGAGCCGTTCACGCTCGTCTGGATGCGCTACGCCGTAGCGTTCATCGTCTTGTTCGCGGCATGGTCGTTGTTCGGTCGTGAACAAGTGAGGCGCGAGGATTTGAAATGGATCACGCTCGTCGGTGTGATCGGTTACGTCGCCTCGATCTCATTCCAATTCATCGGCACGAAGCTGTCCGATGCCCACACCGGTTCACTCGTGACAGCAGCGACGCCGGCGTTCATGGTGTTGTTCGCCCGGTTGATTTTGAAAGAGCAGCTCACACCTGTCAAAATTGGGTCACTCGTCTTAGCGACGCTCGGCGTCATCATCGTCGTCGGCTGGCACGTCGATGGGACGTATTTGCTTGGCAGCCTCGTCTTGGTCGGTGCCGCCATCACCTGGGCGCTCATGTCCGTGTATGTCAAAGTCGCCTCGCAAACGGTCTCGTCTCTGACGATCACGACGTTCGCGATTGGGATCGCCTTCGTCTTGATGACACCACTCATGGGGCTAGAAGTCGTGCAGTCTGGCGTTCCAGACATGACGAGCGTCCTTTGGCTCAGCGTTTTATACGTCGGCATCATCTCGACGGCCGGGGCGTTCTTCTTTTGGAACAAAGGACTCGAACTGATGGATGCGAGCGTCGGGTCGTTGTTCTTCTTCTTTCAGCCGCTCGTCGGAGGTTATCTCGGTTGGCTCGTTCTCGGCGAACAGCTCGACCGAAACTTTTTCATCGGCGCTGCCTGTATCGTCACGGCCGTCACCTGGTCGACACTCGTCGAACGGCGCCAAAAGCGTCGCCTCGACGTGACGGCTTCATACGAACGAAACATTTTATAACACGAACGGTCGGCCCAATGAAGGGTCGACCGTCTTTTTAAAATCCGTGGTCATCCAATTTGTCCTGGTCGCGCTTCATCTCGAGTTCGAGCCGCTGGATTGCCAGCTTTTCTTGCTCGACTTTGAGCCGCAGCTCCTCGATGCGGGCTTTGCGCGTCTTGATGATTGTGTCCGAGGCGATGGCGATGACGGCGATGATCATGATGTAGAAAAAGAAATCCATCTGATTTTTCCTCCTCTCAGCGTCTGCTGAACAAGTCTGTGACTAGTTGTTGCGTGAGCAACGCCTCGCGTCCGTCCGTCAAAATCGGGGTATCGTCAGTCAGCGCCGTGATGAAGTGATCGATTGCTCCTTGGAAGCCGCGTTGCGTGAGCAACGTATCCCACGAACCGAACGTCTCGGTCGAATGCGAGCCGTGTTCGAAGCGATGGAGCGTCACCATTTCATCGACCGTCAACCGAAGTCCGTCCTTGATGGCGACGAGTCCTTCGTGATTGACGCCCGCCTTGCGGTGCATCGACGTCGTATGCAGGCCGTTTTCATCTTGCCAGACGTGACGTGCGAAATGGAGTCCGTTCGATGCGGTCGTCTCGATTTGTCCCGTCACGAGCCGTAAGTCGCTTCCGGCAAAATAGCGGAGCGTATCGACGACGTGCAAGTAATCGTCGAGTAACGTGAACCGGTAATCGTGTCCGCGCAATCCGTCCCCCCGGTGCTTGACGAAGTCGAGCGAGTGGAACGGGGCCGCTGCCTTCACTTGATTATACATCGGGGCGAAGCGACGGTTAAAGCCGACCATCAGCTTGCGGTTCGTACGTTCTGCCGTTTCGACGAGCCGTTCGGCCTGTTCGACGGTTGCGGCGAGCGGCTTGTCGACGTACACGTCGACGCCTTGCGCGAGTAAGTAGGAAACGATCTCGTAATGCGTCTCGGTCGAACTATGGACGAACGCTGCATCGACGGACGAGGCGAGCGAATCGAGTCCCGTGAACGATTCCATCCGATATGCCCGACAAATTTCATCCCGTTTAGCCTGTGTCGGAGAGTAGGCGCCGACGAGTTCGAACGAGGTGCTGTTCGTCAAGATGGGCAAATACGCTTTTTGGGCGATGCCGCCGAGGCCGACGACACCGATTTTCGGTTTTCTCATATGTACCACTCCTTTCTCTCATCATAACGAAAAAAGAACCGGATGACACCTACGCTTCACGCGTAAAGTCATCCGGTTCTATGTCAGAGACTGGCACTTAACACGATGTCGCCCTCGGGTGTTTGATTGCCCCGTTCAGGCTCTTTCGTGACGGCGACCGTGTCCCAATCTGTCGCTGACTCGGTCGAGTCGAGCGTATAGATGACGGTACCGTTGCCTTTATCGTCTGTGACGAACGCACCGGTCGGAATCGGAGATTCGTCCTTGAGCAACCAGACTTGATACACTTCGTTCGCCTCGAGCGGTGCGAGGCCGTTCGTCTGGACGATGAGTTGGCGATCGCCGTCTTGTTCGGCCAAGTAGGCGACCCCTTCTGATTCGCCTTCGAGTGGCACCGTATCGGTCAAGGTAATCGCGGTCGGCTCGTCTTGATTCATCAACAGATAGCCGTTACCGACGAGTGAGAGGACGAGTGCGGCCGCGAGTGCGAGCGCTCCCCACGAAGACTTCTGCTTCTTACGGGTTTCCGTGAACGGTGTGACGGGAGCCGGTTCGGCTTTGACGAGCTTCGGTTCAGTTGTGTCTTCGGCAAAGACGTTGTCGAGGATGCGAGCCTTCATGCCGCTCGGTGGTTCGGTCGGCTCAGAGAGGAACGCGACGCCTCCGACGAGTGCCTCGAGTTGTTCGAGTTCTTCTTGGCACGTTTGGCATGTTGCTAAATGTGCCTCGAAGCGAATCCGTTCGTCTTCCGTTAAATGTTGGTTGAAATAGTCGATCAATTGGTCACAGGCGTTCATCGTTCCACCTCCTTATCTATATCGTCATGGGATAGATGTTTTCGTAACTGTTTCAGCGCTAATCGAATCCTTCCTTTTACGGTACCGAGCGGGATGTCGCACGCATCGGCAATTTTCTGCTGGCTGAGACCTTGGAAATACATGAGCCGGACGACTTTTTGTTGCTCGACCGGCAACTCGGCCATCGCCGTCTCGATTTGGGCCCGTTCTTCTTGCCACTCGACCTCGGTCTCGACAGAAGGGGACGGGGAAGGAATCGCTTCAGCATATGATTCATCGAGCTGTAAATCGGGTTTGCGTTTTCGAATCAAGTCGATCGTGACGTGTCGGCTCATCGTGAACAGCCACGATTTGAACTTGCCTTTCGACTCGTCGTACACACCGCCGCCGCGCCACAGCTTGATGAAGACTTCTTGCATCGCTTCTTCGGCGAGATCGCGGTCTTTCGTCAGTTGCATGACGAACGCGTACAAGATTCGTTCGTAGCGGTCATATAGTGTTTCGAGCGCTTGCTTGTCTTTTTTCCTGACGCGCTCATACAATTCAATATCAGTCATGGCGTTCTCCTTTACAGAATTTGCGAACGGGAAAGCCCAATCCTTTAGTGGTGGGATGAACGTGAGCTTGATTTCGGAGTCCCGCTAGTCGGAATTTCAGAAATCAACAAGTATGATCTTATCCCAAGAAAATGTATCACTCTAATAAAATTAATGATACGATAAACGTATGAACAATTACAGAAGAACCAAAACCACCGTGTCGATGATCCAATATCATTTCGTGTTCTGCCCGAGGTATCGCCGAAAATTATTCGATGACGATACGTTCGAGCAACGATTCAAAGAGATCGTCCGTGACGTCTGCGAAGAGCTCGACATTCGACTCATCGCCATCGCGTGTGATCGGGACCACACACATCTATTCTTGTCGGCGTTGCCATCCCTCAGCCCGTCTGACATCATGGCGCGCATCAAAGGCGTCTCGTCGAAGCGACTACGAGAGGAATTTCCCCATCTCACACATCTCACAAGCCTTTGGACGAGATCTTTCTTCGTGTCGACGGAGGGAAGCGTCTCCAGTGAGACCATCAAGCGTTATGTCGAGGAACAAAAAACAAGGGGGTGACACCGTGTCGCAGACATTGACGGTGAACATCAAACTTCGTCCGACAAAAGAGCAACAATCGATCTTAAAGCGGATGATGCGCACCTACATCGGCACGACGAACCAGCTCGTCTCGGACATGGTGCAGGCTCGAGAAAACTTAAAGCTGACGAGCAAAAACGTGAGTTCCGATCTGCCGAGCGCCGTCAAGAATCAGGCCATCCAGGATGCGAAGAGCATGTTCAAAAAGGCGAAGAAGAAGGGCTTCCAGGTCGTCCCTGTCCTCAAGAAGCCGTACTGCACCTGGAACAACCAAAACTACTCGTTCGACTTCGAGTCGATCTCCTTCCCGGTCATGATCGACGGAAAGGTCAAGAAGACGGCGATCCGCGCCGAGATGGTCGACCCGGACAACCGGAACGCCACGCTCCTCGCCAACAAGCTCGGGACGCTCCGCATCATCAAGAAGTCGAACAAGTGGATCGCCCAGATCGCCGTCACGATCCCCACGACGGAGAAGGGGGGCACCAACGTGCTCGGGGTCGACCTCGGCCTGAAAGTCCCCGCCGTCGCATCGACAGATCGTGACAAGGCGCGGTTCTTCGGGAACGGGCGTGAGAACAAGTATATGAAGCGCAAGTTTCGTGCGAAACGGAAAGAGCTCGGTCAACAGAAGAAACTGGATGCGATCAAGAAGCTGAACAACAAAGAACAGCGCTGGATGAAAGACAAAGATCACAAGGTGAGCCGTGAGATCGTCGACTTCGCGAAAGAGAACAAGATTTCTGTCATCCGCCTCGAAAGATTGGCGAACATCCGACAGACGGCAAGAACAAGCCGTAAACACAACAAGAACCTGCACACCTGGTCGTTCTATCGCTTGGCATTGTTCATCGAGTACAAGGCAAAGCTCGAAGGGATCAAGGTCGAATATGTCAATCCGGCCTATACCTCTCAAACCTGTCCTTCCTGCGGCGAACGAAACAAAGCGAAAGACCGGACGTACGCCTGTCCGTGTGGATTCAAAAAACACAGAGATCTAGTCGGTGCGATGAACATCCGATACGCACCTGTGGTCGATGGTGACAGTCGACCAGCCTGAGAACCTATAGGGTCTGTCTCAGGAGGGGTGATGGCACACCCTCATCTGAAGGCTCGGACAAAACAGAAATGGACTGCGTTCGCACAAGCACTTCGGAATCCCACTCATCCTGAAGGGATGGGCTTGCGGCTTTAGCCGTGGGAGTGTCAATCATGAAGGGAGTCCCTTGTATTGATCTAACGGATGAAACCGTAAAATGGATGCCTATTTGATATGACTATTTTGTGAACAGTCGTATGTAACCATCGTGTTCAACGTGAACACGTGGAAGTTGCATCCCCGATTTGACGGAAGAGTCGTAAATTCAAGTAGGTGAGCAGCTGATGTGTCGCGTAGCTGAAGAGCGCCGCCGTGACGAGTGTCATGACAAGCGCGGGCCCGTTTGACAGCGACTGATGCCAGAACGGATACGTCCGCACGCCGGACAAAAAGGCGAAGACGAGGGCGAAACCGATCAGGATTCCGCTATACTGACAGTAGTACCGACTTAATCGATTTTTCATGTCGCTCATTCCTTTCGTCCTTTTACTATACGAGATGGGGTATGACGACACAAGGAGGATGACCATGAAACGATTTACGAACGAGGGGCGGACGCTCGTCTGTTTTGATTTCGACGAGACGTATTTCCCGCATGCGTGTACGGCTGAACAGCTCGAGCACTTGCGGCGGCTTGAAGATTTTCTCGAGCAGCACTCCCATCGGTTTTCGACGATGTGGGTGACGGGGAGCTCGCTTGAGACGATTGCTGAGAAGGTGAGGCGGGCCGACATGCGCTACTTTCCGCATCGGATCGCCTCGAGCCTCGGGACAGAGTTATACCATGTCACAACTGCAGGAGAACTCGAGCTAGACTCGAACTTCCAGTCACTGTTCCCGTCTGATTTCTCTCGCCGTGTCGAACAGGTCGTGACTCACCATGCGCTCACGATTGAGCCGCAGACGAACATGGGGACGAACGCGTGGATGCACAACTATTATTACTTCGGTGAAGATGAAGTCGAGCTAGAGCGTATCCAAACGGCCGCTCGTGATTTTGGGATCGCGGTCAACGTCAGTCGCTGCAATCCGCTCGCCGGAGATCCCATCGGGGCGTATGATATCGACTTCATCCCACGCGGAGCCGGGAAGACCGCCGCGGTCGATTACGTCTGTACCCGCTGTGCATTTCAAGTAGGCGAAGCGTATGCGTTCGGTGACAGTGGGAACGACTTGGCGATGTTGAAGCACGTCGGTAACGGATACGTCCTCGGCAACGGGACGGAGCAAGCCATGTCTGAGCACGATCGTGTGACCGCGGGAAGTTATGCGGAAGGAATACTAGAGGTGTTGATGCGGTTTGTGCAGGAGACACGGTCGCACTAGTTCACTTCATGCACTTTAAGCGAAACGGAGTGCCGATTGTTGCGCGC
Source organism: Exiguobacterium sp. SH0S2 (assembly GCF_004337185.1). NCBI lineage: Bacteria > Bacillati > Bacillota > Bacilli > Caryophanales > Exiguobacterium > Exiguobacterium sp. SH0S2. The sequence continues at coordinate 662,165 of NZ_SJVB01000002.1, read as the reverse complement.
TCGCGAGCAAATGGGACCGAACCGTTCTCGTGGAAAAATCAAATGAGACGTGACTGTGCCAAAGTTCGGTGAACACGGTCACGAGGGCGGCTTCCGCCAAGTCAGGGCGTGTAGTCAAACGCAGTGTGACGGCGTATAATATGCGTTCGTAACGGTCGTATAGGAGTTCTAAAGCGAGGGCGTCTTTTTGTTGGATGCGTTCGTACAATTCGCGGTCGGTAATAAATGACATTGTAAACTCCTTCAGAGGGTCCAGTTCTCTCATGTTTTGGTCGCGGTGGTCAATCGGCTAAATAAGTAATGGTTATATTTCACTAATCACCGTGCCGTAAACGGTTACTTTGACCGCGGAGCACATTCAAAAACACCCGAAGAACCGTTTGTGCGGGTCTTCGGGTGTTTTAGGTCAAAATGAATGATAGCAGTGGGGGCAAGTTTGGCTACTGCCCGGTGCCCGTTTGAACGTCTGTTTACAGTTCGGGCACGTGACGGTCTTGCTCTCTTGACCGAACAAGCTTCCGCGGTTGAATAAGACGTCTTTCAAGTTCGGCAACGCCTTGGCGGCAAAAATCATGGAAATAAATAAGAAGATGGCCAAAACGGCCAACATGACGTATGTCATGACGGGCGTACCCCTTTCACAAAAGATTCGTTTCTTCTAGCATACGGGAAATTACTCAAACGTACACCTTTAGATTAGAAATAAGAACAAACGTTCTGTATAATGAATGTAACAAAGGAGGGGGCAGGATGAAGGATGAAGTGACGCGTTGGATGCGGATGGGCCGGGTCGTCGAATTGATGTATGTGGATCGTCACGGGATCATCTCGAAGCGACGGGTCAAGTTGATGAAGCTACAAGGGGAACAAGTAATCGCATGGGACATCATGAAGCAAGCCCGGCGGACGTTTTGCATCGAGCGCATCCTCGCCTGCCTCCCGATGGTCGACCGGAAATTTGGAGGAGAAGAGGGAGTCGGATGACGCCACTCCCCAAATGTTCGGCGCCGGCAGAACGCGCACTGCCGCCTCTACTGATACGCTCGAACAACTCACGGCTTATCCGAGAATGAAGATCGCCGTGATGCATGGTGTCGGACCGAGTGTGTTTCGATTGTTAAAGAGTGCTTTCGCTGAACAAGGACTTCGGTTCACGGATAGCGAAATGAATTCCTAGTCCCGTTATGGGCTAGGAATTTTCTAGTTAGACGTATGTTTTCCTATGAAAGAGGGAAGTAATATATTTGTCATCTCTATTTCAGCCTAAAATCTAGTACCATGACGATAAGGTTTGTTAACCTAGCGACACCCATGAGAAAGGAAGTACACAGCATGAGGACGAAACATTTATCCGCCATTCTAGGAAATGAGATGGATGATATCGAATGTGATCCATGGGTGACCGGAATTGAAACAGATTCCAGAAAGGTCAGTCCAGGGAATTTGTTTATATGCATCCGTGGTTATACGGTGGACGGACATGAATTCGCCGAAGACGCTGTCTCTAAAGGAGCAAGCGCGGTGATTTCTGAATCTCCGCTTGACCTCGAGGTGCCAAACATTGTCGTTGCCGATACGAAACGAACGGCCGGAGTGGTGGCGAGCGCGTTTTACGACCACCCGTCCCATCGGATGCGAATTTACGGCGTCACCGGTACGAACGGGAAGACGACGACTGCTACGTTAACATATGATTTATTTCGTTTATCAGGACGTCCGGTCGGGATTGTCAGTACGATTGGAGCCCGTTATAAAGATAAGAAGTTAAAGACGCCTAACACGACGCCAGAAGCCGTCGTCTTGCACCGCATCTTGGCCGAAATGGCAGATGCCGGGGTGACCGACTGTGTCGTCGAAGTATCGTCGCACGCCATGATGGAAGGGCGCGTCGAAGGAGTCCGCTTCCATGCGGCGGCGTTTACGAACTTGACGCACGACCACCTCGACTACCACCGTTCAATGGATGAATACGCACGGGCGAAAGCGCGTCTATTCGAACAAGTTGAAACGACGGACGGCGACGCCATCATCTTGAACGCGGAAGACCCGGCGAGCGAGACGATGGCCGCATTCGCACCGACGCGGCGGAAAGTCATGTACAGTACGCACGCAGACGTCCCGGCCGATATTCAAGTCATCTGGCTAGGTCACACCGTCCGCATCAAAATGAACGCGATGACAATCGAAGCACCTGTTCACTTTATGGGATCGTTCAACGCTGCCAACTTGGCCGCGGCCATCGGTCTCGTCTCGACGTCGGAGCTCATGCTTCGCGCGATTATCGATAATGTTCCAGGGCTCACACTTCCGAAAGGTCGTCTCGAGCGGCTTGACACGGAAGATGCGGAGATTTATATCGACTACGCCCATACACCGGACGGGCTTGAAAAATGTCTGTCCACTTTACAAAAAGGGGAGCGGCAGCTCGTCGTCGTCTTGAGCGCGGCCGGAGACCGTGACCCGACGAAACGGGCTGAGATGGGACGCATCGCGAGCCGCTATTCGGACGATTTGATTGTGACGGTACACGATGTCCGAACCGAAAATCCGAAGCAGATCATCGACGGGCTGCTCGAAGGGGTCGACGCGGACACGCATTATGTGACGTTTGAAGCACGAAGAGACGCGTTGCACCACGCGGCCGTGCAAGCGCTCGACGGCAAGCGCATCGTCGTCGTCGGAAAAGGGCACGACCATGTCGAACGTGTCGGCAGCGAAGCGATCCCGTTCAATGAATCGGATATCTTGTTAGAAGAACTGAAAAAATTAAAAGGCCAAGAACCGGCCGTTTGAATTTCATTACCAAGCATACAGAAGAAGGGCTGAATCGTTGGATTCAGCCCTTCTTTGACGTTTAGTCGTTCATGCGGACGACGGTCCGGCCACTCAGCTCACCGCGCATCATCGCCTCGGCTTGACGCGGGACGTCATGGAGCGGGATCTCGTGCACCATCTGGTTGAGTACGTGCGGTTCGATCAGCTCGTGTAGACGCTCCCACGCCGTCACTCGTCTTGCGATCGGCTGCATGACCGAATCGATGCCGACGAGACGGACGCCTCGCAGGATGAACGGGTAGACGGTCGCAGGAAGTTCGTGCCCTCCAACTAGTCCACAAGCGGCGACGGTTCCTTCGTATCGGGTTTGGCTTAAAATATTTGCGAGTGTGTTACCACCGATCGAGTCGATCGCAGCATCGAACCGTTGGCGAGCGAGTGGTCGGGGGGTTCCTTCCAATTCACTGCGTGGTATTGTCTGTTCAGCACCGAGATCAGTTAAATAAGATGAATCTGTTTTTCCAGTCGAGGCAATGGCGTGATAGCCGAGTTTATGGAGCAAGGCAATCGAGAAACTTCCAACTCCTCCGGATGCTCCCGTGACGAGCACTTCTTGACCGGGATGAACGCCTTCGTGTTCGAGTGCCTCAATCGCGAACATGGCGGTCAGTCCGGGTGTCCCGATCGTGATGGCATCTCGCATGTTCATGCCTTTCGGTAATTTCACGAGCCAATTTCCTGGAACTTGTGCAAACTGGCTGAAGCCACCGAAATGACGCTCACCAATGCCAAAGCCGGTCGCGATGACTTCGTCCCCAGGCTTGAAATCAAGATGATCAGATTCGGTGACTTTCCCGACAAATTCGCAGCCTGGGATGAACGGATAATGGCTGACGATTTTGCCCGATCCGGTCAATCCAAGGGCGTCTTTGTAGTTGAGTGCCGAATAATGGACCTCGACGAGGACGTTGCCGTCCTCTTCTTTAGGTAGTGAGTCGAGCTCGACCTCAGTCACCTCGGAATGGAGTCGGTCGTCACGCTTGTCGAGCACGAGTGCTTGAAATGAGTCGTTCATTGTAAATTGGCCCCTTTCTGTATGGCAAATCTGTTCCCTTTGTATCATTACCCACTCTGGAAAATATATACGCGAATGTTTCGTTATAACGAGGTGTGGAATGGTACAATGTAGTAGATTCAATTAGAGTGAGGAGGAATGAAGCATGCGGCACGACGACTATGAGTTTGATGAAGAAGTAGAAGTAGAAGAAGGCGAATTGTTCAACGTATACGACATTCTGCCACCAGATGGAACTATTCTCGAAATGGCGACTGCCGAAGAGATGGTCCGCGCGGCGGAGCTTGAAGCGACACATAACGCGCTCGAGCGAATCCAAGAATCAAACTTCCAGTTGTCAGGAGTAACGTTTAAAGAGTTACTGACAGAGTTCGAACGATACGAGCAAGAATCGATGGAATTCTGGACGGGCGTATATAGCCGACTGCGCATTCCATGGGCATGGACGATTCGAATCGATGTGGCCAATGGCCCGATTCACGTCGTCAATGATCGTGACATCTTTATCGATGAGGCAGACTTCGAAGAGTACGATTTTGAAGAGTTTGCCGATGATGACTTTGAAGATGAGACCGATAACCAAAACTGAATCCAAAACGTCTTTCCCTTATTCAGAAGGGAAAGACGTTTTTTTGACTTCGCTCATGTCCATACGCATACGCATCACTTCCGTGGCACCGAACCAGAGTCCGACGCTACACAGCAGGGACACACCGCTCACCAACGCTCCGACGATCGCGATATCTCCAATCATCGTGAACGATAGCACGAGGCTGAATATCCCGAAAAACAGCAATCCTCCCGCTATAGTCTTCATACATCACGCCACCCTTTCTCATTTGATTTGACTCTAGTGTAGCCGGTCAAACGAGACAGGGTTGGTCTATTTTTATACCTGGTTGAAAATTAGATGAGGTCGTGGATGGTATACGTTTTTCCATTGACAAACGGCTTGTCGATCAACTGCTCGACGAGGACGCGGCCGACCGTCTCAGGCGAGCGGAGTTTTCCTTCCGTCTCGTAAGCTTGAAACTGTTCGACATCTTGAAACGCTTCTCGTGAAGACGCGCGGATCGTCTGTTGCATGGATGTGTCCATCACGCCCGGGTTGAACAAGGCGAGGCGATGTCTCGTTCCTTCTAGTTCGAGCGCGACGGTCTCACTAAAGTGGTCGAGTCCAGCTTTCGTGCCGCAGTAGGCGCTCCACCCCGAGATCGGACGTTTGGCGGCACCTGACGTCACGTGGATGAGCGAGACGGGCACATCGTAAGCGAGGACGGCGTTCGTGATCAGCATCGGGGCGAGCAGATTCGCCTGAACGTGAGCGGTGAGCTGCTCCGTGTCGAGGTGGCCGGCCCGATGAATCGGTTCGATCAACGCCGCATTTTGGATGATGAGTAGCGACGTGGCGTCAGCGATGTACGGATTGATTTGGTCAAGGGCTCGAAGTGTACTCGATACGTCGGATAAATCGACTTCGATATGTTTGAACGTTAAATCGCGTGATTGCGAGCGTGATAGGTTGATGACGTCGTAGTTTCGTCTCGACAGTTCTTCGGCGACAGCACGGCCGAGACCGCGTGACGCACCGGTGACAAGGGCAAGTTTCAAATAAATTCTCTCCTATTCGTGAATCGTTTTTCGAAAACCGTAGAAGGGGCGGAAGTTCAAGCGTTCATAATACGTATGCGAGGAAGCGCTCGCGAGCATCTCGAGTCGTGTCTCAGGATAGAGTGCATGGACGTGTGTCAATAACCGTTCCCCGAGGCCAAGCCGGCGGTGCGAAGCAGCGATGAGCAACTCGCACACGTAAAGGCTGACTTTTGTGTCGGTCAAACCGCGAAGATAGGCGATCACGTGTCCCGTTTCAGACTCGATGACGAAAGCGATGTTCGAGCGGCGCCATGCTTCTTTTGTCAACTCATCTTGACGAACGAGCTGGTGCCAGCTCTCAGCTTCGTTCAACGCTTGAATCTGTTCAAAATCTCGTTCATCGTAAAGACGGATGATCATCAAGACGCACCCACTTTCACTTCAATCGCTTTCATCACATCAAACGCCCCCTCTGACTCGTTCGAACAGACGACAGAAGTGACTTCTAAAGCAGGGTAATAGGCGGAATGGAAGCTGACACCGGGATCGTAGCCCATCACGTGATATTTGAATACCTCTTCGTTAGGTTCGAGTTGGATCCAGGCGCCATACCCGTAATGTCCGCCCCGGTCATTGACGGTCACGTGAGGTGTCAATAACCGCGTTGTCATCTGTTGACCGAGAAGACGATGCCTGAGCAACGCGTCCCATAGTTTGGCCATGTCGGCCACCGTCACGAACGCCCCTCCGTCCGAACCGCCTTTGACGGGAATAGAGTACTGATTTGTCCGCCATGAACCGTCCGGATTGTTGATATAGCCGAGCGCCGTATCGGCAGGCAGGGCGTCAAGCGAGAAGTAACCGGAGTCGGTCATGCCGGCCGGTGTGAAGACGAACTGTTCGATGTAATCCGAGAACGTCAATCCGCTCGCTTGTTCGACAATGAGACCGAGCAAAATGTAACCGGCGTTATTATAGTGGAATTCGCCGATTTCATGTTTCATTGACTGTTGCTGGAACATGGGCAAAAAGTCGCTCAATCGTCTTAGCTGATACATCGGACGTTGTTGCCATAACTCTTCAAAGTCGTCCATGACGGATTCATCAAAATAGTCCGGGATGCCTGACGTATGAGTGAGCAACGTTTCGACTGTCACACGTGTATCAAACTTAGGTAAATCAAGGGATAGACAGTCTCGGAGCAGCGAAGTGAACGCCAGCTTCCCTTGTTCGACGAGCTGACAGATGGCGATCGCCGTGAACAACTTACAGCCAGAGGCGATCCCGAACCGAGTCACGTCACGGTTTGGCAGTCGTTCGGAACGATTCGCATATCCTTGTTGTCGTTCAATTAATAGGTCGTGCTTTCGGACAGCGAGACATGTGCCTGAAAAAGCGGATGAGATTTCAAAATCTGACCAATTAGTATTCATGAGTGGACCTCCGACGTTTGGCTGTTCCTTTCCGTTTCTAAGTATGTAAATCATACCATTACACATTAACCTAAATAATGGAAAAATGATAGGTGTCATTCTTATGGTGAGGCGATTTTGCAGATGAAAAAACACCGTTCGAACTGATTCATTTCAGCAGGAACGGTGTTTTTGTAAAGAGGCAGGTCACCCGCCGCTCGCTTTTTCTTCGAGCTCGGTTTCGGTCGTTCCAAGGTTGTTCAAGTACACCTCGTATCTCGGGAGCCAGTACCGGTACGATACCCAGACGAGACCGCTCGTCGCGGCGAACAATGTCAGCGTCGCTGGCCAGAACCAGCCCGAGACGATCCCGTCCGCATAGGCGAGACCGATCGGAGAGAAGACGAAGTAGACGAACACCATCGAGGCGACGAGGATGATTGACGTCGAGATCGCATGACGCCAAGGTTTCACCCGACCGAGGTCGATCCGGATCGGCTTGATTTGTTGCATCGGACGCAGTTTGGCGAACAACAACATGATACTCGTCTCGATGACGAACAAGATGCCGTAGATGTGGATGAAGTTGATGCCAAGGTCAAATCCGAACCACTGTTTCATACCCCAGACTAAGAAGTAGTACGTGATGACGTGGAAGCCGATGACGATTTTAGCGGCGATCGGCGGCACGCGCTTGACGAGCATGCCAATCAAGACGACGACGAGAATCGGGATGTTGAAGAAACCGGTGAAACGGCGAATCAAGTCCCAAAGACCGTCCGGCGCGTACATCAAGTTCGGTGCGACGAAGAACGAGACGAGCGCGACGAACGTCCCGAACCATTTGCTGACCCGGATCAAATCTTTGTCCGAGGCATCGGGTTTGAACTTCGGTTTATAAATGTCGAGCACGAACAGTGTGGCGATACTGTTCAGCAATGAGTTGAACGAGCTGAACACCGCGCCGAGCAAGACGGCGAGGAAGAAGCCCATGAGCCACGTCGGTAACAAATCGGCGATCAAACTCGGATAGGCGAGGTCTGCCTTGTCCATGTTCGTGCCGTATAAGTGAAACGCGATGATGCCTGGAAGCAGCATAAAGATCGGAACGAGCAACTTCAAATAACCGGTGAAGAGGACACCTTTTTGTCCTTCGGCGAGGTTTTTAGCCCCAAGAGCCCGTTGAATGACATATTGATTCAACGCCCAGTAGAACAAGTTCGCGAAAATCATTCCGGTGAAGATGGATAGGAATGGCACCGAGTCGTTCGATGACCCGATCGCGTTCAACTTTTCAGGGTTCGACGTCGCGATCGTCTTCATCCCTTCGACGACGCTGCCGTCACCGAGTGCGATAAAGCCGAGCGTCGGGACGAGGAAGCCGATGATGATGAGCCCGATGCCGTTGAGTGTATCCGACACCGCAACGGCGCGGAGGCCGCCGAAAATGGCGTAGATAGCGCCGATGATACCGATGAACCAAATGACGAGCCAAAGTGACTGTTCAAAGCTGATTCCGAGCAGTTCGGGCACGTCGAAGAGCTGAAGGACCGCGAGGCCGCCGGAATAGAGCATCGACGGAATCGTGACGCACATGTAACCGAACAAGAACAAGAGGACGGTCAAGCGCCGGACGTCCTCGTCATAGCGTTGACTTAAAAACTCAGGAATCGTCGTGATCCCGATGCCGAGAAAGCGTGGCAGTAGGAATAGTGCCATGATGATGGCGGCAATCCCGGCCGTCACTTCCCATGCCATCGCCGACATGTTGCCGGCGAACGACTGCCCGTTCAAGCCGATCAACTGCTCGGCCGATAAGTTTGTGAGCAGGAGTGACCCGGCGATGAAGAGACCGGTCAGCCCGCGACCAGCCAAGAAATAATCATCGGCGCTGTCGACTTTTCCTTTTGTCAGGCGATAGGATACGTAAGCGACGAGTCCCATGAATAAGGCTCCGGTCACTAATATGTATATAACTTGTTGAATCGTCACTATTTATCCCTCCTTGTATTACTTCTTATCTATAAGTACTTTTCGTAATTACCCGCCTGGCACGATAATTATTTCCCATCATCGCTTTTGTAAACAAACCGTAACAAAGCTCACACGAAAAAAGACACCTGAAACGTCAGGTGTCAGAAAAAGCGAAGCAATGAAGTGGCGACAGTGAAGTAGATGATCAATCCGAGATTGTCCACGACCGTCGTGATGAATGGACCCGAGGCCACGGCCGGATCGAGTTTCAGGCGGTTGATCAAGAGCGGGACGAGTGTACCGACAATCGTGGCAACGCTCAGTGAGGCGAAAATCGACAAGCCGACGATCATGCCGATCAAGGCGCTATCGTACAGGACCGTGATGACCCCGAAAATAACGACCATACAGGCGAGTCCAAGCAGGACACCGGTTCCGAACTCCCGGCGAATCATCTTGGCGACATTTTTCCGATTGATCGTGCCGAGCGCAATCGAACGTACGGCGACGACGAGCGACTGGGTGGCGGCGTTTCCGGCCGATCCCATGACGAGTGGCATGAAGACGGCGAGCAAAACGATCGTCTCGAGCGTATCTTCAAATCCACCGATCGTCGATGCGGTGATCATCCCGAGGAACATGAGGCTGATGATCCAAGGGGCACGTTTTTTCGCTGCCTCGACCGGGCCCATGTTGATGTCAGACGAGCCTTTCGTCGCGGACAGCTCTTCAAAGTCTTCGGTCGTCTCGCGTTCGATGACGTCCATGACGTCGTCGACGGTGATGATGCCGAGCAGGTGATCATCGCTATCGATGACCGGGAGCGCGAGCAAGTCATACTTTTGGACGGTTCGGGCCAAGTCTTCTTGATCGGCCATGACGTGGGCCGAAACGACCCGCCGCCCCATGATGTCAGCGATGAGATGGTCGAGCGGGGAAACGATCAAATCACGGAGCGACACAACGCCGACGAGACGTCGGTCTACATCGATTACATATAAATAGTAAATTGTCTCAGCTTCAGGACCGAGATCACGCAACTCTTCGAGTGTCGCCCCGATCGTTTTGTCGGCCTGTAACACGATGAACTCGGTCGTCATGATGGCACCGGCCGTATCATCTGGATAGCGCATCAAGTCTTTGACCTCGGTCGCCTCGGTCTCGTCCATCTGTTCGAACAGTTCGTTCATGAAATCGTCCGGAAGTTCGGTCATGAGGTCGGCGGCATTATCCGAGAACATATCGTTTAAGACGCTGACCGCATACGGGCGTGGCATTTCTTGGATGAACTGCTGTTGTTCATCGAGCTCTAATTTTTCAAATAAATCGGTGTACTCTTCAGGTGATAAAGCGCTGTATACAAACGCTCGATCGGGTTGGTTAAGTTCGATGAAGATGTCGGCCTGTTCACCCGGGTGAAGTGTTAAAAACACGTCGCGGAAATCGACCGGATCCCCTTTTTGGATGAGCGCTGTCACTTGGGCTTCATGACGCGCGCGTTCTGTACGTTCGATGGCCATCGACTCACTTCCTTTTCTAAAGTCATTTTTCGTATCCTGTCGTTATCGTACCTTAATTTGAAAAGAAAAAATAATGGATTTTATTCACAGTTCATACATCGTGTATCCATCCCAACCGTTGCTCTCTCCTTGTTCATTGATTCACAACCGTTTGTTCATTCAGTTTGACTTATATTGTATCCATTTTTTTGTGGAATCGACCACAATCAGAACGTCGGAATTACCCGCCTCGGAATCGGGTAAGTTGATAATGTAAGGGTAGAAACACACCCGAATCACTAGGAGGAAGCGAGATGATATCGATGACGGATCAATTGACCGCACGGGATACAACGCTGAAACATCCGATTCACGTGTATTCAGAAATTGGTGAACTAAGGACTGTACTATTGAAGCGTCCAGGACGCGAACTTGAAAATTTGACGCCGGAGTATTTGGAACGACTCTTGTTCGACGACATTCCACATTTGCCGGTCATTCAAAAAGAGCACGACTACTTTGCGAGCGTGCTACAAAACCGGGGCGTCGAGGTGCTCTATTTAGAAAACTTGATGGCAGAGACACTATCGCTGCCTGGCGTACGTGAACGATTCGTCGCCGACATTCTTTCGGAATCAAAATCGAATATTAACGGTTCATACGAGACGCTCAAAGAGTATTTACTCGCTTATGATAACGAACAGTTGATCGAGACGGTCATGGCCGGTATCCGTAAAACCGAGATCAAGCGCGAAAAGCGCCGTCATCTGCACGAGATGATCGAGGACACGTATCCGTTCTTTCTCGACCCGATGCCGAACCTGTACTTCACGCGCGACCCGGCCGCGGCGATTGGGAACGGCTTGTCGATCAATCGCATGAAAGAACCGGCGCGTCGCCGCGAATCACTGTTCACGCAATATATTATGAGATACCATCCACGCTTTGCGAAGCATGATATCCCGATCTGGTCGGATCGTGACTATCGGTTCGCGATGGAAGGCGGGGACGAACTCGTCCTATCAAAAGAAGTCGTCGCCATCGGGATATCGGAACGGACGACCGCCCAAGGAATCGAGCGCGTTGCCCTCAACTTGCTCGCGAACGGGGGCACGTTCAAGAAAGTCATCGCCATCGAGATTCCGAAGTCGCGTGCGTTCATGCACCTTGATACCGTCTTCACGATGGTCGACCACGATAAGTTCACGATCCATCCGTTCATCCAAGGACCGGGCGGCAAGATGAACATCTTCGAGCTGACGTTGAACGCGGAAGGTGAGCTGCACATCACGCAACACACTGATTTGTTGAAAGTGTTGAAATCGGCTCTCGGCCTAGAGGAAATCGTGTTGATCCCATGTGGTGGGGGCGACCCGATCGCTGCGGCGCGCGAGCAATGGAACGATGGGTCGAACACGCTCGCAATCGCCCCAGGTGTCGTCGTTACGTATGACCGGAACTACGTTTCGAACGAGCTGCTCCGTTCAGAAGGGGTCGAAGTCATCGAAATCATGTCGAGTGAGTTATCACGAGGCCGTGGAGGCCCACGTTGTATGAGTTGTCCAATTATCCGTGAAGATATTTAACGAGGAGGAGACACACATGTCCACAACGTTCAACTTTGATTTGAAAGGTCGTCATTTTTTATCGCTTAACGAGTTTTCGCGGGACGAACTGAACTACTTGATCGACTTATCAGCAGCGTTCAAACGTCAAAAGAAACAAGGGATTCCCCACCGGATTTGTGAAGGCAAGAACGTGGCGCTCTTGTTTGAAAAACCGTCGACACGGACGCGCTGTGCGTTCACAGTTGCGGCAATCGACCTCGGCATGCATCCTGAATACCTCGGGAAATCGGATATCCAGTTCGGAAAAAAAGAATCGGTCCGTGATACGGCGATCGTGCTTGGACGCATGTTCGACGGCATCCAATTCCGTGGCTTCGCTCACGAAACGGTGGAAGGTCTTGCACGGGATGGCGGGGTCCCGGTTTGGAACGGTTTGACGGACTTGTATCATCCGACGCAAATTTTGGCCGACTTCTTGACCGTCAAAGAACAAAAAGGTGATTTGGCTGGCATTCGTTTCGTCTACGTTGGAGATGGACGCAACAATATGGGCAACACGCTGTTGATCGGTGGTGCCAAAGTCGGCATGGACATGCGAATCTGTGCGCCGAAATCGCTCTGGCCGTCTGACGAGGTCGTCGATTACGCGCGTTCGGTCGCGGCTGAAACAGGAGCACGCATCACCTTGACGGAGAGCATCGACGAAGCTGTCGCTGATGCGGACGTCATCTATACCGATGTGTGGGTATCGATGGGCGAAGAAGCTGAATATGAAGAACGGATCAAGCTCCTTCATCCGTACCAAGTGAATATGGACATGGTCGAGAAGACCGGAAATAAAGACGTCATGTTTCTGCATTGTCTGCCGGCGTTCCACGATTTAGAGACCGAGGTCGGGCGAGCGATTCATGAACAATATGGACTGAAAGAGATGGAAGTGACCGACGAGGTGTTCCGCAGCCGCCATTCATACGTGTTCGATCAGGCGGAAAATCGGATGCACACGATCAAAGCCGTCATGGCGGCGACACTCACCGATACGTTTGAATGGCTCGAACGCTGACGAACGAGGAGGCATGTCCTCCTCATTCGTACTAAACGGAAGGGATGAGTTATATGTCTACCAAATTAGATCATGACTCAAGTGGTTCGGCTGGTGCAAGTCCTGGCAAAAAAGATCAACGGTTAGGTCTTGGTGCACTGACAGCCCTCGTCGTCGGTTCGATGATTGGAGGGGGCGCCTTCAACTTGGCGGCCGATTTGGCCCAAGGCGCGAACGCCGGAGCTATTTTGATCGGGTGGGTCATCACCGGTATCGGGATTATCACGCTCGGTCTCAGTTTTCAGAACTTGACGATGCGTCGCCCTGATCTAGACGGCGGGGTATACAGTTACGCTCGCGCCGGATTTGGCCAGTTCGTCGGCTTCAACTCGGCGTGGGGCTATTGGTTATCCGCTTGGCTCGGTAACGTTGCCTACGCCACACTATTGTTCAGTTCGGTCGGTTACTTCTTCCCGATCTTTGAAGGTGGTCAAAACATCGCCTCGATTATCGGCGCCTCCATCATGTTGTGGCTCGTACACTCGTTGATTTTACGAGGCATCCACGAAGCATCGATGATCAACATCATCACGACAATCGCGAAACTCGTTCCGATTTTTGCCTTTATCACCATCACCTTGTTCTTCTTCAATATCGATAACTTCACGTTCGACTTTTGGGGCCAAGGCGGCTTCTCGTGGGGCAGTGTGAGAGACCAAGTCGTGTCGACGATGCTCGTCACGCTTTGGGTATTCATCGGTGTCGAAGGGGCGGTCGTCTTGTCGGGCCGGGCCCGTAAGCGCTCGGACGTCGGGAAAGCGACCGTCATCGGCTTACTCGGTACGCTCGTCATTTACTTGCTCATCTCGATCATGTCACTCGGATTGCTGAACCCTGAGAGCGTGGCGAACGCTTCGCAACCGGCGATGGCGTACTTGCTCGAATCGGCTGTCGGACCGTGGGGCGCGATGCTGATCAACGGGGGCCTCGTCATCTCGGTACTCGGTGCTTGGCTTGGATGGACGTTGCTTGCGGCGGAAATCCCATTTGTCGCCGGTAAAGACGGTGTCTTCCCGAAATGGTTCACGAAAGAGAATAAAAATAACGCACCGGCCAATGCACTCTGGCTCACAAACGGGTTGATTCAGTTGTTCCTCTTCACCTTCCTGTTCTCAGACGCTGCTTATAACTTTGCGTTCTCACTCGCTTCGAGCGCCATCTTGATCCCGTATGCGTTCTCGGCGTTCTACCAAGTCAAAGTCGCCAAAAACGGGATTGGCTATGATGCCGGGGAACGTCGGACGCGTGACCTTATTATCGGTGCGGTCGCCTCGATTTACGGGATCTGGTTGATCTACGCGGCCGGTATCGACTATTTACTGCTCACGACACTTCTGTATGCACCAGGGACGCTGCTCTATATTAAAGCGCAGCGTGAGAACGGAATTAAGACGTTGACGAAAACCGAATGGATCGTGGCTGGTATCTTGACCGGACTCGCGATCTTGGCAGTCGTACGGATTGTATCAGGCAACATCTCAGTCATATGATCGGGGGAATCGAGCATGCGTAACAAACGAGTAGTCATCGCCTTAGGCGGGAATGCGATTCAACAAGGAAAAGATGCGACGGCGGGCGCTCAAATTCGGGCCGTCGAGGCGACGGCCCAGTCGTTGGTCGCCCTTATCGAAGAAGGCGTCGACGTCATCATCACGCACGGGAACGGCCCTCAAGTTGGAAACTTGATTTTGCAACAGGCGGCCGCGGACAGTGCGGCGACGCCGGCGATGCCGCTCGACGTCTGTGGGGCGATGACGCAAGGGATGATTGGGTATTGGTTCGAGAACGCCCTCACGAAGGCGCTTCGGTCGCGCGGCCTCGAACGTTCCGTCGCCCCGATCGTGACGCGGTGTGTCGTCGATCCGAACGACAGTGCCTTCAGTCACCCGACGAAGCCGATCGGTCCCTTCTATTCAGAAGCGGAAGCGTCGGTGCTCGAACGGTCGACAGGTCATGTGTTCAAAGAAGATGCGGGCCGCGGTTATCGCCGCGTCGTACCAAGTCCGTACCCGACAGCGATTTGTGAGCATACGGTCATCCGTGACCTCGTCGACAACGGCCACATCGTCGTCGCGTCCGGCGGTGGCGGGATTCCCGTCATCGACACGCCAGACGGATACGTCGGGGTCGAGGCGGTCATCGATAAAGACTTTGCCGCCGCGAAGCTCGCGGAACTCGTCGAAGCGGACATGTTGCTCATCTTGACGGCCGTCGAGCACGTCTACGTCAATTTCGGGACGACCGAGGAAGCCGCGTTAACCGAAACGACAAACGAGCAACTCGAGACGTATATCGCCGAAGGTCAGTTCGCACCGGGCAGCATGTTACCGAAAGTTCGGGCCGCCTTGCAGTTTGCCGAGTCGGGAACGGGACGCGTATCCGTCATCACGTCGCTCGAGCAGGCGCACGCTGCTGTCCGAGGAGACGTTGGGACGAGAGTCCGGCTCGCTGCGACGCTCCAACAATGATCAACGCCGTAGACATCTCGTCTACGGTTTTTTTTGTGCATAACGCGGACTGGCCGTTTTTGAACCGCGAACAAGGGGAAGGGTTGTTGTAT
Source organism: Exiguobacterium sp. SH0S2 (assembly GCF_004337185.1). Lineage (NCBI taxonomy): Bacteria > Bacillati > Bacillota > Bacilli > Caryophanales > Exiguobacterium > Exiguobacterium sp. SH0S2. Next base: position 646,607 of record NZ_SJVB01000002.1, on the reverse strand, counting down.
GTCAAACCTGACATTGCTATCATCATCTGTGTAAACGGTTGCAATAATATGGGGGAAGGATGTGACGAAGAGCGGCAACGCTCGAACTTATGCGTCTATTTGAACAGGAGAACGTATACACAAAGCAAATGAAGCCACTTGCAGATGAACGTGCCGTCGTCCAAGGGAGCTGCTATCGCTTCACGGTATTGACGAGCCAGTTGATCCGGATGGAGTACGCCGAGGACGGTGTGTTCGAAGATCGACCGACCCAAGTCGTTTGGAACCGGGACTATGACGTCCCTGACTTCCGGATCATCGAGGACGAGAGTGAACTGCAAATCATCACCGATCACGTTCATCTGTATTATACGAAAGGACCGTTCGCGCCGAACACGCTCTACGTCGACGTGAAAGGGAACTTTAGTACGTACTATAGCCGCTACACGTTCAACGGCCCGGAACGGACGCTGAAAGGGACGGCCCGAACGCTCGATCATGTCGATGGAGCGACCGAGCTCGGGGAGGGGATCGTCTCCAAGCAAGGCTATGCCGTCATCGACGACTCGGACTCGTTTCTCATGACAGACGACCGCTTCGTTGAGCCGAGACGAAAAGGCATCCATGATTTGTACTACTTCGGCTACGGGCACGAATACAAGCAAGCGCTTCACGATTTTTATAAGCTGACAGGTCCGACACCTATGTTGCCGCGAAAAGCACTCGGCAACTGGTGGAGCCGCTACTGGCGCTATGACGAGACCGAATACAAAGGCCTCATGCGTCGGTTCAAAGAGGAAGACATCCCGTTCTCGGTCAGCGTCATCGATATGGACTGGCACGTCACCGACGTCCCTGAAGAGTACGGGAGCGGCTGGACCGGCTACTCATGGAACAAGAATCTGTTCCCGGACCCAAAAGGCTTCTTGACGTGGTTGAAAGAAGAGAACCTGCTCGTCACGCTGAACTTGCACCCAGCCGACGGGGTCCGGGCGTTCGAAGACCAATACGTGGCGATGGCCGAAGCGATGGGGCTCGACCCGTCGAACGGGGATCGCATCCCATTCGATTTCTCTGATAAACGCTTCATCCAAGCGTATTTTGAACAGATGCATCATCCGCACGAGGTAAACGGCGTCGATTTTTGGTGGATCGACTGGCAGCAAGGGTCGACATCGAAAATGGAAGGGCTCGACCCGATGTGGATGTTAAACCATTATCATGCGGCCGATATTTCCCGGGACGGAAATCGTCCGCTGATCTTCTCGCGTTATGCCGGACCGGGAAGCCATCGCTATCCTGTCGGTTTCTCGGGAGATACGCTCATCTCTTGGGCATCGCTTGCGTTTCAGCCTTACTTCACGGCGACGGCGTCGAATATCGGTTACGGTTGGTGGAGCCACGACATCGGCGGGCATTACCGAGGGTCGAAAGACGATGAGCTCGCCGCGCGCTGGGTCGCGTTCGGGGTGTTCAGCCCGATTATGCGCTTGCATTCGACGTTCAGTATCTTTAACGGCAAAGAGCCGTGGCGCTTCGGTCTCGAGTCCGAAAGGTCGATGAAGTCGTTTTTACGACTCCGCCACCAACTCATCCCGTATTTGTACACGATGAACCGGCGTAATCATCAGGATGCGCTCCCGCTCATCCTCCCGATGTATTACGATCATCCCGACGAAGAAGCGGCGTATGGCGTGCCGAATGAATACTACTTCGGCAGTGAACTCGTCGTATCACCGATCGTCGAGCCGATGAACAAGCGGCTTCACGTCGCGGCGACGAACGTCTGGTTGCCGACAGGCGATTGGTTCGACTTCTTTACGGGTCATCGCTACGAAGGTGATAAGTCGATCCGAGTGTTCCGTGGGCTTGACGAACAGGCCGTGTTCGCGAAAGCTGGAGCGATCGTCCCGCTGGCCGCTCATCGCTCTGGACGCAACGACACCGACAACCCGACCGATCTCGAAGTCGTCGTCTTCCCAGGGGCATCGAACACGTTCACGCTGTATGAGGATAACGGGACCGACCGGGCTTATGAGACCGGAGCTTACGCCGAGACGACGTTCACCCTCGACTGGGACGAGCGCAGCCTGCACGTTCATGTTACGGGTGACACGTCCGTCTTACCGTCAGACCGGACCGTCACATTACTCGTACGCGGGGTGACCGGTTCGGGTGAGTATAAACCGGAGACGCAGACGTTACGACTCGAACTCGGTAAAATTGATGAGGAAGTGACGGTGTCGCTCCCTGTCGAGGTGACGAACAACGGTCATCGACTGGAGCGCCTGTATCGCTTCATTGACCGCGCCGAGATATCTTACGATTTGAAAGACCGCCTCTACCGGATGGCGGCGTCGAAGACGAGACTCGAAGCGTGGCTGTTTGATCTCCATGCGCTCGAACTCGAACGCGATTTGCAAGATGCGATCATGGAATTGATGCTCGACTGAGGAGAGGGGGCAACCCCTCTTTTGTCTTGTCAGAAAACTGTCGGAATTTGAAAGCGTTTTCACAAGATGGGTCTCGTATACTAAAAGAAAGATGAACAGTTCGGGAAGCGAGGGATTGATCATGAGACAGCAATGGACAGTCGACGATTTAAGACAACTCGATATCTTCAATAAATGCACGAGCCGCGAGCTAGAGAGCTTGCTACCGCACGTATACTGTCGGACGTACCGCAAAGGGCAGCTTTTATTCATGGAAGGCGACCCGCGTGAGCGCGTTTACTTTCTAATCAGTGGGTATGTGAAGCTCGAGCGGTGCAATGAAACGGCGACCCATCAATACACCGACTACTTGAAGCCGAAGCAGCTGTTTCCGTACCGGGGACTGTTGACGGAAACGTATTACCAACATTCGGCGGAAGCGCTGACCGATATTGAAGTCATTTATATGCCGACGGATCGCTTTGAAGCGCTTGTCTCAAGAAATGCGACGATGCTCTTGCATATCGTCGGTCAGATGAATCGAATCCTTGACCTTCACGAACGCCGTGTTCAGGAAATCATCACGCCGAGCGCGAGCGACCGGGTGATCAATACGATCCATTACTTGATTGAAGACCTCGGAGAAAAAGAAGCCGACGGTGTGCGCGTACGTTGTCCGTTCACGACAGTTGAAATCTCGAGACTGTCGGGGACATCGCGCGAGACCGTGTCCCACATCTTGTCGCGACTGCGAAAAGAAGACATTCTCCAGTTCGACGCCCGTCAACTCGTGACGTTGCACCCTGAGTATTTCGAACAAGCGACACACTGACGCCACGCTGCATTCGTGGCGTTTTTTTTGCACGTCTCGATAAGCGAAGCGTTCGCTATGGACACTTACATCAGTTATAATTAGTGAGAATCATCACAAAGAAAAATTGTCATGCACGTTTAGAAAGGATGAACGCAGTGAAACGACTGCAAGCTCTCGCTTTGGCCGAGAAAGGACATATCGTCGGGCTCGTCATCGCCGCGGTGATGATCGGGTTGTCCATCTTGGCTCAGGCTTATTTGATCGTCGACGTCGTCGACCGAGTATTTTTAAAAAACGAATCGTTCCAAAGTGTCATCCCGTCTCTAGGTTGGCTCGTGCTCGCGTTGCTCGCACGTGCCTTGTTCGGGTATGTCTCGGGACGTATCGGTGCCAACTTGTCGGAACGGGCGAAGCGGACGCTTCGACGTCAACTGCTCGACCGCTACACATCGAATCCAATCGAGACGTCTCTATCCGGACAGTCCGGGAAGAAAGTCAGTGTCTATATGGATGCGGTCGATGAGGTCGATGCTTACTTTAGCCAGTACTGGCCCCAAGTCATCCAGACATCGATCATCCCGCTGCTCATTCTCGTCGTCGTCTTCAGTCAGCACTGGATCTCAGGTGTCATCATGATGGTGACCGCGCCGTTCATTCCAATCTTTTTCATCATCATCGGTATCGCGACCCAGAAGAAGTCTGAAGAGCAGATGGAGAAAATGAACCAGTTCTCGGGGAAATTTTTAGACGTCCTTCAAGGATTGACGACACTCAAGCTATACGGACGTGCCGAGCAAGAAGCGCAAGCAATCGAGAAGAGCAGTCTCGACTTCCGGGACGCGACGATGGTCGTCTTAAAGACCGCTTTCTTGTCAGGGCTCATGCTCGAGTTCATCTCGATGCTCAGCACCGGCGTCGTCGCTTTAGAAGTGGCGCTCCAGATGGTCGTTTGGCAAAACTTGACGTTTTTCGCCGGCTTCTTGATTCTCGTCTTGGCCCCGGAATACTATTTAGCGATCAAAGACCTCGGCAGCGCCTTCCATACGGGGCGTGGCAGCATGGGTGCGGCCGATCGCATCTTCGAGGCGCTCGACGCCCCGGACGATCGTATCGAATGGGGAGACAGACCGCTAACAAACCGGACGCCCGAACTCGTGCTCGATGCGGTCTCGTTCCAATATGAAGGGGGTCGCTTCACGCTCCACCCGCTGAGCGGGGTCATCCCGGCACGGTCACACGTCGCCTTGGTCGGCGCGAGCGGATCAGGCAAGACGACCGTGTTGAACGTGCTGTCCGGTCTTGTGAAACCGGACAGCGGCCGCGTCCTCGTCGACGGGGAGCCGCTCGAATCGTTCACCGATACGTCTTGGTACGGGACAATCGGGTATATTTCGCAAAACCCGTATTTGTTCGCCGGGAGTCTCGCCGCTAATATCGCCCTCGGTGAGACGGCGGACGAGACTGACATCATGCGGGCGGCTGAAGCCGCCGGCCTCGTCGAGGTCATCGCCAATTTGCCGGACGGGTTGAATACCGAGCTCGGAGAAGGCGGTTACGGATTGTCCGGTGGTGAGCGGCAACGCCTCGCTCTGGCTCGTGCCTTCTTGAAGCGTCCAGGTATCATCTTGTTCGATGAACCGACGACCGGTCTCGATTTGGTGACCGAGAGAATCGTTCGGCGCTCGATCGAGGAGTTGTCGCGTGACGCGACGCTTGTCACGGTCGCGCACCGTCTCCATACGATCAAGCAAGCGGACGCGATTTGGTTCATGGACGAGGGGAACCTCGTCGCGAACGGCACACATGAACAGTTACTCGCTGTCCCGGCCTACGCCGACTTGTTCACGTTACAGAAAGGGGTGAGAGGATGAACTCACTTTGGACGATCACAAAATGGATGATGAAAGAGAAAAAGGATATCATCCTCTCGATCTTCTTCGGTTATACGGCAGGCCTCGCGGCTGTCGCCTTGTTCGCGGCGAGTGGATATCTCGTGTCGCGGGCCGGCCTTGTGCCGCCCCTCTATGCGCTCATGGTACCGGTCGTCCTGATCAAGCTGTTCGGCGTCATTCGGGCGGGGAGCCGCTACCGCGAACGCTTGGCGTCACACCGGGCGACGTTCACGATTTTAAGCGAACTGCGCGTCCGGTTTTATCGCCAGCTCGAACCGCTCGTGCCGAACATCTTCGCCAAATACCGGAGCGGGGACTTGCTCGCCCGTGTCGTCGGAGACGTCGAAAGCCTTCAAAACTACTTTTTGCGGGTGTTTTATCCGCCAATCATCTTAGTGCTCGTCTTCTTGAGCACGATCTTCTTCGTCACGTTCTTCTCGATGACGGTCAGCCTTTGGCTCGTGTTCGGGGTGTTCGTGACCGGCTTTTTGATTCCGATCTTGTTTGCCGGCATCCGAGCGAAGCATGACCAGGAAATTAGGGCCTTGCGCGGCGACTTGTCGAGCGGGGTGACCGAGATGATGTACGGGTACCGCGATTTATTGTTGCACGACCAGCTCGGCCAGACCCGTGACGACTTGCTCGCTCGAAGCGATCGTTACGCCGCCGCACAGCGCCAAGACGTGACGAACCAGTTCTTCAACTCGTCGCTCGTCGTCGCCGCGTCACTGCTCGTGTCGTGGGGCGTGCTCGCGATCGGTGCCTACCTCGTCGTCGATGGCGAACTGGACGGCCTGTTCTTGGCCATGCTCGTCATGATGTCATTGACCGCGTTTGAGAACGTGACACCGATGGCGGTCTTCCCGGGTCACTACGCCGATAGTAAACAAGCGGCAAACCGCTTGCTCGAGGTCGTCGAACCAAGTGATCACCTCGTGGCGGCAGAAGCGGCCCGTGACGACATAGCGCTTCAGACGGCACCTGACATTTCGTTTGAACGCGTAAGTTACCGCTATCCGGATACGTTCCGTGCCGTCCTAGACACAGTTGATGTGACGTTACCTCGCGGATCGAAGACCGTGATCGTCGGTCCGAGCGGGTCTGGTAAGTCGACGCTCCTGCAACTGTTGCTCGCGTTTGTAAGGCCAGAGACAGGCGAAGTACGAATCGAGGGTCAGCGCTTGAATGAGGTCACACAAACATCGGTCTGGTCTCAAGCGAGTGTCGTCATGCAAGAGAACCACTTCTTTTTCGGTACCGTCCGAGACAACTTGGCCCTTGCCGGAGACTTCTCCGATGACGAGATGGAGCTGGCGCTGCGAAGCGTCCGCCTCGGTTTCGCGCTCGATGAGCCAATGCTCGAGAAAGGGGCGAACTTGTCCGGAGGGGAACGGCAACGGCTCGCCATCGCCCGGGCGTTGTTGAAGAACGGGTTGCTCTGGATTTTAGATGAAGCGACGTCGGCGTTAGACGCGCGGACCGAATCCGATGTGTTCGCTGAAATCTTCCGGAAGGCGGACGAGGCGACACTCGTCATGGTCAGCCATCGTCTGACCGGGCTCGAACGGTTCGACCAAATCATCGTCATGGAAGCAGGTCGCATCATCGAGTCAGGGTCATACGACGACTTGATGCGCGCCCGCGGCATGTTTTATGAGTTGAAACAAATTGAACAAGATGTGTTCGCCTGAACGAAAAAAACGAGCGGCTCCGTCGGAGAGCCGCTCGTTTTTATATGGCAAATCTGGGTGCAACAAATGGGGGTTGTCGCAATGCTTTCAAAAAGAGTGTCGTGGAGGGGAATCCACGGGCCGTAACAAGTTTGGGGAACGGTTACGTCCAGCTGTGGCAGCTACAACTCGAGTATAAGTGATAACGATTCTCATTGTCAATTAGAAAAATAAAAATAAACCGCAGACGGGATGTCTGCGGTCGAGGTCATACGAGTCGAGTCAGTTTGACGGGACGCCTTTACTGAGTGTAAAGCGGATCAAGCTGAACAAATAACGGATGTAGAACAAGGCGAACGCGTAAAATACAGCGACTGCCGGTGCGTTCAATTCGACACCCGGGATGTTCATGAGAAACTCCAAGATGAGAATCGACAGCAAGAAGACGTAGAGTCCAGCATCGAGATAGAGCGGCATCAGCTTGCCGCGTTGATGCCAAAACGTCCGGACGAGCGGGGCGACGATCATCCCGATGATGCGCTCGGCGAAGCCGATGCTAAGCACGGCGATCATAAAGGCGGCTACCGTCTCGAACGTCACAAGTTTTGAGAAGGCAAACATGGACATAAGCAGGAGCGGCCCGATGAAAATCATCATCGAAAGGGACGTGCGTAAAAAGATGAGTAGGTTCTGTTTGATTGTGTCGACTCCCCCAAAGAGCGACTGTCGGAACGTCTTGCCACGTTGATAGTCGAGGACGAACGATCCCACGAACATCAATCCGAATAGCGATAACAATATTGTCATGAAATGTGTTTCCCCTTTTTCTAGTCAAATCTATGATTAATTATGTTTATTCTAACCAAAGTCTAGCCTAGTGTACCGATTCGCTAGTTGAAAGTAAAGCGGGAAAACTGTCAAAGTTAGTAAAGTTTTGAGAACGTTATCGGCTTCATCAAGCCAAAATGAAACGGTTTCGTCCAGATTCTTTTGCGTGGTATAACGCTTCGTCGGCATGCTTCAAAACGCTATCGACTTCGATATCGTTCGAATGGCAGGCTCCGAGCGAGACCGTGATGTGAAGCGTGCCTGCACTCGTCTCGAATGGGAACGTCGAGACTTTTTCTCGTATAGATTCGGCGAGACGGGTCACTTCGTCCTTTTTGGCGTTCGGCATGACGATCAGAAATTCTTCACCACCGAAGCGACCGACGAGATGTCGGTCGTCACTTTCGGTGACGAGCAACATGCCGAGCTCGCGTAGTACGTCGTCCCCGACATCATGACCGTACGTGTCGTTGACGCGTTTGAAGTGATCGATATCGACGAGGATGAGGGCGTACGCTTCCGCCTCGACGGTCAAGTTGGCCATCGCCTCATTCAACAGACGGCGGTTGGCGATGCCGGTCAAAGCGTCGGTACGGGCGAGTTGCTGCTGATGCTGAACGTTCTCAAAGTGGCGTCTCAGCTCTTGGAGCAAGCGATAAGCGGCACAAGCCCCGGCGTAGATCATAACGATATAGACGAATAAAATGGGATAGAACAGCTCGAGCGGGAGGGCATAGTAGAGCGCCGAACCGAACGCGGCGACGCTGATCGTCGTGAAGACAAGGAGCGTGTTACGGGTGTTGTCGAGCTTGAGCCGCAACAGACTTGTCGGCAGGACGAGTGCGACCATCGTCGCGATAGCTAAGTAAAATCCGACGTATTCGCCATCCGTTATCATGAAAAAACGACCGATGAGAAACAACATACCGGCGACGACACCGCTCATCCATCCGCCGAACAAGACGGCGAGCATAATCGGGATGGAACGAAGGTCGATCAATATTTTTTCGAGATGAAGCGCGTTCGCGAGCAAAATCAAGGCGATGAGACCGCTCTGGATACCGAGCAGGATACGCAACTTTAAAGGTGACTGCGGCGTAATTCGAGGCCGGTTACGAAACGGCAAGAATGAGATGGTGAACAGGGTGAACAGAATACAAAGGTTGATGAAAAAAGAGTTGATGATGGTGAGCATACACGTGTCCCCTTGTGCGAGATAGAAATCATTAATTCAAGTATGACAACTGTGAATCGCGATGAATCGTCAAACTGTTACCATTCACGCCATTCCTCCGTGACGTCTTCATCGGTTTCATACCCGGCGATGGCTGCACCGGCTCGGATGAAGTCGTACAGCTCTTCACGCTCGAGCGTCTCGATAAAATGGTCGTGCTCTTCGTCGAGGCCGTTCAAACGCAGGACGACATCGCGGACTGCCGATAGGATCGAGGATTCTGTGCCGTCGGAATGTACCAACGCGCTCGTATAACGCCGGAGCGCGGCGTCGACAGCGAGGATCGCCGACAGCGTATAGACGTCGTCGCCTTCGTTCAGCCGGTCTTCCCACAACAAAGTCGGGCGGTTCGCCCACAACTGGTCAAAATCCATGGATGGGTCCTCCTTCTGGCCGTGATTGTATCTTCCTCTCTATAATAGCAAAAAAGTTTGGTATGATAGATGAAAAGGGGGACTGTCCGTGCGTTATTGGGATCATTTTAAACGAGCGTTCATTCCGATCGCGCTCATCTTAATCGGTTTAGCCATCTTTTACACATTATCGGCAAGAAACAACCTGGTGTTGACCATACTCGGGGCAGCGATCGTCGGTGTGATTTTATTTTTAGTGATGCGCCATATGAACCGGGTCGAAGACTGAAGACGAGAACACGTTTGGGGTTCTCGTTTTTTGTTGTCGGCGTGCTTTTTTGGGTACACTACATAGTAAGGAGGGATTCATTATGGCAAAAGCTACATTTGCGGGAGGCTGTTTTTGGTGCATGGTCAAACCGTTTCATAAATACGAAGGTGTCGAACGAGTCGTGTCCGGTTACACAGGCGGACACGTCGACAATCCGACATACCAACAAGTCTGTTCGGAGACGACGGGTCATCTAGAGGCGATCGAGGTGACGTTCGACCCGGAGGTCATCTCATACGATGAGCTGCTTCGGATTTACTGGCGACAAATCGATCCGACAGACGGGGGCGGACAGTTCAACGACCGCGGCGAATCGTATCGACCGGCCATCTTCTATCATTCGGAAGAACAACGGGACGCGGCCGAACGCTCGAAGCAAGAAGTCGAGAATTCGGGACGGTTCGAACGTCCGATCGAAGTCGAGATCCGTCCGGCCAAGACGTTTTGGGAAGCCGAGGACTATCATCAAGACTACTATAAGAAAAATCCGTTCCGCTACGAGATGTACCGGGTCGGCTCGGGTCGCGCCAAGTTTGTGAAAGAGGCGTGGAGCGATAAGAAACAAAAACAGGAACTGAAAGACCGTCTGACACCGATGCAGTTCAAAGTCACGCAAGAGAACGGGACCGAACCGCCGTTTCAAAACGAGTATTGGGATGAGGAACGGGAAGGGCTGTACGTCGATGTGATCGATGGTACGCCGCTCTTCACGTCCCGTGACAAATTCCAGTCGAACTGTGGCTGGCCAAGCTTCGCGCGACCGATCGAAGAGAAGCGGCTCGATGTGAACATGGACACGACGCACCACATGGTCCGGACGGAAGTGCGTTCGAAGCATGCCGACAGTCACCTCGGTCATCTATTTGACGATGGTCCGAAAGAACTCGGCGGCTTACGCTACTGTATCAATTCGGCTTCGCTCCGATTCATCCCGAAAGAAGAGCTCGAGTCTGCGGGATACGGGGAATACAAACATCTATTCGACGCATGAAGGGGAGACAGCCATGTTCACATCCGTCAAACAACAAATTCGCCGTGATACGATCGCGACGGTTCTAGATTATTACGATCATTCGATCCGGAACCTGACCGAAACGGCGCGGCGTGAAAAGTACGACAAGATGAGTACGAGCCCGTTCTCGTTCTTTCGCGGAAGCTCGCATTTGTTCTATTACGATTTTGCGAAAGTACCGCTTGCTTTCGACACGAGCGAGGCCTATCCGACGTTCATTCAAGGGGATCTTCACTTTGAAAACTTTGGGGTGTTCGGAGACGGGGTTGGGACGATCCTTTATGATGTGAACGACTTTGATGAGGCGTACCTCGGTTCGTATTTGTTCGATGTGCTCAGAATGGCCATTTCTGTCGACTTGTTCGCCGCCGAATCGGGCTTCGATTCCAACGAAGCGATTGAAGTATACGCCGAGACGTATGCGCTCGCCATCAGACGGTACGCGAAAGGGAAAGACGAAGACGTGCAGTTCACGAAAGCGAATACGTCTAAAGCCATCAAAAAAGTGATCAAGAAGGCAGAGAAGAAGCAAGACGCGTTCATGTCGGAACGGACCGAAGTCCGGGACGAAGAACGTTACTTCGCGACGAGCGATGACTTAATACCGGTCAGCGAGAAGACGGCGACGAAAATCAAACAGGCTTGGCCTGAGTATTTGAACTCGTTGTCGGGAGAGCATCGCCATCACGCCGATCATTACGACATCAAAGACATCGCCATTAAACGCGAGAGCGGGACGGCCTCGATCGGGCTCGAACGTTACTATATCTTGATCGAAGGGGCCGACGAGGAACATGACGAGGACGTCATCTTAGAGATGAAGCAAGCGCAATCGGCCGTCCCGTCCTTGTTTTTGCCGACCCATCCGTTGTTCGAGGACGGCCTGTCCCATGAAGGTGCGCGGGTCATCGCTGCCCAACGTGCCATGGTGCATAGCCAAGACCCGTATCTCGGTTACTTCACGATCGACGGCAACGAGTATTATGTGCGGCAACGTTCGCCCTACAAACGGAAAGTGAAAGCGAAGCACATCAAGAACGAATCGTCGCTGATCGAAACGTTAAAAGTCCAAGCCGAGATCACGGCGAAAATCCATGCCCGGGCCGATGCGGACGCGAACGTTCTCGAGTATGAGGCGAGCGAACAGATTGCGGAAGCCATCGGGGACGCGCTGCCGTTGTTCGTGCGTCAAATCTCACGCTGGGCTCGTTTTTATGCCAATCAAGTCCGTTTCGATTTCGAGGCGTTCACATCATGGGTCGAGACACGGTCTGAATCCGACTGAGCCGAGCAAGACACTTGCGGCGAGGGACAGGTTTGCTTCAAAATGAGAGGGAAAAGGATGTGTTCGACCTATGATCACTGAGCAACAAGTCATCGCGCAAATGAAACACGTGATGAGTCAAATCGAACAGTCGAGTGGAGAGACGCAAAAGCGCCATCTGGCCAAGTTGATGGGTTACTGTGAGCTCATGTTGGCGGAGACGACACCCGCCGCACCGGTCGCACAGGCACCTGTCGTCTCGGCGGAGCCGAAGCAACCGTTAGACCGGCAAATGGCCGCATTCCTCGGCATCCCTCTAGAGGATGAAGACGAACCTAAAACCGATTCGCTGCTCGATTTCTAAGCTGTGCCCTCGTGGCATGGCTTTTTTTATGAGGCGTCCACATTGACTTATATACCATAGGGGGTATAATGGGGATACTAAAACTTTTAAACAACGGAGGCGTGCCCATGCTTGATTTTTTGTTTGTCGCAGTGGTGATCGGATTGATTTATTTTTGGTGGACGAAGCGAAACAGCACGAAAACAGTATCGACGGACGAGTTGAAGCGAAAGATTGCGGAAGAGCGCAACATTCAACTGCTCGATGTGCGGGAGCCGCACGAATATAAAGGCGGGCACATTAAACAAGCGAAAAACGTACCGCTCTCAGGGTTCGGTAACGCGGCAGCACAATACCCAAAAGATAAAGAACGTCCCGTTTACGTCATCTGTCAAAGCGGGATGCGGAGCCAACGGGCAGCGGCGATGCTGAAGAGTGCGGGCTATACAGACGTCTACTCGGTCAAAGGCGGCATGAGCTTCTGGCGCGGCTGAGCAACAACCGGTTGAACGATTTCGTTCAGCCGTTTTTTTGTGGGCTGATGTTTCTACTTTTGATTTGGAAGCGAGTCTGCTACGGTAGGAGAATAGGAAAGAGAGAGGGGGTACCGACATGGCAGTCATTTTATTCGATATCGATGGGACGCTCGTTGACACGACCGTTCCGATGACGAAAGCGATTCACGAGGCGCTCGAACAGCTTCCGCATCTTGAAAAGCCGAGCGAGGACGCGGTCCGGTCTGGCTACGGTTTGGCTGGGGACGCCTTTTGGGAGCACGTCATCCCGGAGGCGACGCGTGAAGAGATCCGTCTCATCCGCAAACTTCGTCACGAGACGCTCGAGCAGGCGATGGCGGGGCAAAACGTCTTGTTTGACGGCATCTACGACATGCTTGAGACGCTTCGCGCGAACGGGCATACGTTGACGACGGCAAGCAACTGTGGCGTTCACTATATGAATTTGATTCTCGATACGCAAGGCATCCGTCAGTTCATGACGGCACCTGAATGTCTCGAATCGGTTGGTGGCGAGAAGAAGGCCGATATTTTGACGGCGCACCGCCTGCGCCACGGAGATGCACATTATGTCATGGTCGGTGACCGCAAGTCGGACGTCGAAGCGGGCCGGGCCCATGATTTCCCGGTCGTCTTGACCGGATTCGGCTTCGGGAACGAGGACGAGTGGGCGCTCGCCGATTATGTGATCGCGACGCCAAACGATTTGGTGACGTGGCTCGACAACTGAAAAAACGCCTGTTGAAAAAATTCAACAGGCGTTTTTTTTATAGTCCAAGCGAAATATATTTCACTTCTAAAAACTCTTCGATGCCGTGATGACCGCCTTCACGGCCGAGACCGCTCTGTTTCCATCCGCCGAACGGCGCTTGCGGGGTCGAAGGCAGGCCATCGTTGACGCCGACAATCCCGTATTCGAGCGATTCAGCCAAGTAAAGGGCCTCGTTAATATCTTGTGTGAAGATATAAGACGCGAGGCCGAACGGCGTGGCGTTCGCCCGCTCGATGACTTCGTCGAGCGTGTTGAACGAAGCGATCGGGGCGACGGGCCCGAACGTCTCCTCGTTCATGCAGAGCATATCTTCGTTCGCATAGCGGACGACGGCCGGGCGGACGAACAAGCCGTCAAGCTGTTCGCCGCCCGTGATCTCACCCCCACGGATTTGGGCGTCCTCGAGGTGCTTCATCACTTTCTCGACCGCAGCCTCGTCGATGAGCGGACCGATGTCGATGCCGTCGTCGAGCCCGTTCCCGACCTTGAGCGCTTGCACGGCCTCGATGAACCGCTCCGAGAATTCGTCGACGATCGAACTCTCGACGTAAATCCGATTGGCGCAGACGCATGTCTGTCCACCGTTACGGAACTTGGTCGCGATCGCTTGCGGGACGGCCTTGTCGAGGTCCGCTTTCGCCGTGACGATGAGCGGGGCATGGCCACCGAGCTCGAGCGAGATCTTCTTCATCGTGTCGGCGGCACCGCGCATGAGCGTCTTGCCGACTTCGGTCGACCCGGTGAACGTCAGCTTGCGCACACGTGAATCGTGCTGCCAAACGTTGACGATACGAGCGGCACTGCCGGTCACGAGATTGATGACACCTTTCGGGAAACCGGCCTTCTCGGCCAATTTGACGAGTTCAATCGCTGTGAGCGGTGTCGCCGAGGCCGGTTTCAAGACGACGGTGCAACCGGCTGCTAGAGCCGGTGCCAATTTGCGGGTGATCATCGCTGCCGGGAAGTTCCATGGCGTGATGGCAGCGATGACGCCGACCGGTTGTTTGATCGCGAAAATACGTTTCTCGTTTGAAGAAGCAGGGATCGTCTCACCATAGACGCGTCGTCCTTCCGCGGCATACCACTCGATGAATCCGTTGGCGTAACGGATTTCGCCGATCGCTTCTTTCAGCGGTTTGCCTTGTTCTTCGACCATCGTTCGCGCGAGCGCTTCCGTCTCTTCATCGATCAAGCGATGCCATTCGAGCAGTAGGGCGCCCCGGTCTTCGGCTGTCCGCTGCTGCCAGTCTTTTAAAGCGGCCTGGGCCGCGTCGACAGCGAGGCCAGCCTCGGTCTCGTCACTCTTTGTCACGGTTGCTATTACGTTACCGGTCGCCGGATTTCGGACCTCGATCGTCTCATTCGTCTCGATCCAGTCACCGTTAATGAAGTTGTTCTCAGCTCGCATCTTGATTTCCCCTTTCATTTAAGTCACATTGTAAAAGTACCCGATTTCAAAAAACATACACAATTTTACAAAAGGGAGAGGTAAACATGTGGATTGTCGTCGTAGGCTATCTCGTTGGTAGCATGCTCGGCGGGCGATTATACGGGATGGTGAGTGGTCAAGATTTGGCTTCGAGCGGATCGGGGAATGTGGGAGCCCGGAACGCGTTACGGAGTGGCGGTATTTGGGCGTTTCTTCTCGTCTATGGCTTTGATGTCTTGAAGACAGTACTCGTTCTATCATTGAGTGGTTCCTTTTTTTTTGAGACGGCGCTAGCGCTGACGCTCGGACACATTTATCCGATTTGGCATATCCGAACTGGTGGGAAAGGATACGCTGTGTTTTCTGGAATTATTTTAGCGTATAACCCGATTTGGTTCGTGGGAGGGCTTTTGCTTTTATTACTTCTCATTAAAATAACGCGCAACTCGCGCGAAACAGGGCTCGTCATGTTGTTTCTGCTACCTCTTGCCGCTTGGGGAGATACGACGGATTTCGTATTGGCGGTCATGGCTCTTGCAGTCATCTTGTATCATCACATAAGGGGGACATCACATGGTTGAATTTCGAAAAGCGATGCCGAATGATGAGGAAGCGATTCACCGTTTGAATTATGAGACGTTCGTGGAAGAAATCCCGCAACATCAAGTTAACTTGGAGCGTCGTCTCGTCGATCGTTTCCATAATACGAATACATACTGGATTGGAGAAGCGGACGGGAAACTCGTTGCGATGTGTTCTATTCGTGACGAGCACCCGTTTTCGCTAGAACAGAAAGGAGTTACTCTACCACCGGGCGAGTGGATCGAGGTCCGGCTATTGGCCATAATTCCAGCCTACCGTAACACTCGGACGTTTGCCGGACTCATGCGGGCTATGCTCGCTGAGGCGATTGAACGTAATGTGGAAGGGATTGTGATTAGTGGAACGATCCGCGAACAGAAATTGTATCGACGGTTCGGATTTATCCCTTTCGCAGATCCGGTCGGGCCTGAGGAGGCACTATACATTCCAATGAAGCTGACGCGCGCGGCATTCATGGGGTCTGAGACCGCTCGAACGCTGCGTCCGAAGTTGCTCCTCGCTGGACCTGTCGAACTATCGAACGCGGTGCGCGCAGCTCTTGCCACCCAACCGTTATCACATCGTTCGGCCGAAGCAATTCGTGTACTTCGTTCGGTCGAGACAAAACTGAGTACACGCATCAATCTACCGCACATATACACATTGTCAGGGAGTGGGACAGTCGCAAACGATGCAGTCGCGGCGCAATTGACCGGCCGTGGCTTGATTTTTGATACGGGTGAGTTCGGGCGACGACTTATCGATCATGCCAGACGAGCGCGTCTCGAGTTTGATGTCCTGACACTCGAAACCGGTAAACGTCTCCCGGTGCAACAGATCGAGCGATACAAACCGGACTGGATTTGGACGGTCCATTGCGAGACGTCTACTGGAAAGTTAGTTGATGTGGAAGGATTGCGTCAGTACGTACACCGGCGCAAAACCATACTCGCAATTGATGCGATTAGCACGGTCGGGACGTTTGAGACGGACTATGCTTTCGCAAACATGGTGACGTTTGTATCAGGAAAAGCACTTCGTAATGCGCCTGGGCTAGCCTTTGTCGCGATGCGGGATCGCCCCATCCCGAACTCGTCGATTCCACGTTATCTCGATTTGGCGAGCTATAATCCAATCGCCTTCACACAATCCGTCCCACTCATTCAAGCTATGGATATTGCGTTGGACGAATTGACTGAAAAAGAGGTGAGTACCCATCAATCCAAGATGGATGTTTGCCTGAAGGAACTGCTAGGTCGGGGCGTAGCAATCGAAACTGGGGACGATCAATCGCCTGGTATTTTATCGATTATGTTACCGGAAGATCGGTCCTCGATCGAATTGGGACGACAATTAGCATATTACGGTTATCACATTCAGTACGAAAGTATGTATTTACAACAGTTGAACTGTGTCCAGGTCTCGACGATGGGATGGACGACCGAACGGGACATGCAACAAGTCGCTGCGTATATCGGGAGGTGGCTCCAGAAAAAAACCGTCACTCAAATGAGTGACGGGATCAGACACGAAAATCTTGACGGGCCAAATGGCGAATCTTTCGACCGAGGCGTCTTGAATTAAAGTAGGCGACGACGGCGACGACACCACCCGACCAAAATAGCCATTCGTCAGGTCGGATGTAGCCGAACAGACCGACGAGCAATCCGAGAACAATGACACCCGAGTTGAACGTCTGGCGATGGAGCAATTCTTTCGATTCGAGCTCGCGTTGGAACATCGCCTGCTCAGACAACCGTTTCCGGGTCGGCTCTTTCAAATAGTTCTCGAGCAACGGCGGTACGTTCAACAGTTTCTTGCCGTAGTTGAGCGCCGTCATGACGTAGCGGTTTTGGATTGTCGTCCCGTCTGATTCGAGCCATTGAATCACGATTGGTTTACCGAGCGTGAACAAATCGATTTTCGGGTCGAGAATCTGTAAAATCCCGAGCAACGTCGAGGCGGCACGACCGAAGAAGGCGAACTCGGCCGGCAGTTGAATCGGCTCGTTCTTCACGAGCAGTTGGATATCTTGGAGTACTTTTTCGATCAATTTCGTATCGACCGTATTAATGTCGGTCTCTAAATAGAATGTGACCGCTTTTTCGATCGCTTGGCGGATGTTATGTTTATTCGCTGTCGGCAACAAGAAGCGCAAGTCTTCGAGGGCATCGACGACACCGTCGTAATCGAGCGAGATGAACGCCTGCAAGATCTTCCGTATCGTCGCCATATCTTGCGCGGTCGACGAGCCGACCATGCCGAAGTCGAGCAGGATGATCGTTCCGTCGGCCCGGATCTGGACGTTCCCAGGGTGAGGGTCGGCGTGGAACTGTCCGCCGAATAATAGTTGTTCCGCGGCCATCGTAAATAGTCGTTCGGCGAGAGCGGAGCGGTCGATATTGTTTTCTTTTAAGAACGCAATATCGGTGATGCGACGGGCGTCGACCCAATCCATCGTCAATACCCGATTCGTACATAAATGGTCGTAGTAGCCCGGGATATAAACATCTGGATTTTCAGCATATTTCGCTTTGAAATACAGCGCGTTTTTTAATTCGGTTTGGAAATTTAGTTCATCCCCGATGACAAAAATCATTTGGCGATATAAGCTATCTAAGTCGGTCGATTTGGCGAGCGGTGTCCGTTTGAGCATCGTCGTGACGATTCGCATCGCTTTGAAGTCGGTACGGATGATTTTTTCGATGTCCGGGCGCTGGATTTTGAGCGCGACCCGTTTCCCGTTTTCAAGAAGCGTGGCCCCGTAGACCTCGCCGATCGAGGCGGAGGCGACGGCGTCGATGCCGACGTCTTTCACGACTTGGGTGTACGGTACGCCCCATTCGGCTTCGAGGATGGCACGAGACTTGTCCCAACCTGACGTCGGTACGCGGTCGACGAGCTCTGACAACTCATTAAGGACGGACGGCGGCAGCAAGTCGGCCCGGATCGACAAAAATTGACCGAGCTTGATCAACAGTCCCTCTAGGCGGAGCGCGTTACGTTTATACTCGCGGGCGAGCTGCAACATGAGCGCCTCGTACTCTTCCGGAGAGGCGAGACCCTGCTGCTGTTTGCGAGAGAATGAATAAATCTTAATGATGAATCGGGCGAACATTGTGACGATGATCCATATGCGGAACAAGGCGATTCGTTTCATAAAAATATCGACATCCTTTACAAGCAGTCGCTCGACTGATCTGATTTTTTGTATCTTTACTTTACCATATAATGCTTTCGAGAAAGGGCAAGGGATGTTTATGGAGTGGGAATTATTGAACGTCGTCGGAACGATTGCGTTCGCGGCGAGTGGAGCCATCATCGCGATGGACGAAAAATACGATATTTTTGGAGTTTGGTTGCTCGCCTTCACGACTGCTTTCGGCGGCGGGGCAATCCGCAACGTCTTGCTCGGCAACCCCGTCAGTTTGATTTGGCAACAAAACGATTTATTTATTCTCTGTTTTCTCGTCGCGCTCCTCATCTTCCTGCTCCCGAGCGTCGTCTTGCCGCATTGGGAAAGATGGGGCGTCATCGTCGATGCGATCGGCTTGGTCGCATTCTCTTTCCAAGGGGCGCAAGTGGCCATCAAATTGGATTTGCCGTTGTCAGCAGCGATTGCGGCAGCCGTCCTGACCGGAGTCGGCGGTGGTGTCGTCCGCGACTTGCTCGCGGGGCGCAAGCCGCTCGTCTTGCAGGCGGAAGTGTACGCGATTTGGGCAATCATCATCGCGGTCGTCACGTACTACTTCCGGCTCGAAGGCGGACTTCCGGTGTATGCGTTATTGATTGTCGTCGCGGCGCTTCGAGTGATATCCTACTATCGGAAGTGGAATTTACCAGCACGAAAAGTGAGATAAGGGGGAAACCATATGAAATTATTACTCATTACCGGTGCTGCCTTGATGGCACTCGGTGTCGCGCTCGGCGCGTTCGGGGCCCACGCATTGAAAGAGCGTCTGGCACCGAACATGCTCGCGAACTGGCAGACGGGGGTCTTGTACCACATGATCCATGCGATCGGCATCATTGCGCTCGCTAGTATTTTGACGAAAGTGAGCATCAGTCAATTCAACACAGCCGGTTGGCTCATGTTTGCCGGCATCCTGTTCTTCTCGGGCAGCTTGTATGTCATGGCACTTACAGGTATCACGAAACTTGGTGCGGTCACACCAATCGGTGGTGTTCTTTTCATCGCGGCGTGGGTGTTCGTCATCATCGGTGCGTTCAAACTTTAACGAAATGTCCATCGAGCGTTAACACTTCGTCTGTATGATTAGACGTGTGAGCCCCCTCGATTTCACACCCGCAACGAACATTCGGTCAGTCCTGTCATCTTCGCCTTGAGCGAGAAGTCAGACTGACCTTTTTTACGTTTTTTGGAAATGGATGAGTTTAGAAAAAATGCTGGAATATGCTTTTTTGAAATAAGGTAAATGATTTGCTATTTTCAGCTACTATGACAGAAACGTTTCAAGCCATAAAAAATCGAAAAAACGTTGAAATACAAAGAAGAGGGAATGCCAACGGCTTTCCCTCTTCTTTGTCGTAATCAAAGTGAAATATAACTTTAACAGGAAAACATTCGAGACTTCGATATAATTAGCCGTGTTGAAACTGAAAAATTAATCGTTTTTGTTACATAGCAAAACGACCGACTTAAATAGAGTATGTAAAACTAGACCGTCAAATTAGAAAGGATGTCTGCATTGATCAATTGGAAACGTACTGTCTCGACACTTACGCTAAGCGCCTTGCTTCTCGGCACGCACTCGGTAGCCGATGCCTCGACGACAATCAAAGAAAAACAAGAGCAACAGAAAAAAGTTAAAGAACAACGCAATAGCGTCAAACAGAATCAATCGAATACGTCTTCGAAAATCGAACAGAACACTAAAGAAATCTCGAAGGTACAAGAAGAAGTCAATAAGATGGACGCTCAGCTTCAAGACATCATCTACGACGTAGCGGCGAAACGCCAAGAAATCAAGCGTACCGAGATGAAGATTGAAGATCTCGAAGCGGACATTAAAGGTTACGAGAAAAAGATGATCGCTCAAGAAAAAATGATGAAAGAGCGGATGGCCACGATGCAAACGAACGGTGGCGGTTCAATCAACTGGGCAGAATTTATCTTTGGATCAAAAAACTTCTCTGACTTGATCACACGCATGATTACGGCTGGTACGATCCAACGTAGCGACCAAGAGTTGTTCAACGACTACGAAGCGACACGTCTGTCTCTTCAAGAAGCACAAGCCGCACTCAAAGCAGAGCGGGCCTCACTTCTAGAGCAACAGAAAGCACTCGAAGTGCGTCAAGCCGAACTCGAGAAGAAGATGAAACAGCGTGAAGCTCGCATCAAAGAACTCGAAGAGAAAAATATCGAATTTGAAACGCAAATCTTCGACCTACAAGAAATCGAAGCGACGTTGATCGCTCAAGAAGAAGCGATTGCAGCTGAAATCGAAGCACAGCGCCGTGAAGAAGAAGAAGCGCGTCGTCGTGCGGAAGAGGCAGCACGTCAAGAAGCGGCTCGTAAAGCTGAAGAGGCACGCCAAGCTGAGGCTGCCAAAGCAGCGGCCGCGCAACAAGCCGAAGAAGCGAGAGCTGAAGCTGCACGTCAAGAAGAAGCGGCTAAAGCTGCTGCTGCACAAGCTGCTGCTCAGAAAAAGCAGAACAGTAATACTAATTCCCAGTCATCGTCGTCTTCAAACCAAACGACACAAAATAATGTGACAGCTTCTAAACCGGCTGCACCACCGGCACCTAAGCCTAAGCCAGCACCAAAGCCGACACCAAAACCGGCACCGGCTCCTAAACCGGTACCGACTACGCCGACAGCTTCGGCACCGGCACCATCGAGCGCGAAATTCATTCAACCGACGACTGGTCGTTTCTCGCAAGGTTTCGGACCGGCAAGCGGACAGTTCGGCTATTCGTTCCATAACGGTGTCGATATCGCCGGACCAGTCGGTACACCGATCCGGGCTTCGGCAACAGGAACGGTCATTCGGGCTGGATGGGGTGGCGCTTATGGGAACCACGTCATGATCGCCCACGTCATTGGCGGTCAAGTTTGGACGACTGTCTATGCGCACATGAACTCGGTATCAGTTAGCGCTGGTCAGCGTGTGACGCAAGGATCAAACATTGGAACGCTCGGGAACACTGGAAACTCTTCAGGCCCGCACCTTCACTTTGAAATCCACCAAGGCAGCTACTCATACTCGTCTTCGAGCGCCGGTAGCACCGTCAACCCACGTCAGTTCTTCTAATCCTAAACAAACGAGCACTCGTCAATCGCGACGGGTGCTCGTTTTTGCGAAAAAATAGTGCCCATCCATTGCGGATAGGCACTATTTTTAATTAGCTTGCTCGATGTCGTCTTGTTTTGTGTCAGTCTTACGGAATCGCTCGCGAACGAGATAGATGATCGTTAAGCCGACCAACCATGGGATCCCGAACTTGAGTAAGATGTTGAAATCGGTAAACCATGTCGTGATCATTAAGCTGAGCAGCAGACCGGCACCTAGGAGCGGTAAGAACGGATAGCCAATCATACGGACAGGGAGTTTACGTCCCGTCCATTTTTTGCGGAAGAATAAGTGTGAGACGAAGACCATGAACCATGTGAAGATCGCTCCGAACATCGAGATGCCCATGAGGAACGGATACGACGTCTCCATGAATACTTGAAGCAGTGCCGCGAGGACGATCCCGCCTGTCGAAACGAACAAGGCAGGCATCGGAATCCCGCTGGTGCTTACTTTTTTGAAGATACGCGGTGCGTCGCCGGCTTCGGCGAGCGAGTACATCATGCGCGTCGAGGCATACAATTGCGCGTTCATCGCCGACAAGGCGGCGACCAAGATGACGAAGTTCAAAATGCTAGCCGCGCCAGGCACGTCAAACTGCTGCATGACGAGGACGAACGGGCTTTGATCGATACCAGCCTGCTGCCATGGGATGAGCATGAGCATGATGGCGATCGTGATCAAATAGAAGAACGTCAAGCGGAAAACGGTCGCCCGCAGCGCCTTCGGTACGGCGCGGTCCGGGTCTTTCGCCTCGCCGGCCGTGACGGCGACGAGCTCTGTCCCGAGGAAACTGAAGAGCGAGATGAAAATTGTCACCCACATGCCGTAAAATCCGAAAGCGAAGAACCCTTCATTTCCGGTCGTGATCGATTCGATTGGTGAGCCCGGTTGGCCGAACAGTGCGGCCGCACCGAGGACGATGAAAAGAATGATGGCAGTGACTTTGATGAATGATAACCAGTATTCGGTTGTCCCGAACGTATGGACGTGCCGAGCGTTGACGTAGATGAGCAATCCGCCGAACACGGCGACCCAGACGAATCCGTTCACATCCGGGAACCAGTAGCGCATGTAAATCGCGATTGCGCTCACTTCGACCCCGATTGCGAGGACGTTGGCGATCCAGTACGAGTAACGGACCAAGAAGCCGGCGAGCGGATGGACATAACGCTCGGCGATTGTGCCGAACGAGCCTGAAGTCGGATGAGCGACGGTCATCTCGGCGAGACAACCCATGAGCAAGAGGACGATAAACGCCCCGATGGCGTAACTGACGAGCACGCTCGGTCCTGCCGTTTGGATGGCGAGGCCGCTTCCGAGGAAGAGGCCCGTTCCGATGGCGCTGCCAAGCGAGATCATCGTGAGCTGTCGGGTCGACAGTTCACGTTTTAGTTTACTAGTTTCCAAAGTCAAATCTCCTTTAGTTGAGTGAAGTGTTGTTGGGGACGACTATAGCAGACAAAAAAATCACGTGTCAACTTGCGACGTTCTGAAACATGCGGTCGATTCGTCCGCACTTATAGAAGCAAAGTTTTTTTGCACACTTTTGTTTGACAGGATGAATCGGGAACGGTATAGTACGAGTTAACTTAACTGAAACGAACAAAGGCGTCGACGAAGAGAAGTAACGACGGTCCCCGCATGACAGAGAGCTGATGGTTGGTGTGAATCAGTATGTGGGACGTCGCGAATGGACTTCCGAGCTCTAAACCGAAATTTTTAGTAGGCTTTAGCGGGTTACCCACCGTTATCACGGGGAAGCGGATGATTGTCCGTGAAGCGGGTTCTATATGAACCAACGAAGGTGGCACCACGGGGTTACTCGTCCTTCTCATAGCGTGAGCTGTGAGTTGGACCGAGTGACCCTTTTTTGTTTTTTAAATTGAATCTTAAATCGATGATTGAGAAGAGTAGCGTGAAGAAGTCTCGTACAGAGAGTCAGGGGTGGTGGGATCCTGACCGAGACCGTCACGTGAATGGGCTCATGAGAGCACGGCTGAATGTTAGTAGGCCGTGACGGCTTCCACCGTTATCAGGATACGATGTGATAGCATCGGAAAGTGGGATCGATTGATCCAACGAGAGGTGGCACCGCGGTCCATACCGTCCTCCATACGACAGACGTCGTATGGAGTTTTTTTATACCCAAATCGCTTAAGGAGGAACGGACATGTTAACACGACTACTGACGAACCAAGTGACGACGACCGAGATGAAACAGGCGGCTTCCGAGTTGTTTCAAGCGGATGAAACGCAAATCACCGAGGTGCTTCTCGCATTGAAAGCACGCGGCGAGACGGCCGAAGAGATGGCGGGGCTGGCCGATTATATCCGTGAAGCGGCGACGTTCCCGGAGACGACGCTCCCTGTGCTCGACGTTTGTGGGACCGGCGGTGACGGAGCGAACACGTTCAACATTAGTTCGACCGTCGCGTTCGTTCTCGCCGGACTTGGTATCCCGGTCGCGAAACATGGGAATCGGAGCGTGTCGAGCCGGTCGGGTAGCGCCGATGTGCTCGAGGCGTTGAATATCCCGATTGTCCAAAGTGCTGACGACGTGTTAGCTGAACTTGAGCGGACGAACTTGAGCTTCTTGTTCGCCCAACATGTCCACCCGATTATGAAACATGTCATGCCGGTGCGAAAACGGCTCGGGACGGCGACGATCTTCAATCAAATCGGTCCGCTGACGAACCCGCTCAAGCCGAGACGGCAATTGATCGGCGTCTACCATCCAGACTTGATTGAGAAGATGGCTACGGCGATGCGCCATCTCGGAGTCGAACGGGGCATGGTCGTCCATGGGGCCGGCGGACTCGATGAGGCGAGCCTCGTTGGTGCGAACGAGGTACTCTTCTTTGACGGAGAGCAGACGGCACGATATCAAGTCGACCCGCGAGACGTCGGGTTGATGCGGGCACCGCTGTCGGCGCTACAAGGTGGTACACCCGAAGAGAATGCGAAGACGCTCGTCGCCGTTTTGAACGGCGCGGCAGGACCGGCGCGGGACGTCGTCTTGTTGAATGCGGCACTCGCATTATGCACATACGGCGCCGTCAAGACGTTACGTGAAGGTGTGGCCGAGGCGAGCCGAAGCATCGACGAGGGCCACGCCGTCCGCGTCCTTAAGCAACTACAAAAAACGGAGGTGGGCGCATGAGCTACTTGACGAAAATTATTGGGACGAAAATCGAAGAGGTCAATCAGATGCAAGACGTCACGGTCACGGCGACAGAGCCGATCTCGTTACAGAGGCTGGTCGCGGACGGGTTTCATATCATCGCGGAAATTAAGCGGGCGTCCCCATCAAAAGGCGTGATTCGAGCCGAACTGGATGTGGCCGAACGGGCTCAGGTTTACGAACGGGCCGGTGCGACGATGATTTCGGTGCTGACGGATACGACGTACTTTAATGGGTCGTTCGATGACTTACGCCAAGTCGCTGACGCCGTCGATATCCCGGTCCTGTGTAAAGACTTCATCATCGATGAACGGCAGCTCGATCGGGCGAAAGCGGCCGGCGCGAGCGCGGCGTTGTTGATCGTCGCGGCGCTGCATCCGACTCGCCTGCACGCGTTGAAGCAACACGCACGCCTGATCGGCCTCGACGTGCTCGTCGAAGTGCACGATGAAGCCGAGCTCCAGACGGCGCTCGAACTTGAGGACGTGCTGATCGGCATCAACAACCGGAACTTGAAGACGTTCGACGTATCGCTTGAGACATCGATTGAATTGATGAAGCGTTATCCGAACGTGGCGTTCGTCAGTGAGAGCGGAGTCAGCACCGGCGAATCAGCGAGCCGACTGCGAGACGCGGGAGCCAAAGCCATTCTCGTCGGAGAGGCGCTTATGCGACAGGATGACCCGACGGCGTTGATTGAGGAGCTGAAGACGTGTTCGTTAAAATATGTGGATTAAAAACAGAAGCAAGCGTGACGGCGGCGGTTGAAGCCGGGGCCGATGCGATCGGCTTCGTGTTCGCGAACAGCTCACGCCAAGTCGATGTGACGACGGCGAAACGGCTACGGCAGTTGATCCCGAATCACGTCCGTGTCGTCGGAGTGTTCCTCGACCCGACGCTTGAGGAGGTCGAGACGGCGATCACGTGTGGATTGACGGATATCCAACTGCACCGGCGCACGTTGCCGTTTGAATCGTTCCGGCAGTTCAATCTGCCGATCATCGAAGCGAGTAGCAAGACAGAGGCAGATATCGTCTTACTGGATGCACCGACGCCCGGAAGCGGGGAGACGCTCGACTGGTCACAGTTGGAACGCCCCAAGCGAACGTTCTGGCTCGCCGGTGGTTTGACGGCCGATAACGTGAGACAAGCGATGCATGACGTACGGCCTGACGGGGTCGACGTCTCAAGCGGTGTCGAGACAGATGGAGAGAAAGATATCGATAAAATTCGCACGTTCATCAGACGTGCCAAGGAGGAAACACCATGTACACACAACCAGTGAACGGAAAGTTTGGCCCGTACGGAGGAAAGTATATACCGGAAACACTCATGCAAGCAGTTGAAGAACTCGAGGTGGCTTATGAGGAAGCGAAGTTAGATCCTGAATTTCAAGAACGCTTCGACGAGTTGCTCAGCGAATACGTCGGACGGGAGACGCCGCTCTACTATGCGGAGAACATGAGTCGACGCCTCGGGACGAACGTCTACTTGAAACGTGAGGATTTGAACCATACCGGTGCCCACAAGATCAACAACACGATCGGGCAGGCGCTTCTCGCCAAGCGGATGGGGAAACAGAAAATTGTCGCTGAGACCGGTGCCGGACAACATGGTGTGGCGACGGCGACGGTGTGCGCGCTGCTCAACTTAGAATGTACGATTTTCATGGGTGAGGTCGATGTCGAGCGGCAAGAGTTGAACGTGTTTCGGATGGAACTGCTCGGGGCGACGGTCATTCCGGTCAAGTCAGGCAGCCGAACATTGAAAGATGCGGTCAACGAGGCGTTACGCTACTGGGTCAAACACGTTGACGATACGCACTACGTCATGGGCTCTGTACTTGGACCACACCCATTCCCGACGATGGTACGTGACTTCCAAAGTGTGATCGGAACAGAGACGCGGCGTCAAATTTTAGATAAGACCGGACGCTTGCCGGATGCCGTCATCGCTTGCGTCGGTGGTGGCAGCAACGCCATGGGGATGTTCTACCCGTTCTTGAATGACGAGGATGTCGCCTTGTACGGTGTCGAGGCAGCAGGAAGCGGCGTCGATACGGACAAGCATGCGGCGACGCTCACGAAAGGTGAGGTCGGCGTGCTCCACGGCTCGCTCATGTACGTGCTCCAAGATGGGGCCGGGCAAATCCAAGAAGCGCACTCGATCTCGGCCGGCCTCGATTATCCTGGGGTCGGACCAGAACATAGTTTCTTGAAAGACATCGAGCGTGTCCGTTACGCGGCGGTCACCGATGAGGCAGCGTTAGAGGCATGTATGTCACTCAGTCGACATGAGGGCATCATTCCGGCACTCGAGTCGTCACATGCGCTCGCCTATGCCGAGACGCTCGCCGCGACGATGGACGAGGACGATTTGCTCGTCATCTGTCTGTCAGGCCGAGGCGATAAAGATGTGCATACGATTCGAGAAAGGGTGGGACGGAAATGAGCTTAGAGACAGCGATTCGAAATAGAGACGGGGCAGCGTTCGTCCCTTACATCATGGCCGGAGACGGCGGACTCGATCAACTCATTCCGACGATCGAACGGCTTGAAGCGATGGGCGCGACGGCGATCGAGCTCGGGATCCCGTTCTCAGATCCGGTAGCGGACGGGCCGATCATCGAGGCGGCGGGGATGCGTGCTCTCGCGAACGGCGTGACGCTCTCTAGTGTGTTGGATTATTTAATAGAAGGAACTGAGCGTTTCTCAGTCCCGATCGTCCTCATGACATACTTGAATCCGGTGTTCCGGTTCGGAATCCAACCGTTCTTCGACCGTGCGGCCGCATGCGGCGTCAGCGGTGTCATCATCCCCGATTTGCCGTTCGAAGAGAGCCTCGAACTATTCGCAGGGATCGAACGGAACGGGGTCGCGGTCGTCCCGCTCGTCACATTGACGAGTAACAAACAACGAATCGACACGATCTTAAGTCAGGCCGAGGGGTTCGTCTACGCGGTGACGCTCAAAGGGACGACCGGAAAAGTCGACGCGTTCCCGGACGAACTGCTCGCCCATTTGCGCTCGTTGACAGAACGGTCTCCGGTCCCGGTACTCGCCGGATTCGGTGTCCATCGGGAAGACCAAGTACAAGCGCTCGGTGAGGCGTGTGACGGGGTCGTCGTCGGCAGTTTCATCGTCGAGGCGCTCCACGCCGGACGCGAGCAAGACGTCGCCGATTTGATCGCAGCGGCGCGTCGAGTCAAAGCATAAAACAAGGACCGTGCCTCGGGCACGGTCCTTGTTCGTTCATAGCTCGACGCGTTCAAGCCCGTCTTCGCCGAACTTGCGATCGAGTTGGTCGTGACGATACGTCGAGGCGAGGAC
The DNA here is from genome assembly GCF_004337185.1 of Exiguobacterium sp. SH0S2. Lineage (NCBI taxonomy): Bacteria > Bacillati > Bacillota > Bacilli > Caryophanales > Exiguobacterium > Exiguobacterium sp. SH0S2. The sequence continues at coordinate 618,327 of NZ_SJVB01000002.1, read as the reverse complement.
GTACAATAAGTCGCCCGGCTCAATTTTCGTTTGACCCGTAGGCGGGATGAGGTAGTCTTTGCGGACGATCGCATTGACGACCGTGTTCGGCGGTAACGTGATGTCGGCGAGCGTGCGTCCGATCATCGATGACGTTTCTGTCGCCACGTACGGAACGAGCTGATGCTGCGACTGTTTACTCGACACGAGCGCGATCGTATACGGTGAGCGAATCTTATCCGGCCCGAGCAGGTTCAGTCTGGCCGCGAGCGGTGTGAGCGTCGTTCCTTGAATCAACGCGCTCGTCACGACGACGAAGAAGACGGCGTTGAAGATGAGTTGGCTGTTGTCGATCCCGGCGATGAGCGGAAACGTCGCTAGCACGATCGGGACCGCTCCTTTTAGGCCGGCCCAGGAGATGAACAGTTTTTCCTTATGCGTGAACGGCATCGCGATCGTCGATAAGTAAACGGCGATCGGACGGGCGACGAACATGAGGAAAAATGAAATCAACAGCCCTTTCCAAATGAGTTCTGGGTCGAACAGTTGTTTCGGATAGACGAGAAGGCCGAGGATGACGAACATGATAATTTGCATGATCCAAGCGAGCGCCTCCGAAAATTGGACGATGGTCACTTCGTGGGCGGTGTGGGCGTTCCCGACGATCATCGCGGCAAGATAGACGGCAAGCAAGCCGCTGCCGGCGAAATAGGCGGCCACTCCATACGTCATGAACGCCATCGAAATCATGAGGACGGCGTGCAGGCCGCTCGACTCAAGGCGCAAGTGATTGAGCATGAGCCGTGACAGGTTCCCGAGCATGTACCCGGCGAACGCCCCGACGATGATCTGGAGGATGAACATCCCAATGCCGTCCCAAATCGTCGTGTCCGGTTTCAACATGAAGTCGAGAGCGAGGATCGTTAAAAACATCGCCATCGGGTCATTCGTGCCGGACTCGGCTTCGAGTGTCGCGCCGACTTTCGGTGCGATATTCTTTCCTTTAAAGGCGGCGAATACGGCGGCAGCATCGGTCGAGCCGATGATGGCACCGAATAGGAAAGACTCAATCCAGTCGAAACCGAATACGAAACGAACGGCTACGGCGACGAATCCGGCCGTCAATAAGACGCCGATCGTCGCGAGCGAGGCGGACGGAGCGAGGACACTCCGAATCGAGGCCCATTTCGTCTGCAGACCACCTTCGAACAAAATAACGATCAGAGCGGAGATTCCAATCATCTGGGCAAGGTTCGAGTCATCGAAGAAGATTAAGCCGGTGACGTCACTGCCCATGACCATGCCGATCCCCATGAACAGAATCAACGCAGGAAGGCCAAAACGGGTGGACACGCGCGTGGCCAAAACTCCCGCGACGAGGAGGAGACCGAACAAGAGGATTGAAACGTCTGTACTTAAAATAGGTGCAGTCAAACACATCACTTCCCTTTGAAATTGTCACTTTTCACATAGATTATTAAGTTCATTATACCATGAAACCGTTATGAAATAAGAATGAACGTATCGTCAATTATGCTAATTGGAATAGTCGGATATCGGTGTGGTACATTAGGAGTATCAAAGGGGGATTCATATGGCTAAAATTCACGTCTTGCATGAAAACAATGAGTGGACGGACCATCTCGTCAAACGGCTCGAGGAGTTATCGCTTCCATATGAACTGTGGCATTTAGATGAAGGAATCATCGATATTGAAGCGACGCCGCCAGATGGTGTGTTCTATAACCGGATGAGTGCGTCGTCACATACGCGCGGGCATCGCTACGCGCCAGAGCTGACGGAAGGGGTACTTGCCTGGCTCGAGGCGAACGGACGGACCGTCTTCAACGGGACACGGGCGATTCGCCTCGAAGTGAGCAAGGTCAACCAGTATACGGCGCTTCGTCAAGAAGGGATCCGTGTGCCGAGGACGATCGCTGCCGTCGGAAAAAAACAAATCATCGAGGCGGCCGAGAAGCTTGGCATGAGCCCGTTCATCACGAAGCATAACCGGGCTGGTAAAGGGCTTGGCGTGCAGCTGTTCCATTCGATTGAGGCGTTGAAAGGGTATGTGTACGGACCGGCGTTCGAGGACTCGGTCGATGGCATCACGCTCATCCAACAATATATCGAAGCGCCGAAACCGTTCATCACGCGCTGTGAATTTATCGGCGGAAAGTTCCTCTACGCGGTACGGGTCGACACGTCGGAAGGGTTCGAACTATGCCCGGCGGATGCGTGCTCGATTGAAGACCAATTCTGCCCGGTCGGCGAGACGCCGCCGGCCAAATTTGAAATCGTCGACGGGTTTGCCGATCCGATCATCGATCAACTAGAAGCGTTCTTGGTAAAAAATAATATCGCAGTCGCGGGGATCGAGATTATCGAAGACCGTGACGGTAACGTCTATGCGTACGACGTCAACACGAATACGAACTATAACTCGGACGCGGAAGCGAAGGCAGGTCAATACGGCATGCTAGAACTCGCGACGTTCCTTGGCGACGCGCTTCACGCGAAGACAAAATAAGGGTCAGGCTTTCGCCTGACCCTTTCGCTGTGTATGTTGTAATTGTTGTTCAAATCGAATTTGGACTAGCTCTGCTGTCGGGGTCATTCGTTCAATGAACGAATCTAAACGTTTTGCAGTGTCTCGATCTGATTCCTTGAACACGCGCATCGTTGTTCACCTCATTGATCATTGTTGTAAGTGCCTCTACAACGATGTTTCCCGAGGGGGTCGATGCGTAAACCTCAATCAACCGAGGAATGTGCCGAGTTCTTCTTTTGGAAGGATGTTTCCGACGTAGAAGTCACCAAACTCCCCATATTTGGCGCTGACTTCATCGAAACGCATCTCGTAAACAATCTTCTTAAATTGGAGCGAGTCTTCCGCGAAGAGCGTGACGCCCCATTCCCAGCCGTCAAATCCGGTCGATCCGCCGATGAACTGCTGGATCTTGCCGGCATAGCTGCGGCCGATCATGCTGTGACGGTACATGAGGTCTTTCCGCTCGTCCATCGACAGCGTATACCAGTTGTCCTCGTCACGGCGCGCCTTGCTCATCGGATAGAAGCAGATGTGGGCTGCTTTCGGCAACGTCGGGTACAAGCGCGAGCGGATGTGCGGGTTCTCGTATGGATCTCCGTCACCAGAGCCACGGTACATGCCGAGCTCGATGACCGAGACGTAAGAGTACGATGGGATCATATAGTCGTACAGTTTCGTCTTACGAAGGGCGAGTTCGACTTGCTCGAGCTCTTTGAACGTCGGACGAAGGACCATGAGGACGACGTCCGCTTTTTGACCGAGGATTGAATAGAAGGCGTGACTGCCTTCTCCGCGTGTTTCGACGTCTTCAAGCGAGGCGAGGAAGGCGACGAACTCCTCAATCATTTCTTGACGCGCCTCTTTGTCGACTGCTTTTAGGCGTGTCCAATCGATCGAGCGGAAATCATGGAGCGTATACCAACCGTCTAATGTGGCGGCTGCGTGCTGTGTTTCGGTTGTCGGTGCTGGACGTTCTGACATGAAAAAACTCCTTTCAAGACTTGGCTTCGCTGTTTATTTTACCACAGACACTTTACCGCCTGGCAAATTTGGCGCTGTCTGTGAGGGTAATCACAATCGAGACCGGGGAAAGGAAAAAGCGGACACAGAAATGTAAACGGCTTCACAGCAACCTGTATCAGTCATAAATACATAACTGTTCTATTCATATAATGACTGATTTCAAGCGATTTATGACGATATGGGCAGAATAGTTTATTTTAAAAAAAGGACTGTGTATAATAAAACACGCATACGGACAATTGTGTCCTAAAGAGAAAACATAGATATCTTCCAATCGAAAAGGAGTTCACTTACCATGAAATTATTTGACACGTTGAAGCAAAAAGTCAGCCCGATTCGTCCGACCATCGTCTTAGCAGAAGGCGTCGATGAGCGCGTCCTTGGAGCTGCAGTCCGTTTAAAAAATGACGGCATGGTCAACCCAATCGTCGTCGGTCCGAAAGCGGACATCGATGCAGTCGCAGCGAAACACGGCTTTGATATCTCGAACTTGACACAGTACGACCCAGCGACATACGAAGATATCGACACGCTCGTCGAATCGTTCGTCGAACGCCGTAAAGGCAAAGCGACGGCTGAACAAGCTCGTGAATTGTTGTCGTCAGATGTGAACTACTTCGGTACGATGCTCGTCCACACGGGCAAAGCGGAAGGTCTCGTCTCGGGTGCGATGCATGCGACGGCCGACACGGTCCGTCCGGCACTTCAAATCATCAAGATGCAAGAAGGCATCAAAAAGACGTCAGGTGTATTCATCATGGTACGTGACGATGAGCAATACGTCTTCTCGGACTGTGCGATCAACATCGCACCGGATGCGGCCGACCTTGCCGAGAACGCCTACTTGTCAGCGTTGACGGCGAAGACGTTCGGCATCGAGCCGCAAGTCGCGCTCCTCAGCTTCTCGACGAAAGGTTCGGCGAAGTCGCCTGAAACCGAGAAAGTCATCGAAGCGACGCGTCTCGCCAAAGAGAAAGCGCCAAACCTTCCAATCGATGGTGAGCTTCAGTTCGACGCAGCGTTCGTCCCGAGCGTGGCAGCGAAGAAAGCACCGGGCTCTGACGTCGCCGGTAACGCCAACGTGTTCGTCTTCCCGAGCCTCGAAGCCGGGAACATTGGCTACAAGATGGTTCAACGTTTCGGCGGATTCGAAGCGATCGGACCAATCTTGCAAGGTCTCAACAAGCCAGTCAACGACTTGTCGCGTGGCTGTAATGAAGAAGACGTCTATAAATTGACGCTCATCACAGCGGCACAAGCGATTGACGAGCGCAACGAAGCGTAAGTCAGAAGCATCTTCCCACAGCGGAGGATGCTTTTTTTGATGCGTAGTTGTAAACTATTGGAAAAGGAGGCGGTCACATGGAGGAGATTGAGGGAGCCATCACTTTACCGGAAGGACATCGCTACGCCATGTTCGGCGGTGGAGATGATTTTCCGATTAAAACTTACTATGAGGGCGTGTTTGAAGAAGTGTTCGTCGCGTACCATCCGTTTCTCGGACCGATAGAAGATCCTAAAGCAATTGACCGATATGTCGAGATGAACAAAAACGAAGTGGAACAGCATTTTCGTGCCGTCGCATGGGAAGATATGCGCCGCCAACTTGGTTTTGAAGACGTCAAACGTATCGATCACGCACTCCGAACGATGATTGGGGCGTTGAAACCGCATGCCGAAGATAAAGAAGGCGCAAATCGAATCATCGAATTTTGCGAGCGCGAGAATTTACTCCCACCTGGCGAAGGCGAGCTGTCTGATTTCTTAAAGAATCGGGTATTAAGGGCGCTTCTGGAGACGGGAGAAGAATGGATATGGAGCGGCGACGAATTTTGTACGGAGCGCCATCTTATCAACATTCGAGAAGTTCTTGCAGCCGATACATGGGACATGAATCATCGCACGTTTTTCGGCTATCAGCATGATTGGCTCATCGTACCGCCATGGGATAGCCACTTCACTTTATTTTGCGGCAGTCAGTCTTGGGTAAGTGACATGGTCGAACGTTGTGGTCTGAAAGGTTTCTACTGCGATGACGAGACGACCATCAATTGGAGTTTGTCCGACACGAAACTGAGGTAAACTAGTAGGGGATAACAATTTAAGGGGGAAACAGCATGCAAAGCATCCATGCAACCGAATTACGTGAAAAGCTTGAGAACGGGGAGTCGCTCCACATCATCGACGTGCGCGAACAAGACGAGTACGACGCGGGCCATATCCCGAACGTGCCGCTCTATCCGCTGTCTGAATTCCCGGGCGTGACCGAGAAGCTCGCGCAAGACAACGTCTATCACGTCATCTGTCGCTCGGGCGGACGCAGCCAGACGGCGTGCGACTATTTGGAATCGGAAGGGTTCAAAGTCGTCAACGTCGAGGGCGGCATGCTCGCTTGGGACGGTGACGTCGAAGCGTGATGCTCGACAATCCGTGGGTCGTCATTCCGCTCTTGATCGTCCTCTATTTGACGGTGTACGCGTTCGTGAAGCGTCTCGACTGGAACAGATGGCGCACCATCTGGGCGGTGTGGATCGTCCTGATCGTCCTTTTGTTGACGATCCGCCTCATACAAAGTGTGTAAAAAAACGAGTGAAGCCAAGTACATGGCTTCACTCGTTTTTAGTTGTCACGTTTATCGAACGTGATTGACGCGATCGCGTCGTGCTGGTGGATCGACTCTTCGTTTCGGCATTCGACGAAGAAGTTGACGACTTGTTTCATCTCGTACAAGTCGGCTGCAATCAAGCGGACCATATCTTCTACGAAACGTGGGTTTTCGTAAGCGATTTCTGTAGCCCGTTTCTCATCCGGACGTTTTAAGACCGGGTGAAGTGGTGCCGATGCGTTCGACTCCGCCGCATCGAGCAATGCGAGTCTCCAGTCGAAGCCGTCGAGCGACGCTTCGTCAAGACCGGCTTCGATTGTGATGTAGCCGCGCTGGTTATGGGCGCTGTATTCGCTGATCTCTTTTGAACATGGGCATAGCGTCGTCACGTTGATGACGAGACCGACCGTCACGCTCGCCATACCCGTCTCGAGGTTGTACGTCACGTTGTGCATGACGTCAGCGTTCATAAGACCGCTGAGGCCCGTCGCCGGTGCTTTCCGGCTGAAGAACCATGGGTAGCGGACCGTCAATTGACCTTCCGTTTGTTCCATACGCTCGGCGAGTTCTTGGGCGAACTCGATGAGCGAGCGGTTTGATAACGTCCAGCCTTGCGTATGGTACGCGTCGAGCTGTTCCGTCAAGCGGGACATGTTGATGCCTTTACGATCTTGGACGAGTGATGTCGTTAATTCAAACGTTGCGACCGTCGCTTGGATGCCGTCTGGAGTTTCGATGTTGACGGGATGTTTGACGTTCGAGATCCCGACGCTGTCGAGTGCGAACAAGAAGTTCTTAGGTGTATTTTGAAGATCGACCATTTTATCTTTTTCTGTCGGTTTCGTACCTTTGACCGGCGGGACCGAGCCGAATAGTTTATGTCGTTCTGCTTTAGTAGGTAAAGCGACATGGCTTGTAGACATAATCGGATTCTCCTTTTTTAAGAGGGCAAATGACCGCCACTCGTTCTTGTTAGGATTTTATCACGAAATGGATACAAACTGGGTATCATTTTGCTTCGCGAACGTGCTTTGAACCTGCTCCGCGGAAAAAACTTCAGACATTGAATAAAAGAAGATTGATTTAATTTGCGCACGGGAATAAAATGTTCCTGTGAACTTAAAAATAGATCACTGTTAAATATGAAGGAACACAAACAAAAAGGGGATGTTTTAATGGATTGGCAGTTAATCCTGCAGTACGCCTGGATCATCGTCGTACTCGTCGGTCTTGAAGGGCTACTATCTGCAGACAACGCGCTCGTGTTGGCCGTCATGGTCAAGCACTTGCCGCGGACAGAACAGAAGAAAGCGCTATTCTACGGTTTATTAGGAGCGTTCGTCTTCCGCTTCATCGCATTATTCTTAATCTCGTTCTTAATCAACGTCTGGCAAGTCCAAGCACTCGGTGCCCTTTACTTGATCGGGATGAGCGCGCGACATCTATATATGACGTATAAGGCGCGCAAGATGGATCCAAGACAAGACCTCGCTGCCGAGGCGAAAGAAGAGACGGCAATTACCGAGAAGCCGGTCACGAAAAAAGAGTTTTGGTGGACGGTCGTAAAAGTCGAGTTCGCCGACATCGCTTTCGCGGTCGACTCGATCTTGGCAGCGGTCGCACTCGCAGTCAGCTTGCCGCCGCTCGGTCTTGGAGAGATCGGTGGAATCGACTCAGGTCAATTCTTCGTCGTCTTGACGGGTGGACTCATCGGGGTCATCTTGATGCGATTCGCGGCCCGCGTCTTCGTGAAGTTGCTGCATCAACGTCCGACACTGGAGACGGCCGCCTTCCTCATCGTCGGCTGGGTCGGTGTGAAGTTGACGGTACTCGTCCTCGAACACCCTGGCTTCAAGGAATTGATTGCCGGTACACCGTTCGCGTTCATGGGTCTTCCAGACGGTTTCGTCCACTCGTTAGGTTGGACACTGTTCTTCTGGTCGGTCATGGTTGGGATTGCTGTTTGGGGTTGGTTCTCTTCCAAACCGACAGCGGTCAAGCATTAAAAAAAATCCTGTCTTTCGCGTATGCGGAAGGCAGGATTTTTTGTTAGGCAGTCACGTCTTGCTTCTCGTAGATCGGCACCCAGCCTTCTGTTGTCACGAAGATGCGGACGGCGACGACTTGGCGGTCGTCTTGGAGCGTGAAGTAGTGGCGCGTGTTCACCGGGACCGAAATCAAATCGCCCGGATTGAGTTCGATGTTGAAGTAGCCACGTTCGGCGTCGTCGATGGCGAAGATGCCGTGCCCGCTGACGATGAAGCGGACCTCGTCGTCCGTATGATGGTGTTCCTTTTGGAAGTTGACAAGCAGTTCGTCCAAGTTCGGTGTCGCGTCAGACAGCGAGATGACGTCGGCCGTTTGATAGCCGCGGCGCTCCGACACGTCTTGAATCTCGTCACGGAACGTTGCGAGGATGGCTTGCTTGTCGTCGTCCGTCAGTTCGTAGTTTTCTTGAAGCGCGATCGGAAGTTTAGCGATGTCCCACTGCTCATACAGGATACCACGCGATTCTAAAAATACGTTCACTTCAGTTTGGTCGACGAGACGCTCTTCAGTTTGTTGAAAATAGACAGTTGCCATAGATAGTTCCTCCTTATGAATGGACGCCTAAGGCGCGTAGTTTTAGCGTGTAGCTGAACAAAAATTCGTATGCTTCTAAATAGCGCTTCGCCGCAGCCGGCGTCTCGCCCCAGACCGTGATGCCGTGATTACGGATGAGGACGGCACCGGCGCTTGAATGGACGTGAGGCGCGAAGGCGGCCGCGAGCGTCGGGATGTCGGCATGATTGTCGATGATTGGGACCCGGACGACCGCGTCCTCTTCCCAATACCCGAGTGCCTTGATGATCTCTTGCCCCGTGAAGACGACCTCACCGTTCACGGCATGGAGCTCGGAGATGACGTTGTTGTCGACCGTATGTACGTGGAGTGAACACGCCGCCGCGGTCTTGTTGAACACCTCGACGTGTAACAGCGTCTCAGCGGACGGTTTACCAGTTTGTTCGCCAAGTAACCTGCCGGCCGCGTCGACGAGGACGAAATCGTCCGCGGTCCGTTTTCGTTTATCGCGTCCGCTCGCCGTGACGAGGAAGGTCAGCGGGTCGTCGGAGACACGAATCGCCAAATTGCCACTCGTTCCGGGGAACCAGTCGCGCGCGGCGAGTTCGTCTTTAATGTCGGCGAGTTCAAGCCAACGTGCGGTCACGCTCATACGTGCACCTCCTTCATGTGATGGGTGATGTCGTCGAACGTCTCGAACGGGGCGTAGGCGATGCCTTCTGCTTCACAGAGCGTGATGAGTTGCCCACGGGCGTAGACGAAATCGGCCCGTTTGGCGATCTCGAAGTCGGTCACCGAGTCACCGATGACGATCAAGCGATCAACGGGATCGACGATCGTCCGGGCGATTGTCGGTTTGCAGCAACCACAATCATTCGTGCAATGCGCGTCACAGGCGTAGGGCCAGTCGACGCGTACCGTCTCGCCTGAGAAGTCGGCGACGTTACAGTAGATGTGGTCCGGCGCGACGTGGTCTTGCAAGATCGGGTGCACGAAAAAGTCCATGCCGCCGCTGACGACGTCGAACTTCCAGCCATGTTCTCGGATCTCTTCCAAAAATGCTGGGAAACCTGGGCGCAAGGTGATGCGGTCCAGCAAGTAGTCACGGTACGCCGAAGCGTCAGCGCTCGGCAACAGCTGGAACATCTGCCCGACCCCGGAGCGGATCGAGATGTCTTGAGCGAGCACATCGTCTTTGAGCGCGTGCCATTCGGGCGGTGCGAACGCCCGCATCAAAGCGATGATGTTGTCCTCGGCCGTGATCGTCCCATCGAAGTCACACAAGATGTGAATCGTCATTGTTTTGACCACGCCTTTAACGCGGCCTCGAGCTCGTTCGTCTGGCTCGCCACGCCCAATACTTGCTCAATCGCTTGTCGGAACGCCCGGGCCCCGGCGGCCGCGCCGTCTGGGTGACCGTGGATGCCGCCGCCGGCGTTGATGACGACGTCTGTGCCGAAATCACGGATGATGTCCGGGACGAGCCCCGGATGGATGCCGGCCGACGGGACCGGTAGAATCGGCTTCGCCCAGTGCGGCCGAGCACTGCTATCCCGAATCGCGAACGCCTCATCGGATGGTGTCGCAAGTGAACCGTATGGGGACGGGAACAGCGTCAAGTCGGCCCCCGCGAGGCGGATCAATTTTCCGAGCAAGAGCGAGTGGCTGATCGAGCCGGTCAAGGCGCCGGCGAACGCCGGGTGCGCCAAAATCGGGACGTTAATTGTTGGATCGCTCGCGAGTTCGCGGAGTGTGTCGAGCCCGTATGTATAGACGTTGAACAACAGTGCCGTCGCGCCCGCCTCGATCAAGCGGAGCGCTTGGTCACGCAGCCCGAACACCGGACCGCTGAGCGTGATGGCATAGAGCGAACGTTTCCCGGTCGTTTCGAACTGTTCTTGGATGACGGCCGCTCCGATTTTAGCTCGTTCAAGCGACGGAGTGAGCGGGTTGTCGTATAGGATTTCATCATCTTTGACGATGTCGATGCCGCCGGCGAGCTGGTCTCGAAGTTGCTGTTCTAAGAAGCGTAAATCACGGCCGATGATCCCTTTAAAGATGCTCATGACGAGCGGGCGATCATGGACGTCGAGCAACTCACGAACGCCTTGAACACCGAACTTTGCTCCGGGGAATTCAGATGCAAGCGTTTCGGGTAACGTTAAGTCGATCAAGCGTACCGAGTCATCGAGCGATAATTTCCCGAACGTCGTCGTCAAGATGGATGAGAAGTCGGGCGTGACGTTATGGAGCGGATAACGGATTGTGAAGCGGCTCGTCGTTTCCGTATGCGTCGTTGAGACGATCTCGCCCCGATACGCCTTTAATTGTTCTTGCTCTAGGTGAGGCAGTTCCGTCCACGTGCCGACGGTCAGTTCGAGGGCGATTTTCTCGGCGACAGTCGCGACGCGGTCCGTCCGGCTGATTTCATATGTGGCAGTAATACTCATGTTCGTTCCTCCTTCCGGTCAAACAAAAAATGACCCCATGCCGAGGCAAGAGGTCATCATAAAAAAATGAACTCTTATCTCTCAGCTTACGCTGCAAGAATTAGCACCGTGCCCAATCGGGTCGGTTGCTGCGACATCATCGGGCTTGTCCCCTCCGTCTGCTCTTGATAAGAATGTATTTTGAAGTTGTGAAATTTAATTGAATTTTGTCACACAATATCCGGTTCGTCAATTCCTTTTTTTGAGAAAAAAAGTTTGAGTTCGTTGTTACCATATATGCATAAAAAAAGTGACCGTTGCTCCAGCAAATTGCCGTTGACAAAGGTGGGGTCGAGTCCGTATTATTCATCACAACAAGTTCACACAATCGAATACGACACTCTTATCGCGAGTTGGCAGAGGGAATTGGCCCGATGACGCCGCAGCAACCGACCAGTAGGCACGGTGCTACATCCACCAGACATACGTCTGACAGATGAGAGGAACAACCGTTACGGCTGTGCCTCTTTCTCGCGGAGAAAGGGGCTTTTTTTGTGGGGAATATACCGAAAGGGGAAACAGACATGGCTTATCAACCATTTACAGAACAGACAGTCGTCGAGCACGTCAGAACGTTAGGGTTACTCGAAGATGGGGGCATCGCGCATTGCGAGGAGATCGGGGACGGCAACTTGAACCTCGTCTTCCGCATCCGTCAAGGCGAAACGAGCCTCATCGTCAAGCAGGCGCTACCGTATGCGAAAGTCGTCGGCGAGAGTTGGCCGCTCACACTTGAACGGGCGTGGATCGAGCAGCTCGCGTTGCGCGAATTCGCCAGCGTCGTCCCGCGTTTCGTCCCGGTCGTTCTCGGCAGTGACCGGACGCTCGCCTACACGATTTTAGAAGACTTGTCCGACTTTGATATCGTCCGGACGGGCTATTTGGAAGGGAAAACGTATCCTGAACTTGCCCGTCACATCGGTGAGTTTTTAGGACAGACGTTGTTTGAGACGTCCGACTATGCGGCCGGCCCGATTGAGAAGAAGCGGAAAGAACGGGATTATTACAACCCGGAACTATGCGATATCACTGAAAAACTGATCTTCACCGATCCGTACAAAGATGCCGAATCGAACAACATCGAAACCGCGCTCCGTCAGGACGTCGAAGCGCTTTGGCGTGACCAGAAATTGAAAGTGGAGGTCACGAAACTGAAAGTCGGTTTCGTCACGAAACACGACGCGCTCTTGCACGGGGACTTACATACAGGCAGCATCTTCGCGACGCAACAAGAGACGAAAGTCATCGATCCGGAGTTCGCTTTTTATGGACCGTTCGGCTTTGACATCGGGCAAATCGTCGCCCATTTGACGCTATCGACGTTCCATGACCCACTCAAACGGTTCGAACGGTTCACGGACGTATTGACGGTATGGGAGACGTTTGAGAAGACGTTCCGGACGAAGTTTGAGACGGCGGTCGAACCGTTCAACACGGACGGATTCGTCGATGAGCTACTTCAAACCATCTTTAGCGACACGATCGGCTATGCCGGATGCGAACTGATTCGCCGCGCCATCGGCCTCGCAGGAGTCAATGACCTCGAGACGTTACCGGAAACGGTCCGGCTCGAGCGGAAACGGGAAGCGCTCACGCTCGGCACGACGCTCATTAAACAGCGCCACGATATCCGTTCGATCGATGATTTAGTGACGCTGTTAGCGGGGGTACGCGTATGACAGTCCAAAACATTCGCTTCGACCCGAACCGGGACGAGCTCGTCATTTTAGACCAAACGTTACTGCCCCATGAGGAGCGGTACGTGACGATCGCGACGCTCGAACAGGCGGAGCACGCCATCGAGACGTTACAAGTCCGAGGCGCGCCGGCCATCGCCTATTTCGGCGCATTCGTGCTCGCGAAAGAAGCGGTCCGGCTTCAAGATGACCCGGACTTCACACGCCGGCTCGACCTCGTCGGCCGTCGGTTGATCGCGACCCGTCCGACGGCGGTCAATCTGCAAAACGTGATCGAGTCGCTTCTCGGATTCAACGTCGGAGACGACTTTGAAAGGATCGCGACTGACATCAAACATCGGGCCATCGCGCTGTTCGAGCGAGACGTCGACACGTATCGGGCCATCGGGGAGCATGCGCTCACGGTGCTGCCAGCAGGGGGGAACGTCTTAACGATCTGTAACGCCGGGGCGATCGCGACGTCGCGTTACGGGACTGCGCTCGCTCCGTTTTACGTCGGGAAAGAGCGAGGTATCGCGTTTAACGTCTTCGCTTGTGAGACGCGGCCGCTCCTCCAAGGGGCACGCCTGACCGTCTGGGAACTCGACCAGGCCGACATCGACGTCACGCTCATCACCGACAATATGGCCGCTTGGACGATTCAGGCGAAAGGGGTCGACGCCATCATCGTCGGCGCTGACCGCATCACACGGACGGGTCACGTCGCCAATAAGATTGGCACGCTTCAGCTCGCCGTCCTGGCTAAACATTACGGGATCCCGTTTTACGTCGCGGCCCCGCATTCGACGTTCGATTTGACGGCGGACGATGTGATTCAAATCGAGGAGCGGAGCGCGCTAGAAGTGACCCATATCGGCGGACAACCTACGGCGCCGGTCGGGATCACCGTCTTTAACCCGGCGTTTGACGTCACACCGCCTGAACTGATCACCGGACTCATCACCGAAGCGGGCGTGTTCGAGCCGAATGAAGCAGCGATCACACACCATGTAGGGGGAACGGTTCACGTGTGAAACAGCAGCTCCGTGCTTGCCCGAACGATGAAGTGTGACCGTCTTGGTATGAGACGGGAATGGCCAGATTTACTTAGTCGACAAAGGCACCGGGCAGCAGAAAAGCCCTCAGAATCTATCCTGAGGGCGCTTTTTGCGTTCTAATGCGATGAAGTCGAACGTACTCCCGTTCGTGTCTTGTTGAAACGAAGCCACTTGTCGAAACCCGCAAGCTTCATACACGCGAATCGCCCGCGCGTTGAACGTGGCAACCGACAAGGTGATACGATTTGGGTCGAACGTAGATTCGATGAAATCAAGAATCGAGGTGACGAACGCTCGTCCGGTCCCGTTTCCGGTCAGACCTGGCTTCATGCCTAAACCGAGGTCAATCGTATCGGCGTCTGTTTGATGCACGCTAACGAAACCGACCAGTTCGCCATCGTTCGTGATGGCGAATACCGATTGCCCTCGTTGTTCGGTGTCTAAAAACTCGGCCAAGTCGTCTTCGTCAGCCTCCATATCGTAAAAAGCATACTCTCCATCGTAATGCCAACTGAAGGCGATTGTTTCGGCCTGCGCTTGTGTCATCAAAGCGAACTTATACGTCATAGTGATTTCCTCGTTTCAAAAGGATAGATAGGTGCTACACTTTCGATAGTACCATCAATTCAAGAAGTGAGGTGACCACATGGGAATCAAACTAGATATGGTCGGCATCGTCGTCGAGGATATGAAGCGAGCGCTCGACTTCTATCGGCTGCTCGGACTGTCGATTCCAGTATCAATGAACGGGGAAGCGCACGTTGAAGTTGACGAAGGCGGCGTCCGGCTCGCCTTTGACACAGTCGAGGTGGCGGAGTCGGTGTATGGGGAATGGAAACCGGCATCGGGGCATCGGGTCGAGCTCGCTTTCCTGTGCGACAGCCGTGAAGCGCTCGATACACTGTTTGAAGCTATCTTCAAACAAGGATACGTGATTCATCGTGAGCCGTGGGACGCGTTTTGGGGACAACGTTACGCCATCGTCGTCGATCCGGACGGGAACCTCATCAGCCTATTCGCGTCATGACAAAACCCTCGCCGGAAAACTTGGCGAGGGTTTATTCGTCTCGGGTTTCGCCCCAAGAGCAGAGCGCCTTCATCGCTGGTTGCAGGCTAAACGCCTCCTCGGTGAGGGAGTATTCGACGTGGAGCTGTTTGTCGGTCGAATAGTCGTCGCGTCGGACCATGCCGAGCTGTTCGAGTTCGCGCAGTTGGTCGGTCAACACTTTGCGGCTGACGTCGGGGATGGCGCGCTGAATCTCCGAGAAGCGGCGCGGGCCGGTCTCGAGCGTGCAGTACACTTGTGGACGCCATTTACCGCCGATGATGTCGAGCGCCTTGTTGACGGGGAACGGGGTCGTCATGTTCAGTTCGCCTCGCTTTCGGGTAGTTACTTCAATGTGCGTACTTTTTTTCTTGCTACGATGAAGGTATCTTATCGTTATCGACCCAAATGAGCAACCAAAAAGGAGCGGATCAATTTGACTTATCCACGTACATTCTCACATATCGGGCTATCAGTCCCCAGTGTGACGGAAGCAGTGAAATTTTATGAAGACGTGATGGGCTGGTACACGATTATGCAACCGTCGGACGTCGTTGAGGATGACTCACCGATCGGCGTCATGTGCACCGACGTGTTCGGCCCGGGCTGGGGCAAGTTCCGCATCGCCCACATGTCGACCGGTGACAAGATCGGCATCGAGCTGTTCGAGTTCCCTAACAACGAGAAACCGGAGAATAATTTTGAGTTTTGGAAAACAGGCATCTTCCACTATTGCGTCCAAGACCCAGACATCGAAGGGCTCGTCGAGAAGATTGTCGCCCACGGTGGCAAACAACGGATGCCGATCCGCGAGTATTACCCGGGCGATAAGCCGTACCGGATGGTGTACTGTGAAGATCCGTTCGGCAACCTCGTCGAGATCTACTCGCATTCGTATGAACTGACATATTCGGAAGGAGCGTACTAATCATGAAAGCATGGCTACTTGAACAACCTGGCTTAGAAAATATGCACCTCGGGGACATCGAACGACCGACCCCGGGCGCGGGCGAACTGCTCATCAAAGTCGAAGCGGTCGCCTTGAACCCGGTCGACTATAAAGTCGGCACGAACGGCAACCCGAACTGGGCATACCCGCACATCCTCGGCGTCGACCTCGTCGGCGAAGTCGTCGAAGTCGGCTCGAGCATCGCCAACATCATCACCGGCTCACGCATCGCCGTCCATACGAGTCTCGCGAACAACGGAGGTTTCGCCGAGTACGCTGTCGTCGACGCGCGTGCTTGTGCCGTCGTACCGCAAGACGTGAGCGACGAAGCGGCAGCAGCCATCCTCTGTGCCGGCATGACGGCGTATGAAGCGGTCATGCAGAAGCTGAACACGCGCGATAAAGAGACGATTCTCGTCCACGCCGGAGCGGGCGGGGTCGGCGGCTACGCGATTCAGCTCGCGAAAAAGCTCGGTCTCAAAGTATTCACGACGGCATCGCCGGAAAACTTTGAATGGGTCACATCACTCGGCGCCGACGTCGCAATCGACTACAACGTCGAGGACGTGACGGAACGAATCATGGAACTGACGGACGGCCGTGGTGTCGATCTGATTTTGAACACGGTCGGCCGCGACGTGGCGACAGCCGATCTCGATCGCCTCGCGTTCAGCGGACAGCTCGCTCATATCGCCGGTCCGCCTGACATGTCGAACATGAAAGGGTTCACGCTGTCACCATCGATCCATGAAGTCGCCCTCGGTGCGGCCCATGCGAGCGAAGACGAGCGCGCGATTCGCAACTTGGCGTATATGGCTGAGGAGTTGATGAAACTGCTCGAAACGGGTGAACTGAACGACCTCGTCACCGACGTATTGCCGTTCGACCGCTTGAAAGACGGACTCGAACAGCTTCAGACGCGGAAAGTACGAGGCAAGTTGATCGTCCGCGTACGCGACTAAATCTTGGCCTCTTGTCTCGTGACAAGGGGCTTCTTTTGGAGGGGATGACATGGATTTACGGACGTCATATCAACAGACGACGCATCAACTGAGCGGGCACGGGAAACGGAACGTCGGCGTCTTACAGCGCGCGTTCGAGCAAGCCGACCCGGAGCAAACGAGCGACCATTATGGGACGGGTGAGGTCATCGAACAATTCGAACAAAAGCTCGCCACGCGGCTCGGGACGGAAGCCGCTGTTTTCTTTCCGAGCGGCACGATGGCACAACAGATTGCCTTACGCATCTGGTCAGACGAGACGGCTAATCGAAGCGTCGCCTATCATCCGCTCTGTCACTTGGAGATTCATGAACAAGACGGGTTGAGACAGCTGCATCACCTCGAGCCGCTTTTGATCGGGGGAGCGGACCGATTGATGACGCTTGAAGAAGTGAAGGCATTACCGGACGTCGCTTGCCTGTTGGTCGAGTTGCCGCAACGTGAGCTCGGCGGTTATTTGCCACCGTTTGATGAGCTTGAAGCGATCAGCCGGCACTGCCGGGATCGGGGGATTCATCTGCATCTCGATGGGGCCCGCCTGTTCGAGACGTTACCATATTATGAGAAGACGGCCGAAGAAGTATGCGCCTTGTTCGATAGCGTCTACGTCTCGTTCTACAAAGGGATCGGCGGTGTCGCCGGGGCGATTTTGGGCGGACCGAAAGCGTTCTGTGACGAGGCAAGAATCTGGAAACGGCGCTATGGCGGCGACTTGATCGGCTTATACCCGTACATCACCCCGGCCGACTACTACTATGAGCTCAGGAAAGACCGAATGGGAACGTACTACGAACATGCCAAAGCGCTCGCAACCCGGTTCAATGCGCTCGACGGTGTCTGGACGACGCCGGATGTGCCGGTGACGAACATGTTCCACCTTCATATGAATGGGGACGCAGAAACCGTCTCGAATTGGATCGAGCGTGTCCAAACGGAGACAGGCATCGGCATCACCGGGTACGTCGTGCCGCATGACGGTCATTGTTCGACCGAGATCAGTGTCGGGGATGCGTTTTTAGACATCGATACGTCTCGGCTCGACAAGTTGTTCGAGGTACTCTCCCATCAACAATAACAAAAGCCCTGAAGAAACAATCGTTTCGACAGGGCTTTTGTTGAGGAACGATGCTTACGCGGCCTCAAGTTTGGATACGTTTTTTCGTAGTGAAAGGTGTTTGACCGACAGTGTGATGAGCCATTGGATCGTCTTCGCTTGGACGAATACGAGCGGTGACAAGATGACGTAGTGCATCAGACTATGCGCTGTGATGAAGTCGTTTTGAACGAGTCCCCAGTGGACGAAGAACATACCGAGGACAACGTAGGCGACACCTGGGCAGATGAGGCCGAAGCTCGCCGCGCCATCAGGCTGTTCGTTGAAATAGTCGAGACGACGCAATACACGGAATCCGATCAAGCCGACGGCAGTGCTCGCCATGAACAGGAAGCCGAGTACGACGAACAGTAGCGCCGTGTTGACATGTGTCTCGAGTAGCCGGTGCGACACCATCGAATAGATTCGAACGAACGTGATTCCAGTGAGCGTGAAGATCGGAATCAGTAACCAGACGGTCGGTGCGCCAGGTTTGGCCAGACCTTTCGCCAATACGGCACGTAAACTCATACCGCCGAAGAAGAGGAGGATACCGCTGACGAGCGCTAAGAACAAGAGGGAGGCGACCGTCGATGTGACATAGACCCATGGTGTCGTCGACATCGCGGCAGGGCTCGCTAAACCGACAGCGACCATGACAAACGCGAACGCTCCTAAAAATTGTCCGAATTGATTCAAGTTGTCGACCGGGAATTTACCGTTCGCCATAACGTTGGAGATGTACTGAACATAAAGCACGAGCGCGTAGACGCCGATTGCCAAGAATGCGAGCAAGGCGAACGGGAAGAGTGATTGGACGTTGGCCCATAGTCCAGGGACGAACAAGGCGCCGAGAATGAACACGACGTTGACGCTCATCGCGTATGTAAGCGGTTCGGCCATGACCGCCACTTCACCCGGAGTGCCTTTGAGAGCCTGATAAGCCGACGTTCGCTTGTACGTGTGGAACGAGCGGACGTTCCAAATGAGCAGGCGGAAATGGTTCACCGCGAGCGCCAAGATGATGAGGGAGACAGCGACAACGAGAATTTGCGCAGTTCCTCCTTTCTCAAACGTGGCCCGCAAATGATCGAAATGGGGGAGTGGTGAATCCGGATGCGGAATCAAAAACATGAAATACATAAAGAACGAGACGGCGAGCCCGCCGTTACCGAGTGCTGATAAGAAGTAGAGCGGATGATAAGGTCGTTGTGTCATTGTGAAAAAGTCCTCCTAAAAAATTAGATAACCAATTTATACCCCCTATGGTATAATGGAGTCAATACTTTCCTCGTCAAATGAGGGGAATCCCCTATGCCGTTTTGATGAGGAAATCACGTCGGGTGAAGTGATTTAACTCACAGATTGACCCAGGAAAACAACTGGGGCACTTCATGACTAGATGACGACGATCATAGTTGCGTCCTATAGTCCGGGAGAAATTGAGGGACTTCCCCTATATAAGTTGTATGCGCTTTCAACTATGCTGAAGGCGTGGGTAAGTTCACTGAATTGACATAATTTTGTCGGTCATCTACGGAAACGAAAGGGGAATTGCTTTATGCGTACTCATTATCGAGTTGTCATCGTCGGAGCCGGTACCGGAGGGATTAGCGTCGCTGCTCGCCTGCTTCGTGAAAAACATCATTTAGCCGATGAGGTTTTGCTGATCGACCCTGAAGAGAAACACTACTATCAACCACTTTGGACGCTCGTCGGAGCCGGTGCCGCGAAAAAAGAAGAGTCGGAGCGAGACATGGCGACACTCATCCCAAAAGGTGCAAAATGGCTTCAGGACAAGGTGATCAGCTTCGACCCAGAAGCCAATCAAGTCGAGACGGCTGTCAACGGGACGATTTATTACGACTACTTGGTCGTCGCGTCGGGGATTGAAATCGATTGGGGTCGGATCAAAGGGTTAGAAGCAGCGCTTGGGACGAAACAAGTATGTAGCAACTACTCGTATCAACACGTCGACTACACGTGGGATACCCTTAGGGGTTTTGAGGGCGGGACCGCGTTGTTCACGCACCCGGCATCACCTGTGAAGTGTGGCGGGGCCCCGCAAAAAATTATGTATATGGCAGAAGATTACTTTGTGAAAACAGGTGTCCGCGATAATAGTAAGATCGTCTTCGGATCGGCCAACCCGGCTATCTTTGACGTTGCCAAATATCGGACGGCGCTCGAAAAAGTACTCGAACGAAAACGGATCGACACACATTTCCGTGTCAATTTAATCGAAATTAAAGCAGATGACAAAGTCGCTGTCTTTGAACAGTTAGATAGCGGTGAAACGTTCGAGATGCGCTATGACATGATTCACGTCACGCCACCGATGCAAGCACCGACATTCATTCGAGAAAGCAAGCTTGCGGACGCGGGTGGATGGGTCGATGTCGATATGTACACGCTTCAACATAAACAGTATAAAAACGTCTTCGGACTCGGTGACTGCACGAATTTACCAACGTCGAAGACCGGGGCCGCGATTCGGAAACAAGCGCCCGTCGTCGCTAAAAATGTGGGTGACCTCATGTATGGTCAAGTCCCGGTCGCGTCGTATGACGGCTACTCGTCTTGCCCGATCGTCACAGGTTACAACAAACTCATCTTGGCCGAATTTGATTACGAGAAAGTTCCACAAGAGTCGATGCCGTTCAATCAAGCGAAAGAACGCCACAGCATGTACATCTTGAAAAAAGACTTTCTTCCAGTCATGTATTGGAACGGGATGTTGAAAGGGACGATGTGAGAAAGGGGGAGAAGACGATGGAACGTACACCAACGAAAGAACAGACATTAGAATCTGTGTTGACGCGGCCGGACGTCGAGCAAGCGCTCGTCTCCCTCGTCGAACGATTGCCCGAGATTGAGAAGTCGCTTCGCCGCCTCGAAGACGCCGTCGATTTCGGGATGGCGACGTTGAACGACCAGCAAGTGAGACAAAAAGTCGACACGCTCCTCGACTCATCGAATTTACAGGTCGAGACGCTCGAGGCGGCGGTCAAGCTCGCCGAGAAGTTGCCGATGTTGCTCCAGGTGACGAACCAGCTTGAACAAGTGCTCGCCTTCGCACAAGACGTCTACGCGGACGAGCAGACACGAGAACTGATCGGTCAACGGGTCGATGAATATGTCGCACCGGTAAAAGAAAAAGCCGACGCCACGCGCACGATGCTCACCGAAATCCGAGCACGGGCCGAACGCGACGACCGCAACATCACGTTGTTCTCGCTCGTTCGTTGGCTGAAAGAGCCATCGGTCCAGCACGGCCTCAAGTATATGCAGGCGACGGTCGAAGTATTGTCCGAACAAACAAAAAAATAATGAACCGGTCCGGACGTGAATGCATCACGTCCGGTTTTTGTATGCTCAAATAGTTGGCAACAATTACCCGCGGGGGTATGATGGGGGAAACGAGAAGGCAGACAGAAAGGAGGGGGCGGATTGGCACTTCAAGATTTTGAACGCCAGATCTTAAATGTCCTAAAAGACGGGGTCATCGTGATGGACCATGATCGAAACATCATCACGATGAACGAGGCAGCCGAACAATTGACCGGGTGGCGGCTAGGAGAACCTGTCCCGTACTGTTCATTTTGTCAACGACGTGAAATCGGTCCGGACGAAGATCGATGCTACTTGATCCAACATGAGCGCTCCCCGTACTTCACGTCAGAGATGCCGACATATTCGGGAAAGATGGTCGACGTGGAGATGAATACGGCGCGAATTTTGAACGATCCGATATCGGGTGCGACGTACTATTTGCTCGTGCTTCGCGATTTTACGGAACGCAAGCGCCGGGAAGCGCATGCGCTTCGCGAACAGATGGTGCGGGAATTGATTCGAGCCCGGGAGGAAGAGCACGAACGGCTCGCCCAAGAACTCCACGACGGGGTCGGTCAATCGTTGTTCAGCATCGCCCTCGCCCTCGGTGCGCTCCAGTCCGATGTATCCGACCCAGACAAAAAAGACTACATCGAATCCGTACTCGCCGAAGTGGGCCGACTGATCGATAACGTGCGCGGCTATTCGAAACAACTGCGCCCGATCGAGCTGGATCAATTCGGACTCGGCTCGGCGTTGAACGTGTTAGTTGATAGTTTTGCCACCAGATACCCGCTCGTCACGTTTCGGACCGACATTCGTTTAGCTGACCGCTATGAGCGCGTCATCGAAATCAACGTGTATCGCATCGTCCAAGAGGCGCTCGTCAATAGCATGAAGTATGCACAGGCGAGTACGATCGATTGCCGCATCGTCGAGCATGACGGACAAATCGATGTGCTGTTTAAAGATGACGGGAACGGGTTCGATCAACAACGAGTGGCGAAAGGATTAGGGCTTCGTCATATGGAAGAACGGACGAAAACGATTCACGGTACGTTTACACTCGAATCAGTCATCGGACAAGGCACTGAAATTTCAGTGTCCGTTCCGATTGAGCGAGGTCGCTATGACACCGATTGATGTGCTGATTGTCGATGACCACGAACTCGTCCGGCGTGGATTGAAGTTGATGTTTCGTCCCTATAAAGACATCAACGTTGTCGGGGAAGCGGCCGAAGGGACGACAGCCATCCAGGAAGCGATGCGGACGATACCGGACGTCGTCTTGCTCGACATCACGATGCCGAACGGACTCGACGGATTTATGACGGCAAAAGCGTTAGCGCAAGAAGTACCGACCGCCAAAGTCATCCTGCTCACGATGCACGATGAGGAGCTTTACATCAAACGCGCGCTCGAGCTCGGTGTGCCCGGCTATTTATCCAAAAATAGTGATCCGGCCCAGCTCGTCGACGGCATCAAGCAAGTGATGGAAGGGAAGCGTTACTATGCAACGTCTCTGTCGGAAGCGTTTATCGAGAAAGCAGCATCGCAAAAGACAGAGTCGGTGCTGACGCGGCGTGAGTCGGAAATTGTACGTTTGACAACGCTCGGTTACGGAAATATCGAGATTGGAGAGAAACTCGGCATCAGTCCGAAGACGGTCGAGAACCATAAAGGACGCGTCATGCAGAAACTTCAAATCAAGCATCGACACGAGCTCGTCCAGTTCGCGTTGAAAAATCGGTTGATCGACTACGACGGCTAGAAAGAGGGGAAGTTATGAAACTAGATTTAGAGAAGACGGTCGATTCACAGTACATTCAACAGCACCTCGCCAACGAGCGGACGTTCCTCGCCTGGATCCGGACGGCCATCACCGTCATCGGGATCGGCTTCCTCGTGACGAACTTTCATTACTATCGAAGTGAGAACTTGAGCGGGGCCGAGCATCAACTGATCACGGCGATCGGCATTTTGTCGATCATCTTCGGTATCGCGACGATCCTCGTCGGGACACGGTCGTACTTGAAGAAAGTGCACACGATCAACTCGCAGCAGTTCAAGTCGGCGAAGATGAGCCTCGTCGCGCTCGCCATCGGGATGGTGTTCATCTTCACGCTCATCTTGATTGTCAGTTATTTTCTGTTTTAACAAAAAACCGCCCGCATCTCAACCGAGGTGCGGGCGGTTTTGGTTATCTCGAGACGATGGCGTTGAGACGATCGAGTTGTGACGAGAAGCCTTCGACGGCGCCCATTTCGACGACCTGTTTGAGAGCAGCATCGTCTGTGAACTCGGAGCGGCTGACGAGCAACGTCCCGTCCGGAATGTCGATAAATTCGTTCGTGATCGTCATGACCGGGAAGTCGGGATTGACGTTCCCCGCCTCGTCTGCAAAAGCATCAAGGTAGACAATCCGGGAATGGGGATCGATTTCAAGGAACGTCGCCTTGCCCCATGACTCCATCCCGACATAATCGACTTGGTCCTCATCGACACAGGTCATGCAATAATGCCATGTCCCACCCGGTTCAAACTCAAACGTGCGGATGTCTGTTTTCCATCCCGCAGGTCCCCACCACGCCTCTAAGTGAGCCGGGCTTGAGAATGCCTCGAACACGAGCTCACGTGGCGCTTTGAAACTCCGCTCAACAACCAACGTCTTACCTTCGACGTGCGATTTGACCGTTCCCATTTGAAAGACTCCTCTCTAGAGAAAGTACGGTACACCGACTTGAAACGATGTAGTCCTTATTCCCGAATTGAGCGTCCTTCCAACCTGATCAGTCAAACAACAAATCGAGCACCGTCTCGCCGATGGGACGTTCTTTCCCTTCGTACGGGAAGGAATGGATATGGATGGCCGGGTTGAAGTTCAATTCGATGATGCCGTAGTCATTTTCTGCGTCAAGCGACGGGATCATCATATCGACGCCGCAAATCGTGGCACCGATTGCTTTCGCCGAATCGACCGCGACCTGTTTATAAAAGTCAGAGATTTGGTCCGTATAGTCGATGCTGTCGCCACCTGTGCTAATGTTCGAGTTCTCGCGCAAGAAGACGCGTTCGCCGTCAGCGAGGACGCTGTCAGGAGTTTTGCCTTGCGGACGCAGGAACGATACGACGATGTCGTCGATCTCGATCTTCTCGAGCGGTGTCTTATAGCCTTTGCCGCGGAGCGGATCCTCATTTTTCTTCGCAACGAGCTCGCGGATCGTCGAGACACCGTCCCCGGTCACATTCGCCGGGACGCGGTGCAAGATGCCGGCGACCTTATCACCGATGACGAGGAAACGATATTCTTTCCCCGGTAAAAACGTCTCGAGCAAGACGACGTCGTCGAACGTGTTGGCATGGCGGAACGCCTCGAGCGCCTCGTCGAGCGTCGTCCCGTCTTTGAAGATGTGGATGCCGATCCCGAAGTTCGTCGATTTCGGCTTCAGGACGATCGGCTGAGCGGAAAACTCGGACCAGACGTTACGCAAGTCGTCTTCACTGCGCAACTCGACACCCCCAGGGACGTGGATGCCGTGTTCGGCGAGCACATGTTTTGTCACCGTCTTGTTTTCCATCATCAGCACCGACACGTAGTTATCTTTCGACGTTTTCGTCGCTTGTCTGACGTACTCGACCCGATTGCCGTGACGAAGACGGATGAATTGGTCGTCCCGGTCGACGACATCGACCGCGTAACCTCGTTTTAAGGCCGACTTCATCAAAATTTGCGTCGACAGTTCCATGTCCGTATAGCCGTGCATCCGGAACCGGTTGGCGAACGCATCTTCATAATACGTCTCGGCTTGGCGGAGTGACCAGGTCGTATAGCCTTCGTCGGTCATGACTTTTGTCAGCCGGGCCGAGTAGGTCGCTTCGACGTTGTTAATCCGTTCCCGGACGGACGCGAAGACGTCAGCAAAACCGAGGTCGTGTTGCGCGTTGAACGACTCGATGTCAGCGACGAGATCACGAGCGAACGTTTGCAGCGCGACCGGCTCGCCATCACGTTCGAGGACGAGTGACGGCGATAGTCCCTCTTTGGCGACGAGCTGTTGGTTACGGAACGCCTCGGCTTGCCAGTCCGCAAAGTCAGTCTCGTCTTTCAACGCTAAATAGAGCAAGAAGACGTGCAGGAATCGCAAATCATCGAGTGCGATACCGGTCTTCTCGAACGGATTGAGGTCGATGTTGCGAATCTCGATATAATCGATGCCGTTCTTCTCGAGCCGGTCGAGGTCATTTCCGCCGCGTGACGTCTTCAGTCGAATCGGCGAGTACAGCTCGTTCGGGTTGGCGATGTCACCGTTCGCGATCAACCGGCGGACGCTACTCGCATAGTCTGGGAGCGTCGCATAGTTCGGATAGAGCGGTTCGACGTTCGTATAACCGCAGTCACTATTTCGGTACGACAGCGCCGTCGTATTCGAGTAGACGTCCTCGTTCAACGCCTGCATTTGGCTGACGCAGCGTTCCTCGTAGCTCGTATGGACGGCAGGCGTTCCGCCGAGCAAGTAGACAGCGAGCCAGCGCAGGCGCAAATAGTTGCGGACGAGCTTCAAATAGAGCTCGTTTTTGAAGCGGTCATATTGCTCGGGAGACCCTTCATATAACGCGGCGATCAACTCGTCCGAGAACGAGAAGTTGAAATGGATCCCGGAGATGAGCTGTTTTTTCGCCCCGTACTTTTGAAGCAGATGTTCACGGTAACGGCCGGCCTCAATACCGGAACTGCCGAAGTCGGCGAGCGGGATGACGCCGCCGTCCGGCAACGGGCACGGCATCGACTGTGGCCAAAGCCGCTCGTCGCCGATATTTAGCGCCGTGATGTCATAAAGCGTCTCTAAAAAGTTATGTGCCGCTTCGACGGTCGGGAACGTCGGCGTGATCAGTTCGATCTGGCTCTCAGAAAAATCGGTCGTAATATACGGGTGCGTCGCTTTGTCACCGAGACTTGACGGATGTTTCGTCACGGCGAGCGTCCCGTCTGTTGTCACACGTAGCATTTCGCGTTCGATCGCGAACCGTCCGCTCGTGAGAAGTTGCTTGGATAATTGCTTAAATCGCTTCTGCAAGTGAAGTCACTTCCTTTTTCTTTAGTCGAACAAACAGTGCCGAGACGAGCCCTTTGACGATGCTCGAGATGGCGATGCTCCACCAGATGGCGTCGATGCCGAGATACGGCTCGAGGAGGATGGCAAGCGGGATCCTCGCGACGGTGAAGACGATAGAGATCATCGCCGGGATCTTCGGCAGCCCGAGTCCTGAGAAATAACCGTTCCCGATCATCTCGAGCGAGGCGAAGATGAGGGAGACGCTGATGATACGTAAATAGCTGGCCCCGATCTCGATCGTAGTCGGATCATCGACGAAGGCGCGGATGAGCACGTCCGGGAAGAAGAGGAATACGAGCGTGATTAGCCCGGTATAGAGCATACCGAGGTGCGTCGTCACGCGATACCCTTCGTGCACGCGTTCAATCTGTCGGGCGCCGATATTTTGGCCGGTATAGCTCGCAATCGCCCCGTTCAGTCCGCCGATCATCATGTAGGCAATCGACTCGATCTGTAGGCCGATGCGCTGGGCGGCGATCGCTTCCGTCCCGTACGATCCGATCATGCGGGCGAGAAGAATGCTGATGACGGTAAAGAGGACGCGTTGGGTCGCCATCGGGAAGCCGAGGCGAACGATCTCTGTATAGTCGGCGCGAACGGGTTCGACCGTCTCGTCCCAGTCAAAGAGCGCGCGAGCCCGATGCCAGAAGAAGCCGAACATGACGGCGTTGGCGACGAGTGTCGCCAGACCGGCCCCGAGCACGCCGAGACCGAGCGGATAGATGAAGAGCGGCGACAAGATCATGTTGAGCGTGACCCCGGTCGCATTGATCCGCATCGCCGCCGTCGTATTGCCGAAAGCGCTGAATATGCGGGCGTACAGCAAGTTGAAGAACGAGAACAACAGCATCGGTGCGCTTACGAGCAAGTAGCTGTAAGCGAGCCGCTCGACGGTTGGTGCGTTCATATTCAAAAAGCCAATCAGCGTCTGACCAAAGGCGACGAGGAGCGTCAAGAAGAACAGGCCGAGGACGAGGTTACCTCGTTTTCCGGCCTTGACGTAACGTTGAATCAACTGTTGGTCCCGCCTGCCAACGGCTTGCGACACTTTGATGCCGGCGCCGACGACAAGTAACGATTGAATCGCCTGGCCGAGCATAATATAAAAACTGGCCGCACCGATACTGGCGACGGCGTCGCTACCGAGCGCACCGACCCAAAACATATCGACGAGACTATACGTGAACTGTAAGAGCGAGCTGCCGACGAGCGGAAGGGCGAGCGCCAAGATGACGCTCTGCACACGTCCGGTCGTCAAATCGACGGTTTTCACAAGACAAGACTCCTTCAACGAATTAGTATATAACCATTTAGTTATATATAAGCACGACGAGCCAAAATTGGCAATCACGACGCCCGACTCGACGAAAAATCGACACAAAAAAAGGAATTCGAGGTGAATTCCTTACTGTCTGTAAGCGCGGATCCATGTCGTCATATACACGAGCGTCGCGATGACGAGCGTCGAAGCGAGCGCGAATACCGGATACGTCGGCCAGGATTCCTGGAAGACCGGATAAAAGAAAAATGTGAGCATGAACAACGGTACCGAGATGTTGAACGAGACGTAGGCCGCTTTCGTCGCTTTCGCCGTGATCAACGCCTCGCGTTCGTCGACTTCGCTGAACTCGGTCATGCGGACCGACCATTGGCCGAAACTCATCTTTTGGTTCGGGCGTGTCTGGAACGAGTATACCGTCCAAACGATAAAGAAAATGATCAATAATAAGAACGGTAAAAAATTGAACTCTAGCTTGAACACTCCGGCTTCAAAGGACGCCATCGACTGTGTGACTCCTGAAGCGAATGACACGATAGCGAACGCCATCAGTATATACAAGATGATGCTCGATATTGATTGAACGATGATGTGTTTCATTCTGTTTCCTCCTCAATCGTAAAAATCGATTCGACCGGTTCCTCGAACACGCTGGCAATGTGCATCGCCAGTAGGAGCGACGGGGTGTAGCTCCCTTTCTCGAGCGAGATGATCGTCTGTCTCGTCACGCCGACCTTGGCCGCAAGGTCGCCTTGAGTCAATTGATGCCGGGCCCGCAACTCTTTGACGCGATTGACTAATGGCATAGCGCCACCTCATTTCTTGTTTCTATTCACAGTGTAAAGCAAACTTTACTTAATGTAAAGCTGACTTTACTTATTTACGGGTGGTACAATAGAATCAAATGTGAAAGGGGAGAGGTCGATGAAGGCGATTTTAGGACATCATCACGTCTCGGCGATGACGGGGAATGCCAAGAAAAATTTACGATTCTACACGGAGATTCTCGGGATGCGGCTCGTCAAAAAGACAGTCAATCAGGACGATCCGTCGATGTACCACTTGTTTTATGCGGACGAGACGGGCGCACCGGGGACGGATTTGACGTTTTTTGAGCTACCGTTTCTCGGGCAGACGTATCGAGGAAGCAGCAGTATCTCACGGACGGCGCTCCGGGTGCCAGCAGGGGCGTTGCCGTACTGGCTTGAGCGGTTTGCTGCGTTCGGTGTGCTGCATGACGAAGTGACGGACGTGCTGGGCCGGCCGACGCTCTACTTTGAGGATGAGGAGGGGCAACGGCTCTGTCTCGTGGAAGGTGGTACGGGTACGCCATGGAGACAGGGACCAGTCCCTGTTGACGCTGCCGTCTTCGGTCTCGGATTTAGCGAATGGACGGTTCGGCGGCCGGAGAAGACGGAACGGGTGTTGACGGAAGTGCTCGGCTATCGCTTCTCGACCGAGTTCGAACGTGACGGTCAAGCGGTGCGTGTCTTTGAGACGGGCGACGGAGGTGTGGCGACGGAGATTCATCTCGTCGGTCGTCCCGATCTACCGTCGGAACGGCCAGGACGGGGCAGCGTCCACCACGTCGCGATTCGCATCGAGGACGATGGCGAGATGGGGCGTTGGGTTGAGCGACTCGATGCGTTCGGCATTAGCCATTCCGGGCTGATTGATCGCTATTATTTCAAGTCGATTTACTTCCGCGAGCCGAGTGGCATCTTAGTCGAGCTCGCGACCGATGGACCGGGGTTTGCGACCGACGAGCCGGTCGAGACGCTCGGGGAACGGCTGGCGTTGCCACCGTTCTTAGAGCCGAAACGAGCGGAGATTGAGAGAAAACTGAAGCCGCTATAAAATGCTGTGAGGCGAATAAAGGTGAGAGGATGAACAGGTTGGACGATTTTATCGAGCTGACATCCCATGAGCTATATGCTCAAAAAATCTTGAAGCGATGGTGGTAACCACTATACAAAGCGCAGTCACGTTTGAGAGTCACCTGTACAACAAAAGCCGGCGGACTAAATGTCCGTCGGCTTTTGTACGCCAAGTAACAGCGCTAGTTCATTCGTTCGGTTCGCCATCAGGTCGGCGATCGTGTAACGGTCGAGCACGCGCAGGAAAGCGAGCATCGCCTCGTTCAAGACGCTCCGCAGGTCACAAGCCGGTGCGATGACACAGCGGCCTTCGCCGAAGCATTCGACGAGCTCGAACGGTTCCATCGTCCGGACGACGTCGCCGACGTTGATGTCTTCCATGGGGCGGGCGAGCCGGAAACCGCCGCCGCGACCTCGTACCGATTCAAGATAGCCGTGCTTCCCGAGCTCATAGACGACTTTCATGACGTGGTTCTTTGAGATTTGATATTGGTCAGCCACTTCTTGGATCGTCACGAGACGATGGGAGAACGTGGCGCTGTACATTAATGTTCGGAGTGCGTAGTCGCACGTTTGCGTGAGCCGCATGATCGTTCACCTCTTATTTGTCCATTGTACAAGACATTTCTTGAAAGCGCGATGTCCGGAGATGTGAAAAAAGCGTGGCGGAATCAAGGCTAAAAGTTGAACTTCGTTTTAAACAAGTATTTTATATATTGCTTTTACCGTGACGAAGCTCACATAATGTATGTGTACTTTCAAAAAGGGGGAAATATTTATGTTAGATCAACAAACGATTGAAATTGTCAAAGCGACGGCACCGGTCTTGAAAGACCACGGTGTCGCCATCACGAGTCATTTCTATAAGCGCATGTTCGCAAACAATCCAGAAGTTCGTCAGTTCTTCAACCATACGAACCAACAACGCGGCCGCCAGCCAGAAGCGCTCGCCAACGCCGTCTACGCGGCCGCCGTCCATATCGACCGTCTCGAAGCGATCTTACCGGCGATCCAACCGGCGCTTCATAAACATCAAAGCTTGAACATCCGCCCGGAACATTATCCGATCGTCGGCGCTAACTTGCTCGGCGCAATTCAAGACGTTCTCGGTGAAGCAGCGACGCCTGAGATCATCGAAGCTTGGGCAAAAGCGTACGGTGTCATCGCCGACGTCTTCATCTCGCTCGAGAAACAAATGTACGCCGATGCACCATGGATCGGCTTCAAGCCGTTCACGATCGCTGAAGTCATCGAAGACACGCCGGAAGTGAAACGGTTCCGTCTTGTCGCGAACGACGGTGTCGTCGGTGTGGCTATTCCGGGCCAGTACATCTCAGTCCAAGCCCGCATCGAGGGTGAAGATATTCTACACCACCGTCAATACAGCGTCGTCGAGACGACAGAAGACGGCTACTGGATTGCGCCGAAAGCGGAAGGGCTCGTCTCGAACTGGCTTCACGAGCAAACAGTCGGTACAGAGATTCCGATGAGCGCGCCAGCAGGCGAGTTCACGATGGAAGACACGAACCGTCCGCTCACGCTCGTCGCTGGCGGGATCGGTATCACACCGCTGTTCAATATGGCGAAGACAGCGCTCCGTCAAGGTCGCTCGGTCACACTGTTACACGCCGTCCGCAGCACGAACCTCCGTCCGCTCGGTGAAGAGCTCGACGAACTCGTGAACGAGGGACTTCAGCTCATCACACACATCGACGAGGTGTCTGGCTGCATGAGCGCGACGCAGCTTACAGCACTCGATGTCGACGGTCATGACGTCTATACGTGTGGCCCGACCGCGATGATGGAGACGGTCGTCCAAACGATTCCACAAGCACGTTACGAGTTCTTCGGTCCATCGGCCGTGCTCGCCAAAGCATAAGAAAAGACGATTGCGAAAACAGTCGTCACATCACCGCGAACCGGTCATCGGTTTGCGGTTTTATAATTCTTCCGCGTGCATCACATTTCTGTCGCCGTCAAGCGTCTCAAGTGTCTTGAATCTACCCCGTTGTGATTCATCGAGCGTGATCAAGTAAGACATGACGTATCCTTCGTCTCGAGGGTCGTTCACGGTGTATGTCTCGCTCCAATCCGAACCGCTTAGTCGCACGTAAGCCACATCTTCCGGTTTTTCGTTGAAGCGAATACCGATGTATTCATCAGTCGTATTGCCAAAGTGAATCGAATCGAACGGTTTTTCTTCAATCGTGTCCCATGTCGACGCGCTGAAGCCTCCATCTGAATTCATGATACCGAGACCGAGAATCGTCTCGTCTTCATTCGTAAATAAGACGACGGTGCTGCCTTCTACGTATGTGTACCAGCCTTGGGCGGTCATGTGCTCATGCAGTTTTTGTTGCGCCTGTGCCAAAGGTTGTTTTCGTTGCTCGTCCTGATAATACCCGACGCCGGCCGTGACTGAAATGGCGATGATGATGATCATACCTGTAAGGAATAACGCGAGTCCTCGTTTTGACATCTTGCCCCTCCTTGTTCAGTTTTTCATAAGTCGATGGAGTCAAGTACTTGCTCATTTTGATCTAACGTTTGAAGGATCCAGTCGGATGTTGGACGGTTTCGCAACTCGATGATGTGTGTGTCAGCATAGTCACTATCTTCGGTACGATTGAGGATGTGTTGTTCTTGTATACGATCTCCGATGATACGGAGATAGGCAACGTTCTGAGGTTGTTTGTTAAGGCGGATGCCTAAATAGTTATTGGACTCGTCACTCGAATAGATATAGTCAAACGGATCCACGTCGAGGGTCTCTATAGTTCCGTAACCGTAGCCGTCCACACTCATTTCAGCGAGGCCGAGCATGGTCCCATCTTTATTTGTGAAGAGGGCAAGTGTCGCGTCATCTGTTTTGTGATATTCGTATGCGTGAAAATCATTGTCTGCCAGGTAACGTTTCAATTGGTGTCTCTCATAAAAATAACTACCGATTCCTGAAAAAATGACGACAATCGCGATGCAAATCACTAAAGACCAAATTAGTTTTCGTTTGAACATCCAATTCTTCCTTTCTATATGAAACAGCCCATGTCGCTACCTGAGCGCATGGGCTGTTTGTTTAGTACGTCAAACTCGCGGCGACGATGATGCCGACGACGAGCGAGGCCGAGAACAGGCTGACACCGACGGCGAGGTTGCCGTTTTCGACTTCTTTCTCCAAGTTTACGCCAGGCGTGAGCACGTACTCAAACGTCCAAAAAGCGAGCACTTGGGCGAGGATCCCGACGAGTCCCCAGATGAAGGCGTCGAGCAGGTTGACGCTGTTCGCCCAAACTGTGTAGATGACGATGGCGAGGCCGAGCGCTTTGCCCCAAAGTTTGAGGGCGACGGCGACGTTGCCAGCTTTGATGAGTTTTCGTTCCGAATATTTTGTCGTCAGGGCGAACACGACGAGTCCTGCTAAAATAAGTCCGAACCCGGTACCGAGGTGAGCCAGGAAGCTCAAGATTGAATCGAGCGTGATAAATGTCATGTGTTAATCTCCTTCGTGAGTTGGTGTGCCGATGGCTAGGTAGTAGGACTGGTTGTTCGTGATCATGCTTCCGGCCCGGGCGCCGAGCGCCGACGGGTGGCCGTTCAGACAAAAGCAGCCGATCATGTAGTGCGTCGCAAGCGGACCGTTGACCGTGTTCGTCGTTCGTGTCGGCAGCTCGTTGAATTGTTGATATACCGCGGTCTCTTCGGCATATGTCTGCAGCACTTCTTTATGGAACGGGACGCCGTCTTCGGCATACAAAATGACCGAGTCACCTTCACGTCCGAAGGCCGGTTTTTGCACGTAAGCGCTCTGACCTAAAAATGGGTCCGCCTCGAGATAAGTCGGTAACAAGTGAGTCCGGATGACCTGGCGCTCCGCTTCGTCAAAATATGTATCCGTCTCATACAGTTCCCAAATGAGCGCTTGGACGCCTTTGGACTGCATGAGAAACGCGGACAACGGGTTGAGGAGCGACACGTGCTTCGCTTGGTTCAACTCGAGCAGCCGGATGCCGATCAAGTCGCCGTTCGGCGTCCGGTCGTCGACCAAGTGCTCGATCGGATACGTCTGGCGGTACAAGACGTCGACCCGTTCGCCCGACGGGGTATAGACGCCGTCCACGTCGACGAGCAACCGGTCGAGCGGGACGAATTCTGACGGCAAGTCGAGCGTCTCTTGGAGGAAGCGGGTCGTCCATTTGTCCTCGATGTTGTCGTCGTGTGACGTGAAGACGATTTTTGGTGTCCCGTCGCGATTTAATCGTTGCCACGCCGCGATGACGGCTTTACGGAGTTCGGTCTTCAGCTCGGCTGTCGCGTTCGCGTTCGGGTCGTTGAGTCCGAACGCGGTCGTAACATACCGGTTCACATCGAACAGTTCTTTGATGAACGTCGGCGTGTCGGCGTTGAACTCCATCAGTTTGATAACACCGTCTTTGACGATCCAGTCATAACGGCCGATGATCGTCTCTTGCGGGAGCGCTTTGTCACGCAAGAACGGCAAGCTCGCCTCCGGATAACCGAGCAGACGGAGCGTCTCGTCTGGGAGCGTCCGCAACAATCGATTGGCTTTCCGGAAGATGGCATCGACGGCGCGCGTCGCTTCCCGGATGCGGTCGACCTCGTCTTGCGTGTAGACGAGGCAATCGTAGAGTGCATATTCTTCGTCGTTCAAGTCGGGCCAAAAGTAAGGGATTTGGCCGAACAAGTCGTGCCGATTCATCCCCCGAAGCCGCCTTTTGAGCCGCTGCCGAGTCCTGAGTTTGACCCTGAGTTCGATCGGTTCGGCGTGATGCTGCTCGCGCCACCGTTCGAGCGGTAGTTTTTATAAGCGGACGAGTTTTTTAGCGAACTCTTTGAATTGAACAGACTGCCGAGTAAGAAGAAGCTCCCGAAGTGCGGGGACCGTCTGTCGTCGCAGTAATATGATTCCGTTTCATCGTCCCATTCCCAGTCGTCACACTCATAGCCGGTTGGCTCTTCCGGTAACGTCGCTTGTTGCGTTTCGTCCGTACCGCACGCCGCGAGTGACGCTGTCAAGACGGCGGCCGAGAGACCGCTTAAAATCTTCTTGCTTGTTTTCATGTTGTTTCCTCCAGTGTATAGCCAGTCGGGGTGACATAGATGACGTAGACGCCACGGTCCTCGTCCGTCTCGGCCGAGTCGCGCGCATATTCGTTTCCGGCGACGTATAAATACTCGCTGCCGAGCATGGCGAGCGCGTCAAGGTGGCGGTCGACGAAGTACGCTTCGAGCAGCGGGTTGTCGAACCGGTCGTCGAGCGTACGAATCTCGACTTTGATGTCGTCAGTTGCTTTCTTGTCAACAGGTCCTTCCGTGTACCGGTCGACGTAAATCAAGAAATATTGGTCGCCTTCGAGCGCGGACGAGCGTTGTTTGTACGTCATGCCGTCTTTGACGAAAAATTCGCATTCGCGTCTAGCAAGTACTTCATCAAGCCCGAGCGATGTATAATGGTAGAGTGGCTCGAACGAGATCTCATTTTTATAAAGTCGGTATTCTAAAACGATGGAGTCCATAAGTCAGTCCTTTCTTTTTTCTTTCTATACGGAACCGAACGCAAACGGGTTTCGTAAATCAATTGAGTTGTCTCTAGTATATAGGAGAAAGGGAGTGATTTCAGTGCATATCTTTTTTCGAGTGTGGCGCGGGTTATCGAAATTATCGTTTCTGAACGTCGTGTTGGCATCACTCGTCATTATTTTGACCGGTACCGTCCTCGGTTACTGGCTCGAGCCGGAGACGTTCCCGTCGATGTTCGATTCGTTCTGGTGGACGATGACGACGCTGACGACGGTCGGTTACGGTGATTTCTTCCCGTCAACGGTTGCCGGGCGCTGGCTCGGCATTTTCCTGTTCCTGTTCGGGATCGGGATTATCGGGGCTTTGATCGGAAAACTCGTTGAGGTCGGTGCGACGTTTCAACGTTTAAAACGGGAGGGAAAGCTAGTGTATCGAGGAGAAGGGCATTACGTCTATATCGGTTGGTCGCCGAAGACGAAGAAAGCGATCGACGAGGTGCTCAGCTATGAGCCGAAGGCAGAGATCGTGTTGATCGACCAACTGAAAGAAGAACCGTACGATCATGACAACGTCCATTTTGTCCACGGTGACCCGTCCGATGAGGCGGTGCTCCTGCAGGCGAACATTTTGAAAGCACGCCGGGTCGCCATCTTCGCGGATGCGCAGATCAGCGAGACGTTGCTCGCCGACGGGAAGTCGCTATTGATCGCGTCAGCCGTCGAGGCGCTGTCGTCGGAACGGGGGGTTGACCTACATACGGTCGTCGAAGTATGCGAAGAGCGGAACATCTCGAAGTTCAAACACGTGCGCATCGACGACTTTATATTGGCGAACGATTCGGTGTCGCTCCTCATGGCGAAAGCGACGTTACAGCCGGGCACGACATCGATTTTCCGGCAACTGCTCAGCAAGCAGTCCGGTGGTAACATTCAAGCGCTCGCGCCGAGACCCGAGTGGGCGACGGTCCGGGACGCTGTCGAAAACTTGTTGCGCCAGGGCGTCACCTTGATTGCCGTCAACGACCGTCTCGATTTCGCGACGGCGCTCGACACAACGCTTGAGCCGAGTGACACGCTCTACATCGTCTGTCATGACGATGCGTGGGAACGTCTAAAGCAAGGAGGAATTTGATGCATAACGGAACGTTTATCCGCAAGATGACACGTATGCAAAACGTGCAACGGTGGGACGAATACGCGCCGCACTATCACGATAACGCGGCGAGCCATAGTTTCCGTGTCGCCGTGTTCAGCTTGATTGCGGCTTATTACGAAGAGAACAACGGACGGGACGTCAACTTGCTCGATGTGCTCGGCAAGGCGTTGTTCCACGATATGAACGAGGTGCAGACCGGCCCGATCATGCACCGGACGAAAAAAGAACCGACTTTAAAAGAACATATCGAACGGATGGAGCGGACGGCGAGCCTCGGGTTGGTCGATTTGTTGTCACAGTCGCTCCGGCCGCACTTTTATCGTTTTCTCGTCGAGGCAGAAGACGACTCGTT
Organism: Exiguobacterium sp. SH0S2; assembly: GCF_004337185.1. NCBI lineage: Bacteria > Bacillati > Bacillota > Bacilli > Caryophanales > Exiguobacterium > Exiguobacterium sp. SH0S2. Next base: position 581,648 of record NZ_SJVB01000002.1, on the reverse strand, counting down.
CGAAGGCCGGATTGTCGACGGCATCGACTCGTTCGATGCGATGCTGTTCGTGCGGCGTGAAGTCGCACACGGGTCGCCGCACTTCGTCGAGAAGCTCAAAGAGATGAAGGCGGTGCTCCGCGACCATCCGCTCGAGTCAGTCCGCTGGCTCTATGAACAAGTCGAAGCGGAGACGGACGTCGCGACGTTCATCGAGAACGTCATGCGGATGGATAGCGTCCGGCGCTGGAAAGGCCGCTTCAACACGATTGACGACAACGACGCCATCCACGGCTTTCGGGCGGCGGGCCTCGGTCTGTTCAGCGGCTTGCTCGAGCGTGAGAAGTACGGGGTCGAGGTCGATGTCGCCGAACTGACGGCGCGCTTGCTCTGTCACGACCTCGTCGAAGGCGTGACCGGGGACGTGCTCGGTCCGGTGAAGCACTCGACGGCCGAGACGGGTGCTGCGTTCGAAGCGTATGAACGGGCCGAGAGCGAGGCGTTATTGTCGCTCCTCCCGGAATACATGCAACCGGCGTTCCGGCGTTACATGGCCGATTCGAAAGACGCGACGTACGAAGGGCTGCTCGTCGATATGATGGACAAGCTCGACGCGTTGATCAAGATGAACATGGAGCGGAAGATGAACGGGGCCGAGTACGAAGTCACGTACCGGGAACAACTCCGGAAAGTCCAGTCGCGCTATGAGAATCCGAGTATGATTTTCTTTCTTGCCTATATTTTGCACGATCTCGATTATGTAACGAGTTAAACGAGTCGCAGACGAATTGTCTGCGGCTTTTTTTATATCATTCATTGACATATATCATTCAACGATATATATTGAGAGTAAGAAGTATATCGTTAAATGATAGAGGAGGCGAGAAGATGCCACGGAACGATACGATCGGGCTCGGAGAGTTGACCGATAGCACCTTTTACATCTTGCTTGCGTTGACCGAGCCAAGACATGGGTATTTGATTATGCAGTTCGTCGAAGAGTTGACGAACGGGCGGATGCAGATCGGTCCGGCGTCGATGTACACGATCATCAAAAAACTCGTCAACGCGTCGCTGATCGAGCCGCTCGACGGGGACGGCAAGAAGAAGAGTTATATCATCACGGACATCGGGCGCGCATTGTTACACGAAGACGTGAAACGGCGCCAAGCGATGGTCGACGACGCACGTTTTATTTTGGAAGGGGAGGGCCACAGATGAACCGAAAATATATGGCGAGTTGGGGCCTCGCGTTCGCTGAAGAGCGTGAGATGGAGAAGTTGGGACGAATGGCCGCGCAGGGCTGGCATTTAGAGAAGTTCGCACCGCTTGGCTATACGCTCGTCGAAGGAGAACCGGCGGACGTCCAGTATAGTCTCGATTATCGTAAACGACCGGACGAGGATTATTTCGAGCTGTTCCGCGCGAGCGGCTGGGAACACGTCACGTCGAGTGGGGACGAGATTCACGTGTTCAAAGGTAGTCCGGACGCGCGACCGATCTACTCGGATCGTGAGACGACACACGAGAAATACGCTCAAGTCGAAGGACAGATGGGAAAAGTAGCGTTGGTACTGCTCATCTTATGGATCGGCCTGTTTATGTTGCTTGAACTGGATTGGTCGGGACTCGTTGAGACGGGACTGATCATGGTCCAGTTGCTCGTCACGATCGGACTCGTCTTCACAGGTCTCCCGTATTTAGGCTATCTCGTGAAGCGAAAACGGCTCGATCGCAAAGGATGACTAGGCGGATGGCACAAGCCATCCGTTTTTGTTTTGGACGACTGAACTATTCAAGAAAAAAATAGTTAGGTGCAGAGAACTGTTTTTCGGAAATCCTCTGTTCAACTAAAACGGAATCGTTCATGATAATTAATGAAAGCGCTTGCATTTAATTCGATAGGAGGAAAACGCATGATGAAGAGACGACAAGGGTTTGCGGTCATCGCTGGAGTCACGGCGATTGCGCTGCTTGCCGGGCAACCGGTCGCACAAGCGGCGACACCACAAAACGGCACGATGATGCAGTATTTTGAATGGTACGTCCCGAACGACGGCTTGCATTGGAATCGGTTATCGAACGACTCGCAGAACCTGAAAGATATCGGTGTGACGACGGTGTGGATCCCGCCGGCGTATAAAGGGACGTCGCAAAACGATGTCGGTTACGGGGCGTACGACTTGTATGACCTCGGTGAGTTCAACCAGAAAGGGACCATCCGGACGAAGTACGGTACGAAAGCGCAGCTCCAATCGGCGATCTCGAACTTGCGTGGTAAAGGTATCGGTGTCTACGGCGATGTCGTCATGAACCATAAGGGCGGCGCCGACTACACCGAGTCCGTCCAAGCGATCGAGGTCAACCCGTCGAACCGGAACCAAGAGACGTCAGGGGAATACGGCATCTCGGCCTGGACCGGCTTCAACTTCGCGGGCCGCAACAATACATACTCGCCGTTCAAGTGGCGCTGGTATCACTTTGACGGGACCGACTGGGATCAGTCACGCAGCTTGAGCCGGATCTACAAGTTCAAGAGTACGGGCAAGGCGTGGGACACGGACGTCTCGAATGAGAATGGCAACTACGACTATCTCATGTATGCCGACGTCGACTTCGAGCATCCGGAAGTCCGTCAAGAGATGAAGAACTGGGGCAAATGGTACGCCGACTCGCTCGGGCTCGACGGGTTCCGCTTGGACGCGGTCAAACATATTAGTCACGCGTACTTGCGTGAATGGGTGACGAGCGTCCGGCAGACGACCGGCAAACAGATGTTCACCGTCGCCGAGTATTGGAAGAACGACCTCGGCGCCATCAACGACTACCTCGCGAAGACCGGTTACACGCATTCGGTGTTCGATGTGCCGCTGCACTATAACTTCCAGGCGGCCGGCAACGGCGGCGGCTTCTATGACATGCGCAACATCTTGAAAGGCACCGTCACCGAGCAGCATCCGACGCTCGCCGTGACGATCGTTGACAACCATGACTCACAACCTGGGCAGTCGCTCGAGTCGACGGTCGCCAACTGGTTCAAACCGCTCGCCTACGCGACGATCATGACGCGCAGCCAAGGTTACCCGACGCTCTTCTACGGAGACTACTACGGGACGAAAGGGACGACGAACCGGGAGATCCCGAATATGTCGGCCTCGCTCCGACCGATCATGAAAGCACGTAAAGACTTCGCCTACGGGACACAGCACGACTATCTCGATCATCAAGACGTCGTCGGTTGGACACGCGAAGGCGTGAGTGACCGGGCCAAGTCGGGTCTCGCGACGATTTTGTCTGACGGACCGGGCGGCTCGAAATGGATGTACGTCGGCAAGCAGAACGCCGGTGAAGTGTGGAAAGATATGACGAACAACAACAATCGTCTCGTCACGATCAATAGCGACGGCTGGGGCCAGTTCTTCGTCAACGGGGGCTCGGTGTCGATTTACACTCAACAATAACGAATTCGAACAGAGGGACGCCATCCGTAATGGATGATGCCCCTCTGTTTTCATGTTTGCAGTAGACGTTGCACGAGCTTCGTATTCCACATCCCGCGGGGCAAGGGTAACAAACGAAAGTTCGCCATTTCTTCAGGTTCGTCGGCCCCTTGTGCGGGTATCGGATGATAAAGGATGATGATCACGACACCGACCGCCATGGAGGGTAACAACGAACACCACGACGTCTTCCACAAGCTGACGAGACGCATCTCGTTGACGAGAACCAAGTCATTATCGTGGAGACGCTGAAGTTGATTCAGGACGCCGGATGGGGCGAGCTTGGTCCATAACCGTTGCTAACAAGAGCGCGGTCTTCCCAAGCAGCGCCGACTTCAGGTTGCGCTTCAAATAAGTGGTGAGTAGTTCACAAGCGTATACTTTTCTGGTGTAATACATGGTATAATTACCTGGTATTAGTTTAGGTGGGGAAAATAATCATATGGATACTATGAATTCACCTTCACGCACGTCGGTTGTCGGTTTCATTTCATATCATCAATTTAGAAGCGTCGTGAACGCTGTCGAATTCAAGGAGGCTCACATATGAGTAAAGAAAAGATTGCCCAGCTACGTAAACACGTCTCGCCCTTTGAAAAGGCAGATGTCAAAGTCAGTGTCCGGCAGATGATCAACACGATCCTGCCGTTCTTCGTCGCCTGGTTCCTTGCGTACCAAGCGCTCGAAGTGTCGGTGTGGCTCACGATCCCGCTCGCGATCATCGCAGCCGGGTTCGTCGTCCGCATGTTTATCATCTTCCATGATTGTACGCACGGTTCGTTCTTCAAAAACAAGAAAGCGAACGCCGTCGTCGGAACGATCATGGGTGTGTTGACGCTGTTCCCGTACGAGAAGTGGAAGCGGGAGCATTCGATTCACCACGCGTCGAGCGGTAACCTCGATAAGCGCGGTGTCGGTGACATTTGGGTCATGACGATCGAGGAATATGTCGAGGCCTCGAAATGGACGCGTCTTCAGTACCGCCTCTATCGCAACCCGCTCGTCATGTTCGGTATCGGACCGTTGTTCTTGATTCTCGTCACGAGCCGGTTTAACCGCAAGGACGCTCGGAAAAAAGAGCGGATGAACACGCATGTCATCAACCTCTCGCTCGTCGTGCTGTACAGTCTGATGATTTATTTGGTCGGCTGGCAGGCGTTCTTGATCATTCAAGGGACGACGATGTTCACGGCCGGTGTCCTCGGGATTTGGCTGTTTTATGTCCAACATACGTTCGAAGACTCGTATTTTGAAGATGAGAGCGAATGGGATTACGTCAAAGCGGCGATCGAAGGCAGTTCGTATTACGAATTGCCGAAAGTGTTGCAGTGGGTGACAGGCAACATCGGCTTCCACCACGTCCACCACTTGAGCCCGCGCGTGCCGAACTATAACCTCGAAAAAGCGCATACGGCGACGCCGCCGCTACAAAAAGCGACGACGATCGGATTGTTCTCTAGTTTAAAATCGCTTCGTTACAAATTGTACGATGCGAACAATATGACGTTCGTCACGTTCCGCGACATTAAGCATCTGTTGCGCGACCCGAAGACGACTTTATAAAAAATGTCCCGCTGAAGCGCTTCAGCGGGACATTTTTAGTTCACATATTTTAGCGTTTCCAGACCCAGTCGTCACTCTCATACTTTTCAACTAAACGCGCAATCTCATCTCGTTGCGTCGCCGTGAACACGAGCGGCTCGAACGTCAGTTGAAACGCGTCGCGGAACCCTTCCTCGAACGCCACGGCGACTTCGTCGAACGTCACGAAGCGGCCGAGCGTCTCGTTCAAAGCGACCGCTTTGCTGCTGAACCGTGCTTTCGCGTATACTTTCTCGTCTGCTTCCATATTGAAGCAGTCGAACAGGACATCATCGTCGATCGATAGTGGGATCGACCCGTGCTGCAAGACCGCCCCTTGGTGCCGGACTTGAGCACTACCCGCCACTTTACGGCCGTCGACGGCGAGTTCGTAGTAAGAAGCGGCGTCGAAACAGACGGCCGACTTCGGTTTCCGCAATACTTCGCGGTCTTCTTCGGTCAACGGTACCGAGAATTCGGCCTGGACACCGAGCGCTCGGTAGCCGCGCCGGACGCCTTCGGTCAACAGGCGATAGCTCTCGATGACGTTCGTCGGGAGTGTCGGCGTCGTTTCGGGCAAGATGACGCTGTACGTCAATTCGTCGGCGTGTAAGACGGCCCGGCCCCCGGTCAAGCGGCGGACGACGGGGATGCCGTTCGCTGCGAGCGCCTCACGGTCAAGGTCACGGGTCGCCCGTTGGAAACGCCCGACGCTAATTGCGTGCGGGGCCCATGAATAGAAGCGGAGCGTCGGCTTCAGCTCGCCGCGTGCGACCCAGCCTGAGACCGCTTCATCGATCGCCATGTTTTCAGCCGGGGCGAGTGATTGTGTCGTTAAAATGTGCCATGTTGTATCAGTCATCGTGTCTCTTCTTTCTCTCAATCGATTGGCAACATCGTATGGCGACGTGCCTTATGGACTTGTTCGTCGGCGTGATATGACGAGCGGACGAGCGGACCGGCCTCGCAATGTGAGAAGCCTTTTGACAAGGCGATTTCTTTCAACTCGGCAAACTCGTCCGGGTGGTAGTAGCGCTCGACGTCGAGGTGTTTCTTTGTCGGCTGTAAATATTGACCGAGCGTCAAAATATCGACGTCATGGGCCCGGAGGTCGTCCATCGCTTGAATCAATTCTTCTCTTGTCTCGCCAAGACCGAGCATGATCGACGACTTCGTCGGGATGTCCGGATTCAATTCTTTGGAACGTTTTAGGAATTCAAGGGTGCGGTCGTACGTCGCTTTGGCCCGGACTCGCGGCGTCAAGCGGCGCACCGTCTCCAAGTTATGGTTCATGATGTCCGGCCCCGCGTCAATCAACGTCTGGAGTGCCGAGAAGTTGCCCATCATGTCGGACGGCAATACTTCGATCGACGTTTCCGGGTTCATCGCGCGTATGGCGCGGACCGTCTCGGCGAACACGGTCGCCCCGTAATCGTTCAAGTCGTCGCGGGCGACGGCGGTGATGACGACGTGTTTCAAGTTCATGAGCCGAACCGACTCGGCGACGCGTTTCGGCTCTTCCCAGTCGAGTTCGTTCGGTTTCCCGGTCGTGACCGCGCAGAAGCGGCACGCCCGTGTACAGATGCTTCCGAGAATCATGAACGTCGCCGTGCGGCGGACGGCCCAACACTCATGGATGTTCGGGCATTTCGCCTCCTCGCACACTGTGTTCAAATTCTTCTCCCGCATCATCTTTTTAAGGCCGGTATACGTCTCGTTCGTATTCAATTTGATTTTCAGCCACTCTGGTTTTCGTTTCAGTTCCCCTCTTGCCACTTCGGATTCCCCCTTTATCATGTCAACCCCTAACGAAATGAGTTTACCAAAAAACAAATGAAAATCGAACCACTCAAATTATTGGCTTTGCCAATACAGGTGGAACGTGTTCCAAGACAGGTCAAATGTTTCAAAATGGTTACGCTTTCATCAAAGTCATTGTTTCCCATTTTTTGAATTGCTATACTGACGTTGACCACCTGAATAATGACCATATGTAACTGATTCGATCAGGCATGGGGTGAACGAGCGTTGGTGAGGCAACGCTTATTCCTCCATGCCTTTTCGTTTGTGGTCGGGGGAACTTTCAAAAAGGAGTGAAAACATGAACAAAGTACTGAACTGGACAGCAACACTCGGATTGACGACAGCGTTACTCGTCTCGTCCGTCCCGATGGCAAACGCGGTCGTGGCAGAGGAGACGCCGACACAATCGATTGAAGCACGGGTGAACGCGCAACTCGAGGCGATGACGCTTGAACAGAAACTCGGACAGATGATCATGCCAGACTTCCGACTTTGGAACGGGGCGAACCATACGGCACTCGCGCCAGATGTGGCACGGGTCATCGACCGGTTCGACCTTGGAGGCGTCATCTTGTTCGCGGAAAACGTGACCGAGACCGAACAGACGACGAAACTCGTCCACGACCTGCAAGAAGTCGTCAAGCAAGACGACAGCAACGACATTCCGCTCTTCATCACGATCGACCAAGAAGGCGGGATCGTGACTCGGTTCGGAACCGGCACGAACTTGCCGGGGAACATGGCGCTTGGGGCGACGCGGAGCAGCCAATACGCGTATGATGCGGGGAACATCATTGGGTCAGAGTTGAATGCGCTCGGGGTGAACGTCAACTTCGGTCCGGTCTTAGACGTCAACAACAACCCGGCCAACCCGGTCATCGGGGTCCGCTCGTTCTCGAGTGATCCGGAACTCGTCGGTGAACTCGGCTCGGCGATGACGCAAGGGATTCAAGACCAAGGCGTTGCCGCGACGGCGAAACATTTCCCGGGACACGGCGACACGGCCGTCGACTCGCACTACGGCTTGCCGATCGTCGATAAGTCACTCGAAGACTTGCGCGGGCTCGAGCTGTTGCCGTTCAAGCGGGCTATCACGGAAGGTATCGATATGATCATGACGGCCCATATCGGGATGCCACAAATCGAGGACGAGGTCGTCAACTCGCCGCGCGGCACGTTCCCGCTCCCGGCGACGCTCTCTGACGACGTCATCACCGGCGTCTTGCGTGACGAGATGGGCTATGACGGCATCGTCATCACGGACGCCCTCAACATGAAGGCGATCACGGACAACTTCACAGAAGCCGAGGCGGTCATCAAGACGTTTGAGGCGGGTGTCGATATCGCCCTCATGCCGACGATTTTACGGTCGAACGCGGACGTCGTGAAACTTGAGACGATCTTTGAAGACGTCATGGCGGCTGTCGAGAGCGGCCGTTTGCCAGAAGCGAAGATCGATGAAGCGGTCGAACGGATCTTGAAGCTGAAAGCGGAACGCGGCATCTGGAGCGAGTCAATGGATACGACGACGCTCGAGGCGAAACTCGCGGAAGCAAATGCGGTCGTCGGTAGTGCCGAGCATAAAGCGACAGAACGTGAGATTGCCGAAGCGGCCGTCACACTCGTGAAGAACGACGACAAGACACTTCCGTTCAAACCGAAAAAAGGGGAGACGGTGCTCGTCATCTCGCCAGCAAAAGATCAGACCGACAGCATGGTCAAGACGATCAAATCGCTTAAAAAGAACGCGGGCAACATGAAGCAAGTGAACGTCATCACGGCGAACTATACGGCGTCGACACCGCACCTTGACCAAAACCCAGATTTAAAACAAAAAGTCGAGGCGGCCGACTACATCATCGTCGGCTCGAACGTCAACAACAGCGCCAAGCTGAAAGCGACGTCAGCGGACAATTATGTTCCGGCAGAAGTGTTCCGCTATGCCAACGAGACGGGCAAGAAATCGGTGTTGCTCAGCCTTCGTAACCCGTACGATGTGGCCGTCCAACCGGATGCGCCGGCCCAGCTGCTCATCTATGGCTTTAAAGGTGACCCGAACGGACCGGACTCTGAAGCAGGTAACGCCAAGTCGGCTGGACCAAACCTTCCGGCTGGCATCCGCGCCATCTTCGGTGAAGTCAAACCAGGAGGCAAGCTCCCGGTCGACGTCCCGACGTTTGAGAACGGTATGTTCGGTGACGAACTCCACTTCGAATTCGGTGACGGCTTCAAAAACTGGAATAAATGAAAACAGCGAGCGCCCTTGAGGGTGCTCGCTGTTTTTAGTTTTAGTTTACGCCTCGAAGTAACTGACGACAAGGAGTCCAGGACCTGTGTGCGCGCCAATTGCCGAACCGACGATCGTCTTCGTCACGCTGGCCGGATTCATCTGTTCAAGTAGCAATGCTTCCAACTGATCAGCTTTGGCCGGGTCATCCCCGTGGCCGATAAAGATATGATGTCCTTCGATGAGCGGTTTTGACTCGGTCATCCACTCGACGATGCGCCGCATCATTTTTTTATGACCGCGAATCTTTTCGATCGGGACGAGCTTACCATCTCGGACAGTGAGCAGCGGTAAAATCGTCAACAAGTCCCCGATGAACGCGCTCGCTCTCGAAACGCGGCCACCGCGCATCAAGTACTCGAGCGATTCGACGGTGAACAAGTGGCGGATCTTCCCGACGAGCGACTCGGCGTAGGCGATCGTCTCCTCGTACGAGTGGTCTTGGCCGTATTCGGCGACCGTTCGGACGAACAATCCTTGTCCGACCGACGCGGTCCGCGTGTCGAGAATATGGAACGTGCTGTTCGGGTATTCTTCTTTAAGCAAGTTCCCGACCATGACGGCCGTCTGATATGTACCGGACAGTTCGCCCGAGAAGGCGAGGTAAAGGAACGGGATCTCAGACTCGAGATGTTGACGGAAACAGCGCTCAATCCGGGCCGCCTCGATTTGGAACGTCTTCGGCGTCTTGCCGACACGCATCGCGTCATATACTTCTTTCGGCTGAATCGTCTCTCCGTCTAAAAACTCTTCGTTGTCGATGATGACCCCGAGCGGTAACATCTCGAGGCCGTATTCGACGATCTGGTCTTGCGTCAAATCAGCACCGGTATCGGTTATGATTTTGAACATGGTTGGATCACTCCTCTAGTAGTTGGTGTTCAATGTCGCGGATCGGTTCGTTTCGCTGCCACATGCGATCGAGCTGAACGACGAGCGTCGCTTGTTCGTCTGTGTCGAGCGTTGCCGGGACGAGTCGGCTCGTCTCCCCGAGCACGTCATAGGCGCGGCGGAGCACATCGTTGACGGTGAGCGGGATGTGAAGCAAGTCTTCGAGCGACGCCATCGTCTCCGGGACGATGGCCGGGTACGTGAATCGTGTCGCTTCGCCTTGGATGGCACGGTCGTAAAAGTCACGGATGAGGGCGGCACGAGCGCTTCCGCTCTTGCGGACGCTCAAATAAATTTGGACGGCGACACCGCCACGGACACGTCGCTGCGAGATGCCGGCGAACTTTTTACCGTCAATCGATAGATCGAAGCTACCCGGGCAGTACGAACCGACGATTTCTCCAGGCACGATTTTGTCCGTCACGTCTTTGAACATATGTTGAATGAGCGACGTCATCGCCTCATAGCCGCTATCGATTTGAATGCCGTCATTCTCGGGTAGAATAAGAGATAAGTTCAATACATCTTCGTCGAGGACGACCGCAAGTCCTCCCGAGTTACGGATGACGGGACGATAGCCATGTTCATGCAGCAGTCGAATCCCGTCGCGCAGATGAGGCAGCCGCGCGTCTTGAATCCCGAGCACGACTGTGTTCAGATGGACCCAGGCCCGAAAGACGGCGCCTTGGTGTTTTGTCGACGCGCACAGCGTATCGTCCGTCGCGAATGATTGCTCGGCTTGAAACGCCGCACCGAGCGATGATTGGTCGATCAGGCGGTAGGTCGGTTGCCGTAAAAGTGGATGGATCATATGCATAATTCCTTTTCAAAAAATAATGTCTTCCTCATTATAGCATGGAGGGAACGACTCGGAAGAAGTCGAATCAGTACAATACATAAAACGCAGGGGGCACCAACATGTACACATCACGAGGTCAGCTATCTGGGTCAAAAGTGTTTAAAGACCCGGTCCATCGCTATATATACGTCTACGATCATCTCATTTGGGAGTTGATCAACACGAAAGAGTTTCAACGGTTACGTCGGATCAAGCAGCTCGGGACGTCGTTTTTGACGTTCCACGGGGCTGAACACACCCGATTCCACCATTCGCTCGGCGTCTATGAGATTGCCCGGCAGTTGATCGACCAGTTCCGCGACTATCCGGAATGGGACGACCGCGACCGGGAGCTGTTGCTCGCGGCGGCACTGTTGCACGACGTCGGGCACGGCCCGTTCTCGCACGCGTTCGAGCACGTCTTCTCGGTCCGCCATGAAATCTGGACGGAACGGATCATCTTAGGGAACACGGAAGTGAATAAAGTCCTCTCCGAGATGGGCGTCGGGTTCCCGGAAGAAGTCGCGGCCATCATCAACAAGACGCACCCGAACCGGCTGATCGTCAACATGCTCAGCTCACAGCTCGACGTCGACCGGATGGACTATTTACTTCGCGACGCCCATTTCGCCGGCGTCAGTTACGGGAAGTTCGACCTCGAGCGGATGCTGCGCGTGTTGCGGCCGGACGAAGATCAAATCGTCGTCAAACAGTCGGGGATGCATACGATCGAAGACTATATCATGCGGCGCTATCAAATGTATTGGCAAGTCTATCTGCATCCGGCGACGCGTTCGAGTGACTTGTTATTAAAAGCCGTGCTCGAGCGGGCCCAAGAACTGCATGAATCGGGTTATGTGTTTGAGATGACACCGAAGCATTTCTTGCCGATCTTCAACCATGACGAGATGACGCTCGAACACTATTTGAAGCTCGACGAGACGATCGTCTACTTCTATTTCCAAGAATGGATGGACGAGGCAGACCCGATTTTGGCCGATCTGGCGAGCCGTTTCGTCAATCGTCGCCTGTTAAAGTACAAAAATTTCCCGGAAGCGAACCGCGTCCGCTATATGGATCGGTTACGGTCGACGATGGAAGCGATCGGGTTGCCGACGCGCTATTATTTGCTCGAGGACCAGCTCAGCCAGCTGCCATATGATCTATATAAAGGACACGGCACGTACGAAGGGATTTACCTGCAGATGAACGACGGCGACCGTCGCGAGATTTCAGAGGTGTCGATGCTCGTCCAATCGATTTTGAATTCGCGACAGTCGGACGAGAAAATCTATTACCCTGAGGACGTGCTGTTGAACTTGAAAGACCACGCCTCAGAAAAATCATGGATGTTGTCAACGTTACGCGGCGATTGAATCGCTTGAAAAGGATGTGACACCATGGGGATTGGGACGCTCATCGGCGGAATCGGCATCTTTTTGTTAGGGATGATGCTGTTGACCGATACGTTGAAAAGCTTGGCCGGGGAAAGACTGCGAGAGCGGTTGAACCGCATGGCGGAAGGACCGGTGGCAGGGGCGTTTCTCGGTGCGACGATGACGGCGTTGTTCCAGTCTTCGACTGTGACGACGCTCATGACGATCAGTTTCGTCAGCGCAGGGCTGTTGACGTTCACGCAGGCGCTCACGCTCGTCATCGGGGCGAACGCCGGTAGTGCGACGACGGGATGGATCGTAGCGCTCCTCGGCTACAACGTCGACATTCGGGAGCTCTTACTGCCGCTCATCGGCGTCGGGATGGCGCTCCGCTTGATCGGACGACGGGTCAAGCGGATTGGGATGTTGCTCGTCGGTCTCGGACTTGTTTTTGTCGGCATCGGAACACTTCAAGAAGCGATGCGGGAAGTCGTCACGTTCTCGTTTTCGGGCTGGGACACCGACACACCGCTTCATCAATTAGCCTTGCTCGGCACGGGCCTGTTCATGACCGTCGTCTTGCAATCGTCGAGCATCGGTCTCGTCTTGACGATGACGGCGCTCGCGACCGACACGGTGACGCTCGCGCAGGCTGCATTCCTCGTACTCGGGCAGAGTGCCGGGACGAGTCTTGTCGTCGCCCTCGGCTCGCTCGGAGGATGGAAATCAGCGCGGCGCATTGTGCTCGGACACGTACTCGTTCATAGTTCGATTTTGTTGATTGGCTGGCTGACGTTCCCGCTCTTGTTTGGTGTCGTCAATCGCGTGGCCGACTGGTTGAATTGGAATGAGCTATTGCGGCTCGCATTGTTCCATACGTCGTTTCACTTGCTTGGCGTGTTGACGTTTCTGCCGTTTTACGAAGCGTTCAGCCGGCGGTTGCTCAAATGGGTGCCGAGTCGGTCTGAAAAGCTGATCCGTTTCCTCGACCCGAACATGTCGCGGATTCCGACGGTCGCACTCGAGGCGGCAAGACGTTCGTTGATTGAAATCGAGCGCTATCTCGGAAACGAGACGAAACTGTTATTGACGGAAGCGCGCAAGCGGGAGGACGAGTTGCAGCTCGTCGAGAAGACGCTCGGTGACGTCCGGGTGTTTTTGAGCACGATTCAATTGGAAGAAGGACAGGGCCGCAACGACTACGGACAACACTTGTCACTGCTCCATACGATCGACCATTTGGAGCGCTGGCTGTTCGTCCTGCGCGAAGTCGATCCCGTCGACGCCCTCCGCGACACTGACTTTTTAGTCGCACGTCAGCTCGTCTTGCACGAGCTCGAGCTTGTCGATGCCCTCAACCATCACACGCCGCCGGAGGATTCGAAACAATGGAAGACGGCGTCGAAGCAGCTCGCCGAGTACCGGAAAGCGCATCGGGCCGAGATGTTAGAGGAGACGGCGGCGAACCAGCTTGAAATGGAGCAGACGATTCGCAAAGTTCAAGCGCTCCTTTGGCTCGACCGACTTGGTTATCACGTCTGGCGGGCGACGCGGCACTTGATCAAGCCGACCGTCCCGAGCGAGCGGTTCGAAGTGAACTTAGAAGACTGAAAAAACACCCGCGCGTCCAACTGGATGCGCGGGTGTCTGGCGTTATTTTTTGTCGGCGTGCATGACACCGGCTTGACCGTAGTTCGTCGCGTCCATCTCTTCGATGAAGACGGTGATGTTTTCTTTCGGTGCGTTCGTCGTCTCTGAGACGGCGTCCGTCACTTTCTCAATCAAGGCACGTTTCTGTTCAACAGTACGGCCCGGGAGCATTTTTACGGTAACGTATGGCATATCATTTCCTCCTTTTCTAGTTCTCTTCTATTTTAGAGAATCACTAGTCGAGAGGAAAGCGGAAAATCAATGGAATGCAGCTTCGATGATGTGAGGCGCACTCGATTTCGACAAGTTTTTGTGCACGACGCGCTCTGGTTTCGTCCGCAACTCGTCACGGAACGAGTTGGAAAGCTCGGCTTCTCCGATGACGACAAGCGATTCCCAGTCGTGTGCACCTTTCATCTGTTCGACAGTTTGGGCGAGGTCACGGTAGAACCGACCGAGGTTTTCGGCAAGTCGACGATCGAATTTATCGACTTGCGAGCTGCTCGACGCCATACGGTCACCCGAAGCCGTCCCTTCAAACCGAACCCACTCCTCGGTCTCAGGGTCGAACGCGAATTCGAACGTCGCATCGATGTGCCCGAGTGAGGTATCGAGTACCGTCACGTGGTCGAGGTTCGTCAAAATAATACCGGTGGACGGGAATTTTTGTTGTAACGCCTCGAGTGGTTCAAGTACTGGCTTCGTTTCCCAGTGGAACGACGTCTCGACATCGTGTTGAAGGTAGTATGTTTCAAATAAATCGTTTTCTTCCGAAGCAAAAATGATTAGGCTTCGCGCCAAGTCGTTCCGGTGTTTGCCGAGTTCCTGATCGACTTGCTTACGTACTTTTTTGAAGTTCTTCAGTTGCGTCTCGTTACCGGACGCCTCTAAATATTCACCGATTCGCTTCAAACCGTTCTTCAAGTGGATTGACCAGTCGCCTTGTTGGTTAGGTCCTGTATTAAGGTAGACCGATAGCACACACTTGTCCTTGCATTCAATCTGACGCAATTGTTTCAAGTCGCTTGCTAATCCCATCTTAATTCCTCCCTAAAGTAAACGTTCTCTTAACCTGTTTCCTACTTGGTTAGGACTCAAACACCGAACACGATGGGAAAATGTGAAAAAGCAGGTGCGAAACGAGATGAATCCGGGTAAGTAACAAGACAGACTAGCAGTAGGAGGAACAATCGTATGAAATGGAAAGGCAGACAGGCGAGTCGGAATGTCGAAGACCGACGGGGGCGAAGTGTTGGGGGGAAAGGGATTGCAGGAATCGGAGGCGGTCTTGGCCTGATTTTAGTCATCGTCTTCACGCTTTTGAACGGGGGTAACCCGGGAGACATCGTCAACAATATTGGAATCGGTGAGCCGCAGTCTTCTGAGACGTATCAAGGCTCGGCGCGGGAAGAAGAGATGGCGGACTTTGTCTCAGTCGTCTTGCGTGACACCGAAGAAGTGTGGACCGACATCTTTGCCGAGAACGGCTTGACGTATCGGGAACCGACGCTCGTCCTCTACTCAGGACAAGTCGAGTCGGCGTGTGGGATCGCTGGCTCTGCGGTCGGACCGTTTTATTGCCCGGGCGATCAGAAACTGTATATCGATTTGAGTTTCTATGACGAACTCAGTCAGCGCTTCAACGCGCCGGGCGACTTCGCGATGGCGTACGTCGTCGCCCATGAGGTCGGACACCACGTGCAGACGTTGCTCGGCACGACAGACGAGATCATGCCGCTGCGAAACGAGATGAGCGAGACCGAGTTCAACACGTACTTGGTACGGTTCGAACTTCAAGCCGACTACTATGCCGGTGTTTGGGCGCATCACGCCCAAGGCATGGGCTATTTAGAGGCGGGTGATGTCGAAGAGGCGATGAACGCGGCGCATCAAATCGGTGACGATACGCTACAAAAACAAGCACGCGGCTACGTCACGCCGGACTCGTTCACGCACGGGACGTCGGAACAGCGGAAACGGTGGTTTGATAAAGGTTTTCAAAATGGAACGATCCAAGGCGGCGACACGTTCAATACAAAAAACTTGTAAGTCTCACCTACAGGTTGAGCGCGAGCTCGGCCTTTTTCGTGTCCAAGTTGGAATGTAGGGAAAGAATCCGCTATCATTAAATACAGCAACTAGTAGCAGGAAGGGGATGACCTGATGGAATCCTTACTGAAAAAAATCGAGCTCGCCCAAGGCGAGATGACGTCCGTCGAAAAGAAGATCGCGGACTACATCTTGACCCATTCGACGCTCGTCCCGAATATGACGACGAAAGAACTCGCCCAAAAGACCGACGTGTCAGAAGCGAGCATCGTCCGCTTCGCGCGTGTCGTCGGGATCGACAGCTTCAAATCGTTCAAGCTCGCCCTCGTCAAAGACTTGGCGATCACAGAGACGATGCTGACCGACTTTAATGTCCTTCAACAAAAGGACACGCCGTACGACTCGTTCCAAAAAGTCATCCACGTGAACAAAATGGCCATCGAGGCATGTGCCGAGGCGATGGACAAACGCGAACTCGAACACGCGATCGATACGTTCGCTCGCGCGAACCGGGTCATCTTCTATGGAGTCGGCGGCTCATCGACGGCCGCCTATGACGCGCAGTACAAGTTCACGAAACTCGGCTACGCCGCTCTGACGTCGCAAGACTTTCACTACATGCTGTCGCTCATCCCGCATCTTGGGCCGACCGACGTCTTCGTCGCGATCAGCACGTCGGGCCGGACGAAAGACGTGCTCGAGCTCGTCCGGTTCGCCAAGAAAAAAGGCGTCACCGTCGTCGCCATCACCGATCTCGACAAGTCGCCGCTTTACCGCGAGGCGGACGTCCGTCTGTGCACACCGACTGTCGAACGAGATTACCGGATCGCGAGCATCGCTTCACGGATGACACAATTGACGATTATCGACACGCTCTACATGGGTCTGTTGCACCGAAAAGGCGAAGGGCTGATCGATCGTTACGCTGAGGCGCGCGACGAGATGGTGAAGCTGCGCCGGTGATTCGCCGATATGAAGCGTCAGACCGCGAACGAGTGGCAGCTTTCCTCATGAGACAACAAGCGTTCGCCGGATTGAACGCTCAGACGCTCGAATTGTTCCGCGATGAGAATTTGGCTGACTTCGAGGCGACAGGTACGGTCAGCCTCGTCGTGGAGGACGACGGGGCGATCGTGGCGATGGCGGATTTGTTGAGGCGTCACCCGATTGATGGCTCACTCTGGCTCGGCCTGCTCCTCGTCGATGAACAACTTCACGGCACCGGTCTCGCCCAGACGGTATACGATCAACTCGAGCGGGACCACATGCGTCCGTTCCAGACGACGTTCCGGCTCGGTGTGCTCCCGAAGAACGTGCGGGCCCGTCGTTTTTGGGAGCGGCAAGGCTACGTGTATGAGCAAGACTCGGTCACGGGGGATGGTGTCCACGTCCACGTGTTGAAAAAAGACATCGAATGAAGCGAACTCGGCCTCAAACGGCCGAGTTTTTTTTGTTGGCACTCGAGTCGAGCGTTTATGAAATTATAATTCTTTATTTTTTTAAATAAGTTTGACTTTTAATTTCAAATTAGTACAATAAAACTAGAGAGAAGAAAGGATGGTGGCGATGTTAGACAAATTGGCTACGGAACGACGGAACGAACGGACGATGCGCCTAGATGACATGACGGTTGAGGAACTGCTCGGCGTGATGAATGAAGAGGACCAGTCGGTGCCTCACGTGATCAAGCAACAGCTGCCGGTCATCGCACAAGTCGTAGAACGAGCGATCACATCGTTTAAACGAGGCGGACGCTTGATCTATATCGGTGCGGGGACGAGTGGACGACTCGGTATTTTAGATGCGGCAGAATGTGTCCCGACGTTCGGCGTGTCAGCGGACATGGTCGTCGGCCTGATTGCCGGGGGTGAACGCGCGCTCGTCAAAGCGGTCGAGGGAGCAGAAGATAGTATAGATTTGGCAATCAACGATTTGAAAGCGCTTCACTTGAGTCCGGACGATACGGTCGTCGGCATCGCCGCGAGCGGCCGGACCCCGTACGTCATCGGCGGACTCGATTACGCACGTGAAGTCGGTGCGACGACGGCGGCGCTATCTTGCAACAAAGGCTCGAAAATCAGCGACCACGCCGAGTTCAAAATCGAGGTCGAGACGGGACCGGAAGTATTGACCGGATCGACGCGTTTGAAAGCGGGGACGGCCCAAAAACTTGTCCTCAACATGATCTCGACGGCGTCGATGATTGGAGTGGGCAAAGTGTATCAAAACTTGATGGTCGACGTGCAACCGACGAACGAGAAATTGGAAGTTCGGGCCAAACGGATGATTGCGGAAGCGACAGGGGTCGACGAACAGACGGCCGCGCGTTATTTCGCTTCATCGAACGGCCACGTCAAGACGGCGATCGTCATGATTTTAGCCGACGTCTCCTATGCAGAGGCAGTCGAGCGATTACAGCGCGCGAACGGATTCGTCCGCGACGCGATTTAAGGGGGATTACGAGATGAAGAAAGAAGAGGTGTTGGCGCAAGCCATACTCGAGCACGTCGGGGGAAAAGATAATATCCGCCAACTCGCGCACTGTATGACACGCGTCCGGTTGGCGTTGAAAGACCCAACGAAAGTGAACATCGATGCGTTGAAAAAAATCGACGGTGTCATGGGCGTCATCGATGACGAGACGCTGCAAATCGTCGTCGGACCTGGAACGGTCAACCGTGTCGCGGATCACTTGAGCCGTGAGACGGGGCTCGCCATCGGGGAAGAGGCAGTCGATGCGAACTTGACGCCTGACGAGCGGGCGGCCATCGAGCGTCAAAAAGTGAAAGATAAACAGAAGTCACCGTTCAAACGTTTCTTGCGTCGCTTAGGGAATATCTTCATCCCGCTCATCCCGGGACTTGTCGCTTCAGGGATCATCAACGGGGCAGCGAACTTTGCCGTCAACGCTGGTGTCGACCGGACCGAGACGTGGATGCAAATTCTGCTTGTGCTCGGGAGCACGGTCTTCGCCTATCTCGCCATCCTCGTCGGGTGGAATACGGCGAAAGAGTTCGGCGGGACGCCGGTGCTCGGAGCGATTGCCGGGGGGGTTTTGTTCAACCCGTTACTCGCCGACATCGTCATCTATGGGGAAGCACTCGTCGTCGGAAGGGGTGGACTGTTCGGTGTCATCTTTGCCGCTTGGCTCATGACGTATATCGAAAAACACGTCCGCCGCTTCATGCCGGTCTCGATTGATATTATCTTTACGCCGCTACTTACGGTGCTCGTCGTCGGCTTCACGGCGCTCTATGCGATCATGCCGGTCGCGGGCGTGTTGTCAGACGGCATCATGCAAGGACTGAACGCCGTGCTTGAAATCGGCGGACCGGTAGCAGGGGCCGTCCTCGCTGGCTTCTTCTTGCCGCTCGTCATGGTCGGCTTGCATCATGGTTTGACGCCGATTCACCTTGAGTTACTGAACACCGTTGGCAACACGGCGCTCTTGCCGATCCTTGCGATGGCAGGAGCGGGACAAGTCGGGGCCGCGCTTGCGATTTTCGTGAAGACGCGCAACCAACGTCTCCGCAACATCATCAAAGGGGCGATCCCCGTCGGATTCCTCGGCATCGGCGAACCGCTTCTTTATGGGGTCACGCTTCCGCTCGGTCGTCCGTTCTTGACGGCTTGTATGGGAGCCGCGGTCGGCGGTGCGTTCCAAGCGTCGATGCAGACGGCAGCGCTCGGGATCGGGGTCTCGGGTCTCTCGCTCACACCGCTCATCGACAATGGGATGTACTTGACGTATATTGGGGGTCTCGTCATCTCGTATACGGCTGGCTTCATCTTCACGTATTTCTTCGGTTTCAAAGAAGAGATGGCGGATGGGATTTAACAACCAAGGTGGCTCTTTCGAGTCACCTTTTTGAATAGGGAGGGCTGTTTTATATGAGAGGATTATCTGTTTACTTGAGCGAACCGCTGACAGAAGCGTTCACGGTGTGGATGAAACGCATGCGTGAGATCGGTTTCACGTCACTGTTCACATCGCTACATATCCCGGAAGACGATCCATCGGTCTACACGGAGCGGTTGCGTCGACTCGGCACGCTCGCTCGACAGCATGACATGGAACTGTTCGCCGATATCGCCCCGACTTCGCTCGCCGCGCTCGGGAAGACGTGGGACGACGCCCATACGCTCATCGACTGGGGCGTGACCGGCCTCCGCGTCGATTACGGGGTGACCCCGAAACAAGTCGCCGATCTGTCGAAACGGATGACCGTCGCCTTGAACGCGAGCACGTTGACTGCTGAAGAGCTCGATGAGATGAAACAGGAAGGGCTCATGACGGACAATGTCGAAGCATGGCACAACTTCTACCCGCGCCCAGAGACCGGGCTCGACCGGCAATGGTTTGACGAAAAAAATGACTGGTTGAAACGACAAGGGTTGAGCGTGCAGGCGTTCATCCCGGGAGATGGGACGCTCCGCGGACCGCTATACGAACGACTGCCGACGCTTGAAGACCACCGGCAGCTGTCGACGTTCGCTGCTTATTTAGAGTTGACGGGGAGTGTCGACCGCATTTTGATCGGTGACCCGGGACTAGCGGATGCGACGGTTGAACAGTTCGCGTCATACGGGGACGGGATGCTCGTCCTCCGGGCCGAGGCGTATACGACAATCGAGGCGGCGCTCTACCGCGTCCAGACGAACCGGATGGACCCGGCGCGCGACGTCATCCGTTCCGTCGAATCACGGGCGTATGGTCGCCCTGGGGACCGCTTGCTCGAACCGGTTGCGGCGAAACAGCGACCGCTCGGCACGATCACGATTGACAACAGGGATTACGGGCGCTATGCTGGCGAAATGCAAGTGACGAAGACAGACCTTCAAGCCGACAAGCGGGTCAACGTGCTCGGACGTGTCATCGAAGCGGATCGTCCGCTCCTTCGTTCGGTTGGACCAGGCACGAAGTTTCGAATCGAGTGGGGCTGACGTTCGCGATTGCCACGTTCCCTCGTCTTTGTGTACAGTAGAGGGGGAGGGAATGCCATGAAAGATATCAACTTTAATATTATCGCTGACGATGCGACGGACGGCCACGGCGGTTTCGGGGTCGGATCGCTCAGTTTGAACAATATGTCGCCCGTCATCATCGACGTCGAGGCAGGTACGGCAGTGATCGACATGGGTGCGATGCACGCCAAGTCGGCAATCGAGAAACGGATCAAGTTTTTGACCGACCCGGAAGCTGTGCCGAACGGTAAACCGTATTGGATCGTCTGGGTGACGGTCGGACGCAAGCCGGAAGGGTTCTACTACGGCGGCATTGCGGCTTGTGACATGTCGATTGACTTGGAGGCGCGTCGCGGGTACAAATTGCTCCCGTATCACGTCAACCAAATGGACAAGTCGCTCAAAGGACGGATCCTCATCGATATGATGGATGCGCCGTCACGGAGCGTGCTCGCGGAGTTTCTGCAACAGCATCGTCCGGAGATTTGGGACCAGTCGACCGAACTTCATACTGAACTCGCGCGTCTCGCTGCCGAGTAAAAAGATTGGACCGTCACGGTCTCCAATCTTTTTTGTTTTCTTTTGAAGCAACTTGGGAAAATGACCGTGTTAAGGCCCGCAAATCAACCGGAATTGTAAGAAAATTTAGCATTATGCTATACTAAACGCACTGTGTAAAAAAGAAAGGGTGACACGATGAGTGAAACTAAGAAAATTTTGATTGGCCTCGCCTTAGGGGTCATCGTCGGTCTCGGCCTCGCCGGCCTATCCGGTAACGTCTACGACGTGATCAATACGTACATACTATCCCCAGTCGGGACAGTGTTTTTGAACTTGATTAAAATGTTAGTCGTCCCAATCGTCTTCTTCTCGATCATTCTCGGTGTCATGGGCCTAGGTGACCCGAAAGAGCTCGGTCGCGTCGGGTCGAAGGCGCTTCTGTTCTTCTTGACGACGACAGCGCTCGCCATCGTGCTCGCGATGGGTGTCGCTTCAATTATCAAGCCGGGAGAGCGTGGAGATTTCCCGACAACTGGATTGGAATTTGAATCGACAACGACCGAAGAATCGTCGAACATCGTCCAGACGTTCGTCAATATGATTCCGACGAACCCGATCCAAGCGCTTGCTGAAGGGAACATGTTACAGATTATCGTCTTCGCGGCGTTGATCGGGTTTGCGATGATCGCCCTCGGCGAACGTGCCAAGACGTGGCGTCGCTTTGTGAAACAAGGGGATCGCATCATGATGCATCTCATTCACTTGGTCATGAAGCTCGCCCCATACGGTGCCTTCGCGTTGATCGCCTCGGCCATCGGCGGTATCGGACTTGATGCTGTTGTCGCTATGGCATGGTACATGTTTGCCGTCGTCTTGACGTTGTTCTTACATGCGACCATCGTCTACGGCGGAGCGCTCATCTTGCTCGGTAAGATGAGTCCGGTCTTCTTCTTTAAAAACTTCTATGAAGCGATCACGCTCGCGTTCTCGACGTCGTCTTCAAACGCGACGCTCCCTGTGTCGATGGAGCTCGCCCAGACGAAGCTCGGCGTCCCGCGTTCGATCTCGTCATTCGTCCAACCGCTCGGTGCGACGGTGAACATGGACGGAACGGCCATCATGCAAGGGGTCGCGACCATCTTTATCGCCCAAGTGTTCGCCGCTGACTTGACGATCACTGAGCTCGTGACGGTCGTCATCACGGCGGTGCTCGCCTCGATCGGGACGGCTGGCGTGCCGGGTGTCGGGCTCATCATGCTCGCGCTCGTCTTACAGTCGGTCAACTTGCCGGTCGAAGGGATCGCCCTCATCATCGGGGTCGACCGTATCCTCGACATGCTCCGTACATCCGTCAACATCACGGGTGATGCGACATGTGCGGTCGTTGTAGCGAAGCTTGAAGAGAAACACCTTCCACCTGTCGACGAAGACGCGTGGGATGAAGTCGAAGCGAAATAAAACAAAGGCTGACCTCGCGGGGTCAGCCTTTTGAAATGGGGTTTGAATGATGGAATGGGAACTGCTCCCGATCCCGCTGTTTGTCGTCATCAGCATCGTCTTAAACAGTGCCATCGCCGTCGCTGGCGTGTTACCGAGCGCGTTTTTGACGGCGCTGAACGTAAAGGTTCTCGGTTTCGGTCTCGGCGTCACTGTCTCGATCATCGGTGAGGCGGTCGGAGCGGTCATCAGTTTCGTACTGTACCGACGTGCGCTACAAACGTATACGTCACCGAACGGAAAGCGCTTCAAGCGTCTCCGCGAGGCGAGCGGGGTTGAGGCGTGGTTCCTCGTCCTCGGGATGCGACTCATGCCGTTCGTCCCGTCCGGACTCGTCACGTTATCGGCCGCGTTCAGTCGGATGACGCTAACGTCGTTCGCCACGGCGAGCACGATTGGGAAAGTGCCGGCGCTCCTCATCGAGGCGCTCGCGGTCACGGCCGTGATGCGTATTGCGACCGGTTGGCAATTCGTGTTGATCGCGCTCCTCGTGCTCATCTATCTCCTCTGGCGTGTGTTTCAAAGCAACGGCGAGAAGATATGACAGAACGCCTCGATGAACCGTTTGCCGTTCGATTTTTTTCGGAGCATCGACCAGTCGACGAGAATCGACTCGTCGAAGTCTTTCAAAAACGCGTCATGCAGTTGACCGATTGATGACGTCTCGAACTGGGCGATCGTCATCTCATGATTCAAATACATGCTGCGGAAATCAAAGTTAGCCGTCCCAACGAGCGCAATCTTGCCGTCGATGAGGACGGTTTTTGCATGGATGAAATGACGATTGTATTTATAAATGCGGATGTTCCGTTTCAGCAGCTGCTCGAAATAATATTCGGTCGCATGGAAACTGAACCATTCGTCGCCTTGTCCTGGGACGACGATGCGAACGTCGATGCCGCTCTTCCCTGCTACTTCGAGCACGGCGAGCAGTTCGGGCGGTGGGATCAAGTAAGGGGTCGTGATCCAAATCGACTCTTTCGCTTCCATCAACAGACGCATCATCCCATCCCGGATCGTGACGTCCTTACCGGGAGACGTCACAAGTAGTTGTGTCGCCCCGTTCGCGTCTTGCGGTTCGTTAATGAAGTATTCCGGAAGATGTTTAGCGTCGGCGAACAGGTCCCACGTCTCGCTCTCTTCTTCGTGACCGGCGTAAAGCCAATTCTCGATGAACAGACGCTGAAGCTCCCGGACGAGCGGTCCTTCGACACGCAAATGCGTATCTCGCCAAAAACCGAGCTTCTTATGTCTGCCGAGATATTCATCGCCGACATTAAGCCCACCAGTGTAGGCGATCCGTCCGTCGAGCACGATGAGTTTTTGATGATTTCGGAAGTTGGCGTTAAAGACGAGCAGCGGATGCAGGACCGGATCGAACGCTTCGACGTGCACCCGCGACTTGCGGAGCGGCTCGAGGAAATCTTCGCTGATCTCTTGGCTGCCGAGACCGTCATAAAGAAAACGGACGGTGACGTTTTCATTGGCTCTTTTGATTAAGGCGTCGCGAATCTTCAGGGAGATCTCATCGGTCCGGAACAAATAATATTGGACGTGGATATGGTGCGTCGCTTGCTCGATGTCTTTGAGCACAGCGTCGTACTTTTCATCTCCGTTGACGAGCAGTTTCGTCGCCGTATGGCCGTCGGCACCGGTCGCGCCCATTTTTTCGAGCGCTCTCGTGAGAGGGAACCGGTCGGATACTTCATTCGTCGTCTCGACGCGGTCGGCTTCGATCGCTTGCCGGAACATGCGAATCTCGGACGATGTTCGTTTGATCCGGCGGTGGCGTTTCGGTGTCCGGCCGAACAGCACCCAGGCGAGAGCGCCGAGAAACGGGATGAACAAGACGGTGAGCAGCCAAGCGAGCTTCGCTTGCGGTTGAACTTGGTCAAATAAAATATTCCAACCGACGATGAGCGGGGCGAAAACCCCGATTAAAATTAAAAACGGAGTGAGCGTGTCAACCCAAAACAAAAAAACTAATAGTAAAACGAGACTGACTATCATCATGATCAGTTGAATGACTCGTCGCTTCAACAAAGGCACCTACTTTCTAAAACGTTTAAAACGAGGGGAGTCCCCTCGTCTTAATACAAGCTGTTTAATACGGCGTTGATCTCATTCGCGTAGCGTATGAAGAAGTACAGGTTGACAACGAGTGAGAACAAAACGAGGAAGAGAGCGAATTGTGCTTTCGTTCGATTACGGTTCCAGTAGTAAAAGACGGAAAATAAAACGGCGATACCAACGAATAGAGCGACAATTTCAACAATTCCCCAAAGGATGTCTTTCGATAAAAACATATCGACGATTGTCATGACGACAAAAAAGAATACGACAATCCCCATGAGGACCACCAAAATGGCTAAGATGATACTAATCCAATCTGAACTGACTGCATCAACTAAATTTTCAATTGCGACGTTGTATTCGTTCATAAACGATCCTCCTTTCCAGGCACTGCATAACTATTCATCCAATACCCTTTTTTTTCATACTGAAATCAATTGTGTACATTAGGATGGATGAACGCGGGAAGGGGGATTTTTGATACAATCGCCACGACTCCAAATACATAAACCCAGCTGTTCGGAGGAAAGAACAAGACGAGCAGGACGATAATCGCCAACGGTTGGCGCATAGTAGTCGCAAGCAGGGTACTCGTCGCTAAAACGACGGCAAAAGTTGGATCGAGGTCGAATGATCCGCTGAAAAAGTAGCCGAGGGTGAAAGCAGAGAAAAGCAATGGATAAATATGTCCACCACGCCAGCCGGTGGCGAGACAAAAGGCGGTAAAAAATAGCTTTAAAAAGCTAAACCATAATAGTGTATACAGCGGAATACGCTCCCAATCATTAAAATACTCTAAAATGGTCTCTTCCCCAGAGAATAAGAGGTCTGGATAAATGAGAGCCATCGTACCGATTCCGATTCCACCTGTGATTGTCAAAAACAAGATAGGTACTTGAGAGGTTAGACTCATCAAAGCATGCTCTGCTAGTAAATAAAGCCAACCAAAAACCATGCCAATCAGGATGATGAATAAAATCGACCAGTCAAGCTGAATTGACTCGATGGCGGGGAACTTGACGACAAAAGGTGGACGTTCGTCCAATCGGTTGAGGAGATAAAACGTCCCGACTCCAGCAAGAGTTGCCAGTAAGTTCAGCATCGATTGCTTTTTATGTTCAGTTTCTTCGGCTGCGAGCGCTCCAAACAATGGTGCGTTGAAAACAATCCCGAGAACGACCGCGTGCCCGACTTCTTGCAATTCACTCAGCTCGTGCCGGACATAACGGAGTCGTTCGGCAAACCAAGTCGTAAGCCCGCCGACGATTCCGATGAGAGCCGCCTCGGGACCGAGACTAGCACCACCAATCAAGACGAGAAGAGCGGTGAGCGTCGTGAATCCGATGTAGCGGTAGGTAATCCGTCCTGAGGTCTTCCTGTCTTCTAAAATTTCTGGCATCAGGCGCGGCATCGGCCCGTATCGCCGTTGTAATAGTCCGATCAAGACTCCGGCTACGAGCGGTACGAAAAAGATGTAAAAAGGGCTTTCGACTCGTTCGGGTACGGTATGCCAGACAAAGTGAATTCCTTTATAGACGACTGATAAAAAAATCCAGCTAATGAATCCAATCAATATACCGAGTATGCCTGCATAGACACTTACGATGATGGATTTCACTGATCTCCCACCTTTTTGCCCGTATCGATAAAAACTTCTGTTAGTTATCCTATCTCCCGAACGTTCTTCTCTAAAACCTAAAAAAGATGCTACTCTGTTATAAGAGTGGCATCGATTTAAGCGAAGTAACATCATCTGGTGCAGCTGGTTTTCCGAAAAAGTAGCCTTGGCCGAGATCATAACCGAGTTCGCGACAGACGTCGACCTCTTCGGCGCGTTCGATCCCTTCGGCGAGGATTGTAATGCCCATCGAGCGCGTCAATTGACGGACGTTCTTCAAGAAGGCCCGCTTCTCAGCATCTTGGTCACAGAACGAAATATACGACCGATCGATTTTGACGTAATCGGGCTCGAGCCGCTGTAACATGTCAAGCGTCGAGAAGCCGGCACCGACATCGTCGAGCGCGACTTTCATGCCGCGTTTTTTATATGTCGCGAACACGTGCTGCAAATGAGCGACGTCTTGGACTTTCTCCGTCTCGACGACTTCAAAGATGAACCGGTCGGCACTAAGCCCGTAGCGGTCGATGACTTCGAACGTGTGTTGCAGACAGTAGTCCGGGTTGTAGATCGTCGACGGCAAGAAGTTGATGAACGTCTTCTCGTGAGGTGCGACGGCGTGATACGTCGCTTTGATCGCCTCGGACCGGGCGCGTTGGTCGAGCTTCGAATGAAGTCCGAACCGGTTGGCGGCGCGGAACAGCTCTCCAGGCGAGATATTGTTCTGACTGCGGAGGAGCGCCTCGTAACCGAACCGTTCACCTGTGTCGAGATGGATGATCGGTTGCAGGTGACTTTCGAACTCCCCGTGTTGGATCAGCTCGATCGTGTCACGGTTGGCGATCTGTTCGAGCAAATCGACTGCTGGTAGAATCGGTGTTTGCTGTTTCGTGGCAGGGTTGACACAATATACATTGTCCTCGACCGAAGATAGCTTAGTCTTGAGTTCATCAAATGATTCGTATGGCTGAGGTTGGTCGTTGACGACCAACAAGCCCCGTTCAAAGAGCGGGATTGTCGTGGAGCAGGCCACGCAAGGAGACCACATAGGATCCCTCCTTTCCTGTTATAAAATACATCTATATCCAGTTTATCGGCTAAACCTCATGGAAAACTCACACATCTGGACGAATAAATAAAAAAATCGTGCAAAATGCGGACAGTTTTTGTATACTTCCTATCGTATGAATAAGAAGCGCCTCAAAACGCCACTCGCATACGAACAACTTTTTGAACAGAAAGGGGTTCTATCGATGGACCAAAAATTAAAGTTATGGTTTACGGAGCACCAGACAGAAGATTACGGGATCACGTTCCGGGTTAACCACGTTTATGAGAGCGAACAAACGGAGTTTCAACGACTAGAGATGGTCGAAACGGACGAGTTCGGTACAATGTTGTTGCTTGACGGAATGGTCATGACGACGGATAAAGACGAATTCGTCTATCACGAGATGGTGGCGCACGTGCCACTGTTCACGCACCCTAACCCGAAACACGTTCTCGTGGTCGGCGGCGGCGACGGTGGTGTCATCCGTGAGATTATGAAACACCCAACAGTCGAGAAAGCGGTTCTTGTCGACATCGACGGGAAAGTCATTGAATATTCGAAGAAATACTTGCCAAATATTGCGGGTGAGCTCGACAACCCACGCGTCGAAGTCATCGTCGGAGACGGCTTCATGCACATCGCGAAATCGGAAAACGAGTACGACGTCATCATGGTCGATTCGACTGAACCGGTCGGACCGGCAGCGAACTTGTTCACGAAAGGGTTCTACGCAGGAATCTCGAAAGCGCTCAAAGACGATGGAATTTTCGTCGCGCAGTCGGATAACCCGTGGTTCACACCAGAACTCATCCAAACGGTACAGCGTGACGTGAAAGAGATCTTCCCGATCACGAAGCTGTACACAGCCAACGTGCCGACGTACCCGAGCGGCTTGTGGACGTTCACGATCGGCTCGAAGAAGTACGACCCGCTTCAAGTACCGGCTGAGCGGTTCCACGATATCGAGACGAAATACTACACGCCAGCGCTTCACTCGGCGGCGTTCGTACTTCCTAAATTCGTGGAGGACTTGACGAAATGATCAAACGATTCGATGAAGCCTACTCAGGAAAAGTGTTTATCGCGAGCCTACCGGAAGTGACGGATGCGAAGACGGTCCTTTACGGCATGCCGATGGACTGGACGGTCAGTTTCCGTCCGGGCTCACGTTTCGGTCCGAACCGCATCCGTGAAGTCTCGATCGGACTCGAAGAATACAGCCCGTACCTTGACGGGGACTTGAACGAAGCGGCCGTCTATGACGCAGGGGACATCCCGCTTCCGTTCGGCAACGCCCAAAAGTCGCTCGACATGATCGAGTCGTTCGTCAAAGACGTCATCAAAGAAGGGAAGTTCCCGCTCGGTATGGGTGGTGAACACCTCGTCACGTGGCCGGTCATCAAGGCGATGCATGACGCGTACGGGGACGACTTCGTCATCTTGCACCTCGACGCGCACACCGACCTTCGTGACGATTACGAAGGCGAGCCGCTCTCGCACTCGACACCGCTCAAAAAAGCGGCCAACTTGATTGGGCCGTCGAACTGCTACTCGTTCGGGATTCGTTCGGGGATGAAAGAAGAGTTCGACTGGGCAAAAGAAGTCGGCTACAACTTGTACAAGTATGAAGTGCTCGAACCGCTCAAGCGCGTCCTACCGACGCTCGCCGGCAAAAAAGTGTACGTCACGATCGACATCGACGTCCTTGACCCGTCGGCCGCACCAGGAACCGGCACGCAAGAGATCGGCGGCATCACGACGAAAGAGTTGCTCGAGTCGGTCCATGCCATCGCCAACGCTGACCTCGATATCATCGGTGCCGACCTCGTCGAAGTGTCACCGGCGTATGATCAGTCGGACATGACGGCGATCGCCGCCGCGAAGATCCTTCGCGAGATGATGATCGGGTTCGTGAAGTAACGATGCCGAAAAAAGGTCAGCTCGAGATGGAACTGAGCGCCCGGATCACCCAATGGGAGAAAGAGTATCTCGGGCGCGGTTCATTAACGTGTAAGAGTGACCTGCTCCGCGATTTGGCCATCGTGACGCTGCAAGGCGTCTTGACCCCGGCCGAATATGAACTCGCCGCGAAGTCGAGTGGTCGCGAACAGTTAAAGAAATACCGTAACAACCTCGTCGAATCCGGCCGGGTCCAACTCGAGACGATCATTCATGACGTGCTCGGGAGACGGCTCGTGTCGCTCCATACGGACATCAGCACGAAGACAGGCGAACGCCTCATCGTCTTTCGGTTGGATGCACCGTGGGACGATGTGATTGACAAGGCGTGACGACATTTTTACACTAGAAGCAGAGACGCGTCAGGATTGGTGGAGAATGCCTACGGGAACTTTCCACCGCCGTCCTGAAACGGAGCTGTCAAAAACTACCCCGACAGTTGTCGGCTAGACGGAACGAACGTGTTCGAGCCGTCGGCATGCAGCGCACACCTTTCTTTGGTGTGCGCTTTTGTCGTCTAGGAGGAAACAATGGAACTATTGACGTTTTTATTGACGAGCGCCCCGGTGCTCCTGTTCGTGA
The DNA here is from genome assembly GCF_004337185.1 of Exiguobacterium sp. SH0S2. Lineage (NCBI taxonomy): Bacteria > Bacillati > Bacillota > Bacilli > Caryophanales > Exiguobacterium > Exiguobacterium sp. SH0S2. Next base: position 551,448 of record NZ_SJVB01000002.1, on the reverse strand, counting down.
CGGGCGTGATTGCCGCCCTCGGAAAGTCGAATTTAAGAATCCCCGAATCGCTCAGTGTGACGCTTAACATTTATCTGCTACTCGCCATCGGGTTAAAAGGCGGCATGGGGCTCGCCGCTGTCTCGCTTGACGAGCTTGCGGCACCGCTCGCCGTGACACTCGTCCTCGGGATGGTTTTACCGCTCGTCGCTTTTGGACTCGGTCGTCTGCTCAAGTTCAGCTTTCACGAACGGATCGCCATGGCGGCGACGTTCGGTTCGGTCTCGCTCGTGACGTATGTCGCTGCGACCGCCCAGCTCGAGCGGATCGGTATCAGCTATGAACCGTTTATGACGACGCTCGTCGTCGTCCTCGAGATTCCCGGTCTCGTCGTCGCGCTCTTACTGTACAACCAGACGCGTGTGCTCGGTATCACGGCCGCCCCGAGTCAGTCGTTCACCGTCATCCGGGACAGTATGCTCTCAAAGAGCATCCTCTTGCTCATCGCCGGCCTTGTCGTCGGATTCGTCACGCCGGACACGTCGGCGCTGACACCATTCTTCGTCGACTTGTTCCCGGGCGTCTTACTCTTATTCTTACTGAGCCTTGGGGTCAAGGTCGGCCATCAGCTGAAAGACGTCCCGGCGTACGGCATGAAGTTTTTGATTGTCGGGACGATGTTCCCGCTCATCGGGGCCGTTGTCGGCTATTTTGCCGCCGGACTGGCCGGTTTGTCTGACGGGGGTACGATCTTGCTCATGACGCTCGCGGCAAGCGGCTCTTACATCGCGGCGCCGGCGATGCTCCAGGCGTCCGTCCCGGAAGCCGAGCCGTCGTTTTATTTGACGCTCGCCCTCGCTGTCACGTTCCCGTTCAATTTGCTCGTCGGTATCCCGCTGTTCATCACGATCGTCACATGACAAAAGCGCCGTCTCATCGAGAGACGGCGCTTTTGTCATGTGATGACTTGCTGTTGTTCCATACATTTCAAAGCGGCGGTCCAGCTGCCGAACAAGGCGTTGATCGTCGACGTGCTCGGCACGTTTCGTCCTTCGGCCCATTTGCGGTAGTGAAGGATGCTGAAATGGTTTAATTCATCTTTAGCGACCCGGAGCGCCTCGATGACGTCCTCCTCGTCCCATTTCCGTTTCGGTGGGGCGATATCGAGGACGAACAAGGCGTAGCTCCAGGAGCCGTACTTCCGGGCAATCGTTGCCACGGTCGGATATCCCTTCTCCTGCGCCCAGACAGCGTAGTGCTGTGAAGTGAGACGTGTCAGTTCGGCGGACGCCTCGATGAGTGCCTGAATGATGCGCTCCTCGTTATTGCGGGCCGTCGTCGTCTGCAATTTCGCTTCGCGAAGTGCGTTCGACCACGAGCCGAACCGACTGCTGATCAGCGTGAGCGACGGGGCTTGTGCGACTTTGGCCCACTCCCGATACGTTTGGCTCGTAAAGATGTCGAGCTCTTCGGCGGCCTCGTTTAACGCGGTTAAAATATCTTCGTCCGAATAATAGCGGTACATCATTTTGATTTCAGCGGCCTGAACGGCTTCGCGCCAAGAACCGAATTTGTAAATCACGGTCGAGAGGGAAGGAACGTCTTTGCTGCGGGCCCAGAGTGTGTATTGTTTCGTATCGAATTCTTTGAGTTCATTCGCTGCTTGTTGTAGGCATGAGATGATTTGCTGCTCTGTCCATCTTTTCATCGTGATGTCTCTCCTTTTTAGAAGCGCTTGATTGCTTCAAAGGTCATGGTGTGGTTGAACGATGATGGTCCTCAAGGAAAGCCCAAACGGTCGAGGGCGCGACTGCGGTTGACAACGAACATAAAAGACTCGTGACTGACGGTGTAAGCAAGTCGTGAAGAGGTCATGTGACGAGCATGCATATTTACTTACTTCTAAATTCCCCTCCTTATTGACAATTTACACCTAATTCACGACTCATATACTTTCAATATTACCCATTTAGTGCGGAAATATTCACAAACAAAAAGAAATGGCCATCATACATTCGTAAAACTGTTTGATGGCTAAATTTCGTTGCTATGAAAAAGCTATGGTTTTCTTTCAGATTGTGAATCTCGAACGGGTACTAATCTAGCATCAGCGAATAACCCGTTTACATTCGGCAATCTTTAAAGGTGGTGACAGGATGACTATTCGATTCAATCATTATCCGATGGACCGAAAAAACACGATGCTTATGATGCTCGACGTGACGATCGCGGCGGCGGCCATCTTTCTCACGTTCAAACTGTTGTTCGCTCATGACACGACCGTCTCCGGGGACACGACGAAGTTGATGACGATTTTAGCGCTGAAGAGTACAGCTCTGCTCGTCCTCGGGTGGATGACACGCGTTTATCGGATTGACTGGCGTTACGGTTCGATGCGTGAGCTACAATTGCTCGCCCTCGTGTTGCTCACGAGTGATTTAATTGTTCTCGGTGCTGCCTTGATCGTGTTAGAGAACATGTCGTATCAAGCGCTGTTCGTCCAGAGCCTGCTCGCGTTCAACGGGATGCTGTTCATCCGGATCGTGGCGAGAACCCGGTCTTTCTTCCGATTCCGGAACGCACCGCCGAGCGGGAAAGCGACACTCATCATCGGCGGTGGGGACTCAGGACAAAAGATCACGAAAGAGTTGAAAGAACATCGGACGAACGTGTTAAACGTCGTCGGTATTTTAGACGACAATCCGTTCCTGCAACGGCTCTATATCCATGGGACACCGGTCATCGGCCCGATTGATGCGCTCGAGCGGAAAATTGAAGAGCTCGGGATCGAAGTCGTTGTTCTCGCAATCCCGTCCCTGCCTTACAGCAAACGGCTGCAACTGCTCAAGCGAATCGAGAAGACGGGCGTCGAATCACACGCGTTACCGATGCTCTCAGAGCTTGCGTCCGGAAAAGTATCGATGAATGAGATCAGGGAAGTGGCGATCGAGGACTTGCTCGGACGAGAGCCGGTCCAACTCGACGTATCCGAGATCTCACATAAGCTAAAAGGCACGACCATTTTGATTTCAGGCGCTGGCGGATCGATTGGGTCTGAGCTATGCCGGCAGTTAATCAAATTCGAACCCGGTCGTCTCGTCTTGTTCGGGCATGGCGAGAACAGCATTTATTCGATTGACCGTGAACTTAAAGACTTACAAACGGAAACGGAGATTTGTCCGATCATTGGGGACGTCCAAGACCGGGCGCGGTTGATGGAAGTGTTCGAACAGTTCGAGCCTGAGATCGTCTATCATGCGGCGGCCCATAAACACGTCCCGCTCATGGAAGGGAACCCGAAAGAGGCCGTGAAGAACAACATCTATGGTACGAAAAATATGGTCGAAACCGCTGATTTGTTCAACGTCGAACGTTTCGTCATGATCTCGACAGACAAGGCGGTCAATCCGACGAACGTGATGGGCGCGACGAAACGGGTCGCCGAGATGATTGTTCAGCAACAAGCGCGTCATAGTGCGACGACGTTCTCGGTCGTTCGGTTCGGTAACGTCCTCGGCAGTCGCGGCTCGGTCGTCCCGTTGTTCAAAGAACAGATTGAACGCGGTGGTCCGATCACGGTGACACATCCCGAGATGACGCGTTACTTTATGACCATCCCCGAGGCGAGTCGGCTCGTCGTTCAAGCAAGTGTTCGCGCGAATGGCGGTGAGGTGTTCGTCCTTGATATGGGACAGCCGGTCAAAATCGTCGACTTGGCCCGACGGATGATCACGCTCAGCGGCTTCACGCTTGAGCAAATTTCGATTGAATACAGCGGAATCCGGCCGGGCGAGAAATTGTATGAGGAGCTGCTTGCCACGAGCGAACGCAGCGAAAATCAAGTGTACGACAAAATTTTTGTCGGCTGTACGCGACCGTTCAAATCGGTCGAACCAATTTTACGTACGATTGAACATCTGCTTGACCAACAAAGCGCATTGACGTCCTTCCTCTTGTTCGTCGCCAATAGCGAAATCCCGGAAGAAGTGATGGCAGATATGTTCGCGCCTCAGATCGAGCCCGTTCGGATTCGTTCGAGCGACCCCACCCAAAGGAGGAAGACGTTATGAAAAAGACTGTGCTCGTCACAGGTGTCGCAGGGTTCATCGGCTTTCATTTGGCGCGCCGGCTGTTGCGAGAAGGGCACCACGTCGTCGGCATTGATGAAGTGAATGATTACTATGATCCTCATTTGAAAGAGGCGCGTCTCTACGTCTTGACGCACCCGAACTTCAAACTGTATCGGGACTCGCTCGAGAACAAAATGGCCGTCACACGGGTGTTTGAGAAACGGAGTCCTGATATCGTTGTCAACTTGGCTGCGCAAGCAGGCGTCCGCTACAGTCTTGAAAATCCGGACGCTTATATCCAATCGAATATCGTCGGATTTTTAAACATCCTTGAGGCGTGCCGGAACTTCCCGGTCGAGCAATTGATTTATGCATCATCAAGTTCCGTGTACGGCTCGAACCAAAAGATGCCGTTCTCTGAACAGCATCCGGTCGATCATCCGCTCTCGTTATATGCGGCTTCGAAGAAAGCGAATGAACTGATGGCCCACACGTATAGCCATCTGTTCGGTCTAAAGACGACCGGACTACGATTTTTTAGCGTCTACGGACCGTGGGGAAGACCAGATATGGCGCTGTACAAATTTACAGAAGCCATCATTAAAGGTGAACCGATCGACGTCTATAACTATGGGCAAATGGCCCGTGACTTCACTTATGTCGACGACGTGATTGAGTCGATCGTCCGCTTGATGGACATTCAACCGTTCGCTGACGAAGAGTTTGACTATCACGACCCGCTCCCGGACCGAAGCGACGTCCCGTTCCGTGTTTACAACGTCGGGAATCATAGCCCCGTCCAACTGATGGATTTTATTCGGATCATCGAGAAAAAACTAGGGAAGCGAGCAATCGTGAACGAACTCCCGCTGCAGCCGGGTGACGTACCGGAAAGTTTTGCCGATTCATCGGAATTGTATGGAGCGATTGATTTTCAACCACAGACCCCGATTGAACAAGGGGTGCATGAGTTTATCGATTGGTATATCGCGTATCACCATGCATTGAAGGAGGGAATCGAGTGATGATGTCACTTCAAGACAAAATCTATGCCAACTCTCCGTTGCCGGTTCAAAACTGGCTCATCTCGCTATACGGGTTGAAGTTATACCATGAGCGTTACGGTCCCTATTACGAAAAAGAGTTGACCAAGCTTCGAAGTCGACGGCTCGTCGATCCGCAAACAGCCCAACTGAATCGGCTCAATCGGTTCCTCAAGTTCTGTCAGACGCATAATAGCTACTATCGGGACTTGTTTGACCGCCATCACGTGGAGCTGCCGCTTCTGCAACTGAGCGATTTGAAACAAATTCCAGTGCTTGAGAAAGAGACACTCCGTACCGAACCGACTATTTTCTCGGATGTTAAAGCACCAATCGTCGGGTGTACGGGTGGAACGACCGGGACGGCACTCCAAGTCCGGTTCACGGTCGAAGATTACCAAGCCCGCATGGCCCATTTGGATTACTTTAAAGAGCAGCACGGCTTTACAAAAGGGATGAAACGAGCAAGTTTCACCGATCGGATGATTTGTCCGCGCGGCCAGGAAGAGCCGGTCTATTGGCGTTATAACGCTCCGATGAAACAGATGCTCTACTCGGTCGTTCACTTTCATCCGAAAACGATCCCGGCCTACGTCGAATCATTGAACGACTTTCAACCTGACGCCCTCGACGGTTCGCCGTCCGCGATGATCGAAGTCGCCAAGTATTTAAAAGACACGGATATGCGCTTAACGTTCAAGCCAATCGCCATCTTTCCGACGTCGGAAACGTTGTCGCCATGGGGACGCGCATTGCTCGAGGAGGTTTTTGACGCCCCGGTATACGACCAATACGCTTCTTCAGAAGGCGCACCGCTCGTCACCGAATGTCAGCATGGACGGATGCACCTCCATCCGGAGACCGGCATCATTGAGGCCGGAGAGAACGGAGAAGTGCTCGTCACGAGCTTCACGACCCATGGCACGCCGCTCGTCCGTTATCGAATCGGAGATCGGATGACACTCAGCGATGAGACGTGTCCGTGCGGCCAGACCGGTACGGTCATCTCGTCGATCGATGGCCGTCAAATGAATTACGTCGAGACACCGGAAGGTTATAAAGTGTTCGAAGGCGACTTGACGGCGACCGTCGCCGTGCTGCCGAACTCGGTACTTCAAGTCCAAGTGCTCCAACATGAGATCGACCAGATTGAAATGTTGTATGTCAAAGATGAGGACCGGTTCGAAAACGAACATGAGACGATATTAAAGCAAGAAGTGGAACGACTGTTCACACCGAATATGCGAATCCGTCTTAAAAATGTGCCGGCCATCAAAAAAGAACCAAACGGAAAAATTCGGGTCGTGAAGAGACTTCACGTCTGACCCATACAAAAGGGGAGTTCGATCATGGCGATCTTCGCGTTGCGGGACGTATATTTTAAGGCGCCGATCCGCCTTCAAAACTGGATGACGTCACTTTATGGCTTGAAGTTGTCACAAGAGCGTTACGGGAAAGCGTACGAGCAGGAGCTTGCCGCACTACGCAACCGTCCGACGGATGACGCGGCCGTTCGAGCAGACCAGCTTCGACGACTCAATGACTTTTTAGCATTTTGCGAAGCGAACAATGACTATTACCGTCAGTTATTCGACGAGGCCGGCGTATCGCTCCCGCTCCACTCGATTGAAGATCTAAAACAGATTCCGATACTCGAGAAGGAAACGGTCCGCTCGACCCCGGCCATCTACTCGCACGTGAAGACAGACATTATCGGCAAGACAGGCGGGACGACCGGTGCGTCGCTCCAAGTGAAATTCACAGCAGAAGATTATCAGATCCGGATGGCCCATTTGGATTATTTTAAAGAACAACACGGCTTTAAAAAAGGGATGAAACGAGCCAGTTTCACGGGACGCGTCATTTGTGAACCGGATCAAGCGGCACCCGTGTTTTGGCGGTATAATCGTCCGATGAATCAACTACTGCTGTCGTTGTTCCATCTGACCGAGGAGAATATCCCGCACTATATCGCAGAACTGAATCGGTTCAAACCAAGCGTTCTCGATAGCGCCCCGTCCGCCATGATCGACCTGGCCTCATACATTAAAGCGCACAACATCAAACTCGACTTCCAACTGATCGCCTTGTTCCCGACGTCAGAGACGATCACGGCGTTTGGACGGTCGTTGCTTGAAGAAGCGTTCAACGCGCCCGTATTCGACCAATACGCCTCGTCCGAAGGGGCACCGATTTTGAGCGAATGCAGTCATGGACGGATGCACCTTCATCACGAGACAGGGGTCATCGAGCCTTATGGGGAGGACGGCGAAATTCTCGTCACGTGCTTTACGACCCACGGCACACCGCTCGTCCGCTACCGGATCGGGGACCGGATGAAGTTTGGGGGAGGGACTTGTCCGTGCGGTCAAGGCGGGACGTATGTCGAGTCGATCGAGGGACGGCAATCGAATTTCATCGTCACGCCAAAAGGACTCAAAGTCTATGAAGGGGATTTGACGACGATCGTCAGCGAGCTCCCGAACTCGGTCATTCAAGTCCAGTTTCGGCAGTTCGATTTGCATCACATCGAGATGCGCTACATCAAAGACCCAAATCGCTTTACCTCGTCGCATGAACAAGTGCTTCGACGGGGGTTGAAAGAGCTCGTCGGAGACGGCGTCGAGATTACGTTGACGCCGGTCAAACAAATTCCTCGAGGCCCGAACGGAAAAGTCATCGTCGTCGAAAAGTTGATGAATCAAATTTCACAATAACTGGAGGCAGATGGACATGGACAAACTCATCTCAGAATCACGGACAGCACGAAGAACCATTGCCAATCGCCATATCGCCGTCGTCGGACTCGGGTACGTCGGTCTCCCGGTCGCGGTCGCGCTCGGAGAAGTCGGAGACGTCATCGGATTTGATATTAATGAGGCCCGCATCAACGAACTGAACGGTCATCTCGACAGCACGCGAGAAGTCGAGCGGGAATCGCTTGAAATCGCCTCAGTCGCATATACGACCGACGCGTCACAGCTTGAAGAGACGGATTTTATCATCATCGCCGTACCGACGCCGATCAACGAACAAAATCAGCCGGACCTCGGTCCGATCTGTAGCGCGACGCGAACCGTCGGCAAGCACCTACGGCCGGGGGCGATTGTCGTCTACGAGTCGACCGTTTACCCTGGACTGACGGAAGAAGAATGCATCCCGCTGCTCGAACGAGAGTCGGGTCTACGGGCCGGGATCGATTTTAAAGTCGGCTATTCGCCAGAGCGTATCAATCCAGGGGACCGGGTCAACACATTCCGGACGATCAAGAAAGTCGTCGCCGCCGAGGATGAGGAGACGCTTGATATCGTCGCAGCCGTATATGAGACGGTCGTCGATGCCGGTGTGCATCGCGCTTCGTCCATCAAAGTCGCCGAAGCCGCGAAAGTGATCGAGAATACGCAGCGGGACTTGAACATCGCATTGATGAATGAACTCGCGATCATCTTCGAGCGGATGAACATCGATACGCTTGAAGTGTTAGAAGCGGCCGGTACGAAATGGAACTTCCTGAACTTCCGGCCTGGACTCGTCGGTGGCCATTGTATCGGGGTCGACCCGTTCTATTTGACGATGAAGTCTGAGATGCTCGGCTATCACCCTGAGGTCATTTTAGCCGGACGGCGCATCAACGAGACGATGGGCAGTTTCATCGCCACGTCGCTCATTAAAACGATGATCCGTCAAAACATGCCGGTACTCGGCTCACGGGTCACCGTGCTCGGCATGTCGTTCAAAGAGAACGTCAGTGATATCCGTAATTCAAAAGTCGCGACACTCGTGCGGGAAATCGAGGAGTTCGGCCTTGAGGTGCAAGTGTACGACCCGCTCGTCCACCATGAGGAAGTCGAACAAGAATACGGGATCCAAGTAAAATCGTACCATGAGCTCAAGCCGGCGGAAGTCGTCATCTACGCCGTCTCACACGATGAATTCGTGAGTGCCGGTTGGAAAATTGCCGAACGTCAGTTGAAGATGGGACGAGGGATCGTCATGGATTTAAAAGGTATCTTAAACCGAGCGACGAAGCCAGAGGAGGTCCACTTATGGCGCCTTTAAAGATCCTTCAATTCTGCGCGGTCGACGTGACCGCTGACGTCCTGTTGCGTCCGCTCATCGAGTCGCTGAAAGCCGAAGGGCACCAAGTTGATGTCGCCTGTGCCTACGGTGACCGGACGGACCGGTTGCGGGCGGAAGGTTGGGTCATCCATACGCTGCCGATCGATCGCAAATTCCATCCGAAGCGGAACGTGCAGACGATTCAAGGGCTCGTCGCCTTGCTCAGACGGGAGAAGTATGACGCGATCCATGTCCATACGCCGGTTGCGGCCGCGCTCGGACGGGTTGCGGCCCGAATCGCCCGCACCCCGCACATTCTGTACACGGCCCATGGCTTTTACTTCCATGAACGGATGAGCCGGGTCGCCTATGAACTCGTGTTTTGGCTCGAAAAATCGCTTGCCGCACTCGCGACCGACTGGCTGCTGCTCCAAAGTGAGGAAGATTATTCGCTTGCCAAGACCCGACAATTTAAAAGCGATGACCGTCTGCTTCATCTCGGGAACGGGATTGATTTGACTCGATTCCAACCGCTTGAAAAAACAGTTGACCCGAAGCAGTTAAAGTTTCTGTTCGTCGGTCGCCTCGTCAAAGAAAAGGGGATCCTCGATCTACTCGAGGCGTTTCAGGAAGTGTCTGCGCGTCATCCGGGAGCGACACTCACGATTGCCGGAGAGTTGCTGTCGAATGAGCGGGATCAAGAGACCGCCAAACTCGTTGAAGCTCACTTGGTAGACAATCCGAACGTTCATTACGTCGGATACGTCATAGACACCCCGTCTTTGTTCAACCGTCATGACGTCTTTCTGTTACCGTCTTATCGGGAAGGGCTCCCCCGTTCCATTTTAGAGGCGATGGCGTCAGGTCTTCCGGTCATCGCGACGAACATCCGCGGTTGTCGAGAAGAAGTCATTGACGGAGAGACGGGATACCTCGTCCCGGTGGCCCGTCCGCAAGCGCTCGCGGAGGCGATGGAGTCGTTCATCGAGCATTCAGATCGGATCGAATCATACGGTCGCCGAGGTCGCGAAGTCGTCGAGGAACGGTTCGATGAATCGAAAATTTTGACACGGCAAATCAATTTATTTGCGCAAATTAGCGCTCGTGAAGTGGGATGAGTCGTCGCATATAAAAGGGGGAGGCGGCATGGAAGAGAAACAAGTGATTCACCAGTTGAGGACGGCCGCCGATGACGGTCGTCTCACAATCCATATGTACCAGCAATGGCAACAAGCGAACGGCGGACCGACCGTACTCGAACTGTTAGAGGTGTATGGTTCGTGGGCGAACGTGCTGCGGCTCGTCGGGTTTGAAAACCAGATGCCGCGTTTCACGAAGTCGGAAATGTTGCGAACGCTTCGCCGGGCAGCGAAGGATCTTGGCTCGATCAATAGTGCCGATTACCGAAAATGGGCGCATGACCATGATGCTCCGACGCTCACGGAAGTTGTCATCCAGTTTGGGTCTTGGAAGGTCGCATTGATCGAGGCCGATCTACTCGGGATGATGGCAAAAGACCAAAAGATTGAAATTATTCAAGCGTTGCTCGATGCGAGCGATGAAATCGAACCATTTAATTCAACGACGTATGCGAAATGGGCGAAAGCGAACCAACGTCCGAGTATCACAAAAGTCGTTCGGCGCTTCGGGTCTTGGACGCAAGCACTTGAAGAAATCGGATTGTCGACGCGTAAAGCGTTCACGGAACAAGATATTCTATCGGCGTTGAAAGAAGCGAGTGAGGATTTGGCCGTCCTCTCGCCATGGGGTTATGAAATATGGCAAAAAAAGACGGGAAAGGACCGGCGCTTAAAGATATCCAACAGATGTTCGGTTCTTTTGACATAGCGCTTTCGGCGATGGGGCCAGAATTTACAGACCAGACAGACGATGACGCTTCAAAGAGAGGGAAGGAGGAGGGCTTATGACGCGTCCGATCGTCTTATGTATCGGCGAGGATCCGACTTCGACTTATGTGTACCAGGCGATCCGGAATCTCGGGGTGACCCATGTGATCAAAGAAGACGGTCCGGCTGAAGTGCGGCCCGACTCGATCAACGAGTGGATGCGTCAATCATACGTTCGCTTTATGTCACCGCTCATGTGCCGATTCAGTCGTCAGCGCGTCCGAGAGTTACAAGCACGTTATCCGCTGAACGACAATCCGATTCCATCGCATCATCTGTTGCGTGTCACGTCACTGAATGACGCCCGAACGATGATGTGGCTTGATCGCTTACAACCACAACTCGTGATCTTGCACGAGACCGGACCCGTCGACATGAGCCGACTGCACCGTCTTGACTGTCCGATTTTAACGGTCAGCCCTTCGATGGCCAAAGGACAACTTGAAGCTTACTGGGCGTTTCGCGCTAAGCCTGACGTCTGTGAAGTGAGAATCGAACAATGGGGCGACAGAGGGTGGACTGTACTCGACCGGTCCGTCCTGTATGTCGGTGGCACCGATAACTTTGCGACGTATCCTTACCTTCAACTTGTGACGGCACTGCCGCTTTTGCGTCGTCAAATTGAATCGATGCTCGAAGAGGACGTGTATGATCGACGGACGGCAGAGTAAAGGCCAAAGCGAGTTCACTTTGGCCTTTTAGCTATTTTTGATGCAGTAATGTTGGATCGCGTCGTTATAGTAGACGGCAAGTCCGGTCGCGTACTTGTCGTAAAACATCGTGAACCGCTCATCCATGACATACATGTGCCCGAGTCCGCTGAACATGTCGAATGAACAGTCATAGAAATTAGCATTGATGAACTGATGGTTCGCCTTGACGACGGCTTGGACACGTTCGTCTTCAATCGGCACGTCCGCTCGGAACAGGTCGACGAGCGGTTTGACGAGATTCATCTGTTCTTGGCTGAGTGTTTCCCAATCATCTTTCGAGCGTTGGTTGGCACGCTCGAAAGATGTGTGGTACGCCTCGCTGTCGCCCCAACGGTCTTGTACTTCAGTCTCATGTTTTGCTTCGTGTGCCTTGAGTTCGTCAAACGACAGTCCGTTGAACAATGCGTTGTCTTCCATGGGAAGTCCTCCTTTGAGTGAGGTGAGTGTCGCCTCGGCCGTGTCGGCGAGCATATCAAAATAAGCCGCTTTCTCGCGCAACGCTGTGACTTGGCGCTCGAGCGTCTGAGCCCGGTCGAACGAATCGGCTTCAAGTAAGTGTTTGATCGCGTCGAGTGAGAAGTCGAGCGACCGATAGAACAGAACCGTCTGCAAACGGTCGACGTCATGTTTTGCATAGCGGCGATATCCATTGTCGTCGCGCAGCGGTACAAGCAGACCGATCGCGTCATAATGCCTTAGTGTCCGTTGCGTCGTCCCGGCGAGCTTCGCGAGCTGCTGAATCGAATACATAAGCCTCACCTCCTTGAATTCAGCGTAAAGCGTGACGTCACGTCAAGGTCAAGCTTGTTTTTCAAATAAGGAAAAACCGTCGCGTTCGCCGACGTAGCTGAAGCCGAAGCGAAGATAATAGTCGTTCAAAAATCCGTTCGTCGCGACACAGTCGAGCCGGATCCGTTTTGCCCCGGCCATTGCCTGACGCATCAATTGAGTACCGATTTGTTTTCCTTTATGGCGCGAGTCGACGACGAGGCGATGCACGTAGACGGCTGTGTCGGCGTCGTTCCATAAGTTCTCGTCCCACGACGTCGGCGGGATCAGACTGACCGCCCCGATGATGGTGTCGTTCTCTTCATATACGTACACCGTCCCGTTCGTGACGTCATACGTCACAGTATCGGTCCGACTCGGCTTTAAATATTTTTGCCATTGCGTTTTTCCGGCTGCTTTAAACTCCATCGCTTTCGTTAGAATAAGCGTATCGATGGGAGATACATCGGCCACGGTGGCCAAACGAATCATATGAGTCGCCTCGCTTTCAATTGGTTTTCAAATCGTGTAGGGTACACGGTGAGCAAGCTATTTAAAACTTCTTTGTGTCGGCGAATGATTTTTGGTAAGATAAACTTACTGTAATCGTGCAAACGATTGCGCTAGCCGTAAGAAGAAAAAATAGCACTGATATTAGGATAAGTATATAGGATGCGCAGTAAGTTTAGAGACAAGGGAGTCTTATTGAGATATGCAACTTTTACAACGTGACCAACAGACAAAAACTTTAAAACGAAATTGGTGGAAAGAAGCCGTCGCCTATCAAATCTATCCGCGCAGTTTTTACGACGCGAACGGTGACGGGATCGGTGACATTCAAGGCATCATCGACAAACTCGATTATTTGAAAGACCTCGGCGTCGACGTCATCTGGATTTGCCCGATGTACAAGTCGCCGAACGACGACAACGGTTATGACATTAGTGACTATGAGGACATCATGGACGAGTTCGGGACGATGGCAGACTTTGACCGTCTCTTGGAAGAAGTCCATGCGCGCGGCATGAAGCTGCTCTTGGACCTCGTCGTCAACCACACGTCAGACGAGCATCCGTGGTTCATCGAATCGAAGAGCTCGAAAGACAATCCGAAGCGTGACTGGTACATTTGGCGCGACGGGAAGCCCGACGGTTCGAAGCCGAACAACTGGGAGTCGATCTTTGGCGGCTCGGCTTGGGAGTTCGACGAGACGACCGAACAGTATTTCTTGCACGTCTTCTCGAAGAAACAGCCGGACCTCAACTGGGAGAACGCTGAGATGCGCCAGACGATATACAACATGATCAACTGGTGGCTCGACAAAGGCATCGACGGTTTCCGCGTCGACGCCATCAGCCATATCCGTAAACACCCGTCGTTCGGCGATCTTCCGAACCCGGAAGGCCTCGACTTCGTGCCGTCGTTCGAGATGCACATGAACGTCGACGGTATTCACGGCTACCTGGAAGAACTCCGTGACGAGACGTTCAACAAACACGACATCATGACGGTCGGTGAAGCGAACGGCGTCTCGCCTGACGACGCCCACCTTTGGGTCGGTGAGAAGGACGGCAAGATGAACATGGTGTTCCAATTCGAGCATATGGGTCTTTGGCGTGAAGACGCCGAGTCGAAACTCGACGTCGTCCATTTGAAGAACGTCTTGACGAAATGGCAAAAAGGCCTCGAGGCAGACGGCTGGAACGCCTTGTATGTCGAGAACCACGACCAGACACGGACCGTGTCGTCATGGGGCGACGATGAGCGTTACTGGAAAGAGAGCGCCAAGTCGATCGCGATGATGTATTTCCTCATGCAAGGGACACCGTTCATCTATCAAGGCCAAGAGATCGGGATGACGAACGTGAAGTTCGATTCGATCGACCAGTACGACGACATCGCGACACGTAACCGTTACTATATCGGACGTGAGCACGGCAAGAGCCATGAAGAGATGATGGAGATCACGTGGAACTCGTCACGTGACAACACACGGACGCCAATGCAATGGAGCGACGCCGCGAATGCCGGCTTCACGTTCGCCGAGAAACCGTGGTTCGGCATCAACCCGAACTATCCGGACATCAACGTCGACGCGCAGCTCGAGGACGAGGATTCGATCCTCAACTTCTATAAAGAGATGATCCGTCTCCGGAAAGACGACGAGACGTTCGTCTACGGCAAGTACGATATCGTCTTGCCGGAACATCCGGAGATTTACGCCTACACACGGACGCTCGGTGACACGCAATACCTCGTCATGTCGAACTTGACGGGCAAAGAAGCGATCTTCGCGACGGATATCATGCTTCGTTCAGACGACGTCGTCTTGAAGAACATGCCGCTCGACGCGCATGATGAGACGATGCTCCTCCACTTGAAGCCGTTCGAAGGACGCGTCTACAAGTTGAGCTGACTCAAAGACAGGGGAAACCCTGTCTTTTTTGTGGTGTGAGGCGCGCGCGAACCGGGAAAGAAAAAGTTAGCGATTCCGGACCGTTTAGGAGATATGGTACGATGAGACAGCGGAAAGGGGAATCACCATGGCAATTGAACCACGACGGGTCCGTGTCCGGCAGACGACGAAAGTCAGTGAGGTCGATGAACCGATCGAGCTCCATGCCGACGGTCTCTACTATGAATTAAAGACCGGCTTCATCTTGACGTTCGACCAAGAGCGTGAGGACGGCATCGTACCGACGACGTTGAAATATACGACTGGGCGGCTCGCCCTCATCTGTAAAGGACCGATCGAGATGAACCATTCCTTCATTGAAGGACGGCTGACACAAAGCCTATACAAAAATCCATATATGTCGATGACGATGGCGACGACAACGGTGCGGCTCGATGTCCGGGACGGCCGCTGCCGTTTCCATTACGAGTTGGCAATGAACGACGACTTGGCGGGCGACTATGAAGTCGACGTCGCTTGGACGTTTGAAGGAGGAGAAACGACATGAATTTTACAGAACGTGTGAAAAAAATTGAAGAGATGTTGAACGAGGATTGGTTCGAGATGCTCGAGACGAACGAGGAAGAGTATGAGGAATGGCGAGGCCGCCTCGAAGACCATGCCGAACAAGTCATCGGTCATTATGACAATGAGACCGGCGTCGATATGGACGCGGTCGACAAGTTGCTCCAATTGAACGACGAGTTCCCGCTCCTGTACGGAGAAGACACGGTCCGGCTCTATATCGCGTTGATCGAGGCGCGATCGGAAGATAAATCGGTGTACGACCGCTATATCGACTACTTGGCGGCAATCGGTGACGCTGAGCATGAGGAATTCTTGCGGTTCCACACACTCGTCGAAGCCGGTCGCTTAGACGAAGCGAAACAACTCGCACCCGTGATGCCAAAACGATTAGGACTCGAAGACTAAGGCCGCATTGCGGTCTTTTCTATACATATAATTAGGGGGGAAATGCTATGTTACGGCTCGTGAAGACGTCAGTCGAACAGCAAGACCAAGTTCTTGCCCTGTTAAGCGAATGGAAAGAGGACGGAAGCAACATCGTCCCGACGACGATTAATAAAGATACAAGCGATTTTGACGCCTACGTCAAACGACTACTTGACGCAGAAGACCGTGAAAAGATTGAGGACGGTTGGGTGCCGAGCACGACGTATTGGTTGACGGACGGGGACGAGTTGCTCGGGGCGGCGAATATTCGCCATGAGTTAAACGCCCACCTGTTGAACTTCGGGGGACATATCGGCTACGGCATCAAGCCGAGTGCGCGCGGACGCGGTTTGGCGACAGAACAGCTACGTCTCGCGCTCGAGAAAGCGAAGGAACTCGGGATTGAGCGGGCGCTCATCACGTGTGACCGAGAGAACGTCGCCTCTCGCCAAGTCATTTTGAACAACGGGGGTGTCGCCGACACACCGTATACCGAAGAAGATGGAACCGTCGTCGAGCGATTTTGGATTGAACTGAAAGGGTGACATGGGATGGCGAACTGGATTGTCGTGTATTTAGTGCTCATCAATTTCTTTGGGATTTATTTGTTTCCAAGCGACCGGGTACCGTCTAAAAAATGGTTCTCATTTTCGAGCGGGATCGCCATCACGTATTTTTTCATGTATTTATTGCCATCGCTCAACAAGCGCCAAGATACGCTTCAAGTCAACTGGCTCGACCTTGCCTTGCCGTCAGAGATTTACGTCGTCAGTCTGCTCGGTTTCACCGTCTTCTACGGGACGATGCGGTTCGTGCGGACACCGTACTTTCAAGACGAGACGATTGACCGAAACGTGTCGTATTGGCTTCAAGTGACGCTTCTGACGGCATACATGTCGTTCTCGGCTTACGTCGTCACGGCGACATCGGTCACGTTTGTGGCACGTAGTTTTTATGCGACCGCGCTCGGTGTCCATTTCCTCGCTGTCGGTCACGACTTGTACCGTCACTACGGGGAACGTTATTTGACGCAAGGCCGTTATTTTTTAAGCGGCGGGATTCTCGTTGGCGGCTTGTTCGCTCGTTTCATCGATCTCGCGACGCACGTCGAGGCGCTCCTGTTCGCGTTCGTCGCCGGGGCGATGATCCTCAATATCGTCAAGTTCGAGCTGCCGGCCGACCGCAACCTCCACTTCCGGACGTTCGTGCTCGCCGTTTTCGGCTACGGCGGCATCTTGTTGTTCTTGAAACATGTGCTCGACTTTTGATTCCAACAAGAAAATGAATGACTGTTCATTCACTTTTTGTTATACTGAACTCAAGATTGAATCCGTTTTCATAAGGGGGAGTTTTGGGGATGTCGACATTTTTAATCGTCAACTGGATTCTATTCTTGCTCGTTCTTGGCTATGGACTGTATTTGTTCGCGACGCTCGTCTATCAGCGTTATACGTTCATCAAGCATGGGAAGAAGGCAGAATGGAGCCAAACGAATAAGGAACGGCTCGAACAAGTCATGATCAACGTGTTCGGTCAAAAGAAACTACTGAAGGATAAGAAGAGCGGGATCATCCACGTCATGATGTTCTATGGGTTCATCCTCGTCCAATTCGGGGCCATCGACTTCATCTGGAAAGGGCTCGCCGTCGGAACCCGTTTCCCGCACGTGCCGCTCGGTCCGCTCTATCCGATTTTCACATTCATGCAAGAAATCGTCATGCTCATGATTCTCGTCGCGGTCGTTTGGGGATTCTACCGCCGTTACGTCGAGAAACTTGTGCGCTTGAAGCGGAACTTTATGGCCGGCCTCGCCCTCATCTTCATCGGCGGGCTCATGGTATCGGTCTTGTTCGGCAACGGGTTCTATCTCGTCTATAAAGAAGAGCTGCCGATGTGGGGCGAACCGGTCGCGACACTGATCGGTTCAGCGTTCGCTTGGGTACCTGGGGGCGTCGCTTTCGCCTTGTTCGTCGTCTTCTGGTGGCTACACCTCATGTTCTTGCTCAGCTTCATGATTTACATCCCGCAAGGCAAGCACGCCCACTTGATCGCCGGCACGTTAAACGTCTGGCTCGGCCGGACGCACAAAGTCGGCCGTCTCGCGCCGGTCGATTTCTCGGCGATGGAAGACGCGGAAGAGTCGGACGAAGAAGTCGTCTTCGGTGTCAACAAAATCGAGGACTTCAACCAGAAGCAACTCGTCGACTTGTACGCTTGTGTCGAGTGTGGGCGCTGTACGAACGTCTGTCCGGCGACCGGTACCGGCAAGATGCTGTCGCCGATGGATCTCATCGTCAAGCTGCGTGACCATATGAACATGAAAGGGGCGGCCATCACGCGGAAATCACCGTGGGCACCGGCCCTCATGTTCCAAAACACGCAAGGTGCGGAGATCGCGGCCGCGGCCCAAAACGGGCACATGCTCGTCGCCGATGAGTTGATCGGCAACGTCATCACGGAAGAAGAGATTTGGGCGTGCACGACATGCCGAAACTGTGAAGACCAATGTCCGGTCATGAACGAGCACGTCGATAAAATCATCGACCTTCGCCGTTACCTCGTCATGATGGAAGGGAAGATGGACCCTGAGGCGCAACGTACGGTCGCGAACATCGAGCGCCAAGGCAACCCGTGGGGCATGAACCGGAAAGAGCGCGAAAACTGGCGCAAAGACCGGGAAGAGCTCGTCATCCCGACTGCCAAAGAGAAAAAGAAAGCGGGAGAAGAGTTCGAATTTCTCTTCTGGGTCGGGGCGATGGGCTCTTACGACAGCCGTAGCCAAAAAGTCGCCCAAAGCTTCGCGAGTGTCTTAAACAAGGCCGGTGTCTCGTTCGCCATCCTCGGAAACGAGGAGAAGAACTCAGGGGACACGCCGCGCCGAATCGGGAACGAACTATTGTTCCAAGAACTCGCCGAAGCGAACATCAAACTGTTCGAGAAATACGGCGTCACGAAAATCGTCACAGTCGACCCGCACGCGTACAACACGTTCAAAAACGAGTATCCGGACTTCGGGCTGACTGGTGTGAAAGTGTACCATCATACCGAGCTGCTCGCCGAACTGCTCGATACGGGACGGGTCAAGCCGGACTTCGCCGTGAACGAACGCGTCGTCTACCATGACTCGTGCTATCTCGGCCGCTATAACAACGTCTATGACGCACCGCGTTTCGTCCTCGAACGAATTCCAGGTGTCGAGCTCGTCGAGGCGGCACGTAACCGCGAGAACGGCATGTGTTGTGGAGCCGGTGGCGGACTCATGTGGCAAGAAGAGAAAGTCGGGACGCGTGTCAACGTCGCTCGGACCGAGCAGTTGCTCGAGACGAAGCCGACGGTCATCGGTTCGGCATGTCCGTACTGCTTGACGATGCTCTCGGACGGTACGAAAGCGAAAGAAGTCGATGAGACGGTCGGAACGTTCGACGTCGTCGAGCTGCTCGATCGCTCACTGAAGCCGATCGAAGTACCCGAACCAATCTTACAATGAAACAAATCCGGGCTTGGTCAGCGACCAGGCCCGGATTTCGTTTACTTACATTTCGGATTTTGTGAGCAGTGAAGACGTGAGGTGAGACAGTCCTTGCGTCGTCTCGTTGATGGCTGAGATCGTCTCGACCATCTGTCCGAGGTCTTGCTTGTTGCGCTCGAATGAGAGAACGTAGTTGCCCATCTCGTCTTTCACGGTCGAGAAGCCGACTTTGACCGCATTCAACTGACGCATCGCCTCGTCGTTCGTCCGATGCATTTGTCCCATCTGGTCGAGCAGGGCTGCGATGTTCGTCTCGTTCTCGTGGATGAGTACGTTAATCTGGCTGCTCAGCTGTTTGGCGTTCTCGGCGAGCGTCCGGACTTCGGTCGCGACGACGGCGAAGCCTTTGCCGTGCTCACCGGCCCGGGCCGCTTCGATTGAGGCGTTCAACGCGAGCAAGTTCGTTTGGTTGGCGATCTGTTCGATGCTGCGGGTCATGCTGACGATCTCTTGCGAGCCGTCTTTGAGTGCTGTGATGCGCTCGAGCGAGGCGTCGACGTATGTCGCCGATTGCGTGAACTCCGTCTCCATCTGCTCGATCTGTTTGCCGTTCGTTTGCGTCAGTTCCATCAAGTGACGGCTCATCTTCTCCGTCTGTTCGGTTTCAGACAACACTTGGTGGGCCCGGTCGCTCGTCTCGGACATGGCGGCGCCGGTCCGTTCCATCGTCGTCGCGACTTCTGTGCTGACACGACCGATATCGGTCAACAAGTCGGTCCGGGCCGCGTTTGCCGATTCGATTTCACCGAGTCTGGCGTCGACGTACTGCTCGGTCACGATTTGAGCGTCTAAATTCATCGCGTGAGACAACGCGAGCAACGACTCGGTCATCGCCGCCGGGTCGTGTTGATAGTGCTCGACGATTTTCGGGACGAGCAACGTGTTGAAGGCAGAATACGTCGCGAGGAACCAGACGACCGGTACCGAGAAATTATGGTGTGTCTGTCCCATGCGTTTACGCATGGCGAGAAACTTCTCATCGATCCGACCCGTCAACAAGCTGCGGAAGTAGTCGGCGAATACTTTTTTCAAACGCTCGCGCGTCGATGAGGCGTTGGCGATCTTGACCATGTCAGGCTGCAACATCAAATGGTCGAGTACGCTTTCTAACACGTCATCAAGCACGGATTCGACGAGTGGGGCCATCGCTTGAAGTCGTTCGACTTGAGTCGACGTATAGCCCATATAATGCGCGCGTCCGCTCAGGCGTTTGTCTGATGGTTGTGCGATGGTCGTTGCGTCAGGGAAAGCGATTGATGCGGTATAATCAGGTTTTTTCGGTTTACGGAAGAGTGTCATTCAAAAATCTCCTTTTTCATCATATGTAGAATAGAGGTGTCTCCTTTATATCGGCTAAGTTGTGAAAAAAGTAAGGGGTGGATGTGTAATCGCTTTATTCTTAGCGACTAAGCGAACTGGATAATTTTGAGTCATTGTTATTCAGTCGCGAAACCGGGGAAAAGATTCAAAGAAGCATTTGTGTAAGTGTTCGCTAAGAAAGAAGGGGACGCACATGAAAAACGTTATTGTTTTGTTGACCATCGTGAGTGCGCTCAGCAGCCAAATCCTCCCGCAAATTTTGTATTTGTCAGTCATGGCATTAGAAGAAGGCGCCGGGGGTTTAATCCCATTCATGATTTTTTATGTCGCGAGTATGTCGGGTCTATTGTTGTGGGTTTATGTCATCGGTCGTCTCGGGTCGAAACAGACGTTTTTGATTGCTTTATGGGTACTGGTCGGCGGACTGATCTGCTTTTTGTTGCCGTTTGAATGGGCCGTTGAGTTGAGTGCATTTTTAGTCGGCGTCGGCTCAATTGGCGTCGGGTCGATCATGACGACGATTTTGTCCCAACTGAGTGAACTGTCTGTACCAAAAGAACCGACGGAGGACAAAGGGAGTTCATTGCCGCTCGTATTGGCACTCGTTGCGTGGATCGCCGCATTCTCATACACGCTCACCCAATCTTACAACGGGGCCGTCATCTTATTCCTTGTCAGCCTCGTCCTGCCATGGTTATTCGTGAGAAAATTGCCACTCCAAAAAACGGCAACTTGGACATTGACGACGGTAAAGTTTGTGGGCGCCTTCATCGCCGTCACATTATTTACGTTAGTGAGCCGTCTTCTTAGTTTGTTAGAAGGAACGAGAGGCTACATTGAAATATTTTTGTTGATGGTCATTTTACTAGGATATGTGGGCTGGGTTCTGTTCCAAGAACGGACGAGAACATACGTCAGCGCGACTAGGACGCGACAAGTCCAATTGCTTGCGTTCGTCGTCGGCTTGTTCGGGGGATGGACATTGATCGGTGCCGTATTCGTCAGTCTCGCCCTATATTCGTTTCAAGTACTCCTCTTCTATGTATTTGTCCCATTTTTGGCAGGGGTTATCGGTTGGGTATTGATTAGTCGCGTTTTCGAGTTGGCTCGCCGTCCTTATCTCGTCCTGTTCGTCTCATCTCTGGTGTTTTTCTTAGGTTTCATCGAACCGCTCGTGTTCATTCCCGTCCTGTTCGTGAGCGGTTACGTTCAAACGATGTACTCAAGTGCCGGGCACGTCTACTTATATGAATACTATGGAGACAACAAAGAGTTTGCTTCGTTACTGCTTCAACTATGGAAACGATTTGGCATGGTCGTCGCCTATTCCGCTTTGATGGTCGGAATATTAAGCTATGGTCTCTACGTTGGACAGACAGTCAATGCCGAGCTGTCGTTTCAAATTCCTCGCGGCTGGATGATGGGGGTACTCGGTCTGACTTGGTTGTTTAACGTTGGATTGATTACAATCTATTGGCAACGCGTCAATAAAAATCAAGCGTAACCGAAATAATTTCCTCTAGCTTTTTTATATCGGTTTTGTTTATAATGAGGAGTGATGTTTAACTAGTGACGGAAAAGGAGTGTCCTTTAATGAATAAATCGTTGATCGATTTTGTTTACGAAATTCTTCAAAAGACTGGGGAGCAACCAGTTTCATTTGATGAAATCCGCGAGCAGATCAGACAAAACTATACGTTCACAAGTGAAGAGGAAGAGCTCGAGAAAATCGCGCAACTCTACACGGACATGAACATCGACGGACTATTCGTCAACTTGGGAGCTAACCGTTGGGCGCTTCGTGTTTGGTATCCGTTCGATAAGTCAGACGAAGATCTCGTCATCGAGGCACGCCAACGCGGCGAGCTCGACGAGTTTGAGGAAGATCTCGATGAGACGGACGAAGGCATCGTCGACATCGAAGACGACCTTGACGTCTTTGCTAAAGGTGAAGATTTCGATGCATCTGAATTTGATGCGGATGATGAAACTGAAAAAGTACCAGACCTTGACGAGTTCAAGGACGACGACTTAGACGACGACCTCGACCTTGAAGACGAGGACGACTTATAAGAGACCGCAAAAAGCCGGGCATTTGTCCCGGCTAGGCGTGTCTCTTTTTCTTTTTTGGCACACGTAACCAAGAAAAAAATAATAACTTGACGACTGCATCGTCTCTGACGTAAATTAGTCATGGGCTAGTTTAGCACGTACGATGCAGCAAAAGTGTCCCCCATGTCAGTGGGGGCACTTTTGCTTTTTTTGTTTTTCGTTTCCCGATGTGGGCATTCAAGAGAGGAGAATGATGATGACAAAGTATATTTTCGTAACAGGTGGGGTAGTATCTTCACTCGGTAAAGGGATCACAGCCGCTTCACTCGCACGTCTGCTTAAAAACCGAGGTTTGAACGTAACGATTCAAAAGTTTGACCCATATATCAATATTGACCCAGGGACGATGAGCCCATACCAGCACGGTGAGGTGTTCGTCACGGACGACGGCGCCGAGACCGATCTTGACCTCGGACATTACGAGCGTTTCATCGACATCAACTTGTCGCAAAACGCGAACGTGACGTCGGGGCGCATCTACTCGACGGTATTGAAAAAAGAACGTCGCGGTGACTATAACGGGGGGACGGTCCAAGTCATCCCGCATATCACGAACGAGATTAAAGACCGCGTCTTCCGTGCCGGCCGCGAGACGAACGCGGACGTCGTCATCACAGAGATTGGTGGAACAGTCGGGGACATCGAGTCGCTTCCGTTCATTGAGGCCATTCGACAAGTGAAGAACGACATCGGCAAAGAGAACGTCATGTATGTTCACTGTACGCTCGTCCCATACCTTCGCGCAGCTGGCGAGATGAAGACGAAACCGACACAACACAGCGTCAAAGAGCTCCGCAGTTACGGAATCCAGCCGGACATCATCGTGCTCCGTACTGAGTATGATATCCCGGAAGAGATGCGTGAAAAGATCGCCCTCTTCTGTGACACGCGCAAAGAAGCGGTCATCGAGGCACAAGACGCGTCGACGTTGTATGAAGTGCCGCTCAACCTTCAAAAACAAGGCATGGACCAGCTCGTCAACGACTACTTCGGCTTCAACACGCCACCGGCTGACATGACGGCTTGGAAAAACCTTGTCCATACGGTCACGCACCTCGAGAAGAAAGTGAAGATCGCACTCGTCGGAAAATACGTCGAACTCCGCGACGCCTATATCTCGGTCGCCGAATCGCTCAAGCATGCCGGTTACGCGTTCAACGCCGACATCGACATCGACTGGGTCAACGCAGAAGAGGTGACGGCTGAAAACGTCGATGCGCTTCTCGGCGACGCCGACGGTATTCTCGTCCCGGGCGGCTTCGGAGAGCGTGGGATTGAAGGGAAGATTGAAGCGACGCGTTATGCGCGTGAGAACAACGTCCCGTTCTTCGGGATCTGTCTCGGGATGCAACTCGCGACGGTTGAGTTTGCCCGTAACGTCTTGAAGTTAGACGGCGCCCATTCGGCGGAGATCGATCCGACGACGAACTACCCGATCATCGACCTTCTTCCTGAGCAAAAAGATATCGAGGACCTCGGCGGTACGCTCCGCCTCGGCCTTTACCCTTGTAAACTTGAGCCGGGCACGAAAGCGCACGCCGCTTACAACCAAGAGCTCGTCTATGAGCGTCATCGCCATCGCTACGAGTTCAACAACGAGTACCGTGAAGCGTTCGAAGCGGAAGGCTTCAAGTTCTCGGGGACGAGCCCGGACGGCCGTCTCGTCGAGATCATCGAGATTCCAGAACACAAGTGGTTCGTCGCGTCACAGTTCCACCCAGAATTGATTTCGCGTCCTGAGCGCCCGCAGCGCTTGTTCCACGATTTCATCCAAGCAGCACTCGCAGAGTGAGGGAGAGGTCACGACCGTTTTCGGTCGTGGCCTTTTTTCTCGGGCAAAAGACTGACCGCTTCAACAGCTTAGGATGGATACATGTTCACCTAAATCCGGGTAAACTAAGAGTAGAACGGGGAGAGGGCGATGTCACATGGGGGAACGAAACATGATTTACTGGGGGTATGGGGTCGCATTAGTCGCGTTGAGCATATTGCCGTTCGTCGTCTTGCCGACACTCTTATTGCCGTATCAACTCGGATGGACCGGGGTTGTCCTGTTGGCTCTATCGATCGGTCTGTTGCGGTCGATCCGTGAAGGGTCGAGCGTCTATTTGAAGCAGATGTTGAAAGTGACATTCACGTTGTTTTTATTATTTGTCTTGATCTATTACGTCTCATTCGGTCTCATCTTATACGATACGTATGGGCTCGATCGTCTGCTCGAACGTTATGAGGCTCATGCGGTCTGGGTGTTCGCCGCCTTCAGTTTCCTGCAGCCGATCGCGTTGCCGGTCCCGGAAGCGATCAGCGTCCCGATCGGCAGTGTCGCCCTCGGTCCGTTGCGCGCGGCCATGATCGGCAGTGTCGCGACGACGCTCGGCATCCTCGTCATGTACGGGCTCGCGCGGTTCGGACGGGAGCGGGTCATGCACTTGATTGATGCGGATAAGCTCGCGACGTATGACCGTTATGTCGGCAAGTACGGTCTCGGTGTCTTGCTCGTCTTGTTCATCATCCCGATCTTACCGGACGAAGTCATTTGTTTGGCGGCCGGATTCAGCCGCGTACCGTTCGGACGTTTCGTGATGATCGCAGCCGGAGCGAAGCTCGTCACGTCGTTCGGATTAGCTTATTCGGTCACGCTCGGTGAATTGTTCGTGACCGGTACGAGCCCGTTCGCGGTCGTCTCGGTGACGGCGAGCTTGATCCTCGTCATCTTGGCGCTCGTCTGGCGCAAACGTAGAAAAGGGAATTCGAACTGACGTCTCGAATGAGTGAAGAGCATATACAGAGAGGGAGAGATTATGTATCGAGATGAGAAACTGGTTATTCGACCGATCGAGGCGCGCGACTTGGGACGGTTATGGGAATTGATTTACAAAGAAGCGGCGCCCGAATGGAAACGGTGGGACGCACCGTATTTTGAACATCGCGCGCAAAGTTATGATGCGTATCAGGAGGAGGCGGACCGCCACGTCGGACGTGACGACATGTGGGTCGTCGAAGTCGATGGGACGGTATTCGGTACGGTGTCCTACTATTATGAGGACGCCGGGAAGGAATGGCTCGAAGTCGGGATCATCCTTCATCAGTCAGACCGCTGGAATCAAGGTGTCGGGACGAGGGCGCTCAAACTTTGGATCGACCATCTGTTTAACACGCTCTCGACGGTCCGGGTCGGATTGACGACGTGGTCAGGGAACGAGCGCATGGTGCGCGTCGCTGAAAAGATCGGCATGCAGCTCGAAGGTCGGATGCGGCGCGTCCGCGTCGTCCGTGGTGAGCGTTACGATTCGATTCGGATGGGCATGCTTCGGGAAGAATGGGAAGACGAACAAAAGCGCGACGTCTCAAGTTGAGGCGTCGCGCTTTTTAGACGTGAGAAACAATTGGCGGTATTGGAGCGGGGTCATCTGCTTGTACGTCTTGAACGTGGTAATATACGCCGTGCAAGAGGTAAAACAGTATTTTTCGCCGATGGCACAAATCGGCAGATTCGTACCGAGCAGGTCGGCTATCGACGCATCGATCCGTCGCCTGCGAATCCGTTCTGGCACACTTTCCCCGACTTCTTGTTTGAACAGGGCCGACAGATAGTTGTTCGACATACCGATTCGTTGGGCGATCCAAGGGAGCGATAACGCCGGTTCTTGCAGATGGTCCTCGATCAAGTGGATGATCGTCGTCACGTTCGGATTGGTCGATACGGGTGGAGACAAGAAAGCCATCATCTTCGTCAAGGAATCGACGATGACCGGGACGGCATAGATGAAGTCGAGCGTCGTCGTCAGTTCGTCGATCAAGATGAGGAGCGCACTCGTATAAGTGAGCGCGGTCTGGACGTTCGGGTTGTCGACCGGGATCATGCGGATGACGTGATAGACGAGTCCGCGATAGTAGAAGCGGACACTCCTATATTCATCCGTGACCGGAAGTTTCAAAAGGTCGAACGTCAACGTTTCAAGCAATTGCTCGGCCCGGACCGGATGGGCGCTCCGGAGCGCACTCACAATCTGTTGGTCGAGCGCATAAAAGTTATCGAGCAGCTGAAAGTCAGCAAATAAGTTTTTGTCGCGCTGCAAGTGGTTCATAAATTGGCGTTCGATTTTGTTTTCCACCGGTCAAGTCACTTCTTTCATCGTACCATCGGGAATCGTTCATTTGTCTCGTTGAGCGTTTCGCATCGTCGCCTGCTTCAGCTCGGCGATTTCTTTGGCGAGTGCTTCTTCTCGGGAACGTGTGGATGATTCGAGGTGGTGTTCGAGTTCTTTGCTTTTGTTGCGATACGTTTCAGCCGCTTGTTTTGTGCGCTGGTGATGTTGATTAAGCTGTTTGTTGTGTACATCGAGATCAAACGGCTTTTTTGTCATATATATGCCCCTTTCAAAACAAGGTCAAACAGACAGACGGAACGAATGATTGGTCTCGAGCCGCGGTCTCAATGAGGAAACGCTTCCTGTCCTTAGCTTACGAATGGGGCGAATGCTTGGAAAGTTAGGTCAACACGAAAGGAGTGGTGAAAAAGATGATAAATGTGACGGAATTGTGTCTGAAGAGACTTATTTGTGTCACATTCCGGTCTCGTCTCCGAACGCAATAAAAAATCCGCAGACTTATGTCTGCGGACAGCTTGCTTATTTGACTGCTTCGTCTTTGATTGGGAACCAGCCGGCACGTGTCGTGATGGCGTTCCAAAGTGGGGCCGGGACAGCGAGTTCGGCTTGCTTGTTCAAGTCAAGCGCCGTTTCGATTTCATCTTCACGATCCGTTTGCACTTTTTCAAGCCAGTCAGGGTCGATGATGAGTTCACGGCCGAGCGCGGCCAGGTCGATGACGTTCAAAGCGTCTTCGACTTGACCAGGGCGCTGAAGTTGTCCGACTCCGATGAGCGGGACGGCACCGTTGATGCGTTTCGCGATCCGGTCGATCGAGCGCTCCATCACGTTCTCGTTGCGCATCGAACCGATATTGAAGTTCCAAAGCGAGGCGTGGAGGTAGTCGAGTCCTTCCTCGAGCAACATGTCGATCAATACGTCCGTGTCGTCGAGCGTGATACCTGGCTCTTCGACTTCTTCTGGTGAGAAGCGATAGCCGATCAAGAAATCGTCAGCGTCTTTCGCCGCGGCTTTCACAGAACGGATGACTTCACGCGGGAACGTGAGACGCGCCTGTACGTCGCCTCCGAAGCGGTCGTCTCGGCGGTTTGAGTGCGGTGAGAAGAACTGCTGGATCAAGTACGTGTTCGCTCCGTGAATCTCGACGCCGTCAAATCCGGCTTCGATGGCACGGCGTGTCGCTTCACCGAATGCTTCGATGATTGCCTCGACTTCTTCTGTCTCGAGGGCACGCGGTGTGGCGGCACCTTCACGGACGGGTGCGACCGCACTTGCGCTCACGGGTTGTTCGTTCGGGACGAGCTCTGGAGGAGACATGCGCCCAGCGTGGAAGATTTGCAGAATGGCTTTGGCACCTTCCGCCTTCAAACTTTCAGCGAGTTGACGGAGACCGGTGATGAAGTGATCGTCGCTCGCGCCAAACGCGTTCGGGAATCCTTTACCGTCTTCTGTCACATAGGCACACGCCGTGATGGCGAGACCGACATTTTTCGCTCGCTTCCGATAGTAGGCGAGTTCGTGCTCCGAAACCTCACCTGTCGGCTCGGACGAATAATGGGTCATCGGCGCAAGGACGAGCCGGTTATGAAGCTCGACGCCGTTTTTAAATTGAAAAGATTGTAACATGCGTTTCATGAAAACTCCTCCTTCGTAGTGATACTTTGAAGTCTAGTCTTCTGAATTTCAAATTGCGAGCGTGACGCTTTCGGTCGGGCAGGTTGCGTGTCTAGTGAGCCGGTCGATGGTTGAAGAATGGAGAATAGGGTATAATACAGGAGAAAAGTTGATAACCGGTTGGAGATTACAGAGAGACCACGACATAGAGGGCGAAGCCTTGTTTTGTTGTGGTCTCTTTGTTTATACGAACCGGATTCATTATAGGAGGGAATAAGATGGAAATCAGAAACTTCTCAGCAAAAGAACGTGCCAAGCGATACGAACAATTGACGAGTGAGCGTCATGACATCCTCGTCGTCGGTGGGGGCATCACCGGTGCCGGGATTGCCCTCGACGCCGCTTCAAGGGGAATGAAGACGGCGGTTCTTGAAATGCAAGACTTCGCGGCTGGAACATCGAGCCGCTCGACGAAACTTGTCCATGGTGGCTTGCGCTATTTGAAACAGTTCGAAGTCGCACTCGTCGCCGAGGTCGGGAAAGAACGCGCCATCGTCTATGAGAACGGACCGCACGTCACGACGCCAGAGCGCATGCTTCTACCGATGCACAAAGGCGGCACGTTCGGACCGCTCTCGACAGCGCTCGGGCTGATGGTGTATGACTTGTTGGCCGGCGTCAAACGAGCGGAGCGCCGTTTGATGTTGACGCCGGAAGAGGTGATCGAGAAGTCACCGCTCGTCAAAAAAGACGGGCTCGTCGGTGGCGGTTATTACGTCGAGTATCGGACGGACGATGCGCGCATGACGATCGAAGTCGCGAAAGAAGCGGCGAACCATGGCGCACTCCTCTTAAACTACTCGAAAGTGACCGGTCTCATTTACGAGCAAGGCAAAGTCGTCGGCGTGAACGTCGAAGATCAAATCGACGGGAAGACGTATGAAATTTATGCGAAAAAAGTCATCAACGCGACCGGCCCATGGGTCGACGTGCTCCGTGAGCAGGACGGCTCGAATAAAGGCAAGATGCTTCGTCTGACGAAAGGTATTCATCTCGTCATCGATCAATCGAAGTTCCCGCTCAAACAAGCGACTTACTTCGATACACCAGATGGCCGAATGGTGTTCGCCATCCCGCGTGACGGCAAAGCGTACGTCGGGACGACCGACACGTTCTTCGATAAGGATAAGGCGCATCCGCGCATGACGACAGAAGACCGCGACTATATCTTGGGCGCGATCCACTATATGTTCCCGGATGTGTCGTTGACGGAAGATGACGTCGAGTCAAGCTGGGCCGGCATCCGTCCGCTCATCTATGAGGAAGGCAAAGACCCGTCCGAGATCTCACGGAAAGATGAGATTTGGCAATCGGAAAGCGGCCTGATCACAATCGCCGGTGGTAAGTTGACAGGCTACCGGAAGATGTCTGAGACGGTCGTCGATCTCGTCGCGAAGCTACTCAAACAAGAAGAGGGTATCGTCTTCCTCGCTTCACGGACGAAACATATGCCGATGTCGGGTGGACATGTGGGCGGTTCGAACGGCTTTGACGACTTCTTGACGAAGAAGAAAGACGAGCTGAAAAACCTTGGTTTCGATGACGTGAAAGCGGAGCAGTTAGTCCGTCTCTACGGATCGAACATCGATCGCGTCGTCGAGCGGATGGATACGAACGCTTATGACCTGCCCGAGATCGTCTACGCGCAGTTGATGTACGGCATCGAAGAAGAGTCGGTTGTCCGTGCCATCGACTTCCTCGTCCGTCGGACAGGGGCGATGTTCTTCGACATCGACTTCGTCAGAGACTATAAAGACGGTGTCTTGCGCTGTATGGCCGATGTCTTCAAATGGTCGGATGCACGTCTCGCCGAGGAGCGGGAAGAAGTCGAGAAAGAGATCGACCTCGCCGTCGTCCCGGTCACGATCGACTAAACGTAAACCAAAAGGAACTTCGCTCAAGCGAGCGAAGTTCCTTTTCATATGCCTAATTCTTCATAGTACGCTGTGATTCGATCATCGATTGCGAAGACCATCTCCTCGTCGCCCGAAAAATAGAAGACAATATACGTTCCGTCCTCGCGATACACTTCCGCTTCGACGATGAGCGTTGTCGGCTGTCCGTCATACGTGACTTCAAGTTCACCGAGCGGATGCACGGTCGCCTCGTCTAAATCTGGATTGGAGACGAGTAGATGCATGCGCTCGACGTCTTCTGCTGAAATCGGTTCGTCGAAAACCTCGGAGATGAGTTTGAACGTCTCGGGCACGTCTTCTAATTCCGCATCTATTGAAGTAGCGAGCGGTATATCGTCTTCATAAACATCTTCATACGCGTCGGCGGACGGCTCTTCTCCGAACGTCCCAGCCGTGATGGCGACACCTCCGGCAAGCGTCACTAAAAAAAGTAAAAATCCGAATAAATGCTTCATGTCGTGTCTCCCATCATGTCTTGTACGTTGAGTATAACAAGAAGCGTTGCGTTTAGGAATCGTTCATATATGGTATTGGAAGATAGCGATCAATAGAAGTGAGGGATGCACATGCAACGGAACCGAGTACTCATCGTCACAGTCTGTCTCGCGGTCTTTGCCGGATGGTTGGTCATCGATTTGGACCGTCTGTTCGCGGATACATATTATGTGAAAATCCCGAAGGCGGAGACGGCGGAGCGAGATGGGACGGACTATGTGTATACGACAATCGGCTATGATGAGGAACGAAAAAAGCGTTCGCTCACATTCACGTCTGACTCACGGCTCGCAGAAGGTGATTTTTTGCAATTGTACGTGAAAGATGAAGGGACGGTGACGTCGTATGAAATCGCCGACGAACGAGACGTTCCCTTTGAATTGAAAATGGAGCAAGCGGGGGAGGCGGGGACCTGAGCCTCGTTTCCATCTTTTAGAAAATGACGCGTCGCCAAACGAAAACGATTTTGGTATGGTTATATTATCGCACAAAGCTATAGAAGCTACGGAAAGAAGGTAACTAGATGTCACGCATGTTAATCGCAGACGACCAAGATGGAATTCGCTTGATGCTCGCCCAAGTGTTTAAAAACCTCGGTATCGAGGTCGACACGGCCCAGGACGGCTTGAGCGCTTGGGAACAGCTAGAACAAAGTACTTACGATTTGGTGCTGCTCGATATGAACATGCCGCGCATGTTCGGGCATGAAGTGTTACGGAACATGCGGAACAACGACATCGACACACCGGTCATGATCATGACCGCATTTGGGGAAAAATCGACAATCGAAGAAGTGCGCCGCCTTGGGATCACGGCTCAGTTCGAGAAGCCGTTCGATATTTACGGCATGATCGAGAAAGTGAAAGAAGTGCTCGGCATTCAGTGAATCGTCACGAAGATGACATATGTAAACGCTTGCGCGGGGCCATTTCTATATGCGAATAGCATAGGCACAAGTTTTGACGTGTGTTATAATGGGAACGAATTGCACAGGGTCACTTTTCCCACAGTGCACAACAGCGAACAGAGGAGGACATCATTATGCCATTAGTATCAATGACAGAAATGCTTAACAAAGCATTCGAAGGCAAGTATGCAGTCGGCCAATTCAACATCAACAACCTCGAGTGGACGCAAGCGATTCTTCGCGCTGCGGAAGACGAGAAATCACCAGTTATCCTCGGTGTATCAGAAGGTGCAGCAAAATACATGGGGGGCTTCACAACAGTTGTTAAAATGACTGAAGGTCTCATGCACGACTACAACATCACTGTTCCAGTTGCAATCCACCTCGACCACGGTTCTTCATTCGACAAGTGTAAAGCAGCGATCGACGCTGGTTTCACGTCTGTTATGATCGACGGTTCACACCACCCGATCGAAGAAAACATCGAAATGACGAAACAAGTCGTTGAATACGCACACGCTAAAGGCGCTTCAGTTGAAGCGGAAGTTGGCACAGTCGGCGGCGAAGAAGACGGCGTCGTTGGCGGCGTACAATACGCTGACCTCGACGAGTGTGTCCGTGTTGTTAAAGAAGCGAAAGTTGACGCTCTTGCAGCGGCACTCGGTTCTGTACACGGAGAATACGCAGGCGAGCCAAACCTCGGCTTCAAAGAGATGGAAGAAATCGCAGCAGCGACGAAAACGCCACTCGTTCTTCACGGCGGTTCAGGAATCCCTGAGCACCAAATCAAAAAAGCAATCGAGCTCGGTCACAGCAAAATCAACGTCAACACAGAGTGCCAACAAGAATGGACTCGTGCGGTACGTGAGAAGCTTAACACTGACTCGAAAGTATATGACCCACGTAAAGTCATCGGACCTGGTATCGAAGCGATCTACAACGTCGTTTCTGGTAAAATGCGTGAGTTTGGTTCAAGCAACCAAGCGTAATCTTGTCACATCAGTCGGTTCTCCTCGTGAGAACTGGCTTTTTTGTTGAAAAAAATTATAGGAAGTCATGGGCCGTCGGGACGCTCGCCGGGATGATCTTGCTTGCCGCTTCGATGCTCGGCATCGCCGCGCTGACGTAAAGGGTATAGCAATTCCGTGTCGATTTCCTCATAATAAGAGAGTAAGCGATTACAATCCGATTCGAGGAGGACATGTACATGCGTTTTTTCATTGACACGGCAAATGTGGAAGACATCAAGAAAGCCCACCAAATGGGCGTCATCGGGGGCGTGACGACGAATCCGTCGCTCGTCGCGAAAGAAGGCGTCGATTTCCATACGCGGCTCCGTGAGATTTGTGAGGTCGTCGGGGACCTTTCAGTCAGTGCGGAAGTTATTGCACTCGACGCAGAGGGTATGGTCAAAGAAGGAAAGGAACTCGCGGCGATCGCGCCGAATATTACAGTTAAGGTGCCAATGACAGCAGCCGGTATGATCGCTGTCAATGAGCTTTCGAAGCTCGGCATTAAGACGAACGTGACGCTCATCTTTAACGCCAACCAAGCGCTCTTAGCAGCTCGGGCGGGTGCGTCATACGTCTCGCCGTTCATCGGACGCCTTGACGACATCGGTCACGATGGTCTCGACCTCGTCGAGACGATTGCGAATATCTTTGCCATCCATGGCATCGATACGGAAATCATCGCCGCGTCCGTTCGCCATCCGGTCCACGTGACGAAAGCAGCCCTGCTTGGTGCTAATATCGCCACGGTACCGTACAAAGTCATCGAACAGATGATGAATCATCCGCTCACTGACAAAGGGATTGAGCAGTTCTTAGCGGATTGGAATAACGCTCAATCCAAATAAGTTCGTCGTAGAAAGGTTTGATCATCGTGGAAATTCTCCATATCGTTGGACAGCAGAAACTTGAAGGAACAGTTGACATTAGTGGCGCCAAACAGAGTGCCTTGCCTTGTCTCGTCGCAGCACTTCTTACCGAAGAACCGGTGACAATCGAGAACGTCCCCGTCATCGAAGATGTTGAAGTGATGCTCAGCCTATTACAAGAACTCGGGGTGACAATCGAGCGGGACGGGGAGCGGATGACGCTTCATGCAAAAGATGCCGTCGCCATGCCGCTGCTCGGCTCAGAAACTCGGAAAGTCCGGGCCGCTGTCTACTTACTTGGTGTGTTCGCAGCTCGTTTTGGGAAAGGGGCCGTTGGATTACCAGGGGGATATGCGATTGGTCCACGACCGATCGATTTACATTTAAAAGCGCTAGAACGTCTCGGCATCAAAGTCGAGAACGAGTCGGGTCTCTATCACGTCAACGCCGACAAGTTGGCCGGCAATCGGATCTACCTCGACCTTCGCTCATTCGGGGCGACGGTGAGCGCGATGCTCGCCGCGGTCCTTGCCGAAGGGACGACCGTCATTGAAAATGCCGCGACTGATCCGGAAGTCGTCGACGTCGCGACGATGCTGACATCGATGGGTGCATACGTCATCGGTGCCGGGACCGATGAGATTCGAATTAAAGGGGTCGAACGCTTGCACGGCTGTACACATACGCTGATCCCAGACCGCCTTGAAGCCGGAACGTTTATGATTTACGGTGCGGTTGCAGGGGAAGTGACGGTTCGAAACGTTATTCCGACCCATTTAGAAGGGGTCATCCAAAAATTAGTTGATTACGGTGCTGAAGTCGAGGTCGGGGAAGAAGCGATCACGGTTCGGGCGAAAGCTTTTGAGCCGATTGATATTCGCGTCTTCCACTACTCGGGTTATCCGACCGATTTGCAACCGATCATGTCAGCCGCTTTGTTGAAAGCGAACGGGACGAGCGTCGTGACGGATAAGCTATACGTCCAACGTTTCCGTCATATCGCCGAAATGCGGCGGATGAACGCGCAAATCACGCTTGAAGATTCGTCGGCCGTCATTCGTGGCGGGACGACGCTTGCGAACGCTGAGATGGAGTCTGCCGATGCGCGGAGCGCCGCGGCACTCGTCTTGGCCGGTTTGCAGGCAACGGGAGAGTCGACGGTTCTCTATGCGGAACGTCTGAACGACTCGTACGTCGACTTCGTCGGCAAACTAAAACAACTCGGCGCCCTCGTCTGGGTCGATGAGATGTCCGAGTAACAAAGGGGAGAATTCGGGTGGAACGTAGTTTATCAATGGAATTGGTCCGGGTCACAGAAGCGGCAGCGCTGTCTTCGGCCCGCTGGATGGGGAAAGGCTTGAAAGAACAAGCGGACGACGCAGCCACAACAGCGATGCGCGAAGTGTTCGATACGATTCCGATGAAAGGGATCGTCGTCATCGGGGAAGGTGAGATGGACGAGGCACCGATGCTCTACATCGGCGAGAAAGTCGGGAACGGTTACGGCTCACGCCTCGACGTCGCCGTCGATCCGCTCGAAGGGACGAGCATCGTCGCGACGGGAACATGGGGCGCACTCGCGGTGCTCGCGGTCGCGGACGCAGGTGATCTCCTTCACGCGCCAGACATGTATATGGATAAGATTGCGGTCGGTCCAGAAGCGGCGGGACTGATCAGCCTCGACAACTCGATCGAAGAAAACATCGCGATCGTCGCCAAGGCGAAGGGCAAGAACGTCGAAGACGTCGTCGTCACGATTTTGCACCGTGACCGTCATGAAGAGATGATTCAACGAGTCCGGGCAACGGGAGCTCGTATCAAGTTGATTCCGGACGGCGATGTCGCGGCGGCCATCAACACGGCGTTCCCGAAAACCGGTGTCGATCTCTTGCTCGGCTCGGGCGGGGCGCCGGAAGGCGTCATCGCAGCCGTCGCCATGAAGTGCCTCGGTGGTGACTTCCAGGGACGGTTGTTGCCGGAAGACGCGGCCCAGGAAAAACGATGCCAAGATATGGGCATCGCTGACACGGGACGCATCCTGCTTCTTGACGATCTCGTCAAAGGCGAGGATTGTATCTTCGCGGCGACGGGTGTGACAGACGGTGAACTGCTCCGTGGTGTCCAATTCACGGGTCAGGGCGGTCAGACACACTCGGTCGTCATGCGCGCCAAATCGGGTACGGTCCGTTTCGTCGAAGGGATTCATTCATTGAAGAAAAAACCGAAAATGGTCATGAAACCTTAATTCTCTCGAGCTGCAGATTCTCTCTGCAGCTTTTTTGATGCGTTCTTTCATATTTAAAATATGAATAGAACGGGAATGAGTAAGGCAGGAGGTGGGGTCGATGATCGAAGTAGAGTCACTCGTCAAGACGTTCGGGGATGTTCCGGCCGTCGACGGAATATCGTTTTCAGTAAAACAAGGAGAAATCTTTGCGTTCCTTGGTCCGAACGGGGCCGGGAAATCGACGGCTATACAGATGTTGACGACACTCATTCGACCGACGAGCGGGTCGGCGCGCGTGAACGGGTTTGATGTCGTCAAGCGGGAGAAGGACGTCCGGTTATCCATCGGTGTCGCCCTCCAGGAGACGGGCATCGATAAAGTGTTGACCGGCCGGGAATTGCTCGTCCTTCAAGGACGGCTGTTCAAAATGACGAAACGTGAAGCAGAAGCACGGGCCGAGGAACTGCTGTCGGTCGTCTCACTCGCGGATGCGGCTGACCGAAAGAGTGGCACGTATTCCGGCGGGATGCGGCGTCGGCTTGATTTGGCGCTCACGCTCGTTCATCGTCCGATCGTACTGTTTTTAGATGAACCGACGACCGGGCTTGACCCGGCGAGTCGAATCGAGATTTGGAAAGAGGTACGGCGTCTCAATCAAGAGTTCGGGACGACCATCTTTTTGACGACCCAATATTTAGAGGAGGCGGACGAGCTGGCCGATCGCATCGCCATCATCCATCACGGTAAGATTGTCGTCGAAGGGACAGCAGAAGAATTGAAGCAGACCGTCGGAGGCGAGTCGATTTCTCTGGTGTTTCATACCGATTCAGAAGCACGAGCCGCCGCTGAACTGTTCGGACAAGCCGCGACCGGACCGAGCCTCGTCTTCGAACTTCGCGACTACACGTTGACCGACGTCGTCCGGAAACTCGATGAGCAGGCGTTACAGCCGGAGCGGCTCACGGTGAAACAGCCGTCACTTGACGACGTGTTCTTGAAAGTGACGGGCGAATCGTACGAAGGAGGTGTGCCGAGTGTGGACTGAAACGTGGTTGTTTACAAAGCGGAGTCTAATGACGACGATCCGCAACCCATTTTCATTTATCCCGAACTTGATGATTTCTGTCTTTTTCTTGCTCGTCTATACGAGCGGGCTGTCGAGTGTGGCCGCATTGCCGCAGTTCGGCGGCGGCGACTACTTGAATTTCATCTTGCCGGTATCGATCGTCTCAGGTGCTGTCGGCGGGGCTGGGGGTGCCGGCCAAGCGTTAGTGCGTGACATCGAGAGCGGCTATTTCGCCCGGTTGCTGCTCACACCTTCGACGCGGACTGCCATCGTGCTCGGACCGATGATTGCCGGGATGTTGCAACTGTTCGTTCAAACGTTGCTTATCTTTGCCGTCGCGTTCTTACTCGGATTGACGATTCCGGTCGGTGTGGTCGGCTTCTTGTTCACGGTTTTGCTCGCTCTCGGATTCGGACTCGCTTTTGCCGGATATTCGGTCGGGGTCGCCTTGAAGACACGGAACGCCCAAGCCGCACAGGCCGGGACACTTCTCTTCTTCCCGCTCATCTTCTTGTCGACGACGTTCGTCCCGAAAGAGTTGATCGAGGCGGAATGGCTCAAAGTGGCGGCGACGTTCAATCCGACGACGTATATCTTTGAAGGGATGCGAGCCGTGTTGACCCAACCGACGATTGACTGGGGCGCTTTGTCGGCCGGCCTTGCCGTGGCTGGAGGGATGAGTGTCATCATGGTCGTCTTCGCGGCGACAAACGCGCGGGGTGCCTTGAAACAAAAATGATGAACGACGAGTACGCTTTCGAAGTGATTGTTCAAAAACAGAAAAGGGGGGAGACGATGGATCAACTCAAAACGATGGTGCAAATCATCTTGACAGGGATCGGGGCTTACTTCTCGATCATTTTCATATTACGTGTATCAGGAAAACGGACGCTCTCGAAAATGAACGCATTCGATTTTATCGTGACCGTTGCGCTCGGTTCGATCTTAGCGACGACGCTCACGAGCCGACAGACACCGCTACTGAATGGGCTCGTCGCTTTTGCCACGCTCGTCGCGTTGCAATACGTCATGGCGAAGCTGGCCAATCGGTCAAAACGAGTGAACGAGCTGATCAAATCGACACCGACGATGCTATATTATCGGGGGAGTTACTTAGAAGCGGAGATGCGTAAAGAACGCGTGCTCGAGATCGAAGTGCTCCAAGCCATCCGCTCGAGTGGGACCGCTCACGATAAAGTCGAGGCGGTCGTCCTTGAGACAGACGGGACGTTCTCGGTGTTGACGAGCACGGAAGCCGTTTTGCAAAACGTGCGTAAATGAAAAACGACTCGGTTCTGTTGAACCGAGTCGTTTGAGGTTTTATTGAATTAGAGGTACGTTCCAGCACCGACGTAACGTGGTGCCCAGTAACCTGATGTGAAGCTCGCGTATTTAACGCCGCCTGTTTCTGAGTTGATCATTTGTGTCTTGCTGATTGCCATACCGACGTGTTGGATCGTGCCGCCGTTATGTGAGAAGAACACGAGGTCGCCTGCTTGAATCGCTGACTTCGACAATTTTTTCGAGCTTGAGTATTGTGAGCGTGAATCACGTGGGATCGACTTGTTGATCGCTTTCTTGTAAACATGTCCTGTGTAACCAGAGCAGTCAAATCCAGCTGTTGTCGTTCCGCCGTAACGGTATGGTGTGCCAAGGTATTTCTTCGACTCGGCGACAAGTTTCGTACGAGCGCTTGAAGAAGAAGTCGTTGTCACTTTAGTAGCCGTTGCTGTGTTTGCTTTCAAGTACGTGTAAGTCGATGACGCTGAGATGTAACGGTGAGTCCCTTTGTAGTTGATCTTGTAGAACGAGCCAACTTTACCGAGGTATGTATAGCGTTGACCTTTATTCATCTTCGTGACGACTGACGAGCTGAGTGATGCTGATGTCCGAACGTTCAAGCCGTTGACTTTCGAGTAAGCGAATGTTCCAGTAGCTGCTTCTGCTTGTTCACCTGTTGTGAATGCAAGACCCGAGAAAGCGATAGTGGCGGCGACGATGATAGATGCGAAACGCTTTAACATAGTATAATTCCCTCCGTTTTTTAAAATAAAACCCTGTGAGTGTATATGATCGATGTGTGTTTACGATAGTTGAGCAAAAGGCGAGTTTGTTACCCGGTTTCCTCTGCAAATAAACTATATCATGCGTAAGACCGATGGCATTTTTCAATCACAAGTCAAAAATAGTTTTCTTGTAACATATTTGAAACAATATGGAGGCATAGAGACCTTTTTGTTACATAAGGAAGAGTACCGGACGTTAACTTTTAAAAATCAAGGGAATAGACTGATATGTAGCCGTTTATATAAAGTGACGGCATGATTGAATTGTGATTAGATGAATAAGAACTTTACAATTACTTTTCAAATATAGAATCACAAGAAAGACAGGTGACGTTTATGACGCAAAGTACAGAACCAGCTAAAAACTATACGCTTCGTGAACTCGAGACGAAGACGTTGAAAGAATTGTATGAAATCGCAAAAGAAGTGAATGTGCCTCAATATCGGGAAGCACGGAAACGTGAACTCATGTTCCGAATCTTAAAATCGCAAGCCGAATCGAAGGACCTCTACTTCCTCGAAGGCGTCCTTGAGATCATCCCTCCGAACCCGCAGTCACAAAATGAAGGTGGCTTCGGTTTCCTCCGACCGATCAACTACTCCCAATCGTCCGAAGACATCTATATCGCCGCTTCACAGATCCGCCGCTTTAGTTTGCGGAACGGGGATCTCGTCACCGGGAAAGTCCGGAAACCGAAAGAAAATGAACGTTTCCAAGGGCTCTTGAGCGTCGAGGCGGTCAACGGGGAAACGACCGATTCGACCCGGAACCGCGACTATTTCCCTGCGCTCACGCCGATCTATCCGGAAAAGCAAATGGTGCTCGAGACGGAGCCGAACCATCTATCGGTCCGTGTCATGGATATGATCGCACCGGTCGGCTTCGGACAACGTGGTTTGATCGTCGCCCCACCGAAAGCCGGGAAGACGTCTCTATTGAAGGAAGTCGCTAATTCAATCACGACGAACCACCCGAACGTTGAACTGATCATCCTATTGATCGACGAACGTCCGGAAGAAGTGACGGACATCCAACGTTCGGTGCCGGGGGCAGACGTCGCCTATTCGACGTTTGACGAGACACCGGAAAATCACACTCGCATCTCGGAGCTCGTGCTAGAGCGGGCGATGCGCCTCGTCGAACATAAGAAAGACGTCGTCATCTTGCTCGACTCGATCACTCGGTTGACGCGTGCCTATAACCTGTCCGTCCCGCCGAGCGGGCGTACGCTCTCGGGCGGGATCGATCCGGCAGCGTTCCACAAACCGAAGAAATTCTTCGGGGCGGCCCGGAACATCGAGGACGGCGGCAGTTTGACGATTCTCGGGACGGCGCTCATCGATACCGGTTCGCGGATGGATGACGTCATCTATGAAGAGTTCAAAGGAACCGGCAACATGGAGCTCCATCTCGACCGGAAGCTCGCGGAACGCCGTATCTTCCCGGCCATCGATATCCGTCGTTCGGGTACGCGAAAAGAAGAACTCCTCCTCGGCAAGGACGAGCTCGACTCACTTTGGACGATTCGTCGCACGATGAACGAGTCGCCGGACTTCGTCGATCAGTTCTTGCGTCGTGTGCGTGAAACGCAAACAAATCTCGACTTTTTTGCGGCGCTCGAGGCCGATAAGAAAAAGAGTCGCCGCCCGGTGAAAAAAACGAAAACGGACTTGTAAATACGTGAACCGGGTGCTATTATATTCTAGTGAACTTTCTCTAGGTTGAAAGAATACTTAGGGCAGAAGGAGTTGAAAAGCAATGAAACAAGGAATCCACCCAGAATACCGTAAAGTCGTATTCATGGACTCAACGACTGAGTTTAAATTCATCAGTGGTTCGACTCGTTACTCTAACGAAACGATCACGATGGAAGATGGTAACGAATACCCACTCATCCGTGTCGATGTATCTTCTGATTCGCACCCGTTCTACACAGGTCGCCAGAAATTCGCATCTGCGGACGGTCGTATCGAGCGCTTCAACAAGAAGTACCAACGTTAATCGTCAAGTTGTATGCACACCGCCTAGGGATTGCCCTTGGCGGTTTTTTGTTGTCCAAGCGAGGGTAAAGAGACGGAAGACTGACATGAGGGGGCTTCCATGGAGTATATATTGATTAGCATCAGCTTGTTGGTTGGCGTCGGGATCGTCTCGCAATGGTTGGCGTGGCGCTACCAAATTCCGGCGATTATCATCATGACGGTTGCCGGCGTGTTGGCCGGTCCGATC
The DNA here is from genome assembly GCF_004337185.1 of Exiguobacterium sp. SH0S2. Lineage (NCBI taxonomy): Bacteria > Bacillati > Bacillota > Bacilli > Caryophanales > Exiguobacterium > Exiguobacterium sp. SH0S2. The sequence continues at coordinate 509,967 of NZ_SJVB01000002.1, read as the reverse complement.
TTTGGTTTGTTTGAACCGCGAGAGTTGCTCGGTAATTTGTACAGCCCGATCATCTCGTTTGCGGTCGCGATCATATTATTTGAAGGTAGTTTAGGGCTTCATTTCAGCGAGATCAACCAATTCCGGCGTTCGATCGTCCGCATCGTGACAGCGGGTGTGACGTTGTCGTTCGTTGGGGCTTCGCTGTTGATTCAATACGTCGGCGGTCTCCATTGGGTCGTCGCTTGGACGATGGGAGCGCTATTCGTCGTCACCGGCCCGACGGTCGTCATCCCGTTGCTCAGGCAAGCCCATCTGAAAGATCGGGTCGGTGCCATCTTAAAGTGGGAAGGGATCATTGTCGACCCGGTCGGTGCGTTGCTCGGCCTGTTCGTGATTCGAATCGGCTACATCGTCTATGAAGGCATGGACTTGTGGGTACAATTGCTCTTTGCGGGAGCTTGTCTCGTCGGTATCGGTCTCGGTTACGTGTTCGGTCACGTCTTGATGGGCTGGTTCGTAGGTGAGAAGATTCCGCGGTACTTACGCGCTTCGGTGACGCTTACGGCCGTCTTGATCTTATTCTCTTTGAGCGAGTTTATGATGCATGAAGTCGGTCTCCTTGCCGTGACGGCGATGGGGATGACGATGGCGAACACGAAACTTCGCGATGAACAGATCATCGAGGAACTGCAGTCGTTCAAGGAAGACATCTCGATTTTGCTGATCTCATCCGTATTCATCTTGCTGACGGCGTCGCTGTCGCGTGAAGAACTATTGAATATCTTCCAGTGGCCATTGCTGTTGACGATTGCCGGCATCTTGTTTCTCGTTCGACCACTGGCAATCTATGTATCGACGCTTGGTGTGGGGCTTCCGCTCAAGGAGCGTGGGTTCATCGGCTGGATCGCGCCACGCGGCATCGTCGCGATGACGGTCGCAGGTTTTTTCGCGGAGGAAGTGGCTGGTCTCGGGATTGAGGATGCGTCACAGATGCTACCGCTCACGATCGGACTCGTCTTTACCTCGGTGACGTTGCATGGGCTGACGATTCGACCGCTCGCGCGCAAATTGAACTTGATCGATTATAAAAAAGAAGAAGAAGCGGAAGAGTGAAGAGAAATCGGGACGGGATGATGCCGTTCCGATTTTTGTTAGAAGTCAACCCTTTTCCTATGACTGAAAGATGGTTATAATCGGAAAGCGATTAACGATGGAGAGGGCGAAGTAGAATGATGCATGTGACGAACCGTTACGGTTGGATAGAAGTGATTTGTGGCAGTATGTTTTCTGGGAAGTCGGAGGAATTGATCCGCCGTGTCCGTCGGGCGCACTACGGTAAGATCCCGGTCCAAGTGTTCAAGCCGGCCATCGATGACCGCTACCACGAAGAGAACGTCGTCTCCCATAGCGGCAACTCGGTCGTGGCCGTCCCGACTCGAACGAGTCAAGATGTATACGATGCGGTGCGCGAAGAGACGCAAGTCATCGCCATCGACGAGGTGCAGTTCTTTGACGAGGGGATCGTCGACGTCATCGAGCAGTTGGCGTCAGAAGACAAACGTGTCATCTGCGCCGGACTCGATATGGACTTCCGTGGCGAACCGTTCACGATGATGCCGGAGCTCTTGTCGCGTGCCGAGTTCGTCACGAAGCTGCAGGCGATCTGTCTGTCGTGCGGCGCCCCGGCGTCTCGGACGCAGCGCTTGATCAACGGAGAACCGGCTCGCTTTGAGGACCCGGTCATCTTAGTCGGTGCCGCTGAGTCGTACGAACCGCGTTGCCGCCATTGTCATGACGTCCCGAACAAACCACGCCCGATCCGTCATACAGTAGCGGATTGAGGATTTTGTCGGTTCGCTCTAAGTATTCAATTTGTCGACGAACCGAGCTAGCTCGGTTCGTTTTTTGGTATAATGAAGAGAACGATTTGGTGAACAGAAAGGACGGATCATGATGTTTGACCGTTTAAGCGTTTTAGAAGAACGATATATGCAATTGAATGAGATGCTCGCTGACCCGGAAGTGCTCAGCGACTCGAATAAACTGCGTCAATATTCAAAAGAACAGTCTCAACTCGAGGAGACGGTACAAGCGTATCGACGCTATAAAGAGACGAGTACGGCCTACAAAGAAGCAAAAGCGATGTTAGAAGACCGAACGCTCGAATCCGATATGCGCGAACTCGCGAAAGAAGAGATGGCGCTGCTCGAACCAGTTGTGAAAGCGCTCGAAGCGAAGCTGCGCGTCCTGCTCATCCCAAAAGACCCGAACGACGACAAGAACGTCATCGTCGAGATTCGCGGGGCGGCCGGTGGTGACGAGGCGGCACTGTTTGCGGTCGACTTGTATAAGATGTACACCCGATTCGCCGAGCGTCAAAACTGGAAAGCCGAGCTGATCGACGCCAACTATACGGAACTCGGCGGCTTTAAAGAAGTGACGTTTTTGATCAACGGTGCCGGTGCCTACTCGAAACTGAAATTCGAGAATGGGGCACACCGTGTGCAACGCGTCCCGTCGACGGAGTCGGGTGGACGGATACACACGTCGACAGCTACCGTCGCGGTCTTGCCGGAAGCCGAAGACGTCGAAGTGCACATCGACATGAAAGACGTCCGCGTCGACACGTTCACGTCGTCAGGGCCGGGTGGTCAATCGGTCAACACGACCCAGTCGGCCGTGCGGTTGACACACATCCCGTCAGGACTCGTCGTGTCATGCCAAGACGAGAAATCACAGCATAAAAATAAAGATCGGGCGATGAAAGTCTTGCGGGCCCGCCTGTACGACAAGATGCAGCGCGAACACCTCGAAGAACTGTCGGCGCAGCGGAAGTCGGCCGTCGGGACGGGCGACCGTTCGGAGCGGATCCGGACGTATAACTTCCCGCAAAGCCGCGTGACCGACCACCGTATCGGCCTCACGCTTCAAAAACTCGACCGGGTGCTCGCCGGGGAGCTTGAAGACATCATTGATGCGCTCGTCATGGAAGATCAGGCCGGCTTGATGGAGGGTATGGAGTGATGCGGATTGCCGCAAGGTTGAAACAAGCGGAACGCATGCTCGTTGACGCGGGTCGTGACCCGTCGACTGCCGAATGGTGGCTCATGCACGTGCTCGGCGTCGACCGGACGGGTCTGATCGTTCGGTTATCCGAAGAACTCTCGGACGACGAAACAACTGCGTTCGAGTCCGGGCTCGAGCGACTGCTTGCCGGTGAGCCGGTCCAACATTTGATTGGTCAGGCCCCGTTCTACGGTCGGTCATTCGCTGTGAACCGGGATGTACTTATCCCGCGACCGGAGACCGAAGAGTTGATCGAATGGGTCGTTGAGCACGTCGGACCGATTGAAGACGACGCGATCGTCGACGTCGGCACGGGCAGTGGCGCCATCGCCATCACGCTCAGTCTCGAGCTCGGTGTCCGCGTCCAAACGGTCGATATTTCCCGGGAAGCGATTGCGGTGGCAAAACGTAACGCGGAAGTGCTTCGTGCCGATGTGACGTTTCATGAAGGGGATTGCCTCGGTCCGGTCGCGGACGACTCGATTCGGGTGCTCGTCTCAAATCCGCCTTACATCGAAGCTGATGAACTGCTCGATGAGACGGTCGCAGGGTACGAACCGCATCTCGCATTATTCGGGGGGGCGGACGGTCTCGAGTTCTACCGGAAAATCATCGCGGACTCAACACGCGTGCTACGTGCCGATTGGCAATTGATTGCGTTTGAAATCGGGTATAATCAAGGACAAGTTGTGAAATCGTACCTGTCCGAACGTTATCCTGAAGCAGAAACGGGTATTTTAAAAGATATAAACGGTAAAGACCGAATTGTCTACGCCGTGAGGGAAGGGATTGCGCATGGAAACGAAATGGATCAAGCCAACAGAAGTTGAGGAAGGGGTTCGTCTCTTGAAGATGGGCGAGGTGATCGCGATTCCGACAGAGACGGTGTACGGCCTCGCCGGGGATGCGACGAACGATATCGCCATCCGTAAGATTTTCGAGGCGAAAGGAAGACCATCGGACAACCCGCTCATCGTCCACGTGGCTACGGTCGAACAGGCCGAACATTTCGCGCAAACCATCCCGCCGGTAGCCAAACGCTTGATGGAAGCGTTTTGGCCCGGTGCCTTGACGATCATCTTACCGTCGAACGGTCGAGCGTCGTCACTCGTGACGGCCGGGCTCGACTCGATCGGCCTCCGCATGCCGGACCATCCGGCCGCACTCGAACTCATCCGCACGTCCGGTCTCGGTCTCGCGGCGCCGAGTGCGAACCGTTCAGGACGACCGTCACCGACATCGGCACAGCACGTAGCCGATGATTTGACCGGTCGGATCGCGGGTATTATGGATGGGGGACCGACAGGCATCGGCGTCGAGTCGACTGTGATCGACTGTACGACGGAACCGGTGACGATTTTGCGTCCCGGTGGCGTGACGAAAGAAGCGATCGAGGCCGTCATCGGGCCAGTTGCGCTCGATGCGAATTTGAGCGATGAAGCGGCCGCGCCCAGATCACCAGGAATGAAGTACACCCACTATGCCCCGACTGCACCTTTGTATTTAGTCGATGGCGGACGCGATGATCTCGTCCGTGCCATCACGATGCGGCAGGCGGCGGGCAAACGGATCGGCGCGCTCGTATTTGATGAAGCAACGACCCCGGCTGACGTCACGCTTTCTCTCGGTGACACGATGGAGATAGCGGCCCAGCGACTTTACGAGGCGTTGCGCAAATTCGATGAGACAGATGTAGAAGAGATTTACGTGAATCGGATTGAACCGACGGGAGTCGCTCTTGCCGTATATAATCGCTTGTATAAAGCGGCAGGCGGGAAGATCATCCGTCTAGAGGAAGAGGCTTAAGGACATGAGGAGGATCACGCGATGTCAATGAAACGCGTATTATTCATATGTAGTGGGAACACATGCCGAAGCCCGATGGCGATGGCCCTGCTCCGCTCGAAAGTGACAGGCGACGAATTTGATATTCGTTCGGCTGGAGTTCGGACGATGCAAGGGTTTGATGCCTCAGAAAACGCTCTTCAAGTATTACGTGAACGAGGGATTGAACTCGAACACGTGACGCAGACGTTCGACGACGTACTCGGACGTTGGGCAGACATCATTTTGACGATGACGCGGGCACACCGCGAACAGATTCGGGATACGTATCCGGATTTGGCCGATCGTACGTTCACATTATATGAGTTCGTGACCGGGCTCGAACGTGACATTAACGACCCGTTCGGAGGCTCGATGAACGTCTATCGCCAAGTCCGAAACGAACTCGAACCACTCGTCAATCGACTTGTGCTAAAATTGACGAATGACGGGTCAAAGGTGACGAAACCACCGAGACGCCTACCAAAGAAGACGGGGGAATGAACACATGAAAATTGCAATCGGCGCCGACCACGGCGGATTCAACTTAAAAAAAGACATCATTGGATTACTAGAAGAGCTTGGCCACGAGTATAAAGATTTCGGGACACACTCGGCCGAGTCGATCGATTATCCAGACGTAGCCATCCCGGTCGCTGAGGCTGTCGCTGCCGGCGAGTTCGACCGCGGCATCTTGATTTGCGGCACAGGGATCGGTATCGGCATTGCGGCGAACAAAGTTAAAGGGATCCGCGCAGCACTCGTTCACGACTCGTTCAGCGCCAAGGCGACACGTCAACACAACGACTCGAACATCATGACGATGGGCGAGCGTGTCGTCGGACCGGGGCTCGCGATTGACTTGGTGGCGACGTGGCTCGATACAGATTTCGAGGGCGGACGTCACTCGAACCGTGTCGACAAAATGAGCGCTTACGAAACGAAGTGACCGTGATGAAAGCTGAACTTTCGAACCTGCTGTTGGAGCTGCACGAACGCTTTCCGCTCGATGAGGACAAGATCCTCATCATCGGCTGTTCGACGAGCGAAGTCATCGGCAAGACGATTGGGAAAGCCGGATCGATCGATGTGGCGTCGGAATTCATCGAAGCGTTTCTCGCGTTTCGTGACAAGACGGGCGTCCATCTGGCGTTTCAAGGGTGCGAGCACATTAACCGTGCCCTCACCGTCGAGCGTCGGACGCAGAAGCAGTTCGGTCTGACCGAAGTGACCGTCGTCCCGGTCCGCTCAGCGGGTGGGGCGATGGCGGAGAAAGCGTATGAGCGCCTCAACGCGCCGTGCGTCGTCGAATCGATTCAAGCGGACGCTGGGATCGACATCGGATCGACGTTGATCGGCATGCACTTGAAGCCGGTCGCGATCCCGGTCCGGTTATCGGCGAAACAGCTCGGCGAGGCGTACGTCACGTTCGCCGTCACAAGACCGAAACTAATCGGTGGCCCTCGGGCGCACTATCCAGCGAAATAACAAAGACAGCCGGTCATAGCGACCGGCTGTCTTTTGCGTTATACGTCTTCACTGAACAGATACGATACGACCATCGGGAAACGTTCGCGCCAGGCGAGTTCGTTGTGCACACCTTCTTCGATGACTTCGAAACGCAAGTGATCGACTTTGTCGCGTAGTAAGGCGTAGACGCGCTCGCTCGACTCGAGATACATCTCGTTCGTCGGCCCATCCTCTGACGGCTGTTCGACTTCTTTACGGCCGACGTCCATATATAGTCGCTCGATACCTTTCAAATCACTCGACTCGATCAACTGCTCGAGTTCGGTCTGGTTGAACCAGAACGCTGACGACAAGGAAGCGACGCGTTTGAAGATGTCCGGATAGACGGAGGCGGCATACACCGAGATGAGGCCGCCCATCGAACTGCCAATCATCCCGGTCTCGTCTGGTTTCGTCCGATACGCGTCGTCAATCATCGGCTTCAGCTCTTGGGCGATATATTCGATGTAGGCCGAGCCTTGGCCGCCTAGTGTCAATTCTCGACCATAGAGCGCTTCCCCGACGAACGGATTTTCCCAAGGGCCGTATTCGTCGAGGCGCATTTCACCCGGTGCGCTATCGATGGCGACGACGATCAAGTCGCGCTTTGAGGCGTCCAAATACTCTCCGACGCGCCAGCTCATATTGTAGCTCGCGTCCGCGTCGTCGAACGCGTTCTGTCCGTCGTGCATGTAGAGCACCGGGTAGCGCTTGTCCGTCAGCTCGTAGTCGTTAGGTGTATAAATCCGGACCGTCCGCTCGCGCTCGAACGGGGTAATCGTCACTTGTCTCGTCTCAATCATAATTATCCTCCTCTAATGTTCTTCTTCAATACCATACCCAACTTTGAGCCCGATTATGACGATACCCAAAAAAACGAGCATATGGTACGATGGGGTTGTTGATTTTTAGACATTCAGAGGGGGTTTCAACATGGTAAACACGACGAAGTTGAAAGTGCAGGATGCGGAATTGTTTGAAGCGATGCAACACGAGCTCGCCCGTCAACGGGAGAACATCGAACTAATCGCCTCGGAGAACTTTGTCTCAGAAGCGGTCATGGAAGCGCAAGGCGGGGTTCTCACGAACAAATACGCCGAAGGTTACCCAGGTCGCCGTTACTACGGTGGTTGTGAGTTCGTCGACGTGGCCGAAAACTTGGCACGCGACCGGGCGAAGGAACTGTTCGGTGCAGAACACGCCAACGTCCAGCCGCATTCGGGTGCGCAAGCGAACATGGCCGTCTACTTCACGGTGCTTGAAGCGGGCGACACGGTGCTCGGCATGAACTTGTCGCACGGTGGCCATTTGACGCACGGAAGTCCGGTCAACTTCTCGGGCGTCCAGTACAACTTCGTCGAGTACGGTGTGGACAAAGACACAGAACACATCGACTATGACGTCGTCGCAGCCCTCGCGAAAGAACATAAACCAAAACTGATCGTCGCCGGAGCGTCAGCATACCCGCGGACGATCGATTTCGCCAAGTTCCGTGAAATCGCCGACAGCGTCGACGCCTATCTCATGGTCGATATGGCCCACATCGCCGGACTCGTCGCGGCCGGACTCCATCCGAACCCAGTCGAGCACGCGCACTTCGTGACGACGACGACGCACAAGACGCTTCGCGGCCCGCGCGGCGGGATGATCCTTTGTAAAGAAGAGTTCGCCAAAGCAATCGATAAGTCAATTTTCCCTGGTATTCAAGGCGGCCCGCTCATGCACGTCATCGCCGCGAAAGCGGTGGCGTTCGGAGAGGCGCTCCAACCGGAGTTTAAAGACTATCAGGCGCAAGTCATCAAAAACGCACAAGTGCTCGCGCAAGGTTTAGAAGAAGAAGGGCTCCGCATCGTATCGGGCGGTACGGACAACCATCTCCTCCTCGTCGACCTCCGTGGCATCGATATTACCGGTAAAGCGGCCGAGCATGCGCTCGATGCAGCCGGTATCACGGTCAACAAGAACACGATCCCGTTCGACCCGGCATCACCGTTCGTCACGAGCGGGATCCGTCTCGGGACGGCAGCGATGACGACACGCGGTTTGAAAGAAGACGACATGCGTGAAGTCGCTCGTCTGATCGGTCGTGTCCTGACAAACCATGAAGATGAAGCAGTGCTCGCCGAGGCGCACGAAGACGTACGTGCCTTGACGGCGAAATTCTCGCTCTATCCTGAACGAGGCTGACGAATGGACGCACGGACACTAGCAGAACGGGAACTTGCAGAACTGCCGCTCATCGATATGACGGAATGGCTCATCCGAAAAGGAGAGCATGACCCGACGTTCCGTCTCGTCGCGAACGAGTTTGGCGTCGTGATGACGCTCCTTGACCACGGCTATTACGTCGAGGCGAGCGAACGGATTGTGCCGCTTCTCGGGATGAAAGTGCCGGCAGCGTTCCATCGGCTCGGACTCGCGCTCGAAATGAAAGCGAACGGAAAGAAGGCGGCCAAGCGCCGCTTTCGTTCGTTGTCGCCAGCCGTCATGCAGCATGCGGACCTCTCGCCATGGCGTGACGTCTTTAAATGGGACAAGAAGTGGCTCGGACTACCGGCTGTCGTCGCGTTGGCGCTTGTCGCCCTCGCATTTTGGCCTGAAGCGACTCCACCCGCCGTACCGGTGACTGAAGACGCGCCACGGGTCGAGACGGTGACCGAGGACGAGGCGCTCGCCAAACGGCTAGAAGAGCTCGAGCAAGAAGTCGCCCGTCTCGAGGAAGCGAACGAGGCGTTGCAGACGGAAGAAGCGCCGGTCGAAGAGGAAGCGTCGGCGACACAACAAGTCATTCCGCTTGCGGATGTCGAGACGCTCGTCCAAGACAAGCGCTATAAAGAGGCGGACGCCCTCCTCGAAGGCACGCCGAAAGCCGGGCAAGAACAGGCCGTCGGCTTCTATCGCCTCCTCGTCGACAACAAGCTCGGAGAAGCAGAAGTGTCGGACTATGCGGCGTACGTCGAAACGTACCCGGAATCGGGCTACAAGACAGACGTCCTGTGGATGAAGGGCATCGCTGAGAAGAAGGCCGGGGACGAAGCGTACCGGACGACGCTCGCCGAAGTCGCCGCGATGGAAGGCACATATTGGGCACCGATTGCGAAATCGGTACTAGAAGACGAATGAGGTTGCGGCCATGCCGCAACCTTTTTCTCATCAAATTCTAATCTGGTTCACCAACGTTTCTCAACCCGCTCCCGTACAGTAAAGAAAAAGAAGTAGGGGGAGAGGCACATGCAACGCAGTACAACAGGTAAAGTCGCCCGATTCATGAAAGGCGCAATCATCGGGGCGCTCGCACTCACATTGATGGCAGCCGGAGTGGCAGGATTTTTGATTTTCACCCTGACCGGAAATGCCTGGCTCGATCAAATCGTTCAATTCGGAACTGACGTGTCGTTCCAAGCGGAGGGAATCGAATCCTCGTTTGAACGCTTCAGCGACTCGATCGAGCTTCGCGTCGAACAAGCGATTCCAGAAGCGGTTCGTCCGTTTTTCGACTGATGAATCCGGGAACAGAATAAGGATGCGTCGGGCGGACTGCTCGGCGCTTTTTTTCAAGAAAGGATGAACTATATGCCGACAATCCTCGTCGTAGAAGACGATGCCAAAATTGCCAGACTGCTTGAACTTGAACTGATGCACGCCGGCTATCAAGTCGAGGTCACCCACGACGGACGCAGCGGGCTTGAACGAGCGCTCGCCGGGGGGATCGACTTGATGCTTTTAGACGTGATGCTTCCGCAAATGAGCGGGCTCGAGGTCGTCCGTCGGGTGAAGGAAGAACAACCGCTGCTCCCGGTCTTGATGGTGACGGCGCGGGGCGACCGGTACGATAAAGTGAGCGGGCTCGACCTTGGGGCGGATGATTACATCACAAAACCGTTCGAGATGGAGGAACTGCTTGCCCGGATCCGTGCATTTTTGCGGATGCGCCAGCACGTCCATGTCGATGCGACTGAACGTGTTTTGTCCTATGAGGGACTCACGGTCGACGTTAACCGGCATGAGGTGACGTGCGAGGGACAGAAAGTCGAGTTGACTCGTCGTGAATTCGATTTGATCGTCTATTTGCTCGAGCATCCGGAACGCGTGCTCACGCGCGACCAACTCGTCGAGCACGTCTGGGGTTTCGACTATTATGGGGACACGAACGTCGTCGACGTATACGTGCGTTACTTACGGAAGAAACTCGGAGGTTCTTGGATTCAGACGGTACGAGGCGTCGGCTATATGCTGAAGCGTGGTGAGTGAGTATGAAATTACGGACGAAAATCGCCCTCGGGATGGCCGGGTTCATGCTGTTTTTACTCATCACGTCGTTCGGGGTCGCCTGGATCGTCTCGCGCCAGCAAATCGTCGACGCCCGCTATGACGTGCTCCGTCAAGCGCTCAGTCTGCTCGAAGAGGATGAGCGGAACCGTCAGGCCGTGCTGTCGCTGCATGAGGACAGTGTCGTCCTCGAGCGACAGAGCAATGGCGATTGGGGCATCACCGGCGGGCAGGCGGCAGACGGTTTGAGTTTTCCCATCAATTTTGGGGAGCCGGCACTGATTGATGACTGGTTCGTCATCGCCACGTCGAACGGTCTCGGTTTCGCCTTTCAAGACGCGGCGGTAAGTGAGACGCTACAGACGCTCGCGACGATTTTCCTCGTCATTTTCTTGATTGCGGTGGCGATGACGTTCGTCGGAAGTTTATGGATTGTGCGCCAAGGACTCGATCCGCTCCGGCGGCTCGAGTCGACGATGGGCCGGATCACGGAATCAGGGACCCTCGAGACGATTGACGTCGGTCCGAATCAAGATGAGGTGTCGACGCTCGCGACAGGGTTCAATCAGATGATTGCCCGTGTCGAAGGGTCGATGGAGCAACAACGCCGTTTCGTCGCGGATGTTTCACATGAACTCAAAACCCCGCTCACCGTTATTGAAGGGTACGCCAAGTTGCTCAGACGTTGGGGTCAACATGACCCCGTCGTACGCGACGAGGCGATTGATCATATTTTGACCGAGTCGAGACAGATGCGGGAGGACTTGATTGAACCGATGCTTGAACTGAGTCGCTTCGCCGCTTTAGAGGACATCGAAGTCGAACAGATCGATTTGAGCGATCTCGCGCTCCAACTTGAAGAACGGTTCGAACGGTCGCACGGAAAACACGTCCCGATCGACGCGGCAGGGAGTTGGGCTGGACATCGTGACTCGTTGCAGCGATTGATTGTCATCTTCATCGATAACAGCTTGAAGTACGCGACCGACACGAGCGTAACGATGACATCAAATCGGATTGAGGTGCGTGACCATGGGACAACTCTGACCGAGGAGGCGCGTGCGCGGTTGTTCGACCGGTTCTATCGGCTTGATGAGGCGCGCGACCGGAGCGGCAGCGGTCTCGGGCTTGCCATCGCCAAAGAAGTCGCCGACTTGAACGGTTGGAAGGTTGGGAGTTACGCGAACGCGCCGGACGGGAGCATATTCTTCGTCACCAAATGAGGAAAGTTTCTCAGGCACTCATCATTTTCTAATGAAATCCTCGTGGTGCTCTAACGTCAACGTTCTATGATGAAGGTGTAGAGAAGGAACAGCACATGGAACGAGGAGGAAACATCATGAAATTACTTGGGTGGATTTTAGGGGTCGGCCTGGCCGTACTCGCTGTCGCAGGGATCGGATTGTATGTCGCGAACGACAAGACGGATACGGTCATCATCCCACGCGCCATCGATAGTGCCAATAGTGGAACCGACGACGCTGCGAAGGAAGCTGCCGCTACTTCCGAATCGAACGCATCTTCAAGTGACGTGCCCGTCCGTTCGGTCGACGATGACGACTATGAACTATACGGGACGCTCGTCAGCTTGTCAGATCAGGACGTGACGATCAGCTTTAGCGGAAAAGAATCGACGTACCCACTTGCGGCACGCCATGAGATCGATGACGACACCCCGAAAGCCGGTGACCGTGTCAAACTCGAGTTCAATCAAAACAATGAAGTGAAAGAAGTCGACCGGGAGAGCGACGACTTCGACATTTACGGTAGTTTCGTCAGCCTCTCGGATCGAGACGTCGTCATTGAGCGTGACGGGAAGCAAGTGACGTACCCACTCGCCGCTCGCTATGAAATCGATGATGAGATGCCAACAGCCGGTGATCGCGTCAAACTTGAATTGAACATGCAAGAGCAAGTCAAAGAGATCGAACGTGATGATGACCGTAGCAGCGCAGATGATCGCGATGACGCTAGCGATGATAGTGATGACGGTCGGGATGACAATCAAGATGATCAAGATGACGACCAAGATGATGACAATTGATGAACGAACGGGTGCCCGCTGGAGGCACCCGTTTTTGATTCGTAATATTTCTGCAAACATAATCGATTCGTATCTTATGATATGATGGAGAGGGAATTTATGCCAACATAACATAATACATATAACGACGATGTAGGGAGAGGGGAGACGAGTGATGAGACTGAGTTGGACTGCCCTGCTCGCCCTCTGTTGCCTCAGCGGTTGTGGTTCGAAAGAAGAGATTAACGCCCTCGCGTTACGCCCGCTCGAAGCGTACGTGACGAATCAGGATGAGCAGGAACACATTTTACCGGAAACAGAGAAGCGACTGCTCGCTTATTGTCGACAACAAACGACGGAACGGCTCCCGTCACGCCGGGGCGAGGTGGCTGAAGTGACGTTTCGCCATCCGCTGTATGCAGAGCTCGGCAGTCAGACGATTAAGTATTGGGTGAGCGGTGACGACCGTTATTTGTCTTGTGCGAACAGCCACGAACAAATTGAGCGGACGTTCCGGATTGACCCCGTCAACGAATTCGAGTCGCTCATCTCGAGTGAACTAGTCGAGACCGACGTCGGAGAGGCGGTCTCGTTTTATCCGGAACCCGATGTCGCAAAAATCGTCAACTTGTTCCGGGTGAATCAAGCGCATGAAACAATCGTCCCGGGATCGACATTCCGCTACCAGACGCCGGACAGCGGTTCGTTGTACGTGACGTATGAGGTGATGCGGAACGGCCGGACGCTCGACCGGACGATTGAACCGGGGCTGTTCGTATTCAAGAGCGGAAAGAATGACGGATACGCTTTCCTCACGAAGTTAGCGGATGGCAGGGTAGCGCTACAGATGGGTACGGAATCGTCGTGGGAACGCACCGTTCTTCCAAGCGCCTTCACCGGAAAGTATGTATATACCGATTCGACAACTGATGTGTTCACGCTCGATCATTCAAAACGCCAACTGTTGAAACGAGTCGTGCTTGCTGAACAGCCGATTGGAGACGTAAGCGACGCCACCTCGCTCACATTGTCTAAACAATATGATGCGGTCATCGAAGTTTGGGGCAGTGTCAGACGGCCGATGACCACGAAGCTGATGAGTTCGTCCGCTCGTTCGGTGAAGACGAAGCTCGCCACGTACGAGACGAAGGGGAAGACGTCATATCTAGATGGACCGAATACGCAAGAGCTGTTCGAACTCCTGACGCATGTGACAGGCGGAGACAAGTCAGAAGCAGCCGTCCAACACGGGATACTCTCCTTGTACGAACACTTACAAGAGCAACATTTCGAGGTTTGGGTCGAACCTGGGGATCAACGGGTCTACCTCATCGACCTGACGACGAAACAAACGTACGCAATCGACCTGATGCGGCTCGAGGAATTGTTGAATCGATCGATTCGATATAATAGCTGAACTAGATATATTACCCGCTTTATGACAAGACTATGTCATGAAGCGGTTTTTTTGTCGTTAAATTGACACTATATTTTGCTGGAAAACTATCCTATAATTTTTTTTGCGAAGGTTCAACATTACATACATGAATCCGATACAACTATAAAACACACAGCACTAACCTTCTCGTCATCAATTTATGAAGAAAAGGGGGAACGGAGAGACACATCTCAATTCAACCATCATTGTCCGTCACCAAGTTTTGTCAGTCATCAGGAGAGGAATAGGTATTGAAATTGAAAAAGATTATTATGTCTCTAACGGTAGTGTTGTTAATTGTTAGTCTGAACATGTCAAAAACGGGAGCGCAAACGATGAACCCACTCGACGGTGTGAAGAACTATCAAGTGTATTATGGTCATCCGACCGAAACGATCATCAAAGATATGCAAAACTATGATCTCGTCATCATCGAGCCGCTTCATTATACAAAAGCTCAAGTTGAACAGATCAAGTCACGCGGTACGAAAGTACTCGGTTATATTAGTGTCATGGAAGTCGCGACGTGGAACACCGGTCTCATGTCAAAACTTCAGTCAGGTGATTTCTTCACGCGTAACGGACAACGTGTCCACTACCCGGAATGGGATTCTTACTTGACGAACATCGCTTCACCGCACTTCCAAGGGCTCTTGCTCACGGAAATCCAAAACCAAGTCATCGCTAAAGGGATCGATGGCGTGTTCATGGATACGGTCGGCGATATCGACAACGAACATTTGAACAACCCGACCGTGCTCAAGCAGCAACGTGACGGTCTCGTCAACTTCTTGAAAGAAGCGCGTGCCCGTTACGGCAACATCGCTATGGTCCAAAACTGGGGCTTTGACACACTCGAAACGTCGACAGCACCTTACGTCGATGGCATCATGTGGGAGAGCTTCAACGCCGACACGATCAAAAGCGACGCCTGGTCACAAAACATGATCAAAAAACTTCAAGCAGTCGACACGAAACATTCGGTCAAAACGCTCACGATTTCGACGCGTCAAAGTGCGGAGAGCCACAAGCTTGCCGCTGACTCGAAGTTTATCCACTTCCACGAAGCAGACGCTTATGTGAACTGGAACGCAGGTCTTGTGACACGGACGAAAGATATGGCACCGACTCCGGCACCTGTCGTGGTAGCACCAACGACAGAGACGTCAACAGCAACAAAACCGGAAGCGACGAAGCCAGCGACGGAAACATCGACTGCACCAAAACCGGAAGCAACGAAGCCAGCGACGGAAACATCGACTGCACCAAAGCCGGAAGCGACGAAACCAGCGACGGAAACATCGACTGCACCAAAACCGGAAGCAACGAAGCCAGCGACGGAAACGTCAACAGCAACAAAGCCGGTAGCGACGAAACCGACGACGGAAACATCGACTGCGCCAAAACCGGTAGCAACAAAACCGGCGACAGAGACGTCGACTGCGTCAAAACCGACAACAGCGCCGACGAAGCCTACTGCATCGACGAGCACGACAACGAAGCCAGTCGAGCAAAAAGATTCGAAGCAAGCTGAGCCGAAGCAGAAAACAGAAAAAGAACTGAAAAAAGACAAAAAGAAAGCGAAGAAGCACGCGAAAAAACATGCTGCTAAGCATGCCAAGTTCGTGGAGCACGAAAAAGCCAAAGGCAACATGTGTGCAAAAGCCAAGCACAAGACAGCCGGCTTTTTAAACTTCTTCAAATTCTAATCTAGAAGGTAGATCAACCCCAAGGTGTCAAACTGGCCCTTGGGGTTTCGTCTGACCTCTTCAAAAACGGAAGTTGACCCTACCTTTCTACGAGAAGTTGGGGTACAATGCTCGAGAGAGATTTAGAGAGGAGTGAAGCAAAATGGGAAAAGTACACGTTTATGATCACCCATTGATTCAGCACAAGATGACGATTATGCGCAAAGTAGAGACGGGGACGAAGCAGTTCCGCGAACTCGTAGAAGAGGTTTCTTCACTCATGGCATATGAAATTACACGCGACCTTCCGCTTACTGATGTGGAGATTGAGACACCGGTCTCGGTATCGACACAAAAGATGATTGCCGGCAAGAAATTGGGAATCGTCCCAATTTTACGGGCAGGCCTCGGCATGGTGGATGGCTTCCTCAAAATGATGCCGAACGTCAAAGTCGGTCACATCGGTCTTTACCGTGACCCGGAGACGCTCGAGCCGCACGAATACTATCTCAAGTTGCCGACAGATATTACCGAGCGTGACTTCATCGTCGTCGACCCGATGCTTGCGACCGGCGGATCTGCAGCTGATGCGATCGCAGCCCTTAAAAAACACGGCGCGAAGTCGATCAAGCTTGCTTGTCTCTGCGCAGCGCCAGAAGGCGTCGAACGCGTTCAAGCCGAGCACCCAGACGTTGAAATCTATCTCGCCGCACTCGACGAGAAGTTGAACGAACATGGCTACATCGTGCCAGGACTCGGTGACGCAGGTGACCGTTTGTTCGGAACAAAATAAGCAAAACGAAAGGAGGCTCCAGTCGGATCCTCCTTTTTTGTGCACTCAATCTGTCAAAACCAATCCATAATAGTTGAGAAAACCGAAGCAACAACCGATAGTGAAGACAGAAGCGAATGTCATCTGTTGAAATGAGGAAGAGAACGACCATGAGGCCAAAACTGTCACTTTTGCAAGCCTATCTGTTGATTGCGTTATTAGCGCTGTTTTTGACGAGTCTATGGAGCTACAGCGCCTTCCAAAACATCGAACGGCAGAACGAGCGTATCGTCGAAGAGGCGATTCCGATCGCGAACGCGGCGTCTGAACTGTTCGCGCTCCTGCTCGATCAAGAGTTATCGGTCCGTGGCTATACATATAATCAAGATATGTTGTCGCTCCGACAATATAATGAGACGAAGTATGCTCTTGCTGAGACGATCCAAGTCATCCACGAGCTTGACCATCGTCATCCGATTATGCAGGAAATCATTCAAGGAGAGGCGCTTCCGCTCATCAATGAGATGGAGATGTTTTATGAGTCACAGCTTGCCCTCGTCGATGCGGGCAAAATTGTGGAAGCGAATGCGCGGCGCTATAGTGGGATTGATTACATCAATCAATTTCGAGACGTTGACGCCGACATCCGGGAGGACATCGACAAAATCATTCAAGAGGCGTCACAGCGAAGTGTCAGTGCCTCGAATTCGGCGACGTGGGTGATCGTCATCGTCGTCGCGATCGCCATCCTCTTGTTGCTCGCATTCGTGCACACGTTCCGGCTCGAGCGCAGCAAGCAGGCGCTGATCCATCGGTCGCTTCATGACGCTTTGACCGGCGTTTGGAATCGCCGTGCCTTCGATGAAAAGCTCGAGCGACTTTGGGATGAGACGGAAGAAACAAGTACGGATGTCGCGCTCCTCCTGCTCGACATCGATGCGTTCAAACTGTATAACGATACGTACGGTCATTTGGCGGGGGACGCCTGTCTCGAACGGGTCGCACACGCCGTTTATAAAGCGGTCGGGGAAGATGGCATGGTCGCCCGCTATGGCGGCGAGGAGTTCGCGGTGTTACTTCGGCCGCACCATGCCCGTCAGTCAAAAGAAGTCGCTGAACGGATTCGCCAAGCGGTTCTTAAGCTGAACATTTTGCATGAAGCGTATCAGCCGCTCCGCAAAGTGAGCGTCAGCATCGGTGTCGCAGAACACATCCCCGGACTAGACGTCGAGAAGTCTGATTTGATCGAAGCGGCTGACCGAGCGCTCTATCAGGCGAAGCAAAGCGGACGCAACCGCGTTTCGATGGGGAAAGCGATGTAGGTCGTTCGATTCGAGGCGCCGAAAACGACCAACGTGGTCAACAAACGGACAGACAAAATCCCGCCCTTTTCAAGGGGCGGGATTTCTGTCTTTATTCTTCGATCAAACCTTCAGAGACGAGGAAGTCGTGAGCCACTTTCTCGGGACGTTGTTTTTCGACGTCGGCGAGGTAGTTCAACTCTTGCATGATTTCGTCCGTGATTTTGCCGTTGAGCAAGTTCAACACGTCTGCGAGCTCAGGATGCTCGGTGAGCGTCTCTTCATTGACGATCGGGACGGCGTAGTAAGGCGGGAAGAACTGTTGATCGTCTTCGAGGACGACGAGTTCGAACCGCTTCAATAGGCCATCGGTTGAGAAACCATCGATTGCCTGGCTCTCGCCGTTCATGAGCGCCGTGTAACGAAGGCCGCCATCGACCGGTTTCACGTCTGCGAAGTTGAACGGATACACTTCTTTCAAGCCGAGATAGCCGTCTTCCCGGTTCGAGAATTCGATTGTCGGGCCGAAGACGAGCTCATCACTCACCGCGGCAAGGTCAGAGACGGTCTTCAAGTTATACTTGTCGGCGTCTTCTTGTTTGACGGCGATGGCGAACGTATTGTTAAATCCAATCGGATCGAGTGTCCGGATATCGAACCGCTCTTGCATTTGCGACCGGACTTGTTCGTAGACAGCGTCCGGGTCGTTATCGACTTCTTGCTTCAAGACGTCGACGAAGAGTGTGCCTGTGTACTCGACATAGGCATCGATTTCACCGGTCCGGAGTGCGCTGAACGCGACTTGCGTACCGCCGAGGTTAAGTTGACGCTTCACCTCGAGGTCGGTCTTGTCTTCGATCAAATCGGCAACCATGTTCCCGAGGATCGCTTGCTCCGTATAGTTTTTCGAACCGATGACGATCGTATCGTCTTCACGGGTAAAGGCGTAGATCGAACCGGCGAGGAGCAAGGCGAACGCTGTCGCGATCACGATGAGCGGTTTCGCCACTTTTCTAGCGGGACGGTGTTTTTTCTTCTTCATCCGTCCGTCAGCGAGGACGATCCCGTTCGGAGCGACTTTATACTCGATACGGCTGACGATGAAGTCGATCAAGAGTGCGAGTAGACCGGCCGGAATCGCACCTGCTAAAATCTGGTTGTTGTCGACTGTCTGGATACCGGCGAAGACGAGGTAACCGAGACCACCTGCTCCGACGAACGCTGAAATCGTCATGAGACCGACAGCTGTGACGGCTGATATGCGAATCCCGGCCATGATGATCGGCAAGGCGAGCGGCAATTGGATCTTGCTTAAAATTTGGCGATCGGTGAGGCCGATCCCTTTAGCGGATTCGAGCGTGTCACCTGGAATGCTCGACAGACCCGTGTACGTGTTCTTCACGATCGGAAGCAGTGAATACAGGACGACCATGATGATGGCCGGTGTCGAACCGATTCCGATGAACGGGATGAGGAAACCGAGCAAGGCAAGACTTGGCACAGCCTGAACGACGCTCGTCAGACCGAGGATCGGTTTGGCGAGGCGTGGCATCCGGAGAATCAAAATACCGAGCGGGACACCGATCAGTACTGCGAGCGAGACGGCGAAGACGGTCAGTTGCAAGTGTTCAAGCAAGAGCGTACCGATTTGGTCGGTGTTGCCCGCGACGTAATTGAAAAAAGATTGAATCGTATTCATATTGTTTCCTCCTCTTGCATGAATTGCTCACTGAGGACGGAAAGCAAACTGCTGCGTGTGATGAGTCCGTTAAGGATAGGTCCGGTCACGACCGGCAGATAGCCTTGGTCGCTCGTGTTCATGACGTCTAAAATATCGAGGAGCGAGTCCTCGCTCGAGACGAAAGCGTAGTTCACGTTCATGACTTCCTCGAGTCGTCTCGTCTTATCTTGGATCCCGTGGACGTCTTTCAATTTGATGAGTCCTTGAAGGACGCGATCGCGGTCCGTGATCAGGAGACTGTCGACTTTGCGTGAACGCATGATTTCAATCGCTTGCAACACCGTGCGTTTGCCGCTGATCGAGACAGGGTCCGTGATCATGATATCTTTCGCTTTAATGTATTCAGGGCTGTTCCAAATTCGATTTTTACCGATGAACGCTTCGACGTACTCGTCCTGCGGGTTACGGAGAATCTGTTCCGGTGTATCGAACTGAACGATTTCCCCGTCACGCATGATACAAATACGATCAGCCAGCTTGATCGCCTCATCCATATCGTGGGTGACGAATACAATCGTTTTCTTGACTTCCTCTTGCAGGTTGAACAGTTCTTCTTGGAGGTCGTTCCGTGTCACAGGATCAAGGGCGCTGAACGGCTCGTCCATCAAGATGACTTCCGGGTCGTTCATGAGGGCGCGGGCGAAGCCGATGCGCTGCTGTTGACCGCCGCTCAGTTCACTCGGATAGCGATCGATGAATTGATCCGGATCGAGGCCGACCATGCGGAGCAAGTGCTCGGTCCGGGCGTCCATATCCTGTTCGGCGTGTCCTTCGAGACCGGCGATCAATTGGATATTCTCGCGGATCGTCATATGAGGGAAGAGGCCGGTCTGTTGAATGACGTAACCCATTTGGCGTCTCAGTTCGATCGGGTCCATCTTGCGTGTGTCTTGACCGTTGACGATGATCGTCCCGGACGTCGGTTCGATCAAACGGTTGATCATTTTAAGCGACGTCGTCTTACCGCAGCCGGATGGGCCGATAAAGACGACGAGTTCGCCTTTGTTAATCGTCAAGTTCATTTCCTTCAGTACAGTCGTACTTTTGAAGGTCTTCTCTACATTTTTAAACTCAATCATTGACTCAACTCTTTTCAAAAATTATTTTCACATAACCTTATTTGCCCGTTGTCGAAGGATTGTAAACATTATTTTCGGAAAAAGTGTTTAACAGGTTGTAAAAGGGGGGATTATTACTTGCTGTTTAAACAGTGCGAAGAGCCGCTCATGGCAAGAGAGACGCGATTATCAGTTTTGAAGTCACAAAATAGACACAAATATAGATGACGCTTACATCTTAATTGCAGACTTCCGACAAAGGTTGGCATCGGTTCCGGCTTGATGGCGTTGGGTTTTCAGCCGATTCATGCTTAGAAATGATGATGTGAGATTCGTCACTACAAATTTGTCAGAATCGCTCGACACGGCAAAAAGATAATCGGTATACTGATACAGGATAATGAAAACGATTTCAATGCGAAATCAGCGTCCGTTTTAAAACCTTTTGTGAACGTGGGGAGGTTTACGTTGTATTTTCCAATACGCGGATGTATAACTGAACTATTCCTCATCTGATTCGGTTTGTGAAATATTATAAAGTCAACATTTTTATTTCACCGTTTCTTCACACTTCTTTAAAATTTAGTGATTTTAATTTAGTTTGTGAAGTGCGTAAAAGCCTTGATACGACTTGGTTTAAAGCGCTTTTATAATTGTGAAATCAATTGACTTCTTATGCTATTTCCATTACTCTGAACTTGTGTGACTTTTGATGGTCACGCGAGTGTGAATCGAAGAAGATGAAGTGCTGGCTGCCAGTTAGAAAGGGGGACTAGGATGACGAAAAAAGACAATCGTTACCTATCCTACGCCTCGCTCGCCTCACAAATCTCGACCGCGCTCGCCGGACCGATCGTCATCGGTTATCTCGTCGGCCAATATGGGGCGAGACGTGAATTTTGGGGCACGTTTGGTTGGAATGTGTCGGTGTTTCTCGGAATGTTTATCGGGATCACCGCGCTCGTACTCACCCTTCGAAGTTTAATGACAGGAGAGGACGAATGAAGCTAGAACAAACGGAACTACAACAAGTGCAAGCAGACAGAAAAGCACAACAAGAGTTGATGAAACGCTATACGAAGTGGTTTGTCGGATGGTTCGCCATTCTCCTCGTCGGAGCGCTCATCGTCCCTGTGTACAAACCGGTATTTCTCGGCTTGTTCCTGGGTGGGGTCGCCAGTCTGATCATTCTACATATGCAGAATCGCAGCGTCATTCGGATGTTTGACGTGATCGAACATGGGCGACGCCCGAAATCGCACGGGACTGTTTCAAGAATGGCAGTCGGTGCGTTAGCCGTGATAGTCGGTCTCTTCTATGAGGATCGAGTATCGCTGATTGCGGTGGTAACTGGTCTAATCGCCGGCCACATCATACAATTTGGCGAGTTCACACTTGCCCAGCTCAGCAGGAAAAGAGGTGAATACTAATGGGTCATGAGTTTCCCACATATTCTCTACAACTTGGAGACTATACGTTATATGGGAGCTGGACGAACGTCATTACGGTGCTAATCGCATCACTGCTCGTCTTTGCGTTCGCCGTTTGGGGAACACGACGCTTGGCCATGAAGCCGACAGGTAAGCAGAACTTGATGGAATTCTTCGCGGAATTCGTACGCGGGATCATCTCGAGTGCGATGGATTGGAAGACAGGAGGCCGCTTTATCGGGTTTGGGATGACGTTGATTTTGTTCATTCTGATTTCGAACTTGATGGGTCTGCCGTTCAACGTCATTTCCGGTCACTATCTATGGTTCAACTCACCGACGGCCGATCCTTACGTCACATTGGCGTTGTCGACACTCGTCGTTGCAATGTCACACTATTACGGCGTGAAGCTACACGGTTTCAAGCACTATTCGGCGGAATTCGTGAAGCCGGTCTGGTTCTTATTGCCGATCAAGCTTATCGAGGAGTTCGCGAACACCTTGACGCTCGGTCTGCGTCTTTACGGTAACATCTTTGCCGGTGAAATCATGATTACCATCATCTTGGGACTCGCAATTACCGCACAAGGGGCACTTAACCCGCTTGGTGCTGTGTTCGCAATCCTGCCGATGATTTTATGGCAAGGTTTCTCAATCTTTATCGGGGTTATCCAATCCTACATTTTCCTGACGCTTGCAATGGTGTACATCGGGCATAAAGCTTCAGCCGAGCATTGATTCGGATAAGCTGGCCTCGCCAAAGCGTTGAACAAAAAAACTATTTACTTACTTTTAGGAGGAACATACACAATGGAACAAATGAATCTTCTCGCAACAGCAATCGTTATCGGTCTCGGAGCACTCGCGGCTGGTATCGGTAACGGTCTCATCGTATACGGAACAGTACAAGGACAAGCACGTCAGCCAGAACTTAAAAACGAACTTCGTCAAACGATGTTCATCGGTATCGGTTTGGTTGAGGCCCTCCCGATCATCGGTGTGGCTGTCGGTTTCCTTCTCCTCAACTCTTGATTACGAGTTAACGAGAACAACAAACGAGGGAGCAAGCCTCCCTCACTTATTTAGTCAAGAGGAGGGTATGCATGGATACGATGATGATTGCAGCTGGTGCTGGTGGCGAAGGCCTCCGCATCCTGGATATGATCTTTACACTTTTCACATTCCTCGTACTCTTGGCCCTGTTGAAGAAATTTGCTTGGGGACCACTCCTTGGAATGATGAGACAGCGTGAAGAGTATGTAGCGAACGAAATCGAGCTTGCTGAAAAGAGCCGCAAAGACGCGGAGACATATGTCGTCGAACAACGTGACGCTTTAAGCGCCGCACGTACAGAATCAAAAGAGATGCTTGACTCAAGCCGTCGTCAAGCTGAAGCCGAACAAGCACGCTTGGTGGAGCAGGCGCGTTTGGAAGCCGAAAAAATCAAGATCGAGGCTGGAAAAGCGATCGAGCGTGAGCGCGAGCTCGCGAAACAGTCGCTTCAAACCGAAGTCGTCACACAGGCGCTCTCGGCAGCACGCCACGTCCTTCAGTCAGACCTTAAAGGCGACGAAGTGAAACAACGTGCCCTCGTCACAGACTTCCTGTCTAAAGCGAAAGGCGCTAACTGATGAACATATCGTTAGCAAAACGCTATGCCAAAGCGCTCTTCGACTTAGCGCGGGAGCAAGGCACGCTCGACCAAGTCGAAGCGGAAGTGCGTCTGCTCGATGAAGTGCTCCACGCGACGCCTGAACTGACGGATCTCTTAACGAATCCTGCAGTCAGCGACAGCGAGCTTGTACAGCTTTTAACACACAGCTTTGGTGATATGACAGATATCGTGCTTAACACACTTCTCGTCATGGTCGAGAACGACCGTGCGAGCGAAGTTCGCGGGCTGCCGCGTTATGTCTTAGATTACATCAACGACTTCCGCGGCATCGCTGAAGGGTTCGTCACAAGTGCTTACCCGTTGTCGGCAGCAGAGTTGAAAGAAGTCGAACTCGTCTTCGGTCAGAAGATGAACAAGACGCTTCAATTGAAGAACGTCGTCGATGAACAGGTTATCGGTGGACTTCGTGTCCAGATCGGTTACACGACGTATGATGACACAATCGAAACTAAACTAACACGCCTTGAGCGTGAATTGTTGAATGCGTAAGAAATAGGGGTGAATTCAATGACGATCAAAGCTGAAGAAATCAGCGCCCTGCTAAAAGAGCGAATCGCTTCGTACGGTTCTGAAATCGAAGTTAGTGAGACAGGTACAGTCATTCAAGTAGGTGACGGTATCGCTCGTGCATTCGGACTCGATAACGTTATGGCAGGAGAACTCGTAGAGTTCTCAAACGGCATAATGGGCTTGGCGCAAAACTTAGAAGAAGGCAACGTCGGGATTATCATCCTCGGCGACTACAAAGGTATCAAAGAAGGCGACTCGGTTAAACGTACGGGCCGCATCATGGAAGTACCAGTCGGTGATGCGCTCCTCGGACGCGTCGTCAACCCGCTCGGACAACCAATCGACGGTCTTGGACCGATCGTGACGGACACATACAACCCGATTGAACGTAAAGCTTACGGCGTTATGGCCCGTAAGTCAGTTCACGAACCGCTCCAAACTGGGATCAAGGCGATTGACGCCCTCGTACCAATCGGTCGCGGTCAGCGTGAGCTCATCATCGGTGACCGTCAAACTGGTAAGACATCGGTCGCAATCGATGCGATCATCAACCAAAAAGAAGAAAACATGGTTTGTATCTACGTCGCAATCGGTCAGAAAGAATCAACTGTCCGTGGCGTAGTTGAGACGCTCCGTAAAAATGGTGCCCTCGATTACACAATCATCGTTTCGGCTTCGGCTTCACAGCCTGCCCCGCTTCTTTACCTCGCGCCGTTTGCAGGGGTATCGATGGGTGAGTACTTCATGGACCGCGGACAACACGTCCTCGTCGTGTATGATGATCTCTCGAAACAAGCGGCAGCTTATCGTGAGCTCTCGCTTCTTCTCCGTCGTCCTCCAGGCCGCGAAGCCTACCCAGGTGACGTCTTCTACCTCCACTCACGCCTTCTTGAGCGTGCGGCGAAGTTGAACGACGAACTCGGTGGCGGCTCGCTGACAGCTCTTCCGTTCATCGAGACACAAGCGTCGGATATCTCGGCTTACATCCCGACGAACGTTATCTCGATCACAGACGGTCAAATCTTCCTTCAGTCAGACCTCTTCTTCTCAGGGGTACGTCCCGCGATCAACGCCGGTCTCTCGGTATCGCGTGTAGGTGGTGCGGCTCAAGTGAAAGCGATGAAGAAAGTTGCCGGTACGCTCCGTCTTGACCTCGCGTCATACCGTGAGCTCGAGGCGTTCGCCCAGTTCGGGTCAGACCTCGATAAAGCGACACAAGCGAAGTTGAACCGTGGACAACGGACGGTTGAAGTCTTGAAGCAAGAATTGAACGCACCGCTCTCGGTCGACAAGCAAGTGTTCATCATCTACGCTCTCACGAAAGGTCATCTCGATGACGTCCCAGTCGAAGACATCCGTCGTTTCGAAAAAGACATGAACGCATGGCTCGACCAAAACCGTGCGGACCTTTGCCGTGAAATCCGTCAAACAGGAAACCTTCCTGCTGACGAGGCGATGGTCGATGCAATTGCGGAATTCAAAAAGACATTCTCGCCATCGGTTTAATCCGGTGACGAGCGTCTATTAAGGTGGTGAATCGAAATGGCATCATTACGTGAGATCCAGATGCGGATCACCTCGACCCAAAGCACGAAGCAAATCACGAAAGCGATGAACATGGTGTCGGCCTCGAAGTTGAACCGCGCTCAAGGGAGCAACGCCAACTTCAAGCCGTACATGACCAAGTTGCAAGAAGTCATCTCGTCGATTGCCGGCGGTACTTCAGGCGCAACACACCCGATGCTTCAAGTCCGTCCCGTCAAACGGACCGGCTACATCGTCATCACGTCGGACCGCGGACTTGCTGGTGGATACAACGCCAGCGTCCTTCGCGACGTGTACCGCGAGTTGAAAGCCAAACACGATTCGACAGACGAGTACCGTCTGTACGTGATCGGGAAGGTCGGCGTTCAGTTCTTCAAGACACGTAACATTCCGGTGTACAGTGCGATGACAGGACTTAACGACCAGCCAACATTCGTTGAAGTCGCGGAGATCGTCAAACAGACGGTCGGCGCGTTCAGTGAAGGCGAGATCGATGAATTGAAGCTCTGCTTCAACTCGTTCATCTCTGTCATCAGCCAAGAAGTGAAGATGGATCGATTGCTTCCGCTTGGGAATATCGAACAGACCGCATCTAATGTGATGTATGAATACGAACCAGAAGAAGAAACGATCTTAGCAGCGCTCCTCCCGCGATACGCGGAAGGGCTCATCTATGGCGCGCTTCTCGATGCGAAAGTATCGGAGCACGCGGCTCGGATGACGGCGATGGCGAACGCGACAGACAATGCGGATGATCTCATCCGCGGACTCAAGCTCAAGTTCAACCGCGCGCGCCAAGCGGCGATCACACAAGAAATCACAGAGATTGTCGGAGGTGCGGCTGCGCTTGAATAAGCGCACGCCCTCTAGATTGTAGGAGGCTAACACGATGAACGAATACGGCATAAAAGGCCGCGTAGTCGCAGTCATGGGCCCAGTTATCGACGTTAAGTTCGAGAACCACTTACCGAACATCTATAACGCCCTCAAAGTCACGTACGTGGCAGAGACGGCGCAAGATGTCAGTGTCGACTTGACGCTCGAGGTGGCGATTCACCTTGGGGATGACACGGTCCGTACGATTGCGATGGACTCAACGGACGGCGTTCGCCGCGGCATGGAAGTACTTGACTTAGGTTCACCGATTTCAGTACCAGTCGGAGAAGAGACGCTCGGTCGTGTCTTCAACGTACTCGGTAACCCAATCGACGATAAAGAAGTTTCACCGACTGTACGTCGGGCACCGATTCACCGTCTCGCACCTACGTTTGATGAATTGTCGACAAATGTTGAGATCTTGGAAACAGGGATCAAAGTCGTCGACCTTCTCGCACCGTACATCAAAGGTGGTAAAATCGGCCTCTTCGGTGGTGCCGGTGTAGGTAAAACTGTTCTCATCCAGGAACTCATCAACAACATCGCGCAAGAGCACAGCGGGATTTCTGTATTCGCAGGAGTCGGCGAGCGTACGCGTGAAGGAAATGACTTGTTCCACGAGATGACGGAATCAGGCGTTATCAAGCAGACGGCGATGGTATTCGGTCAGATGAACGAGCCGCCGGGCGCGCGTCTACGCGTTGCCTTGACGGGTCTCACGATGGCAGAATACTTCCGCGATGATCAAGGACAAGACGTTCTTCTCTTCGTCGATAACATCTTCCGTTTCACACAGGCAGGTTCTGAAGTATCGGCCCTTCTCGGTCGGATGCCATCTGCCGTAGGTTACCAGCCGACACTCGCGACGGAAATGGGTATGCTTCAAGAGCGGATCACGTCGACAGCTAAAGGATCGGTCACATCGATCCAAGCGGTTTACGTACCAGCCGATGACTATACTGACCCGGCTCCAGCGACAACGTTCGCCCACCTTGATGCAACGACCAACCTTGAGCGTCGTCTCTCGGAGATGGGGATCTACCCAGCCGTTGACCCGCTCGCATCGACTTCACGTGCCCTCTCGCCTGACATCGTCGGACCTGAGCACTATGAAATCGCGCGTAACGTCCAGCAGACGCTTCAGCGTTACAAAGAGCTTCAAGATATCATCGCGATCCTCGGTATGGACGAGTTGTCTGAAGACGATAAGCTCACGGTTCACCGTGCCCGTCGGATTCAGTTCTTCTTGTCACAAAACTTCCACGTGGCTGAGCAGTTCACTGGCCAACAAGGTTCGTACGTACCAGTTAAAGAGACAGTCCGTGGCTTTAAAGAGATCCTCGATGGTAAACACGATGATCTCCCAGAAGACGCATTCCGTCTCGTTGGTCCAATCGAAGACGTCATCGAAAAAGCGAAGACGTTGGTCTAAGACCTACACGGAAGGGGGAAACTAGACGATGAATACTCTTCACGTCAACGTCGTCACCCCGGATGGTGCAGCTTACGAGGGCGAGGCACGAATGGTCGTCGCCAAATCGGTGACAGGTGAACTCGGTATCTTGCCGAAACACATCCCGATGGTGACGCCACTCGACGTCTCGGTCCTTAAACTGCGCCACGAAGATGGTGGACGCACGCTGATCGCACTCAGCGGCGGTTTCATGGAAGTTCGTCCCGATATGGTGACGATCTTAGCTGAAACGGCCGAAATGGCGGATAAGATCGACTACGACCGCGCCTCTGCGGCGAAATTCCGCGCCGAACGTCGCCTTCAAGATTCGAAGATTTCGGATACTGAATTCCGACGTGCGGAGTTAGCGCTCAAGAAAGCGGTCAACCGCTTGAGCATTCGCGATATTAAAGAATGATGAGCATCCTCTCTCACTTTTAGTGGGAGAGGATTTTTTGTTCCTCCATTTTGAATCAGACGTTTGAACCAGCTTCCTTCATTATATGTAGGTGGAAAGAACCATGTTTTTTTGTGTCCAAATAGTGGAATGCAGGAACGGGTCGTCCGATAGTATAGGTGGGAACTATCAAAAAGGAGATAGATGGATGAAAGTTTACGTTGCGCGTCAACCGATCTTTGACCAAAAACTACGTGTCTGCGGCTACGAACTGTTGTATCGCCGCAGCGAGAAAAATATGTTCGAACACGTCGACGATGCGCTTGCGACCGCCGACGTGATCCATAACGCCTACCTCGTCTTTAATTTTCGGGAATTGACCGAAGGGACGCGGGCGTTCATCAACTTTCCACAGAACTTGATCGAAGGGGAAGTGCCTTCATTATTGCCGCGGCAATCTCTCGTCATCGAAGTGCTTGAACACGTCGAACCGACCGAGAAAGTACTTGCCGCCCTGCGATCACTTCGGCGGAAAGGTTATACGATCGCCTTAGACGATTTCGTCTTCGAAGAGAAATACCGCCCGTTGATCGGGCTTGCGGATATTATTAAAATCGATTATCAGGCGACACCGGTCGATCAACAGAAACGCTTGATCGATGCGCTCGGACACCGGATCGAATTTCTTGCGGAAAAGATAGAGACGAAGCTTGAATATGATATCGCGAAAGAGCTTGGCTATAAAATGTTCCAAGGTTATTTCTTCAGTCGTCCGACAGTCATTCATGGGGCGGAAGTCCATCCGCTCCGTAATACGCTCGTCGAGGTGCTGAAAGAGCTTGATAAACCAGAACCGAACTTCCGCCGCATCGCCGGGCAAATTGAACGAAGTGTCGATCTGTCCTACAAGATGCTCCGGTCGGTGAACACGGTCTATCAAAAGGGCCGTACGACGATTCAATCGATCGAACAAGCCGTTGCCCGCATCGGACTTGACGAGATGCGGCGCTGGTCGTATTTGATGTTGCTTCGGGAGATGCAGACGTCTGAATCGAAAGAATTGATCAAGCAAAGCGTTATCCGTGGGAAGATGATGGAGTTGATTGCCGATGAGACAATTCCGGGGGTAGCTCCGTTTGATGCGTTCATCACCGGGATTTTCTCTTCACTCGACGTCATTTTGGACGAGACGATGCAAACGCTGATCGCCGAGCTCCCAGTCGAACCGGTTGTCAAAGAGGCACTTCTCGGTAAGCCGAACAAGTTGCATGAACTGCTCGAATCGGTGAAGGCATATGAGCAGTTAACTGTGCCAGTCGACGAGACGGCTCTAGATTGGTCTCGTTACTATATCGAAGCGATCCGCTGGGCGCTCGCACAGGACGAAAAAAAGGAATAATGTTTGAAAATTTGGTGGGACGTCAATTACTGTAGTAAAGGCTATGCGCCGATGACGTCCCTTTTATATGCGGTTTATTTAAAGAGAGTGAGCTGATAGGATGAGACGATTCGATTGATCATCATCATGCTAAGTCTTTTTTTCTCTGTCGCAACGTGCTATGATTAAAAATGGTACAAAATTTCGAAAAGAGGGGAATCGAGGATGTTAAACACCGTCTTATCGCTCGTCATCTATGTCGTAGCGATCTACGTCGCTTGGTGGGCACTCATGCCAGTTAAGTGGGAGAGCGTGCTCAACCAAGTGAGAAGTCCGCAAGCCGCTGTCTTGCGTGTCCTCGTGGCCGTCGTCTTCGGTTCTCTGATCGCCCAGTTCTTTTTGGAGTATATCCGATTGGCTCAGGCGCTCGTACCATTACAGTCGATTTTCCAAATCATTAACAAACTGTAATCCTGTTGTAACGACTCCTATATGTATATCATGTAGGATAAACTCGTCTGACATGACGACCAATCATCAGGACAGATTATGATTTTATTTTTATTTTTTTCTGATGAGGCGTCACGTTAAAAAAACATCATAGTAATCGACATAACCACATCCGGAAACGGATATCGACGCATAAAATAAAAAAACAACGAAGCTGGAGGACAAAGAGAGATATGAAGGATTTGATTGTAGTCCGTGGAGGACGTAAATTGTCAGGTATTGTGCGTGTTGAAGGAGCTAAAAACGCCGTACTGAAAACATTAGTTGCCACTCTTTTAGCAGGCGAAGGAAAATCGGTACTTCAAAACGTGCCACGTCTTGCTGATGTTTACACGATTAATAAAGTGCTTCGCCATCTCGGTGCAGAGGTCGCGTTCGATGAAGCAAACAACAAAGTCACTGTCGATGCCTCGGGCACAATCAAAGACGAGGCACCGCTTGAGTACGTTCGCAAAATGCGTGCCTCGATCCTTGTCATGGGTCCTCTCCTTGCTCGTCTTGGCCATGCGCGTGTCGCAATGCCAGGCGGATGTTCGATTGGATCACGTCCGATCGATCTCCATTTAAAAGGATTTGAAGCAATGGGCGCGAAGACAGTGATCGGCAACGGTTTCGTCGAAGCATCAGTTGAAGGTCGCTTGAAAGGTGCGAAGATCTATCTTGACTTCCCATCGGTCGGTGCGACAGAAAACATCATGATGGCGGCGGTTCTCGCTGAAGGAACGACTGTTATCGAGAACGTTGCGAAAGAACCGGAAATCGTCGACCTCGCGAACTTCTTGAACGGTATGGGCGCTCACGTCCGCGGTGCTGGAACGGAAACGATCCGCATCGAAGGCGTAGACAAGTTGCATGGTGCTGAGCATTCGATCATCCCGGACCGTATCGAAGCCGGCACGTTCCTCGTCGCTGCTGCGATCACAGCTAGCGATATTGAAGTCATCGGAGCTGAGCGCGAACATCTACGTCCACTTATCTCGAAGATGGAAGAGATGGGCGTCAAGTTCGAAGAGACGACGGAAGGTATGCGTGTCATTGGACCAGAAGTATTGAAACCAATCGACTTGAAGACGATGCCACACCCTGGCTTCCCGACAGATATGCAAGCGCAAATGATGGCCCTCGTTTTAAAAGCGGGTGGCACGTCAGTTATTACGGAGACTGTGTTTGAAAACCGCTTCATGCATGTCGAAGAATTCCGTCGCATGAACGCGGATATTAAGATTGAAGGTCGTTCAGCAATCATTAAAGGTGGCGTCCGCCTCCAAGGTGCCGAAGTCGTTTCGACAGACCTTCGTGCCGGGGCAGCGCTCGTCCTCGCAGGACTCATCGCCGACGAGGAGACTCGTGTCGGTGACTTATACCATATCGACCGCGGATACGTCGATTTCCACAAGAAACTTAAAGCACTCGGTGCCGACATCGAGCGAATTGAAGGAACTGTCGAAATCGCTGAAGAACTGGTCAACAACTAATTAATAGACTCATAGGAGCGAGGAGATTCTTCTCGCTCTTTTCAATGAAGTAACGAACGGAGGAACCTACACACCATGTTTTCAAAAGATATCGGGATTGATTTAGGAACAGCAAACGTCGTCATCCACGTGAAAGGCCGAGGCATCGTCCTCGACGAGCCTTCAGTCGTGGCCATCAAGCGTTCGACAGGGAAAGTACTCGCCGTTGGTTCGGAAGCGTATCAGATGGTCGGGCGTACGCCTGGCGACATCGTTGCCATCCGTCCACTCCGTGACGGGGTCATCGCCGACTTCGCGACGACAGAAGCGATGCTTCGCCACTTCGTCGAGAAGATTCAAGTCCGTGGCTTCTTCGGTGGCATCCGGATGCTGATCTGTACACCGGCCAACGTGACACCGGTCGAGGCGAAAGCCATTCGTGAGGCCGCTGAGAAAGCTGGCGCCAAAGAAGTCTTCCTCGCCGTGGAACCAAAAGCAGCGGCCGTCGGCTCGGGCATGGACATCTGGAAGCCAGCTGGACATATGATCGTCGATATCGGGGGCGGGACGACCGACGTCGCCATCCTCTCGATGGGCGACATCGTCTGCGGTGAAACGATCAAGATTGCCGGAGACCGGTTCGATACGGACATTCTCCGTGCCATCAAAGACAAGCACAAGCTCATCATCGGTGAGCGTACGGCCGAACAGATCAAAAAAGAGATCGCGACCGTATTCCCGGGTGGGCGCAACGAGACGATGGATATCCGAGGCCGAGACATGGTGCGTGGGCTTCCGCGTACAGTAACGATCACGTCAGAAGAACTCCGTGAAGCGATGGCTGAGTCGGCGAACGAGATCGTCGAAGCGACGAAGCGCGTCCTCGAGCAGACGCCGCCAGAACTCGCGGCCGACATCATCGACCGCGGCATCATCATGACAGGTGGTGGATCGCTCCTTCACGGCATCGACCAGCTCGTTGCTGAACGAGTCGGTTTGCCAGTCATGATCGCCGACGAGCCGACGCTTAGCGTCGCGCACGGTACAGGCATCATGCTTGAGAACTTAGATCGATTGAAATAAGAGGAAAACTCGGTACACGGCGTCTACGCTTCCTAGAGAAGACGGGACGCCTGGACCGAGTTTTTTTGTTCGTCCTTTTGTTGACTAGCCTTACACTAGTTTTTTGCTCCCCTAAACATCGGACGATAAAAAAACTTCTTCCCCGAGCGGGAAGAAGTTTTTTAGTGCCACTTGTAATCTTTGTCGACGAACAGGCGCGTGTTTGCTTCCGTCTGACCGGTATTCAACCAGTCGTGGTAGTCACACGAACAAACGTCGTCTAAGTGAAGCGAATAACCGTTGTTGATCGTTTGGACCGTGATGCTCAAGTCATGATCGGCGAGCGTCTTCTTTAAGCGATAGATGAGGTTGTAGACGTTATGGAGTGCCCGTTGCGGATCATCGATATCGGGATAGAGCGTCTCGGCGATGAGCCATTTATTGACGACCTTGTCACGATGATAGATCAAGTAGGCGAACAGCTCTTCGGTCTTTTGGGTCGGCCATTTGACGAGGTCGCCGTCTTGCGTCTTGACGGAGAAATTGTCGAAACATTGGATCGTACACGTCTGATGATGCTTGGACTGAAGCGATTCTGTATACCGTTTCGAGACGCGCGGGACGAGGTCGTGAATCATTTCTTCGGTAATCGGTTTGAGCAGATAGTGGGTCGCCTGTAACCCGAACGCCTCGACCGCATATTGGCTGTGTGCCGTTGTAAAAACGACTTGTGTCGTCTCAGGGAGGCGCTTAGCGAGGTCAAGTCCGTTCATCTTTGGCATTTCGACGTCAAGAAAGACGAGATCGACTTCTTGCGTCGTTAAAAATTCGAGTGCCTGGACGGGGTCGTGGAACGAGCCCATCCATTTCAAATTCGGCTCTGCTTGGATGAATCGTTCCATCATCCTCAAAATATGGGGCTCGTCTTCAATTAGGATTGTCCGCATGTGTTACTGTCATCCTCTCTCGTTTCGGAAGCCGAATGTGCACGTTCGTGCCGACCCCGTGTTCAGAATTCAATTTAAACGTGGCGTCAGGAAGGTAACCGATTCGGCTTTTGACGTTCGGGATACCGATACCGCTCACTTCGTGAAGCACTGCCTTCGGGTCAAAGCCGACCCCGTTATCCGAGATGCGAATATCAATCATATCGCCGGCGTCTTGGACGGATAACAGGAGCCGTTTGACGCCGTCTTGTTTCATCAACCCATGTTGGACCGCGTTCTCAACAAGCGGTTGGATCAAGAGTGGAGGGATGAGAGCGTCGAGAACGGTCTCGTCAATCTCTTTGATGATGGTGAAGGCGCCGTCGAACCGCGTCTGCTCGATCATCAAATAAGAATCGATCACCCCGAGTTCTTGGCGGAGTGAAATATCTGTCTCCGTGCGTCCGTTCTCGAAGATGAAGCGGACGTACGTGCTCAAATGGCTAAGAAGTCGTGCGGCTTCGTTCGGTGCGGTGTAGCAGAGTGCGATCACGTTCCCGAACGTATTGTACAAGAAATGCGGCTTGATTTGAGAGTTGAAGAATGAGATCTCGCTTTGTGTGGCGAACGTTTGCACTTCTCGCTTTTGCTTTTTGTCGGTCGATAAATGAACCGGCAGCAACATGAACATGAGTAAAAAGTAGATGAGCGACAGGACGTTCGAATACAACACTTGGTTCGGATGCGTGATGAACACGTAGATGAGTTGGCCGATATAGCCGATGACCAACGCGAGCGTAAAGATTAGAAATTCAAACGGATACCTATCGTCTTTTCGTTCGAATAGCCAATGGATATTGAGTCCTGTCCAAAACAAGGCGATTACGAGTACATAAACCCAGGCAACATAATCAAACGTCGCGTGTACACTGTACGGAATGATGAGTGCGATCAAGCTGAACGCGTAAAGTGGGTAAGATGCGATGGAGAGGAAACGGCTGAACGGGACTTGCTCGAGCCGGAGTGCGAATCCGATCAGCATGGTCAAGCTAAGGAGTCCTGTGATCATACTGAACTTATGGGCAACGACGTAGGTCATGGCCGGGATGAATTCGAATATGATCATTTGATCACGTGTCAACAGCGACAAGCCGATCAAGAAGAAGAAGGCGGCACCATATAGATAGAGTGACTCTTTCCGGTGGAACATAAAGACGATCGCATAGAATGAAAAAATTAAAAGTGAAATCAAAATAATAATAAAGTCGTAGGTGAAAAATTTATTTTGGAGGGCCATGATACTGCTCGTCGGACCGATGAGCAGACTGTCTTGGATGCCGGTTGTGCGTTCATCCGATCTGGTCACTTGCATCGTCAAGCGAAAATCGGGCGTGTGCGTATCGAGTAAGACGAGATAGGCATGCCGTGAATCGGGTGTCGACGAATAGACGGGAGATACCGCTTCACCATCGATTGCGAGACGGATATGCGGGTGGTTTCTCGGGACGCGTAACGCGTACTGGCCAGGCGGGAGAGAGACGTCCACTTCGTACGTCGCCACTTGATGTGGGGTCACGTACGGGACGTTGCGATACGTCTGACGGTCGACTTGGTCGAGCAGGCTCGATTGAAAACGCCAAGTCCCGTCAAGACGTACGATTGTGTCAGTCACTTCGGAAGCGCTCAAGTCGGCAGTTCCTTGGATGACGGTAGCTGTACTGTCAATCGATTGCCCGCGTGTGAACGTGAGCCCACCTGTCAATGCCAGGAGGAGAATCAACAGCGTCAGCCCGATATATTTAGGGGTCATCAGCATGTTCCCTTCGCTATTTGTGAGTTTCTTGTGAGAAGTCATTGCTATACTGTTACTAGGTCAGGAAAAAAACTACATTTTTTAGAATAATAGTGTCTAACATCTAATTATAATACACGAATCTAGCTTATGTGAATAGCGAACGTAAATAAATAAAATATAACTGATACGGAAAGAAGGCCATGTATGAAACACTGGATCGAACAACGGATTAGCCGGCAAGTCCTAACGGTGTTCTACGTTCTCATCGTTTTAATTTCCGTTCCCTCGCTCGGGACTTATTTTTATACGCAACAGGCGATCGATGAGACGATGGTTGAACTCGAGCGGATCAGTGAACAACGGGCGCGTGCGACCGACTTGTTCGAGACGTGGCAATCGATGCAGTATGAGATGCGCGGGCACGTCCTGCTCGGTGAGGCGTCACTGCTAGATGAAGTACGAGCGGCACAAGGCCGGATCGACGAACAGACGACGTGGTTCGAACAAAGCGCCGCGAGCGCAGAAGAAGTGACGTTCGCGACTGAAGCCCGTCTCCTTTTCACAATCTATACGTCCCGGGTCATGCCCGGACTCGAGCGTTACGTGATTGCCAAGGCGAACGGAGAAGTCGATGAGCCGTTCTTGCAGATGGCGACCATTGGCCAACTCATGCCGCAAAACGCGAGCTCGGACCAGACACGATTCAAATTGAAGCCGACTAACGCGGCCGATATGAGCGCGAGCATCGTCGACATGGAATCGATATTCACCGATTATCGGTCCGAACTTGACTTCCAAGAAACGGGACTGCGTGAGTCGTTATCTGAACAGCTCGCCAAAGCCCAATGGAGTTGGCTCATCATCTTACTCGGCGCCCTGTTTACGCTCTTTATCAGTCTGCAACCGTATATCGTCCGGTTGACGAACCAGCTCCAGGCACTCATCACGAACAGCGAACGGTTGGCGGTCGATCCGCACGCATTGCTCGTCCCGGTCGATCCGCTTCAAAATGAGGTGGGGCAGCTTTCAAGATCGTTCAATGCGATGTCGAGCTCGCTCATCCAACAGCATGATGAATTGGAGCGGGAACGAGAGAAGACGGCACGAATCGTTCATACGATGCGAGACGCGATCGTATTTGTTAAGACGGACACAGGGCAAAGGTATGCCAATGCGGCGTTGTTTGATCTGTACGAACAACCAATCCCATTTGATGATCGCCAAAGTCTCTATCCGATTGAAGAGTTTTACCGACCATTCATGGATCAAATCGACGATCAGGAAGGTCTCAACCGGTTCACAAATCGAGCGAAGCACGAAGGGATATTCGATGAGACGTTTACGTACTCTATGCAAGGGGGAACACGTATCATACGGATGTACGCCGAACCAATCGAACTGCAGGACGAACGTGTTGGTGTTATCTTTGTGTTGCGCGACGTCACGAAAGAGATTGAGGTCGATCGGTTGAAAACTGAATTGGTCGCGACCGTATCTCACGAACTGCGGACGCCTTTGACATCCATCCTCGGCTTCACGGAGCTCCTCGAGCACCGTCACGTCGATGAACTGAAACGCAAGCGTTACCTAGGGATGATCAGCAGCGAGACGAGACGGCTCGAACGGCTCGTCAGCGATCTGCTTGACGTTCAAAAGATGGAAGCGGGAAAAATCCAGCAAGCCTTTAAAGTCGAAAGTTTGTTCGATCTCCTATCGGACGTCCTTGAGGTTCATGCGGGGTCGACCGAGCTGCATGCGTTCCATTTCGAGTGTGACGAGGAAATACGCGTCTCAGGGGACCCAGCCCAACTACGCCAAGTGTTCTCGAACATCTTGAACAACGCCATCAAATATTCACCCGACGGCGGGAATATTGCCGTCAACGTATCGTGTGAAGGGGACGTCATCCGCGTCGCCATCGAAGACGAGGGCATCGGGGTGACGGCAGAAGACGCCGAGCGACTATTCGAAAAGTTTTATCGCGTACAGAATGAACAGAGCCGCAACATTGGAGGCACCGGCCTTGGGCTCGCCATCTGTAAAGAAATCATCGAATCACACGGCGGAACGATTTCAGTCCGTTCTAAACCAGAACAAGGGACGACGATCATCGTCGAATTGCCGATTGTTGAATGATTGCATAGACAAAGCCCACTTCAGTCAAACTGAAGTGGGCTTTGTCTCGTATTGACGACTAAGAAGTTTTTATGCATTTTTTCGAAAAAGGGTGAATGATTCCTTCCTTTGGTACGATATAAGAAGTAGAAACTTTAAGGATGAAGGGAAGACGAACATGTTACGTGGACTTTATACGGCGGCGGGTGCGATGAACGCGCTTCAGCGGCAACAAGAGATATTGAGCAACAACCTTGGAAACGTTCGGACTCCGGGCTTCAAGGCATCAAACGGTGTCGTCCGGTCGTTCCCTGAACTATTGCTCGCCGAGGTGAGCCATCCTGGTAACGACCGTTCGCGCGTCCAAGGCGAGGTCGGCACGCTCTCGACCGGCGTGTATTTGCAGGAAACGATGCCACGCTTCTCTGCTGGCAGCGTCACGGCGACGGATAGCCCGACCGACGTATATTTGAAAGTTCCGGCTGACTTTACAGGCGCTGCCATGTTCGCGGTCGAACAGAACGGGGAGGCGCTCTATACGACGAACGGCCGCTTCTCGGTCGACGATGAGCGGTTCCTCCGCTCGGCAGATGGTGGGTACATCTTGTCTGATACGGGTGAACGCATCCAGTTGCCGTCTAGTGACTTCGAATTGTCAGGCGACGGTCAAATCACGTCGCTCGGTCAGGACGTAGCGACGCTCGGGGCGGTTCAAATCGATGATTTAGCCACGCTCGAACAAGTCGGGAACGACTATCGCGTCAACGGGGGAGCAAATCCCGCTGCGAACGTCCAGTTCCAACAAGGCTATATCGAAGAAGC
Organism: Exiguobacterium sp. SH0S2; assembly: GCF_004337185.1. Lineage (NCBI taxonomy): Bacteria > Bacillati > Bacillota > Bacilli > Caryophanales > Exiguobacterium > Exiguobacterium sp. SH0S2. The sequence continues at coordinate 471,349 of NZ_SJVB01000002.1, read as the reverse complement.
AAACGTTGACCTCGACCGGACGATGGCTGACCTCATGGTGACGTACCGTCAGTTCGAGGCAAACCAAAAAGTCGTCCAGGCGTATGACAAGAGTGCCGAGCGGGCCATCGAAATCGCTCGGATTCGATAAGGAGGAAACCCATGCAGTCCATTTATAACTCGGTCTCGTCACTAGCCCAGCTTCAACGTCAGCTCGATGTGACCGGCCACAACATCGCGAACGTCGACACGGTCGGCTTTAAACGCCAGCAAGGTCACTTCGCCTCGCTCCTTTCGCAAGCGTATGACAATCAGCCTCGGGCCGAACTTGAAGTCGGCCGCGATACACCGAACGGGATCCGCATCGGTGTCGGCGGTCATGTCGGTGACATCTCCCAACAGTTCAACATCGGCCAAATCAAGAAGACGGACCGAGGTCTTGATGTCTTCTTGCAGGCAAGCCGCCAGTTTTTCGTCGTCGAGACGGAAGACGGGATCGGTGTGACCCGGAGCGGCAACATGCAGCTCTCGGTCGGCAATGACGGGACGACACTTTCTGACGTGAACGGTAACGCACTTCTCGGTGCAGATGGCAATCGCATCGTCACACCGAACGAAGCGACGAATCATCGCGTCCGTCAAGACGGGGTCCTCGTCGCCAGCGTGAACGGCGTCGAAGAAGAGTTCGGGCGCCTCGACATCGTCGAGGTGCGCAACACGTCGGAACTTCGTCCGCTTGGGAACAACGTCTATTCGGCTGATCTTGACATCGAAGTCGACCGTCCAGTCGGGAATCTCTTATTAGAAGGAACGCTCGAATCATCGAACGTCGACTTGATGAAAGAGATGACCGATATGACGATCACACAGCGTGCCTACCAGATGAACTCCCGGGCGCTGTCGATGAGCGACCAGATGATGGGGCTCGTGACGTCACTTCGCCCATAACATTGACCGCTTCTCTTCGGAGGAGCGGTTTTTATTTTATAATGAGGTGAAGGAGGGAACGGTATGAGAATTGTTGTGGCGATGGATTCATTCAAAGGCTCGCTGACGAGTCAGGAAGCGAATCGGGCGGTGCGACGGGCGCTTGCGGAACATGACGTCGTAGAGATCCCCGTATCGGACGGGGGCGAAGGGTTTCTCGACGCCTGGCTGGCGACACATCCGGAAGCGAATGCGGTCGAACAGGAAGTGACTGCGCTCGACGGACGGGTCCGTCAGGCGCGCTACGGATGGCACGAAGCAACACGAGAAGCGGTCGTCGAAGTGGCGGAAGCGTCCGGATTGACGCTCGTCAATCGGTTCGACCCGTGGCGGTACAGTTCTTACGGGACGGGGATGCAACTCAGACAAGCGATCGAACGCGGAGCGGGGCGCATCACGATCGGTCTCGGCGGCAGTGCGACTGTTGATGGTGGCAAGGGCGTGCTCGAAGCGCTAGGCGTCCGTTTCCTCGATGAGTCCGGACGAGTGCTCGAACCGTTCCCGCACGGACTCGAGCGCGTGAAGCGCGTCGACTGGTCCGGTCTGATGCCGGAGGCGAAGCACGTCACGTGGCGAATCGCCTCGGACGTGACGAACCCGCTCCTCGGACATGCGGGCGCGGCGGCCGTGTTCGGTCCACAAAAAGGTCTGGCACCAAGTGACGTCGCCCGCTATGACGACTTGATGAGCGCTTACGCTGCTTGTTTCGATCGCGCCGATACGACGGTCGCCGGGGCGGGAGCAGCTGGTGGCATCGGTTTTGCGATGTACCAACTCGGGGCGACGTACGTGAATGGCATCGAGGAAGTGATGCGTTGGTCATCGTTTGACGCGCAGCTGCATGGGGCCGATTGGTTGATCACGGGGGAAGGTAAGTTCGATGAACAGACACTGCACGGGAAAGCGCCATACGGTCTGGCCCGCCTCGCACGAACACATCATGTACCGACAATCGTCTTCACCGGCCAGACCGACATGACGGCACTCCCGGAAGTCGGGATTGAAGCCATTTTCCCGATCATTTCCCGGGTCATGACGCTTGAGACGGCGATGATGGAAGCGGCACCGCTCTTGACGAACGCGGTCAGCCGGGTGTTTCGACTAATTGAAAAAACGTCTAAACCGTGACGGCTCAGACGAATGGCTCATAGCGGACGGTTTTTAAGTAGATCGCGAATCTCGGAGAGCAACTGTTCTTCGCGCGACAACTCTGGCTCTGGCGTCTCTTCGATCGCTTGCTCGCGCTTTAGGCGATTGATCCCTTTGACCATCATGAATAAGGCGAAGGCGATCAGGAAAAACTTGACGATCTCTTGCAAGAAGTTGCCGTATGTAACGCTTACGCCGAGCACGGTGACGGCGAGCGTCGAGAAATCGATGCCGCCAATGAGGATACCGAGGAACGGCATGAAAATATCGTTGACGAGCGACGTGACGATGGCCGTGAAGGCGGCCCCGAGGATGAAGGCGACAGCAAGATCGATCATATTGCCTTTGATCGCAAAGTCTTTGAATTCTTTCCACATGAAATGAATCCTCCTTTTACAATGAATACCCTCACGGTAGCATATTATTTAGGGCAAGCCGTATCTTTTTTCGCACGGACGCTCGACTGCTAGAGGACGGGGCGCTTGTTCGACATTTCTAGATACGTTACACTTATAAAGAACTTATGAAACGATTTTAATACCTGGTACTAATATGTTATAATCAGATCAGCTGAAAGGATGAATGGACGTGACGAACGAAGAACAGAAGGGCTCGGAAGAAAAAGAGCCTAAAGAGCGGACGGAGCGAAAGCGCTTGTCGAACAACCGCCGTTTCCCGATCTTGTTACGCATCATCGTTGTCTTGATCTTGGCCGCCGCGATGCTCGCGATCGGTGCCATTATCGGGTACAGCGTGATTGGCGGAGGCGAGTGGAGAGACGTGTTCAACATCGACACGTGGCGCCATATCACCGATTTCTGGCTAACATCATAAGGGTGGTGGAACCATGTACACGATTGAACAGATTAAAGAAGTGATCCCGCATCGGTACCCGTTCTTGCTCATCGACCGGATTCTCGAGGTCGAAGAAGGCGAACGGGCCGTCGGTTTAAAAAATGTGACGGCGAACGAAGAATTCTTCAACGGACATTTCCCAGACTATAACGTCATGCCGGGCGTTTTGATCGTCGAAGCACTGGCCCAAGTCGGTGCGTTCGCGATGCTCAAACAAGAGTCGAACCGAGGTAAGCTCGCGTTCTTCGCCGGCATCGACAACTGTCGCTTCAAACGTCAAGTCGTCCCGGGCGACCAGTTGCGCCTCGAGGTCGAGATCTTGAAGGTGCGTGGTCCGATCGGTAAAGGACGTGCCGTAGCGACGGTCGACGGAGAAGTGGCGTGTGTTGCAGAACTGACTTTCGCCCTGAAGTGAGGGGAAACGAGATGCGTGTATTAGTGATTGCCTTGATGCTTGGATTAGCGACAATCGTCGGATGCCAACAGATGCAGACGAAAGAAGCGACAGAAGAGAACGTCGTCTTCGAACAGACGGCGGGCGATTCGATGATCGACAAGCGGGCCGGACAGTCTGAGTCGATCGCCGTGTCGCTTGAGCGGACGAACAGCTCGACGATGCTGTTCACGATCCGAATGCTCGAAGATCGCCGGCTCGACCCGACGACGGTGATCAGCTACGAAGTCGATGGCACGCGCGTACCGATCCCGTTCGGTGAAATCGTCGCCGAGCGTGAAGGTGACGTGCGGACATACGTTTATCAAGCCGACATGAACCCAGAATTGTTCGTGCCGACGACACTCCCATTGTTCCACATCGGAGAAGAAGGTGAGGCGGAAGTCTCGATGCCGCTCGAAGCCGTTAATTCGACAAATAAATAAAAAAACGGATGATTTTGTCGAAAATCATCCGTTTTTTGTTTACTCTTTTTTAGTTTCCTCCGATATAACCAATAAGGAACTAGGAGGGGAATTTATGAAACAAAATAAACCACAGTCACTACAAAATCGGATTCTCGCGGCGATGCTCGCCTTTGTGACGCTACTCATCGTCATATTCGGGGTCACTCAATACGTGAGTACGAAACATACGGTGCTCAGTTCGATGCAGGCCGTCTTGCTAGAAGACGCCGCCCGAATCAGTGAGGCGATAGATGCGGACGCGTATGCGGCGTTTTTACAAAATCCGGAGAAGAATGAACAATTCGAGCAGTTTCGGGAACAACTCGATACGTACCGCACGCAAATCGGGGCGATGTACGTCTACACGCTTGCATTGGAGGGTGAGGAGCTACAAATTATTGTAGATGGAATGAGTGGGACAGACGCGTCCGAGATTGGGGAACCGGTGTCTGCAACTTCGCTCGAAGACGCACAGCCGGCGTTTGAAGGCGGGACCGGCACGACGCCGATTGTCGAAGACCCGGAGTTTGGGACCTATATGACGGTGCTCGTCCCAATCAAGCAAGGGGATGAAGTCATCGGTGTCATCGGCATCGACAAAAGCGCGGCCGATGTTGCGGCGGTCACGACTGACGTATTACGTGAAAGTCTGCCCCCGGTACTCATCGGACTCGTCATCTTGCTCGGTCTCGCCTCGGTCATCATCTGGCGTTACCTCGGTTGGAAATTACGTCCGCTTCGTGACCTCGAACGCGTCGCAACGCACATCGCCGGTGGCGACTTGGCGACGGCGTCGATTGAGATGGATAACATTCAATTGCGCGCCAACGATGAGATCAAGCGTCTCACCGCGTCGATGGACCAAATGACGAAGATGTTGAAAGGATTGATCTCAAACCTACAGACGTCAGCACAGACGGTCCGGGATGAGAGTGGCAACGTCGCGAGCATCTCAGAGGAAGTGAACGACGCATCGCGACAGATTGCGTTCACAATGGAAGAAATCGCTGGGGGGGTCGAGAATCAGAGTGTGCTCACGATGAAGCTGTACGGACATATGAACGAGTTTTCGGAACTTGTCGAACGAACGGCGACGGACGGGCACGGCGTGAGCACGCAAGCGGAAGTCGTCAGTCGGGCGACGACGGAAGGGTTGCAGCTCATGGAAGACGCAGTCGGGAAGATGACGAACATCCATGCGCAAGTAAATGAGTCGCAAGGCCAAGTGAAAGACTTTGAGCAACAGGCGGACGAAGTGACGGAGCTCGTCACGATCATCCGACAGATCTCGCAACAGACGAATTTGCTCGCCTTGAACGCGGCCATCGAGGCGGCCCGTGCCGGGGAGCACGGGAAAGGGTTCGCCGTCGTCGCTTCCGAGATTCGCGGTCTGTCGAACAGCGTCGCCCAATCGGTCAGTGAGATCTCAGAGATCGTCGGCAGCGTTAAACGGAACTCGATCGCGCTCGGCGAGACGTTCACTGACAGTATGCACGCCGCCGAAGACGGCAGACGGACGCTCGAGGCGACGAAGCAGGCGTTCAATGAGATCGAGGCGAGTGTCCGTGAGATGCAGCGGCTGACCGGGTCGATGCAAGGACAGCTCGGTCGCGTCAAGACAAACCAAGAAGACATCAAGCGCGGTCTTTCAGACATTGCCTCGATCTCAGAAGAGAGCACGGCCGGTAACGAAGAAGTGGCCGCCTCGACCGAACAGATGTCGGCGACGAGCGAGACGATGAACCGTCTTGTCAAAGACTTGTCGCTCACCGCGGAAGACATGCAACAGATGAGCCGTCAGTTCAAGCTATGAACAGCTTCAAGTCAGACATCCCTCCCGCACGTCCGCTATAATGGGCGCAAGGGAGGTTTTTTCATGCAACGTGTCTCAAGCGAACTTACACAATTCCGCGGCAGTCATTATGACTTTGGCCGCTTTCAAGGTGAATATATCAAGCGCAGCAAGCTGCTCGAGAACCGAACCGATCAGTGGAAGCTGCGCGTCCCCCGGTTTGAGATTGACGAGCGCGAGGCGAAACAAGCGTTCGACCGGTTCGCCCCGAGGATTTGGGAAGAACTGCTCGGCCTGCAGGATGAGCTCGAACTGACGCTCGGCGATACGCTCCTTCATTTCGGTCATTTCCGGGTCAATAACCCGATCAGCGGCTGCTCGATTTTGACAGGGGACAACTTCCTCGTCCGCAACTACGACTATCATCCGATGACGTATGACGGGCGCTACAACGTGTTCCAACCGGACGAGGGCTACGCCGTCATCGGACCCGTCTCGCGCGTCACCGGGCGGATGGACGGAATGAACGAGCGCGGACTCGCCATGGGCTATAACTTCATCAACCGCCGCCGTCCCGGGGACGGTTTCGTCTGCCAGATGATTGGACGGATGATCCTCGAGACGTGCGCGACGGTCGAAGAAGCGGTCGATTTGTTGAAAGAGATTCCGCACCGTGGCTCGTTCACGTATGTCGTCCATGACAAGTCGTCAAATACACGTGTCATCGAAGCGACCCCGCGCGACATCCGTGTCCGCGAATCGAACATTTGCACGAACCACTTCGAGCTGTTGCAGCACGAGAACCGTTACCATCTCGACGACTCGACGCGGCGGATGATGGAGATCAAGATGTATCAACATATCGTCCAAGACGCCGAGAGCGCGTTCCGGCTCATGAACGACTCGGATAAAGGTGTCTTTTCGGAGCTGTATAAAAGTTGGGCCGGGACGATCCATACGGCCGCCTATTTCCCGGAGACGCTCGAGACGTGGTTCGCCCTCGGCGGCGACCGCGACCCGGTCATCTTTGATTTTCAGACGTGGCTCGACGGGGAGGATTTCGACTTGCACGCCCTCGACGGTGAGATTGCGACCGATATCGAGTTCGCGAACACGGTCCAGCTTTGGCGCTGACTTCGGTCAGTGCTTTTTTGATGAAAACGGGGAATAGGAATACGAGGAGGGATTCAAATGAAACGAATCGGATTATTGGCCATCATGCTCGGGTTGGTTGTCGTCCTCGGCGGCTGCGTGCCGGGTGACGGCTCCTATACGACGGACCCGGCCGGCTTCTTTTGGGGTGTCTGGCACGGCTGGATCGCACCGGTGTCACTGATTTTAGGGTTGTTCAATGACACGTATCGCGTCTATGAAGTGAACAACACCGGTTGGTTTTATGATTTAGGATTCTATATCGCTATCATCAGCGGTTTCGGCGGGGTCGCTGTGACACGGAGGAGCCGGGGATAAGACAAACGGGTTGGCCATTTATGGTCAACCTTTTTGTCACGACATCGCCATAACAAAAACATAAAAAACCCGATGGAATATCTAAAAAAAGCATAAACCGTGCTACTCTTTTTTTATAGGTGGTGATAGGAAATGCTACACCGGATTCGGGTGATGCGAGAGACATTTCGAGGAAGACTTTTGTTTGATTTCATATTACTTATACTCGTTTCGGGCCTATTCTCACTTGTGATTTATTTGGCGGACACGGTCCAAAACGTGAAAGATGAATTTACTCAACAAGAAGTTGCGACGAAACAGATGCAATCGATTGTGTTCGATTATATTGAACAAAGCCGTCAAGTCATTCAAACGGCTGCGGTCAATATCCGTTTATCTCGTGCGACTGCTCGATCGGGAGAATGGGAGCAAGCGATGCTCGACAATATTAAACGACACAATCCACGCTTCGAAAATCTCTATATTGCTGATTCGGAAGGGGAGACGACCTCATTTTCGCCGATGAACAATGAGGACGGTGTCTCGAACATCGGATTGGATTTTAGCAGTCGCTTTTACTTTGAACGCATTCAATCGAGTAAAACGACTTACGTGTCACATGTGTTTCAAGGAAGAGGCGGAAGTCGAAAACCACTGATTGTGATTGCGACACCGATTTTCAATGAACGAGAGGACATGGAAGGTTATGTGCTAGGTGCACTCAATTTGGACGGGATTGGCGAAACGCTCATTGCTAACAATTTTAACGAACAGCAATACCCGGTCATCGTCGATGATCGTAATCAAGTCGTGTTTCATCCGGACGAATACCCATCGACTGAAGTGAAAACGATTTCAACGAACCCGAATGAGGCGGGTACATTACTGTGGGGAAATGTATGGCGTGTTTATGATGAAGAAAAGAAAGAATCACAGCTCGCTACTTATGCGGAAGTCCCGAAGTATGAGTGGACGGTTTGGATCGCGCGTCCGGTCGGCAGTATTTTAGCTGCAACAGTCAACACGTTACTACCAAATACGATTCTGTTTTTAATCGTCGCGGCAATCATGCTCGTGCTCGGATTGGTCCTATCCCGAAAACTGAATCAATCGCTCGCCGATTTTGTCAATCAGACCGAGTTGATGGTCGAGCGTGCCGAGGCACCGGATGTAGTCGCTCATTTAAAATCAATTCATGCCCCAAAAGAAATCATTGGATTGGCCAGACAGTTTGCTGTGATGGCGGATGATGTCCGGTCCGGACAAGAAAACTTGAGGCAGTTGAACGACGCGCTTGAAGAAAAAGTTAAGTTGCGGACGCATGAACTCGAACAAAACAATCTTGAGTTACAGGCACTCAATCAATTTATGACATCGTTTCGTCATGCGCCAGACACGATTGCGCTCGTGCAGAGTACGTTGCACGAGGTATCAGCAATCTTGCCTTATCCGTTATTTGTATCGTTACCGAACCAAGTCATATCAAAAGACGCGATTTTATCCCAAGAAAGCTTATATGAATTCATCGAAACGCAACAAGACGCCTATCGCTTCCAAGTCAATGCGCTCTACTATGGCGGGCAAGCCAGCGGGATGTTACTCGTTGGATTAACGATGAATCAGACGATTTCGAAACGGGAGGATATTTTTCTGCATACGCTAGCGGATGCTTTCTCCATGTTGTTGGACAATAAGCTCCTCGTGGATGAAACGACGAAACAAAATGCGTTGTGGCATGCGACGTTAAGCAGCATGTCAGAAGGTGTCATCGTATTGAATGAAGATGGTGAGATTGAATATGTGAATCGTTTTATGGAAGTCTATTTCGATCTCCACGCATCGAGCCGGGCTGAAGACTGGGAGAAGCTCATGGACGAGTACAGGATGGAGAGAGAACCCCTGCGATTATTAATGGACGAGCAGATTTTTCAAATTCAGCCGTTCTCTGTAGTCGATGCAGCTAACTCAATCGGACAAGGGTATATCGTCCGAAATGTGACGCGTGAAGTCGAGATTGACCAGTTAAAAGATAATCTGATCTCGCTCGCCTCACACGAGTTCAAAACACCGCTCACAAACATCCGTGGCAGTGTCGAGACACTGATGCGAAAAGACGTGACGTGGGAAGCGCCTTTCCGTCATGAATTGCTGCAAGGGATTCAAGAAGATTCTCAACGGATTCGTCAGCTGATTGATGATTGGCTCGACATCACGAAGCTTGAATCGGGCAACTTTCCGGTCGAGATTGAGGCGGTCCTCTTGAAGCCTTACGTGGAAAGAATCATTCATGAGCTACAAATTGATGCGCATACGACTTATGACTGGCAAGGTCCGCCCGTCGTCGAGGTCGATTTTCATCGATTCCGTCAAGTGCTCGTCAACTTGTTGACCAATTCGGTTCGTTATAGTGACGGCCCGCCAAACATTCACATCCAATCTTATGAATCAGATACGGATTGGACGCTCGTCATTGAAGATCAAGGGATTGGCATTCGCCATGATCATTTGGAACGGATTTTCGACCGGTTTTATCAAGTCGAAATGAAGTCGACACGGCGAAAAGGAGGAACCGGGCTCGGATTGGCGATATGCCAAGGCATCATTGAAGCCCATGGCGGAAAGATTTGGGCTGAGAGTGAACTCGGGCGGGGGACTCGATTCTTTCTTGAACTACCGAAAGGAGAAGATTGAAGCATGCAGACGATTGCGATTGTAGAGGATGAGAAGAAAATTGCACGATTCGTGGCGGCCAATTTATCGTCGCTCGGGTACTCGGTCTATGACTATCCAGACGGTTCCTCTTTTTTGGAGGATGTCGATCGCCGTCAAGTCGATTTAGTACTGCTCGATATTATGATGCCTAATATGGACGGATTTGAAGTGTTACGCCGTCTCCGGACAGTCTCGGACGTTCCGGTCATTTTGTTGACTGCTCGGAGTCAGGCAAAAGATAAGGTAGATGGACTAAATTTAGGAGCGGATGATTATTTAACAAAACCATTTGCGCTTGACGAGCTGTTCGCCCGGGTGAAAGCCGTATTGAGACGGACGAAGGTGAGTGAGGCGCTAGAGAATACGGTCGAGATAAAAGGCTTGGAAATCGATCGTCTGCGCAACCGAGTGTTTCATCAAGGGCAAGAAGTCAAATTGACCCAAAATGAGTTCTCGCTCCTGTCAGAACTCGTAAAGCATTTAGATCAAGTAGTCCAACATCGTGAGCTACTTCAAGCTGTTTGGGGACCGGAATATGGCGGGGAAGTCGAGTATTTGCGTGTCACGATTGGACGCATCCGAAAGAAATTTAAAGCAGCTGGGGCTCTAGAGGCTGCCGATCAACTAAAAACGTATCCCGGTATCGGATACGCGTTACTCTCTTAAGCGCCTTAGGGTGCTTTTTTTTATGGAATTGTTACAGCAATACCCGTTCTGTTTATGCGTTTCTTATGGGCTGACACGTAAAGTGGGGTTGTAAGCGATACCAAAATACAGAAAGGAAGTAACCCCATGAGTACATCCCCAGTGTCTCAACCTTCGTTTGAAGCGAAGAAGGAACGAATCCCGTATTGGTGGAAAGTCATCGCGGTATTTTTCTTAGGTTGGATGTTTATGTACGCCGACCGAACAATTTTAAACCCGGTCATGCCGAACCTGGCCCAAGAGTTCGGGTTGAACAACGCCCAGCTCGGATTGGTCAACAGTGTATTCTTCCTCACTTATGCCATCGCCCAAATTCCTTCGGGCTCACTTGGTGATAAGTTTGGACGCAAACGAATTTTAGTTCCTGGATTTATTTTGTTCGGACTATTCACCGGGATCACCGGACTGGCTTCGACATTTCTCTTATTCATGATCGCCCGAGCGATCACAGGACTCGGAGAAGGAACGTATTACGGTCCTCAATACGCGTTGTCGTCTGAGGCGATTCCGAAGCAGTTTCTAACGATCGGGACTGCCATCATCAACAGTGGTATGGCGCTCGGTATCTCACTCGGCTATATCTCATCGAGTTATTTGACACTCGAGCTCGGCATGAGTTGGCGAACGCCATTTTACTTCATGACGATCCCGACGATTTTAACAGGGATTTTGATTTGGTACGTCGTCAAAGAGAAGCGACCAGAACGTGTCGCGAACACGGTCGAAAAATCAGATTTCTCAATCATGAGCCTGTTCAAAAATCGTAACTTGCTCGCGACATTTGTCATGGTGTTCTGCTCACTTTATGGATTCTTCATGATTCTCACTTGGCTCCCGCAATACTTACAAGTAGAGCGTGGCTTCCAAGGCAGTGATGTCGGCTTCATCTCGTCACTCGTCCCATGGGCGTCTATTCCGGGGGCACTATTGATCGGTTATTTATCAGACAAGATGGGCAAGAAAAAACCACTCGTATTCGTTCTCGTCCCATTGTCCATCGCCTCCATCTTGGCGGTCGTCTTCGTTGAGAGCACGCCACTGCTCTTCGCGGCGCTCATCCTGTATGGATTGACTGGAAAGTTAGCGCTTGACCCGGTCCTGCTCTCATTCGTGGCGAACAACGCTCCGAAAAAAGTGTACGGAACCGTCTTCGGTGTCTATAACTTTGTCGGGATGACGTCGTCGATTCTGGCGCCTTATCTTACTGGATATTTAGTCGATCAATCGGGATCGATGCAAACCGGCTTTTACTTGGCAGCTGTCTTACTCGTCATCGGAATGATCGCCATGTTATTCGCAAAAGAAACCGTCAAACCGGCGGAAGCATAAGGAGAGAAACGTATGTTGACAACAATCATTCAAGCAAACACGTATCAAGACTCCGTCACGTTGATGGTGTTATCGAACCACGTCTCAAGTCTCGAAGGCATCAATAAAGTCTCGATCATGATGGGGACACCGGCCAACCTCGACATCTTTAAAAGTACAGGATTCTATACAGAAGAGTTAGAGGCGGCGACGCCACAAGACATGTGTATCGTCGTCGATGCGGAAACCGATCAGACCGAACCACTTTTGAAAGCAATCCATGACTTCCTGAACAACCAAACGAAACAAGCAGGTGCGGATAAGACAGAAGTCCGGTCGTGGAAAGCGGCGCTCGAAGAACTGCCGGGAGCGAACTTGGCGCTGTTGTCGATTCCTGGACAATACGTCGAATACGAGACACGAAAAGCACTGAACCAAGGCTTGAACGTTCATATCTTTAGTGACAATGTCCCTGTCGAAGTGGAACGTGAACTGAAACAGCTCGCCGATGACAAAGGACTGCTAGTCATGGGTCCTGACTGTGGTACCGCATCACTCGCAGGTATTCCGCTCGCCTTCACCAACGTGGTCCGGGAGGGACGTGTCGGAATCGTCGGAGCCTCAGGGACAGGAATTCAAGAAGTGGCAACGTTGATTGATCGTCTCGGTGGCGGGGTCTCCCATGCGATCGGAACGGGCGGACGTGACTTGTCGACCGAAATCGGCGGGATCTCGATGAAAGCTGGCATTCGGGCACTTGCGGAGGACGTGACAACGGACACGATCGTCGTCATCTCAAAACCACCTGCGAAAGAAGTGCGCGAAGAGATTGAGCAGTTGCTTCAACAAGTCAACAAACCGGTCGTAGCCTTCTTCGTCGGGGAGCACGGACTCGCGCCTGTCAACCACGTCGTCTATGCGGACACATCGGAAGAAGCGGCATTGCTTGCGCTTGGAAAGTCGACGCAGGAACGGCACCGGACCGATGTCACCTCGAATGGGGCGTCACGAATCATCGGCCTGTTCTCAGGCGGAACGTTGGCCGCGGAGACGGCTGACTTGATGGGCCTCTCGTTCGGCGTGGAGGCAGACCGTGAGCATCGGGACGGCTTCTCGTTTGACTATGACGGGAACGTCGTCATCGATTTAGGGGATGACGTCTACACGCAAGGGAAGCCGCACCCGATGATCGATCCGTCGACACGAATCGACTTCATCAATCGCTATTGTGACACAGATGATTCAATCGTGCTCCTGTTGGATAACGTCCTCGGATATGGTTCGCATGAGAACATGGCCGGTGCACTGCTCCCGACGTTAACTGAACTACAAGCAACTCGTCCGAACGTAGAGGTGATCGTCAACGTTTGTGGTACCGAACAGGATCCACAGCGTTACAGTGCCCAAAAGCAACTCTTTGAAGCAGCTGGTATCCTCGTCGCAGAGAGTAACGTGGCAGCTGTCGAATATGCACTTCGAATGATTGGGAAAGAAGTTCCACAGTTCAAACAGAAAACAGTTCCATCTGTAGAACCGAGCACACATAAAATTGAGTCGTCAGAAGCAATCCAGCAGTTGCTGCGCGCACCTAAAGTCGTCAACTTAGGACTTCGTTCGTTCGCAGACGCCGTAATTAGCGAAGGCGGTCACAGCGTTCAGTACAACTGGCAACCGACAGCCGGCGGAAAACCACATCTTCAGCGCTTGTTAGCGCTCATGTCTTGAGGAGGAAATAAAATGAGTATCGGAGCGATGATTCAAGAAGCAAATGACAAGGTGATTCAAACGATTATCGGAGGACAACCGTTTTTGACGGACGTCGTCCCAGCTCACACGGTCATTCCAGAATTGAAAGAAAAAGTACTTCTCCATGCTGGCCCACCGATCGCGTACGAAGACATGACGGGGCCGATGAAAGGAGCGGCCATAGGGGCGATCATCTTTGAGCAGTGGACCGACGATTATGAAGAGGCGGAAGCGATGCTCGAGCGCGGAGACGTGACGTTCATCCCGTGTCATCATGTGAAAGCGGTCGGACCGATGGGCGGGATCACGTCTGGACATATGCCGGTCCTCGTTGTCGAAAACCGAAACGGAAGTGCGAAAGCGTACTGCACGATGAACGAAGGAATCGGAAAAGTGATGCGGTTTGGTGCCAACGATGCAGAAGTCATCGCACGCCTCCACTGGATGAAAGACGTTCTGGGGCCGGTCCTCTCACAAACGTTGAAACAAGCAGGAGACGGGATCAACTTGAACGTCATCATCTCGAAAGCCATTACGATGGGGGATGAGTTCCACCAACGAAATATCGCGGCCTCGGTGTTGCTGCTAAAAGAATTGGCACCTTACCTTATGTTGGCGGACGTCGATGAAACGGAACGACGTGACGTCTTGCAGTTCTTGGCCGATACCGATCAGTTCTTTTTAAACGTCATGATGGCGACCGGAAAAGCAATCCTAGACGAGGCTCGACGGCACGAAGCGGGCACGATCGTGACGGCTATGACCCGAAACGGGAAAGATTTTGGAATTCGAATCAGCGGTATGGGGGACGAATGGTTCACGGCACCCGTCAACATGCCGGAAGGCTTGTTCTTCACAGGCTACAGCCAAGACGATGCGAACCCGGACATCGGTGACAGTGCGATTGCGGAAACGTATGGCGTCGGTGGGATGGCGATGGTCGCTGCGCCAGGTGTTACGCGGTTCCTCGGCCGGGCAGGATCGAGCGAAGCGCTCGCAATCAGTGAAGAGATGAACGAAATTTGCGATCGACATAACCCGAACTTGAGTATTCCATCATGGGATTTCCAAGGTGCCTGCGTCGGTATTGATATCCGGAAAGTCGTCGAGACCGGGATCACACCGATCATCAATACAGGAATCGCACACCGGGAGCCAGGTATCGGCCAAGTCGGTGCGGGAACGGTTCGTGCTCCACTGGCCTGCTTCGAGAAGGCGCTCGAAGCATACGCTGAAAAATTAGGACTGGTGCAACACGCATGAGACAAATCGGGGCGGCGTACAGTACGTATGCTGCCTCTCTCCTTCAAGAATTCCCCCAAGCGTTACAAGTCGAGGCCGTCTTTCGAAACGGTTATAACCTGCGAATGGGGGGACACTTGATTTACATCGGTACGACGAAGAACGGACATACGCCTTTTGGAATTCATGTGAAGACGGTCGATCGATTGGAGTGGAGAGTAGGAGATTGTCTATTGGCGGGCATCGGTGCGACGATTCACCACGTGCCGAGCGGGATAACGATCTATCCAGACCAGGTGTTGAAAATGAACATGGAACGTGTCGAGCCAAAGCGCTATGAACTGGCCTTAAACCTCAGGCAGATGGAGGCACGATTGCGCGAACTCGGTCACGACTGGAGTTACGCCTATGAAGAGAGACGAGAACCGCTGTATGAATATTTGACGAACATCGGTCAAGCAGAAGGGAAACGTCTGATCGGCTACGGCAAAGGACTGACGCCGAGCGGCGATGACGTCTTAATTGGCTATATGGCCGTATGTGAGGTATTGGGACGTCCGATGAAGTGGCAGAACGATTACGTGATGACAGCTAAATATCGAACGACACGAAGTTCTGTCGCTTTTTATGAGGCGGCACTGCGGGGAGAGTATACGAGCGAATTAAAAAGGCTGATTACAGTGCTGTTGACCGAATCGTTCTCAAATTGTGAGGTTGAATGGGAACGTCTCATCACGTTTGGGAGTTCATCAGGACAGGATACTGCGCTCGGAATATATTTGGCATTGAAACAAGAAATGGAGGAACTAGACAGATGAAAAAACGAATTGTCATTGCTCTCGGAGGGAATGCGATTTTAACGGACGATGGGACGGCAGAAGCACAACGACACGCCATCATGGAAACGGCGCGTCACATCGCCGACTTGGTCGAGGCAGGACATGAAGTCGTACTCAGTCATGGGAACGGCCCCCAAATCGGTGCGATTTTGATTCAGCAACAAATGGCGAATTCGGAGAAGACACCGGCGATGGATTTAGGGACGTGCGGAGCGATGTCGCAAGGCATGATCGGGTATTGGTTCCAACAGCTATTGAAGAACGAACTCGCCCGTCGAGGCATGGAGCGACAAGTCGTCGCGATGATCACGCAATCGGAAGTCGCCTTATCAGACCCTGCATTCGATCATCCGACAAAGCCGATTGGCCCGTTTTATACTGAGAAGGAAGCGGTCGAGATGCGTATGAAAGGCGATGTGATGGTCGAGGATGCGGGACGCGGATATCGAAAAGTCGTCGCCAGTCCGAAGCCGATCCGTATCGTTGAGGCACCGGTCATTCGAGACTTGCTAGATGCAGGCCATCTCGTCATCGCTGCAGGTGGGGGCGGCGTTCCTGTCGTCCGTGAGCAATACACGCTTCGAGGCGTGGAAGCTGTTATCGACAAGGACTTTGCCGCCGCGCAGCTGGCCCGGTCGATTGAAGCAACGCATTTGATGATCATCACGGGAGTATCTAACGTCTACATCCACTTCAATCAACCGAACCAAGAGAAATTGGAGACCGTCTCGACGTCTCGTCTTGAACAGTTGATTGAGGAGAATCATTTTATGGCCGGCAGTATGTTGCCTAAAGTAGAGGCGGCCCTCCAGTTTGTTGAAGCCGATTCGAATCGAGAAGCCGTAATCACAGACATCGCTTCGTTAAAAGGGGCGATTGCGGAAACAGAAGGGACGCGGATCCGGTACGACATCGCTTCTGCGGATGTTGTCTATTGACCGATTGTATCTATATACGAACAGCCCCTTTCTTTATAACGAATAAAGAAAGGGGCTGTTGTTGTGAGATGGGTTGCTCAATTAGGATTGCGTTTTGCGTCCACTCACCGCGACCGTATGATAATCGCGAGAATCAGGTCCGCGCTGATCAGAGACGTCTGTCATACCGAGCGTCTTGGCGGAAGGGAAGAACTGTTCCCGGACGAGCGTCGTGATCCCGTCCCAGGTCACGTCGCCTTTCCCGTCACAGTACGTGATGACGAACGACCCGCCTGGGGTTAAGACGCGTTCAATCTCGGCAAGCACCGCAGGCACGTTTTCCCAAAAGTAGAGTGTATGGATGCTGAAGACGTGATTGAAACTCCCTTCCGGAAACGGGAGTGTCCCGAGGTCGCCTTCGACGACCTCGGCTCGCCCTGCTCGTAAGGCCGCTCGATTTCGTTTTGAGGCCGAGCGGACGATGGTCGGGGAACGGTCGAGCCCGGTCACGTGCACCTCATCAAAGCTACGAAGCATTTGCGCGATCGCGTCACCGGCTCCACAACCGAGGTCGAGGATGCGGTCGCCCGGCTGAACCGCCAACTGTTCAATCGTCCAGTCGACTTCTACCCGGTGTTGGCGGACCATCTTCTCGCCGATATACGTCCCGACGATGCCGCGCGGGTTCTCGTATTGGCTGTCGATCCATGTTTGCAGACGCTTCGGGCGCATCGAACCATTCCTTTCTAAATGAAGCAGATGTAAATTTAGTGTAGCACAATCAAAAAATCAGAGAGGAGATGAATCCGTGCGCTCATTTTGGATCTTCGGCAATCAGTTATCACACGACCTTGAGATGCTCGACCACGTCAAAGCTGACGACGTCATCGTCATGATCGAGGCGACGTCACGGGCGATGTGGCGGAAGTATCATAAACAAAAACTCGTCCTCATCTTCTCGGCGATGCGACACTTCGCCGCTGAGTTACGCGATCGCGGCTTCACCGTCGACTACCACGAGGCCGACTCGTTCCAAGACGCGTGGAACGATCACTTCAGTAGATTCGACCCCGAGGCGATTCACTACACGGCCGTCACTGATGAGCCGATGGAGCGGAAGCTGAAGCAGTTCGGAGACCAGCACGAGCTCATCGAACATACGGACGTACCGCTCTTCTATTTAACGAAGCAAGAGGCCGTCGACACGCTCGGCAGCGAGCCGTGGCGGATGGACCGGTTTTACCGTCATATGCGCAAACGGTTTGACGTGTTGCTCGAAGACGGGAAAGCAAAAGGCGGCAAATGGTCGTTCGACGCGGACAATCGCCAGCCGCCAAGGTCCGGGCTCACGTTCCCACCGGCCATCCACTTCCGACCTGACGCCATCACGACAGACGTCATCCGAAAAGTCGAGACGACGTTTTCCGACCACCCCGGACAAATCGAACCGTTCGCTTGGCCGGTGACGCGGGACGAGGCAAGGCGAGCACTCAAGCGTTTCGTCGACGAGCGGCTCGAGACGTTCGGTCCGTATCAGGATGCGATGTTGACCGAAAACCCGGAGATGTCGCACAGTCTGTTGTCGGCGGCGATCAATGTCGGACTGCTGACCCCGCACGAAGTCATCGAGGCGTCATGCGCGACCGACGCGCCCCTTGCTTCAGTCGAAGGGTTCGTCCGCCAAATTCTCGGCTGGCGGGAATACATGCGCGCCGTCTATGTGGCGTTGATGCCCGACTATCGAGACGTGAACACGTTCAACCACGAGCGTGACTTACCTGGCTTGTTTTGGGACGCGGACACGGACCTGAACTGTATGCACGAGAGCTTGAAGCCGGTCGTCGAGCGAGCGCACAACCATCACATCCAGCGGCTGATGGTGCTCGGTAACTATGCGACGCTGTTCGAAATCTCGCCGCAACAGACGAGCGACTGGTTCAACGAGATGTATATCGACGCCTACGACTGGGTCGTGTTGCCGAACGTGCTCGGCATGGCGCTTCACGCGGACGGGGGACGTCTTGCGACGAAGCCGTACATCGCCTCGGGCAAATACATCGACCGGATGAGCGACTATTGCAAAGGCTGTAAGTATAACCCGAAACATACGACCGAGGCTGACGCCTGTCCGTTCAACGCCCTGTACTGGAACTTCATCGACAAGCACGAGGAACGCTTCTCGAACAACCAACGTATGAAGATGATGGTCCGCAACTGGCAAGGGCGTGACGACGACGTCAAAGCCGACATCTTGGCGAAGGCGCGACAAACATTGACCGATTCCCCGTGAATCGGTTTTTTTACGTTTCCTTAATGAAATTTTGCAGAGCGTTCACAGACACTTTACAATCGTTCGGTACGATATGACTTGTGAGACCCCTCAATCCAAAGTGAATAGCATTCGGTAGAACATTCGAGAGACCAACAGAAGCCCATACGTCCGTGACGTCATGTTTCTGTTGGTCCTTTTTTCTTAAGAGAGGATGATTCAAGTGAATCCAACAATTCGCACGATTGGACGAGAGAAGATGATCGCATCGATCAAGTCGCCAAAACAGCTCGAGAAGTTCCTGCAATCGGACGTCACGACGACGTTCCTCATGATGGGCACGCTCAGCACGCTCGACCGTTATGTAACCCATTTAAAGCGGGAAAACCGGACCGTGTTCCTGCACGCGGAACGAATCAACGGCATCAGCCTCGACCGTGACGGCATCGACTATTTGGCGAAACGGGTCGGCGCCGACGGCATCGTCACGACGAAAGCGTCCGTCATCCAACACGCCAAACGGGCTGGCCTGATGACAGTGCAACGTCTGTTCCTCGTCGATTCGGACGCCGTCACGTCCGGTATTAAACTGGCAAACGAGCAGCAACCGGACGCGCTCGAACTCATGCCCGGTCTCATCCCGAGCGTAATCGAACATGTCGCCGGTAGCGTCTCACTCCCAATCGTGACGGGTGGGATGATTCGTAAACCGATCGAAGTCCACCAAGCGTTGTCACATGGGGCGTTCGCCGTCTCGACAGGGGACGAGCGGCTATGGGCGTCACACGCGACGAAGGAGGGAATGGCATGAAGTCGATCCAACTGCAAGACCTCAAAAAATCATACGGGGACACCGAGGTCATCCGCGGCATCGACGTCACGATTGAGCCGGGCGAATTTTTCGCGCTCGTCGGACCGTCGGGTTGCGGCAAGAGCACGATGCTCCGGATGATTGCCGGTCTCGAGTCGATCACGAGCGGTACGCTCCGGATTGACGGCATCGCTGCGAACGAGCTGAAGCCAAGCGAGCGGCAACTGTCGATGGTATTCCAAAACTATGCGCTCTATCCGCATATGACGGTCGAGAAAAATATTACGTTCGGACTACATACGAAAGGGCTCACGAAGCTCGAGCAGCGCGAACGGTGCGATGCGGCGGCCGAGACACTCGGTCTGACCGACTATTTGAAGCGCAAGCCCCGCCAATTATCAGGTGGTCAGCGGCAACGGGTCGCACTGGCCCGGGCTATCGTCACCGAGGCGCCAATCTGCCTCATGGACGAGCCACTCTCAAACCTTGACGCCAAGCTCCGTGCCAAAATGCGCTCCGAGATCCGCCAGCTGCAACGCAAGCTGAACTTGACGATGATCTACGTGACGCACGACCAAGTCGAGGCGATGACGATGGCCGATCGGATGATGTTGTTGAACGACGGGGAAGTTCAACAAGTCGGCAAGCCGCTCGATCTGTACAACAAACCGGCCAATACGTTCGTCGCCTCGTTCATCGGCTCGCCTCCGATGAACTTGACCGAGGTGAAAAGGGCGGAGAAAGGCTGGATTGCCTCGGATGGACGTCTCTTCCATCCGAATACGGTGACGAAACACGATGTGGCAACGCTCGGTATTCGGCCGGAACAAGTCACACCGGCCGGGGAGACGGTGACGTTTTATGCCGAACTGAAGAACATCGAAGTGCTCGGTACCGAAACGATTCTTGCGTTCGATATGGGCGGGACCGAATGGCTCGCCAAATGGCCTGGACAGTGGCCGCTCTCGATCGGGGAGAAAATCGCTTGTTACGTCGATCCGAAACAAATGTCGCTGTTTGATACGGCCGGCGATCGCATCGAGCCACGGCAACCGAAACTGTTCGAGGCGCTGGAGGTGTTCCAATGACGGTCGCGTTGCCGAAACAGAGAGTCCGGGCACGCCTCTCGGACGCAGCGGCCGGGATCTTATATTTATCGCCCTCGATTGCGCTGTTTGGCATCTTCCTCGTCTATCCGTTGTTCCGGACGATCTACTTGAGCTTTTTTCGGACTGATACGCAGGGGACGCCGCTCAGCTTCGTCGGGGGTGAGCACTACGCGAAACTGTTCACGAGCGCCTCGTTTTGGCAAAGCATCCAAGCGACGGTCGGCTTCGTTCTGTTGACCGTTCCGCTCACAATCATCATCGCGCTAGGGTTAGCGCTGCTCGCTAATGAGAAACTACGCGGTATCGGTTTCTTCCGGACGGCGTTCTCGGCGACGATGGGGATGAGCGTCGCGGCATCATCGGTCATTTGGATGTTTATGTACAATCCGTCGATCGGCATCTTCAACCGTTTCTTAGAAGCGGTCGGGGCGAGTGGGGTACAGTGGCTACTTGACCCGCAGTATGCACTCCTGTCGGTATCGCTCGCGACCGTCTGGATGAACATCGGTTTCACATTTTTAATCATCCTCGGGGGACTGCAAAATATCGACCGGACGCTGTACGAGAGCGCGGACATCGCTGGGACGAGTTACGGGACGCAGCTTCGGTCAATCACGATTCCGATGCTGTCACCGACGCTCTTCTTCGTCGGTATCATTTCGCTCATCAACGCGTTCCAGACGTTCGGACAGATCGATCTACTGACGAAAGGCGGTCCGACGAATTCGACGAACGTCATCGTCTACGCCATCTACAAGGACGCGTTCATCAACTATAACGTCGGTGGGGCGAGCGCCCAGGCGGTGCTCTTGTTCGTCACGGTGCTGCTCTTGACGTGGCTCCAGTTCAAGCTCGTCGAAAGGAAGGTGCATTACCAATGACGCTTCGGAAAGTAGTCACGTATACGCTTCTCGTCTTGAGTACGCTCGTCATGCTGTTCCCGATCGCCTATGCGTTCTCGATCAGTTTGATGGACGGCGGCGAAGTATTGAACGGTCACTTGTTCCCACGTGAGGCGTCGTTCGCGAACTACGTCGCGGCGTTCGAGCGCCTGCCGCTGTTGACGTATTTGTGGAACAGTCTCGTCGTTGCGCTTTTCGTCATGGTCGGACAAGTCGCCTTGTCGAGTCTCGCTGCGTTCGCGTTCGTCTTCATCGAGTTCAAAGGGAAAGCGCTCATCTTCATGTTGTTTCTCGCGACGATGATGGTGCCGTGGGAAGCGACGATGGTGCCGAACTTCTTGACGATCCAGTCACT
Organism: Exiguobacterium sp. SH0S2; assembly: GCF_004337185.1. Lineage (NCBI taxonomy): Bacteria > Bacillati > Bacillota > Bacilli > Caryophanales > Exiguobacterium > Exiguobacterium sp. SH0S2. The sequence continues at coordinate 449,323 of NZ_SJVB01000002.1, read as the reverse complement.
CGGGTGGTTGAACTCGGTATGGGGGCTGTCGGTCCCGTTCTTCGCGCTTGCGTTCGGGACGTTCCTGCTTCGGCAACAGTTCAAGACGATCCCGCACGAGATGTATGAGGCGTCACAAATCGCCGGGGTCAGCCGCTTCCGTTTCTTTTGGAATATCGTCTTACCGGTGTCGAAGACGCCGCTCGTCACGTTGTCGGTCTACAGTTTTTTGACGACATGGAACATGTACTTATGGCCGCTCCTCGTCACAAACACGGAGCAGGCTCGAACGGTTCAAATCGGGATTAAACAGATGCAGTCGAACGAGGTGGCATCGGACTGGGGTGTCGTCATGGCCGCGGTCATCTTGATCATCATCCCGACGCTGATGCTGTTATTCGCTGGACAAAAACAGTTGCAAGAAGGATTGACGCAAGGTGCGATCAAATAATAGGGGGAATGTACGATGAAGAAGAAAGCACTATTCGCAGGATTGACTAGTTCGCTATTATTACTCGGGGCATGCGGTAGCGAAGAGGCGGCGACGGAAGCATCGACGACAGAAGACGGGAAGACGGAAGTCGTGTTTTGGCACGCGATGAGCGGGGACCTAGAGACGGCGCTAAACAATCAGGTCGACGCCTTCAACGAGTCGCAGGAGGATTACGAAGTGAAACCGGTGTTCCAGGGGACGTATGAAGAGGCACTCACCAAATTTAACGCCGTCGCCGGTTCGACGGACGCGCCGGCCATCATGCAGACGTTCGAGGTCGGGACGAAGTATATGATCGACACGAACAAGATCACGCCGGTGCAAGAGTTCATCGACAAAGAAGACTTCGATACGAGCGTCTGGGAAGAGAACATCTTGAGCTATTACCAAGTCGACGGCAAGCAGTATTCGATGCCGTTCAACTCATCGACACCGGTGCTCATCTACAACAAGGACGCCTTCGAAAAAGCGGGACTCGATCCGGAGCAGGCACCACGAACGTATGACGAATTGAAGCAAGCGGCGAAGGCGCTCACGACCGATGACCAGACCGGTTTCACGATGCTCAACTACGGCTGGTTCTTCGAACAGCTCGTCGCCGCGCAAGGCGGTCTTTACGTCGACAACGACAACGGCCGCAGTGGGGCGCCGACAAAAGCGGTGTTCGACGGCGAAGAAGGTCAGAACGCCTTCAACTTGATCAAAGACATGTACGACGAGAAGACGTTCCTAAATGTCGGACAAAACTGGGACGACATGCGCGCCGCTTTCCAGTCTGGGAAAGTCGCGATGTATCTCGACTCATCGGCTGGAATTCGTACGGTCGCGGACAATGCGTCGTTTGAAGTCGGCGCCTCGTACTTGCCGGTACCAGACGAAGCAGACCGTGAAGGGGTCGTCATCGGTGGCGCCTCGCTCTGGATGGGGGACGGTATCGCCGATGAGACGAAGCAAGGCGCATGGGAGTTCATGAAGTATGCCGCCTCGAAAGAAGCACAGGCCAAGTGGCACGTCGAGACGGGGTACTTCGCCATCAACCCGGACGCTTACAACGAACCGATTGTCGAAGAGATGTGGGCCGAGTACCCACAGCTAAAAGTGACGGTCGATCAATTGAGCGAGACGAAGGCGTCCCCGGCGACACAAGGCGCGCTCATCTCGACGTTCCCACAGTCGCGTCAGAGCGTCGTCAATGCGATGGAGAGCTTATACCAAGGCGTGTCGGTCGAGGACGCGTTGAAGCGTGCGGCCGACGAGACGACTTCCACCTTGGGGCAGTGACGTGTTGATTTATGCCCATCGCGGCTATAGCGCCAAGTATCCGGAAAATACGTTGGCGGCGTTTCAAGCGGCGCTGCCTTACGCCGAAGGCATCGAGCTCGATGTCCAGCTCTCAAAAGACGGCCGCCTCGTCGTAATCCATGACGAGACGGTCGACCGGACGACAGACGGGAGCGGCTACGTGAAAGACATGACGCTCCGGCAGATCCGCTTGCTAAGCACTGAGAGCGGGGAACGAATCCCGACGCTCGAAGAAGTACTCTTATTGATTGAATCGTCCGATGTCACGCTCAATATCGAACTGAAGACGGACCGATTCGATTATGACGGGATTGAATATCTCACATGGCTCGCTGTCACCGAGTTCAAGCTCGAGCAACGTGTCGTCTTCTCGTCATTCAATCCGGATACGCTCATCCGGTTACGAGATATCGCCCGAGAAGCGAGGATCGCCGTTTTAACGGTGGACGGGCATCCAGGCTTGGTTGATTTCATCGAGCGGATTGGGGCCGAGGCCGTTCATGCCCAACCGGAGTTTATCGGGACGAGAGACTGGATGACGCTTCGAGAGCAGAATCGCTTGATTCGACTATATACGATCAACGACCCGAACGAGCTGCCGGACATGACTGGTGTCGATGCCATCATGACGGACGAGGTCGAGCGGTTTCAATCGAGGTCGCATCGCTGAAGTATATACCTCAGTCATTTTCTTATTGAAACTCTCTTAACAGATGTAAATTTAGTATCCTGTGTTCAAAGTGGTGAATTCATCTTCTCTCAAAGGTGAATCGCCTTTGGAGTTATGTCCGTAATAGGTGACGACATACTCATTGTCCGGATTGGTTTTGACGAAAAATTCATATTCGACTCTCTTTTCGTCTTCGAATTTCAAACGATACAAGTATCCAAATTGATTAATGCTGAACTCGACGTCATAAGCGTTCTTCTCGATCGAAAAATGGTCATGTAACGTTTCATTCAAAAAAGTTTCTCGCTGATATACCTCATGTAGAAGAAAAAGTACTCCTCCCAAAATCAGTAAAGCAAAAGCGATTTGAAACTTGGGTAATGTTTTTTTAGATGTCATCTACATCGGCCTTCCTTAATGAGATCGATCAACTGCTACCGCACGAGCCATGGATAAACATGACAAAGCTCGCTCAATGAGGCGGTCGGTGTCATGTTTTTTGTGGTGAATCGCTAAATGCAAAATACAGACCGACCCCGAGGGCAAGCCCGAGAAGATAGTTGTCGAGAGCAATCGCAAACGTGACGCCGACGCCGAGTGCAAGCGGAAAGGCATAGCTGCCCGTCGTCTGTTTGTTGGACATGGAGAACTCCTCCTTTGCCCAGTTTCTACGAGTGTCGCCTCAAAAAGTTTCACGCTTTCTTCTTCGTCCCTTGGAACGCGAAAAACATCGCGATGCCGATCCCGATACCGAGCCACCAGTTGTCGAACAACAGTCCGAAGATGAGAATAAAGGCGACGGCGACCGGTAGTGCTAAATATCCACGTTGTCGTTTCATTTGATTCATCCTTTCCCTACGTCTCTCTTTGACTGTTCCCGGAAGCTGAATGATTCATTCTAAAAGTAACCGTTTTCATAAAAATGGCTCAACAGCAACGTTTGTCTAAAAAATGAACATTGTTATTTTCATGTGAAATAGTGAGCAATTACATCTATCCATCCATAGGAAAGCCTGTTATATTTTAATTGTGATAAACTTCACAATAAGAAATCATACATGGGTCATATTATAGGAGGAAGAGAAGATGATTACATTTTTTATTGCACTAGGATTATTATTGGTCGGGTACCTCGTCTACGGCCGTTACGTCGAGAAGACGTTCGGCATCAAGGAGGAACGGACGACGCCCGCCTATGCGTCTCAGGATGGTGTCGACTATGTACCGATGGGAAAAAAACGTAACTCGATGATCCAACTGTTGAACATCGCCGGCGTCGGTCCGATCTTCGGTCCGATCATGGGAGCACTCTACGGTCCGGTCGCATTCCTTTGGATTGTCGTCGGGTCAATCTTTGCCGGGGCGGTACACGACTACTTGACCGGGATGATCTCGCTCCGGAACAACGGCGCACACTTGCCGCAGCTCGCCGAGAAGTTCCTCGGCCGCTCGCTCCGCCACGTCGTCAACGGGTTCGCGCTCTTGTTGCTACTGCTTGTCGGGACGGTGTTCGTTACGTCACCGGCCAACATGATCAACAACTTGTTCGACGGTAACGCGTCGACGCTCGCCTGGGTGCTCCTCGCCATCTTCGGCTACTACATTTTGGCGACGCTCTTACCTGTCGATAAGATCATCGGGCGCATCTACCCGTTCTTCGGGGCGCTCTTGTTGATCAGCGCCGTCGGCATCGCCGTCAGCCTGTTCGCCCAAGGCTATCAGGTCCCTGAGATGACGTTCACGAACATGCACCCGGACGGCTTGCCGATCTGGCCGCTCTTGTTCTTCACAATCTCGTGCGGCGCGCTTTCAGGATTCCACGCGACGCAGTCGCCGATCATCTCGCGGACGACGATGAAAGAAAGCAATGGTCGCAGCATCTTCTACGGCATGATGATCGTCGAGGCCGTCATCGCCATGATCTGGGCAGCGGCCGCGATGGCGATCTTCGAACCGGGTCAACTGCTCGCGATGATCAACGCCGGCACACCGGCGCTCGTCGTCCAAGAAGTGGCAACGCTCATGCTCGGCAGCATCGGCGGCACGCTCGCCATCCTCGGTGTCATCGTCTTGCCGATCACGTCAGGTGACACGGCGTTCCGTAGCGCCCGGATGATCATCGCCGACTACATGAAGATCGCGCAGAAGAAGTTCGCATCACGCCTTTGGATCGCACTCCCGTTGTTCGTCATCTCGTTCATCTTGACGAAAGTCGACTTCCGTCTCCTCTGGCAATATTTCAACTGGGCCAACCAGACGACGGCGGTTATCGCCTTGTTCGTCGGGGCGACGTACTTGTACATCAAAGGACGCAACTACTGGATCGCGCTCGTCCCGGGGACGTTCATGCTGTATGCGGTCTGGTTCTATATCTTGACGGCGCCGATCGGCTTCAAGATGGATGGGGTCATTCCGTACGTCATCGCGACGGTCGGGACGGTGACATTGTTCTTCTTGTTCTTCAAGCACGCCAAAGCGATGCGCGCCCAAAATCTCGAGTGCGACGCACCGGTTCGAAAAGCCGCATAACAAACAGGGGCCTGGCATACATTGCCGGGCCCCTTTGTTGATCAGTCATATAAGTAAATTGAGAACGTCGTCCCTTCTCCGTACACGGAGTCGGCGTGGATGCCCCAACCGTGCGCCTCGGCGATCCGTTTGCAGATGCGCAGGCCGAGCCCGGTCCCTTTGATCGGACGGTGGGAGTCGGAGTCGACCCGGTAGTACTCGTCAAAGATGTAAGGGATGGACTCAGGAGGGATACCGATGCCTGGGTCACGGACGGACAAGACGAGCGTCGTATCGTCCATCGAGCCCGTGATCCGGATCGTCCCGCCTTTCGGTGAATACTTGATGGCGTTGCCGATCAAGTTGTGAAGCAGCTGCAACAACTTCTCCTGGTCGGCCTCGATCGTCGCGTCGCAAGTGGACAAGACGACCTGGTGATTCGGGGATGTCGTCTCATAGTGGGCGACAATGCCTTCAAGAACCGGTTTGAGTGCGAACGTCGACAGCGTCAGCAATTCCGCGGAGTAGTTGACGCGTTGATAGTCGAGGAAGTTATCGACGAGCCGTTCGAGCCGCTCCGCTTCTCGCTTCACGAGCGTCAGCATGCCGTGCGTCTTCTCGTTATCGGTATGTTGGTACATGAGCAGTTCGGTGTAGCCGCTGATGGCGGTGAGCGGTGAGCGGAACTCATGCGACAGCTCGGCCAAAAATGAGTCTTTCTGCTCCTCGAACCGGCGCGCTTCGGTCTCGTCGCGCCAGAGGATGAACACGCCGCGCGGGGTGTGGGTGAAGTTCAAGATGAGTTGCAGCGTCCGGTCGCCAAGTTGGAAGTAGTGGGGTTCCATACTCGGACAGCAGCCGAAGCGATTGTCGAGCAATTCTTCCCAAAAAGACGTCACGGCGACCGGGTCGGCCCCGTTCCGTTCGAACACGTCATGGAGGAAGCGGCTCAAGGTCTCGAAATCGGTGAAGCGTCGCGTCGTCAGCGACGGACAAAAAGCACGGAGCGGTTGGTTCGTATACAGGTGGTTGCGGGTAAAATCGATATAACAGACGGCATCCTGCACTTCCTCGATGAGTGAAGCGATGGGAGAGTGCGGCAAGCGTCGTGTTGAATAGTTCGGGATGGCTCGTTTTGGACGTGTTCGGCCGTGCCTTGCGGATGAACGATAAAATCGGTTTCGGTCCATGCGTCGGCCTCCTCTCTACGATGTCGATTGATTTGTCTCTATTATACGACATTGTGCAGTATTTCCCTATATAGTCCATGGACCTACCTAAAAATGAGAGGAAATTGGGACGGTCGGCACAAATTGTTCAAACACAAACAGACGGGGCTATACGACAATGAGAAGAGGAGGGGATATGATGAAGCAAGCGATTTTAGTGACCGGTGCGACCGGGAACGTCGGACAATACGTTGTGAAGTATTTAGAGAATCGAGGGGAAGCTGTCGTCGCGGCCGGGAGCAGGGTGGACGAGCTGCAGCGGCGCTTCCCGACGGCGGCACGACACGTCGAACTCGATTTTGAAAACCCGGACACGTACGAAGCGGCGCTAGACGGGGTCGATCGCGTCTTTTTGATGCGTCCGCCACAGATCGGGGACGCGGACGTGTTCGTTCCGTTCATTGAGGCGATGGCCGAACGTTCGATTCGACTCGTCGCCTTTCTTTCACTCATGGGCGTCGAGACGAATCCGTTCCCGCCACACTATAAGATCGAGAAGTACATCGAGCAGTCAGGTGTTCCATCCGTTCATATTCGGCCGGGTTTCTTCATGCAGAACGTGACCGGCGTCCACGCCGAGGAGATCCGTCAAGACGACGAGATCTTCATCCCGGCCGGTAACAGTCAAGTCAGCTTCATCGACGCCGAGGATATCGGCAAGGCGATCGCGCACGTCTTGGCTGACCCGGAGTCACATCGCAATACGGCCTATACGCTCACCGGACCCGAGGCGCTCGATTATGTCGACATCGCCAACCAATTGACGATTCTGACCGGGCGGCGCATCACGTACGCCAAGCCGAGCATGCTGCGCTATCGCTCACACTATATTCAGGAACGTGGCCTGGATCCAGCGTATGTGAATGTGACGATGGCGCTCTACCTCATGACACGGCTCGGGACGGCGAAGGCGGTGACGGACGACTTTGAACGGTTGACCGGGGAGAAGCCGCGTTCGTTTGCTGCGTTCGCACGTGATCACGTAGATACGTTCCGGCGCTAAAAAATACACCTTCATCCTTTAGCGGATGAAGGTGTATTTTTTAGAATAACGTATACGGGTTGACGCTGTTGGCGGCTGTCGAGCCGCTATAGACGTACTTGTTTTTATGGATCTCGAAGTGGAGGTGGCTCCCGAACGAGTTGCCGGTATTCCCGATCGTCCCGATGTTCGCGCCTTTCGAAATCGATTGGCCTTTGACGACGTTCAACCGATCCATGTGGGCATAGACGCTCGTGTACGCTTGGCCGTTGATCGTATGCGAGATCATGACGTGGTTCCCGTAGGCGCCATAGTTACGGGCGACGATGACTTGACCGGAAGCGGCCGCTTGGATCGGTGTCCCTTTGGCAGCCGCGATGTCGATGCCGTTATGGAACGTGTAACCGTACTTTCCGCTCGCCGGGCCATACCCTTGCGACAACGTGCCTTTCGCCGGCATGATGAATTTAGCCGCCGTGGCCGCCTTCAATGCCGTACCGCTATATTTTTTGACATATGTACTCGCTACATATTTCGTGCTGCCGTTGTAATTGATTTTCGTCCATGAGCCGGTCGCCCCTAGATACGTGAACGATTGACCGAGCTTGGCGCTGCCGACTTTTTTGTAGGCGGTCGATGGACCCGTCCGCACGTTCAAGCTGTTCGTTGTGATTTTGACTTTATAAGAAGTGGCTGCCTCTACCGGTGTTGACGTTTGAAGCGTCAAACCGGAAACGAGAAGTGCGCCGAGAGTAATTGTCATTAATTGTTTTTTCATTTTTTGGTAAATCCTTTCGGTCAGTTAACAGGGCGACGGAACGATGTTTTTCTTAACCTTCTTTAGGAATTTTACCATCAAAAAATATAATTAAATATGTCATTTATATTTCAAAAAAATATATTGAAATTTATTCTTAAAGTTCGCAATTCTTTCACAAGCATCAAGTAACATAGTCGCCTTGTCTGACTATGTGCAAACAAAACGGCCACATCCTTTTTAAAAGGGTGTGGCCGTTTGCGCATATACATATTCTTCTTGCTTCATTGAGCGGACAGTTCGTCCTCTGTGACCCACTTATGATTGGTCACTTTCTCGCCAGACTCTAAAGTGAAGTCAATCATATAGACGGTCGTCTCTTCGACGGAATCGATAGTAGCAGTCGTACCGTCCATGCCTTCCATATGTTCGGCCTCGACGTCGACCTCATCACCGATCTTGTATGGGGAAGCTGTCGCATCTTCAATTTCTTCATGGATGATCCACTTATGATCATCGACGCGTTCGCCCCCTTGCATTGGGTCATAGGAGATACTGTAGACGAACGTGTCGTAAGCACCGACGATGGTGGCCTCGGCACCTTCCATTCCCGGCATATGTGCTTCTGTGATGATGGCTGTGTCACCGACAGCATGCTCAGGGTCCTCGGCCGCTGTTAAATCACCTGGCACGTCACCAGAGCCTGACATGTCCATTCCCGAGTGGTCGGTTCCGTCCATCGTCTCTTCCATCTGTTCACCCATGTCAGTCTCGTTCGACGTTGCTTCCTCATCGCCGCCGCATGCTGCGAGCAACCCGCTGAGCGAGAGTGCGATCGTCATCATTGCTAGTTTTTTATGCAAATTCATGATTTTCCCTCCGTACATGTTATTTGTTGACGCGCAATTGCCCCATCATTCCGTTCTCTTCATGCTCGAGAATATGACAGTGATACATGAACGTCCCTGTTTCTTTAAACGTCATCTCGATTTTTACTTTTTCACCTGGGGCGACGGCGACCGTGTCTTTCCAGCCTCGTTCATTGTCAGGGGGCGGGTTACCGTCCCGTTCGAGAATCCGGAACTGGACGCCGTGGACGTGGAACGGATGGGTCATTCCGCCCATCATGTCTTTTCGGTTGTAAATCTCCCACACCTCGGTCGTCCCTTGCTGCACGTCGATGTCGATCCGGCCCGGGTCAAACTGTTTGCCGTCAATCGTCACCATGTTGCCCATGCCGAACAATGTGAGGCGTCGATCGGCAACGCTTGAGTCGTTAGAGACAGACGCTCCTTCAAAGGCATCGATCCATTCGCCGTCTTGATCGATTCGGTCACGCACCGTGAACGTCGTGAACGGGATTCCATCCGCTTGAAGGGCGATGTCGTCCCCAAGTGACAGGTCTGAAAAATCGATTAAAATCTCGGCTCGTTCGCTAGGTGTGAGCGTCAACGTTTTGAGTGATACTGGTTTGTCGAGCAACCCGCCGTCGGTCGCGATTTGTGTGAACGGTTCTCCGTTCGATAGTGAGAAGTCGAGATTCCGTGCGTTGGAGCCGTTGACGAGACGGACGCGTAACGTGTTCGTCGTCACGTCGAACGTCGTATTAATCGACCCGTTCGCGAGGAGCGTATCGCCGACCGTGCCATCGATGTTCATCTGGCGGTCGTAGTCGAGGCGGCCGTCGTCTGTGAAGAGACGGTCCTGTACGATGAGCGGGATGTCATCGACGCCGTACTCGTTCGGGATGTCGGTTTCGGCACTTTCATCTGTCACGTACAAGAGTCCGGCCAACCCTCGATACACTTGCTCGGCCGTATCTCCCATCGGATGGGGATGAAACCAGAGCGTACCTGGTTCTTGGTCGATGTCGAGACGAACTTGGTGTTGTTCGCCCGGATTGATCAATTGGTGGGGCCCACCGTCTTCTTTTCCTGGAATGACGAGACCGTGCCAATGGAACGAGGTCGAATCATTCAATTGATTGATCGTGTTGATATACACGGTCTTTCCTTTTGGCAATTCGATCATCGGGCCGAGCAAATCCCCGTTATAGCCGAGCGTCTCGGTTTGAGCGCCCGCGCTCAAAAACTGACTGTCACCTATTTGCGCCCGAACGGTGTAATAGAGCTCGTCTTCCGTGACGCGATCTGGTCGCAGCCGTTCGGGGATCGGGAGCGGTTTGGTCGGCTCGCTCGAGGAGACGAGATTGATGGAGTTGCCACGTCCCATCCCGCCGTTGCCGTGCATCATGCCAACATCGTCCCGGTCTCCCATGAAGAATCCGTTTCCCATCATCCAGCGTCCGGGAGCGAACGTGAACAACAAGAGGAGCAGTCCAGTGACGATACTTAAGATACCCATCCCGATAACCCATTTCATTACGCGGTTCATAAGGCATCATCCTTTCCATTTAAAGCGAGTGCCCATTTAGTTATACCAACGAATTATGAAATATTTGTTAAATGATAAAAGTTGTTTCTGCATACCCAATGGGGGTATGTAGTGTATATAGGAGGTGGTCGATGTGGAACATGCACATCATGGACACGTGGAAGCACACGACTCGCATGCAACTGGACATGAAGGGATGATTGAAGCGTATAAGCGTCGATTTTTTGTCTCTCTAGGTTTGACGGTCCCAATCCTACTTCTCTCAGATATGATTCAACAGTGGGCCGGTTTTGAACTCGCGTTTCCTTATGACAAGGAGATGCTTTTCGTGTTGGCGACCATCGTCTATATCTACGGGGGATGGCCGTTCTTGAAAGGCAGCGTGGACGAATTGCGTCAAAAGAACCCGGGGATGATGATGCTCATCGGGCTGGCGATCAGTGTCGCTTACTTCTATAGTGTGGCCATCGTGTTCGGATATGGACACGGGCATGACTTCTTTTGGGAACTGGCGACGTTGATCGTCATCATGCTGCTCGGCCATTGGATTGAAATGCGCTCGATCATGGGAGCATCTAACGCGTTGCAACAACTCGTTCGCCTGCTACCGAGCGTCGCACATCGGCGGAACGGGGACGCGATTGAAGACGTCCCGGTGTCTGCCTTGAGCGTCGGGGATGTGATTCTCGTCAAACCAGGTGAGCAGATCCCGGTCGATGGTGAGTTGCTCACAGGACGGACGACGATTGACGAATCGATGCTGACCGGCGAGTCGATGCCTGTCGAGAAAGAGATGGGAGACACCGTGATCGCCGGGTCGATCAACCAAGAAGGCAGTATGACAATTTCGACGACGAGCACGGGAGAGAGCACGTACTTGTCAAAAGTCATCGAATTGGTCAAGGAGGCCCAACAATCCAAATCGAAAACGCAAAATCTCGCCAACCGGGCTGCCAAACTCTTGTTCTATGTCGCGGTCGGCGCGGGTGTGTTGACGTTCATCATTTGGCTTTTGCTCGGTTACCCGGTCAGTATGGCCGTCGAACGGATGGTCACGGTCATGGTCATCTCTTGTCCGCATGCGCTCGGACTTGCGTTGCCGCTCGTCGTGGCCGTCTCGACATCTCTTTCGGCCAAACGTGGGCTGTTGATCCGCAATCGGACACAGTTTGAAGAAGCGCGTCATCTCGATGCTGTCATTTTTGATAAGACGGGCACGTTGACACAAGGTGATTTTGGCGTGACGGATATCGAAGCGACATCTTCGTATACGGAAGACGAGGTGTTGCGTTTGGCGGCTGCGGTCGAGACGGCGTCGCAACATCCTCTGGCCCAAGGGATTCTTCGAGAAGCGGACTACCGGGGCTTAGCGTTACCCGACGTCGTCGATTTTGCCTCGATCACCGGTATCGGATTGGAGGGACGTGTCGACGGGGCAAAAGTCCAAGTCGTTAGTCCACGTTATATTCGTGAACAGGGTCTCTCGATCGACGAAGCGTCGTTCGAGGAACTGTCCGCCGCTGGAAAGACCGTCGTCTTCACGCTTCGAAACGGCGAGCTGGTCGGGATGATCGCCCTCGCCGATATGGTTCGGGACGAGGCGAAAGAGACGGTCCGCGCGTTGAAAGAGCGTGGCGTCCGTTCAATCATGTTGACCGGTGATAATCGGAAAGTGGCCAACTGGGTCGCGTCCCAACTGCAAATCGAGGAAGTCTACGCCGAGGTGTTGCCCGATGACAAATCACGACAGGTCCAGTCGGTGCAAGCGGACGGCAGCAAAGTGGCGATGGTCGGCGACGGCATCAATGACGCACCGGCCTTGGCGCAAGCAGATGTCGGCATCGCCATCGGAAGCGGGACCGACGTCGCTGTCGAGACGGCCGACATCGTCCTTGTCCGCAGCAACCCGAAAGACGTGTTGTCGATTCTTGATTTATCCCGCAACACGTACAACAAGATGATCCAAAACCTGTGGTGGGCCGCCGGGTACAACGTGATCGCCATCCCGCTCGCGGCCGGTGTCTTGGCCCCGATCGGGATCCTCTTATCACCGGCAGTCGGGGCGGTCTTGATGAGCCTCAGTACCGTCATCGTCGCGCTCAACGCCCGGACGCTCAAGCTTTAACAATTTTTTCATCTTTGGTCCCTATACTAAGAGGGATGCTAAAGATGGAGGGATTCAGAATGAAACGTAAACGACTCATGCCCATGTTATTGACGACGATGCTCCTTGCCTCGTGCGGGACAGGAACGCCGGTAAATGAAGCAACGCCGCCTGTCGCCGAGAAAACGGAGCAGGAGACCGAACAAAAGGTGGACCGGTGGAAACCGGCCGCGTCGGGGCTGGCGGTATCGCATATCCACGGTGCCGGATTTTGGCAAGACGGGCGCCCCGTCATCGCGACGCATGCGGGATTGATGGAATATCGACAGGATGGATGGTACGAGCTGACGTCGAATCGACATGACTATATGGGCTTCGAGCTCGTTGCCGACGGTTTTTACGCGAGCGGGCACCCGGAAGAAGATTCACCGTATGACAATCCGCTCGGCGTCGTCCGTGGGACCGACAAAGGCGAGACGCTCGAGATCCGTTCGTTGGAAGGTGAGGCCGATTTTCACTATATGAGCGTAGGCTATGCATCAGAAAGCATTTACGTGTATCTAGAACAAGCGACGACCGAGCTGACTCCAGGATTTTATCGCTCGTCCGATGGTGGAGTGTCATTTGAACCGATGGAGATGACTGGGATCGACGGTGCGGGCATCGCCGGCATCACGGCGGACGCGACCGAACCGAAGCGTGTCTTCGTGCATGGGCCGGACGGTGTGCTCATGTCAACTGACGGGGGCGACACGTTCGCGTCGTTCATCGATGGGACCGATGTCGTGACGATGGCATCGACAGACGAAAAGGTGGCTTATATCAAAAAAGGAGACGCCTCGTTTGAATTGATCGTCTATGATATGAACCAAGAAACGGAGACGTCTCTTGAGTTGCCTGCGTTTGCAGATGGGGATGTGCCGATCGAACTGGTCTTCGAACAAGGTCGCTTCTTACTTGCGACGTCTAGTAATAGTGTGTACGTATTTGAAAACGAGAAATGGATCGAGCTGTTGACAGCCGGAAAAGTGAACTGAAAAATAGCCATTGCCTCCCCGGGCAATGGCTATTTTAGTGGCGTGGCAACGTGACGAAAAACACGGTCCCGGCACTGTCCGATTCGACGGTCAACGTGCCGTCGTGAAGTCTGATGATTTGATGGGCGATGGCGAGTCCGAGCCCGCTCCCGCCTGTACGCCGGGAGCGCGATTTCTCAACGCGATAGAGGCGGTCAAAGATGTGCGGCAAGTCTTGATCGGGAATGCCTTTGCCGTCATCGTGAATCGTGAAGCAGAGTGATTCGGCAGTGAGCGTCATATCGAAAAAGACGTGCCGGGCCTCGCTATGCTCGATCGCGTTGTGGCCGATGGCGCGGAACACCTGTAAAATCCGGTTGCGGTCCAGGTGTAAGCCGACGCCTTCCATCGCACAGGCGGTGCGGCTCTCAAAGGTGATCGGCGTCACGCGAAACATCGTGCTGAGCACTCGGCGTAAATCTTCGCATAGCGCGCCGGCAGCGACTTCTTCCCGATGCAACGTGAACGTGTTCTCATCTAACTGGGCGAGTTGGAACGCATTCTCGACGAGTTCGGTGAGCGCCTGGCTCTCTTCGAGGATCGTTTGGATCGACTGTTCTTTTAGCGATGCCGGGGTTTGCGGTTTTGACGCGATCTCGGCATAGCCTTGCAAATAGGTGAGCGGCGTCTTGATCTCATGGGCGAGGTCCGACAAAAATTGATTGCGCTCTTTGCGGAGACGGGATAGTTCGAGCGACATCGCTTCGATGGAACGGGCCAACTCACCGATCTCGTCTTCTCGAGACGTCGGAAGCGTCAATTCATCCGGATTGGTCAAGACGTTTTCGGTCGCCCGCCGCAACAGCTGGATCGGGTTCGAGATCAACCGGCTAAGTAAGAGGAACGTCAAGATCGTGATGACGACGGCGACCCCGGTGATATAGAGGAAGCGAATTTGGAGCCGGTGACTGATGCCGTGGATGATCTCGGTCGGGAGAAACATGTACACGTAGCCGTCGCGCGTTTGCTCCATCGACTCAACCGGTGCCCGGACGGCGAGGTACGGCTCGTTCTCCCAATCGTCTTCGAGAACGGTCGTCGCATCCGCATTGCCTTCGTTTGCCTCGGTTCGTACGAGCGTCGCCAAAGCGGACGGGAACCGATTGGACGTCTGTAAAATCGAGTGATCGGGTGCCGTGATCGCGACTTTCGTGTCGGTCTCACTCTCCATCGTGGCCACGTGACCGATCGTCTCGTCGTCGAAACTCATCGCCAAGACGTTTGCATGGCTTTCGGCCCTCGATTCGAGTCGGTCAATCTCTTCGACGACGCGTTCCCCGAGCAGCGTGTGGTAAAGCAGTAAGAACAACACACCTTCGATCAACAGCGTCGTCAACAAAAAGATCAAGCTGATCCGGAACGGGAGACTGTTACGACGAAACTTCATGTCCCTGGACGCTCCTCGGTCCAACGGTAACCGCGTCCCCATACGGTCTTCAAATAGTCGTCGATCGGGAATCCGGCCTCCCCGAGCTTGTCGCGAATCATCCGGATATGGGCGTCGACCGTTCGCGGGTCGGACTCGGATGAATAAGGCCAGACCAGGTCGTACAAGTCCATCCGATTGTACAGTCGGTTCGGATGTTGCAAAAACAGTTTTAAAATGGCCGTCGCTTTCGGCGTCAATACGATCTCTTGCTCTTGATAGAGGATGCGACCGCTCGCTTCCTCATAGCGCAATTGACCGTAGCTGACGTTCGTCATCCGGCTGCGCCGCAATACGGCACGGATGCGAGCCAGTAAGACGTTTCCTTCGAACGGTTTCGTCACATAATCGTCCGCACCCGCGTCCAAACCGCGAATCGTCGTCTCGCTGTCCGATCGAGCCGTCAATAAGACGACGGGCAGTTCAGCGTCGAGCGCTTTGATTTGGCGACACAACGTAATGCCGTCGGTGCCGGGCATCATGATGTCTAACATGACGAGGTCCGGACGCTCCGAAATGAGCTCCATCGCTTCTTGTCCGTCCGCCGCCTCGATGCACGTGTAGCCGTCACCTTCAAGGAATAGACGAAGGAGGCGTCTCATCTTCACCTCGTCATCGACAATCAAGATTTTCATCGTTCATCCTCCTTCTCCATGCGCATATCTCGTTGTGTAACGGTTTCGGGATACGTGTCGCGTTTTCCTTTATCAATCGCTGTCATGAAAAAACTGACGGACGAGAGTGGGCTCGTCAAACGAGACGAACGTACCTTTGACGCGTTCGACGCGGTCGTGTCCTTTTCCGAAAATCACACCGCAATCGTAGTCGTTCATCCGTTCACAAAAGAAGCGGATCGCGTCTTCGCGATTATCGAAACTTGCTAGCTGATCGTGTCGTCTGCCGGCCAAGTCGTCAAGAATCTGTTGCGGGTCTTCATGACGCGGGTCATGGACCGTCAAGAGAAAGTCGGCCCCGGAAGCGGCGACGATGTCGGTCATAATCTCGCGTTTCGTCCGGTCCCGTTCACCGGCAGCACTGAGCAGGACGAGCACTCGTTCGTGACGGCTCGTCAATGCGGCGATGACTTTTGCGATCGCGTCCGGGGTATGGCCGTAATCGATATAGACGGGAGTCGTGATACCCGTCACGCGCTCGAGCCGGCCGCTCGGCAAGCGCAGAGACGTCAGATGGGGAAGCACCGCGTTGAGCGGTACACCAGTTTGCCGGACGATGCTGAGCGCACATAGGGCGTTGTCGAGGTTGTAGTCTTCTTGAAACGGAAGTGCCGACGAACTCGTCTGCCCGTCCGTCGTAAGGACGAAACGGTCACCCTCGGCGTGGCCGTACAGATCGGCGACAAGCGCATGTCGACTGAATGTGACATGCCTCACGGGTGCCGGTGCGACCGACTGCATGAGCACATGATTCGGGTCGTCACGATTGACGATGGCGCTCCCATCGTCCGTGATTTGGGCGAAGAGCTGGGCTTTCGTATACGCATACGTCTCCATCGTCCCGTGATAGTCCAAGTGATCGTGTGACAAATTGAGGAATGAGGCCGTATTGAACGACAAGCCCGCAATCCGTGTCTCAGCGATGGCTTGGGACGACACTTCAATGAGACAGTCCGTCACGCCCGAAGCGACCATTTGCGCGAGATAACGATTGATCGTCAAGGCGTCAGGAGTCGTATTCGACGTCTCGACCGTTCGTCCGGAATACGTGACGCCGAGCGTCCCGATCAAACCGGCCGACATGCCGAGGTGGTCGAACAATTGATGGGCGAGAGATGTCGTGGTCGTCTTACCGTTCGTCCCGGTGACGCCGTGGAGACGTAGTTTTGTGGATGGGTGATCATAAAACGTGCCGGCAAGTTCGGCCAAAGCGGCTTTCGTGTCCCGACAGTAGATGACGGGGACGTGGGCGTCGATCGGACGTTCGGCGATCACCGCGACTGCCCCGTTATGAATCGCCTCGTTCACGAAATCATGGCCATCATGACGATATCCCGAGATACAGACAAATATAAAATTTTGTTTAATTTCTTTTGAAGAGAACGAAATCCCTTCGATCACGGTCTCGTCAGGACGGTCTAAATATGTCCACGACATGATCTGTTTCAAGCCAGTCAACAAGTCTTGCAATGTTTTTGCCACGTCTTTGTTTCTCCTTTGTCGCGAAAGTCCATTTTGACAGTATAGCCCCTGTTTGTGAAAAAGAAGTGAAATGGAAGAAGTGTGGGCTCAGAGGGATGAATAACGGTGTTTCAATAAAAAAAGAACAGGAAAAGAAATACGTAGAAGCAAATTATAGAAAGGCGGGAGAGAACGATGAAAGCTTACATGAAATTTGGATTAATGATTTTAGTGTCGACGTTCCTTATGTACTGGCTCATGTTTTTGAACGTGTACCAACTCGACCACATCTTCTTCAGTCAGACGCGGCTCTATATGGCACTCATCATGGGATCGGTCATGGCGTTCGTCATGTTGCTCTTTATGTGGGGGATGTACAAAAACAAGAAACTGAATGCCATCATCTTAGGGGCAAGTGCGCTCGTGTTCGCGCTGTCGCTTTGGCTCGTCCGCAGCCAGACGACGGTCGATGACGTCAGTTGGATGAGAGCGATGATCCCGCACCACTCGATCGCCATCTTGACGAGCGAGCGGGCGGAGATTGAAGACCCGCGCGTGAAACAGTTGTCGGAAGACATCATCGAGGCACAAGAGCGCGAAATCGCCGAGATGAAGCGGTTGATCGAAGAGTTGGAGCGGGAAGAGGAAGAAGCAAAAGCAAAAGAAGAGGAATCGACAATGCAAGCGGCCGAATAACGCGGCCGCTTTTTTCGTGTATACGAAAGACGCGGACATGACAAAAGCCGAGGCGAGCGCCCCGGCTTAGCGTGATTGCGGTATATAGTTAGTACGATGTTTTGTTTGCTAGACTTATGATGGACCCAGATTTTAGACGAGATACACCTGTAGGCTGGATCAGGCTAGCAATCCTTCCTTTATATTACGTTCTCCGACGGAGTCGGTTTTGTTTTGTAAAAACTGTAGACGACACTGATCAAGATGACGAGCACGATCGCGCCGAGCGACATCCAGATCGGCATCTTGTAGACGTCACCGAAAATCATCTTCGTCCCGATGAAGACGAGCATGAAGCTGAGCCCGTGCTTCAAGTAGTAGAAGCGATCGATCAAGTTGGCGAGGACGAAGTAGAGACTACGAAGTCCAAGGATCGCCATGATGTTCGCGTAGAAGATGATATACGGGTCACGCGAGTAGGCGAAGCTTGCTGCGACCGAGTCGACGGCGAAGACGATGTCCGACAGCTCGATAAAAATCAAAGCGATGAAGAGCGGTGTGAAGAATAACTTGCCGTTGATCCGCTTCGTGAATTTCCCGGACGACATGTCTTGCGTGAGCGGCAAGTGGTTTTTCAACCAGTTGATCGTCTTGTTGTCCTCGAGCGACTCATCCTTGCCGATATTTTTGAACATCATCCAGCCCGTATAGACGAGGAAAGCGCCGAACACGTAATAGACCCAACCGAAGTTCTCGAGAAGCGACACACCGGCGACGATGAAGATGGCCCGGAAGAGAATCGCACCGAGGATGCCCCAGAACAACACTTTATGCTGATACTTGAGCGGGATCGCGAAATAGGCGAAGACGAGCGAGAAGACGAACACGTTATCGATGGCGAGTGCCTTTTCGATGAAGTAGACGCTCGCATATTCGGTCGCGACCGTGCTGCCTTGCGAGTAGAACAACCAACCGCCGAAAGCGATGGCAATCCCGATCCAGACGAATGTCCATGTCCATGCCTCACGGAGCGAGACTTCGTGTGCCTTGCGGTGGAACACCCCGAGGTCAAGCGCGAGCATGAAGATGATGAGAGCCAAAAAGGCGATGAGTAGGGTCAACAATTTTTCCTCCTTATAGGTTCAAGTGAACTTGATATCCTTATAATAAGTTCGTATGAACTTAAAGTAAAGAGAATTCGTATTTCGTAATAAAACAAAGAGAGGAGAAATCGGACCTATTGGAACTATGGAAAGGGCTGGAAAATGACAGAATCGCATTAAAAGGGCTTCTTAGCTGTTTTGCTAGGAAGCCCTTCGTCTTATTTTTTGCGCTTTTGAAATTGGTTGAAGGCGCCTTTGACTTTGTCCGTCAAAGAGTTAGAGTGTCCATCGCCGCTTCGTTGACCGGTAGTTTTATCATCGTTCATCTTTCCGGTGACTTCTTTCGCCTTGGCCGCAACTTGATCGATGATACGGTCATACTTACCGTTTTTTTTATGTTCAGACATGTGTCTAATTCCTCCTCGTTTGAAATCTATATAGATAATATAACCGAATTTGCACAATCTAAACTTTTGAGGTCATTAGAACTTGTTTTTATGGCTTCTAATCGTCATTGGCCACCACCTCCGGAACAATCATGTAAGCAGAATGGTTACACTCTCAGCTTAACAGGGAACAACCAAGTGACAAATACAGCAGGTGTAACTGACTCGACTACAAATTGAGAAGGAGGAAATGAATCATGAAATACTTAGTCACAGGTGCGACCGGAAAACTCGGTTCAAAAATCGTCGAGGTGTTGCTCGAGTCCATTCCGGCAAGCGAACTTGCGGTCAGTGTCCGTAACCCGGAGAAAGCGGAAGCGCTGAAAGCGAAAGGCGTCGATGTACGTCACGGGGACTTTGACAAACGAGAGACGCTCGATACGGCGTTCCGCGGCGTTGAAAGATTGCTGATTATCTCAGCGGACGGGGATAACGACACCCGTATCCGTCAACATGCGAACGCGGTCGAAGCAGCGAAGCGGGCCGGGGTCAAGTTCATCGCCTATACGAGCCTCGCCGATGCGACAGAGAGTCAAAATCTCATGGCACCGCCGCACGTCGAGACGGAAGGGGCGATCGAACGAACCGGGATCCCACACGCATTCCTGCGCAACAACTGGTACTTAGAGAACGAGCTCGGTGGCATTCAAGGCGTGCTCGCCGGTGCCCCTTGGGTGACAGCGGCCCGTGACGGGAAAGTCGGTTGGGCGCTGCAACAAGACTACGCCGAAGCGATTGCGAACGTCCTCATGGCAGATGATTTCGAACAAGATATCTTCGAACTATCGGGTCCGCTCCACACGCAAGCTGAACTCGTCGAAGCGCTCAGTGACGTACTCGGCCGTGAGGTCAAACTCCAAGAAGTTAGTGCTGAGGCGTACGCCGACGTCATGCGCGGTGCCGGTGTGCCGGAAGGTGCGATTCCGATTGTTGTCGGCATTCAAGATAGTATCCGCAACGGGTCACTCGAAGTCGAATCAAATGACTTTGAATTGGTGCTCGGTCGTCCGGTGACGCCGCTCAAAGAGGCGCTTCAAAAGCTCGTCACCGCGTTAGCATAACAACTACAGGACGGGATGCTTCGTCTTTCTGACCAGATTACAAATGACAACGTCACGTTCTCGATTTCGAAAACGTGACGTTTTTTGATGAATGCTAGTGATGGATCCTCACATATTTGTCCCTACGTCCGACATAGCATGTATACTAACAATTAATGGATAATCGAAAGCGTACATATGCAAGAACTGGTAAATATCATCTCGTTCATAGGGGGAGTGATTGTATGAAAAACATGATGTTTTTAATGGGAGTTGTCCTCGGATTGCTCTTACTTTTCGGATTAAGATATGAATTCAATGTGATTGGGGATATGGGCTTCAAAGTCACGGCCATCCTCATGTTTGTGACGATGCTCGTCATTCGATCGACTGCAAAAATCTCTTTCTTCAGCCGTTAACTAAAAAACAGACCGCGAATCCAAAATTCGCGGTCTGTTTTTTAGTTGGTCCGGGACTCAAGTTGACCGGTCGCGTCCTCTAACGTGCTCTAGTTCGAAGTGAGCCCGAGCCACCGTTTCACCGGCTCCCGGAAGTAATATGTGATGCCGATCAAACTCACGAAGACGAGGGCGGCGACGAAGACCGTCGTCACGCTCCCTGAAGCGAGGCTTGCCCCTAAAAAGCTATAGGCGAGTGTACCGGGGATCATCCCGAGCACGGTCGCGAGAATAAATGACCTGAAGCGAACCTTGGCAATCCCGCCCGCGTAGCTGAGAAGATCGAAGCTGACGAGCGGGATGAGCCGGAGTACGAACACGTATAAAAACCCGCGCTGCTCCATCTGCGTGAACAGCTTTTCCGACCACGGATAGTTCTCGACCTTGAGCACGGAGCGTCCGAACAAGCGCGCCATGACGTAGCCGGTCACGGCGGCAGCCGTCGCTCCGAACAGAATATACAGGACGCCCGGCCAGACACCGAACGCGAGGCCGGCTCCGAGCGATAAGATCGACGTCGGCAAGAACACGATCGGTCCGATCGCGTAGATGAGGAAGAAGATGACCGGTCCCCACCAACCGAACGACAAGACGACGTCGCGGATGTCGGACGGGCGGAGTTCGTAATGAAAATGCGTGATATAGAAGATACTCCCGAACACGGCGAGCAGGAGACTGATTTTGAGCGGGCGCGGCACGGGAATCATTCCTTTCGAATCGATTTTCTTTTGTTCATCGTATCGCATTTTTTATTGAAATGAAGGTGAGACAGCTTACAAACATGCGCTCAATGTGCTGATGAATCGTATAATCTGTCGAAAAATAGAAACTTAGGTCAACGCATGTGCGATCACACTTCACGTGAACCTTCTTTCCTACGATAAAGCAGATAGGAGGGATGGTCATGAAGAATTTGAAAATGTCTAAAAAGTTTGCGGTGCTCATCACCGCGTTCATCGCGACGCTTGTCATCATCGCGGCGCTCAGCCACGTCTTGATGGGACGGATGGCCGACGCGGGGGAAGAAATTTATGAGGAGCGGTTGTTGCCGATTCGGGCACTCGGTCAAGTTCGGACCGATAACCGAGCCCTGGAAAGCTATTTACTCGAGTTGATGTTAGCAACCGAAGAAAGTCGTAACGCGGAACTCCAAGAAAATATTACGGAGCGACGAGATAGCATGGTCGAGAATTTAAAGTTGTTTAATGAAAACTTCGCTTCGACAGATGTTGACATGCAACAACAGGTCACAGATTTGAATACGTTGATTACGACGTATTTGGAACGGATTGATATCGTCTTGCAACCGGCAATCAGAAACGAGAATACGGCAGCCTATCGTCAATATGTCAGCGAGCTACGCCCAATCCGCCTCGCGCTCGTCGAAACGGCGACGGTCGTCATGGACGGGATTAACGAAGAAGCCGAGACGGCAAGTGCGGCGATGCAAGAAAATCGTGCTCAGTCGGTGCTCTTGTTTTGGGTGCTCGTCGCCATCGGCGCACTCGTCTCGATCGGACTTGGCGTCTATATCACGCGTCTCATCGTGCGGCCGGTCCGTGAATTGAATGGACTTATGAGCCGTGCCGGAGCCGGTGACTTGACCGTCGACAGCACGTATACGTCTCGTGACGAGATCGGTTCGCTCGCGATGTCGTTCAATGAGATGAAAGAAAGCTTGCGTGACTTGATCGGTAGCGTCACGGTGACGGCTGGACGTGTCGCGACATCTTCGGACGACTTGAAATCGAACGTCGAGGAGACGACGAAAGCGACGGAAATGGTCGCCGTCACGATGGAAGAGATCGCATCAGGGTCGCTCCGCCAATTAACGCGGGTGAAAGAATCGAACGGCACACTGACGGAACTGACGAACGGGATCCACCACGTCTCGGGCAGCGCCCAGCAGATGACAGAGCTCTCGGAAGGCGCACTTCGAAAAGTCGGAGCCGGTAATGAACTAATTGAGACGCTCGAGACACAGCTCGAGGAGATGAATGAGAAAGTCAAATCACTCCAACACGTCATCGGTCAACTCGACGTCCGTTCCCAAGAGATCGGGACGATCACCGGAACGATTTCAGGCATCGCCGAGCAGACGAACTTGCTGGCGTTAAATGCGGCCATCGAAGCGGCCCGGGCCGGCGATCATGGACGCGGGTTCGCCGTCGTCGCCTCTGAAGTGAAGAAACTCGCCGAAGAGTCGGCCGTCGCGACGAAGTTGATCGCGTCGCTGATCACGGACACGCAGACGGAGACGAAACAAGCCGTCAAGACGATGCACGTTGTCGAAGACGATATGGCGCACAGCGTGACGAACGTCCAACAGGCAGGGACGGCGTTCGATGAGATTAAGCTCGCGATTGAAGAGGTGAGCCAGAAAGTCGAGGAAGTGTCTGGTGCTGTCGAAGAGATGGCGGCAGGTGCGACCGAAGTGTTGACATCGGTGCATGAGATTCAAGGTATCACCGAGACGACGGCGACCGAGACCGAGAACACATCGGCGGCGACGGAAGAACAGATGGCGTCAATGGAAGAAATCACGGCCTCGGCGCAAGAACTGTCGAACATGGCAGACGAGATGCGCCAAATGACGAAAAAATTCAATGTATGACGAACGAAAGACAGGTCGACATAAAAATCGACCTGTCTTTTTTAGCGTCCTGTGTAGGTGGCGACCCACTCGTCCGGTGTCATCTTCGCGACGAGCTCACCGATCAAGTCGTACGGGATATGCTTCACGTGTTTGAAGCGGATGCAGCTCTTGCCCATATCGAGCTTCGTCGGCACTCGTTCAGCGTACGCCTGCTCGAACCAACGCAACACGTCTTCGTCGGCGTAGACGCCCATATGATACAAGGCGACGTGATTCTTCTGGGCGATGACGCTCAAAAACGGCAACGGGATGCCCGGCGTCACGTGATAACCAGGCGGGTACATCGACAACGGCACGACGTAATGGACACCTTTCCCGTCGGTCGTCTTCTCGAACCCGTCCGGTAAGTTCGCATCAATCACGTCAATCAAGCGGATAAAGCTGTCGAGCCGTTTGTCATCGACGAGTGTCGTATAGTCCATTACTGTTCGCCCCCTCGCAAAATCTTCGCCATCGCCTTGCCCTTAGCCAGTTCATCGACGAGTTTGTCCAAGTAACGGATCTCGCGCATGAGCGGCTCCTCGACGTTCTCGACGCGGACGCCGCAGACGACGCCTTTGATGAGAGCGCGATCCTCGTTCATGTCAGGGGCCGATGCGAAAAACGTGTTGAAGTCGACTTCGGCTTCGAGTTGCCGCTCGAGCCCGGCTTCGTCATAGCCGGTCAGCCAGCGGATGATCGTATCGACTTCGTCTTTCGTCCGGCCTTTCCGTTCGGCTTTCGCGACGTAACTCGGATAGACGCTCGCGAAGCTCGTCGTGTAGATGCGGTGTGCCATAATATCTCCTCATTTCGTGGATGGTACCTTCATTTTCGCACACAACGGCAAAAGACGATCAATCCGTTTGTGGATTCCTCGCCTTGGTCGGTCACGGCATGATGTTGCCTTCGGCCGGGATCGGATGTTGTTTCAACATGTTCGCGAAATGATAGAGGTTATACGCCAAAACCCGTCCGTTCTTTTTCGTGAAGGCGTTGTTGCGGCCGGCGTCGAGGTAAGAGTCGCCTGGACCGGCTTCGCCGACCCAGTATGCGTCGACGTTCGGCGGGATAGTGAAGCCGATATGGGACAAACCGTACAGGATTGAGGCACAGGCGTGCTTCGCCCCGTCCTCGTTGCCCGTCACGACGACACCGCCGACTTTGTTGTAGTAAATGGCTTGACCGTGTTCATTTTTCAGCCCGCTCCCGCCGTATAGCCGTTCGATCACTTGAGTGGCGACGCTGCTCTTCTCCCCGAGCCAAAGCGGCGTCCCGATGATGAGGATGTCGGCGGCTTTCACTTTGGCGAAGAGTTGCGGCCACTCGTCGCCAGCCCCTTCGTCCTCGGTCACCCCGAAAGCGACGTCGTAGTCGATGACGCGGACGATCTCTGACTCGACGCCGAGTTTGTCAAAGTGGGGGATGATGTCCTTCATCAGACCTTCCGTATGTGATACCGTGTCTCCGCCTTTCAACGAACAGTTCAAAAATAGTGCCTTCATCACGATTCCTCCTTCTCAAAAGCAAGACGTTAGGAAGTTCTCCATTCCAAAATTTCGGTCAAATCATCGTAGACCGCGTCTGGACGCACATCCATCGTTTCGAAGGGCTTGCCGTCACGGTTGATCCACGCCGTCCGGAAGCCGAAGTTCTTGGCGCCGATGATGTCCCAGCCGTTCGAAGACATGAACAGCACCTCGTCCCGCTTCAAGTCGGTCGTCTTGAACCAGCTCATATAGGCGGCAGGTGACGGCTTGAACTGTTTGACGCCGTCGATGCTGACGAGTTCGTCGAACAGTTCGGTGAACGACGCGTTCGCGATCAATTGTTCAAGCATGTCAGCGGTCCCGTTCGACAAGACGACGGTCTGGGTGTCCCGCAGCTGCTTCAACACGTCCTCGACTTCCTCGTATGGCGAGAGCTCCGCATACGTGGCGATGAGCGCATCCTCGACGTCGCTAGAAGCGGTCACATCCGCCGCCGCTAAGGCGTAACGCAAGGCGTCACGCGTGACGACCGAGAAGTCTTCGTAGCGGCCCGAAATCTGACGGATGAAGAAATATTCAAGTTGCTTCGTGCGCCACGTCTGACTGATCTGGTCACCTTTCCCCGGGAACTGTTCGTCACACGCCGCCTTGACGGAATGGACATCGAACAGCGTCCCGTACACATCGAATACGAATGCTTGAATTGTCGGTTCCATCAAATTCCTCCTATAGTGTCAGTCGTCCTTTTTCCTATACCCGACAGACAGATTAGAAACACGTCCGATAAGTTGAAGTCTGCGGCTTCGTCGAGTAAGTTTGTGTTAGTTCTTAATGTGATGAGCCGCTTTGTTTATAAGCTAGCTAACAATGGAGGAGGAATTCGATGTACGTTCCAAAACTATATGCCGTCAACGACGCTGAAGAAGTCCACGCTTTCTTGAAAGCCCATCCGTTCGGCACCGTCGTCACACATGACGGGCAGAAGCCGCACGCGACACACGTGCCGCTCCGATTTCACGCAGAAGATGGCCACGTTTGGTTCACGACCCACGTCGCCAAAAACAACCCACAATGGCAGACAATCGAAGACCAGACCGTGCTCATTATCGTCCAAGGAGCGAACGCCTATATCTCGGCGTCCTTGTATGGCCACGAGGACGTGTCGACGTGGAACTATCAATCTGTGCATCTATATGGGAAATCGACCATCTTGAACGCGGAACAACTCGAGGAAGATCTGGCAGGGCTACTCCGTGACCATGAAGGGGAGAGAGAGAACGCCGTCGTCTGGGAGGAGTTATCGGAGCCGGTGCAACGACAAAAACATGGGGTCGTCGGTTTCCGTATCGATATCGATGAAATTCAGGCGGCCTTCAAGCTGAGCCAGAACCGGAACGATGAGGATTATACGCGCATTGTCTTTGAGCTCGAGCAGGCCGGGTGTCCGATGGCGGATGTGATGCGAGAATACAAAAAGTAAACATGGCTCCGTCTGCACAATCAAGATGCAGATGGAGTCATGTTTTGCTTCAAGGGACTAGATATCGATGTGTTGACTCGTGATGGTGCGGTCTAACTGGTGAAGGTACAATTTCGTCGTCAAAAACACGATGAATGAAAAGCCGAACAACAAATAGAGTGGTGACCGGTACGCGAGCATGCCGAGTGCCGTGAATAACAGAAGCGCGAGCACGATGATATATCCGTATCGCATGATACTGAATAGCGCCAATTTCAAAGCGTCCATCGTCTTCATCTCGTAATGCGTCAAAATCGGAAACAGGAACAAAGAAAGAGCGATGAAGACAAAGCCGATCACGAACAGACCTGTAAAGAGCATCGTTTGCCACGCATCGATTTGGCGAATGAGTAAAAAGTCGATCAACAAGATGAGCAGAAATAAGGTCCAGACGGCACCGAGCTTGTAATGGCGGCGCACTCCTTCGTTAAAAAAGCGAAAGTAGGCGCGGAACACGCTGTAATCTTGGTTGACCGCCCATTGCCGTGTGACGGCATTCAAGGCGTATAAGGCTGGGAACAGTGTGATGAGAGGCAAAATGCTCAGTAAGAAGACCACGTTCAGTTGGACCAGGCTGGTGACAAATTCGAGCACTTGGAATAATTTGTTGTGTTCATGCTTTAAGTTCATGATGACCTCCAAGAAGTTAGGGGTGAATCAGCCTAATTTAGATTCGAGACGATTATAGGGTGCGGTCGAGTTTCGGACAATCAATTCAGGTTCATACGTATGTGACGGTGGTGTCTCTGTTTTCTCGACAGCCGCAATGATCCACTCGGCTGCGGCACGGCCCAGCTCTTGTTTAGGATGGACGATAGAAGTCAATTTCACTTCCGTCGCGACTGCGAGTACGGAATCATCATATCCGACGAGTGAGACATCTTGCGGGACAGAGAGACGCAGACTTCTTAGTTGGTCCAGTACGTTGAGGGCGAGTTGGTCGTTGTAACAGACGATTGCACTAGGTCTCTCGTCCGCGTTTTGAAATACTTGATGAATCACGTCATAAAAAGAAGGCACAAGTTCTTCTGTCGTATACGTTATAATTAATTCTGGCTCTAAGGGAAGGTTGTATTCCCGGAACGCTCGAATGAAGCCACGCATTCGGTGGACTCCCTGGAGGTCGTCCGTTTTGAAAAGTCCCATGATGCGCTCGTGACCGAGTTTGATCAGGTGTTCAGCAGCCAAGAATCCGCCTTTTTCGTCATCCATGATCAAGTATGGAGGCGTTAGTTGCGAATAGTATTGGTTAATCATCAAATAAGGAGTATGCTGTTGTTCGAGTTCTAAATAATATTTGATATTCGGATTGTAGCTACTGCTCTTTGTCGGCTCGACAATCAGCCCGTCGATTTGACGATCTAACATCATTTCGAGACATTGCTTTTCTTTCTCGACATTGTTATCCGTACAAGACAGTGTCAACGTATATCCTTTCGAAGCCAAATGTGATTCAATCCCCCGGATAATAGACGGGAAGATATAATCGGACATATAGGTTGTGATGACCCCGATGTTTTTACCATTGCCCGAACGTTCGATCGTTTGGGGAGTAGAGGTCGGAAGGACAAGGGAGCAGTATGTGCCCGAGCCTTGTTCACGGTAAAGATAGCCTTCGTTCACTAATTCTCCAACAGCTTGTCGAATCGTGTGACGGCTCACTCCAAAGGATTGGACCAATTCATTTTCAGAAGGAATTTTTTCACCTGGTCGTACCGTTCCATCTTTTATCCATTCAAGAATATGATCTTTGACCATATTGTACTTTGTGCGTTGTGCCATCTGGCGTCCCTGCTTTCTTTCATGTACGTCAGGAAACTCATACGTACAAGATATAATCTTACTTACATACTAACAAACAAATGTACCATTTACTATGAATAAGCAAAAAAAGCATCTGAATTTTCTATGAATATGTACGTACGAAATACAAAAATACATAAAAATCGAATTGACATGTCCGAACGTGTGTAATAGACTCAAATTGTACAGAAAACGCTTTCATTACTAACTATATCGGTTTGTTGGTGAGTAAATGTATAGTGTTGTGTGGGCTTCATTATACAGTTTGCTTTTTTATTTAACTCAACATGTACGTACATCTTTATCATGCTTTGCACATGAATATAAAGTGATGGAGGAATTCACAATGAATCGTAAATCGAAAAAAATGTTTGCGTTAACGATGTCAGCACTGATGACAACTTCTTTGGCGCTCGCCGGCTGTTCGGGAGATGAGGCAGGCGCTGATGGAAAAGTTGAACTGACATTTATGTTCCGTGGAAATCCAGAAGAGTTAAAAGCCTATCAAGCGACGGTGAAACGTTTTGAAGAAGCCAACAAAGACGTGAAGGTGACGATGGTCCAGACGGCCCCTGATCAGTACGATACAAAACTCAAGTCGGCTATCGCGGGTCGGAAGATTCCGGACGTCTTCTTCTATAATCCTGCCCAAGTGAAAGCATACGTAAACTCGGGTGTGCTACTCGATATCACAGAGGCGGTTGAAAATTCAGAAGACGTCAAGTTGGACGATATTTGGGAGAAGGGTGTCGACAAGTATCGCTTCGATGGTGAGACGCTTGGAGAAGGCGCAATTTACGGACTGCCGAAAGATTTAGGACCGTTCGCACTCGGCTACAACAAGACGATGTTCGAAGACGCGGGCATTGCGCTTCCGGATAAAGACAAACCGTACACATGGGATGAGTTCGTGGACGTTGCCAAACAGTTGACGAAAGATACGAACGGTGACGGAAAAATGGATCAATACGGCACTGGCTTCAACGTGAACTGGGCCCTTCAGCCGTTCGTTTGGAGCAATGGAGCGGACTGGATCAACGAGGACGGCACGAAAGTGACGATCGATGATCCGAAATTCATCGAAGCGTTACAGTTCTTCGTCGACCAGCAGTTGAAACATGGTATCACACCGTCAATCGGGGAAACACAGACGCTCGACACGTACCAACGTTGGTTGAAAGGACAACTTGCCTTCTTCCCGGTCGGTCCTTGGGACATGGCGGCATTTAAAGAACAGCTGAAATTTGAGTATGATTTACTTCCGTGGCCAGCTGGTTCGACGGGTAAAGCATCAGGATGGGTCGGTTCGCTCGGGATCGGTGTCGGTTCAACGACGAAACATAAAGAAGAAGCAGCGGAACTGGCCATGTACTTGTCTGCCGACCAAGAAGGGCAACAGGCGCTCGTAGATGCGCAAGTCCAATTGCCGAACAGTATGGAAATTGCAGACAACTGGGCGGCTGACACGTCGATCAAACCAGAAAACAAACAAGAGTTCCTTGATTTGATCAATGACTATGGCCGCGGCTTCCCAGCTGAGAAAACATACACGGCAGAATGGTATGACGAGTTCTTCAAAAACATCCAGCCTGTCCTCGACGGCAAAACGTCGGTTGAAGACTATGTGAAGACGGCGCAGCCGAAGATGCAGAAATTGCTCGATGCGGCGATCGAACAAGAGAAACAGGCGAACTGATCAGAGAGTCGAAACGGGGTGGCGATGTTCGCCACCCGCGTCTCTGACGTTGAAAGGATGGAAGAACAATGAAGACAAAATCGATTTCTAAGTTATATCGAACAGAGCAGCGATACGCCTATCTGTTCGTTGCGGCACCGGTCATTGGGTTTTTCCTCTTCGCGTTCGTCCCGTTGATGTACTCTGTTTACGGCGCCTTCACGAATTGGAACGGTCTCGGTCAAATGAAATTTATCGGGTTTGAGAACTTTGTTAACTTGTTCCAAGATGAATATTTTTATAAATCGATGTACAACACGCTCTTTATGATGATTGGGATCCCGATTGGAATCGCCCTCGCGCTCATGCTCGCTCTTGCGTTGAATCGAGGGATTTTTGGGACGGATACCTTCCGCGTGATTTACTACATTCCCGTCATTTCGTCGATTGCCGCCGTATCGATTTTATGGCAATGGGCGTACAACGGAGACTACGGATTGGTGAACCAATTTTTGGCTTTGATCGGCATCGATGGGCCGAACTGGCTCCAAAATACCGATACCGTCAAGCCAGCGCTTATCCTCATGGCAATTTGGAAAGGGCTCGGCTATACGATGCTCCTTTATTTGGCGGCGCTCCAAAGTGTTCCGAAATCATTCTATGAAGCGGCAAAACTGGATGGAGCCAACGCTTGGCAAAGCTTTTGGCACATCACGCTTCCGATGGTCAAACCGGTCACGTTCTTCATCATCGTGACGAACATCATCGGTGGAGCGCAAATTTTCACGGAAATCAACGTCATGACACCAACCGGGGGTCCGGAGTACTCGTCTGCCTCTGCGGTCTTCTATATTTGGCAAAAATCGTTCGGGAACTTCCAACTCGGTTACGCTTCGGCGATGGCGCTCGTTCTTGGGCTCTTCATTTTCATCGTCACGTTGCTCCAATTCCGGATGAATGAAAAATCATCGTTCGATCTTGATTGAGCGATTCGCGTATAGGAAAGGAGAATAACTATGCAATTAGCTCTCTCACGGAAAAAAGAGAACGTGGAAACGATGTCGGTGAAGAAGAAGGATCGGATCACGGATTTCTTCATTTTTATCTTCCTATCCATCGGAGCGGTCGTCATGATCGCACCGCTGCTCTGGATGGTGTCGACGTCACTAAAATCAAAAGAAGATGTATTCGCGCTCCCGCCGGTATGGATCCCGACTGATATTTCGTTTAGTAAATACACGGAAATTTGGAGTATGGGTCCGCTGTTGTCAGGGATATCAAACAGCTTGATTGTCGCATTATCCGTCACGATTGTCGGGACGTTCACGTCAAGCTTGGCGGCGTTCGCCTTCGCGAAGTTGAACTTCAGAGGCAAGAATAAAATCTTCCTTCTCTTGTTCGCTTCTGTCATGATCCCATACCCGGTGCTCATGATTCCCCAGTTCATGATGTTCTCGAGCATCGGCTGGGTGGATACGCTGTTACCGTTAATTGTGCCTGGGTTATTCGGGAACATCTTTATGATTTTCTTCTTGCGCCAATTTTTGAACAGCATCCCGAACTCGATTATCGAAGCAGCGAAGATTGATGGGTGCTCGTACTTCCAAATCTTCTACAAGATTATTTTCCCATTGATCAAGCCGGCCGTGGCCGCGCAGTTGATTCTTTGGTTCATGGCAATTTGGAACGACTATCTTGGGCCGATTCTCTATTTGAACTCGCCGGAGAAACAGACGCTTCAACTTGTCATCGCGAACTTTAACGCATCTTATGCAATTCAAAGTGATTATCCGTTAATCATGGCCGCGTCTGTCGTGGCGTTACTCCCGATGTTGCTCGTCTTCATGATCTTCCAAAAACAGATCATCGAGTCGATTGCGATCTCTGGTGTGAAGGGCTGAGGTGTGACAGGACAGAAGCACCCGTCTTTTAAAAAGGCGGGTGCCTTTTTGATGGAGAAAGGGGATTTAACATGAGAAAAATGATGGTATGGCTAACGCTACTCGCCGTAGCAATCGGAGGAATCTTTTTCTGGCGGACGACGAGTGCGTCGATCAATGATTTAGCACTCCCGAAAGCACCGTTTGAAAAGAAAGTGGACGATGTGACGCCGGAGGTGCTCAACAAAGAGCGTGAGTGGGCGACGAACTTCACGCATGACGGGGCGATTCTGAAAGACGGAGACACCTATTACGTCTTTTCGACGGATTACATGGTAGGAAGTCCTCCGACGCCCGGCATTCAAATCCGTAAATCGACCGACCTGGTTCATTGGGAATTCGTCGGTCGTGTGTTTGATCAAGTGTCTGAGGAGGCGTTCGCTTGGGCCGGCGGGAACACATTTTGGGCCCCGGCGATCACGAAAATCGGAGATCGGTTCCACTTATACTATTCTGTCTCAGGGGTCGGGAGTCGAACGTCGTATATCGGGCTAGCGACTGCGACAACGATTGAAGGACCTTGGGAAGATGAGGGCGCCGTCATCGCATCGAAAGAAGGTGACGGGGGTGTCGCCAATACAATCGATCCTCACGTGACGCAAGATGCGGAAGGCAAATGGTGGATGACGTATGGTTCGTACTTTGGAGGAATCTTTTTGACGGAGATTGACCCAGACACAGGAAAACGAGTGGATGAGTCGTCAGAAGGCACACTGCTCGCCAAGAGGAAAGACATGTCGATGGGTATCGAAGGGCCGGAAATTTTATATAACGGCGAGACGGGCTATTACTATTTGATGGTGTCGTATGGATGGTTGGAGGATACGTACAACGTCCGGATCGGTCGCTCGAAATCGATTGCGGGACCGTACGTCGATTCGGTTGGCCGGGACTTACGAGACGAATCGGATGAGTCGTTTGATACGGGCATGAAAATCGTTGGGCCGTATCGTTTCGAAGGAGATGACGGATACGTCGGGACCGGTCACTCCGCATTCTTACAAGATGGGACCGATACGTTCGTGCTGCATCAGGCGCGGCCGAGTGAAGATATCTACTGGTCACAGCTGCACGTCCGGAAAGTGTATTGGACGAAAGACGGTTGGCCGGTCGTCTCGCCCGAACGCTATGCGGGGGAGAGCGATATCGAGGTCGACGAAACGCACCTGGTCGGGGATTGGGACGTCATCACGTTCCCACGGTTTGACGACGGACAGCAAGACTCGAGTGTATTGACGTTGAAACGAGGCGGAACGCTCGAAGACGGGGACGGGTCGTGGGAATTGAATGATTCGGTCCTCGAGGTCCAAGTCGGACAGGAGACGTATGAGGCGCAAGTCGGAGCGGCTTGGGACTGGGAGACTTGGGAACCGACAATCATCTTCACTGGCCTGAGCGAGGATGGCACCGCCGTATGGGGCAAAAAACGATAAGAGGAGAAGAGGGACCATGCAAAAATTGAACAGTCCAAACCGAGAAGAACGCTATGTGTTGGAACGATTGACGAATGAAACGATGTGGGGCACGCACAACGCCCACGACCCGGCCTCAATCAAAGTCGGGGACTGGTATTACGTGTTCTCGACGGACGCTGCCCATGGGCATCAGATAAACGGCGGGATTCAAGTGCGTCGCTCGCGGGACTTGATCCACTGGGAATATGTCGGCTTGGCGCTTGAAGAGCTTCCGCACGAGGCTGTGGAATGGACCGGGGCGCCGGGACTTTGGGCGCCGGAAGTCGTATTCATGGGTGGCCGCTACGTCATGTATTATGCAGCTTCACAGTTCGGGCAGACGCGTTCTTATATCGGTGTCGCCAGCGCGGAAACGATTGATGGGCCGTGGCGGGATCACGGGCTCGTGGTGAAAAGTGAGGCCAGGACGTCGGGGCCGAACGCGATTGACCCGAATATCACGTTCGATGCGCATGGGGATCCGTGGCTCGTCTACGGTAGTTTTTTCGGCGGGCTGTACGTGTTCCCGGTCGACCCGGAGACGGGGAAGAAACGTCCGGGGAGTGAAGAGACATTGATCGCGAAACGGCATCAACGTGTCGAAGGGGCGGTCGAGGGACCGTATATCGTCTACCGGGAGGAGGATCGCCATTACTACTTGTTCGTCTCGTACGACTCCTTGTTCAAGGACTATCACATCCGTGTGGCCCGATCGACTTCGATCACCGGACCGTACGTCGATTTTGATGGGAACGTCATGACCGACCTCGAGATCGACCCGCAACAAGTTGGCATGAAGATTTTAGGCGGTTATCGGTTCGGGGATAATGAGGGCTGGGTCGGGCCTGGGCATAACTCCGTCTTACAAGACGGGGACGATGATTATCTCGTCCATCACGTCAGAGGTGAGCAAGATCCGCATTGGCACGAGCTGCATATCCGGAAAATCATCTGGACGGAGTCGGGCTGGCCGCTCGTATCTCCGGAACGATATGCCGGGGAAGCGGAACGTCCTGTCGAGATGCAAGAACTCTTCGGAGAGTGGGAGTGGATTTACATGGACCGAACGTACCATGGCGTCCTACATTCGAGTAAGATTGAACTCCTGGCTGACGGGACGTTCGTGACGGAGCATGGCGAACGAGGACGGTTTGAAAAACTGGCGGATGCGAGCATCAAGCTCTACGGTCCCGAAGGAATCACTTGGTATGTGTTACCGGGCTGGGATTGGGAGAATTGGCGAGAGACGCTCGTATTTGCCGGATTGTCTGACCAAGGTCATGTCTTTATCGGCAAAAAGTTATAAATATCCGTACAACTTCTGTCGATTCATTTTAAGTGGCTTGTCACAAATTGCTCAGAAAAATTACAAAAATGTTCGAATGAAATGTTGAAAACAGTTGATTAATTTAAAATAGTTGATACAATCAAGGTGTAAGTTATACGTACAACTTGATTGTATCTTTTTGTTTTCTGTATGAATCAAGCACGTTATTTGAATAGTTGTACGGATGAAAGGGAGAGGAGTGCCCACACACTTTATTTTTTTCATCCTTTATGTAAGCGTATTCTTTTGGAGGTAGGGTGATGAATATGACCAATTATACAATCGGTGTCGACTATGGGACGCAATCAGGACGCGCGGTCCTCGTCGACGTAGCGACAGGTCGAGAAGTGGCGACAGCGGTCAAACCGTACACACACGGCGTGATGGATGAATATTTACCGGACGGGGCGACCCGTCTCGAGCATGATTGGGCGCTCCAACATCCACAAGACTATTTAGAAGTACTGGAAATCACCATCCCGGCCGTCGTGAAAGAGGCAGGGATCACGCCGGAGCAAGTCATAGGGCTCGGCATCGACTTTACCGCATGCACGATCTTACCGATAGACGAACATTTGAATCCACTTTGTTTCCGTGAGGAACATCAACAGAATCCACACAGCTACGTGAAGCTTTGGAAGCACCACGCCGCTCAGGACGAGGCGGATGAGTTGAACCGCATCGCGGCCGAGCGGGGCGAGGATTTCTTGAAACGATACGGCGGTAAAATCTCATCGGAATGGATGATCCCGAAAGTGTGGCAAATCTTGAACGAGGCCCCGGAGATTTATGAGGAAGCGGATCAGATTCTAGAGGCGACGGATTGGGTCGTCTCTCAGATGACGGGCCGTGTCGTTCGAAACAGTTGTACAGCTGGATATAAAGCCATGTGGCATAAACAAGACGGCTATCCGTCAAACGAGTTCTTCAAAGCGCTTGATCCTCGGTTGGAGAACGTCGTCGAAGAGAAACTATCGCGTGACATCGCGCCGATTGGAGCCAAAGCAGGCGAACTGACAGAAGCATTTGCCGCGCGCATCGGACTCCTTCCGGGCACGGCCGTCGCGGTTGCGAACGTCGACGCCCACGTGGCGGTGCCGGCCGTCGGGATTGCAGAACCTGGCAAGATGTTGATGGTCATGGGCACATCGACGTGCCACATCCTGCTCGGTGAAGATGAACAAGTCGTCCCAGGCATGTGCGGCGTCGTCGAAGACGGTGTCATTCCAGGCTTGATGGGCTATGAAGCTGGTCAATCATGTGTCGGGGACCATTTTGAATGGTTCACCGAGACATGTGTCCCGGGGCATTACGTGGAAGAGGCCGCCTTGAAAGGTATCGGCATCCATCAGCTGTTGACGGAGAAAGCAGCCCGTCAACGTGTCGGTGAGAGTGGACTCGTTGCTCTCGACTGGTGGAACGGAAACCGGTCAACGCTCGTCGATACGAATTTGACGGGTGTCCTTCTCGGAGCGACATTGCTCACGAAGCCGGAAGACATCTATCGGGCGTTAATCGAAGCGACAGCGTACGGGACGCGGACGATCGTGGAAGCGTTCCGCAACAGCGGCGTCCCCGTGCATGAAGTGTATGCCGCAGGTGGGATTGCCGAAAAGAACGCACTCATGATGCAAATTTATGCGGACGTCTTGAACATGGAGATCAAAATCTCAGCCTCTTCGCAAACACCAGCTCTAGGCTCCGCCATGTTCGGAGCAGTAGCTGCCGGCGCGGAGCGGGGCGGTTATGCCACGATCAAAGAAGCTGCAGCGAAGATGGGCCGCATCAAAGAAGAGACGTATAAGCCGATCTTGGAGAACGTCGAGACGTATGACGCTTTGTTCGCCGAATACACGAAACTATACGATTACTTTGGTCGCGGCGAAAACGACGTCATGAAACGTTTGAAAAAAATAAAAGCTGAAGCCTCACGTGTGAAGGAGGAGCCTGTATGGTAAGCCGTCGCTTGAAAGAAGAAGTGTTACAAGCAAACTTGGCTCTTCCGAAGCACGGTTTGGTCACGTTCACCTGGGGCAACGTCAGCGGCATCGACCGCAACGCCGGTTTGGTCGTCATCAAACCTAGCGGCGTCCCTTACGAACGATTGACCGTGGAGGATATGGTCGTCGTCGATCTCGAAGGTAACATCGTCGAAGGTGAACTGCGTCCCTCATCAGACACACCGACCCATCTCGCGCTCTACCGGTCTCTCCCTGAAATCGGTGGTGTCGTGCACACACATTCGCCATGGGCGACAAGTTGGGCACAGGCGA
Source organism: Exiguobacterium sp. SH0S2 (assembly GCF_004337185.1). Lineage (NCBI taxonomy): Bacteria > Bacillati > Bacillota > Bacilli > Caryophanales > Exiguobacterium > Exiguobacterium sp. SH0S2. The sequence goes on along the minus strand of NZ_SJVB01000002.1, from coordinate 412,430 downwards.
AGCGGGCCATCCCGGCGTTTGGAACGACACATGCTGATTACTTTTATGGCGAGATCCCATGCACCCGTGAATTGACAGACGAGGAAATCGAAACGGCGTATGAACTCGAGACGGGACATGTCATCTTGGAAACACTTGATGAGTTGATGCTCGAAGCAGTCGCCGTACCCGGTGTGCTCGTGGCGAACCACGCACCGTTTTGCTGGGGCAAAGACGCGGATGAAGCCGTCCATAACGCGGTCGTCCTCGAAGAAGTCGCGAAGATGGGCCTTCATGCCTTGAATTTAAATCCAGGCCTGACACCGATTAAACAGAGCGTATTAGATAAACATTATTTGCGAAAACACGGGGCGAATGCATACTACGGCCAAAAATGACCGTCACTCGCCTTGATATTAGGGGGACTTTGAATGTTGACAGCGAAAACATACGAATTTTGGTTCGTGACAGGAAGCCAAATGCTTTACGGCGAAGACGTGCTCCGACAAGTTGAACAAAACTCAAAAGACATGGTGGTCGGTCTCGATGCGGACGACGCATTCAAGGATCGAGTCGTATTTAAAGGCGTCGTTAAAAATTCAGAAGAAATTCGTCAGATGATGTTAAAAGCGAACGCGGACGACTCGTGTGCGGGTGTCATCACTTGGATGCACACGTTCTCGCCATCGAAAATGTGGATCAGTGGCATGCGTGTCCTGCAAAAACCGTTGCTCCATTTCGGGACACAGTTCAATCGCGATATCCCGTGGGATGCGATCGATATGGACTTCATGAACTTGAACCAATCGGCGCACGGCGACCGGGAGCACGGCTTTATCACGAGTCGCATGAACGTCAAACGCAAAGTGATCGTCGGCCATTGGCAAGATGAGGCGACACGTGGGAAGATGGCGAACTGGATGAAAGTGGCGCATGCGTTGTCGGAGAGTAAGGCGTTAAAAGTGGCGCGTTTTGGTGACAACATGCGTAACGTCGCTGTGACAGAAGGCGATAAAGTCGAAGCGCAGATTCGCCTCGGCTGGACGGTTGACGGGTATGGGGTCGGCGATCTCGTCACATATATGGACGCCGTGACAGACGCTGACCTCGATGCGTTAATGAATGAATACGCGTCTCGCTATGATATCGCGAATAAAGGGATGGCTGAAGATGAATTCCTCGCATCCGTCCGTTATCAAGGTCGCATCGAGCTTGGGATGAAAGCCTTCCTCGAGGCAGGTGGCTATACCGCCTTCACGACGACGTTTGAAGACTTGCATGGCATGGAGCAGTTGCCAGGTCTTGCCGTCCAACGCTTGATGGAGCAAGGGTATGGCTTTGCTGGAGAAGGCGACTGGAAAACGGCGGCGTTGGTCCGTCTCATGAAAATTATGGCGAACAACGAGCGGACGTCGTTCATGGAAGATTATACGTACCACTTTGAGCCGGGTAACGAAATGGTGCTCGGTGCCCACATGCTTGAGATTTGTCCGACGATTGCTGTCGATAAACCAAGAATCGAAGTCCATCCGCTCGGGATCGGTGACCGGGAAGCACCGGCACGTATCGTCTTTGAAGGACAGAGCGGCAAGGCGTTGAATGCGAGTATCATCGATCTCGGACATCGCTTCCGTCTTCTCGTTAATACAGTTGAAGGCATCCAGCCGGAAGAAGCGATGCCGAACTTACCGGTCGCCCGCGTTCTTTGGAAAACAGAACCTTCGATGGCGCAAGCGGTCGAAAACTGGATTCAAGCCGGCGGCGCGCACCATACATGTTACTCCTATGAAGTGACGACCGATCAATTGCGTGATTTTGCGGAACTGCTCGACGTTGAAATCGCAGTCATCGACGCCAAGACCGAGACGGTCCAGTTCAACAACGAGCTACGGTGGAACGAACTTTACTATCGACCATAATCTAAAGGGCCACTTTGATGGCCCTTCTTCATGGAGGAGAGACAATGAACAACCAACTCATTAAACCGATGCACAAGGCGACAGGAACGACGCAGATCATCGTCAATGCCGACTTATCGAAAGGGAAAATCAGCAAGCACATTTATGGGCACTTTGCTGAACATTTAGGTCGTTGTATTTATGAAGGCCTCTGGGTCGGTGCTGATTCCCCGATTCCAAACACCGACGGCATTCGAAATGACGTGCTCGCTGCCCTGAAGAAATTGAATATTCCCGTTCTCCGCTGGCCGGGTGGCTGTTTTGCCGACGAGTACCACTGGAAGGACGGAGTCGGTCCAAACGAGAATCGTAAACGGATGGTCAATACGCACTGGGGTGGGGTCGTCGAAAACAATCACTTCGGCACCCATGAATTCATGCGCCTCTGTGAACTGCTCGAGTGTGAGCCATACATCTGCGGGAATGTCGGAAGTGGGACGGTCCAAGAAATGTCGGAATGGGTGGAATACATGACGTTCGGCGGCGAGTCACCGATGTCGAACTGGCGTCAAGAGAACGGTCGGACTGAGCCGTGGGAACTCACCTACTTCGGCGTCGGGAATGAGAACTGGGGTTGCGGCGGAAACATGCGCCCGGAATACTATGCGGATCTGTATCGCCGCTACCAGACGTACGTCCGCAACTATGACGGCAACAAACTCTATAAAATTGCTGGCGGAGCGAATATCGATGACTATAAATGGACAGAGGTCCTCATGCGGGAAGCAGGGACGATGATGGATGGACTCAGTCTCCATTACTACACGATCCCCGGCGACTTCTGGTTGGGCAAAGGATCAGCCCTCGATTTCACGGAGGACGAATGGTTCATCACATTGAAGCGCGCTCTCCATATGGATGAGTTGATCACGAAGCATGGCCAAATCATGGACCAGTATGACCCGGAGAAACGCGTCGGGTTGATTGTAGACGAGTGGGGCACTTGGTTCGATGTCGAGCCAGGGACGAACCCAGGTTTCTTGTATCAACAAAACTCGATTCGGGATGCACTCGTGGCTGCAATCCATTTCAACATCTTCCATAACCATAACGACCGCGTCCATATGGCGAACATCGCCCAAATGGTCAACGTGTTGCAGGCGATGATTTTGACAGAAGGAGACCAGTTCGTCCTCACTCCGACGTATCATGTGTTCGAGATGTACAGTGTCCACCAAGACGCAGAGCGCGTCGAACTCGCCGCGCATACACGTAACTATGTGGCCAAAGATGAAGCAATTCCGGCGGTGAACGCCACTGCTTCGCGAAATGCGGACGGGGTGCTCCATATTAGCTTGTGCCAACTCGACCATGAGCAAGGCGATACGGTCGAAATCGATTTACGGGGCATCGGCGCCATCTCTGACGTGTCGGCCCGAATCTTGACGGCGGACCACTTGAACGCCCATAACACGTTCGAACAGCCGGATCTCGTCTCACCACGCAATCATGATGTGACTGTCACGGAAGACGGGAAGCTCGTTTTCGACGTCCCGGCGATGAGCGTCATCACGATCGCGGTCCGCTGAGATGACAGTGGTGGAGACGCGACGATGCCGGACATGTCTTCCTCAGGAAACGGATACGGACTGGCTGTTAACCATCGATGCGGAAGTCATGGACCAAGTCCCAGATGCCGAATATGAGGCACGACTCACGCATTGTGCGGCTTGTCCGTTCCACCAACAAGACACGTGTTTAAAATGTGGGTGCTATGTCTCATATCGGGCCAGACTCGCGACGAAGCACTGCCCATTGAACGTTTGGTAAAAAGGAGTAGATGTCATGAAGCAGCAAACAGAGTCAACAATCGTACTCGAAAATGACTCGTGTCGCTTGAACATATTGACTTACGGTGCGACGTTGCAAGAATTCTCGATTCAAGACGAGGGTTGGGAAAACATCATCTTGTCATACGACACGGTCGAGGAATACATGAAGGACACGTATTATTTAGGAGCGACAATCGGTCGAGTTGCCGGACGGATCGACAACAGCACGTTCGATCTTGACGGCACGACCTATCGCTTACCTGCGAATGATGGAATGCATCATCTGCACGGCGGGGATGGTTTACATCGTCGCGTCTGGGCGGTCGAGCAGGTGACGTCTGATCGCGTGTTGCTTCATTATGTCAGTCCGGACGGAGCGAACGGGTATGTTGGCACGCTCGATGTCCGCGCCATGTTCGAACTGATTGACCAAGGTGTCATCATCACGTACGAGGCAACGTGTGACAAAGACACAATATGCGATCTGACAAACCATACGTACTTCAACTTGAGTGGGGGCGAGCGGGACATCTTGAACCATGAGCTTACGTTGTCCGCCGACACGTTCGCTGAGCTGCGTGATGATTTGATTCCGACGGGACGCTTGCTTGAAGTGGACGGTATACCGTTCGACTTTCGGACAGGTCGCGCCTTGTCCGATGGTGTCGTCTCGACACATCCGCAAAATGAATTGGTCAACGGCTACGATCATCCGTTTATTTTCACTGATCGACGTGAAGCGAGATTGTATGACCGAGAGTCACAGCGTGAGTTGACGTTGTCGACGACCGCCCCCGCCATCGTCCTCTATTCGGGGAATCAGATGAACGAGACGACTTCATTGCGTGAAGGGATGTCGAGACGTTACTACGGCGTTTGTCTTGAACCGCAACACCTCCCTGATGCGGTGCACCATGAGACGTTCCCGTCGATTCGTTTGAAGGCGGGAGACACGTACCGCTGGCAAACGACGTACCGAGTCGAGACAGGAGTCAGCCGATGAACCTCGAACAGATCAACCAACGTGTGCAAGCCTGTGACTGCGGGAATCCTCATCACGCGATCACAATTGAACGGATGGTCGCGTCAGATCACGTCTGGGACGAATTGGCCGAATTTGTACAAGAAAAAGGATGGACAAGTGTCCTTGTCGTCGCCGACGCCAATACCGAGCGCGTCGGGTTTCTCCCGCTACGAGAAGCCTTGATGAAAATCGGAGTCGATGTGTCGCTCGTTTCGCTCCAAGCGGACGAGCAAGGTGACGTCTTGGCGAATGAACGCTCGGTCGTTCAAGTGTTGCTTGCCCAAGAGGCAACCGTCGACGCGCTCATTGCGCTAGGAGCAGGTACGATTCACGATGTCACCCGTTTCTGTGCGGCCAAAACGAAAGTGCCATTCATCTCGGTGCCGACCGCACCATCAGTGGATGGTTTTACGTCAAAAGGGGCGCCGCTCATTGTAAGAGGCAAAAAAATCACGTACCAACTCGTTTCTCCGATTGCGGTATTCGTCCCGAACCAGGTGATTCGTAAGGCACCCGATGCATTGATTGCAGCAGGGGTCGGCGATATGCTTGGGAAGTACACGTCCTTGTTGGACTGGCGATTTGGAGCGTTTGACGGTGGTGAACCGTTTTGTGCGGTCGCAGCATCGCTGACAGAACAGGCTTTACAATCGTGTGTGGACACCTTGCCTGCCATCTATGAACGAGACGCGGACGGGTTGGATCAACTGATGGAGTCCCTACTGTTGTCGGGGATCGCCATGTTGATTTTTGGCCATTCGCATCCAGCTTCCGGCGGTGAGCATCACTTGTCCCATTATTGGGAGATGGACTTTATCGCCAACCATCGTCCGGCGGTCCTTCATGGAACGAAAGTCGCCATCGCCACGATGGAGCTCATCGATACGTATAAAACGACGATGCTCGACTGGCCCAACACACCGGACTCGTTACGGACGTGGGCCGAGCAGATGCCGACACGGGAAGAGCTCGAACACATCTTCCGCGCGTTACAGGCGCCGCTTCGACCCGAAGAGATCGGAGTCTCCTCACTTCTGTTAGCGAGTAGTCGGAGAGAGGCATACCGCTTGAGAGAACGACATACGTTATTGAAACATATGAGCTTGAAGCGAACACAATCTGAGATAGGGGAGCGTTCTTTATGAGAGAGACGATCACGAATCCGTTAGTTGAACAACGGGCGGACCCATGGATCACACGCCATACAGATGGCTATTATTATTTCACGGCCTCATTGCCTGACTTCACTGGCATTCCGCTCCGTCGAGCGAAAACGCTCGCGGGCTTGACAGAGGCGGAAGAACGAGTCGTTTGGAACAAGCATGAGACAGGAATCATGAGCGCTAATATTTGGGCTCCGGAACTACATCACATCCATGGGAAATGGTACCTTTATTTCGCGGCCGCGCGGGAAGACGACATTTTCGATCATCGGATGTACGTGCTCGAGAATAGCTCATCGAATCCGTTAGAAGGCGAATGGGTCGAAAAAGGACAGGTCCGGACTTGGTGCGAATCGTTCGCGCTTGATGCGACGACGTTCGAGCACGAGGGGCGCCTCTATTATGTGTGGGCCCAAAAAGACCCGGCCATCGAAGGTAACTCGAACCTTTACATCTCGGAGATGGAGAATCCGTGGACGCTCACGGGGCCACAAACGATAATTGCGACGCCGGAGTATGACTGGGAGAAGGTCGGGTTCCTTGTAAACGAAGGTCCCGCCGTCTTGAAGCGGAATGGTCATATCTACATCACGTACTCTGCGAGTGCGACGAACCACAACTACTGCATGGGCCTTCTGCGCGCCGAGGAGACGAGTACTCTATTGGACGCTCGGAGTTGGACGAAACATCCCGAACCGGTCTTTGAAACCGATGAAACGGCAAGCCAATACGGACCGGGCCATAACAGTTTTACGACGCTAGATGACGGGACGGACATCCTCGTCTATCACGCCCGTAACTACAAAGAGATTGAAGGGGACCCGCTCTGGGACCCGAACCGACATACGCGTGTCCAACCGTTCATGTGGGATGAAGTCGGCCCAGTGTTCGGCCGACCGATTCGTGACGAGGAGGCTGTACGATGAAGCAAGTGGAAGATCGACATTTGATTTTAGAACAACGGGCCGACCCGTGGGTGTATATGCATACCGATGGCTATTACTACTTCACGGCGTCAGTGCCTGAATATGATTTGATTGAGCTACGTCGGGCTAAATCACTTCAAGCGCTTAAGACGGCCGAGCCGGTGACCGCATGGGTGAAGCATGAGACGGGCCCGATGAGCGACTTGATTTGGGCGCCTGAGCTACATCACATTCACGGTAAATGGTATATATACTTTGCTGCCGCGAAGTCACGTGACATCGTCAATGGTTTGTTCGACCACCGCATGTTCGTGTTAGAGAACGAATCGGCGAACCCGCTTGACGGGGAATGGGTCGAAAAAGGTCAAGTCCAGACCGAATGGGATTCGTTCGCCCTTGATGCGACTGTATTTGAGCATAAAGACGTACATTATCTCGTGTGGGCGCAAAAAGATCCCGCCATCGACGGGAACTCAAATTTATATATCGCCGAGCTGGAAAATCCATGGACCATCAAATTGCCGCAAGTCATGTTGACAAAGCCGGAGTTCGATTGGGAGACACGCGGTTTTCTCGTCAATGAGGGAGCAGCAGTATTGAAGCGGAACGGTCAAATTTTTATCACGTACTCTGCGAGTGCGACCGATGATAATTACTGTTTGGGCATGCTGTGTGCATCAAGCGAATCTGATGTGTTGAACCCGGCGTCATGGTCGAAAGCGTTTCGGCCGGTGTTCCAAACGAATGAAGCAGTCAATCAATTCGGTCCCGGACACAACAGCTTCACGGTGAACGAGAACGGTGAAGACGTCATCGTTTACCACGCTCGGACGTATACAGAGATCGAAGGTGATCCACTGTACGATCCGAATCGTCATGCGCGGGCCCAAATGTTTATATGGAATGAGGAAGGGCGCCCCGAGTTTGGGAAACCGCTCTAAAAGAACGACTTTGACTTGAGCCTGCCTTCTCTGTAGATGGAGATGGGCAGGTTTTTTAGTTTCTTCAATGGAACAACTTATGAATTCCTTAAACTTCACGTTGACAACGTTTCTCAATTCATTCTATACTCATAAATGATAATGATTATCAATGTCGTTATAAAGGCATTGTCATAAGAAAAGGGGATCAGAACGTGAAAAACTACAAACAGATGCTACATATGTTCATCATCATGTCTGCATTCGTGCTCGTGCTCGCAGGATGCGGCTCGAACAATGAAGATGCGGCCACGACAGATGAGTCTGCCGAAACGGCAGAAGGCTATCCGATCACGATTAAACATGCGTTAGGCGAGACGGTCATCGACAAGAAACCGGAACGCGTCGCAACAATTGCTTGGTCGAACCAAGACGTCGCCCTTGCGCTTGACGTCGTCCCAGTCGGTTTCTCGGCTGCGAACTACGGTGTCCAAGACGGCAGCGGCATGTTGCCATGGACGGCTGAGAAGCTAAAAGACCTTGGGGAAGAAAACCCGAACATTTACCAAGACACAGACGGTCTCGACTTCGAAGCGATAGCTGACTCACAGCCGGACGTCATCTTGGCTGCCTACTCAGGCATCACGCAAGAAGACTACGACACGTTGAGCGAAATCGCCCCGGTCGTTGCTTACCAAGAAACGCCTTGGGTCTCATCATGGCAGGACACGGTCCTCTACGACTCGATCGCCATGGGCATGGAAGCAGAAGGCAAACAGTTGATCGAAGACACAGAGAAACTCATCGCTGACAAAGCGGCTGAAGTACCGGACATGGCTGGCAAAAAAGCAGCCTTCATCGCGCTCAGCCCGGACGACCTTTCGAAGTTCTACATCTACACGACGGGTGACCCGCGTGGCGCCTTCATCGAAGAGCTCGGCATGGAGTACCCAAAAAACATCACGGACCAAATTAAAGACGAGAACAGCTTCTACCTCGAGCTCAGCTCGGAGAACGCCGACATCTTGAACGACGTCGACATCTTCGTCGCTTACGGCAACGAAGAGACGTTGAAAGCACTTCAAGCTGACCCGCTTTACAGCAAAGTACCGGCTATCGAGCGCGGATCGGTCGTCATGATCGAAGACAACACGCCACTTGCGGCTGCCGGGACACCGTCACCGCTCTCGATCGAATACACGATCGACGACTACTTGAAGCTCGTCTCAGAAGCACTCGGGAAAGTCGAGTAATCATATGAATACGCTGAAGAAGTTGCAAACGCCGAGACATTTCCCGCTCCTGCTCGTAGGGTCGATCGTCCTGCTCGTCGTCTGCATGCTCGCTTCACTTGCTTTCGGCTCACGGACAGTCGGATGGGATGAACTGCTTGACGGTTTATTCCGTCCGGCTGTTCAGTCGTATGAAGCGGACATTGTCCGGCAACGGGTCGTGCGGACGCTGTTCAGTCTCATGTGCGGCGCGGCGCTCGGTGTGTCGGGTGCTTTGATGCAGTCGGTGACACGTAATCCGATCGCTGACCCGAGTATTCTCGGGGTGAACACGGGCGCGGCGCTGTTCGTCGTCGTCGGGATCGCGTTCTTCAACATCTCGACTGCGGGCGACTACATCTGGTTCGCCCTCGTCGGTGCGCTCTTGACGGCCGCGTTCGTGTTCGGTATCGGCTCGCTCGGGCGGGGCGGCTCGACCCCGCTCAAGCTCGTCTTGGCCGGGGCGGCGACGAGTGCGGCCTTGTCCTCGCTCGTCATGGCAATCATGATCCCGCGCTCGAACGTCATGGACCAGTTCCGGTTCTGGCAAGTCGGCAGCGTCGGGGCGGGGACGATGGACTCGATCGTAACGTTTCTCCCGTTCTTCATCGCCGGCATTTTTATCGCCATTTTCGCGGCCCCGTCACTCAACATCATGGCGCTCGGCGAAGAGATGGCGACGGGACTCGGGGTCCGGATCGGTTCGTTGAAAGTCATCGCTTCGTTCGCCGGCGTCATCTTGTGTGGCGCAGCGACGGCATTGGCCGGTCCGATCGGCTTTATCGGTCTGTTGGCCCCGCACTTGATCCGTCTCGTGCTCGGCCCGGATGAACGGTACATCATTCCGATGTCGGCCTTATCGGGCGCCATCCTGTTGACGTTCGCCGACGTGGTCGGGCGTTTGCTCGGCAGTCCGGGAGAACTTGAAGTCGGCATCGTCACCGCGTTCGTCGGGGCGCCGATTTTGATCGCCTTGACGATGAAAGTGAAGGTGCGTGGCCTATGATGAAACAGTCAGTTCAACCTATCATTCACAATAGTCGCAAGCGCCGGCAGCGTACGGTGTTCGTGACGCTCGTGCTATTCGTGCTCGCGCTCGCCTTGAGCGCATTGATGCTCATGCTCGGCAATACGATCTATCCGGTCGCGGACGTCGTCCGTGTCTTGTTCGGGGAACAAGTACCGGGTGCCTCGTTCGCCGTCGGTACGATCCGTCTGCCACGCATGCTCGCCGGCGTCTTCTCAGGACTCGCGTTCGGTATCGCCGGGACAGTGTTCCAGACGATGCTCAGAAACCCGCTCGCCAACCCGAACGTCATCGGCATCACGACAGGATCGAGTGCGGCCGCCGTGTTCGGCATCGTCGTCTTGCAGGCGAGCAACACGTTCGTCTCGGTGATCTCGGTCATCGGGGGACTCGCGACGGTGATCGTGCTCTACGTCTTATCAAAAGGCGCCGCTTTCTCGATCGGACGTCTCGTCTTGGTCGGGATCGGCATCCAAGCGATGCTGACCGCGGTCATCAACTACTTATTGCTCATCAGTCGCCAAAACGATGTCGGGACGGCGATGCGTTGGCTGAGCGGCAGTTTGAACGGGGTCAAGATGGAGACGTTGCCGCCGCTCATGATCGCGGTCGCCCTCTGTCTCCCGGTCATCCTCCGCCTCAGCCGGCAGCTGCAGATTTTAGAGCTCGGGGAGATGACGGCGACGTCGCTCGGCATCAAGACGAACCAGACCCGGATCCTCTTGATCATCGCCTCGGTGCTCATGCTCGCGCTGGCGACAGCAACGACCGGACCGATCGCTTTCATCGCTTTCCTTGCCGGACCGATCGCGAAACGGCTCGTCGGGGATGGACGCTCGACGATCATTCCGGCCGGACTTGTCGGCGTCGTCCTCGTGCTCGCCGCCGATTTGATCGGTCAGTTCGCTTTCACCGTCCGCTATCCGGTCGGGGTCATCACCGGCATGGTCGGGGCACCGTATTTGATTTACCTCTTGATTCGGATGAACCGGAGAGGGGAATTGTAGACGACAGGAGCCGTGTCTGGTGGGACACGGCTCCTGTTTCGTCTAGGTGAAAGCGCCATCAAAAAGACGTTGACTTTGGTCGATGTGGGGTGTATGCTAAAAATCCTGCCCAAAAATCGAGGCACGGGAACTGGCATCAGTTCATTTTGAGTCAGAGAGGATACAATCCCATGAACCAACAACAATTAGTCGAGCGCGCCCGTCAATTGAAAGAGAACGCCTACTCACCGTATTCGAACTTCCGCGTCGGAGCGGCCCTTCTTATGAAGGACGGGACGGTCATCGACGGCGTCAACGTCGAGAACGTCTCGTTCGGAGCGACGAACTGTGCCGAGCGCACGGCTGTATTCACGGCCATCGCGCAAGGTTATAAAAAAGGTGACTTCGAAGCCGTTGCGGTGTCAGGTGACACGGTCGACTTCTTGCCGCCATGCAGCATCTGCCGCCAAGTGCTCGTCGAGTTCGGTGATCCGGACTTTAAAGTGTTGCTCACGAACGGCAACGCCGACGTCAAAGAAGTGACGCTCGAAGAACTCGTTCCGCTCGCGTTCACAGAGCTCGAGATGTAAACAGCAATGCCGAGTCCATGCGACTCGGCATTTTTTACTGTCTTGGCTTCCATTTATTGAAGAAGTTGTGCGGGGTTTTGATGCCTTGTAGCGTCCTGAATTCGTAGCCGCGTTTCTTCGAATGGCGGAGGATGTAGTCGAGTGCGGTCGGGGTGATTGAATGGTCGTGCGTCAGGATGATCGAGGCGATTCTCGCTCTGTAGTTCGCGTCGAGCCGGGCGAACACTTGATTTTGGACGCGGCGGTTGTCCGATTTATACCGGTAGTCAAGACTGTCGACGTTCCAGTCCCACATTTGGAAGCCGGCTTTCGCCATCGCTTGCCTGTGCGCTGATGTCATGTACGGATCGCTACCATACGGGGTGCGGACGATGTTCGATTTGACGCCTGTCACTTGGAAGACGAGCTTTTGGACCGTCTGCATCTCGCGCACGGCTGTCGTCGGCGTCCGGTAAAACTTATGCCGGTCGTGCGTCATCCCGTGCAGAGCGATGAGGTGTCCTTCGGCGACAATCCGCTTCAGCAATTTCTCATTGCCTTTTATATTGTTGCCGAGAATGAAAAACGTGGCCTTGACCTTATGCTTCTTCAAAACGTCGAGCAACGCGCCCGTCTGACGATGCGGCCCGTCATCGAACGTCAAATAGATAAGGCTGCGGTCGTTGTACGCTTTCGGCGTCGCCGCGCTTGCTGGCGACAAAGGACTAATTAATAAAAAGGCCAACACGAACAAAATCAAGCTCTTCTTCATCGTACAAACCCTCCTAACGTTAAGTCGACGGGGGTTGGACGGTGCCGGCGTGAAATATACGTTACTCTTTACCCGATTAGAAGGCGAAACAGCATATTTTTGTACAAGAAATTGATGATTCGCGTTGCTCGTTTATAGCCAAGACAAAGCCCATCAATCGGTTGATTGACGGGCTGATTTTTAGTTCGTGAACGCTGGTGTTTTGTAGTACCGGACGACCTTGATGAGTGTCGATGTGACGAGTCCGATCGCGAGTGGCAACGTGATGACGCCGATACCTTGCTCGGTGACAATCATATTTCCTTCCTCATAATAGCCCTTAAAATAGAAAACGCCTGAACCAATCGTCTCGTTCAACTCGAGCGTCGAGACGTTGAGGTATACCATGATGGCGCAGAGGGAGATGACACTGATGGAAAGGAATAACGTGGAGAACGATAGCTTGTTAGTCATAATAGCGCTCCTTTACATGTAGCAATATGAACTGATATTACCATATAAAGACAATTTTGACATGAGGCCAAAGCATCGATTTGCTCACCGATACAGGTCCCAAAGCCGTTCTGTTTGATCTCGCATCATCTCACGCAATTCGATCGGTGCCACGACCTCGACTTCCGCGCCGGCCGCGAGCAACTGCCGCGACAAGAACGGGAGCTCTGCTTCCGGCACATCCCACTCATTCTTTTCAGCGATATCGGGTAATACGTCTTCAAGCAGACGGCGGCCGAGCGGAGTGATATTGAGCCGGACGGTCACGCCGGTTCGTTCGTCAATTGCTTCGAGGAGCGTCGCCAAATCATCTGCTTCAAACGTCTTATCGAGCAGGCGTAGCGCTTCGACCCGGTCGATCCGATATTGACGCAACCCGTAATCCGAGAGACCGAACACGTACCATTTGAAGTTGAGGAGCGCCATCCCGACCGGCTCGATTGTGAACGTCCGTTGTCCTTTCGTCGTCGCGTACGTCATTTCGACTTTTCGTTTTCGTTCGACCGCCTCATAGACGTCTTTCGTGAACGGTGCCGGCGGGACAGTCTTGTTCCCGAGCCAAAGAATGTTCTTTTCAAGTCGGGCGATCTTCATCTCGAGGTCGTGCGGCAGCTCGTTCACGTACCAGTCGGACAGCGTGTCGCGCATATCGCCGAACGGTACGTCCGGGATCTGTTCCATCCATTTGAGCGTGAGGTAGAGCGCGACCGCTTCTTGCTCCCGGAGCTGGAGCGGCGGTAGCAAGCGGTTCGGCAACATCTCATAACCGCCGCCCGTGCCAGGGACGCTCCATATCGGATAGCCGAGTTCTTCAAGCGTGAACATGTCCCGTTGAATCGTCCGGACCGAGGCACCCGTCTCTGTCGCCAGTTCGTCCGCCGTGAAGCGTCGTCCCCGGTTGAGCAATCGGATCAACTGCAAATGTCGTTTTTTCAAATGAACCATTCCCGTCATGTTTTGTCGTGTTTGTCGATTAAGCTGAATGTATCACGAACCAAGGAGGAATACATCATGGCAAACGTCGTCGTATATATCGCGATGAGTTTAGATGGAAAGATCGCTCGGACGAACGATCAGCTCGATTGGCTATTTGAAATTATTGGGGATGGGGACAACGGCTACGCCGACTTCTTCAAGACGGTCGGTGCGGTCATCATGGGGCGGAAGACGTACGAGGAAGTGTTGAAGTTAGAGCCTGACCGCTATCCGTACCCGGACATCCCGAACTACATTCTGACGCGGAGCCCGGAGCGGGAAGCCGAGCACGTCACGTTTACGGACGAGCCGATCGAGCAGTTGATCGAGCGGTTGAAACGAGAAGTCGACAAAGACGTCTGGCTCATCGGCGGCGGGGAAATCATCAAGGCCGCGATGGAACACGATTTGATCGATCGTTATGAGATCGCCATCGCACCGGTCGTCCTAGGAGAAGGCATCCCGCTCTTCCCGGAAGGCACGAAGGAGACGAAGTTGAGACTGACGAGTCAGCGTGCGTCCGGACAGTTTATCATGGTGACGTACGAGTGAAATAAGTCGATTTTTCGAAGCCATCTATAGAAAAACAGAACTTCTACGTACTAGAAGTTCTGTTCGACTTGATTGTCTTTTCTTTTTTGAAAATGCCAACTAACAGCAGAGTGAGTCCGATTAAGAAAATAATGGGGAAGATAAGCCACATGATTAATCCGGCCCAACCATTTTCGACACTAATTGCATAAGAGAGCCCGATTGAAAATGCTAAAGCGGGCGAAATGGGAAGCATCAGAGCGATGCCCCATATTTTATATTTTTTCTTTCTCGATTCTCCCGTACTAAACCAATAAGCCACAAATGCACCTATACATGCAATGATATATCCGACAGCAATGGCCACTGAATCAATCCCTTCTCCTGATGATCATCCTTTTCATTCACTAAAACTTATAACCCTTCCAAGGGCAGTGTAGGCACCTTTAACCCTATCGTTATTTTCCAGATATGTAATTGAATATCCTTTCGTAATCCTGTCATTCATTCAAATGATCGTATTCCGATGACGGATGTACTTTAGCACCTGCGACCGCATCCGAATAATTGATTCCCTCAAAAAAACCGAGCCCTTGAAGGACTCGGCTTCTCTCACACATGTTTCCGCTGAAACGCAGCAATCGCTTCATACTCTTCCGCGAAATGACGCGATAAGCGAATATAGATCGGAAGTAGTTCCCGGTATACGCTCGTCGCCTCTACGTCCGGAATGTGCTCATGCGTCACTTGCGGCACCGCCGTGAAGTCGTCGATGTCACCGAACGCATACTCGCCGAGCATGACCGCACCTAAGCACGAACTCTCATGGCTCTCCGGCACGACGACCGGCGTGTCGAAGATGTCGGCCATCATCTGGCGCCATAGCTTCGACTGGGCGAAACCGCCCGTCGCATGGATCCGGTTCGGTGCGCCCGTCAGTTCGTCGAGTGCGAGCATGACCGTGTACAAGTTGAAGATGACGCCTTCTAAGACGGCACGGATGAAGTGCTCACGCTTATGGTGGATGCTCAGACCGAAGAATGAGCCGCGCGCGTTCGAGTCCCAGAGCGGGGCCCGTTCGCCCATCAAGTACGGGTGGAACAACAGTCCGTCAGAACCGGGTTTGACCGTCTCGGCGATGCGCGTCAACACGTCATAGGCGTCCATGCCGAGCCGTTTCGCCGTCTCGACCTCGCTCGCCGCGAACTCGTCCCGGAGCCAACGCAAGATGATGCCGCCGTTGTTTACCGGTCCACCGATGACCCAATGCTTGTCGGTCAAGGCGTAACAGAAGATCCGGCCTTTCGGGTCCTCGACCGGCTCACGGACGACCGTCCGGATGGCACCGCTCGTCCCGATCGTCACGGCGACGACGCCCGGTTCGAACGCCCCAACACCGAGGTTCGACAGCACGCCGTCGCTTGCCCCGATAACGAGCGGGAAGTCCCAGCCGAGCGTCTCACGCACGTCTTGCTTCAATTGAATGATCTCGGTCGTCGGCACGAGTTCAGACAGTTGGTCCGGTGTGACGCCGGCGATATGTAACGCCTCCGCGTCCCAGTCGCACGTCTTCAAATTGAACAGACCGGTCGCCGAGGCGATCGAATGGTCGACGACGAAGCGTCCGGTCAGGCGATAGAAGACATACTCTTTGATCGAGACGAACTTGGCGGCACGCTTGAACACGTCCGCATGTTCCGCTTTTAACCAACGCAGTTTCGACAGCGGCGCCATCGGATGGACCGGTGTGCCGGTGCGCATATGGAGCGCGCTCGCATCAAAGTCGCGTTTGATCTCCTGCGTGTACGGGTTGGCCCGGCTATCGGCCCAGGTGATACTGTTCGTGAGCGGACGCCCTGACACGTCGAGTGCGATCAAGCTGTGCATCGCTGAACTGAACGAGACGAAGCGGATCGGCCCGTCGGCTTGCGCCCGGACGGCACTGACTGCTTCAAGCACCGCCCCGTAGATGACGACCGGGTCTTGCTCGGCCGTCTCCGTATCCGGGGTGAGGAGCGGGTACAGCACGTTATGTACCGCGAGTTGTTGGTGATGTTGAAACAGGACGGCTTTCGTACTCGTCGTCCCGATATCGACGCCAATGGTGTACACACAATCACTTCCTTTGTTAAATGATGAATAGGCTGATCAAGAAGACGACCGCAAATCCGGTCAGTCCGATAATCGTCTCCATGACGGTCCAAGATTTGAGCGTGTCTTTCACGTCTAGACCGAAGTAGCGGTTGACGAGCCAGAAGCCCGAGTCGTTGACGTGTGAGAGGACAGTCGCACCGGAGGCGATGGCGATGACGATCAAGCCAAGCGCGGCCCCGGTGATGTTTTGAATTTCGAGAAGCGGCGTGATGAGTCCTGCCGCCGTGACCATTGATACGGTCGCTGAACCTTGGGCGACGCGGACGACGGTCGCAATCAAGAAGGCGAGCACGATCGCCGGAAGCGGTGACCCGGCCATCATCTCCCCAAGGACGTCACCGACACCTGAGTCGATCAAGATTTGTTTGAACACGCCGCCGGCACCGGTGACGAGGATGATGATCCCGGCCGGTTCGAGCGCTTTCGTCGCAATCTCTTGCACTTCGTCACGTGTGTAACCACGGCGCGTGCCGAGGAAGATGAACGTGAGGAGCGTCGCGATCGTCAAAGCGACGAACGGATGACCCATGAACGTCAAGAACGTACGAATCGTATTTCCTTCATCTAACAGTACCGCAGACAACGTGTTCGCAAGAATCAACACGAGCGGGATCGAGATGAGCGAGATGATCATTTTGAAACTTGGCAATTCTTTCGATGTGTCGATCTCTTCAAATTCCATATAGTCCGGGATGGTGACGTGAATCTTGTTCGCGATGTACTTCCCGAAAATTGGACCTGCGAGAATCGCTGCCGGAATCCCGGCGATCACTCCGAACAAGATGACCCAACCGAGCTCGGCACCGATGAGGTTTGCGACCGCAATCGGACCTGGTGTCGGCGGGATGAAGCTATGTGTGACGGCGAGGCCGGCGAGGAGCGGGATGCCGTAGTAGAGCAGCGAGCGACCCGTCCGCTTGGCGAGGCCATAAACGATCGGAACGAGAATGATGAAGCCGACGTCGAAGAAGACCGGGACGGCGACGATGAAACCGGTGATGGCGAGTGCCCATTGTGCCTTGTCCTCACCGAACTTGTTGACGAGTGTCTGGGCGAGACGTTCCGCGCCACCTGATACTTCTAACATTTTACCAAACATGGCACCGAGTCCGACGACGACGGCGACGAAACCTAGCGTCCCGCCCATCCCGTTCTGAATCGAGGTGATAACATCCCCGAGCGGCATTCCGGCCGCGATCCCAACGAGCAAGCTGACGAGCAAGAGCGAGACGAACGCATGAAGTTTCGTCCGCATGACCAAAAATAAGAGCAAGAAGATGCCGGCGACGGCGATCAAGATAAGTGTAGAGCCTGACATATGTAGTTCCCCCTTTACCGTATGTGTAACCGTTTACAAATTTTTACAAAGGAAAAGGCCACCCCTGACCTTCTCCCGAACATTATTTTTTGACGACCGCGTGGCCTCCGAACTCGTTGCGGAGTGCGGCGACGACTTTGCCGGAGAACGTATCGTCCTCGAGCGAGCGATAGCGCATCATGAGTGACATGGCGATGACCGGGGCCGCCGCCTGCAGTTCGAGCGCTGTCTCGACCGTCCATTTTCCTTCCCCTGAAGAATGCATGACGCCACGGATCTCATCGAGCTTGGCGTCTTTTTTGAACGCGTTCTCGGTCAGTTCCATCAGCCATGACCGGACGACCGAGCCGTGGTTCCAGACGCGGGCCACTTGTTCGTAGTCGTAGTCGAACGGGCTCTTCTCTAAAATATCAAACCCTTCGGCAATGGCTTGCATCATGCCGTATTCGATGCCGTTGTGGATCATCTTGAGGAAGTGGCCGCTGCCGGCCAGTCCCGTGTACAAGTAGCCGTTCTCGACCGAGAGGTCCTTGAAGATCGGCTCGATGGTTGGCCACGCCTTCGCGTCACCGCCGACCATCGTGCAGGCCCCGTTGCGTGCACCGTCCGTCCCGCCGCTTGTTCCGCAGTCGAAGAACGAGATGTTCTTCTCTGCGAATTGTTCGGCGCGTGCGACCGACAATTTATAGTTCGAGTTGCCGCCGTCAATGACGATGTCACCGGGTTCGAGTCGCTCGAAGAGTTCAGTGAGAACCGTCTCGGTGATGTCACCAGCCGGGACCATCGCCCAGACGACACGGGGCGCCTCAAGCTTGTCGACGACATCCTTAAGTGTCGGGACGATTTCAAACGCTGTCGTCGCCTCGACGCTCGACGCGTCCGTTCCGATGACCGTGTGATCGTGGTCGCTCAAATTGAGCGCCAAGTTGTAACCCATTTTACCTAATCCAATCAAACCGATTTTCATAACGTCACCTCAAAAAAAGAATTTTTTTCCGTCTATAGTCCATAATATCAAATAAAATTCGATTTTCAATAGAGATTGCGGAATTTTTTTCGGAAAGGTATCGTTAAGAGAGACGAAAGGGTGATAGATGATGGAATCGATGAATGGACTGGCCCGTATCCGCGGTGCCTATTCGACACTCAGCAAAAAGGAACAACGAATTGCCGACTATATGTTGAAACAACCGGAACTGATCATTCACCATACGATCAATCAAGTGGCCGACGACTTAGATGTCGCCGAGTCGACCGTGTTCCGTTTCTGTCAACGTGTCGGCTTCAAAGGGTATCAGGCGCTAAAGATCGCGCTCGCCTCGGATATCGTCGCACCGCTCCAAGATATCCATGAAGACATCACGCAAGACGATACACCACTTCAAATCGCTGAAAAAATTTTCGCGACGAACGTCAAGACGATCGAGTCGACCCGCCAAATCTTAGAGGAGGCGACGATGCAGCAGGCGGTCGACTTGTTGCTGTCGGCCCGCCGCATCGAGTTTTTCGGGAGTGGCGGTTCGGCTGTGATCGCACTTGACGCGTACCACAAATTCGTCCGTAGCGGCCTGCTCGTCACGGCGAATTTAGAATCACATATGCAGCTCATGTCGGCGTCACAGCTGACGACAGACGACGTCGCCGTCCTCATCTCGCATTCGGGTGCCTCGAAAGAGACGCTCGACGTCGCGCACGTCTGTCGGGATCGCGGTGTGCCGATTATCGCCATCACGAACTACGCCAAATCACCGCTCTCGAAACTCGCCGATGTCGCCTTGTATACCGTGTCGCAAGAGACCGAGTTCCGTTCCGAGGCGCTCGCTTCGCGTATCGCCGAGCTCAGTTTAATTGACGCTCTGTTCACGGTCGTCATGATGCAACGTGGAGAGACGGGACGGGATGCGCTCCGTCAGATGCGGGAAGCCATCTCACGCCGTCGTATGTGAAAACAGCTCCGACCCAGGACGTTATGGGTCGGAGCTGTTTCATCGTTCACCCGACGTGGTATCGGATAAGGACAACCGAACGCTACGGGAGGAGAGAGGACGATGTCGCTCAACACGACGATGTTGGTCGTACTGCTCATATTGATGGTGCTTTTGATTTCGATGCCGTTCATGCTGCTGTTCTACTTATGGATGAAAGACCGCAATCAGCGCGAGCACGCCGTCCTTCGCAACTTCCCGCTCCTCGGCAAGGTCCGCTACATCCTCGAGATGATCGGCCCCGAGCTGCGCCAATACTTATTTTTGAACGACAACGAGGCGACGCCGTTCTCACGGAACGAGTACGAATCGGCCGTCATTTCCGGGAAATATAAGTCGCGGCTCATCGGTTTCGGCTCGGAACGGGACTTCGACGCGAACGGCTTCTATGTCCAGAACGCCTTGTTCCCGACACAACGGGCCGACTTGAAGATCGCCCGAGACGAGATGGTGACGACGCATATGTATCATCTCGACGCCGACAATCTGTTCACGCGAAAAGAGCACATCGTCGAGCAAAAGGTGTCGCCGTATTTGTTGCCGCTTGCAGACGCACCGGTCATCGGCAAAGACACATGCCGGGAGCCGTTCCAAGTGCGCGGCCTCATCGGTCAGTCGGCAATGAGTTTCGGCTCGCTCGGCGAGAACGCCATCAGCGCGCTCTCGATCGGTCTCGGCCGGGCGAAAGGGACGTGGATGAACACCGGGGAAGGCGGCTTGTCCGACTATCACTTGAAAGGGGACGTCGACCTCGTCTATCAGATCGGACCGGCGCTGTTCGGTGTCCGGACCGAGGACGGGGCGTTCTCCTGGGAGGCGTTCCAGGAGAAGAGCGCCATCAAACAAGTGCGCGCCTTCGAGCTGAAGCTCGCCCAAGGTGCGAAGACGCGGGGCGGCCATATCGAAGGTACGAAAGTGACGCCGGAGATCGCCAAGATCCGCAACGTCAAAGTCGGCGTCAGCATCGACAGCCCGAACCGGTTCAACGAGTTCTATACGAACACGGAGATGCTCGCCTTTATCGAACGGTTGCGCGACGTCGGGGGCAAGCCGGTCGGCATCAAGCTCGTCGTCGGTCGGCTCGATGACCTCCATGACCTGATCGCCACCATGGCCACGTCCGATCGATATCCGGACTTCATCACCGTCGACGGCGGGGAAGGCGGGACCGGGGCGACGTACCAAGAGCTCGCGGACGCGGTCGGACTGCCGCTTCACGCCGCGTTGCCGTACGTCCATCGTCTCCTCGTCGAGCATGGACTGCGCGACAAGATCAAACTGTTCGCCTCCGGCAAGCTCGTGACGGCCGATAAAGTCGCCATCGCCTTAGGGCTCGGTGCGGACTTCGTCAACATCGCCCGCGGCCTCATGTTCAACGTCGGTTGCATCCAGGCACAAGTGTGTCATACGAACCGGTGCCCGGTCGGTGTGGCGACGACGGACCCGAAGCTGCAACGGGCGCTCGTCGTCGACGAGAAGAGCTTCCGGGTGACGAACTATATCATCTCGCTCCGCGAAGGGCTGTACAACTTGACGGCCGCGGCCGGGCTCACGATACCGACCGAGTTCTCAGCCGAGCACATCATCTACAAATACGATGATGGACGGGTGAAGCAGGGGACCGAACTGTTCGGGACGAGCGACGGCTGAAGGGCTGCCGCTTTTTTTGTCATCGCGAAATGTAAAGATTGCGGAATAGGCTGCGGAGAGGGTTACGTTTTGACAAAGCGTGGAAATGATACATATCTAGCGAAATACGGATAGAGAGGCTGAACACTATGAATAACATTGACTTCTTGTCGGCTGACCACTATCGCGTGTTCAAACAACTGGCACGTCAGTTAGAAGACCCAGGGGCGGCGGGGAAAGAATATTTCTCGGCGCTGTACGTGATCGCGGGGAACGAGCGGGTGCGTGACATTCTGCTGCCGTACATCAACCTCGAGACAGGGAGAATCAATACATCGACCATCATCGACGACAATACGTTCGAGAAGGGCGAAATCGTCCTCGTCAAACTCGTCATTCATCTGTACAATCATAAAGAATGGGTGCTACCGACGGAACTGATCAGCTTGCCGCAAGAGGACTATCAACTCGCGATGCAAGCGATCACGCTCTGTCGCGATGACCAGTTCGACGGAATCGTGATCCCGACAGCCGACGAGACAGAGACACGCGGGAAATGAACGAACGACCATCCCTTTAGAGCGGAGGAATGGTCGTTTTTATTGTGTCGTTTTTGTCGCTTTGAAGCTTCGCGTGAAGAACACTTCGAGATAAAAACATTTGAAGTTTTTCAGTGCCCTCGACTGATCACAAAGAGCTTTTCGGGACTTGCGTGTTTTGTTGAAACGTCATCATGACACGGTGCGATTCACTCGTATCGAGATAGCTCGCCTCGTATTCGAACAGACCGCTTTCGAGCTCGGTCACACGGACGAGTCGGACGAGGATATCTGTCTTGTCACCGACTTGTGGCAAGAGGATCTTTAATTCGATGGCCTCTGTGACCGGCAGGCGAACCCGGGCGTAAAAATGCAGGCTTTGCAGCCCGCTCTTCGTCACGAGAATCGGGGTCGAGCCGATCGACAGCTCCCGGTCGTGGAACTTGTGGATCGTCACGCTCGCCTCGAGCGAGAACGCCTGTCGCGTGGCGGCTGGACCGACCGTCTCCGTCGTTGCTAGGAAGCGGTGCTCGAGCGCCCGTTCGAACTGCTCGGCGCCGAGCGGACGGCTGAACAAGTAGCCTTGGACGATGCGGCAGTTGAGGCGTCGGACGACATCGAGTTGTTCGAGCGTCTCGACGCCTTCGATGACGACGTCCATCGCAAACTCCTCGGCCATGAACAGGATCGTCCGTACGATCGCCTGTGACTTCTTGTTCTCATGCAAGTCAGCGGCGAACTGTTGATCGATCTTGATCGTCTTTATCGGGTACTGCTGCAAATAAGATAACGACGAGTAGCCGGTCCCGAAGTCGTCGAGGGCGACACGGATATTGGCGGCGTCGAGCTGTTCGAGCGTGTCGTGAATCTTCCGATTATCGCTCAAGACATCGGTCTCTAGTATCTCGATCTCGAGCAGCGACGGCGTGAGCGTATAGCGGCGGAGCGCCCGCGTGACCGTCTCGGCATAGTGCCCATGCAACAGTCGTTTCGGTGACACGTTGATCGACACCGGGACGACGGGGAGGTCTTTGTCCTGCCAGTCGCGGAGATGGGCGCACGTATGATGGAGCACCCAATCGGCGAGTTGGATGTGGAGGTCGCTCTCTTCAGACAACGGGATGAAGTCGTTCGGCGGAATCCGTCCCCATTCGGGATGTTGCCAGCGGACGAGCGCCTCGGCCCCGACGATCCGGCCCGACCAAGCGTCGACTTTCGGTTGGAATTCAAGGAAGAGTTCGTCTTCTTCGATGGCGCGACGCAAATCGTTGCCGAGCTGATGTCGCCGATACGAGTCGATATTGAAGCTCGAGGCGTAAAAGACGAACCGGTCCATACCCGGCAAGTTCGTCCGGCCGAGTGCCGTGTTGGCGTACTGCAGCAGCTCTTCGGCGACGGTCGAGTCATGCGGATAGCGGCTGACCCCGATCGAGACGGGTGGTCGCCATTCGTACGGGCCGACTTGGATATGCTTCTCCCCGAGTTTGAGCAAAGACTGGCAGCTCATGATCAACGAGGGCTCATCCGTGACATCTGGCAAGAGCAACATGAATTCGTCACCCCCGAGATGACCGACGAAGCTGCCGTTCGGCAAACGATGGAGCAGGGCCGACGTGGCCGCGACGATCCAGTCATCTCCGACGGCGTAGCCGAAGTCGTGATTGATCCGGTGAATCGAGTTGAAGCTGATCGTCAGGACCGCGATATGCTCGTGCTGCTCCATCCGTTCGCCCAGCTCATAGAGAAACAGGCTCCGGTTCGGCAGACTGGTGAGCGAATCGTGCATGGCGAGCTGCCAGATCTGTTCTTCTTGCGTCTTCAGACGGGTGATATCGTGGGCGATACTGATGACGGCCATGACCGTGCCGTCGTCGTCAAACTTCGGGATGAGGCGTTCCTCGACCCATTTGACGCTGTCGGTAAAGCTTGTCCGGTAGAGGACGGTCGTTTCCTGCCCCGCTTCGACACTTGCATGGGCGGCCCGGACTTTGGCCAAGTCGTTCCGATGGATCGCGTGATGGCAAGATGTCGGGTCCTCACCCATCGCTTGCGGTGCCGTCTGGAACAACGTCTCAAATCCGGCGGTATAAAACTCGAGCTTACCGGTCCGTAAATCTTTTCGATAGATGGACGCCTCAACGTGCTTGTATAAGTCGCGAAGCCGTCCCACCTCGTCCTTTAAGCGGTCGTCTTGCGTGATGTCGCGGGCGATCCCGTACACACCGACGATCAAGTGGTTGTCATAGGCAGGGATGTTGGTGATTTGCAGCTTCAACATGCGGCCGTCCTTCTGTTTCGCCATGCATGTGTACGTCTCTTCAGTTCCTGACAGGGCGCTTGCGAAATACGTTTGGATCCGTTCGGCGTCCGCTTCGGTCGTGAAGCGGGCGAAGTGCGTGAACAGCTCACGCTTCGTGTAGCCGAGCAAGAGCGACAGTTTCTCGTTGGAATCGACGATGTTCCCGTGAATGTCGAGTAAGAAGACCGGGTCGAGGTGTCCTTCGATGAAGTGGCGGTCGTTCGTGACGTCAGCGAGTGCGATCGGTAAGTCAGTGGCAGCCAATCGAGATTTGAGCGGATTGATCCAGTTGAACCGAGTCATAGTTTCCTCCTTAATCTGAATATATCGAGTCAGGAACGGTAAAGCATTCCTAATTTTCATTTCCAATCATTACAAAAACAGCAGCGTTTACAAATATACGCATAATTTGAAGGGTAGTAAATATGTTTGAGTGAAGAGTCAATAAAACGGGAAAATAGACCTAAAACGTCGCGACATTAGAAGAATCGGGCGATCGTTTATATGTATGCACCAATATGAATGAAATCACATTATATATTTTTTGTGTATATTATTTCCATATAATGATAGCGGGGGGTGATCGTAGCGAGACTGTGATTCGAAGCGCTGAACGTGTCAGCCGACAGGCCAGCATACCCGTAATATGAAAACGAGCGAATCATGCGTCTCAAAGTATACACCTAATTCAAGGAACGGTCATAACATTCGTAAAAGCGATGTGCCGTCACATGATCGACGACCCGGCTCGCGCGGTGACATGCATGCCACGGACGAAACTTGAGGATAAATCGACCTTGTCCCTTGAGCTCGGGGTAACTTGTGCTCGCAGACGAGGGAGAGGCCGAGCTTCGCCCGTTGCTTGACCAGATGAAAGATATGGTGCCGGAAAGCACCATCCAAGAAGACAGGCGGTTCATTCTTAGACGGTTAGAAGGTGCAGTCTGGTGAACAAATCAATGATCAGCTATGTCGCTGCCTTATTTTCACTACTCTTGGTCGGAATTCTATTTGTCCAGTTGCTTAGACTCGACTATGGCCACCGGTTGATCCCGACCAAAGCCTATGAAGCGAGAGAGTTCAGGACGCTAGCGGGTGAGAGCAGAGAACTTGAAGGAGAGCCGATCAATATCTACATTCATCAAAATGAGGATGAATTGTCCGAGGCGATTTTGACGAACTTCAAATACGCGCTCGACTACGCCAAACTCCCATATACATCGATCACGGCTGCACAAATCGAGGGGCTCGCCCCGTCACCGCATAACATGCTCGTCTTGAGCGGGGAAAACACGGAGCAGTGGCCGTACGAGACGATCAAACAATACGTCGAACAAGGGGGGCGTCTCTATATCGCCGGACGTTTCATCGATGCGAAGTGGGCCGACCTCGTCGGTGTCAGCGATTTCGGGGACTTTCTGGATGGGGTCAACGGGCTTATCTTTGAACGAGAACTCTTCCCGGGCTATGTCGATCTGCCGCTAGACTCTGAATTGTTTATCCATTGGGTATAAATACCCAAAGGGGGTGAATATCATGTTGAAGCATAAGGCTTACAAATTCCGAATATATCCGACAAAGGAGCAGGAAATCCTGATTGCCAAGACAATCGGTTGTTCACGTTTCGTCTTCAACCACTTCTTAGCGAAGTGGGAAGAAACCTACAAGACGACAGGAAAAGGCTTGTCCTACGGTTCCTGTTCGAAAGAAATTCCTACCTTGAAGCAACAGTTTGACTGGCTAAAAGAAGTCGATAGCACATCTGTCCAGACCAGCGTCAAACATCTAGCCGAGGCGTATGACCGCTTCTTCAAGAAGCAGAACGAACGGCCACGGTTCAAATCGAAGCGGAACCCCGTCCAATCCTATAAGACGAACATCCAAGGCAAGTCTCAACTTCCTGAGGTGTCGATCGTCGGCAACAAGCTCAAACTTCCGAAGTTGAAGTGGGTCCGGTTCGCCAACTCGAAGCAGGTCGAGGGCCGCATCTTGAACGCCACGATCCGACGTAACGCCTCAGGTAAATACTTCGTCTCCCTCCTCGTCGAGCAGGAAATCAACGAACTGCCGAAGACCGGCTCAACCGTCGGCGTCGACGTCGGACTCAAGAACTTCGCTATCCTGTCCGACGGCACGGTGTACCAAAACGATCGCTATTTTCGCACGCTTGAGAAGAAACTGGCGCGTGAGCAACGCAAGCTATCGCGCCGACGGCTCATCGCACTGAACCGGAACATCAAGCTGTCCGAGGCGAAGAACTATCAAAAACAAAAGCGCAAGGTCGCCCGCAGCCATGAGAAGATCGCCAACAAGCGTACCGACTTCCTGCACAAGGTATCGACCGAGATCGTCAAAAACCACGACGTCATCGGCATCGAGACCTTGCAGGTGAAGAACATGCAGAAGAACCGCAAGTTGGGCAAGTCCATCTCCGAAGTCAGTTGGTCGGAGTTCTTCCGCATGCTCGCATACAAGGCGGACTGGTACGGGAAGACCGTCGTGAAGGTCGGCAAGACCTTTGCCTCGAGCCAGCTCTGTTCGAGTTGTGGCCATCAACACAAAGACGTGAAGCATCTTGGTCTGCGTGAGTGGACATGCCCGGGCTGCGGGATCCACCACGACCGCGATGTGAACGCAGGACTGAACTTGAAACGAGAGGCTGAACGAATCTTGGCCTCTTCAACCGTCGGGACGACGGGGCTAGCCTGATCAGGTTCCGGTCGTTAGACCGGATGACTCAGGAATCCTCCACCTCTAAGCGAAGCGTAGGTGGGGGTAGTTCAAGGATGGCGCCATATGGTGACGGTGAAGTCATGTTTTGGAACACGACTTCCTTGTCTGACAAAAACTCACGCGGCTTGATGGTGCAGGCGCTGACGATTATTTCCCGGCACCGGTGCCCGATAATTCAATTCCGGTTATCGAGGACGCGTACGGATTGTCGATCAAAGATTTCTTCTCAGACGTCTGGTGGCAGGACGTGCAACAGATTGCCCGCGACCATGATTTGGTCTACACCGGGTTCATGATCGGGAGCTATAAAGCGACGAGTGAAGAGGATGTCGACCAACTTGTTCAAAAGATTCGGGCATCGATGTTCGAGTACGGGCGTGGTCTCATGCAAGTGGACGGGGAGATCGGGCTGCACGGATTAAACCACCAGCCGTTAGTGACGAACGGGGAGACGATGGACCCGGAACTCGGGTACACGGCGTGGGCGAGTCGAGAGGAGATGCGGAGCGCCGTCGAACGGGTCGTCGACACGTTTAGCTATTATATACCGAAGGAAGAGATTCGGAGCTACGTTCCCCCATCAAACATTATCGGAGCGTCAGGCCTTTCCGTCTTGAACGAAGCATTCCCCAATGGACTCGTCATCGCTAGCCTGTACAGCGGGGACACCTCGAAAGGCAGTTACGTCCAAGAGTTCGGCCCCGATCCGATTTATGAACACTTATATAACTTTCCGCGCATTTCGAGCGGATATAATGAAACGATAGACGACCAGTTCGTTGTCGTCGACGCGATCGCGAACTTCGGACTCGTGTCGCACTTTATCCATCCGGACGACGTGCTGGATGAACGGCGCTCGAAAGGACAGGGCTGGGCGACGATGGAAGACTCGTTTGAAGACATGTTCAAGATGATTGACCGGACGTATCCGCACCTTGAGGCACTCACCCAGTATGACGCCTATCAAAAGTACGAACTGTATCAACAAGCAGACATCGAGGTCGCTTATACTGAGGACACGATTGAAATCAACAGTCAACAGATGCTGATTCCGTCGACGATGCTCATCCGTCTGCAGGCAGGAACATATTTGGAAACGGGTAAGTTCTCGTTCGGAAACGTTCGCCCGTTCGGGGACAGCGGGACGTTGTATCAACTTGAATTGAAGACGTCTTACGTCAGTCTGGAGATTAAGACTGACAGACAATGAGACACAAAAAAAGGCGAATCCCTCAAACGTGAAGGATTTGCCTTTTTGTCGTTCATTTCTTCTCGACCGCATGACCGCCGAACTCGTTCCGGAGCGCGGCGACGACCTTGCCGGAGAACGTGTCCTCCTCGAGCGAGCGTTGGCGCATCATGAGCGACATGGCGATGACGGGTGCCGGGACGCCGTATTCGAGCGCCGTCTCGACCGTCCACTTGCCTTCGCCCGACGCATGCATGACGCCTTTGATCTCGTCGAGCTTCGCGTCCTTGTGGAACGCGCTCTCGGTCAACTCCATCAACCAGGAGCGGACGACCGAACCGTGATTCCAGACACGGGCGACTTGTTCGTGGTCGTAATCGAATGGGCTCTTCTCGAGAATCTCGAACCCTTCGGCGATCGCCTGCATCATGCCGTACTCGATGCCGTTGTGGATCATCTTGAGGAAATGCCCGCTGCCACTCGGCCCGGCGTACAAGTAGCCGTTGTCCGTCGACACGTCTTGGAACAATTCCTCGATCTTGCCGAACGCCTCGATATCGCCGCCGATCATCGTGCAGGCGCCGTTGCGTGCGCCTTCCATGCCGCCACTCGTCCCGACGTCGAAGAAGTAGATCAGTTTGTCGTTGAAGTGCTCGGCCCGCCGCATCGACTCCTTATAGTTCGAGTTGCCGCCGTCGATGACGATATCCCCTGGAGACAACAGCGCATGCAAATCGTTCAACACACGCTCGGTCACGTCACCGGCCGGCACCATCACCCAGACGACGCGCGGCGCTTTCAATCCGTCCACGACCGCTTCGAGCGAATCGAGCGTCTCGAACTGGCTCGTCGACACGTTGCCCGGGTCGTAACCGAGCACGCGGTGGCCCCCATCCGTCAAATTGAGCGCCAGGTTGAGTCCCATCTTGCCAAGTCCAATCATTCCTAGTTCCATATTCGTTCCCCCAATCGATTGGTTTAGTCTTTATAAGGGTTACCCGAAATGGAGCGGATTCAAAAGAGAGGATTTATATCATCGATCCGATAGGCGAGGATCGACCCGATTCGGATCTTCTGTCCATCACTCGCCTCGATGAAGTCGTTGAGCGGATTGGCCAACTGGAGCGTCTGGTTAAATGTCCGTTCGGCCTGGTGCCTCGAACTTCCATAAATAATAAATGAAAACGGCTCTTTTTTCTCGATAAAACACGTGACGACGAAACGCATCCGTCTATCCCCTTCGCAAAATAATTGGATTTCAATTACATTTACATGATTTCTTATACAAATATTACAAAAAATAATGCGTTTGTACTATAAGGCTTTTTAGAAATAAGGAAACGGACCTAAAAAAACAATCGATTGAGGACGTCCCCGATCGGTTTCGTAAGAATTAGAACTGCGTGTTGCGACCTTGTGCCTATGGTGATCGGAATGGTAGCGGTTTCGGTTTTTGGAGCTCAGGGTAGGATTAAAAAAAGATATGCCAGAAAAGCTAAACCTTTTTTCAAAACCGGCCGATAAAAATAAGCGAGTGAATGATTCGACAACAATCGGCAACCATTTACCTCTTTTATAAAAAATAGGAATATTAAAATAAGGTGCATGCTAAAATAAAACCTATGTGAAATTGACTACAGGTTCGAGGAAAGGTGCAATGTCATGGAAGAGCAAAAGAAAAAGAGAGTCAAGAAACGTCGTAGGAAGAAAACGCCCGCAAAACGCATCGCGTTGATTGTGGGGATCGTCGTCGGACTGTTCCTGCTCATCGGAGTCGGGGTGGCAGCTTATTTGTATAACCAAGTGGACTCGACGGTCAGTCGTTTGAACGAGTCGGCCGGGCTCAGCCCGGAACGGATGAACAAGCAGACGATCAACGACAAGAAACCGGTATCGGTCCTGTTGCTTGGTGTCGACCGCCGTGCCGACGAGCAAGGCCGCAGCGATTCGATTATCGTCATGACACTCAACCCGAATACGGATGCGAGCGCGATGCTCAGCATCCCGCGCGACACGAAGACGGAGATCGTCGGCAAAGGCACGACCGATAAGATCAACCACGCCTACGCGTTCGGCGGTGCCGAAATGGCGCTCGCGACGGTCGAGAACTTACTCGACATCCCAATCGATTACGTCGCCGAAGTCGATATGAAAGGGTTCCAAGACACGGTCGACCTTCTCGGCGGCGTCGAAGTGACGAACAAGTTCGCCTTCACGTCAGGCGAGTATTCGTTCGAGCCAGGCACGATCAACTTGTCGGGCCCCGAGGCGCTTGCGTACACGCGGATGCGCTACGACGACCCGAGTGGTGACTTTGGTCGCCAAGAGCGTCAGCGTGATGTCATCACGGCGCTCGTCAACGAAGGCAAAGACGATTTCTCGATCTCGAAATTCAACAATATGCTCGACGTCTTAGGCAATAACGCGAAGACGAACATGACGTTCAAAGACATCCGGACACTATCGGCCGACTATATGGCCGCCTTCAAAAACCAGGACGTCCTTCGTCTCGAAGGCACTGGCGGCAAGGCTGAAGACGGCATCTATTACTGGAACCCGGATGCGGCCTCACTTGAAGACGTGAAGTCGTATCTCGGCGAATTGATGGAACAATGACAATGGCGCCTCATCCAAAGCGGATGGGGCGTTTTAATTTGTGCGATAATGAAAAGAAAAGGGGTGACCCGTGTGCTCGACCGACTGATTTGTCTCATCATCGACGTCCGCCATCGCTTCAAAGACCATCACATCAACGACTATAGCGCCACGCTCGCCTTCTTCTGGTTTCTCGCCATCTTCCCGACGTTCGTCCTGTTGTTCGCCGTCATGGCGTGGCTCGGAATCGACGACGCCCTGTTGATCGAGCAGATCGAAATCTTAATCCCGGGCGCGAGTGTGCGTGACATGCTGTCGGTCGTCTATGACGTCAGCGGCGACATCAACGCCGGACTCATCTCGGTCGGTGCCGTCATCGCCGTCTGGTCGGCCTCAAACGGGGCGGCCCGGCTCGTCAAGCTGACCGTGTTCGCGTACGGCGAGACCGAGGCGCGCAGCTACATCGTCCGTCGGCTCATCGGGCTGTTGACGCTCGTCGCCTTCAGCGTCGGCGCCGTCATCTTGATCGTGTTCCACATCTTCGGCCGTGAGTTCGTCGAGCTCATGTACGCGTGGTTCCCGATGCTCGAGGAGTTTGAACGGTTGGCGACGCTCGCCCGCTATACCGTCTCAACCGTCATCCTCATCTTCGCGTTCTCGCTGTTTTATAAGTTCGCCCCTCAGCAACACGTCACATTCACGGAGACGCTCCCAGGCGCCACTTTCGCCGTCATCTCGTGGCAGCTGTTGTCGACCGGCTACAGCATCTACGTCGACCAGTTCTCGATGTTCGGCGACACGTACGGGACGATTGGGATCGTCATCTTGTTTCAGATCTGGCTCTACTTGACGGCGGCGACGATGCTGCTCGGGGCGGAGATCAACGCGGCTTGGCCCGGTCATACGCGACGCCGGCCTCAGCGCACACATTTCCCATGAAAATCCGAAAGAAATCGTTAGCATTTTTTGGCAACGTGCTATAATACTACACGGTAAGCGGGAATTATTCATACTATAGATTTAATGAAAGCAGGTGGTCTGATGGCGAGACATCGCAAGAAATCATCATGGAAGAAATGGGTATTGCTCACAGTAGGCGTCATGACCGTCATCCTCATCGCCGGCGGACTGTTCGTCTGGTCGATGTACCGGGACGTCAATGAGACGGTGACACGGGTGAACGATAATTTAGAAATCTCTGAAGAACGCAAACAAGTGCAGACGATCGAAGAGAAACGGTCCGTGTCGGTCCTCCTTCTCGGCGTCGATCGCCGTGGCACCGAGCAAGGGCGGAGCGACTCGATCATCGTCATGACGCTCAACCCGGAGACGGACGAAGGGGCGATGCTCAGTATCCCGCGGGATACCAAGACGGAGATCGTCGGGCGCGGGATGCGTGACAAGATCAACCACGCCTACGCGTTCGGTGGGGCCGAGATGGCGATGGATACGGTCGAAGGACTCTTGGACATCCCGATCGACTACGTCGTCGAGACGGACATGGAGGCGTTCACCGAGGTCGTCGACGCGCTCGGCGGCATCACGGTGACGAACAACTTCGCGTTCGCATCGGACGGTTACTCGTATCCGGTCGGTGAAGTGGAGTTGACGGGTGAGTCGGCATTGTCGTATACGCGCATGCGTTACAACGACCCGAACGGAGACTTCGGCCGCCAAGAGCGGCAACGCGCTGTCGTCGCGGCCA
Organism: Exiguobacterium sp. SH0S2; assembly: GCF_004337185.1. Classification (NCBI taxonomy): domain Bacteria; kingdom Bacillati; phylum Bacillota; class Bacilli; order Caryophanales; genus Exiguobacterium; species Exiguobacterium sp. SH0S2. The sequence goes on along the minus strand of NZ_SJVB01000002.1, from coordinate 379,919 downwards.
TCGTCGAGAAAGGGCGTTCCGACTTCTCGGTCGATAAAGTGACGAAATTGTTGGACGTCGCCGGCAACCGTGCCAAGACGAACATCGAGTTCAACGAGCTCGTCGGTCTGTCGACGGACTACATGCAGGCGTTCCGTAACGCCAGCACGCTCCGGATCGAAGGGGCGGGCGGGCTGGAGTCAGACGGTATTTATTACTGGAACCCCGATCCGAACTCGCTCGCAAGCGTCCAGACCGAACTGAAGCGTTTGATGGACTGAAGTCGCCCTTCTCGGGTGGCTTTTTTCGTGCGTTTGAAACGGGCACATCGGTGGGACTGTTAATAGAGACAGTACTAGGAGGGATCACATGATTTGGGACAAACTTGAACCGATAATCAACCGACTCGAAGACGATCATACAGCCGACGACTGGCGCCGTCTGTTCGACAAGTGGGCCGGCCACACGTGGCACGACCACGAGGCGCCGAGCGAGCTGACGAGCGTCCTCATCGTCGACGCGAACGCCGTCACGACAGATGGGACGCAAGACCTCGACGCGCTGCACACGCTGTTGAAAGACCATGTCCGATCGTCGATCAGCGACTTGTATCTCGTGTCGCTGTTCCCGCATCAAGTGAAGCCGACCGACACGGCCGTCAACCCGCGCATCCGTCTGTTCGAGGACCTCGGGCGCTTCCACGACGAGTTCGATCTCATGTATGAGATGACGCCGGACGTCTATAACGAGCTGCAAGTCGATTTGCTCGACGAGACCGACGCCTTCATCGAACGGCTCGCGCAAGGGGCGACGAAAGTACGCGTCCACGTCCAATCGTTCCGGGGCATGCCCGAGGAGCGGATCAAGCACGTGCTCGAACTATGGCAATTGATTCTCCACCATTATAAACCGCACGGGCAGCTCGTCCTCGCCTATGAAGGGGACGCCGACCGGACCGGTTCCTACTTCGAAGTCGCCGACGTCATCTGTCACTTCGACTTGGCGTCCCATACGCTGCTCGCTTTCGCCCAAGGCAACGCCAAAGGGTTGACGGACTGGGCCGACAACATCGAGGCACCCGAGGACGGCAAGACGTACTTCAACTTCTTGTCGAGCCCGGAGCGGGACCCGTTCGAGAAGAACTTGCTCGAGCCGTCGGTCGACATGTTGCTCGCCGCCCATAGCGTCCTGTTCTCGCTGCAAGGCATCCCGGCCGTCGATTACCGGACGCTGCTCGGGGTGACGACGCCGGTCGAGCGGGCCGCGCTCGTCCAAGAGTTGAAGACGGACCCGTACCGCCTGCAAGTGTTCTCCGGCATCTTGAGCCAGCTGAACGTCAAGCGGACGCACCCGGCCTTCTCGCCGTACGCCGAGCAGCGCATCGTCGCGACGGACAAACGCGTGTTCACGGTCGAGCGGAGCGGGGGAGGCGAGACACTTCTACTCTATACGAACGTGTCGGACGAACGGGTCGTCATCGCTGCGAGCGGGACGAACTTGTTCACGGGAGAATGGGTCGAGGCGGTCGTGCTCGAGGCGTACGACTTCATGTGGCTCAAACAATAATAGGGCTTTTGAACCAAAAAACATTTTTGGTTAATAGTCGTATTGACGCATTCGGTGTTTAGGTAGAAAATGGAATAGAAGGAAGTTCTATGACATACACGACCATACACCGAAGGAGCGGATTTCCATGAATCAACCTTTATTCGCGTATTTGTTCGGCTTGACGCTACAGTCGTTTCTCTATTGGATGTTTGCCACGCTGTTCATCGCCTTGGTCGGCTACGTCGCCCTCTACGTATGGGACCGTGACGTCGCCAATCAATACCGATCGCTTTGGCGCAAGGGCTATTACCTGACGTTCGGCGCCTTCGTCCTGTTCGGCTTCATCGTCGGCGAGTTCGCCATCGACGCCGCGTGGACGCTCGCCGGGATCGCCATCTTGATCGTCGTCCTCGACTACGGCGTGCTCGGGGCGCGGGAGCGACAAGACGCGATAGAAGAAGACCTGATAGAAGAAGACACGACAAAACCCCTTACGGAAGAACGATAACTCGTTCTCACGTAAGGGGTTTTTCTTATGCCCGGTAACCGTTCGGGTTGTTCGCTTGCCAGTTCCAGGCGTCGCGGCACATGGCGCGGACGTCGTGTTTCGCTTCCCAGCCGAGCGCGTCTTTCGACTTCGTCGGGTCGGCGTAGCAGCTGCCGATGTCGCCTGGGCGACGCGGCGTCACTTTATACGGGACAGTTTTTCCACTCTCCACCTCGAAAGCCTTGACGAGGTCGAGCACGCTGTAGCCCGTGCCGGTCCCGAGGTTGAACGCCTCGGCGCCGGTGTGGTCCATGACGTAGTCGAGCGCCTTCAAGTGGCCTTCTGCCAAGTCGACGACGTGGATGTAGTCGCGGACGCCGGTGCCGTCCGGTGTGTCGTAGTCGTCACCGAACACGCTCAGTTCGCTCAAGCGGCCGACGGCGACTTGCGTGATGTACGGCATCAAGTTGTTCGGTACGTCGAACGGATCTTCACCGATCTGGCCTGACTCATGGGCACCGATCGGGTTGAAATAGCGGAGGAGCGCGATGCTCCATGACGGGTCGGCGACGGCCAAGTCGCGCATGATGTCTTCGATCATCAGTTTCGTGCGGCCGTACGGGTTCGTCGCGCTGAGCGGGAACGATTCGTCGATCGGCGTCCGTTCCGGCATGCCGTATACGGTCGCAGAAGAAGAAAAGACGATCTGTTTCACGTCGAACGCGTTCATCACGTCGAGCAGGACGGTCGTCCCGACGACGTTGTTCTCGTAATAGCGGAGCGGCTCGTTCACCGACTCGCCGACGGCTTTCAGTCCGGCGAAATGGATGACGGCGTCGATCGTATGTTTCAAGAATATCTGTTCCAATAACTCTCGGTCGAGGATGTCGCCGAGATAAAACTCGGCCGTTTTGCCGGTCAGCGCCTCAACACGGTCGAGCGCCTCACGGCGGCTGTTCGACAAGTTGTCGAGGACGATGACATCGTAATCATTTTCAAGTAGTTGGAGGACGGTATGGGTGCCGATGTAACCGGCACCACCTGTAACTAAAATTGTAGTCATGGGGATTACTCCTTCCGAAAAAATCATTATTTTTCTGTCAAACGCACGCGGGTCTGTCCGTTCGTGCCGATAAATAAGCGGAGCGAGTACGTCTCGCTCTCATAGACGAGCGCGTCGTTCGTCTCGATGACGGGTTCACCGAGCGGGTCGAACGCCTCGCGCGCGAGTTGCGTGTTCGTCCAGTCGATGGCGTGGACTTGGTCGTCTTGGATGACGAAGAAGCCGCCGTTGTAGAACGCGTAGGCGTTCAAGGCGTCGGTCTCACGACCGTACGGTGCGCCGATCGTCTCGGTGAGTGCGGCCTCGTTCATCGCGAAGAAATCAGGGAGCGTTTCACCAAGCCAAGCGTTGTCTAGGTTTGTTTCGGCCCAGTCGAGCAGCGTACTGTCAGTCAGATCGCGTGACGGCCAGTCGGTCGTGACGGCGTCGAGTGCGACCCAAGCCGTTGTGCCGTCGAGGTCGACTTCGACATGATTGTCTTGTTCGTTCACAATCTCGTAGCGATCGCCGATATCTCCTATATAGGTGACTGTCGTGCCGTTCGGTTCGCTGACGAGGTTGACGTTTTTCGTCGCCAGCCAGACGTAGTTCGTCTCCGGTGCTTCGACGACAGGTTCCGGCTCAGGTGCCGGTGTCTCGACTTCCGTTGTCTCGCTCGGCTCAAACAGCGCCGCTACATATGGATACCCGATATAGCCGCCGCCTAATAAGATCGTGACGAGCAACAGGCCACCGAGCCATTTGCCTTTCTTCTTACGAGGGCGGGCCGGTTCAATTCGCTTGGCCCGTTCGGCGCGCGACGGGACCGAAGTCTCCGGTACGTAACGCGGCTTCTGAGTCTGTGCTGCTGGTTGTGGCGTTCTTTCCGATGCGGCGTCTTCCGTTGTCTCGTTGACGACTGTCTTGTCAACCGTGATCGGTTGCGGCACCGTCGCTTCTTTGTTCAGCACCCGATCATGCTTCTCGAGTAAAGACACATAATATGGAAGGAACGTGGCATCTTTCTTCCCGTCTTTGATCCAGGCCGTGAAGTCGGCCGCTGATTTTTCGTCGGTCGGGAGTGAGGCTTTCGTCGCACCGGTCAGTTCTTCAAAAGAAACGGTCAACGATTTGCCGTCCCCTAGATTTTGTTTGATTAAAGTTTGCAATTTTGTACGTGTCGACGCATCGACATCGGCATATAGCTGGAGTAGGCGCTCACTAACGTGCACTATTGTCTCCCCCTTTTGTAAAGTTATTCCTTTCAAAGTTTAGCAGATTTGCATGCCAAAAAACCCAATTTTTAAAAAATGGGTCATCACGGGAGAGAATTTTTGCTATAATGTTTTGGTATTGTCAGTAAAAATATTATTTGCGGAAATTTTCCAGTCGTGATTTTACAGAATAGAGGAGAGAGAACACGAATATGAATGAAGAAACGATTTCCCTTGGAGAACTGTTCTCCATCTTGAAGCGGAGCAAATGGCTCATCGCAAGTTTAGCACTCATCGCGGCACTTATCGCCTTCCTTGTCAGCTCGTACGTCATCCAACCGACGTATGAGGCGTCGACACAAGTGCTCGTCGCACCGAAAGAGACACAAAACAACATGATCGACACCGGCCAAGTCCAGTCGTCGGTCGCGCTCGTCAACACGTACCGCGTCATCATCCAGAGCCCGGCCATCTTAGAGCCGGTCCAAGAGAACGTCGTCGGTGCCCCGGAAGACATCAGTAACTTGATCACCGTCAACAGCGAACAAAACTCGCAAGTCATCAACATTGCGGTCCAACATACGAACCCGGTGCTCGCAACGGATATCGCCAACGAGATCAGCACCGTGTTCTCGAAAGAAGTGAAAGAACTAATGAGCGGCGTCGACAACGTCAAAGTGTTGTCGGATGCGTCCGTGCCGATGTTCCCGGTCAGTCCGAACATCTTGCTCAATACGGCGATCGCGACCGTGCTCGGCTTGATGATCGGAGTCGCCATCGCTTTCCTCAAAGTCATGCTCGACCGTCGCATCAAGACGGAGCAAGACGTCGAGACGATTTTAGAACTCCCGGTATTAGGGTCGATCCCGGTCATTGACCGTGTCGAGATGCAGCAACAACGCCAAGCGAAAGTGAAAGGTGAAGAAGTCCATGTTTAATTTCGGGAAAAAGAAACACAAACATATCAAATACGACAAGACCGGACGCGACTTGATCACGGTCCATAAGCCGAAGTCGCCGATCTCCGAGCAATACCGGACGATCCGGACGAACCTCGAGTTCACGGCCGTCGATGACGACTTACAGACGATGGTCATCACATCTGCCTCGTCTGGTGAAGGCAAGTCGACGACGTCGTCGAACCTCGCCGTCGTCTACGCCCAGCAAGGCAAGCGCGTCTTACTCGTCGACTGCGACATGCGCCGCCCGACTGCCCACTTCACGTTCCGTCTATCGAACGGGATCGGGCTGTCGACCGTCCTCGCTAAAAAGACGACGATCGAGAAAGCGACGCATTCGACACAAGTCGAGAACTTGGACTTGATGGCAGCGGGACCGATTCCGCCGAACCCGTCGGAGCTGTTGTCGTCGAAGACGATGGACCGCGTGCTCGAAGAGTTGAAAACGAATTACGACATCATCATTTTAGACGCCCCGCCGATGATGCAAGTCGCCGACACACGCGTCCTCGCCCGGAAAGTGGACGGCGTCGTCCTCGTCGTCGGTTGCGACAAGTCGGACCGCCAGATGGTCGTCAAAGCGAAAGAACAGTTGACGCTCGCCGAGGCCCATATCCTCGGTGTCGTCTTGAATAAGCGTGAGCCGCAAGGCAGCGATGATTATTATTACTACTACGCGTACGAGTAAAAAGGAGACAACGCCATGATCGATATCCATTGTCACTTGCTCCCGGCCGTCGATGACGGACCGGAGACGGTCGAACAAGCGGTAGAAATGGCGAAGCGCGCGGCAAGCGAAGGGGTGACCGCAATCGTGGTCACCCCCCACGCGTTTCACCCCCAGTTCGAGACGGACGAGTTGAACGTCCAAAACGCCGTCGCCAAGCTTCAAGACGTATTTCGCCATGAGGGCATCGCGCTTGACCTGTACGCTGGGCAAGAGATTCGCGTGTTCGGCGAGTTAGTCGAGGCGCTCGAGCAAGGCCAGGCGCTCTCGCTCGCCGGATCGCGTTACGTCCTCGTCGAGTTCCCGAGTGACTCTGTCCCGGCCTACGCCGAGCAATTGTTCTTCGGACTGCAGACAGAAGGGTACACACCGGTCATCGCCCACCCCGAGCGCAACAAAGAGTTCGCGACGAACCCGAAGCGCTTGATGGACTTTGTGTCGTCTGGTGCGTTGTCGCAAATCACGACGGGCAGCCTGACGGGTGAGTTCGGACAAAACGTGCAAGATCTCGCTTTCACATTTCTACGGAACGGACTGAGCCACTTGATCGCCTCGGATGCCCATAGCACCGGGCGCCGCACGTTCTACTGGGACGACGCCAAAGACGCGGTCACGAAAGAACTCGGGGCCGACAAATGGGACACGTACGTCGGTAACGCTGAGGCGGTCCTGAAAGATGAATTCGTCTTCATCGACCCCCCTATTCTTCCAATTAAAAATTGGAGAGGGAAATGGAAGAAATGATTTCCCTTTATTAACAATAAACGATTGACAACTAGGTTATCATTATGATTTTTGTCGACATCTGTCGAACGATTTTATGTTTTAATTTCCTTTCCTTGGTTTTTTAGGTGGTTCGAACGTGATACCCTTAATTTATAATTTTTTTAAAGGATGGTAGATACATCCTTTTTTCTATGGATTAGACATAATAGATAGAACCATCCAAGAGGAGTGGGATAGATGACAATTAAACGAGTGAAAAAAGCCGTCATTCCGGCAGCCGGTCTCGGAACGCGTTTCTTACCGGCGACAAAAGCAATGCCAAAAGAGATGTTGCCAATCGTCGATAAACCAACGATCCAATACATCATTGAAGAAGCGGTCGAGTCAGGCATCGAAGACATCTTGATCGTGACAGGCAAAGGCAAACGGGCCATCGAGGATCACTTCGACTCGGTACCTGAGCTCGAGCAGCAATTGATTGAGAAAGGGAAGTCTGAGTTTTTGAAGCTCGTCGAAGAGACGACGAACATCAACATCCACTTCATCCGTCAATCGAAGCCGAGAGGGCTCGGTCATGCCGTGCTCCAAGCGAAAGCGTTTATCGGCGACGAGCCATTTGTTGTCATGTTAGGTGATGATATCGTTCAAGCGGAGGTGCCTTGTACGCGTCAATTGATTGAGCAGTATGAAGTTACGAATAGCTCGATTATCGGGGTGCAGTCGGTTTCAGATGAAGAAACGCAGCGTTATGGAATTGTTGATCCGAGTTCAAGTGTGTCGGAGAAGTTACATAAGGTGAAATCATTTGTCGAAAAACCTGAACCTGGTACAGCTCCTTCAAACCTAGCAATTCTAGGTCGGTACTTGTTTACCCCGGAGATTTTTAAATATTTGGAGACGCAAGAACCAGGAGCGGGGAATGAAATTCAATTGACTGACGCCATTACGCGTCTAAATGAGATGCAACGTGTATTTGCATATGAGTTTGATGGGAAACGTTATGACGTTGGAGAAAAGCTTGGATTTATTCAAACTACTATAGAAATGGCTTTACAGAGAGAGGATTTAAAAGAAGAAGTAGCAAACATTATTAGAAATATTTACTTAGAACTTAAAGAGGAGGAGATGATTAAAAGTGTTAACTAACGAAAAAGAAAGTGCTACTACAAGTTTAGAGTTGGATTTTCCCAATCAAAAGCACAATTCCTTATATAATTTCATTAAAAGAAGTATTGATATAATGTTAGCCACATTCTTAATTTTATTATTATCTGGAGTAATGGTTTGTATATATGCATTATTGAAAATTAAAGAACCTAAAGCAAACCCTATTTTTTCTCAAGAAAGATTCGGGTTGAATTATAAACGGATTAAAGTTTATAAATTTAGGTCAATGGTATCTAATGCTAGTGAATTATTAGAAAAAGATAAAGAACTTTTCAAAAAATATGTTGCAAATGATTACAAATTAGACCCTGACGAAGATCCTAGGATGACAAGTCTTGGTAGATTTTTAAGGTCGACTAGTTTAGATGAACTCCCCCAATTATTTAACGTTCTAAATGGCAGTATGACCTTTGTTGGTCCGCGACCTATAGTGGATAAAGAATTATATACTGAATATACGGAATTAGAAATCCAATATTTGTTATCTGTTAAACCTGGAATAAGTGGATACTGGCAAGTGAACGGAAGAAGCAACGTAAAGTATCCAGAAAGAAAGAGAATGGAATTATATTATGTTCAGAATAAGTCTATAAAATTAGATTTTCAAATTATGTTTAAAACTATCTTTAGTGTTCTGAAAAAAGACGGAGCATATTAATTCTAATATCAGAGAACGAGAGGGAAAATTAGTGCTGGTGAAAAAAATCGGATTATTTATTCCAACATTAAATGCAGGTGACTTATTTCATGAGGTCTTAAAAGGAATCTCAGTGCAAAATCTTGATATTCCAATTCGTAAATTAATAATTGATTCTGGTTCTAAAGATGAAACTACGGCAATGGCTACAAGAAATGGCTTTGAAGTTGTAGAAATTAATAAAAGTGAGTTTAACCATGGGGGCACAAGGAACCTTGCTGTGGAAATACTAGACGATTGTGAAATTATTGTAATGATGACACAAGATGTGATTATAGAAAATGCCTCATCAATAAAAGAACTTCTTTCAGAGATTATGAGTAACGATAATGTTTTCATGGCTTACGGGCGCCAGATTGCAGATGATCAAAAGGGAAATTGGTTTGAAAAAAGAGCTCGTCTATTTAATTATCCACCAGAAAGTATGGTGAAGAGCATATCGGATGTAGAAAAATTAGGAGTGAAGACTGTTTTTGCTTCAAATGCATTTGCAGCATACAATGTTGAAAAGTTTAAAGCAATAGGAGGTTTCCCTTCCGATGTAAACTTTTCTGAAGATATGTTTATTGCAGCACGTGGAGTTCTTAGTGGCTATAGTATATCTTATGAATCGAAAGCAACAGTTTTGCATACTCATAGTTATTCTTTAAAAGAAGAGTATAGAAGGTATATGGAGATAGGAAAGTTTCATAAGAATCAAAAGTGGATTCAAGAGGCTTTTGGTAGAAATGAAGGTGAAGGAATAAAATCAGTAATTAATGAATTAGTTTCCTTAATTTCAGAAGGAAAGATATATTTGATTTTTCATTTGCTCCTTTTGAATTTAACGAAGTATGCAGGATATAAAAAAGGAGTTAACTATGGAGATTAATTTAAATCAATTGTCTGTAGTATATGTTATTTATAATGATTTTCATATTTTAAAAAAAACAATATCTTCGACAATAGAAGCCAACCCTTTGGAAATTATTATTGTGGACAATAGCCCTAAAGCAAGTAACATAGCGGAGATTAGCTCGTGTGAGAAGATTAAATATTTTCATACGGGAAAAAATCTAGGTTATGCTGGAGGCGCGAACTATGGGTTTAATTTAATTTCTCCTAATACCAATTGGGTAACCATAATGAACGCTGATGCTTTCTTTGACAGTGACTACTACGACTCTATCAACTCTGCTTTAAATAAAGTAGATGGGAAATATAAAATCGGATCTATTGGAAGTAAATTACTAAAATATGATTTTGAAAAAATGGTTAAAACTAAAATAATAGATTCGGCTGGCATAAAGATTTTCTCTAGCGGACGTGCAATTGATCGAGGGCAACATGAGAAGGATACAGGTCAGTATGATAAGGATGAAATTGTAGATGGTATTTGTGGAGCGTTAGTTTCTTATAATGTTGATATTATAAAGAAGATTAACAACGGAAGCTATATTTTCGATGAGAAATTTCATGCTTACAAAGAAGATATCGACATTGCAATTTCATTGAAGAAAAATGGTTACGATTCATTCTATGTTGGTAATGTAGTTGCCCATCATGGGCGAGGCCTGGGGAGGATAAAAAAATGGCCAGTTACCAGCTTTATTAAAAGTTTAAAAAAACAATCACCTTACCTAAAGACTTTATCTCGATCTAATCACTGGTACATGGTTTTCAAACATAGAAATTTCATTTTTAAAGACCATTTATCCTTATATAAGTTTTCTTTTAGAACAATGTTGGAAATCATTTTCCTATTATTTTTTGATTATAAAATATTGAAAAAGTCAATTTCTCGTTTTTGGAAATTATCGAATAGTAAGTGAGCAATTTGATATGACAAATTATATTTATTCCATCGTGAACGTTTTTAGCAAAGTAGCAAATACTTCACTACTGTTTTTCGTAATAATTAACGCTGTCGATAAGGAAATATTTGGGTTGTTTTCATATTATCAATCTCTTACCCTGATAATGTTGGTATTCATTGATTATGGATTTAACCTTTACATGGCCAAGGAATTGACATCGACTCCGAAAAAAAATCAAATAATTTTTAGTCAAATAATAGTAATAAAAGCGATTGCTTCAGTAACTCTTATTGCTTTTGTAGGTTTTGGAAGTGTACTAAAAGTGATTTATAGTCCAAGTTTACTAATTCTAGTTCTTATTATAGGGATTATTAATTCATTTATAGGTACTTATGGAGTACTTTTCAGAAATTACGGTAAATTTAGAAGCGAAGCTGTGATTTCTTTTGTTATGACCTTAGCATCTATTGGAGTTTTATTTATCTCAGGAAAAATCACTTCAAATTTATTGTTTTTATTATTTCCTTTTATAATATTTAAATTTCTTCATTTGCTAACTATGATTTGGTCACTAAGAAATTTTATGAACACTAGTCATTTTAATTTAAACTTATTCGAATATAAACAAGCAAGAATTCTGATTAAAGCAAATTTCTCGTATGCTCTTCATTTAACAATTGGAACTTTATACTTTCAAATTGATACATTTATTTTAAAACAATTCGATTCTTTAGATGCAGTTGCAGAATACACAGCAGCATTTAAATTAATTGGGATAATTTTAGTTGGAACAGAAGTAATCACTAATGTTCTTGTCCCGAAGTTTTCAAGGTTAAAACAGAATGAATCTTCTTCATATTTAAAAAAGTTAAATGAAACGAAGAAAAAGATTACCTATAGTTCTTTGATACTAATTTTGGTTTTCTTAGTATTTTCTACTCTTATAACAGATATTATTTTTCCAAAAGAATTTGAAAATACAAACTCTTTGCTAATAGTCCTAAGTGTAATGGTGTATTTTCGTTTTATTTCAACGATTCCAGGAATTATTATTACTATTGAAAATATGCAAAATTACAGAACTAATATTGCAATCTTGGGATTGTTCACAAACACATTATTAGCTACTATTTTAGTTCCTTTTTTATCTTATTACGGAGCTGCTATTTCTAGTCTGTTGTCGGCCGCACTTATTTGGGGCGCGTATGAAATTTTATTGAAAAGAAAGGGATTTTAAATTTGAATATAAACATACTTGGAGCATTTGATCGAAACAATTATGGTGACCTACTATTTCCTATTGTTTTAGAAAAGCATCTTTTAAAGAGAATAGACGACTTTAAAATTAATTTTAAATACTATGGGTTACGTGAGAGCGATTTAACTGAGTTCGGGGCTAAAATCACTCAGTCAATTTATGATTTAAGTCATATAAACAATGAAGTGATTATTTTGGCTGGTGGAGAAACTTTAGGAACGACTTGGTTTGGTATGGATGCTTGTTTTCCTACAGATGAAAAATTTAAGAGGATCGGATACAGGATTCTTCATAATAAATTAGGGAAAAGTTCTTGGGTTAATAAAAAAATAATGTCCCAGTATTCTGTAGAGAACATTCATCCATGGCTACCGCAAAAAAGTAAAATTAAATCAAATAATTTTATAGTAAATGCTGTAGGTGGAAGTGATTTATCAATCCTAACTTCTAATGAACTAGATGCGGTTAGAGATGCTATTTGGGGAAGCAAGTATTTTGCAGTTAGAGATGAACAAACTTTAAATTCTTTAAAAGATGTTTTCGGAGAAGAAATAACTAAAAAAGTTAAATTGGTTCCTGATACGGTTGTTGCGATGGATAGCGTATTTTCTAAACAATTATTGCAGGAACAACTCTCTGAAGAAGCAAGATTCCACTTTTCAAATAATAATAGCAAAGAATATTTTGTGTTTCAAATTAGTGAAAAAGTTGGTAATGCTTACTTTGAAAAAATTTATAATGGTTTATATAATTATTTGAAGAAAAATGGAGACATTGATATTATTCTTTTACCTATCGGAAGAGCAGAAGGACATTCTGATCATCGTGTACTTGAACGAATTAAAGAAAAATTAAAGAGAGAAATCGATTCAAAGAGAGTATTTCTCCCAAAATCAAACACTATTTTTGATACTGCCTATTATATAGCCAATAGTAATGGATACACAGGTACTTCATTACATGGAGCGATTACTGCTATTGCTTATGAAGTTCCACATGCTGCTTTTTCAGAAGAGATTCTAAAATTAGTTTCATTCTTAAAAACTTGGCAAACCACTCCTATTATTAATATTGAAGTTACAGACATTGAGAAAGGAATTAATAGTCTTTTAGGTTCAAATGTTAAGGTGGAAAATATAAATAAAATGAAAGAAATCATAAGTAATCATTTTGATGAGTTGGCACAAACAATTGGTGATTATAGTACTAAAGACAAAAAGGAGACTATACGATGAAAGGGATAATACTTGCAGGAGGTAGTGGTACTCGGCTGTATCCATTAACAATGGTTACAAGTAAACAACTATTACCAATTTATGACAAACCGATGATTTATTACCCACTTTCTACTTTAATGTTAGCAGGAATTAAAGAAATCTTAATAATTTCGACACCGGAGGATTTGCCTCGATTTGAAAGTCTTCTAGGAGATGGTCATCAATTCGGAATTAGTTTATCTTACAAAGTACAACCGTCTCCAGAAGGACTAGCACAGGCTTTTATTTTAGGAGAAGACTTTATTGGGAGTGACTCGGTGGCAATGGTATTAGGAGATAATATCTATTATGGTAGTGGGATGCGTAGCATCCTGCAAAGAGCAGCCCAAAAGGCTAAAGGGGCTACAGTTTTTGGATATCATGTTACAGATCCAGAGCGTTTTGGTGTGGTTGAATTTGACAATAATGGAACTGTAATTAGTGTTGAAGAGAAGCCTCAAAATCCAAAGTCGAATTACGCAATAACTGGACTTTATTTCTATGACAATCGTGTTGTAGAAATTGCAAAACAAGTAAAACCATCAGTGCGGGGGGAGCTTGAAATCACTTCGATTAACGAAGCATATTTAAATAATGGTGAATTGAGGGTAGAATTGTTGGGGCGTGGCTTTACGTGGCTTGACACGGGAACTCATCAAAGTTTAGTAGAGGCTACTAACTTTGTAAAAACTGTCGAAGATCATCAAGGTGTCAAAATCGCTGCTCTCGAAGAAATTGCTTTCCTTAACGGTTGGATTGATAAGGAAGCCTTACGATCTTCTGGAGAAGCGCTTCATAAAACGGGATATGGACAATATTTACTTGAAGTCGCTGCAGGGAAAATTCGTTATTGAAAGAGGGATACTATGAAAATTACAGATACGCTGTTAGATGGAGTGAAAGTTTTTGAGCCTCGAGTGTTTGGAGATCATCGGGGATGGTTCACTGAAACGTTCAATCAATCTGTGCTTAAAGAGAATGCTATCGACATCGAGTTTATTCAAGACAATCACTCTTATTCTGCAGAACAAGGCACTCTTCGTGGATTGCACTATCAGCTTAGTCCAAAAGCACAGACGAAACTGGTCCGCTGTACAAAAGGAGCTATTTATGACGTAGCTGTTGACATTCGTCAAGGCAGCCCTACATATGGTCAATGGTTTGGTGTAGAGTTATCTGCTGAAAATAAAAAACAACTCCTTGTACCTAAAGGGTTTGCTCATGGCTTTTTAACACTCACTTCAGATGTTGAGGTTCAGTATAAAGTGGACGAAATTTATTCTCCTAAGCACGATCGTAGCATCGAATGGAATGATTCCACTATTAGTATTGATTGGCCAATTGACTCTAATCCAATTTTATCAGACAAAGATTTAAACGCTCCTTCGTTCACGGACGCGGAAAATAATTTCGAATTGGAGCGCAGCTTATGAAAATTTTAGTAACAGGTTATAATGGTCAATTAGGATATGATGTCGTTCAAGAAGGACGAAAGCGAAATTTAGATATGATTGGTATCGGATTAGAGGATTTAGACATTACTAGAAAAGATGATGTCATCACTTTTATTAAAGAAGTAAAACCGGATGCTATTATTCATTGTGCGGCTTATACAGCGGTTGATAAGGCAGAAGAGCAGAAAGATCTTTCGTGGGATGTCAACGTCAATGGAACGCGTTATTTAGCAGAATTGGCAGCAGAAATCAGTTCGAAATTTATGTATATTAGTACGGATTATGTGTATGACGGAGAAGGAGACACCCCATTCAAAGAGACGTCTCCAGTTAACCCAAAGAGCTACTATGGTTTTACTAAACTTGAAGGAGAGCAAGTTTGTCAACAATTCTTAGACGATTTGTTCATTGTTCGTATTTCCTGGGTTTTTGGAACAAATGGCCATAACTTCATTAACACGATGTTGCGTCTCAGCGAGTCTAGAGATGAATTAAGTGTAGTAGATGATCAAATTGGGTCTCCTACTTATACGTATGACTTAGCAAGACTGTTAGTCGATATGATTACTACTGATAAATATGGAGTTTATCAGGCTACAAATGAGGGATACTGCAGTTGGGCAGATTTCGCCTTAGAGATTTTTGCACAAGCTAATCGAGATGTAAAAGTAAATAAAATCACATCAGAAGAATATCCAACTCCTGCTACGAGACCTAAAAACTCTCGTATGTCTAAGCATAAATTGATTGAGATGGGATTCGAGCCTCTTCCACATTGGAAAGAAGCGCTATCACACTATTTAAAAGAATTGGATCAAGAGGTGAATGTATAAATGTATAAAGAGAAAGTACTTGTAACAGGTGGAGCAGGATTTATTGGTGGTAATTTTGTACAACACATGGTTTCTAAATATTCCGAATATCAAATTTTTAATCTCGACTTGCTCACTTATGCGGGAGATTTGGTTAAACATAAGGAGATCGAGAACGCAGACAATTATACATTTGTGAAGATGGACATCGCTGACCGTGATGCTGTCATGAGTTTATTTGAAACAGAAAAATTTGATTACGTAGTTCATTTCGCGGCTGAAAGTCACGTGGATCGCTCGATTACCCATCCAGAAATTTTCGTAAAAACAAATGTTATGGGGACACAAGCATTGCTAGATGCAGCAAAAACCACTGGTATTAAAAAGTTCGTACATGTTTCGACTGATGAAGTTTATGGAGAACTTGATTTTGATCCAACTACATTCTTTACAGAGGATACGCCTCTTCAACCGAACAGTCCTTATAGTGCGAGTAAAGCATCTAGTGATTTCTTAGTTCGAGCTTATCACGAAACTTTTGGACTTCCAATCAACATTACACGTTGTTCAAATAACTATGGACCATATCACTTTCCAGAAAAATTAATCCCATTGACTATTTCGCGTGTACTAAATGAACAAAAAGTTCCGGTTTACGGTGACGGTAAAAATATTCGCGACTGGTTACACGTTAAAGATCATTGTTTAGCAATCGATTTGGTTATGCATGAAGGTGCCAATGGTGAGGTTTATAATGTTGGAGGACATAATGAAAAAACAAACTTGGAAGTAGTTCAAACTATTATTAAAGAGCTAGGTAAATCAGAAGAGCTTATTGAGTTTGTAACTGATCGGCTTGGTCATGACAAACGATATGCAATCAATCCAGCTAAACTTGAAGCCTTAGGTTGGAAGCCTACTTACAACTTTGATACTGGAATTGCTCAAACAATTCAATGGTATCTTGATAACAGAGAATGGTGGGAATCAATAATTTCGGGTGAGTATAAAGTATATTACTCAAATTATTATCAACATAAGTGAAGTATGAAAAATCGAAAGTTGGAATTGCTTGTTTCAGCTTTCGGTTTATTTATTTTTTATGAAAATGTAATTTGATTAAGTCGAGATAACACTTAATGGAGAAAAAAATGAATCTAATAAATGATAAACTATCGATTGTAAAGGTTGGTTATATTTTCATTTCACAAATTATGCTTATCTGTTTTCTATTATTGGCATACTCGCCTGTGTTTTCAAATTTATTTCCGCCTCTTTCAACTGAGATGTATGCATTTTTAATGTTATTGATTGTGATTAATGTGATATCTTTAATTTTCTACACTTTATTTCCAATTCGAATTAATTATGAGCTAATTAGAGGAGAAAAACTTAACTTGCAAAAAGAAAAGTTAATATTATTCTTTGTATTAACTGGATTTCTTATTACATTCGTTTATTCTAAAAGCATTCCAATAATCAGTATTGTTTTGTTAAATGATTCATCTTATGTATATAAAGAATTTGGTATTCCGTTTTTTCATGTAATATTGCTTACTTTTACACAATATTACACAATAAATATGTGGATCAGATATTTATTGAATGAAAATAAGCACTTGTTAAAATATATAATTATACTGAGTTCTTTACCTCTAGTGATTTATAATCGAGGTTCTTTTCTACTATTAATAGTTAGTATGTTAGTTTCATATATTTTAATTAAGAAAATTAAATTAAAGATTATTATCAAAGTTTTTGTCGGTGCTTTGATAGTAAGCTATTTATTCGGGGTATCAGGAAACGTTAGAACAAACAGTCTCTATAAAGTCGAAGAGAATCCTTTTAAATCTTCTGTAATTATGAATATAGGAAAACCAGATGCTAAGATCAGTAACAGTATCGATTATATCAAACCATTTTATTGGTCATATTTTTATATAGTCTCTCCACTGGGAAATTATCAATTAGCTTTAGACGGAACTATTGCACATAGACATTATTTCGAATTGATGGAAAAGGTTAATTTTAATTTATATATAATTCCTGACTTTATAAGTAAGAGAATAGTAGGTGATGAATTATACTATTCGTATATGAAAATCCCATTGATATCTCCAACGATAACTGCAGCTACGTCATTTTCATTAAGTTATTATGCAGATGGATGGTTTGGTGTTTGTATTACTGTGTTGGCAATGTACCTTTTATTCTTTTTGTCTAGCATGATTAAAGATCCTGTAAATAAATTAGTAGCTATTTCTCTAGTCAGTACAATAATTTTGTTTAGTTTCTTTAGTAATATGCTAATTTTTTCAGGTTTAAGTTTTCAGTTACTTTATTGTTTTCTTTTTGGTTCAAAATATCTAAAGAAATATATTTAAAAAGTATCAAGACAAATCATTTGAACTGAACTCGAATGACGGATGCTTGAAATAAGTGTTCGTCATTCAGGGTTCAGCTCATTTTTAGGATTTCGCCTTTTTATATGTAACTTTATACAGAGTTTACTTGTGTTTCTTTACATTTTTATTAAACTGTCTATTTATTTTGTTTAGCACTTCAATCGTCTCTTGATTTTGTTCTTTCGAGATGTTCAAATACAACTCGGTAGTCTCGGTCGAAGCGTGACCGAGCAAGCGACTGATTTTGGTGATGTTGACGCCTGCGTTATGGAGTTCAGTCACAAAGCTATACCGAAGGATGTGGCTCGTGATCCCAAATCCGAGCTGTTCGTTCGACACTCTCTGCAAATACTCGTTTACATAGTTCGGCCGGACTTTTGCCCCGCGCGGCATGATGAAAACGTACGGGGAATCCTTCTCCGTTTTCGGACGCTCACACTTCAGAAAACGCGCCAACGAATCACGCACTTGATCGCTCATCGAGACTTCGCGCATTTTATTGCCTTTCCCGTGTCGAATGACGAGTTCGTTTTTTTCGAAGATGACATCCTCTATTTTTAAGTTGACAGTCTCGCTGATGCGGAAACCGGCGTCACACCCAATCATAAAAATGTTATAGAGAGTCGCATTGTGGGCGTGATACAAAATCTGATGTAGCTGTTCACGGCTGAGAACGATGGATTGTCGTCTCGCCTCTGCACCTGTCACGTTGACGAGCGCGAACGGACTACGCTTGATTCACCCCTTCGCGACCGAATACGACATGAATGTTTTCAGGACACTCACATATTTCTTGATCGTGTTGAGCGCCAGTTCGTGTTCGACCAACTCATCGCGATACATGAACGCGTGGGCAGTTTCATCGACATCTTTTAATAGCAGCACATTGGACTCGTCCATCAATTTTTCGAATCGACGTAGGGTGTTGCGATACGTCTTGACTGAGTCTTCTGCTCTGTGCTGTCTGATTTCCATATCCTCTAAATAAATCGTAATCGCCTTTTTTTACGTAATGTGTTTCATTTCATTCACTCTTTCGAATAGAGGTTTTCTCTCAGTTCACGTTGAACATCCGCCTTGTACGCGCGCAATCGGCTCGCGGAGTACGCTAGCGTTTGTTCGGTTCCATCAATCAGGTGACAGAGAAGTTCGAAGTGGCGTGGCGACAGTTTCAGTCGTTGTTCATCGAGCCAGTCGAAGAGATGGCGCTCAGACGTCATGTATTGTTCCGTGATGCGTTCGGACGCGACTTCGTGTTCAAGTGTCGGGCGTTCTTTTGCTGATGATTCAAGATAGATCCACGGATTCGTTGGAAGCAATACGTTTTCGACAACGTGCAACCCCGATTCAGCGTTTACCATAAGGCGATGCGTACGATTTGGGCACAATCTTTTTGTTCGTTCGGATGGATATTTAAGTGGCGGACGACGTAATAAATCATTGGTTCCCACTCATGGATTTATTCATCAATGGTTTTCATCGGTCGATTCTTTTCCGAGCGCTCTATGTGATTCCTAGGTTAGACCGAGTATAAACGCTATTCTCCCCTTTTTAGTCATTGTTACGCCGTTGTCGTACAGCTCTGTCTCCCTTATCTGCATGTTATTTGCAATATCTCCGGGCTTACACTGCGAATTGATGACTCCTTAAACGATATCGATGAATTATAAAAAAGCAGATAGCTCTTTATAGAAGCTATCTGCCAATTATTCGATTTGCTTATTCATTTAACCCTTCAATCAATTTACGACTCCGCTCTTGAGACACATGCAGATAGCGTTCTGTTGTCTTGGTCGATGTATGGCCTAGCAGATCCGCGACTGCTAAAATATCGTGACTTTGATTATAGAGTGTCGTCGCAAAGCTATGACGCAACATATGACTCGTCAAGTGGAGACCGAGTTGCGCTTTCGCGATCTGTTTCAAATCCTCGTTCACAAAGTTCGCCTGAACGACGCGGCCGCTTGGCATGAGAAAGACATAGTTGGAGTCTCCGACGTTTGGTCGGTCCTTCTCGATGTACGTCTTCAGTTCTTGGGCGAGTCGAGGCGTCATCGGGATCAATCGCGTTTTTTTGCCTTTCCCTTTCCAGACGATTAGGATGCTGTTTTCGAAATCGAGATGGTTCAGCTCTAAATTTAAAATTTCACTGATTCGGAGACCGGCGTCACCCCCGACGAGATAAATCGTATAGAGCGTCGTGTTGCGCGCGTGATACAGGACTGTGTTCAGCTGGTCGCGACTGAGGATGGTCGGTTGTTTTTGGACGCTCTCGCGCGTGACGATCCGGCTGAAAGGGTTTTGTTTCACCCAGCGTCGTTCCATCGCGAACGTGAACAGACTTCGCACCGCCATGATGTAGGACCGGACCGTATTGTCAGCTTTGTCGTTGATGGATTGTTTGTAAGGGACGGCATGTTTCTTCTCGGTGACGTCTTGGATGTAGACGGCACCACGCTCTAGCGCGAACTGTTCAAAGCGTCGCAACGTGTTGCGATACGATTTCAATGTCGTCTCGGGTTTCTCACGTCGAGTCTCCAAGTCTTCCAAATAAGCGGTGATTGCGTCATGTAACAACATTTTCTTCATCGTGTTCACTCCTTCATCTGGATTGCCTCTCGAAGTTCGCGTTGGACGTCCGCCTTGTATGCCCGGAGCCGGCTCGGGGAGTAAGGCAACGTCTGTTCGGTCCCGTCGATCAAGTGGCAGAGGAGTTCGAAATGGCGTGGTGACAGCAACATCCGTTGTTCGTCGAGCCAGTCGTAGAAGCGGCGCTCGGACTCGATGCATTGTTCGGGCAGGCGTTCGGCCGCGACTTCATGTTTCAAGTGACGGGCGTTCTTCTGTTGATGGTTCAGGATTGCGCCGCGGATGCGTTGGAAGCAGTATGTCTTTGATAGCGTGCAGCCGCGATTCAGCGCCTCCCATAAAGCAATCCTTGCGATTTGGGCACAGTCCTCCTGTTCGTTCGGATGGATGTGCAAGTGGCGGATGACGTAACGAATCATCGGCTCCCACTCGTGAATTTGATCATCGATTGTGTTCATTGGTTTGCTCTTTCTCGAGCGCTCTGTCAATTTCCTAGGATGCTTCGAGTATAGTCATTGATATTCAATTTTCGGATGTTGCTACACGGTCGCCTTTCTACTCCATACCTTATCTTAGGGAGATATTTGATATAAGCTCTAGGCTTACGTGCGATAAGGCCGTTGGTGCATCGGGGATATCAATGAATATTCTCCGCTTGGTCAAAAATAGGGGATTCGATGAGGGATGCCATCCGAATTAACCGTAAGTTGGCTTCGTTTGATCAAGCAATTTAGAAGTTGGACGCTCCGTAAATGAGCGTTCTTTTTTATGCGTATCCAGTGACAATTACGGGAAGAATTGTAGAGAAAGTGGAAAGAGCGATTGAACCATACATAGGAGGCGATACCGTGAAGCGAGTGTTGATTACCGGGGAAACGAGTTTTGTCGGCGATTCATGCAAGCGTTGGATTGAGGAGCACTACAAGGAGCAGATTCACGTCGATACGGTCGGGATGCGTGATGGTGCATGGAGACAACGTTCGTTTGAAGGCTACGATGCAATCTTGCATGTGGCCGGGATCGCCCATGTGTCGACGGACAAAAGTATGGAAGACCTCTACTACAAGGTGAACACGGAGCTGACAGCGGAAGTCGCAGCCAAAGCGAAGCGGTCTGGCGTCAAACAGTTCATCTTCCTCAGCAGCATGATCGTCTACGGGGACGCGACGAATGCGAAATTGATCACGCGCGACACGGTGCCGAACCCGACCAATTTTTACGGTGACAGCAAACTCCAAGCCGAGAACAAGCTTGCGGAGTTGGCAGACGAGACGTTCGTGGTCGCGAACGTCCGGCCGCCGATGATTTACGGGAAGGGCTCGAAAGGCAATTATGTCAAACTCGCCGGGCTCGCACGGAAGATTCCGTTCTTCCCGAGCTATCAGAATAAACGCAGTATGATCCATATCGACAACTTGTCCGAGTTGTTAGCGCTCATCGTCTTGAATGGAGATAGCGGGACGTTTCATCCCCAGAACGCGGACTACGTATGCACGTCCGACCTCGTCTCGATGATTGGGGCCGTCCACGGCAACCGCGTCCGGCGCTTAGGTCTGTTCAACGGCGTCATCGGGAAACTCGTCGACCGAAACGTCACGATGAACAAGCTGTTCGGGGATTTCGCGTATGCGAAAGAACTGTCGGTGTATCCGCAGGACTATCACGTGCGCGACTTCTTTGACAGCGTCGTCGCCACCGAAAAGAATTGATTTGCCAGATTTTTTCAGTCAACCCATGACCGGTTTCCCTGACATGCTATACTAAGAAAAAAGCACAGAAATGGGTGGACTAGTTATGGGGAAGACGACACCACGGAACTCGAAATGGATGCGGACGTATAACCGCTCGCTCATCCTCCGGCTCATCCGGCTCCATCAGCCGGTGTCCCGGGTCGAGCTCGCCAAGGCGACGAATTTGACGAAGCCGACGATCTCGAACATCGTCAACGAATTAAAGGAAGAAGGGCTGGTCAACGAGCGTGAGCTCGGCGTCTCGAGTGGGGGACGACGGCCGATCATGCTCGAGCTCGCGGCGAGCGACCGGTTCGTCATCGGCATCGACGCGACGCAACGGCGTCTGCACGGCGTCGTGACGAACATTCATGGAGAATTACTTGACGAGGCATGGCACGACGAACGGTTCGATACGAACGAGGAGTTCATCGACGCCATCGTGACGCTATACATACAACTGGCCGGCAAGACTTCTGGGGACGTGATCGGACTTGGGGTGTCCGTCCACGGGATGGTCGAGGCCGGAGCGGGGATAGTCTTGTTCGCGCCGCGCTTCCACTTGCACGACATCCCGCTGAAGCGGGAGCTCGAGGCACGCCTGAAACAGCACGTCTTCGTCGAGAACGACGTCCGGACGCTCGCGCTCGGGGAGCTCTACTTCGGCGAGGCGATCGGGATCGACGAGTTCTTCTACGTTTACGCCGGCTATGGCATCGGTGGCGCCTATGTCCATGGTGGTGAGCTGATCGACGGCGAGCACCATATCGCCGGTGAGATCGGCCATATGCGCATCATGCTCGACGGGCCGATCTGCTCGTGCGGCAACCGCGGCTGCTTGGAGGCCGTCGCCGGCGAACGGGCCATCTTGAACGAGGTGCGAGAGCTCTATGACTTGACGCTCGACGGCATGCGCGACGCGGTCGGGACGAACCCGGACGTCCAAAAGCTGTACGATCGGGCCGGGGAGTACGTCGGCATCGCGACGCTCAATATGATTCATCTCTTGAACCCGAGCCGGATCTTGCTCGGGGGGCCGCTGTTCAACTACGCGCCACAAGTCGTCACGAACATCCAGGAACGCGTCGCCCAGACGGCGTTGACGATGGACGCGCGCCAGACCGACATCCGCGTCGTCCCGTGGAACGCCAACCACGGCGCGCTCGGTGCGGCCGCACTCATCACGAACCAGCTGTTCGGCGAAATCCAATGACGGCATCGCTCTCACACGAGGGCGATTTTTTTGTGTCAAAAAAAATTTTAAATGAAACCGTTTACAAATATAAAAACCATGTGTTATAGTCTGTTTGTAGTTAGATAATAAATTTAATTTACTAAGTAAGGGGTGACACTCTCAAACGGGAAAGTGGAGGGGTAGACATGGACATAGAGACACCATTGCTGAAAGACAAGTTTCACGATATATTCGGTCGCTACGGGGCGACGCGGCTATTCGCAAGGGACGGTTCGACGTTCGATGAATTGGAAGCGTTCACAAAAGCGGACGGCGTCGTCGTCACCCGCTCACGACGGGACGGCATCTTCCGGCTATATGACGAGGAGGCACGCGACATCCGCCTGTTCCGCGTCTCGGACTTGAACCAGGCTGAGCGGGCGAACAGCTTCGACGAACTGTTCGAGATGCTGCTCTGGCGCTTGAAGCAACAAGACGCGCTGCCGTTCGGGGCGGACCTGTATGTCGTCGGCTCGTACATAGACGACCATTGGCAGTTTGATTTGGAACTGATCGCGTACACGCTCACCCGGCTCGGGGATCAACCGATGCCAGACCACTTGATTCGGGAGCTTTGCCTTAAGTTGGTCGCATAACATTCAAAGGAGAATTGGACATGAAAAAATCGACAATCGCACTCGCATCATCGGTACTCGTCTTGTCATCATTGCTCGCAGCTTGCGGCGGGAAAGAAGAGGCGGCCGCGACGACGGAAGACGGCAAGCCGGTCATCAACTGGTGGGGCTGGGCGCCGCAACCGGAAGTCGGCGAGGCACTCGCCAAATCGTTCAACGAGTCGCAAGACGACTACGTCGTCAAGTTCAAGCGTCTCGAGGACTATGAGCAGCAACTCCAAGTCGCCATGCTCGGCGGCGACGGCCCGGACGTTATCGGCCTCAAGGAACCGATGATCCCGCAATACAAGGACCGTCTCGTCCCGGCGAAAGACTACATGGACAAAGCGGCCGGCGCGGGCTGGAAAGAAAAGTTGATCGAGCTCGGCGTCGAACAGACGACGGTCGACGGCGAACAGATGGCGGTGCCGGTCGGCTTCACAGGTCAGGCCTATCTCATGTACAACAAGACGATGCTCGACAAATACGGCGTGACGCCACCGAAGACGTATGACGAGACGGTCAAAGCGATCGAGACGATCAACGCCTCGGGCGACGCGGTCATCCCGATGCAGCTCGGCGCGAAAGACGCCTGGGTCGGCACGGACGTGTTCAACGTCTTGAGCCATCAGGTCGCACCAGGCTACATCCAAAAAGTACTCGAAGGCGAAGCGAAATGGACGGACAAAGAGATGGTCGAGACGGCCGAACTTTGGCAGCAACTGTTCGAAGACAAAGTCTTCCAAGAAGGAGCGCTCGGCCTCGCGACATACATGGACGGTATGAACAACTTCTTCGACAAGAAGGCGGCGATGTGGGTCATCGGCTCATGGGAAGCCCACTCGATGACGACGGTCGAGAAGCGTGACAAGTGGAACAACTTCGAAGACGAGATCGGCTTCGTCCCGCTCCCGAACCTCGCGGGTGGCACTGAGCAACCTGTCATCGCCTCGATCGACATGGCGCTCGGCGTCAACAAAGAGTCAGAGCAACAAGACGGTGCGGCCGCTTTCATCGCCTACATGACGCAAGGCGAGGGCCAAGCACTCTACATGGAGAAGTTCGAGATGGCGCCAGCCGTCAAGGACATCGAAGTCGCGTACGAGGACAAGTTCACGTCTGACGTCGAGCGCGAATCGTACGAGATCTTGAACGAGACGGTGAAGAACGCCGTCGCGGGCCGCGGCATCCGTGACCCGAAAGTGTACGACACGCTCGGCAAAGAACTCCAGAACATCGCGGGCGGACAAGATGCGAAAGAAGCACTCGCACGCATCCAAGCCATCGCCGATCAAGGTAAATAATCGACACGAGCGCCAGTGGCCAGCCTGACTGGTGCTCGATTTTTTTAGCGGAAAGTGAGGGAACACTATGCAACACGCAACCGACTTAACGGAACAGGAACCAAAGCTGTCCGCGGTGCCGCCGAAACGGCCGGACCCGGTGAAGAAGAAGGCGCAGTTGAAAAAGAACTTGATCGGCTGGGCGTTCGTCGCCCCGACCGTCCTGTTCGTCATCGCCTTCATCTATTACGGTATCTTCTATAACGCGTATCACTCGGTGTTCTCGTGGGACGGCATCTCGTTCGAGAAGACGTACATCGGGCTCGAGAACTTCGGCCGCATGTTCAGCGACCCTGAATTTTATAACGCGCTCAAGAACACGGGCATCTTCACCGTCCTGACCGTGACGATCCAAGCCGGGCTCGGGCTCGTTTTGGCGTACTTGCTCCACACGAAAGGAGTCGGCCGGACGTTCTTCAAATCGGTGTTCTTCTTCCCGGTCGTCCTGAGCCCGGTCGTCCTCGGCGCCGCGTTCTCACAGATCTTCGACTTCCAGTTCGGCTACATCAACGAATTCTTACGCATGGTCGGCTTAGGCGCGTTCGAGCAGAACTGGCTCGGCGACCAAGACGTCGCGCTCTACTCGATCATCTTGATCAACATCTTCCAATGGACGGGCTCGTCGATGATCATGTACTACATGGCGATGCTCGCGATCGAACGAGAAGTGTTCGAGGCGGCCAACATCGACGGCGCCGGCTTCTGGCGCACGCTGTGGAGCGTCGTGTTCCCGAACTTAAAAGGGACGACGTTCACGCTGACGATCCTCGGGGTCATCGGTGGACTGAAGACGTTCGACATCGTCTGGATCTCGACGCAAGGTGGACCGGGCAACTCGACCGAGGTCATCTCGACGTACTTGTTCCGCAAGTCGATGCTGCACCAAGAGGTCGGTTACGCCAGTGCCGTCGCCATCATCTTGTTGATCATCGCGCTCGGCATCACGTACTTCCAGACGCGTGTGCAGAAGAAAATGGACTGAGGAGGGGTACCCATGGAAATTCAAACGAAAAAAGGAAGATGGCTCACCAATGTCGGCCTGTCGCTCATGGCGGTCATATGGTTGTTCCCGATCTTCGTCATGTTCAAAGAGAGTTTACGGGTCAACGGCTTCAGTAACTATATCGCGACGTTACAGAACCCGAACTTTCCCCAGTTCGTCTTCAACAGCTTCATCGTCGCCTTCTTCATGATCATCATCTCGATCTCGTTTCTCGCCTTCGCGGCGTTCGGCTTCTCGAAGCTCGAGTTCGCCGGGAAACGCTTGCTGTTCAACCTCGTCTTGGCCGGGCTCATGCTGCCGGTCGCCTCGCTCATCATCCCGCTCTTCTTCACGCTACGGACGCTCGACGGGCTGAACAGTTATTGGGGGCTCATCGGCGCTGAGGTGGCGTTCTTCCTCCCGTTCGGACTCATGCTCATCAAGAGCTACTTCGACGAGCTGCCGAACGAATTGATGGAAGCGGCCCATATCGACGGGGCGTCGACGTTCCAAATCTTCTATAAGATCATGATGCCGCTCGCCAAACCGGCGCTCGCGACAGCGACGATCTACGCGTTCCTCAACTCGTGGAACGAGTACTTGATGGTGCTCACGTTCATGACGGACCCGGCCAAGCAGACGGTGACGCTCGCGCCGACGTTCTTCACGGAAGCGCTCGGCGGGGACCCGGGTAAACTATACGCCTCGCTCGTCTTGATCAGCTTGCCGACGATGGTGTTCTATATCTTCTTCCAACGCTTCTTACAAAAAGGGATGACTTCGGGAGCGGTCAAATAATCGATTGAGGTGACTAACATGTATGTAGGAGTAGACTATTACCCAGAACAGACGGACCGTGCCTTGTGGGACACGGACGTCCGCTTGATGAAAGAGTTAGGTGTCAACGTGATCCGGATGGCCGAGTTCGCGTGGACGATGATGGAACCGGCTGACGGCGAGTTCGACTTCGCGTTTTGGGACGAGGTCGTCGCCAAGTTCGGTCAGGACTTCGACATCATCCTCGGCACGCCGACGGCGACACCGCCCGCCTGGCTGATCGAGAAATATCCGGACATCTTGCCGGTGACGGCTGACGGGGTCCGCATCAGTTTCGGGGCCCGGCGCCACTACACGGTCAACAGCCCGGTGTACCGCGAGTACTGCGAGCGCATCACCCGCAAGATGGCCGAGCGCTACGGCAAGCATCCGCGCGTCATCGGCTGGCAGACCGACAACGAGTACGGCCACGAGAAATCGGACCGCTCGTACGGCGACGTCGACCAAATCGCGTTCCAAGCATGGCTACAAGACCGCTACGAGACGCTCGACGCGTTGAACGCGGCCTGGGGGACCGTCTTCTGGAGCCATACATACTCGGCATGGAGCCAGATTCCGGTCCCTCGCACCGTGTTCCAAGAGCACAACCCGTCGCTCCTCGTCGACTTCGACCGCTTCTGCTCGGACGCGTACCGCTCGTTCAACAAGCTCCAAGTCGACACGCTCCGTCCGCTCATCCATGACGATGCGTTCATCACGCACAACCTCGTCTATAGCGACATGGCGATCAACCAGCAACAGATGGCCCAAGACCTCGACTACGTCTCGTTTGACAACTATCCGGTCTGGGGCGGGCTACCGGAGCCGAACCGGTTCGAGAAGACGGCGCACGACCACGATCTGTGCCGCTCGTCGAAACAAGGCAAAGGCTTCTGGGTGATGGAGCAGCTGAGTGGCGCCCAAGGCTGGAGCCGGATCGGCTACTTGCCACGACCGGGCCACATCCGTCTCTGGACGCACCAAGCCGTCGCCCGCGGCGCCGAGGCGATCGTCTACTTCCGTTTCCGGGCCGCGCACTTCGGTACCGAGGAGTTCTGCCACGGCATCATCGACCACGACGGCAAGCCGAAACGTAAATTCGATGAAGTGCAAGGCGTCATGAAAGAACTTTCGACGCACGGCGACATGATCAACGCAGCCGAATATAAGGCCGACGTCGCCGTCTATTACGACCAAGAGAACTTATGGGCGTGGGCGCACCAGCCTCATTCGGATGCGTTCAACTTCAAGCAAGAGTTCGTTCGCTTCTACGGCGCGGCCGTGCGCCAAGGCGCCAACACGGACATCGTCTTCCCGGGTGACGCGCTCGACAAGTATAAACTCGTCGTCGTGCCGCTTTATTTCTTCGGCAATGACACGTTCGACAAATCGCTCATCGACTACATCGAGAACGGCGGCCACGTCATCTTCACGTACCGGACCGGCGTCAAAGACCCAATCAACCGCTGTCACGCAGACACGCTCCCGGGCAAGTTCGCGACATACGCCGGCATCGAGATCGACGAGTATGAGAGCCTGCAGGCCGTCCAGTCGAACCAGGTTCGCCTAGGCGACTATGTGTCTGAGGCGAACATTTGGTGTGACTTGATCACGCCAAAAGGTGCCGACGTGCTCGCGACGTATGAGCAGGCGTTCTACAAAGGGACGGCCGCCGTCACGCGCCACACGTATAAAGGCGACGTGACGTACATCGGCTCATCGGTCGACGATACGATGCTTGATGTGATCTACAATGAGGCGCTCACGCGAGCCGGCATCGACGCAACGCGTCTTCCGGACGACGTCGAAAAAGTCGATCGTCACGGCGACGGTCACGTCATCCGCTTCTATATGAACCATTCGACGGACGTCACGTCGACGGTCGAGATCGGTGACGAGTGGCAGACGCTCGACGGGGACGCGGTCTCTGGGACACTCGAGCTCAAACCGCTCGACGTCATTATGTTGAAACGGGAGGTGGGGGCATGATCTATCGCTTCGACAACCGGTTTGTCATCGAAGGGAAGCAGATTGCCTACGTGTTCGACGTCGACGCCCGGGGCCGGCTCGTCCATCAATACCTCGGCGATCGGCTCCTTGAAACGGATTACATTGAACTACCGGATCGTCGGGTATTGCACTCGTCGTTCGAGACACCAGAAGGCGTCGCCGCGTACGAGTTCGTCTCGTTCGGCGACCTCGTCTACACGGAGCCGACGCTCAAAAGCCATACGGCGACTGAACGGTTGCACGCCTTCACGTTCCAAGACGCAAGGATCGGTCACGACACGCTCGAGCTCGACTTGGTCGACTCGATCCAACAGTTGACGGTCACGCTCCACTTCACCGTGTATCCGGCGTACGACATCATTGAACGGAAGATGACGGTTCAAGCCGGGACGGACGTCACGCTCGAGAGCGCGCAGTCGTTCAGCCTCGGGTTGACCGAGCGCCCGTTGCGCTTCAGTCATTTTTCAGGGGCATGGACCGGCGAGTTCCAATTACAACAAGGTGAGTTACTCCCAGGTAAGAAGACGATCGAGAGCCGGCGCGGACTGACGAGCCATCAAAGCAACCCGTGGTTCGCACTTGACGATGCGGCGACGGAACAGCACGGTGAGGTCATCTACGGCTTCCTCGGCCATTCCGGCAACTGGGCCATCCATTTCGAACGCGACCAGTTCGGCTTCACGCAAGTGACGGGCGGGCTCAACACGTTCGACTTCGCGAAACGGCTGGCTTCAGGTGACGTGTTCACGACGCCAGCGGCCTATATCGGCTACACACAACTTGGTTTCGGGGCGATGAGCCGGAACGCGCACGACTTCGAGCGCGACGTCATCATGCCGGAACGGACGCGCGAGACGCTGCGTCCCGTTCTCTACAATTCATGGGAAGCGACGTATTTCGACGTCAGCGAGGACGGGCAGAAACGGCTCGTCGATGAGGCCGCTGCGATCGGTTGCGAGCTGTTCGTCGTCGACGACGGCTGGTTCGGCGAACGGAACTCGGACGCGGCCGGTCTCGGCGACTGGCACGTCAACAAGACGAAGTTCCCGAACGGGTTAGAGCCGCTCATCCGCTACGTCGAGGACAAAGGCCTCCAGTTCGGCCTCTGGGTCGAGCCGGAGATGGTCAACCCGGATTCAGGGCTCTATCGGTCGCATCCCGACTGGATCTACCACACGAATGGACGCCCGTCGACGACGTCGCGTAACCAGTTCGTGTTGAACTTGACGCTGCCGGAAGTCGAGGCGCACGTGACGCATCTGTTGGACGATCTGCTCGAGAACCATGCGATCCGCTACATCAAATGGGATATGAACCGTGCCTTCTCCG
The DNA here is from genome assembly GCF_004337185.1 of Exiguobacterium sp. SH0S2. Taxonomy (NCBI): domain Bacteria; kingdom Bacillati; phylum Bacillota; class Bacilli; order Caryophanales; genus Exiguobacterium; species Exiguobacterium sp. SH0S2. The sequence continues at coordinate 349,745 of NZ_SJVB01000002.1, read as the reverse complement.
AACCGGACAGCCCGCATTTAGGTGACGCGAAAGAACTATGGCTCCGTCATACGGAAGCGGTCTACCGCATTCTCGACACGCTCCGTGACAGACACCCGGACGTCGCCTTCGAGTCTTGTGCCGGCGGCGGCGGCCGGATCGACCTCGGCGTGCTCTCGCGCGTCGAACAGGTCTGGACGAGCGACAACACCGACGCGCTCGACCGGCTCGAGATCCAGGAAGGGTTCTCCTACGCCTATAACGCCAAGATGATGAGCTGTTGGGTGACGGACGCGCCGAACTGGCTGAACGCCCGGTCGCTTCCGCTCAACTATCGCTTCGTCAGCGCGATGCAGGGCACGCTCGGCATCGGCGGCAACTTGCTCGAATGGAGCAAGGAAGACCTAGCCGCGTCGAAGCGTTGGATCGAGACGTACAAGTCGATCCGCCCGCTCGTGCAGCACGGGACGAGCTATCGTCTCGCTTCACTCAAGAAAGAAGGATTTCACGCGATGGGCTATACGGACGGGGAGGACTATGTCGCCCTCGTCAACGCAGACCGCCGTCATTACGGTAACAACAAGTTGCGCCTCAAACTCGCCGGGCTCGACCCGGACCGCGTCTACTTATATGAAGGAAGACGTTTGAGCGGCCGCTACTTGATGCAACAAGGGATCACATTGACACAACAAATCGATTATGACGCTTACTGCCTGGTCATCCACCCGGCGTGAGCGATGGAAGGGATGGAGTCGTATGCTTGCATTTGATTTAGCACACCTGAACGAACAGTTCGAGACCGTGTTTTTGGCGGGGCCTGAGCGGATCTTTTTCGCACCGGGCCGCATCAACTTGATCGGCGAACACACGGATTACAACGGAGGTCACGTCTTCCCCTGTGCCATCACGTTCGGCACGTACGGGCTCGTCCGGAAGCGCGAGGACGGAATCATTCGCGTCTACTCGCTCAACTTCGAGGACGTCGGTGTCGTCACGTTCCCGGTGACGGACGGGACGTATGACGCCGGTCACGACTGGGCCAACTACGTCAAAGGGGTCGTCGCGCTCCTGCGACAAGACGGACACGACGTCGGAGGATTCGACTTCTTCCTCGCCGGCAACATCCCGAACGGCGCCGGACTGTCGTCGTCGGCCTCACTCGAACTCGTGACGGCGCTCATGATCAATGACGTGTACGGCCTCGGGCTCGAGCGAATCGACCTCGTCCATCTCGGACAACGTGTCGAGAACGATTTCATCGGCGTCAACTCAGGCATCATGGACCAGTTCGCGATCGGGATGGGCAAGGCCGACCACGCCATCCTGCTCGATTGCGACACGCTCCATCACGACTACGCGCCGATCAAGCTCGACGGCTACGACATTTTGATCATGAACACGAACAAGCGCCGTGAACTGGCTGACTCGAAATACAACGAGCGCCGGACCGAGTGCGACACGGCACTCGGCCTGCTAAAAGAGCGGTTCGATGTCGCCTCGCTCGGGCAGCTGTCGGTCGCGACGTTTGAGACGGTCGCATCGGAACTCCCGGAGACGCTCCGGAAACGGGCCCGCCACGCCATCTCGGAGAACGAGCGGACGAAGCTCGCCTTCACCGCTCTTCAAGACGAAAAGCTCGACGTGTTCGGGCAACTTCTGAACGACTCGCACTCGTCGCTTCGTGACGATTACGAAGTGACCGGCGTCGAGCTCGACACGCTCGTCCAGGCGGCGCAAGATTGCGATGGCGTCATCGGCGCCCGCATGACCGGTGCCGGTTTCGGTGGCTGCGCCATCGCCATCGTCGACAAGACGTCGACAGAAACCGTCATCCAGACCGTGTCGATCGTATACGAAACAACGATCGGCTACGCGCCGACATTTTATATCGCGTCCGTCGGGGACGGCGCGCGTGAACTCGTAGAGGAGGAAGTCAAATGAGTGTACTCGTCGTCGGCGGGGCCGGTTATATCGGCTCCCATGCAGTCCGCGCCTTGCTCGCACGCGGGGAAGACGTGATCGTGATCGACAACCTTCAGACCGGGCATATCGAGTCGGTCCCGAAACAAGTCCGCTTCTATGAAGGCGACATCCGTGACCGTACGTTCATGGACGAGACGTTCGCGAACGAAGACGTCACGGAAGTGCTTCATTTCGCCGCCAACTCGCTCGTCGGCGAATCGATGGAGGAACCGCTCGCGTATTACGACAACAACGTCTTCGGGACACAAGTGTTGCTCGAGACGATGCGCAAACACGGTGTCGCGCGGATCGTCTTCTCCTCGACGGCCGCGACATACGGCGACCAGGACGAGATGCCGATCCGGGAGACGGCTGAAACGAACCCGACGAACACGTACGGGGCGACGAAGCTCGCCATGGAGACGATGATGAAGTGGTGTGACCGCGCCTTCGGCATCCGTTTCGTCGCACTCCGCTACTTCAACGTCGCCGGGGCCGATCCGTCGGGTGAAATCGGCGAAGACCATACTCCGGAGACACACCTGATTCCACTCGTCCTCGAAGTGGCGAACGGGCAGCGTGAGGCGATCACCGTGTTCGGCGACGATTATCCAACGCCTGACGGCACATGTATCCGCGACTACATCCACGTCCAAGACCTCGTCGATGCCCACGTGCGCGCGCTCGACTACTTGAAACGAGGCGGAGACAGCGACGTGTTCAATCTCGGTACGGAGACGGGACTGTCGGTGCTCGAAATCATCGAGGCGGCCCGCCGTGTGACGGGACACCCGATTCCGGTCAAGACGGGGACACGCCGTGCCGGAGACCCGGCGATGCTGATCGCGTCACCGGACAAGGCGAAACGCGTGCTCGGTTGGACACCAGAGCGCTCGACGGTCGATATGATTCTCACAGACGCCTGGAACTGGCACGAGTCACATCCGGAAGGCTACAAACACGTAGAGGGGGCGAGACGATGATCGATGCAACGATTGAAGCGCTCGTCGAGGCGGGGATCCGCGAGGAACTGATCACGGAGCAAGACCGCATCTACTCGCGGAACCGTGTGCTCGCGCGATTGAACAAGCTCGACTTTGACAAGCCGACGTTCGTGCCGCGCGACTCGATCCCGAACTTGCTCGAGACGTTGACCGAATACGCGGTCGAGTCTGGGCTCGTCGAGAATTTATTAGAGGAGAAGGACCGATTCATGGCCGAGGTCATGGACGTGTTCGTCTCGAAACCGTCCGAGGTGACGCGCACGTTCAACGCGCTCCGGGCAGTTGACGTCGAGGCCGCGACGAGTTTCTTCTATAAGATGAGCCAGGCGTCGAACTATATCCAGACGCAGCGGATCGCAAACAACATCACGTACAAGGCACCGACCCGCTACGGCACGCTCGACATCACGATCAACTTGTCGAAGCCGGAGAAAGACCCGCGCGAGATCGCGCGGGCCCGACTGCAACCGGCGCCAGAGACGAACTATCCGACGGGGTTGCTCGCGATCGAGAACGAAGGTTACGGCGGACACTTGAAACATCCGGCCCGGGCCAACCACCGCATCATCCCGCTCACGCTCGGCGGGGAAGAGTGGTCGTTCCAATATTCACCGTACTTGTACTACAACGAGCACTCAATTTTACTGTCGAACGAAGTGCGCGACATGGTCATCGACCGATCGGCGTTCGAGCGTCTGCTCGACTTCGTCGGTCAGTTCCCGCATTACTTCGCCGGGTCGAACGCGGACCTGCCGATCGTCGGCGGCTCGATCTTGACGCACGACCATTACCAAGCCGGCCGCTACCGGTTTGCGATGGACGATGCCGACGTCGTCGCGACGTATCGCTCGGACCGTTACGACCAAGTCGACATCGAGACGCTCGAATGGCCACTCTCGGTCGTCCGGCTCCGTTCGACGCAGCGTGAGCAGCTCGCTATGTTGGCGAACCAACTGCTCGGCCACTGGCAAAACTACGAGGACGGTGACATCGTACCGTATACGGGCGACGTCCGCCACAATACGGTGACGCCGATCGCCCGGCGCCGCGATGGCCGCTACGAGCTCGACCTCGTCCTCCGCAACAACCGGACGAGCGAGGCGCATCCGGACGGCATCTTCCATCCGCACGCCGACGTCCATCATATCAAGCGCGAGAACATCGGCTTGATCGAAGTGATGGGGCTTGCCGTGTTGCCAGCCCGACTCAAGACCGAGCTCGAACAAGTCGTCCGTTTCATCGAAGGCGAGGACGTCGAGGTCGCGGACATGCACAAGGCGTGGGCCGAGGAGTTGAAGACGAAGTCAGGTGACGCTCGTGTGCTCGTCGATCAGGCCGTCGTCGACAAGTTCGTCAAAGGGTTAGAGGACGCGGGTGTGTTCAAACAGACGGTCGAGGGGCAGGAGCGCTTCACGGCGTTCATGAGCTCATTTTTGAGTCACGTCGATAAAGTGGAGTACGGCGCGTCGACTACGGGAAGTAACAGGTAAACTAGTCGAAGTAGGTGAGCCAATGAGAGAAGTAACGATTGAAAACAAGAACGGGATGCGGCTGTCGGCGATCGAGTATGGCTGTGCCATGACCGAGCTGACGGCACCGGACCGTGACGGTAACATGGACTCTGTCATTTTGAAATATGGCGACTTGGATCAATACCTCGAGAACCCGGTCTATTTGGGCTCGGTCGTCGGCCGCATCGCCGGAAGAATCCGTAACGCCGAGATTGATGGCGTGGCCTTGACCCCAAGCGAGGACCCGCATCATATCCACGGAGGGACGGACGGTATCACGTCCCGGTATTGGGACATGGACGTCGACGGACAGGCGATTCAATTCATATACTTAAGTCCGGACGGGGAAGAAGGCTACCCGGGGAACGTCCGCTTCAAAGTCATCTATGAACTGACGGACGACAATGAACTCGTCGTCACGATGACGGCTGATACGGATAAACTGACGTGGGTCAACTTGAACCATCACAACTATTTCAACCTCGGTGGCCGGCCGACGATCCACGATCACGTGCTGACGCTACCGGCCGACCACGTCGCGCGGCTCGATGATGAGTCGTTGCCGACGGGAGAATTGTTGAAGGTGAATGAGACACCGTTCGACTTCCGCGACGGGAAACGAGTCGGCGAGGCGATCACGTCAGACGATGAAGCCATCGCAAAAGCCGGCGGGCTCGATCATCCGTTCATCTTGAAGGATGGGGTGGCGCGGTTGCACGACCCGGTGAGCGGACGCGTGCTCGACGTCGAGACGAACCAACCGGTCATGGTCGTCTATACGGCGAACTTCCTCAGTGAAGAGACACCGGTCACGCTCGAGGAACGGCAGAAGCATAGCGCCATCTGTTTAGAAGCCCAGGCGCTTCCAGACGCGCCGCATTATCCCGACATCGCCACATCGATCGAACTGAAACCGGGTGAGTTGTATCATTCGAGGACGGTTTATCGGTTTGGGGTGGAGTAAATAAAAATAGAGCAGCTTAACGTATGGCAACAACGCCACTCGATAAGTTGCTCTATTTTTTTGCATCTAAAGATAGTCGTTTAAGTTTCGTTCAACGCTGATTTGGTATAGGTGGCGGCTAATTGGTAATGCGATGTCGATTGAATGGTGTCTCCTAAGCAATCATAAACGTCTCCTAAAGTTTGATGTGTTCTTTGTAGACTGTTGTTCAAATAAATATAGTCCGGTGTATACTCTAACATTTGTTCGTAAAGGTGGAGTGATTGGTGTAAGTGAGACAGTGCAGATTCATATTTATGCTGCTTCATCAACCCTCTACTAAAATGTGTATAAAGCGAAGCGTGGCGATTTCTTGAGCTGGCACGATAAGGTGACAGTTGCTCGATTGTTTCAAACACGTTTACAGCTTGGGTGAATAGCGTTTCAGCCATCTCGAAGTCAGCATAGTCGATTTTATGAATCATATAATCGACGAGGGCATGACCTTTTTTCTCTAAACATTCTACGAACGTACTTGATTTTTTCAGTACTTGATCATACATCTGAATTGCTTTTATAAAATGAGCATCTTTGAGCTCAGGGTCCTGATAGTATTCAGCTAGTCGTTTATGTACCATGCCATAATTGACGATTGTCCAATAGTCGTTCTCATCCGTTATATGTTGCATCGACTGTTCATACGCTTTAAGTGAATGAAGATAAGCATTGAACCGAGCTAATGACTTCTCAGAGCCATAAGCCTCACCCAACTTTTCATAAGCCAATCCCATATTTGCATAGAGGGTGGTCGAACCTGGATATAATTTTATTCCGTTCTCACAATGGACTAGCGCGAGTTTATAAAGGTGGATAGCTTGGTTGTCTTTTTCATAACGAAGCTTTAACTTTCCAAGTCGAATGTATGAAAGCGATATGGAAGTGAAATAGGTTTTGTCGACGGAATCTTGAGGTTCGGATGAAATGATTTCCTCTAACAAACTAGACGCCTTATCGTAATGGGACATTTGAATATAAATCTCAGCCATGTTCGACTTGGTTTCTAGAATCGCTGACGTGTTTGTCGACAGTTTAAAATAATGATGAAGCGCTGAATTGTAAGATTCTAATGAAGTGAGGTAGTTTCCTTGATAAAACAAAATGTCACCTTCTAAACGATGAAGCGGTCCTAATTGCTCTGAATCAGACATACTGTTGAGAGCGGCTGTGATTGCTTGGCCAATACTGATTAAATCCCTAGTAGATTTATAACGATTAACATACTCAATCATCCAAGCTATATACGCATTGAGGTCTTCCGAGCGAGAGCCGTGAAAAGAGGCTTCTTTAAAGAAGTCGTCGATGTGGTGTGGATGAGTCATATTTTCAAGTTTTTCAAGGTAATATTTCCACATGAACGAGTTAATGCGACGATTGAAATAACCGTTGCTTGATTGTTTTAATTCTTCGATAAGGCATTTCCTCATGAGCGGATGGATTTGCCAAACCCCGCTTTCCTCTTCGATGATAAATGATGATTTTATTAAATGATCACACGCAGTAATCGGGAACCCCGTATTAAATTCTTTCATCAATTTAAAGTAAATATCGAGTGACCAAAAATTAGGTATGGCTAAAACTTTTAACGTTTCTCGTTCGTTCAAATCTAGGCAATACAGAAATTTTCTAGAAATCTCGAGCGGTGAGTTAGAAAGAGGATCGACAACAAATTTGCTTTGGCTGGACTTCTGATACATATCAACCATTAAATCTAAATAATATGGTACTCCGTAACTTGTTCTAGCAATATTACGTAGCGAGTCTTCACAATCAATCCCGCATGCTTGCAGAAATCTTAATCGATCATCATTTGGCAATTCTCTTAAATGATACGAGCTTAGCGAAGGGGATAAATCGCTCCAGCTAATTTTATCTCGACTTCCAATGACCCAAATGATACTCGGAAGTGTTTTTACTAAATGTTGAACCCAGTCAAGTGAGGAAGATGATCGTCCACGATTTCTTTGTGATGATTGAGAAAATAACTCATACGAATCAAGGAAAATCACAAATGGATAGCTAGGCTCCGTTGTATGGATATGACGTGAAATGTCCTCGGTGAAGTAATAAAGCAATAAGTCTTCTGTTTCAAGAATGGATTTTTCCTCTAACGTTTTAAGTATTTCTTTCGATTCTTTGGACCATGAAGGATGACTTGTAAATGCCTCTTCGATTTTTTTCAATAGCGGTGGAACAATTGAGAAATATGGAACCACATCAAGTTCGGAAATTACTTTCTCAAGCAAGCTGCCTTCATCTAGAAAGGGAATAGAACTTTCTTTAGCATTTGGAATAAAACCAGGGTTTAGTTTCTTCCAAAAAACAGAATACGCCAATTCAAAGCTTCGAAACGGGATTTTGTAACGTTGATGAAGGTCCTTTTTCATCTGAAGTAATGCATTTGAAAGTCGATGGTGATCTGTATTTTCAAAATTGATGTGGGTGTAGATTGCATGATTATTTAAATGAACCAATTCTTCCGTCAGTTTCCGCAATAATGCTGTTTTCCCTATCCCTCCAAGACCGAAATAGTTCAAAACGATTGGATTTTCTCGCTGAGAATCGTATGTAAATAGTGCCTCGTGAAATGCAGTCGCATGTTCTTCACGGTCCGTAAAAATTCGATTTGCAACAGTTAGATGGGGACGGAAATTAAATGAAGGCATCTCGTTAATCCTTTCTCATGTCCGAATTTAATATACTCCATTTAATAGTACCATCCTAAAAAATAAATATATCCACCATTAACAAAAAAAGTAAAGCATATGTCTTTTTAATTCCTTATAATAACAAAGGGAAAGAAAGGGGATAAAAGATCGCTTGCAATAAGTAAAGAACAGATTAAACAAACAATTGACGATTGGTCGGCTCGCTAAGCAAATGATCCGTTCATTTCGAATGACATCAAACATATTCAAGAACACTCTAAAATTAAAAGGCATTGATAAAAGTGCACAGACGCATATTTTTTCATTTTGTCCTATCAACGAGGTTATTGCTAGGACAAGATATAGGTATTTAACATGCTTGGTAACCTGTATGAATGTATGGAAAACCCTATCAATAAAGATTTTTTTACTGTCTCGAATCTGTTGTCCAAAATATCGGAGATTACAAAATAGAGCGATGAACTCAAATGAAAATTATTTAAGCATGTAGTGGAACAAAAAGAGAGAGGTGGTCTGATATGTTCAATTATGACGCACTAACTAAGTCTTATCGAGACTGGCATATAAGAGGGTTGAACGATCGTCATAAAAAGAAATACATATGTGGTTTACAACTTATTGTAAATCAATTGGAGGAAAGCGAAAAACAACTAGAGACATTTTATGGGGAATTATTAAATGTGAAGGCTGATGAAGAAACACATGACCTTCGAGACATAATGATTTATTTAGAAAAGTTTCGACTTAAGTGGAAAGGCACTAAATCATACTGTTACTGTCTCGCTGATGAGTTGGTGTTACATATCTTATCTATGTTTCCAAACAAAAAAGAAGAATTACGTTCTATTCTGCAATCAACCGAGATAGATCGTGAACGAATTGATTTTTTACTAAGTGATTCGACTCATAGTGAAACCATAGTAAAGCAAACATTCAAACAATCTTGTTATAAAAAAACACTCGCTTTTTGGTTAGCACCTAACGAAAAAAAGGCGCGGCAACTGGGTACCACTTTAATTCTTGGAACGATGAGTGCTGGTAAATCAACAATTTTGAACAATCTATTAGGTGAGAATTGGGCCAAGACGCAAAATCAGGTCTCTACGAACTTCTCTCTTCGATATAGGCATTGTCCGACTTTGGACCAAGTTTTTTTATCAGACACAAAGCATCGGATTTTTTCTTCTTCACACTCCACATCAAGTTGGATTGAACAACTTAACGATTCAAATCCTCATGATTCAGACCAGTTAACATTTTGGAGCGGACAATCGACAAATGCACTTGCTGAGTATAGGTATACTGTTGTGGATACACCAGGAATGAACAGTTCCTGGAGGACAAATCATTTTCATATTACACAGCAAACATTACTTGAGCACTCCTACGATAAAGTCATTGTTGTTTTAAACGCGATGCAGTTAGGAACGGATGACGAAAAGGAATTATTACACCTTGTCAAAACATACTCTAATAGTTCTTGTACCCTATTCGTATTAAATAAGATTGACGAACTCGATTCGGAATTGGGAGAAACTTTGGAACATTATACACAAGTTGCAAAATCCTTCGTTGAGGAGAATGGATTTAATAATCCAGATGTCATTGCGACATCGGCGATTGCCACGCGGCTTTTGAGTCAAGATGTTACTTTGCTGACAAAACGAGAACAGCGATTGAAGAATTATTTCCAATCCTATTTCAAGGTAGATGGTCAGACCGCACCATCTGATATCAATGAACGTACAGGATTTTCAAATATTTTAAATTTCATGAAAAGTGAGTGATTTCCTTAATGAAGAACGTAGAGATGATTTATAACCCGTATTTGATGGAAACAGAGATTCATTTTGATGGTGAAGAATACTTAGATAACAAAAATAGTTCGCTTCATGATTGCAAGAAATTGCGTCTTCAACTTTGGATGGAGCGACTTTGTGGAGCGCTGGAAAAAGACGTAAACGAAGAAGGAATTTTAATTAATTTCTCTGGGACAGCACCGGACTTCCAAGATTTATTCGTGTCTTGCGAACAGCATAATCAAAAAAATACAGGTACTCAATTCATTTGTCAGCATGTTCATGTAATGGATCCAAGCGATAAAATTCATCAGTTAAAAGAACTAATGGCTGAAATTCAAGAGGGGCCTTTTGAGGAGTTAAAAACGGACCGCGTTCAAAAAAACTTCGAAAAATCGATGAATGATGAATTCGAGATTGCAATTATTGCTACGATGAGTTCCGGAAAATCAACATTAATCAATGCATTTTTAGGTCAGGAACTCATCCCTTCAAAAAATGAGGCATGCACGGCAAAAATCACGCGTATTTACAATCGTGAGGAGCAAGAAACGTTTTCGGCAGAGACTTATGATGCGGACGATCAAGCCATTCAATCCATCCGCGAAATTACCCCTGCGGATTTAGTAGATTTCAACGAGAATCATCAAGTTCAAACGATTCACTTGAAAGGTTCAATTCCACATATCTCCTCTAAAGGAATGAACCTTGTCATGATTGATACTCCAGGTCCTAACAATTCACGAGATATGGAGCATCGGATTCAAACCTTCCGAATCATTCAAAACGAAGATCAACCAATCGTCATGTATGTTCTGAACGGGTCTCAGCTTGGTATCTCTGACGACAACCGACTGCTTGCAGACGTATCTGAAGCCATGAAGGTGTCTGGAAAACAATCGAAAGATCGCTTTATTTTTGTCCTCAATCAAGCAGATAAATATGATGTCGAAGCAGGAGAATCACTTCAACTGGCGCTTGATAATGCAAAGAAATACCTTGAAGGGCATGGTATCGAACATCCAAATATTTATCCGATTTCTGCACAGCTTGCCAAGTTATTGCGAATGCAACAGTCGGGCGAAACATTGACGGCAAAACAAAAGAGAGATGCCTATGACTATGAGCGTTTCCTCGAACAACCGGAAATGCAAATGCATCGTTATCCGACGTTGACTCCTTCCGTGCAAAAGGCAATCCAAAATCGTATAGAATGTGCCACGAATGAAAAAGAAGAGGCGATTATTTACTCCGGTGTCCCTGTTATTGAGGAAGTCATTAATGAATATTTAGAAAAATACGCAGTAACTTCAAAAATAAAAAACGGAGTGGAGTCGTTCCGTAAAGTAATTGAACAGGAAAACATGTTATTAAAAATTGAAGAGGAACTTGAACAAAATGAGACGAAACGTAAAGAACTCGCTCGAGAAATCAATCAAGTCAACGCACTGTTGGAAAATGGAGACCATGGTAGAACTTTAATACATGATATTCAGTCTTTAAGTGACGAAACGTCAAAAGAACATTTGTTGAAAACAAGAAAGACATTCGGCAAAAAATTATTAGAGGTCTCTGAACCGTTACGTCAAGAAATTCAAGTCAAGCAGCGTGAAGCAGACTTGATGATTAAACAATTTCAAAAAGAAGTTGAGATGTTGTGTTCGAGCATGTTGATTGATCTTGAAAAAGGAATTGATAAAGGTTTACGTCACCAGGCCAATACATACGCCACGGAATATAAAAAATCGATTGAAAATCTTTTGAATACATCTATTGAATTAAACATCGCGACAAGCCTTACGGAAAGTGTCTTAACTGTCAATCTACCGGATGCGGATTCATTGATTGCTATGTATACGGAAGAACGCGAAGTCTTTGTTGGTACGGTGACACGAAGCAATACAAGTAAGAAGTGGTATAAGCCGTGGACATGGGGAGAATCTTCGACGTATGAAAAAGATGTCTATGAAACACATGATTTCGTTGATATGGAAAAAGTAATCAGCGACTGCCTTAACCCAGTTGATGATTATATGGAAAATTTGTTACAGGCGGCAGAAGTACAGGCACAGGAACAAACTGACACGTTCAAAAAAATGTTCCTTGCCCAATTGGATTTGTTGGAGGCAGCAATCCGGAAGAACCTTGATCGTGTTCAACGTTTGACTACGGATCAGGAAATGGTGATAGAGGAAGTGGAGCGCCGGAAAGCCAATAAAGAATGGTTACGAGGAATTATTGAGAAATTGGATGTCTTGTTGACGAATTGATAAAGGGGAGTGAAACGATATGGATTTATTCGAAGCAATCAAAGAAAAAGATATCTTGTTGATTCGTCGTCGCTTATCAACATATATTATGGCAAATCCGAATGATAAAAACGCCGTGATTTCACGTGCGTTGACAATGATTGAACAAGAAAATATCCCACTTTGGGACAAAGACGACACTTTTGAACGAAAAGACAAAAAGTATTGGAATCAAGAGTATTTGACGGAAGCATATGCTTCCTTGAAAACAGAATATTACTCTCGCGCTTTGTTTCTTCATATTGTTGAATTAGGAAGACACTTGTCACCTGTAAAAGAAACGAATCAGTCATCTAATCGTCAAACGCATCGTGTGAGAAATGGTTCAATTGAGAGTCATTTACATCAACTTCATCAGGAACTAAATAATCTTGATAACATTCGTCGACGCAAAGGGTTCAATAAACAAGAAAAGAAACGGTTTGATGAAATTCGCCAGGAACTAAATCAAATTCAATCAAATCATCGTAGTACCGAATCTTCAAAACGTTCACCTCTCGTAGAGTTGATAGCAGAACTATATAAAATAGTAAGACAAATTTTGAATGCTTCGAAAGGAAGATGAGTAGCATGAATACTTTAGTGAAGACCGAAACTCATCTTCAGGCACTTGATGAAGCCATTCTATTGGCAAATGATATTGTTGATCGCAATTATTTGATGAGATTACCGGAACAAGAAATTCAACCGTTTGATAGTATGGAAGACATTTTTACAGTTCAGAAAAATATCCGAATCATGAAAATCCTGACACTCGTCTACGAGCAGGAAGAAGATATCACAGATAAGCTGACTACACTTTTCAATGGGATTAGTCACATGAATGGTTCACTTTCCTTACTGATCAATAGCGATGGTCAACAAGTAGATTTATACATGGCCGTTCGAACGAATCAGGCACAACAGGAAGTTTATCCACTACATGATTTGTTTCAAAAAAGTTTTGAAAGCCAATTCCAAGGTAGTGTGTTAAAGGTAGTTTCGAACACAAAAACACATGAATTATTTGATGCTATTCTACATCGGAACAGCGACTTGCCATCTATTGTCTCGGTCTGTGGTATTCCTTCTAAAAAATCACTTCAACAAGCACAAGGGATTGATCGCTTAATTGAATCCATGCAAGGTGAGCGTTTCAGTGCGGTTATTATTGGTACCGCACTGTCATCATCAGAAATTGCACTACTGCGGCAGAATTATGCTTCACTTTACACTGAGTTGTCTCCTTTACGCCAATCGACCCGAACTTATGGAACTGCTGAAAGTCAAGCGGTTACAGAAGGAATGACGAAAGGTGTCACAGAAAGCGCCACCTCTACAATCAGTCATTCTACGAGTCAGAGCACATCTGCTTCAATTACAACTACTGAAGGTGTCACACATACAGGTTCGGTTAGTGCGAATCTTGGGTTCAGAATAAAGGATAATGTACATGTAGGTGTGGGAGGAGGTTATTCGAAAAGTAGTTCTTCAAGCGAAAGTAAAGGGATGAGTGAATCAAAGACGTCTGGAATGTCTAGTTCGACAGGCAAATCGACAGGACAATCAATGAGTCGCTCTGTGTCGATTGCTGCTACAGCTTCTTCCAGTGAAACAATGCAACTCACATTTGAGAATAAGACTGTAAGCGAAATGTTGAAGAAATTAGACGCTCAACTAGAACGAGTCAGTGATGCAGAAGACTATGGTATGTGGGAGTTTTCAGCGTACTTCATTGCCGAAAATCCAAAAGTGGCACAAATTGCAGGACAAACATATCGGTCGGTCATTCGGGGTGAAAACTCTTCGATTGAACAAGGAGCATTATTGCAATGGAATGAAGAACAAATCCCGGAGATGACACGCTATTTATCGAGTCTTTGTCACCCAATGTTTCACTTTGAAGCAACGAATCAACAACAACTTCTCGTAAAACCAACTTCATTGATTCATGGAGAGGAAATTACGTTAGCACTTCACCTTCCTCAAAAATCATTAAATACGGTACCGGTCTTACGTATGGCAGAATTCGGGAGAAGTGTTCAATACATTTTTGGGGATGGTACAGGAAGAAAAATCGAATTAGGTAAGTTGCAACATTTCGGAAAAGTAGAGTCGCAAGAAGTGCATTTAAACGTAGATCAATTAGTAAGTCATACCTTCATTAGTGGTTCTACAGGGTCTGGAAAATCAAATACAATGTATCAAATCATGAATGGATTACGTCAACATCATATCAAGACTCTTGTCATAGAACCGGCAAAAGGGGAGTATCGGCACGTCTATGGACACCTTCCGGACGTTAGGGTCTTTGGTACGAATCAAACACAGGGACAACTATTACAAATCAATCCTTTTATATTTCCTGCAGGAATTCATATTCAAGAACATATAGATCGCTTAGTTGAAATCATGAGCGCTTGTTGGCCTCTCTATGCAGCGATGCCGAACATCTTAAAACAGTCCGTCAGTGAGACTTATGAAAGAATCGGTTGGATTTTAAGTACATCGACATTTATCGGAAGTACACCTAGCTACCCTACGTTTCGGGACTTGTTACATACCTTACCTTCTGTTATTGCGAGCTATGGGTTCTCAAAAGAAGTAGAGGATAATTATAAAGGTTCTTTGGTGGCGCGAGTTGAATCGATGACAAATGGGATTGTAGGTCCATTATTCAATCATACCCCAATTCAAGATGAAGACTTGTTCGACCACAATGCAATTATTGATTTAAGCCGTATCGGTTCCCTTGAGACGAAATCATTAATTATGGGAATCGTTTTCTTGAAGTTACATGAGTATCGTATGGTACAAGCGGACGAGATGAACACCCCTCTACGACATGTCACAATTTTAGAGGAAGCACATCATTTGCTTAAAAATGTTTCAAACACAGGAGAAAGTACGATTCAGCAGAAATCCGTTGAAATGATGACGAATGCCATTGCTGAAATGCGCTCGTATGGACAAGGCTTCATTATCGTCGATCAATCACCAAGCGCCGTCGATCCAGCAGCAATCAAAAATACGAACACGAAAATCATTATGCGACTTCCGGATGTAGAGGATCGACAACGTCTCGGGAAATCGATTGGATTGAACGAAGAACAGATTCATGAAATCTCCAAGTTGCGACCCGGAAGTGCCATTGTTCATCAAAGTACATGGTTGAATCCTGTAGTGGTCAAAGTCAATCATCATGTATCTGACGGACGACAGATATTGATAAATCAGGTCGAAGAATCAAGTCCGCATGATGTTCTGTGTCATCTAATCATCGACCAACCAAAAAAAATACCATCGATGGAGGCATATCGACTGCTCGAGTATATTCAACAAATTTCGCTAGAAGAAGAGGACCGGGCCTACTTACGTAAGATGGTAGAGCAACTATACGAAGGTCGGACACCAAACTTATTTTCGAGATTTTTCGTAGGGATACGGGCTCGAATCGTATTCCATCTTATTGATGGTGCTTTGATCATGAAATATTGTGCTTTCAGCAAGAATTCAAATGATTATCAGAAACGCTTTAATCAAGCTTTAAAGCATTTCGCAGGAAATCACATCGAAAACGTAGAGGAACTCAAACGATTGATCCTCCACCATTGGAAAGGGATGAGACGATGAGCGAACAAAGTATGGTACGAAATGAAGGCTTCTCGATGCCCGGTCAAAATACATTCGAACGATTGAATATGCCAGATACGATTGAAGTAGATAACAAAAAAGTTTTTCAAATGCTTGAAGGGAAGGTATTCACGACGGTTTTACAAGAATTTGAAATTGCTTCACCTGAGGAAATTGAAATCTACGAAAACTCGAATGTTGAATTAAGTGAAATCAATGGTCGAGAAGTACTTATACGAACGGATATCGATTATGATGAAAAAGATATTTTCGGTAGAACCAATCTAGAAAGAATGGAACAAGGGCTAGCTCCCCTTTGCGAAGGAAAACCAATTGAGTTACATCATATTGGTCAACGAATGGATTCTCCTTTGGCAGAATTAAAAGTAGAGGAACATAGAGGTGCAGGAAATGATAGCATCTTGCACGATAAGTCCATAAAATCTGTGATAGACCGTGTAGAGTTTAACTCGGAGAAGATTGAACACTGGAAAACAAGAGCGGAGGAAATCAAATATGAACAAACAATGGATTGATCAGGCGATTGCCGACAAGACAGCTTTTGTGCTAGGCGGTGTTGGAAAAGAAACGATTCGAAGCATGGAAGAACGACTAGAATTTATTTTCCCAAAGAGTTATGTCGCGTTCTTAAATCTTTATGGTGCATTATCGGTGAATAATCATGAAATTTTCGGTCATGCTCCTTCTTCACATATCGATGTTGTTGAAAATACCCTTCAAGAAAGAGAGCGAACGAAAGAGTTGGAACAATATGTTGTTATCGAGAATCCAGGATTTGATGGTATCTTGATTGCAATGGATAAGTTGGGCCAAATTTGGGAATACAGCTCTAGCGAGTTAGAGCTACTTTATTCATCCTTTGATGAATTTCTCGATATTATCATAAAGTGAAATGCACGATTCACTTTATGATAATAAACAAAAATTAAGTTATTTAGGTCGAATTTCATTACTTGTTTTGTTTATTTAAAAAGGTGCAGTTCAGTGTCAGGGTGACTGCGAAGGTGTCGCTAACTGGGTATCAAGAATTGAAGAAGAAGGCAAAAATAGTGAAGTAATTAAGTAGTATCTTGTTTGTATAAAGTAACAACAAAACACCTGAAGGTTCGGCTGTTCTTTTAGTCAAATCTTCAGGTGCTTTTTGATTACCACAAAAAAATAAAGTAGGGAGAGCATATATTTAGTTAGGTGCAAAAAAATTGGCTGAATAGGGGAAGTGTCTCTAGAAAAAAATCGAATTTTAAAAACTCATTTACGAACCGTTTGAAAAATGGCTCTTGTAATATTTTTCCTAATTTATAATGGAACAGGTAGATTATTAGTATGGGAGTCGTGATGAATGAAACGAATGATGATGTGGTTGATGATCATGTTGATGGTAGGATCGGTGTTGCAACCGGTTGGAGTGAAAGCTGAATCAATGTTTACTGTAGTTGAGCTTTTTGCAGGAGATGCTAGAATCGTTGTCAACGCTGACCGTTACGAGCAACTGATTGTGAAAGATGTAGATGGCACGATTTTAACCCAACGAAGTATATGGGAAGGCAATCAGGCATTAGAGTTAAATCGAGTGTTGAAGGAAGATGAGCTGATCTCGTTTTATTTGAATGGTCAGCTTATTCATGAGCAGTCTGCAGTAAATCGAAAAGTGACGATTTCAGCTCCAACCATAAATTCGATAGACGAAGATAGTCACGAAATAACAGGGGTTGGAATAATAGGAACTGTAGTGGAAATCTTAAAAAATGATTTATATCTCGATAGTCAATCTCATCAGTTTCAAAGAACGTTCTCTGTTCGTTTAAAAAATGCCTTGAAGACAGGGGACAAAGTGGGAATTAGATTAAAAAATGAACGCGGGGAAGTGAGCCCGACTATTGAGACAATCGTACAGCTCGGTGACGAGACGATGGGGTTAAGTATTGACGCTTACTTCGCGGACATGGGAGCGATTAAAGGTAAAGTGACCAAAGGAAATAAAGTTTATTTTGCGTTAGAAGACGGTACGATGCTGGGGCAAATTGATTCTAATCATAGAGAAGATATTGGCTTGGAGGTGCCGAAGCGTCTAGCAGAAGGAGAGAAAATCATAGCTACACCATATAGTACGTGGGGACGTGAGGGGAAAAGCCAAGCGATTGTTGTACAAAAAGCTAGAACCACGTTACCTCCGCTATGGGGAGATCTCTATCCTGGAATGAGAGATATCTCGTTGAGAAATTCAGAAAACACGGTGGATTTTAATAGGATGGAAGTGTTGGACAGTTCAGGAAATGTGATTGGTAGCAACGACATGAATTCGACAGGACTAAAGCGCGACTTAATGGCGGGAGAGGAAATCACCATCAAGCTCATCGATCATTGGGATGAATCAATCGGGGAATATACGGTGAACGTCAGGAAAGATGAGACAAATCCACCTGTCATATTCGATCCGGATACAGTCGAGTTTGTTCCTATGATTTCAAATCAGCAACGTGACATTCTATTTTGTCCAAATTACGATTTTACTCATCTTAAAGTAGAGGTGTTCACGACAAGTGGAGAACGAATAATGCCTCGTCTTGAATACAATAATGAATGCTATCAGCGCTTCGATCATTTTTTTGAAGCAGGACAAACGCTCATTTTAAAACTGATTGATGACGACTCAGGTGAGGTTGTTCGCGAAGAGATGGTATCTGTAGTTGAAGCTCCTACGTTAACAAAACCGATAATCAAGCCGCTGACAGACCGTCACGCTTGGATTGAAGGTACGGTCGATCAAAAAATAAGTATTAACGCTCAACAATTCGATGATCAAGCTGTTTTTGTCATGGATGAGCAACAAAATAAGTTGTGCGAAGCGCATATCAACTACGACGGCACCTTCAGTTGCCAACTAAAAGGCCTGCTTCCGGCAGGCACGACGGTTTACGTCACGCAAACAGCGGACGGTTACTATCCGAGCGAGGCGACAGCCGTCACGGTCGTCCGGACGTTCGCTGAGCCGGCGCCACCGATTATCATCGTGCCTCCTTCTGACGTGAAGCCCGGGACACCGATTCTTCACCCGGTGACGAGTGACGCACTTAGTCTCACGGGCGCGGGGACGCCAGGTCTCGTCGTCAAAGCTTGGAACGAGTTCGGTTTCCGACTCGGCGAAGCGACGGTGAGCCCGGATGGCTCGTTCCGCGTCCCGCTCGAACGCGAGTTGCCGCAAGACATCGGCATCCGTGTCGTTCAACTCCAAGACGGAAAGATGAGTGACGGTGCACAGACGTATGTGCGTGCAGGCGAAAACGTTAAGTTGAAAATGCTGGACACGGTGACCGATACGTCGACACGCTTGAGCGGGCATCTTGAGCGGATGTCGTTCACGCCAATCCGTGTGGAACTCCGACAAGGGAAGACGATTCTTGCTACAGACGAAACGACGTTCTTCTTCCGGCTCGACTTCAAGCCGCAAACCGAGCCGCTCACGCTCGCTTTGATTTACGCGAACGGTCACGAGACGGCTCAAACGATTCATCCGATCGATACGACGGCTCCGAAGCTCGCGACCGTCTCGACATTGACGAATCGTTCGACCCGTGTGTTCGGACGAGCCGAGGCAGGTTCAACGATCATCGTTCATCACAACAAGAAACGATTGACGACGACCGTCTCTTCAGCCGGCATCTATTCACTCAACTTACCGCAGTTGACACGCGGTGATGTCGTGTCGGTCCAAGCGATAGACGCAACCGGGAACACGTCAAGCACGATCAAACGGACCGTGCTCGGTGTCCAAACAAAGCTCACGACGACCGCCACACCTCGTCTCGTTACTGGGAAAGGTGAACCGGGTGCGCTCGTCCGCGTGTTCGTTGGCACAAAGATGATCGGCAAGACGGTCAAAGTTGATGTCAAAGGAACGTATCGCGTCACCATCCCAGCGCAAGTGAAAGGGAAGTCGCTATTTGTGACGCAAAAAAAGACAGGATATGTGAAACAGACACAGTCGGTCATCGTCAAATAACCGTGCCGGATGAAGCCAATGCTTCATCCGGTTTTTGAAACCAATCGAACGAACGCCCGTATACAGAGTAACGACTTAAAAAGGAGCGCTGACTTATGAAACGCGAACAACATATCCGCCGCCTCGTCGACTACGCACGGCAAGGCAAAGCAAAAGCGATTATGATCGGAGCCGGTTCCATCTTCCTGACGAGCACGTTCCTGCGAACGGACGACCTCTCGCAACCGCTCCTCATCGGACTCGGTTTCCTCGGCGTCGTCCCGCTGCTCGTGCGTGAATGGAAACTCGGGACAATCCGGAGTACGTTCAACGATGACGCGACGTATCAACGGCTCATCCGCTTCCCGTTTTGGCTGACGCTGTTTGGCCTCCTTGTCTTGTATGCGTTGCTTGGGTGGTTTGAAATCGGCTCGCCGGGGACGTCGTTCTTTCTAGCGCTCGGTGTCCTGTTGCTTGGCATGTTCGCCCTGCAACGCACCTTCGACCGCATCATCTTAAAAATCGAACCCGACTATATCACCGACCGCGAACTGCATCGCGAACTGAACTGACCGACCGTCTCCTCGCGAGGCGGTCTTTTTTTTTAGGTCCAAGTTCCTAAAAAGACAAAGAACGAAACGGAACGGCAACATGACATGATGTTGCGAAAAAATGATAAATGATTCCCTCCGATTGTCAAGATGAACAGGGAAAGAACGTATTACGGTAGGCTCATGCCTTATTTCTGTCGTCCATTCTGTCTGTAGGGAGGGAAACATTTATGAATCAGCAAACGACGATCGTCGGTGATCTCGTCGAGGTACTTAAGAAAAGCAAGTGGCTACTCGTACCGTTCATCCTGCTCGGCGGGCTCGCTGCTTATTATGTGAGCACGGCGTTCATCCAACCGACGTACGAGGCCTCGACGCAAGTGCTCTTAGTGACCGAACAAGAAGGCGACCGCGTCGACAGCTCGGAAGTGCTCTCGTCGCTCTCGCTCGTCAATACGTACCGGGTCATCATGAAGAGCCCGGCCATCTTGAACGAAGTGACAGAGCGCGTCCCGAACGCGCCAGACCCGATCAGTGACGTGCTCACGGTCGAGAGTGAGGAAGAGTCACAAGTCATCAGCGTCGTCATCACCCATACGGACGCGGCGGTGGCGGCCGAGACGGCGAACGTCATCAGCGAAGTGTTCGCGGACGAGATCCCGGACTTGATGAACATCGACAACGTCCGCATCTTGTCGCCGGCTGAAGTGCCGCTCACCCCGATCTCACCGAACATCCTCGTCAATACAATAATCGGTATGTTCGTCGGCTTGTTCTTCGGCGGGCTGATCGGTCTCTTACGCTACGTGTTCGACAAACGGATCCAAAACGAACAAGAGGCGGAACGGCTGTTAGACCTTCCCGTCATCGGGTCGGTGCCGGTCATCGAACGGCGTGACATGAAACCGAAAAAAATAAAAACGAACACCCCAAAAGGGAAAGGAGAGGTCCCTCATGTTTCTGAGAAAAAAGAACGACAATCTTCCTGATTACGGGCAGCGTGATTTGATCACGCTCGCCAATCCGAAGTCGCCGATCTCGGAGCAGTATCGGACGATCCGGACGAACCTCGAGTTCACGTCGATCGGTCAGAAGCTACAGATGATCAACGTCACATCGGCCTCGACCGGGGAAGGGAAGTCGACGACCGCGGCGAACCTTGCCGTCGTCTATGCGCAGCTCGGAAAGCGCGTCCTCCTCATCGACTGTGACCTTCGTAAACCGACGGCGCAGTTCACGTTCAACCTCTCGTCCCAAGCCGGGCTATCGACGATTCTCGTCGGACGGATCTTGCTCGAGCGGGCCATTCAAAAGACGGGCGTCGAGCGATTGTCGCTCCTAACCGCCGGACCGATTCCGCCGAATCCGACCGAGCTCATCGCTTCTGACCAGATGGTCGAACTGCTCGACGAGGTGCGCCGGCAATACGATATCGTCATCCTCGACGCGCCGCCGATGATGCAAGTGGCGGACGCCCGTCTGCTCGCAAAAATCGCCGACGGCACGATCCTTGTCATCGGCTGCGAGAATTCGGAGCGCCAACTCGTCGTGAAAGCGAAAGAACAGCTCGAGCGGACCGGGACGCATATGCTCGGCCTCGTCTTGAACAAGCGGAAGAGCGGACGGCATAAGTATTACGCGTACGAGTGAGGTGGCGACGATGAAAATTCTCCATATTAACGCGATCAACGACGTGAAGAGCACTGGACGAATCTGTAAAGAACTCGCATCTGTCCATCACGACTGCGGACACGAGACACGTGTCGCCCATTCGACGGGACCGGTCACCGAGGCGAGTTACGTCATCGGCGATCCCGTAGACGTGAAGCTGCACGCGCTGCACGCCCGGCTCACCGGACGGCAAGGCTACGCCTCACGATTTGCGACGGAGAATTTGGTCCGTGACATCGAACGCTTCGCTCCGGACGTCGTCCATCTCCATAACTTGCATGCCAACTACGTTCATCTCAGGACGTTGTTCGAATACTTGGCCACACGCGACATCCCGACCGTTTTGACGCTCCATGACTGCTGGTTCTTCACCGGCAAATGCACGCATTACACGACGGCCGGGTGCAACAAGTGGCAACACGGTTGCGGCGATTGCCCGCAACTTCGGGACGATATCCCGAGCTGGCTGTTCGACCGGACGAGTGAGATGCTCGACGACAAACGTCGCTGGTTGACGGCGATTCCACGCCTCGCCGTCGTCGGGGTATCCGACTGGATCACGACCGAGGCGCGCTTTTCGTTCCTCCGACACGCTGCCGTATTGCGCCGGATTCATAACTGGGTCGACCTCGACGTGTTTCGTCCGGTCGACGCGACCGAGCTCCGGGTGCGGCTTCAGTTGGCCGACAAGATGGTGCTGCTCGGTGTCGCGAGCACGTGGAGTGAGGCGAAAGGGCTCGGTGCCTTCCTCGACCTCGCGGCGGCACGTCCGAACGACGCATTTCTCTTGATCGGCCGGCTTGACGACACAGAGCTCCCGGACAACGTCATCCACGTCAACGAGACGAACGACGCCCGTGAGCTCGCCCGCTACTACGCGCTCGCCGACGTGTTCCTCAACTTATCGGAACAGGAGTCGTTCGGCAACGTCACGGTCGAGGCGATGGCGTGCGGGACGCCGGTGCTCGTCTTGGACGCGACCGCGAGCCCGGAACTCGTCACCGATCAAACGGGTGTCGTCGTCGCGACACGGGGACTCACCGATTTGAATTACGGGATCGAGCGCATCTTTGCCCGTGGCAAACGGTCGTACAAAGACGCGTGCGTCACCCATGCCCGGACGAATTTTGCGCTCCGTGACCGCGCCATCGACTACTTGGACGTCTATGCGGCGCTCCGACACGAGAAAGTGAGGAATATTCTATGAAACCACTCGTCTCGATCATTATCCCGGTGTACAACGGGAGCAACTATTTGGCCGAATGTATCGACAGCGCCCTGGCCCAGACGTATACGCACATCGAAATCATCGTCGTCAACGACGGCTCGACCGACGGAGGGAAGACGGCCGCCGTCGCCAAAACCTACGGCGACCGGATCCGTTACATCGAGCAAGTGAACGGCGGCGTCTCGAGCGCGCTCAACCGTGGAATCGACGAGATGCGCGGTGACTTCTTCTCTTGGCTCAGCCACGACGACTTGTACGCCCCGCGGAAGATCGAGGCACAGCTCGAGACGCTCGAGCGGGAAAGACTCGACCCGTCGCGGACGATCCTCGTCACCGGCACCCGCTTCATCGACGAACACGGGGCCCCGATCCGACGTTACCAGCGCAAGTTCACCGGGTTGTATGAAGCGGGTGATATGTTCCGTCACTTGATGCTGACGTCGAGCCTGAACGGTTGTGCGCTCCTCATCCCACGCGAGGCGTTCGCAGCGCGTCGCTTCTCCGAGGAGGACCGGTTCATCCAAGATTGGATATGTTGGATCGGGCTCGCGCTTGAAGGGTTTGACTACTATTTGACGGATGAGCCGCTCGTTCTGTCCCGGATTCACGGGGCCCAACAGACGAAAAAGATTGCCCACCGCGCCGAAATCGAGTCGGACCGCTATCTCAGCCAGTTACTCCTTGACGTCGAGCGCCGTCCGGACGCGGGTACGCTCATCCCGATCATCTTGCGCCATACGTTCAAAGAAGACGCGGCGGCGGTGCGTGAAGCGTATCTCGCGACCCGGGACGTGCGTGACTATTTCAGTCCGTTCGAACATGGGCGTCTGCGGTTCAACGGACTCTTGATCTCGAACTTGCTGTCGCTCTATCGGGGCGTCACGAACCTCATCTATCGTTAGAAAAGAGGCGACCTCATGACCATCTATCTCGTCAACATCGCACTGCTCGTCCTCTGGGCGATGCTGCTCATGCGTTCTGACACGACTTACAGGCGCGGTTGGTTCGTGACGTTCGCGACCGTCCAGTGGGTCGTCTTGTCGGGATTTCGTCACATCTCGGTCGGGGACGACACGGCGCAATACGGAGCGCTGTTCCTTGCGACGAAACCGTTGCCGCTCGAAGCGCTGACGCAGGACTTCTTTACCATCGTCTTCACAGAGAGCGAGGACCCGGGCTATTATTTGTTCCAACGGCTCACCCAGTTCGTCATCTCGGACTATCAACTGTATCTCGTCTTGATCGCCGTCATCTTCATGGTGCCGCTCGGTTACTTCATCTATAAATATTCGAGCGAGCCGCTCATCAGCTTTTTACTGTTCTCGGTCCTGTTTTATGAATTTTTCGCCGTGACGGGGTTACGCCAGACGGTGGCGACGGCGCTCGTCGTCCTCATCGGTTATCACTTCGTCAGGGCCCGCAAGCTCCTGATGTTTCTCGTCCTCGTGTTCGTCGCCATGACGATCCATAAGTCGGCGCTCGTGTTCTTGCCGTTTTATTTCTTGGCGAACCGGCAACTGACGAAAGCGTACATTCTCGGCATGCTCGGCTTCATCGCCGCCTTGTTCGTGTTTCGAGGCCCGTTCTTTGAGATGTTGGTGACGTTATCTGGCTACGACACGTATGACTACATGGCCGGTGCGGGTGCGATCAACTTCAGCGTCATGCTCCTGTTCGTCCTGTTCGTCGCCTTATGGCGGCGCGACGAGATCTTGGCGAACAACCCGTCGGCGACGCATTACTTTAACGCGTTGTTCCTCGCGGCATGTTTCTTGCCGCTCACGTTCATCAACCCGTCGATGATGCGGCTTGTCCAGTACTTCACGCTGTTCTTGATTCTGATGATCCCGGAGATCCTCAAGACGTTCGAGCGGCGCGAACGATTGCTCGTCTATTACGCGGCGGTGACGCTTTTAGTCTTGTTGTTCCTGCAGGACGCACCGGTGTATACGTTCTTCTGGCAGTAAGGAAGAGAGGTGGAAACACATGTCGACACGCGTCGAGCCCGATGAGGCCGCGAGCACGCGCAAAATCAAATACGGGGCAGCGATGTCGTATACGCAAATCTTTTTCGGCATCTTGTCCGGATTGATCTATACGCCGTGGATGATCCAGGAGATCGGTCAGGCGAACTACGGGCTCTACATGCTCACCATCTCGCTGATCAGCATGTTCGCGATGGACTTCGGGCTCGACGCGGCCGTATCCCGGTTCATGAGCAAATACATGGCCGAAGGGGACGAGGATAAGGCGGCACGCTTCCTCGGCGTCGCCTATAAACTGTTCACCGTCATCGGCTTCGTCTTGTTCGTCATCCTCGCGGTCGTCTATTTCTTCCTCGACTCGGTATACGCGGGACTGACCGCGGCCGAGCTCGACAAGTTGAAAGTCCTGTACGTCGTCGCCGGTCTGTTCATCGTCATGTCATTCCCGGCGAAACCGTTCACGGGCATCCTTGTCTCACATGAGTACTTCTTGTTCTCGAGCGCGCTCCAGTTGACAGAAAAGATCGCGACCGTCGTCCTCATGGTGACGGCGCTCCTTCTCGGCTACGGGCTGTATGCGCTCGTCCTCGTCACCGCGTTCGTCGGCACGCTCGTGCTCATCATCGAATACATCTTTATCCATCGGAAGACGACGGTCCGCGCGAACTTCCGTGAACGCGACAAAGGAATTTATAAAGACATCTTCGGCTTCATGACATGGAGCACGGTCACGCTCGTCGCCCAGCGCTTCATCCTCAACATCACGCCGAGCCTGCTCGGGATGCTCGCCGGCAGTGCCTCGATCGCCTTGTTCTCGGTCGGGATGGTCATCGAAGGGTACGTCTGGACGATCGCGTCGGCGCTCGGTTTCTTGTTCTTGCCGAAAGTGAGCCGGATGCTCACGCGTGACGACAGGGGAGGAATCGCCGTCTTGTTCGTCCGGATCGGCCGCATCCAGCTCTACATCGTCGGATTGATCGTCCTGTCATTCTTCGTCCTCGGGCAAGAGTTCATGCGGCTCTGGGTCGGCGAGGCGTTTCACGATTCGTATTACGTCGCGCTCCTCCTCATCGCCCCGAGCCTCATCACATTGACACAAGACATCGGCAACACGACGCTCATCGCCGAGAACAAAGTGAAGTATCGGGCGTATGGCGCACTCATCGTCGCCTGTATCAGCATCACGTTATCTCCGCTCCTCATCCCGATTTACGGGCCGATCGGGGCGGCTGTCGCCATCTGTATCGGCAATGTCGTCGGGCTCGTCTTCTACATGAACTTCGTCTACAGCCGCATCCTCAAACTCGACATCGTCCTGTTTTTCCGGTCATGCCACGTGAGGATTCTTCCGGCGCTCGCGCTCTATACGGTCATCGGCTGGGGCATCCAACAGCTGTTCCCGGCGTCGAACCTGTTCACCTTCGCCTTGAAAGGGGGCGTGCTCGTCGTCCTCTATGGCATCATCATGTGGTTCCTCGCGTTTGATGACAGCGAGAAAGCACTCGTCCATCAAGTGTTTGCCCAAGTGAAGATCCGCATCCTATCCATCCACCATACTTCTTAGGAGGGAACGTTATGAATCGACTCAAAGTGATGACCATCGTCGGCACGCGCCCGGAAATCATCCGTCTCTCGGCCGTCATCGCCAAGCTCGAGGCGTCGGAGGCAATCGAACACATCCTCGTCCACACCGGACAAAACTACGACTACGAGTTGAATGAGATCTTTTTCGAAGACTTCGGTCTGCGCACACCCGACTACATCCTCGACGCCTCCGCGGACGGGCCGATGGCGACGATCGGCAACATCTTGATCGCGGTCGATCCGGTGCTCAAGGCGGAACGACCGGACGCCGTGCTCATTCTCGGCGATACGAACAGCTGCCTCGCCGCCATCGCCGTCAAACGCCATAAAATCCCGATCTTCCACATGGAGGCAGGGAACCGCTGCTTTGACGAACGGGTGCCGGAAGAGACGAACCGCCGCATCGTCGACCATATCGCCGATGTCAATTTGACGTACAGCGACATCGCCCGCGAGTATCTTCTGAAAGAAGGGCTCCCGTCCGACCGCGTCATCAAGACGGGCAGTCCGATGTTCGAGGTGCTCACGCGCCAGCGAGACAAAATCGACCGCTCGGACGTGCTTGACCGGATCGGTCTGACGGCAGGCGGCTACTTCGTCGTCTCCGCGCATCGAGACGAGAATATTAGCGCGGACGAGAACTTCTTCGACCTCATCGACACATTGAACGCGATCGCCGAGACGTACGACCTCCCGCTCATCATCAGCACGCACCCGCGCACCGCCAACCGGATTCGCGAGACCGGGGTGACGCTGCACCCGAATATCCGCACGCTCAAGCCGCTCGGGTTCAGCGACTACGTTCACTTGCAACTTCATGCGAAAGCGGTACTCAGTGACAGCGGGACGATCAGCGAGGAGAGCTCGATCCTCGGGCTGAACGGCTTAAACATCCGCCAAGCGCACGAACGGCCCGAGGCGATGGAAGAAGGGGCGGCGATGATGGTCGGCTTGAAACGCGACCGCGTCCTCCAGGCGCTCCGCGTGTTAGAGGAGACGGATACGCCGATGCGACTCGTTTCCGACTACGCGATGCCGAACGTGTCCGATAAAGTGCTCCGCATCTTGTTGTCGTACACGGATTATGTGATGCGCGAAGTGTGGAAACAGACTCCGGGGAGTCCGCTCAAGAAGGAGGTGTGAGGGATGCGCTATTTGAATCAAAAGCGGAAACTCGACATCGTCTTGAGTTCGCTCGCACTATTTTTGCTCGCACCGTTGCTCGTGTTGATCGCGATTTTGATCAAACTCGACTCGAAAGGACCGGTCCTGTTCAAACAGCAGCGCGTCGGTCAGGACGAGACGTTGTTTTGGATCTATAAGTTCCGGACGATGCGGGACGACACGCCGAAAGACGTGCCGACCCACCTGTTCGCCGACCCGACGAAACACATCACGCCGATCGGTAGCGTCCTCAGGAAGACGAGCCTCGACGAACTCCCGCAACTCGTCAACATTTTAAAAGGCGACATGGCGCTCGTTGGTCCGCGGCCGGCGCTGTGGAATCAGACCGATTTGATCGAGGCGAGACGCGCAGAAGGCGTCGCCCCGGTCAAACCAGGCCTGACCGGGTGGGCGCAAGTGAAAGGACGCGATGAGCTCCCGATCGAGGTGAAGGCGAAGTTTGACGGGGATTACGTCCGGCACATGGGTCACCGTCTCGACCTCGTCTGTATCTTGTTGACGGTCCGAAACGTCCTCCTGCGCAAAGGCATCATCGAAGGGCAGGTCGAACCGCCGACCGTCCCGTTGAAAGAAAAAGAGATGACACATGTTGCGAAAAAATGATAGAGGTTTCCCTTCTATTACCAATTCATTTCAAATTTGGCGGGTAAAAGACTTCATACACAACCTCCTGACCTCTTAGACAATGCAGATTAGAAAGGAGACTCGATCATGTTTTCGAATAAGACTTTGCTCATCACCGGCGGGACCGGCTCGTTCGGCAACGCCGTCATGGAACGGTTCCTCCATACGGACATTAAAGAGATCCGTATCTTCTCGCGCGACGAGAAAAAACAAGAAGACATCCGCAAGCGCTACAACGATGACAAACTGAAATTTTACATCGGTGACGTGCGCGATTCGAATAGCGTCAAGAACGCGATGTACGGTGTCGATTACGTGTTCCACGCCGCGGCGCTCAAACAAGTCCCCTCGTGCGAGTTTTTCCCGATCGAAGCCGTCAAGACGAACATCCTCGGCACCGAGAACGTCTTGAACGCTGCCGTCGACGCCGGTGTCGCGAAAGTCATCTGCCTGTCGACGGACAAGGCGGCCTATCCGATCAACGCGATGGGCATCTCGAAAGCGATGATGGAAAAAGTATTCGTCGCCAAGGCACGCGCCGTCGGACCGGACAAGACGCTCATCTGTGGCACCCGTTACGGAAACGTCATGGCGTCACGCGGCTCGGTCATCCCGCTCTTCGTCGAACAGATCAAAAACGGGGAACCGCTCACCGTGACCGACCCGCTCATGACCCGGTTCTTGATGAGTCTCAGTGACGCGGTCGAGCTCGTCGTGTTCGCCTTCAATTATGCGCACGCGGGCGACATCATGGTCCAAAAATCACCGGCTTCGACGATTGGTGACCTCGCCGAGGCGCTCAAACAATTGTTCCAAGTCGACAATCCGGTCAAAGTCATCGGCACCCGGCACGGCGAGAAGACGTTCGAGACGCTCATGACACGTGAAGAACATGTCCTCGCCGAAGATATGGGCGGTTTCTTCCGTGTCCCGGCTGACAACCGTGACCTCAACTACGACAAATATTTCAGTGAAGGCAGCAGGGAGCTGACGGTCCAAGGCGAGTACAACTCGAACAACACCGAACAGCTCGGCGTCGAAGACGTGAAACGGCTGCTGTTGACGCTGCCCTACATTCAAGCAGAACTCGCAGCTTGGCACGTGCCGAGCTCGACGAAGCGGATCGGGTGAGGTGAATCTGATGAAACAACGACTCGTCTTCATCACGAACATCGCCGCCCCGTATCAAGTCAAATTCTGCTACGCGCTCCAAGAACATTTCGATACCGAGTTTTGGTTTTATGATCAATTGACCGCCCGACGTCCCGACTGGTGGAAAGTCCCGCTCGGCGACCGTTGTAAAGTGCTCAAAAGCAACTACTTCGCCGGACCATTGAACTATGTGTCACTCCAAGTGTTCCAAGAACTTGCCCGCTTCAAACCGGACATCATTCTCGTCGCCGGCTTCACACCGCTGCACTCGCTCATCTTGAAGCTCGCGAAACGGAAAGGCAGCAAAGTCGTCGTCTTGAGCGAGCCGATCCGCGACGTGTCGGGTGAGGATAACGCCTCGGACAAGCTGCTCGAACAAGCGAACGCGAAGTGGAAGACGCGGATCATCCACACGATGTTCCGTGACGCCGACCTGATCTTCGGAATGGGGCAGGTCGCCCGCGACCAATTCGTCCGCGAGTTCGGATTCTTGGAAGAACAAGTCGTCAACGCCCCGTACCCGATCGATATCGACGCCTATTTCGACCATCCGCTCCGCGTGAAGCGCCGAGGTGACCCGGTCCGGATCTTGTTCGCGAACCGGCTCATCGACCGCTACCAACCGCTCGTCGCCCTAGAAGCGTACCGGGCCTTGAAACGAGACTATCCGAACCTGTCGCTCGCGTTGAACCGGGACGGCCACTTGTACGAGGCGTGCTGTGACTACATCAAGGAGCATGACCTCGAAGGTGTGACGTTCTTGGATGAAATCGACGCCTGGGACAATATGCATCTCGTCTATCGTGACTCGGACATCTTAGTCTTGCCCGCGACCTATTCGAACGGCAACTTGACGATCATCGAGGCGTGCGCGTCCGGGATGGGCGTCGTCGTCAGCCGTCAAGTCGACAACGTCTCGGGGCATTTGACGGAAGGGGAGAACTGTTTCAAATGTGAGCCGACCGCTGCGTCGCTCGAGGCGTCGCTCCGGAACTACCTGGAAGCACCGGAACGGCTCGCGCCGCATGGCGCCCTTTCAAAACAAAGGGTCGAGAATCGTCGCAACCGTGCGACCGCGGCGACGTATCGCCAACTGTTCACGCAAGCACACATCATTTGACGCCAAAGGAGACCAACGACATGGTGAAGCTCATGCTGTTAGGAGGAGCGATGCATCAAACGCCCGTCATTTTAAAGGCGAAAGAGAAAGGGATCTTCACGATTCTGTGCGATTTCTTGCCGGACAATCCGGGGCGAAACGTCGCTGACCGCTATTATTGCGTCAGTACGCTCGACCGCGAACGCGTGCTCGAAGTGGCACGCGAGGAACAGATTGACGGGATCATCGCTTACGCGTCAGACCCGGCCGCTCGCACTGCGGCTTATGTCGGCGAAGCGCTCGGACTCGTCACGAACCCGTTCCAGACGGTCGAGACGTTGACGAATAAGGTCAAGTTCCGCGCCTTCTTGAAAGCGAACGGCTTCCCGACACCTGAAGCGTACGCCTTCACCGAATTCGAAACGGCCGTTTCGGCACTGTCGACGCTGCGTGGGACGTACGTCGTCAAACCAGCCGACTCGTCGGGCAGCAAAGGGATCAGCCGCATCACCTCATCGGATACGCCCAGGAGGATTCGCGAAAAGCTAGCCGCCGCCTTCGAGGTGTCACCGGGCGGAGAGATCGTCGTCGAACAGTTCGTCAAACGTGACGGCTATCAAGTCGCCGGAGACGGGTTCGTCGTCGACGGAAAACTCGTCTTTCGTTGTTTCGGCAACAGCCATTTCAACGTGAAAGGCGTCAACCCGTTCGCGCCCATCGGTGCGAGCTTCCCGAGCGTCCAACCGGACCGCGTCCAAGCGAAAGTCCACGCCACGCTTCAACGCATGATCACGAAAGTCGGGCTGAAGAACGGTCCGCTCAACTTCGACATTTTCGTCAGTAAAGGTGACGTCTACTTGATGGACATCGGCCCCCGTAACGGCGGCAACTATATCCCGCAGATCATCGAACAGGCGACCGGTGTCGACATGGTGAGCGCGACGATCGACCTCGCGCTCGGACGACCGGTCGAACTGGAAATGAAACATGTCACGACGCCGTCGAGTTACTTCATTCTCGGCAGCCAGATCCCGGGGCGTTTTATCGGACTCACGTTCGCATCCCAAGGGTACACGATCGTAAAATCGAATTTGGCCTACGCGATCGGTGCGGATATCCCGTGCTTCGAAGGGGCGAACAAATCGCTCGGCAGTCTCATCCTTCGGTTTGAAGACGTGCCGACGATGCTCCGTTTGCTCGATCATCCGGACAAATGGGTGACGCTTCACGTCACGCCGGCTACTCAACGGAAGGAGGAATCATCATGGACATCGTCGTCACCGGAGCAAACGGCTTTTTAGGAAAACACCTCACGCACGCACTTGAACAGGACGGACACAACGTCCTTAAAGTCACGCGGGAGACACACTTCGCTGAACGGAGCCGGATGCTCCGAGCGGCCGACTTCGTCTTCCATCTCGCCGGCATCAACCGGCCGGAAGACCCGCACGAATTCATCACCGGGAATGTCGATTTGACCGAGGTCATCGCGACGGAGCTGTTGTCATACAACCCGGTCCCGATCGTGTTCGCCTCGTCGATTCAGGCGACGCAAGACAACGATTACGGCCGCAGCAAGCGTGACGCGGAAAACGTGCTCGTCGTCTACAGTGAACGCTCGGAGACGCGGGTCCACTTGTTCCGCTTGCCGAACGTGTTCGGGAAGTGGGGGCGCCCGTTTTATAACAGCGCCGTCACGACGTTCTGTCATCAGATCGCGCGCGGCGAGACGGTCACGGTGAACGACCCGGACCGATTGCTCACACTCGCCCACGTCGATGATGTCGTCGCCTCGTTTCTTGACACGTTGACGACGGACGTCTCGCTCTATCCGACCGTCCCGGCGCATGAGATCTCCCTGCTCGACGTCGTCCGTACGCTCGAGGCGTTCGAGACGATGCGGGCGGCGCACAGCGTACCGGACTTGTCGGACGCGTTCACGAAACAGCTGTATAGCACGTACACGAGTTACTTGCCGAGAGAGCGGATGGTGACTCCGCTCCTGATGCACCGCGACGCGCGCGGCTCGTTCACCGAGTTCTTGAAGACGCCGGACCGGGGGCAAGTGTCCGTCAACGTCGCCAAGCCCGGCATCAAAAAAGGGGAACATTGGCACGACACGAAGCATGAGCAATTCCTCGTCGTCAGCGGAGAAGGCGTCATCCGGCTCCGGTTGGTCGACGACACGGAAGTCATGACGTTCCATGTGAGCGGGGAAACGCTCGAAGTCGTCGAGATCCCACCTGGATACGTCCACAATATCGAGAACGTCGGCACGACCGACCTCGTCACCATCATGTGGGTGAACGAACCGTTCGACCCGGGCCAGCCCGACACGTACGCCGATACCGTCGCCCGAGCTGAAACCGAAGTGCTGTGAGGAGGAAACGCGATGATCATGGTCAGTATCAACTGCATCACCTATAACCATGAGGCGTATATCGGTCAGACGATCGAAGGATTCCTCATGCAGGAGACGGATTTCGACTTCGAGATCCTGATCCATGAGGATGCGTCGACGGACCGGACAGCCGAGATCGTCCGGAGTTACGAACGCATTCATCCCGACAAGATCCGGGTCATTTATCAGACGGAAAACCAGTACTCAAAAGGCGTGTTCGTCAACTTGTTGAACGAAGAGCGGGCCCGCGGCAAATACGTCGCCCTCTGTGACGGTGACGACTACTGGATCGACCCGCACAAGCTGCAAAAGCAAGTCGACTACATGGAAGCAAATCCCGACTGCACGCTTTGCTTCCACGACGCCTACGTTGAGACGGACGACACGTTGCATACGGATTGGCGCGTCATTCCATGGATGCCTGAGAACCGAAAGTATGCGTCGTTTGAAGCGCGGACGTACAACGCCGGTGAGCTGCAACTGCTCGGGTTCATCCCGACGATGTCGATGTTGTACCGAAACGGACTGATCATGGACGGGCCGGACTGGTTGAGCGATGCGCCGGCAAAAGACGGGGCGATGAAACTGTACGTCGCGAGTCATGGCTACGCCTACTATATGCCCGAGGTGATGAGCGTCTATCGATATGGCGTCGCAGGGTCGGCGACGACGATCTGGAACGAAGGGGACCTCGAGCGGGATATCGCGCGTCACGAGGCGTTCATCCGCTTCATCGATACGTTCGATGCGTATTCAAACGGACAGTATCATCAGGAGATGGAACTTTCCCGCATCTCGTTCGAGGTCGGGCTGCACCGGCTGAGACGAGACTATGCCGCTTTAAAGTCACCACGATACGACCGTTACCTTGACCGTTTCGTCGGGAAAGAGCGGATTCGTCCTTACTTGATGGTGCGGCATCCGATCGTCACCGAACTGTTGATTCGGCTTCGGTCGCGGCAGCTGATATAAGGGGGTCGTAAACTTGAAACTGGCAATCATGCAACCTTACTATTTTCCATACCTCGGCTACTTCCAACTCATGGCCGCGGTCGACACGTTCGTCATCCTTGACGATGTCCAGTTCATTAAAGGGGGCTGGATCCATCGCAACACGATCCTGCTCGAGGGTAAAACGAAACCGATTCTCATGCCGGTCGAGCACATGTCCCAACTGCGTTTGATCAATGAGCATGACCGTGTGCTTGATTCGAAGCAGCGGCACTCCCAGTTACGTCTCATCCGTCACGCCTATCAGCGTGCGCCTCACTTTGACGACGTCATGCCGATGGTCGAGCGGATCATGAAAGACGAGGAGCGGAACGTCGCCGCTTACTTAGGGAGTCTCTTGAGTGAGGTGCGTGACTACGTCGGACTCGACACATCAATCGTCTATTCGTCGGAGCTCACGAACGACAAAAATACGAAGTGTGAGCATCTCGTTTTATCCATCTGTGAACATTTAGATGCGGACCATTACATCAACGCGATCGGGGGCACGGCCTTATACGATAAAGCGATGTTCGCCGAAGCCGGGGTCGAGCTCGACTTCATTAAGATGGACCCGGTCACATACCGGCAATTCAATGAACCGTTCACACCGAACTTGTCGATCATCGATGTGCTCATGTTCAACTCGAAACCGAAAGTCCGCGAGCTGTTGAACGCCTACACGCTAACTTGACTTAATAGAAGGAGAGGGACTAGATGAACTTACCGAAACACGATCTGTCGCCGCCGATCCCCGTGACACGTCCGGCGATGCCTGAGTTCGAGGCGTACGTCGAGATGATCCGGCCGCTCTGGGACAGCCGCTGGCTCAGCAATCGCGGCGAACACGTCCGCGCACTCGAAGAAGAATTGACGGAATTGCTCGGTACAGAGCACGTCTCGCTCCTGACGAACGGACATTTGGCGCTCGAGACGGCGATCGACGTCCTCGGCCTCTCGGGCGAGGTCATCACGACACCGTTCACGTTCGCCTCGACGACGCATGCGCTCGTCCGAAAAGGACTGACACCGGTCTTTTGTGACATCAATCCGCTCGACTATACGCTAGACGTCTCGCAGCTCGAGTCGCTCATCACCGACAAGACGTCGGCCATCCTTCCGGTGCACGTGTACGGCAACGTTTGCCACGTCGACGAGATCGATCGCATTGCCAAACGGCACGGGTTGAAAGTACTGTACGATGCGGCCCATGCGTTCGGGGTCACGCATCAAGGACGAAGCATCGCCACATATGGAGACATGAGCATGTTCAGTTTCCATGCGACGAAAGTATTCCATACGATCGAGGGCGGTGCGCTCGCCTACGATGAGACGAGTTACCGAGACGCCATCGAACAGGCCGTCAACTTCGGCATCACCGGACCTGAAGCGGTCGAATCGGTCGGGGGCAACGCCAAGATGAACGAGTTCCAGGCGGCGATGGGGCGCTGTAACTTGCCGCGGTTCGAGCACGACGTCATGAAACGGCGCGCCATCGTCGAACGCTATGACGAACGGCTCAGGGGAATCCCGACGATTCGCTTGAACCGCCGAGGCGACGACACCGTCTCGAACTACGCCTACTATCCGGTGCTGTTCAAAGGCGACCGGCGCCGCCGCGACGAGATGATGGCTTGGCTCGCCGAGCACGGCATCTTCGCCCGGAAGTACTTTTATCCGCTCGTCACCGATTTTGGTTGTTATACGTTCGACGCCCGCGTGCCGAACGCGAAATATGTATCCGACCGCATCTTGACGCTGCCGCTCTATCCGGACATGACGCTCGAGATGGTCGACCGGATTTGCGACTTGATTATTGAAGGAGGGAACCGGACATGAAAGGAATCATTTTAGCAGGCGGTAATGGGACACGGCTCTATCCGATGACGAAAGCAGTCTCGAAACAGTTGCTCCCGATTTACGACAAGCCGCTCATCTACTATCCGATGTCGGTCTTGATGCTCGCTGGGATCCAAGACATTCTGCTCATCTCGACACCGAAAGACATCAATGGCTATGAGCGGTTGTTCGGGGATGGACATCAGCTCGGGTTGTCGATCACGTATAAAGTGCAAGACAAACCGGTCGGTCTCGCCGACGCCTTCATCCTCGGTGCGGACTTTATCGGTGACGACTCGGTCTGCCTCATCCTCGGCGATAACGTCTTTTATGGACAGGATTTGACGCAGTTCTTACGTGACGCGAAACAACGCGAGACGGGGGCTACCGTGTTCGGTTATCCGGTCAAGGACCCACGCGCGTTCGGTGTCGTCGAGTTCGACGATAATCGCCGCGTCATCTCGATCGAAGAGAAACCGGCGCAGCCGAAGTCGAACTATGCCGTGCCCGGTCTCTACTTCTATGACAACCGTGTCGTCGAGTACGCCAAACAAGTCCAGCCATCCCCGCGCGGCGAGCTCGAAATCACCTCGATCAACCAGATGTACCTCGAGGCCGGTGATTTGAACGTCGTCTTGTTCCGACGCGGGATGGCGTGGCTCGATACGGGGACGCCGGAAGGGATGATCAAGGCGTCGGTGTTCGTCCAGACGGTGCAGGAACGACAAGGTTACTATATCGCCTGTCTCGAGGAGATCGCCTGGCGCCGCGGGTTCATCACGTCGACCGAGCTCCGCGATATCGGCCAAACGTTAAAGATGACGGATTACGGGCAGTATATCCTATCACTTCTTGAAGAGGAGCGTGTCGAAGATGAAGACTTTACTCGTAACTGGCGGAGCCGGGTTCATCGGATCAAACTTCATAAAGATGCTTCTGGAAAACGAGCAGTGGCGTATCGTCAACCTTGACGCGCTCACGTACGCCGGTAACCTCGAGACGCTGCAAGACATCGACGACCCGCGTTACGTGTTCGTCAAAGGTGACATCCGGGACCGCGAGACGGTCGAACGCGTGTTTGCGACGTATGACGTGACGCGCGTCATCCACTTCGCGGCCGAGTCGCACGTCGACCGGAGCATCGTCGAACCGGACGTGTTCTTGACGACGAACGTGCTCGGGACACAAGTGCTGTTGGACGCGGCGAAGCGGCACTGGAATTTACGTCCTGATGATAAACACTCACGTGACTATTCGGAAGGCGTCAAATTCGTCCACGTCTCGACCGACGAGGTGTACGGGACGCTCGGGCCAGACGGGCTCTTCACCGAGACGACCCCGCTCGCCCCGAACAGTCCGTACTCGGCCTCGAAAGCGAGCTCCGACCTTATCGTCCGAGCCTATCACGAGACGTACGGCCTCCCGGTCAATATTACGCGTTGCAGCAACAATTACGGACCATACCAATTCCCCGAGAAGCTGATCCCGCTCATGATCCAACGCGCCGAGCGCGGGGAGACGCTCCCGGTGTACGGTGACGGTCAACAGATCCGTGACTGGCTCCACGTCAAAGACCATTGCGTGGCGATTTGGACGGTCGCTGAGCGGGGACGCGACGGCGACGTGTATAACATCGGTGGCAACAATGAACAAGCGAACGTGACGATCGTCCGCTTAATTTTAGAACTGCTCGGTAAAGATGACTCCCAGATCACATTCGTCACCGACCGTCCCGGGCACGACCGCCGCTACGCGATCGACAACACGAAGATCACGACCGAGCTCGGATGGCGTCCGGCCTACACGTTCGACCAAGGCTTGCGGGAGACGGTCGACTGGTACGTCACGCATCCTGACTGGGTCGACCACATCGTTTCCGGGGATTATGCACACTACTACGACAAGATGTACGCGAAAGGGTGACGGGGAATGGCTGAGACGACGAAGACGACGAAGACGACGAAGACGACGTACGAATGGACGAACCGGCGCTTGCTGTTCAGTCCGGAACGAGATACCGACATCGATTGGATGGATGCATTCGCGCAGGCGCCGTCCGTACTCGAGCGCGATACGTATTTGCGCATCTATTTCAGTTGCCGGCCGAAACCAATCGATGGCCGCTACGTCAGCTATAGCGCTTACGTCGACGTCGATAAACGAGACTTCTCGATTTTACGCGTGAGTGAAGAGCCAGTGCTTTCACTCGGGGAGCGGGGCACGTTCGACGAGTTCGGCATCTATCCGTTCTCGGCAATCGACGCCGGGGACGAGGTACATGCCTACTATGGCGGCTGGACACGTTGTACGTCGGTCCCGTTCAACGTCGCTATCGGCAAAGCAGTGAGTCAGGACGGTGGCAAGACGTTCGAGCGGATCGGACCGGGACCGGTTTTGTCGTATACGCTCGATGAACCGTTCGTCTTGAGCGGGCCGAAAATCCGGCGCTTTGGAGACATGTGGTACTTGTTTTACATCGCGGGCCGGGAGTGGCTCATGCACGAAGGTAAACCGGAACCGGTGTACAAGATCCGTCTCGCCACGTCAGCCGACGGCGTGAACTGGGTGAAACAAGAGCGCGACTTGATCGAGAGCATCGTCCCGGACGAGGCACAGGCGAGCCCAGACGTGTTTTATGAGAACGGGTCGTACCATATGTTCTTCTGTTATCGCGACGCGACCGATTACCGGAAGAATCCCGAACGGACGTATCGGCTCGGCTATGCGTCGTCGCCGGACTTGTTGAACTGGACGCGCGACGATGACGTCATGCGCTTCATCCGCTCAGACGTCGGGTTTGACGACGAGATGGTCGCCTATCCACACACGTTCGTCGTCGGCGGAAAGCGTTATCTGCTCTATCTCGGCAACGAGGTCGGACGGGCCGGTTTCGGCATCGCCGAGCGGAAGGAGGAAACGACATGAAGTGGCGGAAACTCGGGCATATTTTCGATCCCAAGCCGCACGGCTTTTTCGGGGACTATTCTGCGTTCGCTCAATCACCGCAAGCACTCGTCTTCGACGACTTCGTCCGCATCTACTTCTCGACCCGGGAGCCGGATGCGGACGGGACGTTCAAGAGCCATATCCGTTACGTCGATATGACACCGTCGTTCGAAGTGATCGCCGTATCGCACGACCCGGTCATCCCGCTCGGAAAACTGGGCACGTTCGATGAGCACGGCATCTTCCCGTTCCACGTCACGCGGACGGACGCGGGCCTGTACGGATATACGAGCGGCTGGAGCCGACGCGAGTCGGTGTCGGTCGAGACGGGGATCGGCCTGTCGATCAGTCATGACGACGGGCATACGTTCGAGCGGATCGGTGATGGGCCGGTGCTATCGGCGAGTGTCGATGAGCCGTTCCTCGTCGGGGACCCGTTCGTCTTCACGAAAGACAAGCAGTATATGTACTACATTTACGGTACGACGTGGAAGACGGGACCGGACGGCGTCGCCGAACGGACGTACAAGATCGCGCTCGCGACGTCCGAGGACGGGCGCACGTTCACCCGGTACGGCCGCATCGTCGATGATGTGATTCCAGACGAGAGCCAGGCACTCCCGACCGTGTTCGAGGCGGGTGGCCGCTATCACATGGTGTTCTGTTTCCGTGACACGTTCGGCTTCCGGGACGACCCGACGCGCGGCTACCGGCTCGGTTACGCTTATTCCGACGACCTCATGCAGTGGACGCGCGACGACGCCTCGCTCGGTTTCGAGCGGAGCGACTCGGGGTGGGATTCAGCAATGGAATGTTACCCGCACGTGTTCGAGATGAACGGGCGGCAGTATTTGTTGTATAACGGCAACGCCTTCGGACGTGACGGCTTCGGTGTCGCCGTCTTGGAGGACGTATGATCACGCTCGGCCGCGGGTCGGTCGCCGACTACGAGGCCCACCTCGAGGCGTGTGATGCCTTGTTCCCGACGGCACTGTCGGAACGGATCGACTTGCACGAATATGCGCGCAAGCTGCATGACCGGGCGACATCGTTCGAACTGTGGGACGACGACCGGTTGCTCGGCCTCCTCGCGGCCTACTTCGATACGGACGTCGCCTTTATCAGCCATATCTGTGTCTTGCCGGAGGCGCCGAAAGGGAGCGGGCATGACTTGTTGGTCAGACTGTTCGATGAGGCGGCGCAGCATCATAAGCAGTTGATCCGGCTACACGTCGAGAAGACGAATGAGCACGCCATTTCATTTTATAGAAAGCATGGCTTCGTCGGGACGGGACAAGCGGGGAACGATGTGATTATGGAGCGCGAAGCGTGAAGGTTCTGAATAGAATCGAAGCGCTTCTTTTTGTTTGGCCCGGGGAGTGTCAACAGAACGTCACTCGAATTTTCATAGGAGGCATGGTATAACAGATTTATGTGAATAAATGAACAAACGGAGGATGAGCATGAAACGTTTACTATTGATTTTACTCGGTGTGATGATGTTGGCGGCTTGCGGGACAAGCGAGGCGGATGAACGGGGAGAGCAGTTTACATATACGAGGTATGAGCTCCCGCTCGAAGATAAGATCGCGCTCGGCGATGGTTCGCACGAGATCGTCTTCGTCTTTGACTACAGTTGCCCATGGTGCAAAAAATGGATGGAGAGCGTCTTGCCGGAGATCGAGTCGCGGTGGATCGAGACGGGAGAGGCGACGTTCAAAGGACAGCCGCTCGTCTTGTTGAATGAGCAGTCGCAACTGCTCGCTAGTGTCGATGCGAATGCGGAACAAGTGATGCCGGAACGGTACTATGCGTTGCAACGCCACATCGGGCTCGACGCCGAGACGGTCTCGGATTTTGGTACGGAGGCGTACGTCCGACGGCTTGCGGAAACGTTCGATGTGGACGCGGAAGCTCTGCTCGCGCCGCAAGTCGACGCGGGGATTCAAAACGCACGGCTCTATACGCGTGACTTCGGCGTCGAATACGTGCCGACCGTGTACGTGAACGGGATTAAGTTGCTCGATGCGTTCAGCTTAGAGGAGATGGAGCGGGTCATGTCTGGCGAGATTGAGGCGGGGGACCAAGTCGAGATGCCGAAAGAATGAACAAGCGACACCCTCATTTCTACTGGGTGTCGCTCTGTCCGCAGGCGATGCCGTCAAGATCGGTGTCGAACGACAGCAAATAGGCGTCGTGCTCGAGTGGGACACCGTCCGGGTAGACCGCGTTCAAATCGAGGCAGGAACTGTACACCTCGAAGAACGCATCCGTCTCGTCGGCCGCGGCGATTGCGTCGTCTTGGAGGGCGGCTAGTTCACTTTCGAGTTGCTCGTTCAAGGCGTGCGCTTCCCGCAATTCGTCTTCGAGCGCGTACATCTCGGTCCGTTGCGTCTTAACGACTTCTTCTAGATCGAACACTTTTTGAAACAAGTTGTCTTTCATCGTGTCTTCGCGGACGGCAAGGCGTGCCTCGAGTTTCTCGGTCACGTCCCGCTCGATTTGAATCGCTTGCCAAGCGAGGGCGTCGGCATGTTGTTCCTCGAGGGCGAGCAGAGATTCGTCGTAGCTCGCCTCGACCTCAGCTAAGTCGGCGCTGACGTGCAGCTTGTCTTGTTCCAAGTTGTAGTAGTAGACGCTCGAGCCGACGAACAGTAAATATAAGACGGTCGCGAAGACTTGTAGTTTGATCGGCTCGACCGGATGTTCGGCGAACCAGATGAACACGAGGCTGAGCGTGCTCGCCACGCATGCAGCCGTGATGAACGTCATGATCGTCATAGACACCCCTCTTTTCCTAGACTCTCTTTGACTATTCCTGTTTCGACTCGAAAACGAAGCGACAACGCGAGCATACTTTCAAGAAATCGAATCGACAGCTAGATGTTGAACAACATTTATCACAGCGAATGTTCACGTGTCATACATATCGAAAAAGCAGGAGTTTCGGCAGATTCGTGGAATACTGCAAAAAGAAAAAAGCGTTCGACTGTCGTCAAACGCTCTTCTTGTCTTCAAGCTGTTGATTTTTACGCCATTTCCAAATCACGAGACCGAGGACGAGGAAAATCGGAGCGGCCACCCAAGGACGGGCTTCGAGAATCGCGACAATTTCAAAGATGGACAACCATCCGCTGATCATGACGAGGATGAGCAACAAGGTTCGCAGTCCCCCCCGGACCGGAAACCAGTAATAGATGAATAACGTGATCAAAAAGAAAGCGAGCAAGCCCATGCGGTTAGTCCTTTCTAGCATCATTTTGACCAATTATAGCAGACAAC
Organism: Exiguobacterium sp. SH0S2; assembly: GCF_004337185.1. Lineage (NCBI taxonomy): Bacteria > Bacillati > Bacillota > Bacilli > Caryophanales > Exiguobacterium > Exiguobacterium sp. SH0S2. The sequence goes on along the minus strand of NZ_SJVB01000002.1, from coordinate 307,363 downwards.
ATTGCGAGAGTGTTAGAGGGTTCCCTTTAAGACGACTTTTCGCTACAGTTGAAGATAGATTATCTAAGGAGGAACTAGCGTGAAATTTGGAATCATCGGCTTAGGATATGTCGGATTAGCCACCCTGTGTGGCCTTGCAAAAGCGGGACATGAAGTCATCGGTGTCGAGAAAGACCAACCGAGACTGCGCCGCCTCATGAGCGGCCACGCACCGTTTCACGAGCCGGGTATGGCGGAAGTGCTCCAAGACTATGCAGACTCGATCACACTTACGGATAACACCGCCGACACAAATGATGTCGATTACTTGTTCTTAGCTGTCGGTACGCCGAGCAAGGAAGACGGCAGCTGCGACATGACGTTCGTCGATGCCGCTTTGTCTGAGATCAACACGAAACAAAAAATCGTCATCCGCAGCACTGTGCCACCGGGGACGACCGACTTACTTAGCATCATGTATCCATCCCACACGTTCGCAATCGTGCCGGAATTCTTACAAGAAGGGCGTGCGCTCGCCGACGTCCTTAAACCGCAACGCGTCGTCATCGGCAGCGGGAATCTTGAAATCAGCGAAGAACTCGCCGGTATTTATGGCCGTCTCGGTGTGCCGATTGTTTGCACGACACCGATCAACGCCGAATTGATCAAATACGCCTCGAACGCATTTTTAGCCACAAAGATCAGTTTCATGAACGACTTGTCACGCCTCGCGGATAAAGCAGGCGCCGACATCGCGACGATTGCCGACGGGATGGGGCTTGACCCGCGCATCGGACGTTCTTACTTAAACGCTGGTCTCGGTTACGGCGGCTCGTGTTTCCCGAAAGATATGAACGCGCTCTTGAACGTCGCGGCCGAGAACGAACTCGACTTGCCGGTCATCCGTGCGGCGATTCAAGCGAACGATGAACAGATTGCCTATGTCGCATCGAAGATCGAACACCGTCCGAACCTGCGTGTCGCTTTCCTCGGTCTCGCCTTTAAACCAGGGACGGACGATATGCGTGACGCACCGTCGATCACACTCGCCAATCACTTACGGTTACGTGAAGTCGAAGTCGTCGGCTACGATCCGCTCGCGAAGTGGGAGTACCGTCAAGCGTTGACACCAGAAGAAGCGCTTAAAGGAGCCGACGTGGCGATTCTTGTCACGGAATGGGACGAACTCGTCAACTTGAAGCCGGAAGCGTTCGCCGGGATGCGGACGAAACGGTTGATTGACGCACGCAACGCATGGAAGTATGCGCGCGACCCAGAAGACGTCGAGTACGAAGGCGTCGGCCGCATGCAGGGCAAGACGAACACACCGTCATCGAAATGAGCAAAGACGAGACCTTTCAACAGGTCTCGTCTTTTTGGTTGCGGTCCATAACATAAGTGCTGAGTGCGACGGCGGTTAGCGATTCGTCTGTTCTTTTGTCGGGCCCATGACACCGGGAACGTGTTGTCCGGCCTGGCGTAAAAGTACCGTCATCTGACCACGGTGATGCGTCTGATGGTCGATCATCATGCGGAGGACGGCACCGCGCGGCGTCATCTTCCCGTGGACGTCGACTTCTTCTAGCAAATAGTCATCTGTAAAACCGTCAGCGGCGCTTGAGATTTCTTGCGCGTATCGTTCGTACTGGTCGGCGATCACGCTCGCTTGATCGGGCTGGGTCAGGCTCTTCAAAGCTGAGAGACGGAAACCGAGCAAGTTCGTGAAGTAGCCGAGCGCGGTCGTGACGTGCCAACCGATCCAACCGAGCGAGTTATGGTCGGGGACGATTTTTTGGCCGAGCGTGTCATCGGTCATGGCACGGAGCACGTCGAGCGTGCCGGTCGATGATTTTGTCCAATCTTGTTTGAAGTCGTTAGCGGTACGATACATAAGACTACCTCCTCTTGCGTATTCTACCGCTAGTATACGCATGTGCCTTTCGTTCGCGCACGTCTGATGATCCGATGAAACATTTCGGTCGGTTTTTCCGTAGAATGAAGGAGATAGGAGGGACTCGTTCATGTGGATTCTTGTATTTGCAGCACTACTCATGTTTGTCCTCGGTTTTGCCGTCCACAAGTTAGGGTGGCATTTTCTCATCTCGGGCTATAACACGATGAACGAAGCAGACAAGGCACGCGTCGACATCAAACCGGTCGCGCGGTTGATCGGTATCATGTGTTACGGCATCGGCTTCATCTTTCTCATCGTCGGCCTCATTGATTGGTTCGGGCTCGTCGTCCCAATCGAGCCGCTCTTTATCGTGCTCATCCTGTTCATCGTCGTCATCCTTTGGCGCGCCCAAAAGTATGACGGGAATATTTTTGACGACACGGGACGGCTTCGTCCGGGCGGGAAGAAGAAACTCATCCCGATCGTCCTCGTCTCTGTGCTCTTGCTCACGGTCGTGCCGGGGCTCCTGCTTTGGTTCTCTCAACCGACCGAGGTGACACTGACCGATACGGCACTCGTCATCGAAGGCAGTTACGGGCAAACCGTGCCGTATGACGAGATTGTTGATGTCATATTGACCAACGTCCCGGACGTCGAGCGTCGAACGAACGGGGCCGCTACAAGCTCACAACTGACAGGACACTTTCGAACGACTTATAAGGAAGACGTGCTTCTCTTCATCAACCGTGACGCCACAGCCGCCATCCGCATCGACTGGAGCGGAAAACCGATCTATCTAAATCTTGAAACGAACGAAGCAACGGAACAATTATATGAGGAGGTGATCACTCGATGAGTCCATGGTACGCGCGCAACATGCCGTTCTTTTTCCTGACGTTCTTTTTTCCGCCGCTCGCGCTGCTCTTGCTCGTCTGGCAGTGGGACAAATTCACGACGGACCGGGGCATCAAACTGTTTTTCGCGGTCGGGATGACGGTGTTCATCGTGTTCGGTCTATTGCCGCGCGGCACGCTTCCGGTCATTCTGCCGATCATTTTCGGCTTGATCGCCTTAAAGCTCGTGCTGAACGTGATCAGACGAAAAAAAGGCTGACGCGCTAGACGTCAGCCGATCGGGACGCTCAGTCAGGGCGTCCTTTTTTTTCGTTCACCCAAGCCTCGAACGCGTCAGGTTTGAGCGCCGGGGCGTAGTAATAGCCTTGCCCGAGCTCGACCCCTTCGGCAATCATCCGTTCAAGGTCTTCCTTCGTCTCGATGCCTTCGGCGAGTGATGTGAGCGCCTGCTCGCTCGCGAAGCGTGAGACGGCACGGAGGAAGGATGTGCTGTCTTTCGCTTTCCCGCTGACGTACATCCGGTCAATCTTCACTTCTTGAATCGGTAAGTGCCAAATCGCTTCGAACGAGGCGTAGCCGGTGCCGAAGTCATCGATCGACAAGCAGTAGCCGAGGTCGGCGATGTCCTCGAGCCGCTCGAGCTCGTTCGCATGTGACATGATGTCGGCCGACTCGGTCAATTCGATTTTCAAGCGGTCCGGCAGCCACGGGTACGTCTCGATCAAATCACGCAGCTTCGTGACGATCGACGGGTCGACCGAGTGGGCAGACAAGTTGTACGACAACGAGACGCCGGAGAATGACGTATCGCGCCAAGCGACGAGCTGGTTGATGACTTGGTCGAGGATCGAGTGAGATAACCATAAAATCTGGTCTGACCGTTCGGCGATCCGGATGAACTCGTTCGGCGGGACGTGACCGATATCCGGATGCTGCCAACGGGCGAGCGCCTCGGCCCCGACGACGCGTCCAGTTGTCAACTCGACTTGTGGCTGGTAGGCGACGGTGATGTGTCCTTGCTCGATCGCCTCGGGGAGCGCCTGTTCGATCAAGGCGGCCCACTGCAGCTGGGCGAGGATGCTCGCGTCATACCAGACGAACGGCGTCCGCGTCTCTTTGGCGTGTTGGAGTGCTCGTGTCGCCTCGAACAAACAATCGGTATAGTTCGGCGTCGTGTGTGCCGCCCCGATTTGAACGTGGACGGTCTGCCGTTTTTGATTGATCAACAGTTCGGTCGGGAACAGCTCCATCAGTTCATGTTCGTCGAGCGTGCTGAACCCTTTGACGTACAACATGAGCGTGTCGTCACGATAGCGGCCGAACAAATGATGCGCATACTTCTCGAGCCGGTCCTCGACGTGACGGGCGAACTCGGTCATGAGCAGGTCAGCATAAATCGTATCGTACCAGTCAACGAGATGGTGGAAATCGTTCAACTTGATCAAGAGGAACGTCCCATCGATGTCTTGTTTTTCCCACGCTCGGATAAAACCGTATTCGTTATACAGTTCGGTCGCGAGGTCGAATCGGACGAGGCGATCGACTTTCCGTTCGCGCTCGACGCGCTCGGTCTCATCTTCGAGGATCAAGTAGTACGTGAGTGTTCCCCCGCGCTTGAGCGGGATGATTTTCGCGTTCAAGAAACGGGCATGTTCTCCTTTTAAATGCAAAATGAATTGTGCGCTCGTCCCGTGCTCGGTCACACCTTCAAGCGCTTCCTGGAACAGGCGACGACCTGTGTTAGTGAATAGCTGGTTGATCTCGTACAAGTTCCGGGCGCCGAAGAACTGATCGAACACATCGTTCCGTTCGATGAAGTTATAGGCATCATCGATCAACGCGATGGCGAGACCGGTCTCTGAGAACAGGGACGACCAACGCTCGTGATAGCGGAGCAGGTCGTTCGATTGCGTCTCGAGCGTGTTGACGGTCGAATGGACGCTCACCGCAATCTCGCGGAGCTCGTCCTCGATGCCACGGAAGTCATGACTGGCCGGGAATGACGCCTCGACCGGTTCGGTGCTTGGGTCGATGGCGAGCGCACGGGCTTTCAAATGACTTAAATCATGGGCATACATTTTACGTGTATAGCAAAGCGCGACCAAGAGTCCGGTCGAAAGCACGAGCGTCGCGAGCAGGACGAGGACGGCGAGCGTCCCATATCGGTTTCGTTCCTCTAGGAGCAATGACTCGGTCGACGAGCGGATAGTCTGGAGAACTTCATGCGAGTCTTCGTAAAACTTGGTCCCGTTGACGTAACGCGCCTCGAGCGTCGAGCCGGTCGAAGTCAGTCGTCCCAACGCTAGGGCGCTCTCCGTTAAATCAGCGGTCGATTTCGTTTGGAGAGTAGGATTCGTCGCGATAATCTCTTCAAGTAAACGCGCTTCAGTGGCGATGGAGGCGAGTTCGGCTTCTAATTTTTCTCGGTCCGGCGTCTCCGCCAGCAAGTTCGTCACGTTTTGGATGAACGTCATCTGCATCCGCATGACGGCATCGGTCAACTCGTAGGCCGTGTTCGCTTGGGCGGTCCGCTCTAAGCCTTGGTAGAGCCAACGCCGATCAATCGATTCGATGACGTCAAACGGGACGTTGTCGAATTCGCTCAACTCGCCGTCGAGCGTCTCTTCTAGTCGTTCAGAAAAAGCGAGGAGGGCATCCCGTTCGCGTTCGTGGACCCCGGTCTCGAAATCATCGAGCAGCTGGGTGTTATACTGGAGCGCGCGTTCGCGATAAGGCGAGGACAACAACGCCGTCGGCTGGCCCGAGTTCAGTTCGTACAGTTTCGCGGCCTGGTGGAGGACAAGGTAAGACTCGACGCCGGCAAGGTCGGATGCATGGTTCAAGTTCGTCACGGACTGATCGACGCTGACGTGTTTCTCTTTCCAGTAATAGCTTAATCCGAGACCGAATAACAGCACACCGACGAGGCAGGCGACAGCAAGTACCATCGTATAGATCCGGTACGGAATTTTGGCGAATCGGTTGCTTCCCATCGTACACTCCCTTTCTACCTTTCCTATCTTATATCGCATTTCGAGTCTTTCAAGTGAAATCCTGCTAACTGAAAAAAAACCCGACAAAGGTCGGGTTTTCAAATGCGTCAAAGGTCACGGTCGCTTGTAGCCGATGAGGCGTGATTTCCAATACGGCTCTTTGCTGATTTGGTTGTAGCCGAGACCAAACGTCCCGGCGTGGATGAACGTATCGGCGTCGATCATGATGCCCATATGGGACGGACCGGCCGTATACGTGTTCTCGAAGAAGACGAGGTCGCCGGCCTGAGGCACGAACGATTTGTCGAGCTGCGGACCGAAGTAAGACCCGGCCCAATAGTTGGCGACGTTCGTCCGCGGGATCGAGACACCTGCTTGGTTGAACGCGTAATAGATGATGCCTGAGCAGTCAAAGCCGCCGTTGACCGGACTAGACGACGCCCAGATGTACGGCGTCCCAACGTATTTCTTAGCGACGGCGATCGTCGCGAGCCGGGTTGCTTGGGCGGTCTGTCCGTTGACTTGGGTGACGAACGCTTTGGCGACGAAACCTTGCGTCCCGTTCTCGTTGACACGGTAGTGTGTCGCCGTCTCGCCGACGACGTTCAACAGTCCGCCGCGGAGCGTCGACCCGACGACCTGGCTCGAATCGTTCGCTTGGGCGCGGATGGCGGCCGGACTTGCCGTATAGAACGTATGTGAGTCGAACGACCCGCTGACCCATGTCGGTGCCGTCGTTGAGCCTTTCGGTACTTCCTTGACGAACGAGGCTGCGACGAAGCCGGTCGTGTTACCGATATAAATCTGGTGCCAGCCGTTTGCCGTCTGGACGACGCGGAGCGTCTGACCGGCTTTGACGCTACCGACGATGGCGGAACTCGTCGACGCAGCAGCACGGACGTTCAAGGACGGGGTGTTGACGACGTAATCGACCGAAGTGTTCCCAGCCCCGGCGTCACCTAAGTTCGGTGCGACCGGTGCACTCGGTGCGGTCGTCGTCTGTTTCAAGTAGCCGGCACTGACGTAACCGCTCTTTCCGTTATACGTGACGTAGTACCAAGTGCCGCTCTGTTTCGTTGCTTGCACGGTCGCGCCGTTCGGGATTGTCGTGACGAGCGCGAAACCGATGCCTGCTCCTTTTCGCACGTTCAAGTTCGCCGTCGTGACGAACGATTGATTGACGCTCTCTTCTTTCGGCGCTGCCGGTGTCGCCGGCTGACTCGGTGAAGGTGTGGCAGGTTGACTTGGTGAAGGCGTCGCGGCGGCTTTCTTTAAGTATGTAGTGGCGACGAAGCCTGTCGTCGAACCGTACTTGATGTGCGACCACGAACCTTCGACTTTTAGGATCGTGACCGTTTTTCCTTTCGGGATCGTGACGAGTACGTTCGCCTTTGTCGATTTCGAAGCCCGGAGGTTCAAGTTGACGGTCGTCTGTGACGTCGATTGGGCGGTCGGGCTGACGGTGCTCGTTGATGCCGTCGGCTTAGTCGTTGCTGCCTTGGCTGTACCGAGATAGTCGTTATGTACCCAGCCGGTCTTCCCGTTAAAGGTGACTTGCGACCACTTACCGCTCGTCTTGAGCGGTTTGAGCGTTTGACCTTTTGGGATGGTGAGCAAGACATTATGGCTCGTACCGGCACCGGCGCGAAGGTTTAATGCAGCGGTCGTGACTCGATTTTTGCTTACTGCCGTACTCGTTGTCGTGAGTACGGTCGGTGATCCGGCCAAGTTAAGTGTTTGTCCGATGGCGATTCGGTCGGTCGTCAAGTTGTTCATCGACTTGAGTGTCGCGAGCGGGATTTGATGCTGTTGGCTGATCGACCAAAGCGTGTCACCGGCTCGGACGATATGGGTGCTAGCGGCGGACGCTTCGTCGGCCTGGGCGAGGACGCTTACGGCGGCGATTGCGGCGAATGAGTACATGAGGCCGGACTTGTGATTCATGGAGTCACTTCCTTTAATATAATAGAGTCATTCATGACGGGTAACGATACACATTTATTGTACGGTGCCGAGAAACCGGGAAGCAATGGTGGAAAGGACTCATTCGAGCGAGATTCCTTGAAAAGCAGGTCAATATTTTTTGATAGGTCTGTCAGATAGATGTCTCCTAAAAAGAGGGAAATTAGAAATTGACTTTATGTTGAATTTTGGAAGGTTTCGTATTTGTGCTTCATGCTATCATTAAGGCAAAACTGTTTGAACGAGGGTAGGGGACTATGATCGAGGGGAACTTTTCAACACAAACATACCGTAAACATCAAGAGAAACTGTTCGAGCTCGTACGGATGCCGGACGTGTCCGACGCGACAGTCGAGCAGGCGATCAGCTATATGTGCGAAGTCGTCGCGGATATGCTCGAAGTCGACACCGTATCGATCTGGCACTTCGATGAGACGCAACACTCGATCAGTTGTCAAGTCGCATATTCAAAAGATAAAGGCATCAGCAAGCCGGCATTAACGGTCTATCGTCAGGATGCGCCGGTCTATTTTGATGCGCTCTGCACGAACCGTGTCCTCCTGTTTGAGAATGTCCGGACGCACGAATGGGTGAAAAATTTATATCAACAATACTTCGTCGAAGGACAACGGGTTTACTCGATGCTTGACGCACCGATCTTTGCGGACGGACAAGCCCGCGGTGTCATCTGCTGCGAGACGTACGAGCTTCGGAAGTGGACGTATGTCGAAGAGCTGATCGTGAGTACGCTCGCTGATTTTGTCGCTATTTTATATAGCCGGCTCGAACGTCAGTCGGTCGAACAACACATCGCCCGGCTCGCCTATACGGATGAATTGACAGGACTGATGAATAAGAACGCGTTCATCGAACGAGTCGACCGGATGCGGGACGAACTCGATCATCGCCTCGGGTCACTCATTTACGTGAGAATCGATGAGTTCCGCTCTGTCGAGGACGCGCTCGGCAGCGAGAAGGCCAATCAATTAATCCAGGAAATCGCGAATCGGCTCCAACTCGTCGTCGATCCGGCGATGCTCGCCCGGAGTTCTCAATCCGGTTTCGTCGTATGGACACCGTACGGCGACCGGATCAAAGCGTACGGGATTGCCGACATGCTTTGCGAGACGGTGATGAGCGAGCCGTTTACCGTCGATGAACTGGATGTCGTCCTGACGATGAGTGCCTTTATCTCGATTGAGGATAAGACGCGCTCGACGCTCGAGATGATTCACACGACACGAATCGCCGCTAGTTATCATCATGTCCAACGCGGTGGCATCATCTTCTATGAAGAGAAGATGGGTGAGAAGGCGACGGCCCGATTGACGCTTGAGATGAATTTGCGCAAAGGGCTCGCCTTGAACGAGTTTGCGCTCTACTATCAGCCGAAGATTGACGGGTCGACCGGACAGCTTAACGGTTTTGAAGGGCTCATGCGTTGGATCCATCCGGAAAAGGGGCTGATCCCGCCGCTCGACTTTATCCCGCTCGCCGAGTCGACCGGTGTCATCATCGCCCTCGAGGAGTGGGCGCTTGAGGAGGCATGCCGCCAATTGAACGCGTGGCACGCCTCTGGTCGGACATATCACTTGGCGCTCAATTTGTCGGCCCGTCACTTCCTATCAGAAGGCGTTGTCGAGAAGTTCGCCCGTGTCGTCGAAAGCATGGGTGTCTGCCCGAACTATTTGACGTTTGAGATCACGGAGAGCGTCGGAATGGAGAATCAGCAGCACGTCATCGAACGGTTCATCGCCTTCCGCAAGCAAGGATTCTCGATCTCGATCGATGACTTCGGGACAGGTTTCTCGGCGTTCGTCTATTTAAAGCATTATCCGATTCATGAGATCAAAATCGACCGTCAGTTCATCCAAGCGACGGAGAACGACCCGACCGGAAACGTCATCGTCCAATCGATCATTGAGCTCGCCCGCGGCCTCGGTTTAAAGACCGTCTGCGAAGGCATCGAGACGACCGAGCAGCACGACGCACTCCGTTTGCTCGGCTGTGATGAGATGCAAGGGTATTACTTCTCGCGTCCGCTCGCGATTGATGAGCTTGAGTTATGGATTGAAGCTTATAACAATGAAAACAAGGATTCGCTCCGTTGAGCGAATCCTTGTTTTCATTACGGCAGGTCAATCTGAATCGTCGTCCCGACACCGAGGTCACTCGTCACGGTGACCGTGCCCCCGTGTGCCTTGACGATGTCCCGGGAGATCGCCATCCCGAGCCCACTGCCGAGCGCGTCGGTCGTATTCGTCCCTCGGTAATAACGTTCGAAAATATACGGCAGGTCGGCTTCATCAATGCCGTTCCCATCGTCTTGTACGATAATCGTCCCGCCTAGGACCGTGACATGTACCGTCACTGACTCGTCGTTATGGAGGAGGGCGTTATAGATGAAGTTGAGCAACGCCCGCTTCATGAAATGACGGTCGACGTCGCGTGACGCCGCGTCTGTGCTTGAGAACGTGATGTTGCGCGTCGCAAACCGCGGGTCGTTCAAGACGTCGATGACGAGCTCGCGGACGAACGGCTCGAGCCCGGTCGTCTCGCGGTTGAGCGGGAAATCACCGTGCTGCAGCCGCATCGTCAAGTTGAAGTCGTCGAGCAGTTCTTTCATGTAGAGCGCTTGGCGTTCGATGACTTCAGCGTACTGGCGCCGTTCCGTTTCGTCGACGTCTGTATCCTCGAGCAGTTCGGCGTAGCCTTGGATCGAGGCGAGCGGTGTCTTCAAGTCATGGGAGACGTTGCTCATCCACTCTTTGCGGCGGCGCTCGAGTTGTTCCCGTTCTGACTCATATGTCGTCAGTGTCTGTGACACATCGTTCAAGTTTGCGAACACGGGTCGGTACATGCCGGGCCGTTTCGGTTCGACGGTCGAGAAGTCGCGTGCTTTCAGCTGGGCGATCCGCTCGGTCAAACGATAGACAGGGCGTGTCAAAATCGAACTGAAGGCGAGCCCGATCAGTGCGGCGACGGCGAGATCGACGATGAGTAAGATGACTGTCGCTCGCGACACGTAAGCGAAGATCGCCTCGGGATCAAGCATGAACAGGGCACGGTCCTCTTTGGCGTCTGGTACGCCGATCAAGTAGCTATACGTTTCAAATTCACCGACGAAGTAGAGGACGAGGTCGTCGTCTTTATACTTATAAATCTGAATCAGTTCGATTGGGGAGTAGGAATCGGGTGCGTCAACGGGCGCATCGACGTCGCTGACCACGTCACCTGAAGCATCGAGGATTTGGATGAACGCCCCGAACTCCTCAAGGGCGGTTATCCCGTCTTCGTTGACGACCGGTGCGCCGTCCTCGAGTGACATGTACTGGTTGAACGTGCGGGTGAACGTCTCTCCGGAGTTGCTCTCGACGTCATCAATCCCGGTCCGGTCGTTGACGAGCAACGTGACGAGAATGACGACGTTCAAGATGACGACGATGGCAACGATGGCGAGAATCGACACCAAGTAACGTCCGGTCAATTTCCATTTCAATTCAAACGCCCCCTATGCCTCAAACTTATAGCCGAGCCCTTTGACCGTCTTAATATAGATCGGTTGTGACGGGTTCGGTTCGATTTTTTCGCGGAGCCGGCGCATGTGCACCATGACCGTATTGTCAGAGCCGTAAAAGTCCTCGCCCCAGACGCGGGTGAACAACGTTTCTTTACTGAGAATCCGGTTCGGATTACGCATGAAGCAGGCGAGCAGGCCGACCTCTTTCGCCGTCAGTTCGAGCCGGACGCCGTCTTTGTATGCTTCTGTCTCGTCTATATTCAACCGGAACGGCCCGACGATTGTATCGACGGGTGCTGGTGCGTCGTACATCGAGACACGGCGAAGCTGCGCCTTGATGCGGAAGGCGACTTCTTTCGGACTGAACGGCTTCGTGATGTAATCGTCGCCGCCGATGGCGAGGCCGAGGATCTTGTCGATTTCGTCTGACTTCGCGGATAAGAACAAAATTGGAATGTTCGACGTGTCGCGGATTTGGCGGCACAGGTCATAGCCTTCACCATCCGGCAACATGACGTCGAGAATGGCGATGTGCGGGGCGAACGTGTGGAACGTCTCCAAGCCGCTTTTGACGGTGTGGGCGGTCGCGATTTGTGTGAATCCTTCTCGTTCAAGCGCTTTTTGAATGAGTATACATAAATCTTTTTCGTCGTCGACGATTAAAATACGTGGTTGGTCCAATGAAATCACCTCTCCTTGTAGCATATCATTTAAGGATTTCGTAAGGTACGCGTGATTTTCAGTTAAGGTGGCGCGTGTATCGTAGTGTTTAGAAAGAGGTGCTATTCATGGAATCATTATTACAAGTTAACGCAATCGAAAAAACATATGGGAAAGGCGACACAACGTTCAAGGCGCTCGACGATGTATCATTCACGATCGAGCACGGTGAATTTGTCGGCATCATGGGACCATCTGGCGCCGGGAAATCGACACTGTTGAACGTGCTCGCGACGATCGATACGCCGACCGCGGGGGATATCCTCATCGAAGGGGAAAACATCGCCAAGCTCGACGAGGAATCACTGTCGGACTTCCGACGCGACCACCTCGGTTTCATCTTCCAAGACTACAACTTGCTCGACTCGCTCACGGTCCGGGAGAACATCTTGTTGCCGCTCGCCGTCGCCAAGACACCGGTCCACGAGACGCGGGATAAAGTCGATGCGCTCGCCAAGCGGTTCGGGATCGCGTCGATCCTTGATCAATATCCGTACGAGATCTCAGGCGGGCAAAAACAACGGACGGCTGTGTGCCGGGCGCTCGTTGCCGATCCAAAACTCATCTTCGCCGATGAGCCGACCGGTGCGCTCGATTCGAAGTCGGCGACCGACCTGTTACAGACACTCGCCGGGCTGAACGAGGCTGAGACGACGATCATGATGGTGACACACGATGCCTATGCCGCGAGCTTTTGCCGCCGTGTCCTCTATATTCAAGACGGAAAGCTGTCGCACGAGTTGATTCGAGGCAGCAAGTCGCGCGACGTGTTTTATCAAGCGATTTTGGACGAGCTCGCAAAAGGCGGTGCGACCGATGACGTTATTTGATTTGGCGAAGAAGAACGTCGCTCGCAATCTATCGCGGTACGCGCTCTACGTCGGGACGACGATCTTTTCGATCATCATCTACATGACGTTCGCGACGCTCAAACATAGCGGGGAAATTAGTGCCCTCGCCGAGACGTCCGGACAGATCAGCGGTCTCATGAACGCTTCGACGTTCATTCTGCTCATCTTCGTCGCGCTGTTTATCGCTTACTCGAACGCCTTCTTCTTGAAAGGACGTAAACGGGAAGTCGGACTGTATTCTCTTCTCGGGGTACGGAAAAAGCAGATTGGTCTCATCCTGTTGTTTGAGAACCTCGTCATCGGTGCGGTATCGCTCGTGATCGGGATCGGGCTCGGTTTGATTGGGTCGAACGTTTTGTTGCGGCTGCTGCTCAACTTGATGAACAGCGACTTGTCGATCGGGTTCACGGTCTCGACCTCGGCGCTCGTCGAGACGACGCTCGTCTTCCTCGCCATCTTTTTATTCACATCGTTCCAAGGTTACCGGGTCATCTATCGCTTCAAATTAATCGAACTGTTCCATGCCGACAAAAAAGGCGAGGACGTGCCGAAAGCGAGCCCGCTCATGGCGCTACTCGGTATCCTCACCCTCGGTACGGCTTACACGCTCGCGCTGCAAGACCTCGCCACGTCTCCGCTTTGGGGTTATCTTGCGGCGGCAATGCCGCTTCTCATCATCGGTCTTACCGTCATCGGTTCCGGTCTCTTGTTCCATAGCGTCCTCATCTTTATCCTCGGCCGCCTAAAAGCGAACGAGCGTTGGGCGTGGCGCCGGCTCAACTTATTGACGACGTCACAGTTGTTATACCGGATTCGAGGCAACGCGAAGACGTTGACGCTCATCAGTATCATCAGTGCGACGGCGATCACGGCTGGCGGGGCCATCTTTAGCGTCTACTACTACGCGGAACAACAAGTCACTTCGTACGCTCCCTATACGTTTGCTTGGCAAGGCGACAAACAAGACATCGACGCCGATGTGTTGGCTGAGACGAGCGTCATGCAAAAGACGGTTCGTGTCGCCTTAGAGACGGGAGAGCGGGAATATGGCGTCATCGATGAGACGACGTTCCGAAAACTTGCCGCCGACCTAGGCTGGAGTGAACCGGAACCGCTGCAAGAGCAAGGCGTCTTCTTGATTGATCCGTTCTATGACGAACGGTTCTCGGAAGACGTGAACGATGTGACGCTAGACGAGACGACGTATTCGGTCGCGTCCCGCTATGACAAGACACCGCTCAACGTCATGACGTTCGGCGGACTGTTCCTAGTCACACCGGATGACGTCTTCAAGACATTGCCGGGAGAAGGGACGATGTATCAAGCCGTGTCCGTCGCTGACTATAAAGAGCAGACCGTCTTGTCGGATCGCTTGTCGACAGCAGATAACTTCTCGAGTGCGACAGCGTTATACGCTGAGACGATGGCCATGCACGGAGCACTCTTGTTCGTCGGTAGTTTTCTCGGACTCGTCTTCCTCGTCGCAACGGGCAGCATCATCTACTTCAAGACGATGACCGAGGCCGAGGAAGACCGCTCGAAGTACGCGGTGTTACGAAAAGTCGGGATCTCGAAGCGGGATATTAAACGCACGATCCGTCAACAAATCGCGGTCGTGTTCCTCGCCCCATTCTCGTTAGGGATTTTGCACGCCTCGGTCGCGCTCTTCGCGTTCTCGCGCTTGCTCGTCATGGACTTCACGGTACCGGTGCTCGTCTGGATGGCGGTCTATTCTGCCATTTATACGCTGTATTACGTGTTGACGGTTCGACGGTTTACGAAATACGTTATCTGAAGGAGAGAATATTATGAAGAAACTAGTAATTGCGGCTTTCGCCCTCGTCATCGTGGCGCTCGGGCTTGTCAACATCGACTGGAACCGGCTTGGGAAAGAGGCGTTATATGTACAAATCGGGGAAGCGACAAACGTTGAGGAGACGACGCTCGAGTCGGGTGACGTCGTCCGCCGCTACGAGTATACGATGCCGGCGTTGACGAAAGACGGGGATTCGCAACCGGTCACGTTCACGGCGGCGAAGGAGCTTCGAAGCGGGGCATACTTGAAGCTATATGTGAAAGATCAAGACGTCGTCACGTCTTACGATGAAGTAACGGTCGCAGATATTCCGAAGGCGGCTCGAGAGCAACTATAGGGGTAGACTCAAATCAACCTCAACCCAAAAAGCCTTTCCCGACGATCAACGTGTCGTCGGGAAAGGCTTTTTGTGTGCTCATGCGAGTGAACTTTCTCGCTCGGCTAATTCGTATTGGAGTATGTACGTCAATTCTACATGTACTTGATCTGAAAAGTTAGTCTTTCTGACGTGCGTACGTGGTCGTAATCCACATTCCAAAGCAATATCGATGATTGTCCGAATCTGATTTTCCGTATAAAAACGTTTGCGTCCCATCGTGAACGGGGTCGGCGGTAAGACGCCGTCCGTCTCCCATTTGATCAACTGTTGCTGGCTGCGTGGGATGCCGGCAACGGTGAAGGCGCGACTCAATTCTTTAAGCGGATAGACAATTAAATGGCGTCCGTTATATTGAAATGGTTTACCTAGTTCGGGACGATATGCATCCCATTCGGTCGCAAAGAACGTTAAATCGATCGTGTCAACTTCAAATTGAGCGGAAGGAATTGGAGTGGCGAGTGCGATGTCTAAGTTGTTCATCTAGTGTTAGCTCCTTCTTCAAGTCTGCCGGGTGGTAGTACCCTCCCTCGTATAGTACCCTATTTTCAAAAAATTAACTGTTCATTTTTTGAAAGCGTGGAAATGAATTTATGGGACTTTCGATGCGGTTGTCAAATTTACACAACGTCTATAAAAATACCCTAAATGGTATGGCGATGCAAGTCATAGGAATGATTTGAGGCAGATGTAACGATTGCTTGATGATGTGGTTCAAAAGTCACGGTTGGAACATTTACGACTTTTGAGCAAAACGGTTTCCTCGTCGGTTAATAAGGGCGAAGGAGGTGAGACATATGGCAGTGTATCGAGAATACGCAAGCGTTTTTTATCTCGACACGAAACGGCTCGTTTACGGCAAGGAAAAACGTCAGCTCGTCCGCTTCGGTCCGCTCGGTGCGCGGATGGAGACCGAGGAGATCAAACAGTTTGGCGACTTGTTGATCCCGTTACTCGCGGTCGAGTCCGCTGCGTACGTCGTGTCGCGTGAGTTCCACGTGACGGTCTAAATTGGAGGCTCCCACTTATGCTAATACCCCCTCGTCCCGCCGCTCACAATCGGCACGATGAGCAGGTGGTCACATGAGCTGGCCCGAACTCATCTCAAACCTAGGATTCCCGATCGTCGTCTCGCTCTATCTGCTCCACCGGATCGAGACACGTCTTGAGCGGATGATTCAGCTGCTCGAACGTCTGGACTCCACCTATCCGTCTGAATTGTAACCACTCCCCGAAAGGAGCCATCCCCTATGGCACAGCTGACAGAAAAGAAAGCCACGCTCGTCCTGACGACGCATCATGACCTCGAAAGTTTGAAACCGACGAAGAAGACGCAACGGTTCGGTCCGATTCGCGCTGCGCTCACGGCAGATCAAGCCGATTCATACGGTCAGCTCATGCTCGATCTTCTCGAACATGAAGATTTCACCGTGTCGGTCGTCCGCGAATACGACTTAGCCTAATCCACTCACATTCTAAGGAGGAAATGAACCATGACTGAGACAAAACTAGAGATCGCCTTTTTGGACACGTTTAACAAAGTTGCCCGCTTCCGTTTGAACAACGTCAAACAACCGGTCGACCCAGTGAAAGTGCAAGCGCTCGCCGACTTCATGGTCGCGAACGACCCACTCGGCAAAAACGTCGTCAAGTGGACCGAGATCAAGATGATCGAAGGCACCGAGACGGTGTTGAACATCCAATAATCGAACCCGGAAGGTGACTGAGTTTTCAGTCACCTTTTTTTATTTTGGTCAATCCACTTTAAACTTCTCGACTTCAAGACGATAAAGAATGAAACGTTGTACTTGAGAGGGGAATACATACATGGCATGGAAAGAAAAATGGTCAGCGGCTGTACGTCGATTGAACCTGCGTCGCATCGATGTCCGCCGCTTTACATGGAAACCGAAACAACGGAAACGACAAAAAGTAGAGACATCCGCGCCTTCAAGTAAAGGCCTGACGATTCGTCAAAAGTTATGGGGACTCGTCATCCTCGCACTCGTCATGGTCGCCGGTGTCGGCGGCTACTCGCTATTGTCACTCGCCGACGCGAACCGTCAAGGCGACGATATCGTCAACAACTGGAATAAAGGGCTCGATTACGCCCACGAACTAAACACGCTCGCCGCGAACTATCGTGCGCTCGAACTCGAGCATATCGTGACCGAGGACGCGGCCGGAAAAGAAGAATTGATGGCGAGACTGAAAGAGATTCGGACCCAAATCAATGAACTCGCGCCGAAATATGAGGCGACAGCGTCAGGCGAAACCGATAAAGAACTGTTCGCCAACTTCGCCCGCCAATGGGAGATGTATCAACGCGTGTCAGACAACATGCTCATCTTTAGTACATCGGGCAACAACGGCATGGCCCGCTCGTACTACGATGCCCAGTCCCAGTCTACATATGAGAACTTTACGCAACGCCTGACCGAACTCGTCGATTACAACTCAGAAGGCTCGCGGCAAGTCGGGGCGGACATGGAGCGTGAGTTCCAACAAGCGCTCATCGCCTTGCTGGCCGTGACGGTTGGGGCGATCGTGA
Organism: Exiguobacterium sp. SH0S2; assembly: GCF_004337185.1. Lineage (NCBI taxonomy): Bacteria > Bacillati > Bacillota > Bacilli > Caryophanales > Exiguobacterium > Exiguobacterium sp. SH0S2. The sequence goes on along the minus strand of NZ_SJVB01000002.1, from coordinate 289,847 downwards.
TCCTCTTGTTCCTCGGGATGAGTCTACTTCGTTCGATCATCAAGCCGATGCGGATGCTCCAGACGAAATTCGATGAACTGGCGTCACAAGGCGGGGATTTGACAATGTCGATCCCGGTCACGTCGAACGATGAGATCGCGCAAGTGAGCCGTTCGTTCAACGCCTTCCTCGCCTCGCTTCGTGAGATTATGATTGATGTCGACGAGACGGCGAAAGTCGTGCTCACATCGTCGCAAGAAGTCGCCGCGGAAGTGACCCAACTGAGCCGTTATATGGAAGAGACGTCAGGTACGGTCGAAGAACTGACGGCCGGGATGGAAGAGACGGCTGCTTCGTCGCAAGAGATGAGTGCCTCGACGACCGAGATGGGCAGCTCGATCGATACGATCGTCGAACTCTCGAACGATAGTGCCCAAACAGCTGGACATGTCGAACAGCGTGCCCACGCGATGCGTACGCAAGCCATCGCCTCGAAGACGGAAGCGAACGCCATCATCCAGAAAAAACGCGTCGAGCTCGATGAGGCGATTAAAGGTGCCAAGTCGGTCGAAGAGATCCGCGTCTTGACGAGTGCGATCCTCACGATTGCCGACCAGACGAACCTGCTCGCCTTGAACGCATCGATCGAGGCGGCACGAGCCGGTGACGCCGGACGAGGATTTGCCGTCGTCGCGTCAGAAATCCGTAAGCTCGCCGAGAACTCGCGTCAAACCGTGAACGAGATTCAAGCGGTATCGAATACGGTCATCGATTCGGTCGAACGGCTCAATACGAGCTCGGCGGATATGCTCACGTTCTTGAACACGAACGTGCTCGCCGACTACGACCGGCTCGAGGAATCGGCAACGCAGTACGAAGAGGACGCGACCGTATTCGGCAAGACGGCGAACACGTTCGAGACGAACGCGCTGCAGCTCCGCCATATGACCGATAGCATTTTGCACGTCATCCAAGAAGTCGCGACGACCGTGACGGAAGGAGCGGACGGGACGCAGTCGATCTCAGAGAAAGTCCAACTGTCCGTCGAACGGTTCAACGATGTCCAACAGCGGATGAACGAGACGGAACAGCGGGCGACCGAACTATCGAATCGCGTGTCACAGTTCAAGTTATGAAACCGGACCACAGTCAAACGACTGTGGTCTTTAATTGTGACAAAAATTGGAACATAAAACTGATAAAGGTAGTCAATAAGAAGTCAGACTTCTTTTATTTGGTACATATTAGGTTTCGTCATCCGATATAAGAATGGCAATACAAAATTAGAGAGAAGTAGAGGTGGGAGAGGACGTGTTCCTCAAAAGAGATGAAACGATTGAAAACACTGTCATTAACGCAAAAATTATTTAGTGGTATCGGACTTATTTTATTGTTCGTTGCGTTCGGCATGGGCTATAACTTATGGACGCTTCAAAATATGACGAATCAGTATGAAGATATGATTAGCCATGATGTGATGAAGATGAAGGCGGCCGACGACCTGTCGCTCGGCATGACGCGTCAGGCATATGGACTTCGGGGTTACATACTCGAGCAAGATGACTCGCGTCTCGACGCAGAGAAACGTGGGTCAGAAGACAAGAAACAGGCGATTCAGACACTCATCGAACTTGCCGAGACAGAAGAAGAGCGGACAGAACTCGAGAATCTTTTATCCTATGCAACCGGCTATGATGAGTTAGCCGCCCAATTGATTGCAGCAATCGATGAAGGGGACGAAGAGTCGATCGACCGACTCGCGCTTCGACTCATGCCGGATGTGACAGCTTCAATCACGGAGACGGGCGAGCGGTTACAAGCCGAGTCAGAGGCGGAGATGTTTGAGCAGCAACGAAGACTTGAAAAGTTAGGTGAGAAGGCAGTCTTGTACTCCGCGGGAATCGCGATTCTCATCTTGCTCCTGACAATTGGTGCCGGTTACGCCTTGAAACAAATGGTGACCGTCCCACTCCGGATGTTGTCAGACGAAGTCGCCGTCGTCGCGAATGGCGATTTGACACGCGCCGACTTGGACGCGCTGACGCGTGACGAGATCGGGCAGCTCATGGTCGGCTTCAACCAAATGAAAGGCAACTTGCGTGAGTTGATCAATGAAGTGAACCGTAACGCCCAAGAGATCACGGCGCAATCGGAAGAGCTTTACGCCAGCACGGAAGAGATGTCGTCGCAAACTGAAGAAACGACGCGGATGATCGAGGCGGTCGTCGAAGAGACGATTCAACAAGCGAAAGAAGCGACGGGCAGTGCCAAAGCGGTCGCTGCGGCCGATGAAGGCGTCGAACAGATCGCCCGTTCAATCGGGACGATCAGCGAAGACGTCGCGATGAGTCTAAAGCTCGCCGAACAAGGGGACGAGACGATTCAACAAGCGAAACAAGAAGTGCTCGCCCTTGCAACCGAGACACGAATGACCGGGGAATCGATCGCGGCGTTGAAACATCAGTCGGACGAGATCGCCTTGATCACGGAAGTCATCCAATCAATCACGGACCAGACGAACTTGCTCGCCTTGAACGCGGCCATCGAAGCCGCCCGGGCCGGTGAACAAGGCAAAGGGTTTGCCGTCGTCGCCGAAGAAGTCCGGAAACTCGCCGAACAGTCGAAACAGTCGGCGACACGGATCGCCGGGTTGATCGAATCGATCCAAGTCCAATCAAACGCCGTGCTCGCAAGGCACGAACTCAGTGCGAAGCGGGTCGAGGCGAATACGAAACTGTTGGAGAAAGCGACAAACGCGTTCCAACAAATCGTCGTCCAACTCGAGACGTCGGTTGAGAACACGAAACATATTCGTGTCGCCTCAAACGAGATCGCTTTGACGACAAAACAAGTCGCCACGGCCGCCCTCGGGATTGCGACCGAGAGCGAACAGATGGCGCAGACGATGCGTTCGGTCGGCGAGACAGCCGATTCACAGCTCGCGATGATCCAAGAGTTGAACGGCGTCGCCGAGTCACTCGGGAACATGACGGGCGATCTGCAGACGTTGATCGGAAAATTCAATACGTGACTTTAGCCGTCCTCGGACGGCTTTTGTACGTTCAAAGGATTGACGATGCTACGTTTCGGGAATGACGGGATAGAACGCATTTTAGATGGAAAAGGGGAATTTGAATGAAATATACGGTCATCACAGGGGCAAGTTCAGGCATCGGCTACGAGGCGGCGAAGCAGCTTGCCAAGCAAGGGAAATGGCTCGTGCTCGTCGCGCGTCGTACGGACGAGCTTCAAAAATTGCGTGACGAGATCAAGTCGATCTCACCAGACAGCGACGTCATCCTCAAAACGAATGACTTGTCATATAGTGAAAACGTCTATGCACTCTATGAGTCGCTCGCCAACCTCGATATCGAGACGTGGATCAATAACGCTGGGTTCGGGGACTCGAATCTTGTGAAAGACGCCGAAGTCGGGAAAATGGAAAACATGATTCGTCTAAACGTCGAGGCGCTGACCGTCTTGTCGAACTTGTACGTTCGGGACTACCATAAGGTCGAAGGGGCGACACTCCTAAACATCGCCTCGGTCGTCGGCTACCGCATCGCGGCGAAAGGGGTCACGTACAGCGCGACGAAGTTCTTCGTCAGCGCCTACACGGAAGGACTCGCCCAAGAACTTATCCAAAACGGCGACAAGTTGCGGGCGAAAGTGCTCGCACCGGCTGCGACCGAGACCGGATTCGCGAGCCGGGCCCGCGAGGAAGAGAACTTCGATTACAGTGAGAACGTCGCGAAGTACCATACGGCCGAAGAGATGGCCGAGTTTTTAGTTCAATTGCTTGAGAGCGATGAAACGGTCGGCATCGTCAATCACGAGGACTACTCATTTGAACTGCGCGGACCGATTCATCCGTATATGGGGTGAGTTAGACAGCATTCAATACCATAAGCAGACGACAGCCCGAACTCTTTTTGAGTTCGGGCTGTCGTTTAGGATTGTCGCATCGTATCCGCATAGCCCCCGGTCAGGCGGTGGGTCAGGCGATGATACCAGTAGCGCAGACGCAGGCGATATACATACGTTCGGGACGTGTTCGGTAAGACGACGTTATCGATATAGTCGGCGAACATGGCGCGGAACATTTTGTCCTCACTATCGTCGTACGTCGCGCTCCACATGCCGTGCTCTTCGACTTCGAGCAGCGTCGCGATCGTCTCGTCGTCGAGTTGACCGTCTTCCGGCAAACGTTTGACGAGCATCTCGACCCGGTGGCTGCAAATCGAGGCATAGAGCGAATGGGCCCGCGGGTTTCGCGGATTCGCGTTCAAATAGCCGATTGCGGCTTTGAGCAGCTCGTCGTTCATCTCGAGCGGGATCTCATCGAACGCTTGGAAGAATTCGAGCAACATCGGCACGGTCTCTTCGCTGAAACCGGCGAGACGGACGTAGTGCATGATGTGTAAACCCGCTTCGCCGTAGAATTTACGATTGAAGTAATGGACGGCAAGGGCGCGCCGTGTCATCGGTACGTCCGGATAGCGCTCGACGGCGCGGCAGTAATGTTGCTCGGCCTCAAACGTAAACCCGGCGTCTTCGCTGAGGGCGCCGTGCAGGCAATGGATGAGGTAATGGTCGCCCATCGTACTCGCGGTTTCGAGCACTTGTCTGGCTGTCTTGAAATCGCCTTCGCGAATGAGCGGATAAGCGCGCATCGCCGGGAAGAACGGGTCGTTCGGGAAAGCCGTCTCGCCGCGGACGATGAGCGTCTCGATGGCCTCGGCGTTATAGTCTTCGATCAACTCTTCAAGGAGCATCATCTCAAGGAAGGTGCGCTGAAAGTCTGGGGTGTGTAAGTCGATGGTGTGTTTCAAATGAGGTCCCTCCCAGCTTTTGTGATTGTCGCTTTATTATACAAGTCAATCGCTTCACGAAGTAGCATTATTTGAAAAAATGGGAAAAGAAAAGAGGGGGAGCGCATTTGGGGGAAGGAGGGATCAACGTGGTCACGTTCACGGGCTATATCGTCGAACTCGAGGCAGCGCGAATTCGGGTCGCACCGAAGTTGGAGGCTGAACCGTTCGACGGCATCGTGTTTCATCTAGACGAGCAGATTGGGGACATATCAACGCTCACGGTCGGCCAATTCGTGCGGGTCGAGCATAGTGAGATGATGACGAAATCATTGCCGCCCCAGGCGGCGGCGCACCGGATTGATGTGCTATGATGGATGCGAGGTGAGTCATATGGGACAGTGGAATTTTCTTTGGCTCGGCGGCGTCATCGCGCTGAGCGCATTTCTCGTCTGGCTCTTGCAAGACGCGATCCCGTTTTGGATGCTATCGATTTTGCTGCTGTTACTCGGGGCCGCGGTCGGTAACGTGCAACGCAAATTGAATAAGGGCGAGTAAAAAGCACGTCTTCCGATTTAGTCGGAAGGCGTGCTTTCTTCGTCTCGCTCTGTGGCAGCCGGTTTAGCTTTTTCTTCTTTAGCAGGCTTTTCTTGTTTAGCAGGCTTTTCTTGTTTGGCAGGTTGTTCTTTTTTAGTAGGCTGTTCTTTTTTAACAGGCTTTTCTTGTTTAACGGGCTGTTCTTTTTTAGCAGGCTGTTCTTTTTTAGCAGGCTGTTCTTTTTTAGCAGGCTGTTCTTTTTTAACAGGCTTTTCTTGTTTAACGGGCTGTTCTTTTTCAACATGCTTTTCTTGTTTAGCGGGTTGGTCTTTTTTAACCGGTTTTTCTTCTGTGACTGGTTTCTCTTTTGGCTGATCTTTCGGTTTGCTTTCTTGCTTTTTGACTGGTTTCTCTGCTTCAGCCGCTGGTTTTTCAGGCGCCACCGGTTCTGCCGGTTCTGTCACAGGAGGTTCCGGCGTGACCGGTTCTTCTGTGACGGGAGGCGGCGTCGGTTCTTCAGCTGGCACTTCCGGTTCAACGACTTCAGGCTCTGGCGTTTCCTCTGGCGTTGCCGGTGCGTCTTCAACCGGCTCTTCGGCAGGCGCGACCGGTTCTGGTGCAGCTTCCGGGGCCTCGGCTTCTGGTTGCGGCGCTGGCGCTGGTTCCGTCACGGGTTGCTCATTTCGAGGTGGCGTGATTGGTGCGACCGGTGCTAGTTTAGCTAACGGTGGCGCTGGTGTGTCCGATTCAAGAAACGCGAGCACGTCTTGTTCGAACAGGGCGACCGGGAGTGCTTTTGACTTGAGGTGCATGGCGAGTACCCGTCCATCTGAAGCAACAATCGGACTGCCGATTGCCCGTCTCGGGATATCGAACTCGCGCTCATACCCGGTTTCATTGAACGTCATCTGGCCTTCGATCCGTTTAGACGGCATGAGCGTGATGAGCGTTTCGTCCGCCGCAGCAATCGCGTGACTGAACATGAACGGCGTCTCTTTCATTTGATTGATCCGGATGACGGCGATGTCGACGGTACGTCCGACGACGGTCCCTTTAATTTTCTTCCCATCGTGGTCGATTGTCATCGTCGTCAAACCTTCAACATTATGGGCAGCCGTCAAAATATCTTGCGGGCTGATTAAAAACCCTGTCCCGGCACCGACAGAAAACAGACTTTTCTCGAGCGTCGCCAAATCAATCATCGAAGTGTTATCGGCTGAGACGGTGTCTTCGGCGATGTTCAAGTTGACTTTGTCAGCGAGTGAATCCGTCGAACGAGGAGCTTCTTTCAAATAGGCGACTGTTAAAATAGAGATGAATGCGATAAGTGCAATCACGGTCGGAATGGCAATCCATTTCAAGCGACGGGGGCGATGGCCACACGTCGGACAAGCAGTTGTTTTTGAGCGGGTCTTCGTTCCGCAGCGTGGACAAGTCACGAGGGTGACACCTTCCTTCATATGCATAGATGATTAGCTATACCTTAAATGGAACAGGGATAAACAATATTTTGATGGGGTAAGCAGATGGGGTTGGAATGAACTTCCGGAAATCGGGAAAGAGATAGATATATTTCAAGAAAGGGGAAACGCCCATGCAGCCCTTTTGGACAACGCGTGCGTTCCGTAACGGCATCTGGGTACTGCTCATTTTGACGATCATCTTCATGGCGAAACAAGTCGAGTTTTTGTTCTATCCAATCGGTATCTTTTTCGCGACCGTACTGACACCGTTCTTGTTCGCCGGCATCTTGTTTTATTTGACAGTCGGTCTCGTCGATTTCCTTGAGATCAAATGGAAGCGACGGTCACTTGCGATTTTGAGCGTGCTCCTGTTGCTCCTCACCCTCGTCGTGTTGTTCGTCGTCACGCTCGGACCGCTCATCACAAGGCAACTGCTCGCGCTGCTTGACGCGTTCCCACGTTTTGCCGAAGGGAGCTATCGCCAGTTTTTGCTACTGTACGGACGGCTCGAGGAATACGCGTGGTTTCGGGACTATGCGGAGCAGAACGCGGCATCGATTGAGACGTGGATTCGTCAGTTGACCGACGCGCTCGGTTCACTCATCGGTACTGTCGCCGGTTCGCTCGGACGCGTGCTCGCGCTGATCGTGTCTGGACTGTTCACGTTGTTCATCGCGCTATTTTTGTACGTGTTCATGCTCATTGACGGGGGCAAGCTCGCGACGGCAATCGTGCGGTGGATCCCTGAGGCGTACGAACAAAACGCCCGCCATATCTTGCATGACATGCACGAGACGATCAAACGTTACGTCCGGGCCCAGCTCATCGTCTGTACGTTCGTCGGCTTCTTCGCGACAATCGCTCTTTGGCTACTCGACGTCCCGTTCTTCCTGCCGCTCGGTCTGTTCATTTTCGCGACGAACATCATCCCTTACTTCGGTCCGTTTCTCGGGGCCGCACCCGCCGTTTTGATAGCGTTCATCGACGAACCGGTCAAAGCGCTCTACGTCATCATCGCCATCACCATCGTCCAACAGCTTGACGCCAACGTCATCTCACCGCTCGTCCAAGGCAAGTCACTCCGTGTCCATCCCATCACCATCACTCTTGTCCTGCTCGTCGCGGGACGCCTCGCCGGTATCGTCGGCATGTTGCTCGCCGTCCCGTTCTATGCCGTCTTGAAAGTCACGTTCCTCAACTTGCAAAAACTATACGCGTTACGCAAACAGTCGAAGCTTCCGATCGAAAGGAGCGACTAATATGTCCTCGCGCATCACCCACACGTTCATGGAACTCGTACAAATTGATTCAGAGTCTTATGCCGAAGGTCCATTTTTAGAGTATTTAAAAGAACGATTCGATGGACTTGGTCTTGAAATTGACGAGGATGACTCGACAGCAGAGACCGGTCTCGGTTCGAACAATTTGATCGCCCGTCTAGCCGGCGACGCCTCGATCGCACCGTTATTCCTGTCGGCTCATATCGATACGGTGTCACCTGGTAAAGGCATCGTTCCGGTCATTCGGGATGATGTTGTCTATTCAGAAGGAGAGACGATTTTAGCGGCCGACGACAAGGCCGGAATCGCCATCATGATTGAAGTGGTGGAACGGTTGCGTGAAGGACGAACCCGGCACGGGCCGATCGAACTCGTACTCACACCAGGAGAAGAAGTCGGTTTGCTCGGAGCGAAAGCACTCGATATGTCAACACTGAAAGCGAAGCACGGGCTCATCCTCGACAACGGCGGACCGGTCGGCGGCATCATCTTAAGTTCACCGAGTATGTTCAGCCTGAATATCGATATCCACGGGAAGGCGGCCCACGCTGGACTCGAACCGGAGAAAGGTATCTCGGCACTCGTCATCGCGGCCGAGGCGATTCATCAGATGAAACTCGGGCGCATCACTGAACAAACGACCGCGAACATCGGCAAGATTTCGGGCGGGACCGGCAGTAACGTCGTCATGGAACATGCGACGCTCGTAGGGGAGGCCCGGTCGCTCGATCACGACGCCTGCGTCGAACAAGTCGCACACATGATCGAGACGTTCGAACGAGCGGCACAAAACCATGGCGGCACGGTCGACATCAAGCAACAACAGATGATCCGGAGCTATCGGTTCGAGGAAGACGAACCGTTCGTCCGCCACGTCTCGGCAGCGCTCGCGCATACTTCGTTCCCGGTACGCTATGAGCATAGCGGCGGTGGGAGTGATGCCAACGTGTTCAACGAGTTCGGAAAAGTCGCACTCAACGTCTCCATCGGGTACGACGCGATTCATACGGTCGATGAGTCGATCCCGATCAAAGAGCTCGAGGACAGTGTGACGTTCGTACTCCGGTTGATTGAGACGATGCAGTCGTTCCAAGCATGAGGGAAGGGGATGGGTTGTCGTGCGAAAACGAATCATTGACGTCGGCATCATCCTCGCCTCGATCATCGTCCTCGGGTTGGCGATCAACTTGTTTTTAGGTCCTCACGAGATTGCGGCTGGTGGCGTGACCGGGATCGGAATTTTGTTAGAAGAAGTGCTCGGCATCGACCGCTCAATCGTCGTCTTCGTCTTGAACGGTGTCATGCTCGTCTTGACGTTCGTCTTTCTCGGGAAGAAAGTGTTTTACAATACGCTGCTCGGCAGCCTGTTCTTGCCGCTCGTTCTCGCCGTCGTCCCGAAATATATGGTCACGACAGACCGGTTCTTCTCGGTCGTGTTCGGCAGTATCTTGTTCGCTGCGGCGGTCGCCATGCTGTACCGAATCGGTGCCTCGAGCGGAGGGACGACGATCCCGCCGCTCATCTTGAACAAATACACCGGGTTGAACACGGCGATTGGCTTCTTTTTGACCGATGCGCTCATCGTCGTCTCAAGCTTGTTCGTCTTCGGGATCGAATCGTTCCTGTTCGCAATCGCCTCGATCATTTTGACGTCGGCGGTCATGGCGTATATCGAGCTCGGCCTTGACCGGAAAAAAGCCATCTTCATCATGAGCGAGTCGCACCTAGACGACATCAAGCAGGCGCTCTATCGGGACGTCGACCGGGGAATCACCGTCTTTGACGTGAGAGGAGGGTTTCAAGGAGAAAATCGGGAGATGTTGATGATTGTGTTGACACGTGGCGAATATCAGACGGCACTCAGAACGATCGACGCAATCGATAAACGTTCGTTCATGATCGTCTACAACGTCGCCGATGTGCATGGATTAGGATTCAGCTACCAACCGCGCGTCTAACTTTGGAAAGGGGAGCCCTTCATGAACTCCTTACTCGCCTTCACGATCGTCATGCTCATTTGGACGATCAGTGATTTCGTCGCCAAGAAAACGAAAGCGTTGCTGTCCTCGCTATTTGTCGCCTCTGTCATCTTTCTCGTCGGCTTCAAATCCGGATTGTTCCCGGAAGATTTGTTACCGTCATCATCTTTACTAGCCCTCGGTCAGACGGTCGTCGGACTCGTTATCGTCCATCTCGGGACGCTCATCAGTCTCGACGAGTTCAAGCGGCAATGGAAGACGTTCGTCATCGGTGTCTCCGCCGTGCTCGGCATCGGGATTTTTCTATACGTGATCGGGCAATTTTTCCTCGATACGAATTATATTTTAAGTGCCATCGCAGCTATCAGCGGCGGAACGATCTCGATCATTCTCGTCCAAGACGCCGCCGTCAACGCGGGACTCGTCTCGGTCGCTGTATTCCCGGTCTTGATCGCGGCGACGCAAGGGCTGATTGGTTTTCCGCTCACGTCGATCATCTTACGGAAAGAGGCACTCCGCATCCGGACGGCACATCGGGACGGGACGCTCGTCACGCCTGAACAACATGCCGTCGTCCATGACGAGACAGATGACTCGATTTTGCCGGCGCCGTTCCATACGACGGCCGGGACGTTGTTCGTCATGGGGGTCGTCGTCTTGATTTCGACCGTCATCAGCGGATGGACGAACGGTTACCTGAACACGTTCGTCATCGCCTTGATCCTCGGTATCGTGTTGCGCCGCTTCAAGGTTTTGAAAGCGAACGCGTTGAACGGGATCGATGCGTACGGTCTCATCATGATCGCCATCCTGCTCATCATCTTCGGACCACTCGCGACGCTGTCACCGAGTGCGTTGTTCGATTTGATCGTGCCGATCACGATTTCATTCGTTCTCGGCGTGTCCGGACTTTTGTTGTTTGCGCTCCTCGTCGGCCGCTTCCTCGGCTACTCGAAAGAGATGTCGATGGCGATCGGGTTGACGTCGTTATATGGTTTTCCAGGAACACTCATCTTGAGCGAAGAGGCGGCGAAGAATATCGGGGAGACGGAAGAGGAGGTGCATGTGATCGAGGATGAAATATTACCGAAAATGATTGTCGCCGGATTCTCGACGGTCACGATCACATCTGTGTTCATCACAGGGATACTCGCTGCGTTCATTTACTGAGGAGGGAACAAGATGGCATTATCAACAGAACTCGGAAAGATCAAGCAACTGCATAACACGGAGGCGGGCGTACTGAGTCTCTACTTAAGTACGAAGCCGAGCGAGCGCGATAAATGGGAGATTCATTTGAAGAACGAGCTGCGCCGGCTCGAGCAAGAAATCAAGAACGGGGACGAGGCGAAGTTGAAAGCGTTCAAAGGCGTCCGGGAACGGGCCGAGCGTGAGATTATGGGCAACGAGCATAAGCTGTTGCGCAGCATCGTCTTGTTTGCGGAAGGAAATGATGGCTTATTCGAGCTCCACTTCCTGCAGCTTGACGTTGAGAACGACTTCCATTACGGTGACAAACCTAACTTGGACCAAATCGAGAGACTCGACGCCGAATTCCCGAACACGGGCATCTTGCTCGCCCAGCTCGACAGCATCACCGCCTACGATACGCGGCTCGGTGAAGTTGAGGACGTCGTCGTGTTCGATCTTGATTTAGACACCGATCAATGGAGACGGTACCAAGGTCGCGGTAAGGGTGGCGAGGCAGCGTCAAGCAGCCAAATCGACCAATTCGACAGCCGGAAAGAAAAACAAGTCCGACGGTTTTACCGGGATATCGCCGGTGAGATTCGTTCCTTACACAAGAAACATAAATGGAACGAGGTCGTCATCATCGGGCAAGATCGGAGTGCGAACTTATTGAAAGATGAACTCGACATCGACATCGAGCGCGTCGTGAACCGGAACTTAGGAAACGCCGAGGAAGAAGAGATTCTGCGCCGGGCGTTTGAGCAATAAAAAGTAGCGAGTGACGTTATGTCGCTCGCTATTATTCTGCCCAGCGATTGTCTTGTGTGAACGAGATCGTCAGCCATTTCTCATACGGCAAGAAGGCGAGCGCGTCCTCGATCTTTTGACGGATCCGGTCCTGCTCGGCGATTTTGTCATACGGGTAGTCTTTCGCCACGACGAGGTCGATCTCGATGAAGAGAAGATTACCGGACTTCGTCGTCCGGACGTATGTTTTCGAGACTTCGTATTGATGGGCGACTTGGAGGATGGTGAGTGTGATCTGTTTACTGTACGGGGTCTCGGTGTTCATCCCGATCAATTCTTTGATGGCGACCCACATCTCGATGAGCGGCGTCTTGACGAGCCAAAGGGTGATCAGCATGAGCATGACCGGGTCGACGTACGGGGAGATGGCGTCAAACGATAGCCAGACGAGCACTTGGGCGATCAAATAGCCGATGAGGGCACCACCGGTCAAGATGAAGCTGAGTCGCCATTGGACGATCTCGGCACTGACGAGACCGGAGCTCGCTTTCATCTGGAACGTCCGTAAGTAGCGGAAGATCCCGTACGTCAATGCGCCGCTGATTGTGAGATAGACGAGCGCCCAACCGAGGACGAGGTCGTTGCCGCCGGCGCGGATATCATCGATCGCACCGAGGAAGGCGTTGACGATGACGAATAAGAGGACACCATATTGGAACAAGATGATGAACGGCTCGATCGTGCTCTTGCCGAACGGGAAGCGCTTGTCCGACGTCAGCATGAACACGCCGGCCCGGAGCGAGATCCAGCTCATGATGACGCTCAAGAACGAATAGACGCCATCGAACAGGATGAAAGCGGACGATAACGCGTAACCGACGATGATCCCGGCGATGGCGAAGAACAAGGAGCCAAATACAGAGACACGTAGGACGAAGCGTTCGAGTTTGGGGTCTTTTGGCATGGGAATGTCCTCCTTAGAAGCTGAGCAGCCGTTGGTACGTGTTTTCCCGCTTTTCAGTGTTCCTATTCGAGGACTCGAGCCGTATGGTATGCTAGAAAAAAATGGATAAAGGACGGGGAAGGAATGAAGCTTGTCATACTGATCGGTCCACAAGCCGTCGGCAAGATGACGGTCGGCCAGGAGCTAGCGAAACAGACAGGATTGAAGTTACTACATAACCATATGACGATCGATCTCGTCAGCCCGTTCTTTGATTACGGGACGAACGAGGGGCGCCGGCTCGTCCAACTGTTTCGGCACGAGTTATTCGAAGCGGTCGCGAAAAGCGATCAGCCCGGCTTGATCTTCACATTCGTCTGGGCGTTTGATATGGAAGAAGACCGGATCTATATCGAAGGAGTGGCGGAACTGTTCGAGTCGCACGGGGCGGACGTCTACTACGTCGAGCTCGAAGCGGAAATCGAGGAGCGGCTCGCCCGGAACACGACCGAGAACCGGCTGGCACATAAGCCGACGAAACGGGATATCGCTTGGTCCGAGGCTGAATTGAAGCAGACGGCGACGCTGTACCGCTTGAACTCGCGTGATGGAGAGATCGATGTCGACAACTATTTGCGGATCAACAATACGGACCTTGATGCCGAAACGGTCGCGCGACAGATCCAACGCCAGTTCAACCTTTAGAAGTTTGAAGAGCGACGGCTGATTTGCCAATCGGTACTAAAAGAGATAATCTAGCACTAGATGGTAATCATTACACTCTGTCTAGTCTATCCTTTGAAATTGGAGGTGAACAAGATGATAGAATTCAAGTATGATACACAACTGTTGATCGAAGGGGAGCAACTATCCGAAGATGCGATATTTGAGTACATCAACACAAGCTTCGCAGGAGATTGTTTGTTGGCAGTCGGGGACGAAAATCTAATCAAGATTCATTTTCACACGAACGAACCGTGGGATCTCGTTAAATATTGTGCGTCGCTAGGTGAGATCTATGACATAGTGATTGAAGACATGAGTAGACAAGAAAGAGGTCTACCTGGTTAATCTACGAACAGAAAAGAGAGTTGTTCGCCGGTAAACGGTGAACAACTCTCTTTTTCTACACCCACCAATCAGGGCGCTCATAGTTGATCAATAGCTGCTTTTCCAGTAAGCGTTGCACGAGGTAAGACGTGACGCTTGGTAAAATCTCATCGATGTCGGCCGGGTGGACCATGACTTCGATCGAGTCGCCTGGTTGAATTGCGTCGAGCGTTGCCCGGGACACGCCATCGCCGTAGAACTGGTCACTGAACCGCTCGGTCACCCACAAGTCCCGTCGTGCATCGAGTGTCGTTAAGGCCCGAAACGTCGTGTCGTATTCTTCGGCGAGACGGACGATGACGTCTTGGATCGCCGGCCAGCCGTGGACGTGATGATGGCTGTCGAGGTGATGGAGCGACAGTCCCGTCGCGCGGAACGCCTCGATTTGCGCTTTCCACTCGAGGTAGACGAGCTCAGGGTCGGGTGCCGTTTCCGTCAGAAACCGGTTCGTGTAGCGGAACGTCCCGTCTTCTTTCGTGAGCGGTGTGCTCGTTTTTGCGAGCGGCCGTCCCCACGTCAAGGCGAGATGCACGCCGACGTGTAAGGCGGGATGAAGTTTTGCCATCGTGACGGCCTCCTCGACGGCATAGCCGTTCATCATCATCGTCGCCGAATTGACGATACCGTGGACGTGACTGTCGAGGATTCCGGTATTCACACCAGATGTCAGTCCAAAGTCATCGGCGTTGATCAAGACGTGCGTTTTATGCATTTTGCACGAGACCGAGCGCTTGGTCGAGCACTTGGTCGCCTTTCATGAGCCCGTAAGCCATATTGTCGATGACAGCGACCGGTACCGTGACGGATGCTTTGATCTTGCCTTCGAGGTAGCGGACTTGTGGTCCGATCAAGATGACGTCGACGTTCGTTTGTTCTTTCAAGCGTGATTCCGGGATGGCTTCGATTGTCGCGTCCAAGCCACGTGAGGCAGCCTCGGTGCGCATTTTTTCAACAAGGATCGATGTCGACATACCGGCCGAGCAGACGAGTAAGATGTTCATTTCAATTCCTCCAATTGGTTGAGTCGAGTGATCATATCGACCATCTCGATCGCAAGTTCTTTGACGGTCATTGCCGTCATCAAGTGATCTTGGGCGTGGACGAGCAGGACGCTCATGTCGCTCGTCGCACCGCGTGCCTCTTCTTGCAACAGCTCGGTTTGAAGCTTGTGTGCTTCTAAAAACGCCTCATCCGCTTCTTTCATTTTCGCTTCGGCGAGTTCACCTTCGCCGCGTTTGGCGGCGGCGATCGCCTCGAACGCCGATGAGCGGGCGTTTCCGGCGTGTAAGATGATCATGAACGATAATTGTTGGATGCTTTCTGTCTTCAACTGATTTTCTCTCCTTCGTTGACTTCTGCTTTATTTTTATTGATTTCGGCCGTCATCGCTTTCGCTCCTGCCATGACGAACGGGATATACATCGCCGTCGCGATCGTCAAGTTGACGATTTGGAGCAAGACGCCGCGGACGCTACCGCCGGTGACGAGGTAACCGCTGATGATCGGTGGCGTCGTCCATGGCACGATGGCGACCGTCTTCGGTACCATGCCCGTCGAGAGGGCGACGTACGACACGATCGTGAGCGTGACCGGTACCAAGATGAACGGGATCAACATGACCGGGTTCAACACGATCGGGAGACCGAAGATGACCGGTTCGTTAATGTTGAACAGTCCAGCCGGCGCCGACAGTTTCGCGACTTGGTGATACGGGTGGTTGCGCTGCTTGCGGACGACGATGAAGATGGCGAGAAGCAGGGCGAACGTCGTACCTGATCCGCCCATGAAGACGAACGAGTCGAGGAACGGTTTTGTCACCGTGTACGGGACGTCATACGCCGAGACGCCTGCTTGGAACGCGGCCAAGTTTTGCTCGATGAGCGGGAGATAGATCGGCTCGATGACCGAACCGATGATGTTCGTGCCGTGAAGTCCGAAGAACCAAAGGATATGGTTTAAGAAAGCGATGACGAGACCGGCCGCGAGCGAGTCACCGAACCCTTGAAGCGGTTGCTGGATGACTTTAAAGATGACTTCAAAAATGCTGAGCTCGACTTGGAGTGTCATGAACAGTTGAACTCCGGCGACGAGCGTCAAGATGAGCATCGACGGGATGAGTGCTTGGAACGAACGGGTGACCCCACCCGGTACGCCTTCCGGCATCTTGATTGTCAATTTCGTGTTGATGAGGTAACGGAACAGTTCGGTGACTGCGATCGAGACGATGATGGCAACGAATAATCCTTGGGCACCGAGCCAAGCGAAGTTAAGTCCCCAGTCTTCTGTGACCGGCACGAGCATGATGTATGACGCGACCGATAAAATCCCGGCGGCGAGCCCATCGACTCCATATGACCGGGCCAAGTTATACCCGATCGAGAAAGCGACCAAAAGGCCTAATATGGCGAACGAGGCTGTCCAAATGTTGCCGCCGAGTCCTTGCCAGTTCCCTTCGCCGAACGCATTGTTCATCATGCCGACGAAGTCGAGCGAGAGGCCACCTAAATTGATGGCCGGGAAGTTGTTAATGAGGACAGCGAGCGAACCGACGATGATGAGCGGCATGACCGAGACGAATCCATCACGGATGGCGACTAAGTGTCGCTGGGAACCGATGCGCCCAGCGATTTCGATAAACTTGTTCATGAGTAAACCTCCTTCTTAAATTGTGGTAAGTACGCTTCATGCGCGTCGAATAGCTCACGGAGCAGCGGATCGATTTTCTTCTCATCTTGGATGAGCGGGTTCATCAGGCAGGCGAGATAGGCATCGTTGTATGAGCCGGACATCGCTGCGCGGATGGCGAGCTGTTCAAACGTCTTCAAATTAGTGATGAGTCCTTTGATCGGGAGCGGGAGCGAACCGATTGCGATTGGTCGCGGTCCTGCTTTCGTGATGACGGCGTTCACTTCGATGACGGCGTCGTCCGGTAAATCGCGAATCGCGCCGCGGTTTAACGTGTTCACCGTCTGGATATCACCGCGGTCGTTGTAGATCGAGTCCATCAAGTTGCAGGCGGCGTCGGAATAGTAGGCGCCGCCGCGCTGTTCGAGCTCAACAGGCTTCACGTCGAGTTCGACGTCTTTGTATTTCTCGAACAGTTGCGCCTCGACTTGCTGGACGACCTCGGCGCGCGTGCCGTTCTGTTCATACGCCGCTAGATCTTTCGCGAGTACGTCCGCCGTTTGGAAATAGTATTGATGGTACGGGTTCGGCAACATGCGGAGCGATTTCAAGAACGACTCGCTCCAACCGAGCCCGACGATGTTCGCCGGCGAGTAGTCGGTGCCGGCGTTCAGTGACGCGAGTACGTCGTCCGTGCGATCGACGCCGTCGACCCAGACGTGGCGGCCGAACACGAAATGGTTGAGTCCGATGAATTCGATGGCGACACGTTCGACCGGCGTGTCTAAAATCTCCGCGACCGAGTTGCGCATGTTGAACGGGATGTTGCAGACGCCGATGACGTTTTTGTGGGCCGAGTGCTGCAAGACGGCCTCGGTGACGATACCGGCCGGGTTCGTGAAGTTGACGAGCCACGCGTCCGGGCAAATCTCCGCCACCTCATTAGCGAGCTCGACGAGGACCGGGATCGTCCGGAACGCTTTGAACAAGCCGCCAGCACCGTTCGTCTCTTGACCGATGAAGCCGTGCTTGAGCGGGATGCGTTCATCAAAGGCGCGGGCTTTCAGGCCACCGACGCGGATCTGCGTCGAGACGAAGTCGGCGCCAACAAGTGCTGCTTTCCGGTCGAGCGTCCAACTGAGTCTGATGTCAGCGCCTGCCTTTTGAATCATCCGTTCGGCGAGACGGCCGACGATGTCTAATTTGTCTCTCCCTTCCTCGATGTCGACAAGAACGATCTCCCGAACCGGAAACGTCGCTTGCCGCTGGATCAAACCTTCAATGATTTCGGGGGTATAACTCGAACCTCCACCGATGATGACGACCTTGACTGCCATAGTGCCAACTCCTCCTTGTGAAAGCGATTTCTTTTTGTTGTAACAAATATAACAAATAGTACAACTTGTCGCAATATAAAAAGTACAAATAATACAAATTGTTTTTTGTATTTGCATTTGTATGTTTGCTGTATCAGAATAAAGGAAAGAAGGATGACACAAAGGGGTGACAGAATGTCGCAGTCGACGCTTCAAACAGCCATCAAAGAAGAGTTATTGTCCCGTATCAAGAGCGGACATTATACAGAAGGCGAGAAATTCCCGACCGAGTACGCGTTATGCGAAGAGTTCGACGTCAGCCGGACGACGGTCCGCGGCGCGCTCAACCAGTTGACGACGGAAGGCTATCTCGTCCGCCAGCAAGGGCGCGGCACGTTCGTCGCCGGGAAGAAAGTCCGGCAGACGTTATCGCATACGCCGAACAATTACGCGGCCCAGCTCGCCGTCCAAGGCAAGCGCGGCCAAGTGTCGCTCATCGACTTGTCGGTCGTCTCGGCGAACGCCCAGCTCGCCGACGTATTCACGGTCGACGAACAAGCACCGATCCAAAAGATCGAACGGATCCGTCACGCCGACGGGGAGCCGACGCAATACGAGGTCTCGTTCATCCCGTGGCAGATCGCGCCGGGTATCACGAAAGACCAGGCCGAGCATTCGCTGTTCCAAACGCTAGCGGAAGTCCACGACGTCCACGTCGCCAAGACGACCGAGGCGCTCGAGATCGCGCTCGCCGACGAACGGATAAGCGATCTTCTCGACTGTCCGCTCGGGACGCCGTGCTTCTATATCGAGACGGTGACCGAGGACGCGTCAGGAAAAACGATCGAGTACTCACGTTCATATTTCCGAGGGGACAAGACAAGTTTCGTCATCGAACGGAGCTACGCTTGAAAACACGCCGAAACCTGGCGTGTTTTTTTGTAGTCATATTAAACAAAAATGAACGGGTTAAGGATTTGTCAGCCTTGAAGATATCGCATTCATTGAAAATAGGAGACGAGTTGCGTACAGTTAGAATAATAGGAAGGCGGGATATCATGTTATTCAAGAAAAAAGTAGCAGAAGTGGCCGGGATGAAACGTTTCAAAGTCAAATTGACGGAGCAACTGCCAGAACTTGGCCAAATCACAATCCTTGTCGACACCGCGACCGGCGTCAACTACATCCAGACGTGGGTCGGGACGAGTGGCGGGATCACACCGTTACTTGATTCAAACGGGGAAGTCGTCACCGATCCGGTGGAAGGAAACCGTTTGTGATCACGCTAAAGACTGAGCGGCTAACGTTGCGACAGGTGATGCCGAACGATGCAACTAGCCTGTTATCGTATTTGTCGAAGCCTGAAGTCGTCGCCCATATGGGACTCGAACCGTTCACATCATTAGATGACGCGTTAGAAGAGATTGCCTGGTACGACACGATTGTTCGTGACGGGACCGGGATGCGTTGGGGGATCACGTTGACCGGACAAGATGAAGTCATCGGCAGCTGCGGATTTTTAAACGTATCATCGAAACATCATCGGACCGAAATTGGGTTTGAACTCAGTCCAGCTTACTGGGGACAAGGCATCGCCGGCGAAGCACTCGACGCTGTGATTCGTCACGGGTTCGTGCAACTCGGGTTCCACCGGATTGAGGCGCTGATCGAACCGGAAAACAAGGCATCTCAGCGTCTGGTCGAGCGTCACTTGTTCACACGCGAAGGGTTACTTCGAGGGTATGAGTTCACGCGTGGCAACTATGACGACTTGTATATGTATTCGCTATTAAAACATGAAATGTGTACGTGAACGAGGGAGATACTTATGAACATCATTGAATTCATTGGGGTCAGTCATCACGACATCCTACATAACATCACCGGCTACTTCCGCGAAGGCCGAATCACGACGTTCGTCGGACCGAGCGGCGCCGGCAAGACGACGTGCCTGAAGCATATTAACGGGCTACTATCGCCGGACGCGGGCGACATTTATTTCAAAGGCGAGAACATCCGCGATATCGATGTCATCGCGCTCCGGAAACAGATCGGCATGGCGTTCCAAAGCGCCCCGATGATTGACGGGACGGTGTACGACAACTTGAATTTACCGAAAGCGATTTTCAGGGAGACGCTCGACCGGGCTAAAGCGACAGAGCTGCTCGGAAAAGTCGACTTGGATGGCATCTCGCTCGACCAACCGATCAAGACGTTGTCGGGCGGGGAGCGGAGCCGGGTCGCCATCGCCCGGACGCTCGTCAATAAACCGGACGTCTTGCTGTTAGATGAGATCACGTCGAGCCTCGACTACCGGACGGTGAAAGAGATCGAGCATTTGATCGTGCGACTTCAAAAAGATTTCGGGGTCACCGTCATTTGGATCACCCACGACCTCGATCAAGCGAGACGGGTCAGTGACGACATGTGGTTTTTACGGAACGGGGAATTGATTGAGTTCGGAGACGCGTCGTTCATCGACGAGTCGGACAATCCGATGATCGGGCGTTTCGTCAGGGGGGAAGAGCTATGACTTTCATCGAACTGATGACTTCCTTGATTTTCGTGGCGATTCCGCTCGGGTTGGCGTTATTTTTGAAGCTCGGTCTCGAGCGTGACATCGTCATCGCGACGGTACGCTCGATCATTCAACTGTTGTTGATCGGCTACATTTTGACGTTCGTCTTCGAGAGCGATAACCCGGTGTTCATGCTGCTCATGATCCTCCTCATGATTGGCGCGGCGACGCAAAACATCATCAAAAAAGGGGACGGCATCCCTGGCATCACCTGGATGATCGTCCTCACGCTCGTCACGGTCGAGTCGCTGACGATGGGGCTCATGCTCGGGCTCGGCATCATCCCGTTCGAGCCGGAGAAAATCATTCCAATCAGCGGTATGGTCATCGGCAACTGTATGGTGTTGTCACTCCTGTTTTTGAACAAGTTCAAAGACGAGGTCGAACGGAGCGATGAGGTCATCGAGCTCATCCTGTCGATGGGCGGGGCACCGAAAATCGCAATCGAGCGGAGCTTGAAGAACGCCATCCGGACGAGTATGATCCCGACCGTCGAGGCGCAAAAGACGATGGGGCTCGTCCAGCTCCCGGGCATGATGAGCGGTCTCATCATCGGCGGCGCCGACCCGATGGAGGCGGTGTTGTACCAACTGCTCATCTTGTTCCTCATCTTGACGACGGCGACGATCTCAGCCGTCATGGTCGGCTATATGTCGTATCCACGCTTGTTCAACCAAAAACTGCAGTTTATCGGATTGACGTATCGGAAGGGGAAAACGACATGATCACAGGCATCCATCACGTCCAAATCACGATCCCAAAAGGTGAAGAAGCGACAGCACGCGCGTTTTATTGCGATGTGCTCGGCTTGAATGAAATCGACAAACCGGAGTCGCTTCAAGGACGAGGCGGGTTTTGGCTTCAAGTCGGCGACCAAAGCGTCCATGTCGGTACCGAGGACGGGGTCGATCGGCTGACGACGAAAGCACATGTCGCCTATGTGGTGACCGATTTAGCGGAGTGGGGACGGAAACTCGAAGCAGAAGGAATCGAGCGGCTCGAAGGGATTCCAATCCCTGGCTTTGACCGGTTCGAGTTCCGCGACCCGTTCGGCAATCGGGTCGAGATGATTCAGGCGATATGAGAAAAGGGAGCGCCCAAGTGGGTGCTCCCTTTGTCGGTTCACGAGATGCCGAACAGTTCCGTGACGGCTTTCCAGCTCGATGGGTAGGCGTTGCTGCCGGAATGCTGATGGATAAGTTTCCCGTGACGTTTCACAACGAGGCTCCACTGCGTCCCATCGGTGGTGTAATATCCTTTTTCTTCAAACACTTCAGGCCAACGATGTGAGGAGAGGGCGACGAATCGTTCGTGGACGCGTATCGCATCCTCCTTTTCGTACCAACCTGAGCTTGGGATTGCTACGCTCAAGTCGTAATCTTCGCGCCAAATCACTTCTCGTTTGACCGACCCGTCTTCAAAGAACGTCAACGTGGACTCGTTGTGGACACCGAAGCCACCGACGGAGAACGTGACGGTGATGGACGGTTTCTTTTTACGGATGGCATCGAGCGGGATCGTCGGCTCGAACATCAATTTCTTTCGGCGTGACTCCATAAGCGCTAACTTCTCTTCTAACGTGGCTCTCGGTCGTCGCATGACCGGTTCAAGGTGGTTGCGTGTGCTATATGTATTCAATTTTGTCGACCCTCTCTTTTGGTGTCATTCATACGTGAATTATAGGACATCCGGACAAGGCGGGTGAGCAAAAAAAATGGCAGGGTGAATAGAAAAAAAGGGGGCGCTTAAATCGGCGCGCCCTACCTATTGTTATTGTGCAGGTGTCCCTTGATGGAATCGCATTTTCCATACGCCGTCAATCCTGACCCAAATCGAGCTGCGGAGAGCGGTCTTCTCAGTCGCGTGATTCTCGGTTCGATACGTAGCGAGCACGACATCGTCGCGGATGACTTCGAGGTTGAAGTCGGACAGTGTGATGTCAATCTCTCCAAGGTCCATCGTATTCGTGTCGTCTTCTTTGTATAAGACGCGACCGGAGCTCCCGATTTCAAAAAAATCTTCGGTCAACAGTTCACGCAATCGCTCGGGCGACGTCCGAACTTCCGTCGTCAATAAAAGGCGTTCTTTCTCTTCGATCAATGGTGCGAGCATTCGCGTCACTCCTTTCTAAAAACGTTAGCCGTGTACCGTATTCGTTTTCCCGAAATTCATGACGATGACACCGAGCACGATGACGATGAGCCCGATGCTATTCAGTGTCGAGAGCACTTCACCGTAGGCGAATACCCCGATCAATCCGGTCGCGACCGTGCCAAGACCTGCCCAGACGCTATAGGCAATGCTGAGCGGGATCGTCTTCAAGACGAAGCCCATGAGCGTGAACGAGACGGCGAAACTCGCAAGCAGGATCACGCTCGGCAACAAATTTGTGAAGCCGTCTGACAGCTTCAGCATCGATGTGCCGAGCACCTCGAACGAAATCGAGACCAGTAATAATAGATACCCTTTCACACGTGTCCCTCCTTCATATTTTCATCAAGACGAGCCCGACGATGACGAGTCCGATGCCGATGACGGTCTGTTTTCGAACTTGTTCCTTGAATACGAGAAAGCCGATCAATGCCGTCGCGGCAGTCCCGACACCGCTCCAAAACGCGTAGGCGAAACTGAGCGGGATGGACAAGAGCGCGAGCGACAACAGATAAAACGCGGTCACGTATCCGAGCGCGACACCGAGGATTGGCAGTCGGTTCGTCGACGTTGCGTTCAGTTTTAACATACTTGATCCGAACACTTCCGCGATAATCGCAGCAACTAGATAAGCAAAACCCATATAACCGTGACCTCCAACAATGTCATTACTTCATGTACGTTGCTGTGAATGTAGCAAAATCTATAAGGGTTGTCGATAGAATAAGTGAATGGGATAATTAGGAAAAAGGAGGTGGTTGGATGACGAAACGTCATTATGCACCGCTTTACACGACGCTCGTGCTTTTTTTGGTAACACTGCTTACGCTGTTCACATTGAACGGCCGTGTCTTTCCTAATTTAAATTTGATGACGGCCATCTGGGTGTATCTCGCCTTGGATATCGCGTTGCTTGCCACACTCATCTGGGGACTTTTCTCGAAGGAGAAGATGGTTAGATTATTCAGCCTCTTCGCGAACATCGGATTGATTGTACCGTTATCGATTTGGATTTTCCTGTTGTTACTCGCGAACGGAATTTCGGAAGCATGAATCATCAGAAACAAGACGTACCATTTCTGATGCGGCCTGTCCCGTTCTTCATCTTATTTGCGCTATGCGGGCCGCTCGCGTTGGCACTCGTCGTGATCTACTGGCGCGATCTGCCGGAAGATATCCGGGGTCCTCATCTGATTATTGCCATCATCTTTTCGCTGTTTTTCATCGTGAAACTGCTTCCGGACGGCCTCCTGAAAATCATTCTCTTCTCGTTCACGTACACGTTCGTATTATTTCTCACTTACAGCATTCTCGGGAGAAAGCGGGATAAGAAAAACTGAACGCTAACCCTCCAGAAAGTGGTCTCGTACCACTTTCTTTTTATTTTGCATTATATGGTAGGAAAAATATTTCCAATCTCTTTTTGAAATTTTGGCATTGCGCATCCTTTTTTTGTTTGCTATGCTTCTCAATGAAAACGACAATGATAATCATTATCAACGATAAAGCATTCCTGTTGCCTACATAGACAAGATCAACAACAGGGATGCCGTTCGATTGAGAAGGTTGTCGGCGTAATCAATACATATAGGGAGATGGAAAAAGTGGGGAAATTAAAAGCATCAATCATGGCGACATCGCTCGTCTTGTTGCTCGCGGCATGCGGGAACGAGAATGAAGCAAAAGATACGGGTAACGCGGAAGCGGAAGCGAAACCGAAGACGGTGGAAATCACGGACGCACATGGCACGATCGAAGTACCGGTCAACCCGGAGAAGGTCGTCGCGCTCGACAACCGGACGTTCGAGACGCTCTCGGATTGGGACATCGACTTGGTCGCGGCACCAATCGGATTGATTCCAGCGGACTTGCCTTATAAAAATGATAAAGACATCGTTGACGTCGGGATGCACAATGAACCGAACTTAGAAGCAATCGCCGGTGTCGATCCGGATGTCGTCATCGTCGGTCAACGATTCGCCGACTACTACGACGACATTAAAAAATTAGTTCCGGAAGCAGCCGTCATCGATTTGAATATTGAGCTCCCAGAAGATGCGGGCACGCCAGGTGAAATCTTGGTAGAAGGCTTTGAGACGACGACGCGTTCACTCGGCCAAATCTTTGAAAAAGAAACGGAAGCAGATGAACTCATCAAAAGCTTCGAAGCATCGATCGACAGTGTAAAAGCTTCATACAACGGTGAAGACAAAGTGATGTCAGTCATCGTCTCAGGCGGCGATATCGGATTCTCGGCACCGAATACAGGTCGTGTCTTCGGACCGATGTATGACATCTTTGACTGGACACCTGCCCTCGAGGTAGAGAAAACGACAGGTGACCACCAAGGGGATGAGGTATCGGTTGAAGCGATTGCTGAGAGTGACCCGGACTGGTTGTTCGTCCTCGACCGTGACGCGGCGATTTCGAGCATGGAAGACGCTATACCTGCAGCAGACGTGATCGATAACGCACCGGCACTTCAAAAAACAAAAGCCGTGACAGATGCAAAAATCGTTTATGCACCGAACGACACGTACATCAACGAGTCGATTCAAACATACTCTGAACTATTCAACGATATCGCAGCCGCGCTTTCGAAGTAAGGGAGTCATGTTGTGCAAAAACCAATGACAGCAAGGGTTGAGACATTGTCTCAGCCCTCCTTTTCTAACATATGGACAAAGTCCTTTGTCGTAGCAGTTCTCGTTGTCTTCATGTTGGCATGCCTCTCGCTCGTGACCGGTGTCTATGACATTCGTCAGGAGGGCGGAGCGGATATGTTTTGGATTACCCGCGTCCCGCGCACGATTGCCATCATGTTGACCGGTGCCGCCATGGCGATGTCGGGGCTCGTCATGCAACTGATTACGCAAAACCGTCTCGTCGAACCGACGACGACCGGGACGCTCGAATGGGCGGGGCTCGGTCTGCTCACTGTGTATCTGCTCGTTCCGGCGCCGACGCTCATGATGCGCATGACGGGGGCCATCGTCTTCTCGTTCATCGGAACGATGGTCTTCTTCTGGTTCCTGCGCTCGGTCAAACTTCGCTCATCGTTGATCGTCCCGATTATCGGGCTCATGCTCGGGGCGGTCGTATCGGCCGTGTCGACGTTTCTCGGCTTGTTCTTCCAAGCGAGTCAGACTATTGAAGGCTGGTTCGTCGGGTCGTTCGCATCGGTGCAGGTCGGACGTTATGAATACTTGTGGCTTATCATTCTCGTCACGTTCTTCATCTTCATCCTCGCGAACCGGTTAACGCTCGCCGGACTCGGCGAAGATATCGCGACGAGCCTTGGCGTCAACTATAGCCGTCTCATCTTGATTGCGACGGGGCTGATCGCACTTGCGGTCGGGGTCGTCGCGACGGTCATCGGCAATCTGCCGTTCCTCGGACTGATCGTCCCGAACATCGTCTCGATGTTTCGTGGAGACGATCTCCGCAGCAACTTGCCGTGGGTATGCGTCATCGGTATGGGCACGGTTCTCGTCAGCGACTTGATTTCGCGGACGATCATCATGCCGTTTGAATTACCGGTATCGCTCATTCTCGGGACGGTCGGGTCGGTCGTGTTTATCGCGATTCTCTTGAGACAACGGAAGACGGGAGGGGTACGATGAGCACACTCATCGAAAACAAGACGAAGCAACGGGAAGCGTATGACGTCGATGGTCGATCCGTGCATACGGAAGAGCGGTGTGCGACGGCGTTCCGTTCGAAACGAGAACAGCGCCGTTATTGGCTGTTCCTTGCATTCTTCATCGTGGGCGGACTGCTCTGTGCGTTCGGGTTACTCGTCTACAACAATCCGGTCCCGTTCGATTCGCCGTCGTTCATCCCGGTCGTCGAGCGTCGGGTCGTCGCCGTCGTTACGATGGCGATCGCCGCGCTCTGTCAAAGCTTGGCGACGGTCGCGTTTCATTCGGTGACGAACAACCGCATCATCACGCCATCCTTGCTCGGGTTCGATGCGCTTTATTCGACGATTCAGACGAGCATGATCTTCTTCTTCGGTGCGGGTGCGTTAATCGGTTTTTCGGGAACCGGTGCCTTTTTGACCCAGGTCGGCCTCATGGTGCTCATGAGCCTGCTCTTGTATGGCTGGCTCTTGTCCGGGAAATACGGGAATCTGCAACTCATGCTTCTCGTCGGGATCATCATCGGGACCGGTTTGAATTCGGTGTCCTCGTTCATGCGCCGTATGCTCGCGCCGTCGGACTTTGATATCCTTCAGGCCCGTCTGTTCGGATCGGTCATGCATGCTGATGCCGCGTACTTCCCAATCGTCATTCCGATTGTGATTGTCGTCGGAATCATGTTGTATAGCTTCTCAAATCGCTTGAACGTCGTCGCACTCGGGAAAGATGTAGCGACATCGTTCGGGGTGAACCATCGGGGGAGCGTCATCTTTACGCTCATTCTCATCTCGCTATTGATGTCGGTATCGACAGCGCTCATCGGACCGCTGACGTTCTTTGGATTCTTGGTGGCGACGCTCAGCTATCAGGTTGCTTCGACGTATGACCATAAGTATATGTTCCCGATGGCGTTCGCGCTCGGTTTCTTCGTGTTGACGAGCGCGTATTTCTTTATGTATCACATTCTCAATACACCGAGTGTCGTGTCCGTCATTATCGAATTGTTCGGCGGAATCGTTTTCTTGGCAATCATCTTAAGGAGAAAATCGCTATGATTCAACTTGAACAAGTACAAAAATCGTATACGGATGACGTCCGAATCGGACCGATCAATCTCGACATCCCGAAAGCCGGGTTCACGTCGTTGATTGGGCCGAACGGGGCCGGCAAGTCGACGACGCTCATGATGATTGGCCGCCTGCTCGATTTAGACGCGGGTCAAATTCAAGTCGCGGGGATGGACGTGTCGAGCACGAAATCGAAAGACTTGGCGAAAATCATCACGATTTTACGGCAAGAAAACCATTTCGTGACGCGTCTCACCGTCCGTCAGCTCGCCGGGTTCGGTCGCTTCCCATATTCGAAAGGACGGTTGACGCAAGAGGATGAACGCATCATCTCGAAGTATATCGACTTCCTTGATTTGACGGAGCTCGAGCATCGTTATCTCGATGAACTGTCGGGCGGGCAGCGCCAGCGGGCGTACGTCGCGATGGTGCTCTGCCAGGAGACGGAATACGTGTTGCTCGATGAGCCGCTCAATAACTTGGACATCGCTCGCTCGGTCCAGATGATGGAATACTTGCGCCACGTCGCCGACGAGTTCGGCCGGACGATCGTCACCGTGCTCCACGACATCAACTTCGCGGCCAAGTACTCGGACCGGATTTGTGCGATGAAAGACGGCAAGATCGCCGCCTTCGGTACGGTTGATGAGATCATGGTCGCCGAGACGCTATCCGACATCTTTGAGACGAAGCTTGAAATCATTCAAGGACCATACGGACCGATTGCGGTCTATTAATAGAAGGAAGGAGTGACGACGATGCAGATTTACTGGACACCGATTCAACGAGTTGTACAGGAAGCGCCAGATACATACACGTTCCAACTCGAGCTCCCGGACGGCTTCACGTGGGACGAGGGGGCGCATACCCACTTCGCGTTAGAAGGGTTCAACAAAGAAGACAAACCGAACCGGAGCTTGATTCGCCACATGTCGATCTCGACGCTGCCGCGTGAAGGCGCGATCGGTATCACGACACGGATCAAGCGAGAGTGCTCCGAGTTCAAGTCAATCTTGCGTGATATGAAGATTGGCGAACAAGTCGCCATCTTCAAGACACATTCGAACGTCCCATTGAAGCGTGAGGGGAAGAATGTGTACTTGTTGTCGGCTGGCGTCGGGCTCGCGACGTTCCGTCCGATCGTACTTGACTATTTGGCGAACGGGGAAGGTATCCCACATCTCCATTCCTTGAACGTCGACTCGTCGACAGATTACTTGTTCCGTGATGTGTTCGCATCAAGAGACGGTTTCACGGCCGAGTTCGTCGCCAATCGTTCAGATTATTACGCGGCGGTCGAGACGCTCGCACAGGATATGGAAGGTTTGTATTACATCGTCGGCAGCGACGACTTCTTGCGGGAGACGATCGCGATGCTACGTGAGCGGGGCATCAACCGCGAACAAATCGTGCTCGACAAGCATGACTTCCAGTTGGATGAGTTTTTAGCGGAAAGAAGCCATCACGCAATCTCTTCTTCAGACAAAGGATAACGATTGAGCAATCTACATCAAAAAAGGTATCTGATTCATTCAAAACAGAATGAATCAGATACCTTTTTCAGTTGCTACGGACGTCAGACGTACCTCAGAATGTGAACTCGATTCCTTTAGAAGTGAGCCAAGCGATTAACACACCGTATCCAAATATGCTGATTGCTGAATAGGTGAGAAGTGTGGAACGTCTCATCCCAATCGAATGACCAATCACGCCAACGACCCATGACCCTAGTAGGGGCGTGACGAGGATGATTGACCAACTGCCATGTTCGCGCATCAAATGACTAAATCGATGTTTCTCTAAGTGATCGAGCCAACCGCTGAGACGTTTGAATCGATGCAACCAATCGTAAAAATAAGCGAGCAGAGGAACCGGCAAGAAGTTGCCGAGTCCGGCCCAGAAGACGGCAGAGACGCCGTCGAGACCAAGTAACATCGTACTCGGGATAGCCAAATAGATTTCGAACATAGGGAAGAAGCCCATAAACCATGCGGTTGCAGATAGACTGATATATTCCAATAAATTCATGTTGGTTCTCCTCTGAGGTTTAGGATTCTCGTGTTCCATAGAACAAGTCGTGAATTATTGCTTAATCCATTTTGCACTCCGGCCGAGTCCAGACGGAGCGATTTCCCCTTCATCCCGTAATTCCCGAAGGACACGGTTGATGGTCGCCTCGCTGATGTCGGGACAGGCATTCCGAACATCCGACTTGGTAAACGGTACGATTCTCCCTTCTACGAATCGTCTAATCCGGCTACTCTTACTTTGACTTCCTGACGTGACAAGTCCTACGCGATCTTCTAACTCTTTATATGCGGCAAGGATCACGCTCAACAGATAGTTGATCCATGGGAGCGGGTCTTGTCGGTTCTCATGCCAATGAATCGATGATAACCGCAGGGATTCATAGTAATCCTCTTTTCGCTCCTCGACAATCTTCTCGAGACTAATATAGCGACCGACCTCAAAGCCGAATTGATAAAGCATCAACAAGGTCAAAAGACGGGCGATTCGTCCGTTCCCGTCATTGAACGGATGGATGGATAAAAAGTCGAGGACGAACATACTGGTTAAAATGAGCGAATCGACGTCTTCGTTTTGGCGACGCTCTTTTACACTGTCACATAAGGTCTGGACAGCCGCTGGGGTCTCAAAGGCTGGGACTGGTACGAAACGCGTCCGGCGCGTGCCATCAGGGAAGGGCACACTAATCTCGTTATCGACATTCTTCCATCTCCCGCCCTCAATCGGAACAAACTTGTAAAGCTCTTTATGGAGCTGAAGCAAGATGTTCGGGTTGATTGGGATGTCCTGGGCTGAGGCATGAATCAAGTTCAAGACATCCCGGTATCCGGCAATTTCAGCTTCCGAGCGGTCGGCCGGGTCAGAGGTCTTCGACATGATGGTGCGTAGGCGGCTCTCGGTCACGACGATTCCCTCGATTGCATTGGAAGCCTTGGTCGATTGGATGACAGCCACGTCACGTAATGTGTTCAAGATTTGAGGTGCCTGTTGTTTATACAAATCCTGTTTCCCTTTATATTCATTGATGCGGCCGATCAATCGTACCGTTTCCATCGGTAAGGCCAATTCGGTCAGGGACTGATAGTTATAATTGCGCATAAGAAAACCCTCATTTATCGGTGAACTACTCACCACTTATTTGCTTCGCAACTTGAAGTGGGAGCTTCTTGGGAAGACCGTG
The DNA here is from genome assembly GCF_004337185.1 of Exiguobacterium sp. SH0S2. Classification (NCBI taxonomy): domain Bacteria; kingdom Bacillati; phylum Bacillota; class Bacilli; order Caryophanales; genus Exiguobacterium; species Exiguobacterium sp. SH0S2. The sequence continues at coordinate 259,221 of NZ_SJVB01000002.1, read as the reverse complement.
TTCTTACCAGCCACGGTTGTGGACCAAGCTCGTCGGGCAGTCCCTGCCCTGGAGTGTTTCAGTCGGCGAGGCCCAACAGGTTGAGGCTCGCGTTGACGTCGCGGTCATGGTGCGCCCCGCATGCGGCGCATGTCCACTCGCGGACGTGCAGGTCCTTCTTGCCGCCGTTCTCGCCGCAGGCCGAACAGACCTGGGTCGAGGCGAACCAGGGGTCGGCCTGGATCAGCGTGCGGCCGTGGAACCTGCATTTGTAGGCGAGCTGGCGGACGAACTCGCCCCACCCGGCGTCCCCGATCGACTTTGCCAGGCGGCGGTCCTGCATCATCTCCCTCGGTTTCAGCGTCTCGACGACGACGACTTGGTTCTCGTCGACGATGCGTCGTGACAGCTTGTGGAGGAAGTCGTGCCGTCGGTTCTTGACCTGCTCGTGTTTCTTCGCGAGGACGAGCCGGGCCTTCTCGCGGTTCCGGCTGCCGGGCTTCTTGCGGGAGAGCGCACGCTGCGTGCGTTTGAGCCGCGCCTCGGCCTTTCGTAGGTTGCGCGGGTTCGCGATCTTCTCCGTGACGAGCGCGTCGTTCGTCATGACGGCGAAGTGCCCGAGGCCGAGGTCGATCCCGATCTTGTGCTCGGCCGGGACCCACGGCTCGTCGTCCTGCTCGACGAGGAGCGACACGAAGAACTTGCCCGTCTTCGTCATCGACACGGTCGCAGAGCGGATGGCCCCGTCGAAGATTCGGTGCTGTGTGAAGCGGATGAACCCGACCTTCGGGAGCCGGACCCGGTTTCCCTCGATGCGGATCGTGCCGTGCTGGTTGTTCGTCGTGTAGGACGCGCGCGCTTTCCGTCTCGACTTGAACACCGGGAAGCCGGCCGTCCCGGCGAAGAACTTCGCGAACGCCGCGTCGAGGTGCAGCTTCGCGTTGGCGAGCGCGAGGCTGTCCGCCTCAGCGAGGAACGGGAACAGGGGCTTGTAGGAGGCCGGTGTCGGCGGTTTGCGTTTCGGGCCGGTCCCAGCCTTCGCCTCCTCGTGGATGGTGATGCGGTCCTCGAGCAGCTTGTTGTAGACGAAGCGGGCGCAGCCGATCGTCCTGACGAGGAACTCGGCCTGTGCCGCCGTCGGGTGGAGCCTGTATTTGTAGCCCTTCAGCATGTCTGCCCCTCCCTTCCACCAGATAGTAGGATGATTCTCTTCTCATTCCGATACCCGCGACGGGGGATGGGGAATCTGACGGAATCACGAACTTCCGTTCGTCATATCTGTCACAGGGGTGGCCAAAAGGTTTATGTACGGGCGATTCATCTCCCACCTACGCTGGGCTTCGCCCCAGACGCTTAGAGGTGGGAGAATTCTCGCTTAATTATGTTAAACATACTCATTTATATAACCGATGACTATGTTTAGAGATATATGAACTATTTTCCGGATTGAGAGTGGAAGATTGTACGAAATCAGTTACGAAGATGCGCTTGATTCATATGACTCACCGTATGTGTACCACTATGCTTTCTCCTCACGGTATGTGAAGTTCGATAATTAGACTGGGGACACGTTCCTCGGTCTTTTTGTGTGACAAATCGCGACGAACCGTTCGAACAGGTCCCGTCCGTCCGGTGTCCCGATCGACTCGGGGTGGAACTGGACGCCGTACGTCGGATGTGTCGGATGTTCGAGCGCCATGATGACGCCGTCCGCAGTCGTTGCCGTCACGTTGAGTTCCGTCGCTTGGACGACGAGCGAGTGGTACCGCATGACGTCCATCGGCTCTCCGTCGAACAAGGCACCGGTCGTCGTCTCGATCACAGACGTCTTGCCGTGCATGACCTGTTTGGCCCGGCCGACCGTGCCGCCGAACGCTTCGGCGATGACTTGATGACCGAGACAGACACCGAGGATTGGGATTTGTCCCGACAGCTGTCGGACGACGTCGAGAGAGACACCGGCGTCACCTGGACCACCTGGACCAGGTGAAATGATGATACCGGACGGGTTAAGGGCGCGAATTTCATCGACCGTCAGCTCGTCGTTACGGACGACCAAGACATCGCTGAACCGGGCGACGTCTTGATAGACGTTATATGTGAACGAGTCGTAGTTATCAATCAGTAAAATCATACGAACACCTCCAACAGGGATTTGGCTTTATGCAGCGTCTCTTCATATTCCGATACCGGATCCGAGTCAAAGACAATGCCGGCCCCGGCTTGGACGTACGCCGTATCATTTTGGACGACCATCGTCCGAATGGCGAGGGCGAAGTCGAAGCCGCCCCGGACGTCGAGATAGCCGACGGCCCCGGCGTATACTTCACGTTTCACCGTCTCGAGCTCATCGATCAACTGCATCGCCCGAATCTTCGGTGCCCCGGAGACGGTGCCGGCCGGGAGACAGGCCCGTAGCGCGTCGATCGGGTTCAAGTCGTCACGTAGTTCGCCTTCGACTTCGGAGACGAGATGCATGACGTTTTTGAAACGCTCGACTTCCATCTGTTTCGGAATCGTGACCGTTCCGACTTTGGCGACGCGGCCGATGTCGTTCCGGCCAAGGTCAAGTAGCATCCGATGTTCGGCCAGCTCTTTCTCGTCTTCAATCAAGTCGGCAGCGTGGCGCATGTCTTCTTCGACGGTCTTGCCGCGCGGGCGCGTACCGGCGATCGGGTTCGTCGAGACGCAGTTCCCTTCGACACGGACGAGACTCTCAGGCGACGCCCCGAGGACGATCGCTTCGCCGAGGTCGATGTAGAATAAGTACGGGCTCGGATTAAGTTTTCGCAGCGTCCGGTAGAAGTGGAACGGGTCACCGGTGAACGTCGCGTCAATCCGTTGCGACAACACGAGCTGGAACACCTCTCCGGCAAGGATCGCTTCTTTCGCTTTCAAGACACGCTCGATAAATGTGTCCTTGTCGGTCAAGATCCGTTCGCTCGTCCGGACGACCGGCGCGAGTTCATGCGTCTTCGCCGTCTCGAGCTCGGCTTTCAACTGTTCGAGCCGGGCCGCTCCGTCGCCGTCGCTGTCGCCGGTGTCGATCAAGATGACGCGCTCCTCGAGATGGTCGTATAAGACGACCGTCTCATAGCGTTGGAACAACGCGTCCGGCAAGTCGCGTGTCTCGGTCGGCGTGTTCGGGATCGGCTCATACGTCCGCAGCAGGTCGTAGCCGATATACCCGACGGCGCCGCCGATGAACGGGTAGGGCGCGTCTTCCGTGTCACGTGCGATCAATGTGGATAAGACGGCGAGCGGGTCGTCCGTTTGGGTCGTACCCGTTGCATCGGTCACGGTGTTGCCGTCGACACGGATCGTCTCGACCGGGTTCGCCGCGATGATCGAGTAACGTCCGTGTTTGCCTTCAGCCCGGCTCTCGAGCAATACTTTTCGCTCTCCTTGTAACCGGTGGAAGATTGCCACTGGGGTCAGTTCGTCGCCGTTGATGATTAGTTGTTTCATAGGATTGACCTCCTTATAATATAGACAGAAAGGGGAGAAGCACGTGCAGATTCTAAGACCAGACCAGTTTTCCGATGACCCGTTGACGGTTCATCTCGAGCTTGAAGAAACAATGTCACCTTACATCGAGTCGGACGTGTACAATCCGGCCTATTTTCAGGCGGTCTTACAGAAGGCGCACGACCTGTTTGACGCCTTGTTCGATGAAGGGGATGCCATCCTTCTCGTGTATCACGTGTATGGGACCGCATTTACGCCCACGCACCTCTTTCGCTTCATTCGTGACCGAAACGCCCGATTTAAGACGACGTTAACGCGTTCCGTCCTACATGAAGAAACGATTCGAACCTACACGGTAGCGATTTCAGGCAGGTCACAGCTTCGACTCCATGCCTTGTTAGAAGCAATTTGTCATCAAGACTTCCACTTCTCGCCAAGGCTCTGCCGTCACCGTTGGACGTGTCCTTCCATTCAGTTCATTCATCAAACGAAAAACCATGTGCTGTTTATTTATGATGACCGTGGTGCTTATATCCGCGGGACATCACCCGAACACCTTGAAGCCTTAAAACAAAAAATCTCCCCGCCCTTCATGCCCAATCGGACATGAAGGACGAGGAGATTTCCCCGTGTTGCCACCTTCGTTGAGAAACTTCGTGTCTCTCCACTCATCGCGAACGATCATTCGCTGTCCTCGGTAACGGGAGGACCCGTCAGAGCCTACGTATCGGTCTGAACGCTCAAAAGCCCATTCACGCAAGACACGTCACCGGTTCGCATCGACCACCGGCTTTCTGGAGACGTCCCTTCACGCTACTCTTCTTTCTCATCGCGAGTTCGTATGATGTTATCGTTACTTTAACGGGATGACGTGATGATGTCAATCTTTGACGTGTTTCATTGTCGAAATATTTTTGTAACACGATTGAAACATTTTCTAACAAATCTCGTATACTATATCCAAGGTGATTCACCTAATACTTGGAAAAGAGGAAAACAAATGAAACGATTGGTGCAACGGACTGTTGCGACATTGCTCGCGGTCCTACTTATCGTCTCGCTCGTCCCGCCGCGCATCCACGCTGATGCCGGGGCCGGAATGAAGCAAGCGACACTACTGGAAGCCGGGGAGGCTGTCACGTTCACGACGGGCGTCGACCCGGTCAATACATACTGGTTCAAGATGGAGCGAGGAGCTCCGAGCCAGATGACCCATATGGAAATCGTCATGGAGGCGACGAAACTCGCCAACGTCTCGGTCTATCCGAGCGCCGATATGGCCGGGAAAGACGATACGTTCTATCCTTACCGTGCGAGCGCCTCGAAAGAGGACGGCAAAGCGACAATCCATCTCCCATATGCATGGGAAGGACCATACTACGTCAAAGTCGAGTACATGCCGATGGAGACGCCGGACATGTATCCACCGGAAGAGGAGATCTTCTCACTTGAAGAAGGAGAAGAGCCGAGTGAGGACGGAACAGAACCGAGTGAGGACGGAACAGAACCGCCAAGCGAACCGGACCCGTCGGAGTTCGCTTCAGAGATCAACCTCGTCTACAACCCGGTCAAATTGCCGGTGAAATATGAACAGGCAAGCGGCGATATGTGTGCCGTCGAATCGATTTTAATGCCGGCAAGTGATCAAAAGACGATGCTCGAGCTGATTCGACGTGTCCAGACGGACGTGCTCAACCAATCAGAAGAAGGGCGGGAACTCGCGGCACTCTACTACCGTGCCTCGCCTTACATCATCAAGGCGATCACGTTCGACAAGACGAAGCGTCAGGTGGCGTATAACGACCTGGTGACACTCAAACCGCTTTTGACAGCTCTCGTCGAGCGAAAACAGCATACAGTGTCGTCGAAAGAGTCAGCGGCCATCAACCGGATGCACGCCCTCGTCAGTCAAAGCGTGCCGGAAGGATTGAAGGCGGACATCGCGTCTGTCGCAGGTCTTGCCGGGATGGATGAACTTGCGGGAACACCGCTCACGGACGTGTTCGACCGCATCGGCGTCACCGTCAACGTGACGGACGCCCCGCGTTATATCGTCAAATACAAGTCGTCACCGAACCAATCGATTGGCAAGATGAACGCGATGCGTGATGTCTCGGCCGAACGTCTCGCCATCGGTTCACCGGGTGACCATTTCGCGCTCGTCGATGTCGAAACGGCGTCAGCGAAGACGAAAGCGTCGGCACAAGCGGTGCTCGAGTCAGACCCGAACGTCGACTATATCGAGCCGATCGAGACGTACTCTGCATTTATGGCGGACCCGAGCTATAGCTATCAATGGTCGGTCAACAGCCGCTCTGTGTTGAAACCGTTCGGGGACGCGGGCATCAGCCTTGATAAGTACGAGGCGCTCAACTTGAAAGCCCGTACCGTCAAAGTTGCCGTTCTCGATACCGGTGTCGACCACCGCCTTCTCGATTTGAAAGGAAAAGTTGATGTCCGAAATGGGAAGAACTTCGTCGACCCGAACGGGGAAGGCGACGCAATCGATGACCACGGTCACGGGACGCACGTCGCCGGTGTCATCGCGGCCGCTCAAAACAACGGCACGTCGATGCGGGGGATTGTCCCGAACGTGTCCATCTTACCGGTGAAAGTACTTGATGCCGGCGGATATGGGGAGACGGATCAAATCGCACTCGGTATCAAGTATGCCGTCGACGCCGGAGCGAAAGTCATCAATATGAGCCTCGGCGGAACGGAAAGCCGCACGATCGGTTATATGTTGAAGTATGCGCATGACCGCGGTGTCATTATCGTTGCAGCAACGGGGAACGACGGACAGTCGCGCGTCTCGTATCCGGCGTCTTCGAAGTACACGATTTCGGTCGGCGCGACGAACACGTTCGGTCTCGTCACGGACTACTCGAACTACGGAATTAACGTCGACGTTGTCGCACCGGGTTCAAAAGTCGCGAGTCTTGTACCAGACGGTAACGTCGTCTATATGGACGGGACGAGCATGGCGACGCCACACGTCGCATCCGCTGTGGCACTTCTCGTCTCGCAACACCCGCGTGTGACAGTCGAAGGCGTCCGGACGATCTTACGCCGTTCGTCGGAGCCGCTCGCCTTCACGGGTGGAGACGCACCGAAAGACCCGCGTGAATATGATGGTATGCAAGACGTGTTAGATGGTTTGAATACTCCGCTCCTCCCGTATTATGACGTCGTGAGCGGTTACGGGAAAGTGAACGTCTACCGGGCCGAGTCGATGCTTCAACTCGCGCCGAAGCCGGAGCGCATATTTGATAACGCGCCGGTCTTCAACGTTTCCGCAAAATCGGGAACGGTCGTCAACGTGTATAATAAAACGAAACGGATCGGCTGGGGAACGGTCAAAAACGGCAAGTTGACGATGTCGCTCGCCCCACAAAAAGCGGGAACGGTACTTCGTGTCACGTATACGAACGGGCCACTCTTCACGGGAGAACGTGTCGTCGTCGCCAAAGGGCTTCGACCGAGTGCCCCGAGCGTCACAGCACCTCGTGCAAACGCGAAACAAGTGACCGGGAAAGCGCAAGCCGGGATGACCGTCGTCGTGCGTGATCAGAACAAACGTGTCATCGGCAAGTCGAAAATAGCATTGAACGGCACATACGTGGCGAAGACGCGAGCCTTGAAAAAAGGTGAGCGCTTGTCTGTCCACGTTGAAGACGTGACGAAGAAAGTCAGTAAAATCACGACCGTCACCGTCAAATGAACGAACGAAAACCGGCTCTCTATAGAGGGCCGGTTTTCGTATGCGTCAAAAGATTTCGGTATTCAAATAATTGACGGACACTTTCAAATTGCCGTTCATTTTGCGGAGCTCATCGATCACTTGCTTGTCTTTGACACCGTCCTTGTTTTGGACGATGTAGACGAGCTGGATCATCGTGCCGAGGTTCGTCGTCTCGACCGAGCGAAGCGCGTAGTATTTATAGTGGGCCGACAAGACACCGTCGAACGCCGTCTCGTCGTGCAAGTTTTCAGGCACCGTGATCGACAGTCGCTTCTTGTCCGAGCCGCCGCGACCGAAGTCGAACATGTACAACACGATGATGATGACCGACAAGCTGACGGTGAACAGGATTGCGAGTATGTAGAAGCCGAGCCCGCATGAGATACCGGCCGCCATACCGAAAAAGATGAAGGCGATGTCTTTCGGGTCGCTCATCGCGCTACGGAAGCGGATAATCGAGAACGCACCGACGAGACCGAAGGCGACAGCAACGTTGTTGCCGATGACGATCATGACGACCGACACGGTGACGCCCATAATGATGATCGTCTGGACGAACGATTGCGAGTAACGGGCACCTGTATGCGTCTTTTTATATAGGTAGGCGATACAGAGCGTTAAGATGAAGCTGAGGAAAATGGCGGCCGCCGCCTCGAGCACGGTTAGTCGGGACGTAACGTCGGCGAGCTGGCGGACTTCGTTAAAAATATCGGTCATGACAGAATCCTACCTTCACTTGAATTTTCTTTGTCTAGCAGTTCGACACTCGTACAGAACTTCGAGACGCTTTGCTTGTTACACTCGAGGTCGGAGAGAAGCCGTGCGAGCCAGAACGGCACGACCTCGGACACTTTCACTTCGAGGACGACGAGACCGGGATCGATGAAATGGTACCCTTCCGGCCCGTGCTCGATGCGAAGATCGTCGTTTCGGCACATGAGGTTATAGTCGAACGTGACACGCAAGTCATGCTCGAACGTGCCCGAGAACGCTTGGCGGTCGTAACTGACGACCGTGTGCGGCAATAAATTATATGAGTGCTGAAAATGGAGTGCCTCTTTTAAGATTTGCGGGTTCGACGCCGCGACCGCCTCAATCGGTTTGTTCGGGTCACGCAAAATATCGTACGCTTCGTGGAGCGGCAAAATCGTCCGGCGCTTGTTGACGACGTTTTTGAATTTCTGTTTTACCTCGATGAACGACATACTGCCGAGGTCGGCCTGATCATAGACACGGAGCCGCAGCTTTTGGCGGAACGGGAGCTTGTTGCGCGTCTCGTAATAGATCGCCTTGTCGCTTGAGTCGAAATAGAGACTGACGATATTGTATTTACCTTCCGGGTTGCCGTACGTGTCGTAATGCATGTATGGCATGATGAGCTCACGCAGCTCGAGGTATTTGGCGAAAGTGATTAAATATTTGATTTCGTATCGCTTGAAGATCTCTTGGGCCACGGTGTCACTCCTTTATGGGGATTGTTAATTATTTGTTAAGGTCTGTGTTAGAATTCAAGTATACTGTTACAACACACGAGACGCAAACGAAGTTATAGATCAGGAGGCCTGTATTATATGAAGGGTTTAAAAGTTGGGATTTTGGCCGTGCTCCTCGCCGGGACATGGGGTGGGATGTATTATCTTGCCGAGGAGCAAGCGACCGCGGGCGCAGCGTTCGAGCAAGCGCTCGCCGAACAATTGAATATCCCGGTCGGCTCGTTCAACCAAAACAAAGTGCGTGGCGTCACCGAGCTCGACTTGTCAGGATACGGCCTGACCGACTTGACCGGCCTCGAGCATTTTCAGTCGCTCGAGACGCTCAACTTGTCGGGGAACCAATTGACCGACGTCACAGTGCTTGAGAACCTCCGTTACTTAAAGACGCTCGACCTCAGTTTTAACCAGCTCAAACAAATACCTGAGTTGCCGGAAACGCTCGAGTCACTCGACCTCGAAGGGAACGACGTCAGCGATTTAGCGTTCTTGCCGGAGTCAGACACGCTGACGACGTTGAACGTACGGGATAACGACATCGATGCGCTCGACGTATTACCGGAGCGGACGCCGAACGTGACTTATCTCAATATCCGCGGGAATGCTGTCGCCTCGGTCGAGCCACTCCGCGACATGGCTGCGCTCATCGACGTCAACTTACGCGACAATCGCATCACTGACATGTCACCGCTTGAAGCATTAGCCATCACGGAACGGCTTTATGTGACGGGCAACGCGACGCATGACTATGCCGCGCTCGATTCGATTGCGGAACAAATCGTCGACCGTGACTTCGAGATGTTGCCGGATCGTCCGGTGTTCTCTGTTGACAGCGGCGTAATTTCTCCTGGCACCGAGCTCATACTCGAGGCAACATCCGGGAGTACGATCTATTATACGATCGACGGAAGCGACCCGACACCGGAGTCGATTCGATACAACGGACCAATTACACTCGATCAAGTGCTGACGCGTGACGTCGCCGTGCTGTCGAACAACCGGACGGCTACGAACCGTGTGCCGCCGACACTTGGGCGCGGGGCTTCCGAGCGAGCGCTCACCATCCGTGCCATCAGCGTAAAAGATGGGGCACAGAGTGCACGTGCGACAAAGACGTATCTACTCGACTTTGATTTGTTCACGTCGAACTTGCCTGTCGTCTCGCTCACGACTGACGCGACGAATTTGTTCGATTCGGCAATCGGTATTTATACGCCAGGTGACGCGCCGGACGGACCGCTCGAGTTTGGTCGCGGTAACTTTTTCGAAACGGGACAAGAATGGGAGCGACCAGCCCACGTCGACTATTTCGAGGGCGGGGAGCACGTTTTCGGACAAGACATCGGTATCCGAATTCACGGTGGCTTCTCGCGTGGACTCGCCCAAAAGAGCCTCCGACTTTACGCGCGGAGCGAGTACGGACAGAGCCGCTTCTATCACTCGTTCTTCCCGGGTAACGACGAGGTCGAATTCAATCGTCTTCTGCTCCGAAATGGGGGGAATGACTGGCAAGGGGCGATGCTCAGGGACGCCTTCATGCAGGAATTGCTCAATGAGCGTTCGCTCGACTTCCAAGACTACCAACCGGTTGTCGTGCTCGTGAACGGTGAATATTGGGGACTGCACAATTTACGGGAGCTATATTCCTCAGACTACTTTGAAATCAAATACGATATCGACGAGACGGAACTCGTCATTCTCGAGGCCGATCGGGATATGCCAGAAGGTTTTGTTATCGAGGCGGGACGAGACGCCGACCTCATCCACTACCGGGAGATGGTCCGCTTCGCCGAGACGAACGATTTGAATGATCGCACGACATTTGAGGAGCTCGAGCGGCGAATGGACGTTGATAATTTCCTCGAGTACGTCGCCTATCAGGCGTTTTATGGCAACCTTGACAGCATGTTCAACAACTACGTCGTCTGGAGGAAGGCGACCGAGTTCGCGGATGAGACACCGCTCGGACATGATGGGCGCTGGCGCTGGGTCGTCTTCGACCTCGACCAAGGGTTCGCACAGCGACTTCCGCTCGACGAGAGCGTGAACTACGACATGTTCACGTATTTGACAGGGCCAGAGCCTGAGCATGCACTGTTCCAATCGCTCATGAGGAGTACGGAAGGTCAGGAGCGCTTCGTCCGGCTCTTCGAGGAATTGCTCAACGGACCGTTTACTTCCGAAAACATGGTGGTGAAGCTTGACGAAATGTCGGGTGTAATCGCCCCCGAGATGCCGAGACAAATCGCGAGATGGGGAAATATCCCATCTGTTACAGCGTGGGAAGCCGAAATCGCAGAGATGCGTCAGTTCGCCGAGATGCGGCCGGACATCGTGCGACAACAGCTGCAAGCTAGATTTGGAGAAGGGGTAGCGGAATGATGAAGAGGTATTCGTTCGGGGCGTTCTGAGCTTGATCTATGATATGATGGACGCGGAAAGGAAGGTACAGCTATGGAAACACTCAACATGAAACAACTTTCTGACGACCGGGCCTCGCTTCAAACCGCGGGCGACCTTGACGCGATGCGGGGCATCATGCACGATGAATTCCGCTACGTCGACTCGAGCGGGCGTCAGTTCGATAAAGAGACGTTTTTAGACCAGTTCGTCGACCCGGCCGCCGTCCAATGGATCGCCCAAGAGACGGTGACGTTCGACGAGACGATCAAAGGTGAGCTCGCTGTCGTGCAACTGTTGCTCGAGGAGCGGTTCATCCTTGGGACGAACGCTTACGAGGGCCGATTCTGGGCACTGCACTTGTACGTGAAAGACCAGGACACGTGGCTCTGGCAAGGCGGACAAGCGACGATGATTCACGAGACGTGATCAGGCATCTCCAGCGATGGAGATGTTTTTTTGTGCATCGAAAAAAATGTGCACCTAAAATAGAAAATTATGTACCTATTTTTAAAAAAATCCATTAAAATAAAGTTGTTGTCTAATTCGATACATTATTTAGGAGGAATTCATAAAATGAAACAACCGAAATACTTAGCGCTTTTCCTCGCCGGGACACTCGTCGTCGGTGGCTTTACACCGACGTTCGTCGCGGCTGAAGGAGACACGACGACTGTCGCCGACGTGACGGCACCTGCTGCGCCGGTCGTGGCGGCACCGTTCCATACGTCGACGTCACTCACGATTCAAGGGGAGATCGGTGCAAAAGCTGAAATCCTTGTCGCTGGGAAAACATACGAGCGCGTCATCCGTACGAACGGTGAAGCCGTGTTCACGATGTCCCCACAACCAGTCGGCCGCGTCATCGATGTCCGTTTAGTCGATGCGAGCGGGAACGCAAGCGCTGTGACACGCGTCATCGTCGCGGAAGACCCGGCGGCACGTCCGGCGGCACCGGTCATCAACCCAGTCGATAACTCGGCTCGTGCGATCGAAGTGAAAGGTACACCAGGACTCGCCGTCACTGTGACGGTCGGGGGCAGCACGTTCAACGGCTCGTTCGACGCGAACGGGAACTACCGCCGTGTCATCGCGCTTCAAAAAGTCGGTACCGTCTTGACGGCGCAGGCGAAGACGGCGAACGGTGCGATCAGCGAACTCGTCAAGTCGACGGTCGTAGCGGATAAGGTCGCACCGAGCAAGGCGCGCCTCACGCAAGCGGTCACGACGCTTTCGAACGGGATTGCCGGAACGGCAGAGCCGCTCGCGACGGTCATCGTGACGATCGACGGGAAAGCGTACACGGCCCCGGTCATGTCGACAGGGAAGTTCGTTCTCCCGATCCCGAAACAACCGCTCGGCAAGAAGATGTCGCTCGTCGTCCGTGACGGTGCCGGCAACCGTAGCGCATCAGAGACGCTCACGGTCCAACACGCGCTCTTCAACAACTTCCACCGTGTCAGTGACGAAGAGGGAAATCGTATCGTCGTTCATAAGGAAGTGTTCGCGGCTGATGGGTCGACTCGTTACAACGAGACGTTCGCACCGTTCTTCTTCGAACGTCCGACGAAAGCGAGCATGGGCTTCCTCTTGCAATACTATGCGGAAGACGGTGAGCCGCTCGAATTCGAGAAGCTCCGGATCCGTGTCGGTTCGGCATCGTACGTCCATACGATCGATCCGTTCGATGTCGACTATATAGAGTACGACGATGGAACGGTCGACGAGACGTATTGGTTCATTCCGGATGCGAAGATGATCGCGTTCATCAAGCAGCACGTCCGTCCAGAGAACCGGATCGTCATCACCATCGAAGGCTACGAGTATGAATTCGAATGGGCGCTCCTCGGGGGCGAGAAACGAGCCTTCGTTCAATCGCTCCAATACGCGGGTTACTAATATAGAAGAAAGACGTTTTTCATAAGCTACGGACCAAACCGGTTCGTAGCTTTTTTTGTGTATAATTTGCAATCGGACTAGTCAAAATGTATTCCCCAAATTTCAAACTAGTCTTATTGAATCAGTTTTAAAAGTTTGGTCAATGTAAAAATAAGGGTTAAATTATTCCTTATTTTGATACAATCTAAAATTAGACATGGTAATTATATGAGAAGGTAATAAAAGTAAAATTAAATACATTTAAAGGATTAATCATATCGAAAAATGTCGAAATGGCGTTATATCGGCGTTTTTCGACGGTTTTCGACATTTCGAAAAGTGGGTAATGTGATATTAAATTATCTCACAAACTCCAAAATTCAAAATCATTCCCATTTTTGCGAAAAAAAACGCTTGTGCTGATTGGAAGCGTTATGTATATTATGGATGTAAGGTTTTCCAAGTTCATACTTGGTAAATTGTTCAAGATTCACATCTTGAAAAATACCTATCAGTTTAAGTGAAACTCAAGACCTAAAGGATCAGGTTGCATAAGTCGTTCGAACGAATGGCGTATACATATGGAATCGTTTAGTGGGGGGAGCGTAGCTTGCAAGCTGGTAGCGCAAAATCGCAACATACCAAAGGGAGGATTTACACAAGATGGCAAAGAAATCATTCAAGCTAGTCAAAGCGTCAGCAGCACTTGCTGTGACGGCAGCAGCTCTTACTCCGGTAATGGCAGCAGAAGCTTCAACTTCAACAGTAGAACTTAAAGCAGAGGTCGTACTCGGTGGCAAGTTCAAAGAAGCGCTCGCGCTTAACACGCCTAAAGGTGTAGAAATCAAATGGGGCAAATACCTCGTAACAGCAATCAACAAGTGGCAAACAGTTAAAGGCCAAGGTTCTGATGGCAAGACTTACATCAAGAAACTTTACGCTCGTAACTACCCACTTTACATCTTCGATCAAGACCTTGGAGAAGTAAAAGCTGGTTCTGAACTTACGAAACCATCGATTCGCGTCATGTACCGCGACGGTAAAGTTTACACACAAGCTCCTGAGCGTTTCACAATGAGCTCAACTTACAACACGAAAGATGCAGGCGCACAAAAAGTCCTCATCTCTTACAACCACAACGGGAACCGCATCACTTCGTTCTTGACTTACACAGTTGTCGCAAGCGAAGTTGCATTCTCAAACGTTGCTTCTTCAGTCGATCAAGCGAAAGAAGTTCTTTCTGTAACTGCTGACGTTGAAAACGCTAAAGAAGATACGAAGGCAGATGTTCTCATCTACCCATTCAAAGACGCTTCTAAAGCAATCCCAGTGGCTGCAACAATCAAGGATGGTAAGTTGACTGCTAAGACTCCAGCTCTTCCTGCAGGAACTCACTCATTCGTCATCAAGTCTGGTGAAGTAATGACTGCAGAAACTGCTTTCACAGTTGAAGCTACTGAATTCTCAGTGAAGCCAGTTAAAGTTGACCAACTTGAAGTGAAACTCAACAAAGAAGTTTCAGGCGTTGAAGCTTCTGACTTCAAACTCAACAACGGCCGTTACGTTACTAAAGTAGAAGTTGACGCTGATGACAAGACTAAATTGCTTCTCACACTCAACGCAGACTTGGTTGACCGTGGCGAGTACACGCTCTCAGTTAACAACTTCTCAGTTCCATCTGGTGAAGTGACGACTGCGATCGAAAAAGACTTCGAGTTTGAAGTTGCTGCTGCTGCTTCAGTAACACTCACAAAAACAAACTTCCTTGATGGCGATGACATCTTCAAATCTCTCGTTGTCAAAGACAAAAACGGCGTTCTCTTGTCAAACAAAGATCTTACGCTTTCAGCTACTTCGCCAGTGTTGAACACAACTACAGGGAAGTTCACATTCTCTGACAATGCTGCTCAAAACACATTCTTCGTTGAAGTTAAAGCAATGGACGGTTCGAAAGTCTTGGCAACTACAGGCGCTGTCAAAGTAACTGTATCTAGTGCTCGAGAAATTGCAGCATTCGATGGCGTTCACATTTCTAATTCTGGTAGCCTGACAGAAGCTCAAGCAGTAACGGCATACGAGACAGCCAAGAAAGCAGGCAAACTTGACACGACAATCAAACTCTCTGAGAAGGACCAATTCTTGGATGTGTTCGTGAAAGATGTATCTGGAAATATCCACATCCTCACGAAAGCTAACTCAACGTACACGAACTTGACACCAGCAATCGCGACAGTATCTAAAGACGGTGTCATCACTGCTTATGCAACTGGAACAGCTAAAGTTAAAATTGTGAGCGGCGACTTCGAGCGTATCGTAGAATTCTCAGTTGTAGCTGACTCTAAGATTGCTGACGCTAAACTTACTACTACTTCACTCAGCTTTGATTCTGGCAAAGTAGTAGCTGGTGATTCACCGAAAACAGTTGGAATTGACTTCATTGACCAGTACAAAGAAGCATTCGACGCAGTCATCGAAGCTGGTGGAGACGTTAAAGTTGGTACTTCTAAAGTTGGTACACTTGAAGTAAAATCAAGCAACACAAACGTAGCGACAGTATCACTCGACGCTAACGGTGCTGTTGTAGCTGAGGGCGAGCGTAACGGTACTGCTACTGTAACGATCACGTTCAAAGACAACGCTGGTAAAGTTGTATTCACGAAGTCGGTTGCTGTTAAAGTATCTGAGTTCGACGCAACAGTCGCTGCTTACGACCTCGTTCTCACATCG
This sequence comes from Exiguobacterium sp. SH0S2, assembly GCF_004337185.1. Taxonomy (NCBI): domain Bacteria; kingdom Bacillati; phylum Bacillota; class Bacilli; order Caryophanales; genus Exiguobacterium; species Exiguobacterium sp. SH0S2. The sequence goes on along the minus strand of NZ_SJVB01000002.1, from coordinate 243,537 downwards.
GCGAACACGTCACTTGATGCTGACGTAGATGTCGCACCAGCTGCGAATGATAATTTCGTGTCATTCGAAGTCCGTGGACTTGACAAGTATGGCAACGTCATCACAACTGTCGACAACGCTAAAGTTGACTATGTTGTAACTTACTCTTCAGCTGAAGATTTAAAATCTTTCAATGAACTTGATGGGGTACTTGAATTCAAAGGCGACGCTGCTGTGAAGTTCGCTTCTTCAGGTAAAGCAACGATCAAAGCACTCGTGAATGGTGTTCAAGTTGACACGATCTCAGTGGACTACACAAACACTGACTCTGTAGCGACGAAAGCACAAGTCAACACAGCGATGCGCACAATCGACGCTTCTGACTTTGGTAAATTGACAGTCGATAACCTTCTCTTCGGTCAAATCAAAGACAACAAGTTCACATTCGCTCCTGCTGTAACGGTCGTAGACCAGTTCGGTAAGACAATTGATTACAAAGGATTTACACAACTTTCAAACGGAGTTTTCGTTGACATCTCACCAGTTGTCACAAACTTGGTTGGTCTTGAGTACAACAAAGAAACTGGCGAACTTACACTTGCAAAAGATCGCCTCTCGGGTACAGCTACAATCGTCGTACCACAAATCACAACTGCTGCAAACGGAGATCTCCTTTCTTCGCCAGTATCGTTCGACGTAAAAGTCGTTCAGTAATCGTTGACCCTCCCTTAGGGTTAAATAGAGCAAAGTCTTCGGACGGAGCCATCTTGTAAACCGGTAGTGCCTCGGCACTGCCGGTTTTTTCTATACCTTACACAAAAAACTATTTCCCTTTTCTAAAAAAGAGATTATACTTTTTTTGTAATAAAAAATATCATTTCCCATAATTTTAAGAAAAGAGGAAAACATACGTGAAACGAATTATTTTTTTGTTGGCGCTCTTCTTGGTTGCCTCCGGCTTCGCTTTGCCAAGTGCGAACGCCGAGACGACCAATGAGCCGATCCCAGGGCACCACCGGATCTCAAACAGCCCTTACGTCTTACTAAACGACTGGACGGCGCTATATGAGCCTGCGACCGGTGAGCGCATTCCGCTCGAGGAGACGCTAGACATTATGCGTCATCATGACGTCAATAGCTTCGCAAGTATTGATGGTGACCACGTCGTCATCTTGAGAAGTTGCTCGGGTTGTTCCACGACGAGTTACCTCATCGGTTTTGATGGCAGCGTCACCGCTTTCTGGTTCGATGAAGACGACAAATTGCTCGGGGCGGATGTTGAAAATGATCGTTTGCTCTGGTACAAAGACGGCAAGACCGTCATGACAACACTCAACCGAGACGTGATTTGGGAGAAAGACCTTGGTACACGTTACGTGTCGTTGTCGACAGATCGAAAAACGGTGCTCGCCGCGTCGAGCCACCTCGAGACGGTCGACCACGTGTCGGTCGAGACGGGCGCGACGCTCTTTACTCGGACGTTGCCTCGCCAACTGAACCCGATCAACAAAGTGCTCACGTTCGAAAAGACGACCGTCTATGTGACAGGTTATTCGAACGAGGCCCACTACATTTACAATGAAACGACCGGTGCGGTCACCTTGACGACACGAAATCACTCACGGACCGAATATGCGATGTCGAACGGGGCGCTGCACTGGACCGGACAAAAAGCTTACTCGGTGCACGATGTGACGACCGGCGAAACCGAGACGTACCAAACGGACACCGTGCCGCGCGTCTATAACGGCGTCCTCGGCTTCACAGATCAGACGATGCCGATGGCCGATTATAAAAAGCTTCCGACGAAACTCGAACTCGTCGTCGACAAGCGCCAAAATCGCGAAGGGGACACGACGATTTATACGAAGCGTGACTACCCGGTCTATTTGAGCGCGACTTACCTGGACGGGACGACCGAGTCGATCTCGATTGAACGAGCGAAGAAAAATGGCCGTTATGAGCTGTTGACGTCGCCGTTCAATCGGAGCTATGCGACGACCGTCTATTACGATTTTGTTTATCTGGGGAAAGTATTTAGCGGTAGTTTGAATACGACAGATGAAGGGACGGTCAGTTTAAATCGATTTGGTCTTGCTGGTGAAATTGTCGGACAGACGTCGCCGCGGGCAAGTGTCACCGTCCGTGTGTTGAAGTCAGAGACTGACGTGTTGACATACACGGCAAGTGCTGACGCGACGGGTGTCTTCCGTATGCAGACGGAGCGCCTGCTCCCGGGGACACCGCTCACGGTGACGTCGAATTCGAGCGGGACATACGTTTATCGGAAACCGTTCGTCGTGCCGACGCCGAATCCGGAAGCGAACACGATCACGGTCGTGAGCGATTCAGCGGAGGCAGGTGTTGTCTTCAAGACGGTGCCGAATGGGAAAATCGATTTGTACGTCATCGAGTATGCGCACCGCTACTATGACACGATACAAGCGGACGCGAACGGTATCGCCCGTGTGACCGATACGGTCGACCCGATCGCCAAGGGTGTCGAGATCCAGTACGCGCCGGCCGGGACGGAAGGAGCCGAGAAGAAGCTCGTCGTCTATGAACGGGCCGAACCGGTATTCAGTCTAGCCGGCACGCCGAACGAAGGAGATACGACACTCACGATATCTTCGACGGCAAAATTGACGACGTTCACACATTATATCAACGGAAAACACGTCGGGAATGGGAAGACGGTCTCGTTGACGACGCCATTAAAAGACGGGGACGTCATCAAAGTCGTCGCCAAAGCCGGTGACCGGGAGAAGACGCTCGAACATCGTGTCGCCGCAGTTGGTCCGACCATCCTCCAAGTGACGGACGTCGCGATGACGGCGACGCATACGGTCGTCAGTGTTCGCCGTGACACGCGCGCTGTGCTCCAATTCTTCATCAACGGGAAGTTGACGACGGCGACACCGGTCTCATCGACACGCTTCACGGTGCCGGCAAAACCGGGCGACATCGTCCTCGTCCGCTTGACACGAGGCGGGCAAAAGCTCGACACACGCCTCGCCCTTCCGCAAGTGACGTTCAGCAACATTCGTCTCCACGATGAACAGAAGACGTGGGTCGGCATGGTGCTCCCGAACAGTCGCGTCACGTTGCAGAACGGGACGAAACAAATCACGAGCGGCAAGAGCTCATCGACGGGCCGTGTCGTCATGAGCTTGGCACCGCAACCGCTCAAGGCGAAGATCACGCTCGTCAGCACACGCGGTGTCTATCGCTTCGTCCAGACGGTGAACGTGAAGGCGGGTCTTACCCCGGTCATGAAGGTCGCCGCCCCGACGAGTACGATGCGCACGCTTACGGTGAACTCGAACGTCGACTACGGCACGATCACGGTCCGTCGCGGAACGACGCTGATCGCGACGAAGACGGTGACATCGAAATCGACACCGGTCGCGATTGCGGCACAAAAGTCAGGCACACGCCTGACCATCAAATTCACGACGCCGAAAGGGCGTACGCAGACGGTGTATGTGACCGTCCGCTAAACCGAAAAACGCCTGTCCGAATTGAAATCGGGCAGGCGTTTTCTTGTGAAGAAAAACGAGGCGCGTGAAGCACCTCGTTTGAAAAATTAATTGATGACCATGACAGACAGGCAAGACGTCGCGGCTTTGAGGCAGTCGCGCTGCGTATCGTATTTGGCTTTGACGTTCGGGAACCATTTCCAAAGCGCTGCCGAGTCGAGTGAATCGATTTGTTGGAATGGCTCGGCCAGCTTCGCTTGCTCACTGACGCGCAGCGTGAACGAGAATTCGGATGTGGCTGACTGGTGCAAATCGATCTCCGCGAGCCGTTGTAAATTTCGTTTATATGTGAATCGCTCGGAACAAGGGAGAAAAGTTGTCATGACCGCACCTCTTTCTATCAGTTTCTTCCACATCAGTATACATTTATATCCATAATTTGTCGCTTCTTTTTTTGTTTTTTTAGGTTGTGATTTTGGATTAATTGACGTTTACTCTTTTATGAATTCCAAATACAAGGAATTGAATAGTTTTACGAAATTACGTTTCAAAAACATAGATATTAAGGGATTCTGACGAGTACATCCTTGTAGCCATACGCTTGAATCCGAATCGATTTTCCTTTGCTCAATCCGTAACTGCCGGCCGCGAGGTATGTCCCTTTGTTCCAATCGCCGGCATCCGACACGTTGCCCACCGCGAGTTGGGTCGGTTCATCATAAGTCCCGCCTGTCTTGAACTGTTGAGCGTGTTGTAGCCATGCCTGGTCCGACGAGCGGATGAAGATGTACCCGCTGCTCAGTTTGACTTCGACTTTTGGTGCGGGCTTTTGAAAAGCATGCAACGGTTGTCCGTTCACTTTGACGATGCCGAGACGTCCGTCGACATCGGCGACTTCGACAGAGACGATGTGCCGCTTTCCGTTTTGGATGGACACGTGACGGTACAGACCGGGTGCCTCGTATGGTTCAAGAATCATTTGACTGTCAAGGGTGCCGAACTGATGCAATTTCGGATTGGAATGCGTCCGCTTGAAGGCAATCTGTTCGAACTGACCCGTTGGACCGATGAGCCCGATCAACTCGTATTGATAAAGATCCGTTCGGTCGGTCTTCAAATCACGAAGCGGGCGATCGTGACGGACGAGGATGTCGTTGTCGTTCGCCAAGACGAACGGGTGATCATACGTCGTTGTGCCGAGTGAGGCGTTCACGTCGAGGATGAGCCGCTGCCAAGACTCAAGCGTCCCCATCTCGATGCGTGTGTTGGTCGCTTTCGCGTTCGTCTCGAATGCGAGTCGGTATGAGGGGAGGGCGTCGTCCGTGACGTGTTTTAAACCGAGCTGCGTGAACCATTGACGTAGCGTCTTGTCATCGATGGTTCGATTCGCCATCATCTCGGTCCAAGAACTGATTCGCCGCTCAGGGTCATTCATCCACCGTCCGCGAACGAGCGTCGCTTGCGGTCTTGTCCCGCGGATGAGGCCGAATTGACCGTCGAGCAGCTGATTGGCGTCCACACCTTTAAGGTTACGGACGACGGTCGTTTTTCCGAGTGTGACTTGGGCGTCCCGGTAGAGGCTCTCTAGGTGCGTGATCGTCCCATTGATTTGGACGTCGGCCGTGTAGCTGTGGGCGGACGGATATAGGTCGCCCATCCGCAGGACGAGGCGGTCGATCGTCGCTTTACCGGTGAGGGTGGCGCGACCTGTCAAGTCGACTTGCCGGAACGTTCCGTTCAAGCGCAAATCGCTTTCCCCGTAAAACCCTTTTTCATACGGTCTAGCGCCATACGTCGCGAGCTGGCGAACCGGGGCGGCCGCCGTGATCGTGACGGGCAGGTTCGGGAAGGCGTCAATCGGGACGACGAACGTGTGGATGCGGCTCGCCGCCGTGGCATCGATCTGAATCTGGGCAGCTTTAGGGCCGCGCAAATCAAATTTCAGCTCTTTATAGCCGGTCACGGTATTTCCGGATATGATCGGCAGTCCGAAGATTGTCTGCAGGGTGGCCACGTTTTTTTTGAAGAACGGCAGCAGCGGCGGGTCGATTTTATAGCTTTTCCCATAAATGCTGATCACCGAACCGCCTTTGTAAGAGGCGAACTGTGTATACGCATAACTTGGTGCCGGCAACGTGCCCGCCGCAGGTTTCGGCGCGGCGGTCTGCTTCTTGATGTCGCGCTTGGCGACGTAGCCTTTCTGCTTGCCGTATTGGACGTTCGACCAGCTGCCTTTATCGGACAAGTGGGTGACGACCTTGCCTTTCGGTATGGTGACGAGCGTTTTCGCTTTCGTCGACGCCGATTGCTTGAGGGCGACTTGCTTCACGGTCACATATGTTGCCTTCGCCGAGACGGCCGGCGGGAATACGCCGATGAGGAGTGTGGCGATCAAGGTGAAGATGATAAATCGTTTCATGGGACTGGACTCCTTTACGCATTTTCTTTCAGTATAGCAACGACCGGATATGCAAACAGACCCTTTTGTCAGAAGATGGAAATGAGTTATTTGGAAACGGAAATAAAAAATGGTTCCCTTCATTTTGAAAAAGTTTCCTTATGTACGTGTTATGATGGTAAAAAAAGATAAATGGGGTATTCGATGAACACATTAATGAAAGGGACGCTTCTCACGACGGCGCTCGTCATGGCGGCGACGTCTGTCGGGGCCGAAGCCGGCGCGCGTCCCTTCTTCACAGAAGTCGCGAAAGACACGACCGTCTATCGGCTCATGCCGGATAAGTCGATGAAGCCGATCGCATTGCTCGCGCCGAACAAGCGCTATGACGTCGTTGGCGTCTCGGGCGGGTACTATCAAGTCGAGGTCAATGGACGCCGTACATACGGATTGAAACGGGACATCCCGCTCAAGACGGCACTCCTCACGCAGGCGGTCGTCGCTGACAGTCAGTACGACCGTCTGCTCCACAACTATACGGCGCGCTCGGTGAAGCGCGAAGTGCCATATTATTATGGTTTCTTGACCGAGGCGCAGGCGGTATCGCAAGCGGACTCGGCGCTCAAAGGCAGTTGGCGTCTCGGTGCGGCACCGGGTCGACAAGCCGTCCCGGACATCGCGACGTTCGATTGGGAGCGGGACATTCGAGTCGGCGACTCGACGTCGTTCATGTTCCAGGCCCAGTACTGGATGGTCTTGAACCAAGTGACGATGGCGTACCATTACACGAAAGATGCCAAGTATTTGGCATACGGTAAACAGCTCGTCGAAGGGTGGGTCAAACAGTATCCGACAGCGCAGTATAAGCGTTATCCGAACGCCTATCATCAGCAAGGGACGGCCATCCGGACGTTCCACTTGATCAACTTTTGGAATCAATTTAAAAAGTCGCGTCTGAACAACGACCCGGCGTTCAGCGCGCTCGTGTTGCGCACGGTCGAAGGTCACGGTGACATCCTATCGACGCCGTCATTTTATCGTCCGCGCCATAATCACGGCATCTTCCAAGACATGGCGCTTACCGATATCGCCGAGACGTTCCCGGAACTCGAACGGTCATCGGAGTGGCGCGACCTCGCCGCGTTGCGTCTGACCGAGCAGCTCGACCACTCGTTGAGTCCGGACAACGTCCATCTCGAGCATTCGCCGGGCTATCAAGTGTACACGTATGAGATGCTGTACCGCTTCAATCGCTGGATCGAGGCGAACGCCTTCACGACGTCACCACGGCTCGAAGCCGTCCGACAGATGCCGGAGACGCTGACTCATCTCGTCAAGCCGAACCGGACGCTGCCGCTGTTTGGGGACACGACAGGCGAGCCGCGGACGATGTCGATGATATCGACGCTGCGCAATTATCCGCATCTCATGTATGCGGTCAGTGGCGGGAAGGAAGGGGAACGCCCGCTCGAACGGACGAAACAGCTCCATACCCAATACGCGATTCTACGTGAACATTGGGGTGAGAAGGAGCCGTTCGCTGATGCCATCTCCCTCATGATGACGGCCGGCTTCCATAATACGGCGCACAAGCATCAAGACGATTTGAGCATCGACTTGTACGGCTACGGCCGTGACTTCATCGTCGAGACGGGACGCTTCGGGTACACGACGCTTCCGCAGAGAAATGCAGCGGTGCACGTCAACGCCCATAACACGGTGAACACTGGCACCCGGCAATTGACGCTTCATCCGAGTACGATCGGTAAGAGCGGGATCGTCTCGGTCGAGGAGACGGAAGGGTTACAACGAGCACTTGGGTACAGCGAGTTGATTGGGCAGGATATGCACCATACGCGCAGTATCGCCCATGATCAAGCGGGCACGGTTATTGTCGCCGATACGATTCGGTCGGACTCGCGTGCCTCGTTCACCCAACGTTTCCACCTCGGTGTCGGGTTAGAACCGGTCGCGGAACAAACTGGTGAGATGACGTTCCGCGACAAAGAGGGACGCACTCTCCAAGTCGTTCAGCTTCCGGTCGCGTCGTCTGATGCCATGAAACGAGAGTCGAGCTTTATCGCCTACCGTGACTTCGAGTGGGTGCCGCGTCACCAAGTCGTCTCGACGAAAACGGGTGCAGGGACATCGTTCGTCACGTTGTTCCACATGTCGAAGTCGGGGACGAACGTTACGTTCTCGAACGTGGTTGAGAATGATGCGAGTTATGTTGTCACGTATTCTCTTTCGGACGGACGCTCGCGGACGATTGAGATGCCGAAGGGTGAAGGACCGGTGTTGGAGCTTGAGGAAGGTGAAATATCAGAATGAGTGAGAGGATGCCAATAGGTGTCCTTTTTTTCAAAATTCAAAAGAAATAACGAAATATTTACAGAAAAGTAATTGTGTTATTCTATGAGATTGCGTATCTTTAAAAGTGAAGTCTGTACGTGTTTTGTAATCGCTTCCATTGGCTTGAGGTCAGACATCTGGCAGTGGCGACGAAATGGCGGTTATGACTTCGGTTCGGTCGACTTATACATAATAGAGGAGGAACAGTGCATGTTGAATTCGAAGACACGCAAGTTTTATCAAGGGATGCTCGCGGCGACGCTCACGGCATCGGTGATCGCCCCAGCGGTCGTGACAGAGGCAGCCCCGGCCAAAAAAACAATCAAGTTGAAGGCGGCTTTCGTTGAAAACGGGGATCTTGACGCAGCGCTCGACAAGACATACCAAGGCAACAAGATCTATTGGTACAAATCGACAGTCAACATGGACAAGCTCGGTACATATCAAACGGTAAAAGGCTACATCAAGTGGAAGAACCAACACTTCGAGAAGAAAGTGCGCGTCATCAACTATCCGAAAGCGATCATCGCACCGAAGGGTGAGTGGACGTTCAAGCACGGCGAGAAGTTGACTGGGCAATTGAACACACTCCAAATCCAATTCGTCGACCGCGTTCTACGCCAACCGGTGAAGTGGACGAACTTATCGACTGACAAGATCGGGAAGTTCACGGCGACGGCATCGTACACGCACAAAGGCCGCACGGTGACGCTCGACGTTCCTTACGAAGTAAAAGGTTTCGAACTCTCGTTCATGCATACGAACGACACGCATGCGTCGCTCGACTTTGCGGCGAACCGTGCTTCGGCAGTCAAAGAACTCCGTGCCGCTAACCCGAACCGCCTCTTAGTTGACGCGGGTGACGTCTTCTCAGGCTCGCTCTACTTCAACGAATTCAAAGGACAAGTCGATCTTAAGCTCATGAACTATATGAAGTACGACATGATGGTACCGGGTAACCACGAGTTCGACCTCGGCACAGAGCAAGGCCATAAAGAGTTGGCACAATTCGTCCGTTACGCGAACTTCCCGTTCGTCAGCTCGAACGTCGACTACTCGAACGATCAATACGTGAAGTCGCTCTTCCGTGATGAGATCGCGACGAAGCCTTACAACGGTCGCTTGTATGAAGGGATCATCCAAGAAGTCGACGGTAAGAAAGTCGGATTCTTCGGTTTGACGACGGAAGACACGGCGAACATCGCGAGCCCAGGACCGATTCAATTCCAAAACTATATCGACGAAGCGAAAAAAGCCGTCAAAGCGTTCGAAGACATGGGCGTCGACCAAATCGTCGCTGTCTCGCACCTCGGTTACGACGACAACCCGGCAATCGACAACGACCTCGAACTCGTGAAAAACGTCGACGGCATCGATGTCATCATCGGCGGTCACTCACACTCACGTCTTGACGCACCAGTCGTCATCACAGAAGGTGGTAACTCGACCGTCGTCGTCCAAGCGTATCAATACGGTGACTTCCTCGGTACGCTCGACCTCGTCTTCGATAAAGACGGAAAAGTCGTCTCACAAGCCGGTAAGCTCATCGATGTGAAGACGTATGCACCAGACCCAGGCGCAGCCCGACTCCTCGCACCGTTCGCGGCTGAAATCGACGGCATCAAGAACGCTGAAATCGGCGCGACAGCGACTGCCGAGTTTGAAAACTTGCGCGACGCAGGTGACGTGACGAAGCCGAGCGTTCGTAAAAATGAGACGGCTCTTGGTAACTTGATCACGGACGGCATGCTCGAACGTGCGAAACAAGCCGACCCACAAGTCGTCGCGGCGATTCAAAACGCGGGCGGTATTCGTGCTAAAATCGATGCAGGCCCAATCACGACAGGCGAAGTGCTCACGACGCTTCCATTCGGAAACACACTCGCGGTCATGACGCTTCAAGGCAGTGAGTTGCTCGCGGCACTTGAACGTAGTGTCAGCGTCTATCCGATCGAGAGCGGCGGCTTCCTCCACATGTCTGGCATGAAGCTTGAGTTCGATAGCTCGAAACCGGCGAACAGCCGTGTCGTCAAGGCGCAAGTGCTCCAAGGCGAGACGTATGTCGACATCGACCCGGCAGCAACTTACAAGATTGCCACAAACTTCTTCGCAGCGAAGGGTGGCGACAACTACCTCGAGTTCAAGAAGGCTTATGAAGAAGGACGCGTCAACGACCTTGGTCTCATCGACTGGGAGATCATGCGTGACTATCTCGTGAAGCAAGGCGAAGTCACACCAACTGTTGAAGACCGTATCAAAGACGTCAAATAATGATTTTCGAAAGGACATCCACTGGGTGTCCTTTTTTTGTCTCCGTTTTGTCAAACAGATGATTTTGCCTTTTGAATTGAGCGTTTGCTATAATCAATGGGTGTCGAAACGAGATGTTTCAAATAACAGGGCATCGGTTAAAGAGAAAACGATGCCATTATGAATTTGGAGGAACCCCCCATGAGTTGGAAACGAAAAGTGAAGCGTGGTGTCTATTTAGGCATGCAACGCGGCAAACGAATCGGCCGTCGGTTGATGAAAGGAACGAAGACGCAAGTGCAGACGAGACAGTTCGTCGAAGTCGTCCCGTCTTGGCACGCTCGGACGTCTGCGAACTATGAAGTTGACGGTGCGGCGCTCGTTTCTACGATGGCTGAAAAACAATTTTTATCATACGGTGAGCGCGCCTCGTCGTTTCGGACGGTACCTGGTGCGAACTCATTTCAACTCAACCCGTCAATCCGCGAGTTTGACGCGAGTTTAAACGTTGAGAAGAGCGGTGACATCGAAGTCACGTTGCTCGTCATGATTTATAGCGACGAAGAACGCAAACGTGTCGTTCGCGTCGGAGACGGTGTCCGTACGACGGTCTCGCTTGTAGACGGTGAGACGAAGACACGCTTTGTGATTCAAACGCAAGGAAAAGGTCGGGTCTTGATTCAATCGCTCCTGATTGACGGACAATCGCTTTGGAACGTCGAAGGAATGAGCAGTGCGGTGGCAGACGCCGACTTTGACGCGATGATTCCTTTAGATGTGGATTCGCTCGAACTCATCTCGCCGCTTAGCCGAATCGTTGAGATCGATGGCGGGCTCATTCGTGTCAGCGGGCAAGGGAACCAATACGAGCACTACGGTGTGCTCGAGACGGCGCTCCCTCACGTCGACACCGAACGCGGTATCGATTTTTCGCTCGCTGATATGGACGATTACGTCTATCGTTTCTATTTAAAAGGAGAAGCCGAAGAGCTGGCGAAAGCGACGTTGTTCGTCGCGACGTATGCCCACGGTGAGCGCGACCAGCTCATCGAGGTCCCGCTCGGCTTCAGTAACGTCTTGAGCCTTACACCGAGCCATGATTCGGTTCGCTATTTCATCCGTTTCCACGGCAACGGTACACTCTCAGACTTGAAGATCGGCGTCATCCGTGAGAACAGTGTACGCCGTACCGAGACGTTCGACCTTGACCCGACGTTCTGGACGATCCCGACACCGGAATCAATCAAGTTAAAACAAGATCCGTCTGGTCTCCGTCTCGTCCTCGATGTCGAGCCGGACGTGCGCCGCTACGTGTCGTATATGGAAACGAACAACCGCTTCACGGTCCTCCCGAAAGAGAAACCGTATACGGTCCGACCGAACCATCGTTACCGTGTGACGGTCGACGGTGAACTCGATGCGAACACCGGTGTCGTCCTCTACATCATCTCGTATTCGTTGACTGAGCGGTTGTCGATGCAGCAAGTACAACTCGGCAGCGAGAAGATTTTCGAGTTCGGGAAAGACGTGCGCTACCTGCGCTTCGCACTCCGCGTCGACGGGACTGGCGAAACGCTCGTCACGAACATCCGCGTCACCGAAGAGATCATCACGGACCGGACGCAAGTGCCAGAGTGGATCGACCCACGCGAGGCCCGTCTGTTTGAAGCGAAACCACGCGAGCTTCACGAGATGAAAGTCGCAGCCATCTTTGATGAGTTCACGACCGCCTCGTATCGCCCTGAATGTGAACTGATCACATTCTCGCCGGACGATTGGCCGGCTGTTCTCGCCGACCGTCAACCGGACTTCCTCATGGTCGAATCGGCCTGGAAAGGGAACGACAAGACGTGGGAGAAGAAAATCGTCAAATATGGCACGAACACGTGGGAAGAGCTCGATGCGCTCCTCGACTGGTGCCGCGTCAACAACGTGCCGACCGTGTTTTGGAATAAAGAAGACCCGATTCACTATGACCGCTTCATCGAGACGGCGAAACGGTTCGACTTTGTCTACACGACGGATGCGAACATTCTCGATAACTATAAAGAAGACTGCGGACATGACCGGGTCGGCGCTTTGCCGTTCGCGGCGCAGCCGAAAGAGCATAATCCGATCCGCCTGCCGGGCACACGTGAACCGTACGCCTCGTTCGCCGGTTCGTATTACGCAAACCGTCACGAATCGCGCCGTATCGATATGGATCGCTTGTTCGCGGCGGCTGATAAGTATGGCCTTGTCATCTATGACCGGAACTATGAAATGAACCAACGCGGTGAGACGGATCAACTCCAATTCCCGGAGCAGTTCCGTAAATCCATCCGCGGCAGCTTGAAGTACAACCAAATCGCTAAAGCGTATAAAGGCTTCAAAGTCATGCTGAACGTCAACTCGGTGAACGATTCACCGACGATGTTCTCACGCCGCGTGTTCGAAGGGCTCGCTTGTGCGACGCCGGTCGTCAGTACGCGCTCTGTCGGCGTCAAGCAGATGCTCGGGGATTACGTCTTCCTAGACGAAGGCGACGAGATGCTCGAAGAGACGTTCCGCAAACTGCTCACGGACGACAGCTTCTATGAAGACGTCGCCATGGGCGGCATGCGACACGTGCTCAAGTACCACACGTACACACAACGTCTCGCCCAAGTCGTCGGCAACATCGGTCTGCCGTATCGTGTCGATCACCCGGAAGTCGCGCTCGTCGCGTTCGTCCGCTCAGCCGACGAGATGGACCGCGCCGTCGAGACGTTCCGCGCGCAAGACTACGAGCATAAACACCTCGTCGTCTTCCTCGACAAGTTCGAGGGGCATCTTGACTTGTATGAAGCTTACAACACCGAGGACATCTCGACGTTCATGCTCAGTTACTTGACGCAATATAACGCCTTGTCTGAGATTCTTGAAGGCTTCGACTGGATGGCGTTCATCCGTCCGAGTGACTATTACGGACCGGCGTACGTGTCTGACTACATGCTCGCGACGCGTTACGCGGACTCGAACATCTTGACGAAAGAAGATTACTTCGTCTGGAAAGACGGACTCGAGAAAATTGACTCGGACGGCACGTACCGCTACGTCTTCGACGCGACCCCGTCGCGCTCGATCATGAAGCCAGATGTGCTCCGCTTCTATAGCGTCCTTGAAGCGCTCGATGTCTTAAAACAAGACGAGACGCTCAAAGAGCTCGCTCAGTCCGGAGAACGGATCTTCAGTACAGACCCGTATCAATACGTGAAAGCAGGGAGCGATATGCCAAAAGCGGTCGCTCAGGAGGTACAATTATGACGACACCACTTCGCGTCCTCGTCTATGGGGATGTCAATTTAAATTTGATCGACGGGTCGGCCATTTGGCTGACGTCCGTCGTCTCGATGTTGAACCAAGACCCATCGATTCAAGTCGACGTGCTGCTGAAGCGCTCGATCACAAAACCGGAAGTGACGGCCGGCATCCGTGAGTTGCCGAACGTCCGCTTCATCGATGTGTTCGCCAAAGATTCAGGCAGACAAGACGCGCCGTACTACGAGCGCGGTGTACTCCAAGCCGACGAAGCGGCCGGGCTGATTGACGAGTTGATGACGACAGGCGGCTACGACATGTCATTCATCCGTGGCTTCCAGCTTGCCTACGACTTGTCACAGTATGAACGGACGATGGCGAAGACGTGGACATATATCACCGACTTCACACACGACCATACGCAGGCGTCGGCAGAAGAACTCGCCCGCTTGCAGCAGATCGCGTCGCGTTCGGCGCGCATGCTCTGTCAGACCGAGGCGATGAAGACGTATTTCGAATCGTTCCTGCCGACGGACCGGCCGTTCCTCATCTTGAACCCGATGATCCCGAACGTGAAAGACGAGACGCCGACGTTCACGAAACCGAACGATCGCCTCGTCTATACGGGCAAGTTCGCCCCGCTATGGTATTCGACGGAGATTCTCGACGCGTTCGCGAAGCTTCGGGCCGACTACCCGGCCGAACTCCACGTCGCCGGCGACAAGTTCAATCAAGACCCGAACAACCCGAACTTTAAACGAGACGTACTCGCCCGCTTGAAGGCGGATGACGGCGTCCATTGGTTGAAAGGGATTCCACGCGCCGATGTCGAGACGTTGATCGACTCGAGTGCGATCGGTGTGTCGTGGCGTCATCCGGAGCTCGACGCGAGTCTTGAACTGTCGACGAAACTGCTCGAGTACGGATCGCTCGGAAAACCGGTGCTGTTGAACCGTAACCCGATGCACGAACTCATCCTCGGTGCGGACTATCCGCTATTCGTCAATTCGGAAGACGAGTTCATCGAGAAGGCGAAGCTCGCGCTCACAGATGAACGTGTCTATCGTGATGCGGCGAGTCGCCTCTATGAGATGGCGCAGTATTATACGTTCACGAACACGTATAAACGTCTCCACGATGAACTGTGGGGGATGAAGAAGATCAACTTGCTCTTCGCCGGACACGATTTCAAATTCCTGCGTCTGTTCATGGACTACTTCGAGCGCCATCCGCGCTTCAACGTCTTGATTGACGAGTGGGAAGGTCACAAAATCCATGACGTGAATCACAGTAAGGCGTGCTTGGACCAGGCCGATATCATCTTCTGTGAGTGGGGTCTCGGTAACGCCGTCTGGTATTCGCACCATAAAAAGCCACACCAGACGATGATCGTGCGCATCCACCGTCAAGAGAAAGAGACACCGTTCCCGCGGGAGTACAACCTTCACAACATCGACCGGATCATCCTCGTGTCGCCGTATATGCTCGAAGAGATGTACCGCTTGTTCCGGATCCCGCGCCATAAGATGACGATGATTTACAACGCGGTCGACGGGACGCGTCTCATCCAACCGAAACAGCTGGACGAGTTGACGTTCCACCTCGGTATGATCGGGGTCAATCCGAAGTTGAAACGACTTGATCTCGCGCTCGACATGCTCGAGACGCTCCGCAAGGAAGACACGCGCTACAAGTTGTTCATCAAAGGGCATCATCCGAACGAGATTTACTGGATCAACAAACGGGAAGACGAGCGCGCCTATTACGATCGTCTGCTCGAACGACTTGAGGAACCGACGTTCAAGGACAGTGTCGTCTTCGACGGTCACGGTGATGATGTTCCGGAATGGCTGACGAAAATCGGCTTCATCTTATCGACGAGTGACCTCGAGAGCTTCCATCTTGCGCCAGCAGAGGCGATGACGTCGGGAACGTTCCCGATCATCCGCCATTGGACGGGGAGTGAGACGATTTATCCGGACGACGTGCTGATGGAAAACGTGCTAGACGGCGTCGACATCATCCGATCGTTCCGCGATGATTCAGCCAAGCTACTCGCAGCGACACAAGACTATATGGCTTACGCACATCATCATTTCGCCATCGAGACGCTCGCACCGAAGCTTGAACAGCTCCTTTTGATAGAATTGAATCGGAAACACTAAAAGCAAGCCCGGTCATTCCGGGTTTGCTTGTTTTGAAATTATTTTGAGGAGATACGCTATGAGCCATTTTATATATGAATCGACTGGTCAGACGCTTGATTTCGAGCGCCGCGACGGTCTGACACACATCGTCTCGGAGACGCCGCTCGACGTTCGTCTCGGTATGTACGATCAGTCACGAGACGAACCGAACGGGATGAACATCTCGTTCACGTTAGACGAACAGTTCAGCGTCGCCGTCCCGTTCAATAACTTGATCCCGGTCTACTATTCAGAAAGTCCGGTCGTCGTCGGGACGTCACTTGAAGAAGTGGCACAGCTAGCCGGGAAAACGGCCGTTCGCGCAGAGGCCGTCTCTCAGATGCGCCTCATTGGGCATGTGTTTGGGGATGGGACTCGCTTCGAAGGGGTCAAACGTCTCGGTGCGGGCGAACGATTGACGGTGCGTGACGGAGCGATATTGCTCGACACGTGGGACGAACTTCCGCAAAGTACGCCACAACTCCGCGACGATTTTGTCGACTCGTGGATGACGGCGCTTCGAAACGCGGTCAACGTACCGATGCAAGCCGTCAATATCCCGTTCGCCGGGTCAGCGCTCGACGTGTTACTCACAAAACTTTATCTCGAAGCCGGAAAAAACGTGACGCTGCACGTACCTGACATGGGAGGGAACGAGGCGCGTGTCGCACGCGACTTGTTCGACGACATCGAGCTCGCCGAGACGGCTGCCCCCGAGGCGACACTCGCGTTGTCGCTCTCTAAACGGATCGCCGCTTCCTACGAGGCGACAGACGGCAACTTGACTGCCTATGAGAGCATCCCGACCGGTAGAGCCGTCGACCTTGACTATGTCGAGGTTGGGAAACACGGTACGGATTGGTTGTACGGGAAACACGTGTTTTTGAAAGACAACATGGATGAGCACGAAGCGAAGCAACAATTATCACGTAAAGCGATTCGTGCATTCGAAGGATTTGGTGAAGCGGAACGCGAACAAGTTGAAGGTATGCTCGACCGCCTATTCGACGCAGAACCGGAACGCGATTGGAACGGCCGGCTCGAAGCGGTCTGGTTCCATTTGAAAATCGAACATTTCCATGCTTACGCACGGCGTGGGTTCATGGGTGAGATGACGCTGTTGCAACCGCTCTTCGATCGCGACGTCTTGCGTCACATCCTCGAAGCGCCATACGAACTGCGCCGCCAAGGTCATCTCGTCAAAGTTGCGCTCGAGGAGCTATTTGGTACGAAGCCGCTCCACTTCGTCAAGGAGACGTTCGCTTGGAGTGATGCACCGCTGCTGCCGACGGTCGTACAGACGCCGCTCAACTGGCGGCTCATGCTTGAGGCGACCGCATCCACTCAAGTGAAGCGAATGAATGAATTGCTCGGTGTCGAATCGGGCGTGACTGAGGCTTTCCAACCGAGCGAGACGCCAGACCATGGTTACGTCTCACTTTGGAACGACTGGACGGCTAAAAACTGGTCGGCCCGCCTGTCTGGTTCGGAAATCGAACCGGAGACGGTCGAGTTGATGATTCCGGAGGCACACAAGCCGCGCAGTGTCACGATCAAGCCGTTCATCTATCACTACTTCATCCCGTTCAACGCCGAACTGTTCAACATGCGTGAAGAAGGATTTGCCACCCATATCGAAGTCAAACCGCTCGGCGGGGAGAACGGCTACGTACAATTGTTCAACCAGAGCTTCAGTGCGCCGCCATCGACAGAGTTCCAAAAAGATGCGACACTCGGTAGCGCCCCTTATATAAACATCGAAGGAACGATCGAACTCGTGTCTGACGAGACGACACCGATCGAACTATACGTCATGCAATACGATGCGAAAAAGAATTTGAAGAAGACGGCGTTCAGCCATGAACTCCGTCCCGGCGCGAACACGCTCCGCCACCGTTTGCCGAAAGAAGTCGAGGCCAAGTTCGTCAAGTTAGCGATTAAATTCCAAAACAATCAACACACCGTCCAAGTGAGGATGGGGTCGTGGGTCATAGAAAGCTGAGGAAATCGTCATGGACCGTCAACAAGTTGAATATGTAGAACGTGAGAACGCATTTTTGCGGGAACAGTTACATGCACTGACAGACCAAATCGAAACGGTGAAGCAAGACGTGCTTGAAGAAGGCGCGAAGCATATTCGCGGCAAAGAGAACACCGTCCAAAAAATGAAAGAGCTTGAACGAGAAATCCGCCAAGCGAAAGCGAATACGGACAAGTGGAAACAAGAAGCGATGAAGGAGAAGCAGCGAGTCGAAGAGTTGACTAGTCAAGTTGAGCGTTTGCAAGGTGTGGTCAATCGGGCGAAATCAATCCCGTTCGCGGGTAAACTCGTCACGAAACTCGAGCAGGAATGTAAGCCATCATGAGTCACTACGATGAGCTGTTAGCTGAAATCGTAGCCGAGAAGAAAGCGTGGAACCGATTCGTCGAGCAAACGTTCAAACCGGTTAAACTCCCGCCATGGTTTGACGATCCGGTCGAACGGGGAATCAGTGTCATCGTGGCCTCTCATGACTCGGAAGAGTTGCTCGCGACATGTCTCGCCTCGCTCGAGGCCCAGACGCTTGACGCCTCGCTCATCGAATGGGTGCTCGTCTTCAATGGAGACAAGAACGAAACGTTGCTTGAGGCGAGTCGGCAGTTTGGCCGTGACGTGACCGTGCATCGTCTGCTTGAAGACGAAGCGAACGTGAGCATCGCCCGAAATCGAGGACTCGAGACGGTGACGCGTCAATACGTGACGTTCTTGGACGAGGACGACACGTTCAGCCCGACCTACTTGGAACGACTATTAAACGAGGCGTTGCCGGACCGGGTCGTCATCGCCGATATTCAAGACTTCGATCCCGAGGGCAACGTACTCGTCTCGCCGCTCCATCGTGAGTTCGAGCGACTCGCCGGAGGTGACTGGTCGTACGAACAAATGGCACAGCTGTTGACGCTGAACGCCTGCAAGCTCATCCCAGCGGTGTATGCGAAACAAGTCCGTTACGAGCCGTCGCTTCGCAGCGGGGAAGACGTCGTGTATTTCTCGACGCTCTTCTCGACCTATCAACCGGCCGTCACGCTGTTGCCGAGCGGCACGGACGCCGTCTATTTCCGCCAAGTGAGAGACAATTCAGTATCTCGGCAGGCAGTGAGCCGCGAGTTCTCGATTCGACAACGCCTCGCCGTCATCAAGTCGCTTAGCGATTTGCTTATGAACGCGAATGACGCGTCGCGCCGTTTCATCGAGCGCAAGATTGATGCCCAAACATCGATGATGAGCCTGTACTTCAAAGATCATCCTGAGGAGCGCGGGGCCATTCATCAACTTGTCGTCGAGAGCGATCTGCCGTACTTTTCATACAGCATCTTGAACCAACACGCGGCAACGGTTGGACTAGTACTCGGGGAAAAGCTCGAGAACGTCGAACGACTCGTCTCGGAATATCCGAAAGACACGATTCTCCGTGTTTACTTGCTTAGTCCGTTCACTCGAGGTAAGCTTGCCGAAGCTGTCAGTCCGGAAGTATTCCGTCGTCTGACGTTCGCTAACATGGCTTCGGTGTCGAATTGGTCATTGTTGCCTGAAGTTTGTTATAGTTTAGGGGATGTGCGGGCGGCTTCCTTGAGCACAGAATATGTGCTTAGTACGACCGTGCGAGCGGTTGCGCCGTCGTAATCCCGTTTTGTCATTAAAATGTAATTGCTTCTCAATTCACATCAGGAGTATAATGGGTTTGATTTTTGATGAATTCTTAAATAAAGTGAAATGTTAAGCAATATTCAGTGACCAGTGTCACTAACATCTATGGAGGTAAGCTCAACTATGAAAGTATGTACAATCGGATTAGGATATATTGGACTCCCAACGTCTGCAGTCTTCGCACAATACGGTGTCGATGTACTCGGCGTAGACATCCATCAGTCAGTCGTCGATAAATTGAACCGTGGTGAAATCCACATCGAAGAACCGGGCCTCGGAGACGTCGTCAAAGAAGTCGTCGCCAAAGGCAAGTTCCGTGCCTCGCTCGAGCCAGAGAAAGCGGATGCATTCATCATCGCCGTTCCAACACCGAACAACGATGACGAGCATAAGTCTTGTGACCTCACATACGTGTTGGATGCAACACGTAAAGTATTGCCATATGTTGAAAAAGGCAACGTCATCATCGTCGAGTCGACAATCGCGCCGCGTACGATGGATGATTTCGTGAAACCAATTGTCGAAGAAGCAGGCTTCATCGTAGGTGAAGACATCTTCCTCGTGCACTGCCCAGAACGTGTCCTCCCAGGACAAATTCTGCATGAACTCGTTTACAACAACCGTATCGTCGGCGGCATCACGCCAGAATGCGCTGAAGCCGGTGCTAAAGTATATGGTACGTTCGTAAAAGGTGAAATCATCAAGACGGACGCGAAGACGGCTGAAATGTCGAAACTCATGGAAAACACGTTCCGTGACGTCAACATCGCACTCGCGAACGAACTTGCGAAAGTGTGTAACGCCCTCGACATCAACGTCCTCGACGTGATCGAAATGGCGAACAAACACCCGCGTGTCAATCTTCACAGCCCAGGACCAGGTGTCGGTGGACACTGTCTCGCGGTCGACCCGTACTTCATCGTCGCGAAACAACCAGAGCTCGCGAAAATCATCAAGTTGTCACGTGACACGAACGTCTCGATGCCGGCATACGTCGTCGAAAACGTTCAAAAACTTGTGTCAGGTCAAACAGACGCAAAAATCGCTGCGTTCGGCGTAACGTATAAAGGGAACGTTGATGACATGCGTGAAAGCCCAGCTGTTGAGATCATCGAATTGATGCTCGAGCAAGGAATGAACGTCGCCGTCCACGATCCACACGTTGAAGTCTCATCGTCGAAACACTTCGATCTCGTCTCGAAAGAAGAAGCGATCAAAGATGCGGACATCGTCCTCGTCCTCGTTGACCATAACGAGTTCAAAGCGCTCGACTTCAACGAGTTGAACGCAGCGATGCGTCGCCCGATGATCTTTGATACACGTAATATCGTGAAGGCTGATGACAGCGACCTCGCGGTTGTAAACTACGGAAACTTGTACGAATACGTCAACGGAAAAGTAACGTTGGCTTAACCTGTGTGCCGACTATGATCAAAGCCTCGAAGCAAGTATTCATCGAACTATGGGAGAGTCTCTATTTAATTGTGAGACTCTCTCTATATGAAACGAAAAGTCGCTATTCGATGCAGTACTTCGGATACTTGTGGGAAATCTTGACGCCAATCATTCAAATCAGCATCTATTGGCTCGTCTTCGGGTTCGGTCTTCGTGCGGGTCGAGACGTTGGTGATGTCCCGTTCCTTCCATGGCTCGTCTCCGGAATTGTGCCATGGTTCTTCTTTGGACCGGCCATCGTCAGTGGTTCTCGATCCGTTTTTTCGAAGATTGCACTCGTCTCAAAGATGAGCTTCCCGATCAGCACAATCCCGGCGTACGTCATCTTGTCGGAACTATACCGACACGTAGCGATGGTCGTGATCGCGTTCATCTTGATGATGGCGTTTGGCATCAGTGAAGGCTGGAACATCCTGTTCTTGCCGTACCTGCTTCTCAGTGCGCTCGCGTTCCTTTATGCGTTCTCACTTTTGACGTCGGCACTGGCCACGATTATCCGCGACTTTCAAAATTTGCTGTCACAAATTATTCGGATGATGCTTTATTTACTACCTATCTTTTGGCAACCGACCGGAACGCTTGAAACGATTCTCATGATCAACCCGCTCTACTACTTGGTGGAAGGGTACCGATCGATGTTCCTCGGAACGGATTGGCTCATGCAAAATCTTAGCTACGGCCTCTACTTCTGGGGCTTCACGCTCGTGACGTTCTTAATCGGTTCGGCGATCCACGTTCGTTTCCGTCGCTACTTCATTGACTATATTTAAGGAGCGGTGACGTATGAGCTACCAAGTAAAGTTTGAAAACGTATCAAAACGGTACACGTTGTACCGGAAACAAAGTGATAAGCTGAAAGAAGTGTTGTTCAACCGGGCGAACGGTAAGCAGTTTTATGCGCTCCGTAACGTCACGTTCGAAGTCCCGCCTGGGGAAGTCGTCGGGATTCTCGGGATTAACGGTTCGGGGAAATCGACGATGTCGAACCTTCTGTCGGACGTCATCCCGCCGACGCACGGCAAGATCGAGCTGCGCGGAAAACCGTCGCTCATCGCCATCTCGTCTGGGCTGAACGGAAACTTGACCGGGATGGAGAACATCGAACTGAAATGCCTCATGCTCGGCATGGACAAGCATCAAATCAGAGCGATCACCCCGGAAATTATCGAGTTTGCCGATATTGGCGACTTTATCGATCAACCGGTCAAGACGTACTCGAGCGGAATGAAGGCACGACTCGGCTTCGCCATCTCGATCAATATCAATCCTGACATCCTCGTCATCGATGAGGCGCTCTCGGTCGGAGACCAAACGTTCACCGACCGCTGTCTCGTCAAGATGAACGAGTTCAAAGACGAAGGAAAGACCATCTTCTTCATCAGTCACTCGGTGTCACAAGTTCGGCAGTTTTGTACGCAGGCGATCTGGCTTGAATACGGTGAGATCCGTGAGTACGGACTCGTCGACGATGTGGCCGACGAGTACATGAAGTTTTTGAAATGGTTCCGTACGCTTGATTCGAAGCGTCAATCGGAGTTCAAACAGCAAAAAATGGAGCAACGCACAACGATCGTCGACCAGCACGATATCGGTGAGACGATCATTTTGCCGCGTCACCCCCGAAAAGGAGAATCACTATGATTAAAGTTATGACCGTGTTCGGCACGCGTCCCGAAGCCATCAAAATGGCTCCACTCGTTTTGGAGCTCAAAAACCGTGAAGGGATCGAACCGATCGTCGTCGTCACAGCCCAACATCGGGAGATGCTCGACCAAGTCTTGCAATTGTTCAAAATCACACCAGACTATGACCTAGACGTCATGAAGAAGAATCAAACGCTCTTCGACGTTACGACACGCGTCCTTCACGGACTCGATGAAGTCATGAAGGAAGCGAAACCGGACATCGTCCTCGTCCATGGGGACACGACGACGACGTTCGCGGCGTCACTCGCGGCGTTCTACAACCAGATTGCCATCGGTCATGTCGAGGCAGGGCTACGCACGTACAACAAGTACTCGCCGTATCCGGAAGAGATGAACCGTCAATTGACTGGCGTCATGGCTGATCTACACTTCGCACCGACTGAGACGTCAGCTGAGAACTTGCTTCGTGAGAACAAGACAGAAGCAGACATCTTCGTCACAGGCAACACGGCAATCGATGCGTTGAAGACGACCGTTCAAGACGGGTACGACAATGAACTGTTGAACTCAATCACGTCACAAGGCAAGCGCCTCGTCTTGTTGACGGCACATCGTCGGGAGAACCTCGGTGAACCGATGCGCAATATGTTCCGTGCTGTCCGTCGCTTGATTGAAAAATATGACGATATCGAAGTCGTCTATCCGGTCCATATGAACCCGATCGTTCGGGAACTGGCCGGTGAGATTTTAAACGATCTCGACCGCGTCCACTTGATCGAGCCGCTCGACGTGTTCGATTTCCATAACTTCGCATCACGCTCACACTTGATCTTGACAGATTCAGGTGGCGTACAAGAAGAAGCACCATCACTCGGCGTACCGGTCCTTGTCCTTCGTGACACGACGGAACGTCCAGAAGGTGTCGCAGCCGGAACGCTCAAACTCGCAGGCGTTGAAGAAGAAGTCATCTTCGGCCTCGCTGACGAGCTCTTGTCTGACGCGGCGGCGCACCAAAGCATGGCGAAAGCGTCTAACCCATACGGGGACGGGGAGGCGTCACGCCGCATCGTCGACGCAATCGTCGAACGCTTCACGCGTTGATGGGTTTAGGCTGTCCCTCGGGGCAGCCTTTTATTTTTTATGAGAAAGGAGGGAACTCATGCTCTTCAGTTCGACGATTTTTTTATTCTGGTTTTTACCGATTGTTCTTATTCTCTATTATGTCGCACCGCGTTTTTTGAAGAACACGGTGCTCCTGATTGCCAGTCTATTGTTCTATGCGTGGGGAGAACCGATCTATACGACGGTCATGCTCGCATCGATCGTCATGAACTATGCGTTCGGTCTGCTCGTCGACAACAACCGTGACGACAAGAAGAAGGCGAAATGGCTCGTCGGGGCGATGGTCGCTGGAAACGTGTTGCTGTTATCCGTCTTCAAATATACGAGTTTCATTATCGAGAACGTGAACGCCATCACGGGTCTCGAGCTGACCGATCCCAAAATCCCTCTACCGATCGGGGTGTCGTTCTTTACGTTCCAAGCGATGAGTTACGTCATCGATGTGTATCGAAAAGATGGGAAAGTCCAGCGCAACCCGCTCGACCTCGCGCTCTACATCTCGCTCTTCCCACAACTGATTGCCGGGCCGATCGTTCGCTATCAGACGGTTGCTGACGAGATCAATGATCGCCGTGAGACGATGGACGACTTTGCGAGCGGGGTGCAACGGTTTGTCATCGGTCTCGCTAAGAAAATGCTCCTCGCCAACAACGCCGGCTACGTGGCCGACCAAATTTTCTCGCAAGATGCCGGGGAGATGTCGATGGGCCTCGCTTGGATCGGGATTATCGCGTACTCGCTTCAGATTTATTTTGATTTCTCTGGATATTCCGACATGGCGATCGGGCTAGGACGGATGTTTGGTTTCCATTTCCTTGAGAACTTCAATTATCCGTACATTTCAAAGTCGGTGTCTGAATTTTGGCGCCGCTGGCACATCTCGCTCGGTAGTTGGTTCCGTGACTATGTCTATATCCCGCTTGGTGGGAACCGTGGCAGTGCGTGGAAGCTCTATCGTAACCTCGCCGTCGTCTGGATTCTGACCGGGGTTTGGCACGGTGCGAGTTGGACATTTATCGCCTGGGGTGCCTACTATGGAATCTTTATCATGCTTGAGCGGGCGTTCCTCGGGGCGTGGCTCAAAGCACTCCCGGCACCGCTCGCCCATGCGTTCACGTTGTTCGTCGTCATCATCGGTTGGGTGTTCTTCCGAGCGGATGACTTTCCGTACGCCATCTCGTACTTGGCGGCCATGTTCAACTTGAATGGAGCGGCGGTATGGGATAGTGAGGCGATGTTCTACTTCGTCCAATACGGGGTCATCTTACTGATTGCGATGATTGCGGCGACACCGCTCCCGAAAGTGTTTGGGGAAAAAGTGCTCCGTCTCGAACAGGAGAGCAAGAAACTATGGGTCAACTACATGGCCGGTTTCATGCGCCTCGGATTTATGGCGACAATCTTCATCTTCGCCGTGTCGTATATTATCGCGAGCAGTTTCAACCCGTTTATCTACTTCCGGTTTTAATTCCTGTTTGTTCTAAGCAACGGCTAGGAAGAGCGCACAACAAAGAGAGACGAATCATCCTATTCGGGATGATTCGTCTCTCTTTTGTTTACTCATTCAACTTGTCGTGATAGAGCGGGATGAACTCACCGAGGTTGACGTTGTGGATGAACAAGACGACGTCGATGTCGTTATCCTTCACATACGTTTCAATCGATGACTCATCGAAATGGCGGATATCGATGACCGACAGATGACCAAAATGTTCCGGCAACAGCGTTAGCATCGGATTTGCGTACGAATCTTTCAAGATGAGTGTCCGTGTATCATTCTTCGGCGCCTCTTGGTCCATTGTGATGATCGGCCAGTTACGGTGTAAGAAGAGCGAGTACATCTCCGTGTACGTCTCTTCTGATTTGAGCGGTTTTTTGTTGATCAAATTACCGTTACACGGTTCGGCCCGGTTGTAACAAATCGAACTTGGCGTGAATCCGGCCTTTGGTTCCATCCATTCGAACGTATCACCGTTTTTGACGTATTGGAGCGTTGTGCTACGGGCGTAAGAGCCGTAGTATGGGCGGTCGTGCGCCTTCGTCCGGAGTTCGCCTGGCTTGAGCGGATCACTGACTTCGGGATGTTTGGCAGCAATCTGCTTCACCGTTTGGACGTAAGCCAGATAAGCGCCGTTTATATTCCAGTGGTAGTCGGTCTTATAAAAGACGTCACTCAATTTGTCTGCCGTGTTCAGTGGCTTCCGGTAATCCATGACCGTCATTCCCTCGACCGTAGCCAAGCTGTCACGCGTTTCTTTAAAGATTGTTGGTGCCTCGTTGCCCATGTAGTCAGGCATGTTCGGTTCGACTTCGACCATCGAAGCTTTGTTCGGGGCAAGACCGAAGTAGACGTCGACGCCAGACGACTGCATCGACGTCGTGAACGCCGACAGATCATCGAGGAGCATGTTCGTATCGATCGTCTCTTTCATGGGAGACTCCATCGTCCCGTCAGCCGAAACATAAATCCCATTCTTCACGGTCTGCCGGAACAAGTCTTTCGATAAAAACGCATGTAAGCTGATCCAGCTGTCACGGTTAAAGACGTGATCGGTGACATACGTCTCGACGCTCTTCATATAGGCGCCGGACATGACGTTCTCGAACGTGAGGTCGGCGGTCGCTTTGGCGAGTTGGCGATTCTCCATGGAAGAGACTTCGCGTTTCTCCGAAGAGAGCGTCACATAGGCGCCGCCTATAAGAAAGGCTAAAAAGCCTATGATTAGCAAACTATGGAATACTCGTTTTGTAACGATATGTCGCGTCTCGTGCCGCTGTCGTGTGCTCCGAGGCGTAGGATTCAAGTTTTGCATTGTTGCGACTCCTTCAAATTCAAATTAATCCGATACTCATTCTACCATATATTTGCTTTACCTACTGTAACAAAAACGTATCAGTCAATCGAAGAAGCCGTTGATGCTATACTTGAAATCAAGGCAGGTGACCCCTATGCGACGACATCAAGCGGACGGTACGTACCGGTACGTCCTCATCTTAGGGGCGAAAGTGAACGGGACGGCACCGTCACGGGCGCTCCGAAACCGAATCGACGTGGCGGCTACATATGCGCACCAATATCCGCACGTCAAACTAATCGCCTCCGGCGGGCAAGGTCCGGACGAAGGGATGGCCGAGGGGCGCGTCATTGCCCGGGAATTGATCGACCGTGGCGTCGACCCGGGGCGCATTCACATCGAAGCTGACTCGACGTCGACGTACGAGAACTTTTTATTCAGCCGCGACGTGTGGGCAGGCGAGACGGGACTGACGGTCGTGACGAACGACTTCCATGTGCGCCGGGCCCGGCTCGTCGGGAGGCTCTACTTTGGGCTCAAGACGGACGCGCTCTATGCCCCGACGCCGGCTGCGGCGAAAGCGAAGTATGTCATCCGTGAACAGCTCGCCTATATCAAGCTGTTGATCAACTATATGCGCTGGAAGTGGCGCCCATGAAAACAAGGACTTAGCGGTTGCTAAGTCCTTGTTCGTCGTGACAGCCAATCTCTTCAGACAACAACTTTCCGAACGCCTCGGCGCCATCGATGTTCAAATGGACGCCGTCACTCTCAAAGTAGTCGGCTTTATCGGCGGACGCTTCATGCCAGTCGATGAGCGTGACGAAATCGTGCCGCTCGCTCGCGCGCTTGAGCTTTTCGTTCACTTCGCGTTCCCACGGGCGCGGGACATGCGTATTGATGACGTACACGTGATCGGCTGATTCAAACATACCGATCAACGTGTCGAGCTGTTCCATCTTGAAAGCTCCGTTCGTCCCGAGATGGAGGAAGACGACATGGCCGGGGGCATCAAATTCACGATAGCCCGCGGCGACGTCTTGCGCGTCACGGACTTGGCGGCCGACTTCGGCGTCGATCGTCATGTTCGGGAACGTGGTACCGAGATACTCGTTCAAGCCGAGCAAGACCGAGTCGCCGATGGCAAGGGCGGGCGGGCATGACTCGACCGGCCGTTCGGTCGTCGTTTCTTTTGGCTTCGGCTTCGGTGCTTTGACGACCGGGAGCTCGTGTTGCCGGTCCGAGTTATCCGTGAACGCGAGGATCGTCAAATTCCCGACGAGGACGAATGACAAGACCGTCGCGGTTGTGATCGCGAACAGTCGAGCCGGTTTGATGTTGCGAGTCGGGATCAGGTTGCGGATGACATGGCGGAACCCGTCGCGGCGAATCGGTGTCTCGACGTAGCGGTAAGACGCTTCAGCGATGAGCAGCGTGAGCATGGCTTGACCGAGTGCGAGAAGGGGATTGAACGAACCGATCCGCTCAAGCGGGGTCGTCAAGATGATGACCGGATAGTGCCATAAGTAGATGCCATACGTCCGTGTCCCGATCAACCGAAGCCAAGCGCTTCCAAACAGACGGGACCAGAGCGTCGACGGATGGGCCGTCGCGGCAATCAACACACCTGACGCCACGGCGACGAGCAAGAAACCTCCATAATAGAGGAACGCATCATAAGCGTTCGCTGTCATCATGACCGTGACGAGCGTTATGAGCGCTCCGGCGCCACCGACGTTCAAAATACGAAGACCGAGCGCTGGCATCTCGCGCTTGAACGCATCCGGACGCCAACCGAACGCGAGCAACGCCCCGATGAGGAGCGCGAACAGACGCGTGTCGGTACCGTAATAAACACGGCTCGGGTCGGTCCCGGGTGTGAAGCTGATTGCCATCCAAACGGTTGAAGCGAGTAAGACGATGCCGGTGAGCTGGAGGAAGCGTTTCTTCACGGTCAGCCCAAAGATCAACAGCAGCGGCCAGACCAAGTAGAACTGCTCCTCGATCGAGAGCGACCACAGGTTTTGGAGCGGTGACGGCTTGCCGAAACTCTCGAAGTACGAGACGTCGTGGAAGATATACCACCAGTTGTTCACGTAGGCGAGCGCGGCGAGCGTATCTTGGCGCACCGTATCGAGCAGTCCGCGCTCGAACAACGTGACGTACGCCATGACGACCGAGAGCATGAAGACGAGCGCCGGCAACAGGCGCCGGAACCGGGCGACATAGAATCGTTTTAAATTGATCCGTCCGTGTATTGCTTGCTCACGAAGTAAGATGCCGGTGATTAAATAACCGGACAGGACGAAGAATAAGTCGACGCCAAGGAAGCCGCCGGGTATGTATGGTGCGTTCAAATGAAAGAGTATGACTGCGAAAACGGCGAACGTGCGCAGGCCGTCGAGACCTGGCATATACGTTGTTTTATGATGTAAGGGCTGCATGACCCCACTTCCTTTCTCAAGTCCGAGCGGAACGTTTCCCTCTTTTGTAAAGGGATCCATACTCCAGTATAGCGAGCGCCAGACTTGAAAAAGTTTCAAATGATTAACATTTTAGCTTGCGAAGTGGAGAATAACAGGGAACAAAAAAAGGGACACGAAGTCCCTAGTCACGTTACAACATTCCGATAATCGTCCCGCCGATGACGCCAGCGATGACGAGTGCCCAAGGCGGGAGTTTCCAGTAGGCGATTATGACGAACAAGAGGGCGGCGAAGACGAAGTCGACGGCGCCGTTCACCGTGCTCGTGAAGATCGGCTGATAGAACGCGGCGATCAAAATCCCGACGACGGCCGCATTGACACCGATCAACGCACCTGCCACTTTCGGGTTGCGCCGGAGTGCGTCCCAAAACGGCAACGCCCCGAGGATGAGCAGGAACGCCGGCAAGAAGATGGCGAACGTCGCGAGCAGTCCGCCCGGGACACCGTTGATGACGGTCCCGAGGTACGATGCGAACGTGAACAGCGGACCCGGGACGGCTTGGGCCGCCCCGTAGCCGGCGAGGAACGCCTCTTCGCTCAAGAATCCGGCCGGGACGAGCTCGCGCTCGAGGAGTGGCAAGACGACGTGACCACCACCGAAGACGAGGGCACCGGCCCGGTAAAAGCTGTCGAACATGGCGAGCGACTGGCTTTCTATCGTCTCGCGCAAGAGCGGCAAGATGACGAGTAACGCTCCGAACAGACCGAGCAGCGTCGCCCCGAGCCGTTTCGAGAGCGGGAACGAGGCCGACTTGACGTTGAGGTTTTGCGGCTTGAACAGCAAGAATCCGGCGAGCGCGGCGAAGAGGATGACGAGCACTTGGCTATACGTCGTCTGCCAGAGGAGCACACCGGCGAGCGCGAAGAAGGCGATCGTCCGCGTCTTTGCGTCCGGTGTCAGTTTGCCGGCCATACCGAGAATGGCGTGGGCGACGATGGCGACGGCGACGACTTTCAAGCCATACAGCCAGCCCGCGTCCGAGACGTCGAGTCCTGAGACTAAAAGGGCGAACAAGATGAGGGCGATGACGGATGGTGCCGTGAAGCCGATGAACGAGGTGATACCGCCGAGGATACCGCCACGGACGATGCCGATGCCGATCCCGACTTGACTGCTCGCAGGGCCAGGTAAGAACTGACAGAGGGCGACGAGGTCGGCATACGTTCGCTCGTCCATCCATTTCCGACGCCTTACGTATTCCTCATGGAAGTAGCCGAGGTGGGCGACCGGTCCGCCGAACGATGTCAAGCCGAGCCGGGTTGATACGAATAAAATCTCCAGTAACGTCTTGAACGTCACACGTTGATTGGCCATTGGTTTCACTCCTTGATCTCTTTGAATAGTTCGTGCGCTTTTTGACGGGCTTCGGCCAAGACGACGAGCCCTTTTTCGGTCGTCGTATAGTTCTTGCGGATATGACCGTCGACCAACTCGTTCGTCCGAGTGAGCAGGCCGTCTTGTTCCATGCCGTGCAGGATCGGATAGAGCGTCCCGGCACTGATCGCGTAACCGTGCTCGCGCAGCTCTTCGACCATCCACGCCCCATAAACCGGGTGTTCGGACGCATGGTGCAAGATGTGGATATGAATAAAACCAAGAAACAGCTTACGAAGGACGCGGTCTTCCACTTGCTTCATCTCCTTGAAATCGATTTTCGATATCGGGTTTCGTAATCATACTAACAACGGGGAGCGAACCGTGCAACCTGTGAGGTGGGATTTACAAAAACTTAATGTGTGCACATTGGGAGGAATTGATTCGGAAAATATAGGGAATTCATCGAAAATGAGGTAAACTAAAATGTAGAAAAACAGCGTAGGAGGAAATGACGTGACAGAACGAGACAGCACCCATTACAGATCTTTGTTGCGCCATATGCCCCAAGGCTACGTCGAATTCAAAGTCATCTTCGACGGTGCCGGGGAGCCGGTCGATTATGAGTTTGTCGAAGTGAACGAAGCGTTCGAAAAGATGATGAAGGCGAAGCGCAAGCAGTTTCTCGGCGGACGCATCACCAAGCAGTTGAAAGACTTTGAATACAGCGAACGCGAATGGATCGTTCAAGTCGCGCGAGCGGTGAACAACGGCGAGACGATCAAGTTCGAACACTTCTCGCGCCGGAACAAAGCGTGGTATGAACTGTCCGTCTTCAGCGAACGACCAGGTTACGTCTCGACCTTGTTCCATGACATCACCCCGCACGTCCAAGAGAACAACGCCTTGAAACAACTCGTCAACGTGTCGCATCGCTTCGTCGCCACGGGCCGGGAACTGTTGATGAACCAACATTTCCTTGACCAGATCCGGGACTTCACCGGTGCGAAAGCGGTGACGCTCAACTTGGTGAATGACGATGGACAAACGTACTCGACGGTCGCGATCTCTGGAATCGACGAGCTGCTCGAACGCAGCTTGGATGTCCTCGGCTTCCACCCGGTCGGCAAGAAATGGCCGATGAGCCGGAAACGCATCGAGCTGTTGGAGTTGCCTAGTCCGATCATCTTGGACGAGATCGAACCACTCATGGACGGGGTGTTGCCGAAACGGCTCGTCAAAAACATTTTACGCATCTTCGACCTCGGGCAAGTCATCTTGTTCAAGATTGAAAAAGACGGCGTCTTTTACGGTGATTTGACGATTGTCATGCAAGGGAAGAAGCGGGCCGACCGTCTCGGTCTCGTCGAGCTGTACATCGTCCATATCCTCGAACAGATGACGAAAGTCGACCGTCAAGTCGGTGAGGCGAAAGAATCGATGTTTGAAGGGTTCGCCACCGTTGACCTCGAGTGCATCATGTCATTGACGACGCGAGACGTACTGCATTTGAATAAGGCGTGGGAGCGTGTGCTCGGCTTCCCAATCGAGTCACTCGAGAACATGGACTTCATCGGGCTCGTCCATCCTGACGATCAGGTGAAGACCGAAGCGGCCTTTAGTGAGCTCGATACGGCGCGTGAACTGTTCCGGTTCGTCAACCGCTTCCGGACGATCGATGGGGATTACCGCTCGATCGAATGGCATTGCAAAGTCCAAGGCAACTACATCTACGCCGTCGCCAAGGACGTGACCGAACGCGTCCAGCTCGAAGAGGAACTCGCTGAGCGCGACCGTCTGCTGACAAAGTTGTCCGACCAGGTCCCTGGCGCCATCTACCAGTTCGAGCTCCGGCCGGACGGGTCGTTCTACTTCCCGTTCTTCAGCCGTGGCTTTGAAGTGTTGACCGGGGTCACGGCGGACGAGGTGAAACGGGATGCGAATCTCGTCTTCTCAAAAATCCATCCGGACGATTATCCGCAAGTGATGGCGAGCATCCAAGAGTCATATCGTAGCTTGACGATTTGGGACGCCGAGTTCCGGGTGTATACGCCGGACGGGCGGACGAAGTGGATCCTCGGGTCATCCCGTCCCGAGAAGCTCGCCGAGGGGCACGTGCTCTGGCACGGATACATCGGGGATGTGACCGAGAAGAAGACGTACGAGATGGAAATCGAGTATTTGAGCTATCACGACCAGTTGACCGGGGTGAAAAACCGCCGCTACTTCGACGAGGCGCTCGTCACGTTCGACGAGCCGGGCTATTACCCGCTCGCCCTCATCGTCGTCGACATCAACGGCCTGAAACTGACGAATGACGCGTTCGGCCACCTGGTCGGAGACCGTCTCTTGATCGAAGCGACGAATATTTTGAAGCGTGAAATCAGCGGTGTCGATACGGTCGCCCGGATCGGCGGTGACGAATTCGTGATCATCTTGCCGAATACGTCGTTATCTGATGCGCAGCAGTTGTCCAATCGATTGAGCCGTTTATTCCTTGAAAAATCGATTGAAGGGTTGCCGATCTCGGCATCGTTTGGAGAAGCGGTCAAAACCGACGGCGCACTGTCGATCATGGACGTGTTCAATTTGGCTGAAGACCAGATGTACCATCATAAAGTGTCCGAGAAGCAGAGCCGCCGCCATTCTTCGATTCAATTGATTATGCGGACGCTGTATGAGAAAATCCCGCGCGAAGAGGCGCACTCGCAGCGTGTCGCCGAGCTATCAGGTCAGCTTGGCGAGGCGATGAACTTGACGAGCAGTGACGTGAACGAGTTGAAGACGGCCGCCATCTTGCACGATATCGGCAAGGTCGCGATCAGTAATGAGATTCTCGACAAAACGGGTGCTTTGACCGAAGCTGAGTGGCGCGAGATCAAACGTCATCCCGAGGTGAGTTACAATATTTTGAGCACTGTCCCTGAGTACGGGACGCTGTCAGAGATTGTGCTGTCGCACCATGAGCGTTGGGACGGGAACGGTTATCCAAACGGCATAAGCGGATTTGATATTCCGCTCGCCTCCCGGATCATCGCGCTCGCCGACACGTTCGACGTCATGATGACGGGCCGACCGTACCGCCAAGCGAAGACGCTCGCCGAGGCGCTCGCCGTCATCGAACAAGAGGCAGGTCGTCAGTTCGACCCTGTGCTCGTCGAGGTGTTCTTCCAAAAGATTGTTCCGACGTTACAACGCTAAAAGGCGAGACGCTCTGATGAGTGTCTCGCCGTTTTTGTGTCATGTGAGCGGTCGTTTTTTCAACGCGAAGACGGTCGCCGCGAACACGATGAGCGCCATACCGACCATGACGAGGACAGAGAGCGTCGGGAACCGATCGTCATACATGTCGGCGACCCCGCTATTGAACCAATAGGTTGGCAAGAAGCGTCCGACGAGCTGGAGCGACTCCGGGAGCCACGTCAAGCTGATAAAGGCGCCCCCGGTGATGGCGGCGGCCATCGTGACCGACGTCTGCCAAATGTTTGCCTTGTCCCGATTCGTCGCGAGGACCGCGATGAGTGAACCGATTGCGAGACAGACGAACAAATAGACGGTGAACAACAACGTGAGCACGGGGAGGTGAGCGATGATGTCTTGCCGATAGAGGACGGCGCTAAAGACGAGCAGCATGAGCACGTAGATGAGCCCGACGGCGCAAAATGATAAAAACAGCGACCCGACGTAGCGGCGCGGCGTGACCGGTGCCGCGAACAAGCGCGAGTAAATCAATTCATCCCGGTCGTCGGCGACAAAAAGCGGAATGAACTGGAGGAACGCCGACATCATGACGAACGACAACAGCCCGAGGAACGCCTGTGTCCGCGCGGTCGTGCCGACACTTTCTTGGAACGGCTCGCTCGAGAGCGTGTAACCGTTCATTGTCTCCGCTTCCGCCAACTCGAGGAATCGCCCTTCGTCAAACTCACTCGCCGCGAGCAGTTGCCGCTCGCGGGAAAGGTGGGAGTTGAGCGCCTGTTCGATCAAGGCGGCGTCACTCCCTTCGGTCGCGCTGAACGAGAGCCGCGGAATGTCGCCGGCGAACAAGTCTTCCGTAAAACCGTCCGGGATAGTTAAGACGATATCTTGTCCTTCGAGCAGCGCCTCGTCGGCCTCGTCCGTCTCAAGCGGTGTCACCGAACCGAACCGGCCCGCCTCTTCGATGACCCGGCCCGACAACGAGCCGCCGTCACGGTCGAGAATACCGATCGAGACGTTCAAAGCAGACGTCGAGTTGAGGAACGACAGGACGAGGGCGAATCCGAACACGGATACGAACGTGAACACCCATAACCCTTTTCTTCGGAGCATCCGTTTAGCGACATGCCTAAACAAGACCACGGCGGCTCACTCCTTTCCATAACAGCAGGCTGATTACGGTGAAGACGGCGACGTGCAGGGCGAGCCAACCGAGACCTTGCCAAAACAAGGTGACGTCCCCGCCCCGGAGCAGCACTTGGAGGATGCCGTCGCGCATAAAGATCGGCATGAACACGTACTTCGCCCACGGTGCGACGCTCAGCGTCACTTGGTCGAATCCGGGGACGTAGCCCCCGGAGAGGATCATGATGATGGCGACGCTACCGTTGACGATCGCGTCTTTCGTACTTCGCGTGACGCGAGGCAGACTGGCGATTATAAATCCGAACGCGGTGCCGTAAAGGGCAAGTGCGACCCAGGCGAGAAACAACAGTCCGAAGTGGACGTAGTCGAGCGAGAAGCTTCGGTAGACGAAATGGCTGAACCAAAAGACGAGCACGAGCTGCAGGAAGATGAGCACGTAACGGCTGAACGTGCGAGCGAGCCGGTAGTCGATTGTCTTGACCGGAGCGGCCTGGATCCGGAGATAGCTGCCTTTCATCGGCTGTTCCTCACTGAGCATGCCCGTGATATAGAAGGCGCCGAATAAGGCGGTCATGATCGAAATCGTGACCGTGAAGTATTCGAGCGAGGTCGGGGTGCGGCCCGACAAGTCGACGCTCTCGCTGTCGATGAACGTCTCCGGCTCGAACGGGACGGCGACGCCTGACTCGGCGAGCATGATCTGTTGATTGGCGACGTCGGTATATTGCCGGATGACCGCCTCGAGCACATCGAACTCGATCGTCGTCGGTTCTTCATACAAGAGACGCACGTTCGACCCGTCGAGGTGCAAGATGACGTCGGCATCGCCGTCGTTGACGCCACGTTCGGCAGCGGCGACGCTGTCGTACGGGACGAGGTTGACGAACGCCTTGATGTCATCGTCGGCGAGGAACGTCTCGAGCGGGACGCGATAGTCGTCGGTCGACTGCTCGACATAAGCGACGTCTGTGACCGGGAGTGAGAAGTCGTTACTGAAAATGGCAGACAGCATCGTGCCGAGCCCGAAGATGAGGATGATCGGGAACAGCAACATCCAAAACAAGGTCGAGCGGTCGCGCAGTTGTTGTTTGACATCGTATTTGATGAACGTCCACGTCTTCATGACCGTCACTCCCTTAGCGTCTTGCCGGTCAAGGCCAGGAAGACGGTATTCAAGGACGGGCGGTCGACAGTGATCGACGTGAACCGGACCTTCGCGTCGTGGAGCACGTCGAGGAGCGGGGCGAGCGGCGTGTCTTTCTCGAGCGACACCTCGATGTACGGCTCATGATACTCGACTTTCTTTACTTGACTGAGTGCGCCGAGCCGTTCGATGAGCCCTGGCGTCAAGGCATCAACTTTGATGCGGGCCGTCTCGAGCGTCATGACTTGGTCTTTCAACTCGTCTTGCGTCCCTTCGGCGATGATCTTCCCTTCGTCGACGATGGCGACGCGGTCGCACAGCATCTCGACTTCCTCCATGTAGTGGGACGTATAGATGATCGTCGCCCCGCGCCGGTTCAACTCACGGATGTTCTCGAGGATCGTGTTCCGCGACTGCGGGTCGATGGCGACGGTCGGTTCGTCCATAAAGATGAGCTCCGGTTCATGGACGATGCCGCAGGCGATATTTAAACGACGCAGCAGCCCTCCGGACAGTTCCGGCGGACGTTTCTTTTGGTGAGCGGTCAGCTCGACGAAGTCGAGGGCGGCCTCGGTCTTTTGTTTCGCCTCGGCCGGCTTGAAGCCATAAAGTTCGGCGAAAAATTGGATGTTCTCGAACACGGTCAGCTGGTCATAGACGGAAACGTGCTGCGGGACGATGCCGACGCGTTGCTTGATCGCCTGTTCGTCTTTCGGCATGACGCGGTCAAAGATACGGATCGTACCACTGTCGGCAGGATATAGGTTGAGCATGACGGAGATGGCGGTCGTCTTGCCGGCCCCGTTCGGACCGAGCAGACCGAACAGTTCGCCTGCTTCGACGTGGAGCGAGAAGTCGTTCAAGGCGATTGTCTCCCCGAAACGCTTCGTGACATGGTCGAGTGCGATGATGGACACGTGGACGCAACCCCTTTCAGATGGACGGACAGAAAAAGAGCATACAGAGATTTGTTCCCGTTTGCAGGGATTTTGAACGTGTTGGCGAATCAATTTGTTATAGTCCGATTATTCAGACAATTATAAAAAGAGGGAAGTAGGGATTGAGTATGAAAGGGTGGCAGTTCAACAAAGGAGAAGCGGGTGAAAAATTTCCTGACGAGATGGCGTGGGCGTTATTTTGCACGGTCGAGCCGAAGCGGATGGATGCGACGCTCCCGTTTTATTATGACGAGTCGGTGTTCCGCTTCACGAACGGGAAAGAGTCGTTCTATTTTAAAGTCTCCCCGAGCTACCACGAGTTCGAGGTGAACGTCAAAGGCGAGACGGGCGAACTGCTCTACTATCAACTGCTCCGCACCGTCAGCAAAGTCGAAGTGCTCGAAGACCGGCGCGACCATGGGGAGCTTTTAATCGTCATGACCGAGGACCGGACTCGGACCGTGACGACGATCGAGCTGACCGTCCGGCCGCGGTTTCGTGTGCTCGTCAAAGAGCACTATGTTTGAGTTTTCTTCAGAGTGGTACATTGTTTAGACACGATACCACGAGGAGGAGATTCATATGAAAGACGGACTAAACAAAAAAGTCGACGGATTCATCGATAAAGCGGCCGGAAAAGCGAAAGAAGCAGTCGGCAAATCGTCGGACAACCAGTCGCTCAAACGTGAAGGTCAAAAGGATCAAGTCAAAGGTACGGCAAAAGAGAAGACGGGCCAAGCCCAACAAAATCTCGAAAGCTTGAAAGACGAGCGCCGCTAATCAAAATGGAGGACCGCCATGGGGCGATCCTCCATTTTTCATTTCGTCAAAAACACTTGGACATGAATCGTCGAGCCTTGTGCGTTTTTCGCTGTGCCGACCCCGAGATGCGTGAAGCGGCCGTTCAAGATGTTGGCGCGGTGCCCGCTCGAGTTCATCCAAGCGTCGACCGCTTGGCCAGGGTCACTCGACCCCATATAAATATTCTCGCCCCAGCCACGATAGCTGACGTTGTAGGCGTCGAGCGTGTCACCCGGGCTGCCGTTCTCACGGAGTTGGTGCGAGAATTGACCGGTCCGTGCCATCTCATCGGCCCGGACTTGGGCGACGCGGTTCGCTTCGCTCGAGGCGGCGAGCGTTGTCAGGCCAGCCGCTTGGCGCTCTTTGTTCGTCTCGCTCAAGACGCCGCTCGCGGGAGCGGTGAACGTGACGTGTTTCGCCATGATGTAACCGGTCTTCGTACCACTCGTCGCCTTATACCAACGTGTCGAGCCGGTATAACGGTACGAGCTCGTCTCGAGCTTTACACCTTGGCGGAGGAAAGCGACGTTCGAAGACGTCGTGAGCGGTCGTGATTTCAAATAGACGCTCGACGGGGCGACGTAAGCCGTTTTCTTGAACGCGACTTCCGCCGTCGATAGTTTGACGTAAGCGGCCGGGACGTAGGCGACGCCAGCCCCCCATTTAATCTTGTACCACTTTGATCCGCCGACGGTGAACGACGTCCGGATGGTCATCGTGCCGTAACGCTTGATTGAGCCGAGTCGTGCTGCTGAAAGCGACGGCGTTTTGCGGACCGGGAGCTGGCTGATGCCCGTGACCGAACCTTTCGTGTTGATTGCTGTTTCTGTATACGCCGCTTGGACGGTGGCCTGTTCGAGCGGGAGCGAAGCCGTCGACGGGGTGAACGTGAGCGCCGCGGCGAGTGCGCTTGATACGAGGATGGTAGTTGGTTTTTTCAAGAGGGAAGTCTCCTTTTCCGATAATATAACCATATAATATATTGAATAGGGCAATAGTGGGTATTACCATTGGATTACAAATAAGGGCAGACTCAAAAGAGCCTGCCTTCGTTTCATTTATACAGAAGATAATCTTTACGAATCGGTAAGAACGCGTCGCGCTCGGCGTCGACTTTATCCATGATCGCCTCAAGCGACTCTCCGTCGAGGATCATGTCCTTCAAGTAGGCGTTTCCGGTCAGCTTCGTAATGAAGTCGTTCGCGAGGAACTCGAAGTCGTCCGGGTACAAGTCGTGCGCCACTTTCAACATGGCGATGCCGGTCTTGACCGCTTCGAACTTCGTCGGTTCGGTGACGTACACTTCGACGCCATGCGATAGCTTGCCCGCATTCTTCGAGAACGTCGGTGTGAACGAGGCGGCGCGGAACGTGACACCTGAAAGGTCGAGCGCGTTCAGCCTCTTGGCGTACTCGTGCGCGTTGATGTACGGGGCGCCGATCAATTCAAACGGTTTCGTCGTGCCGCGCCCTTCGGACAGGTTCGTTCCTTCGAACAGTCCGGTCGCCGGATAGACGTTGACCGTGTCGGTCGTCGGCATGTTCGGTGACGGCATGACGAACGGGAGGCCTGTATCTTCGTACAGCATCGAGCGTTTCCAGCCTTTCATCTTGACGACTTCGAGGTCAGCTTGAAGTTGGTATTCACGGTTGAACAGGCGAGCGAGTTCGCCGACGGTCATGCCGTGTTTGAGCGGGATCGGGTACAAACCGATGAAGCTTGAATAAGCCGGATCGAGCACCGGTCCTTCGACGCGGAGGCCGCCTTGCGGGTTCGGCCGGTCGAGGACGACGAACGGGATGTCGTTCTCGGCCGCAGCTTCCATCGCGTACGCCATCGTGTAGATGTACGTGTAGTAACGGGTGCCGACGTCTTGAATATCGAAGACGAGCACGTCGACGTCTTTGAGCATCTCAGGCGTCGGTTTTTTCGTTGCCCCGTACAGGCTATACACCGGAAGACCGGTCACGTCGTCGATATACGAGCTGATCGTCGAGCCGGCCTGGGCATCACCACGGACACCGTGCTCCGGTCCGTACAGTGCCGTGAGTTCAAAGTCGTCGGAGTTGTGGAACAAGTCGACGATGCTCGTCATGTTGGCATCGACACCGGTCGGGTTCGTGATCAGCCCGACGCGTTTACCGGCGAGCAGTTCCGGGTCGTCCCTCAACCGGTCGACCCCGAGCTCGACTTTCGGTTTCTTCGGTTTAGACTTGGCATCGGCGTCGAGCAAGACGACAGACGATGTGACGAGCGTCAGGGCAGCGAGGCCACCAATCCATTTCTTCATAAGAGTTCCTCCTTTAGAAAATGTAAGCGCTTTAACTATTATCCAGAGTGTAGCACTTTGTATTTTTAATTCAATAATATTAGTTATAAATAGGAAATTCGATTTCTTAATTTGATTCGTTATACCTAAAAAAAGCCACCGA
Source organism: Exiguobacterium sp. SH0S2 (assembly GCF_004337185.1). Taxonomy (NCBI): domain Bacteria; kingdom Bacillati; phylum Bacillota; class Bacilli; order Caryophanales; genus Exiguobacterium; species Exiguobacterium sp. SH0S2. The sequence goes on along the minus strand of NZ_SJVB01000002.1, from coordinate 203,448 downwards.
TTTCTCGGTGGCTCATGAATCAACGGACAGCGAGTGCTTTCCATCCGGTCGCACCCATGACAGAGCTGACTTGGGTTTTCGGGATAGTGAGGCGACCGCGGTACGGGTCGTTAATGTACAGGTTGTTTTTGTCATAGCCCGTCGCGAGCATGACGTGGTAGTTGGTGAATCCGGTGAATTTTTGGTTCGAGGCGGTATACCAATTGAAGTAGCCGTACGGTTGTTTAAAGTCGACGCTTGCCCAGACGATGACCGGGTTGCCGAGCGACAGTTCGCGCTCGATCGAGGCGAGGCCTTGGCCCGAAAGATCCTTGACCGGACGGTACTTACTCGAGAAGTTGATCATGCCTTTCGGGTAAATGCCATAGTTACGATATTTACTGAGCGTGCCTTTCGGGTCACCGGTGAACATGACGTTCGGGTCGACCCAGCGATAGAGCCGGTTCTCGTAGCGGGCGTTCCACATGCTTTTCGGCATCTCGCGATAGAGCGTCTCGGCGCTGACGACGCGGCCCTTCTTCTCGAGCGCCATCTTGAGCGAGAAGAACTCGCATCCGGACGGATACCCCATCGGGAACTGGCGGTAGAGCGGCACGCTCATCTTGTAGACGGAGAGGGGATTGCTGTAGGCGCCTCTCGCGTCGAACGAAGCGTTGCCGACTTTTTTGTTTTTGTACATGACACCGGATGCATCGAAGTAATACCATTTGCCGCTGATCGCTTGCCAATCGGTTTTCTTCGTCAACGTCGGTGCATAATACTCGTACTGTGTCGTATACTTCCAACCGGTCTCGCGGACACCGGTCGAGTGGAAGTGGTAATAGTATGAACCGATCTTGTGCTTTCCTTGGAGACGATAGCCATAGACGGGATGGAATCCGTAAACTTTACCTTGAATCGTCTGAAGTCCGTAGCGGCGTTTCCCGTCCGTACCGAAGTAATAATAGCGGGCGGCGACTTTTTGCACGCCTTGAAGCCGGTAGCCGTATGTCTCATGGAACCCGTATACAGTCGTGCCGACTTTCTGCAAGCCATGCCTTCTGGCGCCGTCCGAGCCGAAGTAGTAATGGCGTGTCCCGACTTGTTGCCAGCCGGTCGCCATCTTTCCATCTTTCAGCAATAAATATTTTTTCCCGGAAATCGTATATGTACCGGTTCGGATTGTTCCGTCTGTGAAGATGTAATGCTTGGCACCATTGATGGTTTGCCAACCGCTCAAACGCTGTCCGTTAGGCGAAAAGTAATAGTGTTTCCCGTCAATCGTCATGAAACCGAGCGCCATCGTCCCATCTGACTTGAAGTAATGAACGTTGTTTTCGAGCTGTTGCCAGCCGGTCAAACGCTTCCCGTCAGCAGCGAACAAATATGTAGCGCCATCAAGTGGATAAAGTCCTGTGACTCGGACACCGTTCGCTTCGAAATAATAGATCGAGTCGTCAATCGTCTGCCAGCCCGTCACCATGACACCGAACGCATCAAAGTAGTACGTCTTGCCTTCGATTTCTTGCCAACCGGTCAACGTCGTCCCATCGGCCGTCGTATAGACCGTTCCGTTTGCTGTCATCTGAAACCCGGCTTCGGCGTGCCCGATACTCGGTAGGGCAAACAAACTGACGGCAAGTACCGTTCCTGTAAACCAATAGCTCGATTTCATTCAATTTCCCCCGTATTCAATATACAAAATTGTCTGAATTTGTAACTCTATTATACGTTGAAAATTAAAGACACACGCATCGACGAAAGACCTATTTTACAAAATTGAATAATCAGGACGTTCGACTCAAAAATAATAAGCGCTTGGACGCGACGAACAACACTAGTCCGATCAAGACAATGCTAGTGACGAGCGGCCAAGCGAAATTGACGCTTTGGATGAGCGCCTCGCCCGACAATCCGCCAAGGTTCCAAGGCATCCAGTCCCAATCGATCCAACTGAGCAGGAGCGATAAGACGAAGTGGACACCGAGTGTGATGACGAGGGCGACGAGTCCGCTCTCGAGCAGCGCGGCGAATAAGAAGAAGATCGACAGCTGCACGACGAAATGGACGATCAATAGACCCGTGGAAATGAGAAAGTCCGTCACATCGAACGAGTCGAACAAGATGACCGTATAATAGGCGGCTGTGCCTTGGGCGAGCAAGATGGAAACAGCGGAAAGTAACGTGTAGTGTGCCCATTTACTCATGACGATGCGAGAAGCTGGAATGTTGAGCGACTTGAGCCAAGCGAGCGTACCGAGTGTACGTTCTTGGCTGAACGTATGCATCGCCGACAGCAGGACGACGAGCAGGCCGATCTGTCGCAGCTGCTCACTGACTGATAAGAGTACTTCGGCCGGTGTCGGCGTCGGGATCTCGATGACGGTCCCGTCCGGCAAGTTACCGCCTGACGCTAAAATGTCTGGTAAGAAGTAGAGCGTGAGCGGCTGCATCGCCGCGAGCAACATCAGAGCGACCGGCACCCAAACGAGCCGTTTATTGCGCCACGATTCTTTCCATTCTTGTTTAAAAATGGCCGTCCTCATTAAGCGTTCACCTCCAAAAACAGTGATTCGAGCGACGGATGACCGACGTGGAACGATTGGATCATCAGTCCTTGGGCGAGGACGCGTTGCAGAATCGCCCGCTCGGACATCGTTTTATCGGACGTCTCGAACGTCCATGTCGTCCCCGTCCGCGAGACACGGACGACACCCGCAAGCGCGCTCCAATCGCCTTCCGTCGTCATGTCATCGAACAGGCGAAGTTGGATGGACGATTTGGCCCCGAGCAAATCGGTGACGGTGCCTTCCATGAGCAGGCGTCCTTGCCGAAGCAGGAGCACCCAGTCGCTCGCCTCCTCGGCGTCAGGGAGCACGTGCGTCGAATAGAGAATCATCCGCTCGCGCTTCAAGTCGCTCAAGAGATCGAGCACTTCCCGGCGGCCGCGCGGGTCGAGCGCCGACACCGGTTCATCGAGCAACAATAGTTCCGGGTCATGGACGAGCGCTTGGGCGATGCCGAGCCGTTGCCGCATCCCGCCTGACAAGTGCGCCGCCGGGCGGTCGACCGGTTCTAAGCCGACGCGTTTTAAGAGGTTCAAGGCGTCGACGCCGGTCGTGCCCGTCAAGTCGGCCGCATATTTAATCGTCTCGACCGGTGTGAGGGAAGGGTAAAGCGCCGGCCGTTGCGGTAAATAACCGACCCGGATTGTGTCGTGACCCTCGATCTGTCCGGACGTCGGCGTCGTCACACGGGCGATCATGTTGAGGAGCGTCGTCTTGCCGGCCCCGTTCTCGCCGAGGAGCGACGTGCAGCCCGGGCGCAGCGAGAAGCTGACGTCATCGAGCGCGGTGAACGTGCCGAATCGTTTGGTGAGATGGCTCGCATTCATTGTTTTGTCCGTCCCCAGAGGAAATAGACGATCGGACCGAGGATGTTGATAAAGACGATGACGAGGAGCCACACCCATTTCGGTCCGTTCGTTTCAGGCCGCTTGAATAAATCGATCATGGCGACGACGAGGAGGATCAGTTGCAGTAACAATAAAGGCAGTAAAATTAAAAGTAACGTGCTCGGGTCGTTGACAATCTCCATGAAAGCTTGCCTCCTTAGTTAGTTGTACATACACTATTTGATTCCACACATAGGACGTTGTTCCTGTATAAGACACAAAAAATCCCTTTCTCGAGTCGAGAAAGGGGATGGCTTATTTGACGATGATGACGGGTGCTTGCGCCCGTTTGGCGAGTTTGTGGCTGACGCTGCCGAGGACGAACTCTTGGAACGTATTGAGGCCGCGCGAGCCGACGACGACGTATTCGAACGGATCGCGATTGGCGTATTTGACGAGCTCGACGTCCGGTTCGCCGCGGAGTTCGACGTATTCATAGGCGATGCCTTCCGCTTCGATCGTATCGAACAACGGTTGCATCATGCGTTTTCGTTTCGTCTCGAGATCGATCTTGCCGGTCGAGTTGAGCGCGGCCTCTTTCGATTCTTTCGCACTGACGACGTGAACGATATCAATCGATGCGTCTGATGCTTTGGCGAGTTGAATTGCCTTTGTTAAAGCTCGTCTCGAGTGATCCGAGCCATCTGCCGCTAAAAAGATTTTACCCATTCTTTCAACGCCTCCTCTTGTACGCTTGCTACTACAAGTATATGCGATTTTTTATGAAAGCGCATTCGCAATTGTGTCGATTCGAGATACAGAAAAAGGAAGTGAACGCTGAGGTTCACTTCCTGTCTGATTATCGGACGATGACGACCGGCGCGAGCGCGCGTTTGGCGAGCTTATGGCTGACGCTGCCGAGCACGAACTCTTGGAACGTGTTCAAGCCGCGCGAGCCGACGACGACGTATTCGAACGGTTCATGGTTCGCATACTTGACGAGCTCGACGTCCGGTTCACCACGGAGCTCGATATATTCGTACTCGAGTCCGGCTGCTTCGATCGCTGAGAAGAAACGTTGCATCCGCTGCATCCGTTTCGCCTCCAGGTCGATTTTGCCTGTTGATTGCAGGGCACTTTCTTTTGACTCTTTCGAGCTGACGACGTGAACGACATCGATTTTGGCGTTCGAGACTTTCGCGAGCTCGATCGCTTTCGCGGTCGCGCGCATCGAATGGTCCGATCCGTCAACGGCTAAGAAGATTTTTGTCATGTGAATCCCTCCCGAATTAATGTCCGATGCCGGCATCTTGTTGTTTCAAGTGAAGCGCGAGCGTATTGAGCAGCTTCTCTGAATCTTTGTTCAAGTTCAACAGTTCTGGCTCGATTCCATTCGCACGGTATTTGAAGACGACTTTGTCGATGGCGCCGATGGCCGAATCGTCCCAAAGGTGTGTGTTCGAGAAGTTGATTGTCACATGTTTGATGCCTGCCTCGACATCTTCTTCGACGTCGAATTGGTTGACGAACTCAGACGTTGATGCGAAGAACAATTGACCGTTCACGACGTAGTGGGCGTGGTCGGCTTCGACGTTGCGGTCGAGTTCGACTTTCGAGATTTTCGCGGCGAACAAAATCGCAGCTGTTAAAATCCCGGCGAACACACCGATTGACAAGTCGTGCGTGAGCACAGTGACGAGCACGGTGACGAGCATGACGACCGTATCCGACTTTTGTGCCGTCCGGAGCGCTTTAAGTGAGCCCCAGTCAAACGTCGCATACGACACGAAGAACATGACACCGACGAGGGCGCCGACTGGAATCAACATAAGAACGTCACTGATTGTCATGATCATGATGAACAACGCGAGTCCGGCGACGAACGTCGATAGACGGCCACGTGCTCCAGACGAGACGTTGATGACCGATTGGCCGATCATCGCACAACCTGGCATCGCGCCGAAGAAACCGGCGATGATGTTGGCGATCCCTTGACCTTTTGACTCACGATTCTTGTTCGAATCCGTTCCTGTCATGTCATCGACGATTTGAGCTGTGAGCAACGACTCGATCAAGCCGACGAAGGCGAGTGAGAAGGCATACGGCAAGATGATCATGAGCGTCTCGAGCGTGAACGGAACGTCAGGGAATAAGAATTCCGGCAACGTTGCTGAAATCGTCCCCATGTCGCCGATGTTTTTCGTATCGAGCCCCATAAAGACAGCAAGTAGCGTCATCGCGACGATGGCGACGAGCGGTGCCGGGATTGCGCCCGTGATACGTGGGAACAAGAAGATGATGACGAGTGATGCGGCGACGATCGCCCACATGATCCAGCTCTCGCCTTCAAAGTTTGGTAATTGAGCTTGGAAGATCAAAATAGCGAGGGCGTTAACGAAGCCGACCATGACCGCACGCGGGATGAACTTCATAAGACGCGCTATACCAAAGAACCCGAGCACGATTTGAATGATACCGGCTAAAATACCGGCTGCTAATAAATATTGGAGACCGTAATCTCGAACTAAATCGACAACGAGGAGCACCATGGCCCCGGTTGCAGCTGAAATCATCGCTGGTCGACCGCCCGTGATCGAAATGACCATGGCGATAATGAATGAAGCGTATAGACCGACCATCGGGTTCAGTCCAGCGATGAGTGAGAATGCGATCGCCTCAGGGATGAGGGCGAGCGCGACGACGATCCCCGCAAGGACGTCAGCCCGGACGTTACCGAGCCATTCTTGTTTGACAGTATTCAATTTTTCCAAAAAGAACACACCTCTCTTTATAGTTTTGACTTTGACCTCCGAGTCTCACGAAGATCAAATGCGTCATTATATGAAGGAAGCGGTTAAACCGACACATGTTTTCACAACGTGTTTTATCATAACGAACTTTTTCAGAAAAGACAATTGCTTATCATTAAAAACTATGGTAATTTCATAACGTAAAGGTTATATAACGGTTTTGTTATACACGGAGTAAAGGAGAATGACGATGCATACCGCAGAAGAACTGAGTAAAGTGCTCAAAGTGCTCGCTGACCCGACGCGGTTGACGATGTTAAAGCAGATGCAGGATGGGGAACAGTGTGCCTGCAGCTTCGTTGACTGCTTCGACATCTCGCAGCCGGCGATCAGCCGGCATTTGAAGATGATGCGGCAAGCGGGACTGCTGCTCGAGCGCCGAGACAAGCAATGGATCCATTACCGGTTGAACGAGGCGAGCCCGTTCTATTCGATCGTCGTCGATCTGCTCGGACAAGTCGAGATGATCGATGCGAGCTGTGACTGTGACGCCGAGTGTGCCATTTAAGGAGGAATAAACGATGAAACTTGAAGTATTCGAACCGGCCATGTGCTGTCCGACCGGACTATGTGGCCCATCGATCGACCCGGAACTGACGCGGATCGCGACGATCCATTACGTGTTGAAACAACGCGGTTTCGACGTCGAGCGTTATAACCTCGCCTCGGAGCCGAACCGTTTCGTTGAAAACGCAAACGTGCAAGCCGAGATCACGAAAGGGCTCGACACGCTCCCGCTCACCGTCATCGACGGTGAGATCGTCAAACGCGGCGCCTACATGACGAACGAAGAGATCGCTGAACTGACCGGTCTCCCGGTCGCGGCGTTCGCGAAACAAGACGGCGAGAAACCGAAAGTCCGCATCACGCTTAAAAAATAAGGAGGCGCGTCATGATGAATCGCTTTGATTTTAATACGATTGAGCCGACCCGTTACATGTTTTTGACCGGGAAAGGCGGCGTCGGGAAGACGTCGACCGCCTCGAGCCTCGCCTTGACGCTCGCTGACCGTGGCAAGCGCGTCTTGCTCGTCTCGACCGACCCGGCAAGTAATTTGCAGGACGTGTTCGAGATGGAACTTGACGAGACACCGCGAGCAGTCCCGGGGACGGAGCTATTGATTGCGAACTTCGACCCGGAAGAAGCGGCAAAAGCGTATATGGAACGCATGGTCGGCCCGTATCGCGGCGTGCTCCCGGACGTCGCCATCCAGTCGATGGAAGAGCAACTGTCCGGTGCCTGTACGGTCGAGATCGCGGCGTTCGATCAGTTCACCGAGCTGTTGACGTCAGAGACGGCCCGTGACACGTACGACCATGTCATCTTCGACACGGCACCGACCGGGCATACGCTCCGGTTGCTCACGCTCCCGAGCGCGTGGGACGAATTTTTAGAGACGAACACGACCGGCGTCTCATGCCTCGGTCCGCTCGCTGGTCTATCAGACAAGCAACACCAATATAAACTGGCGGTCGAGACACTCTCGAACGGGGACGAGACGACACTGTTGCTCGTCGCCCGTCCTGAGACGTCGACGCTCGTCGAGGCGAGTCGTGCCGCAACGGAGCTCCACGCCATCGGGATCGAGCGGATGCAACTCGTCATCAACGGTGTCGTCGACCCGGCGGAAGGTACGGACCGTTATACGAGACGGTTCATCGAGCGCCAACAAGACGCGCTCGACAACTTGCCACAAGGCGTCGACACGCTCGAGACGTTCACGCTCCCATACGCCTACGAGAACTTGGTCGGCGTCCCGGCACTGCGCCGCTGGGTGAACGGGGAGACGGTCGACGTACCGGATATGACATATGATGCGAGCCGTTACGGTTCGATCGATACGCTCGTCGATGAAATCGAAGCGGACGGTCCGAGCGTCATCATGACGATGGGCAAAGGTGGGGTCGGCAAGACGACACTCGCCTCACTCCTCGCCGTCGCTTTGAGCGAACGCGGCCACGCCGTCCATTTGACGACGACCGACCCGGCGGCACACGTCGCTTTCACAATCGGTGAGGACGTGCCCGCCACGTTCACCGTCGACGCGATCGACCCGAAAGTCGAGATCGAGAACTATCGGGCCGACGTGTTCCATGAAGCGGGGGACATGACCGACGAACAGCACGCGATGCTTGAAGAAGATTTACGTTCGCCGTGTACGGAAGAAATTGCGGTGTTCCGTGCCTTCGCCGGTCAAGTCGCCAAAGCGAAAGACCGGTTCGTCGTCATCGACACGGCACCGACCGGACATACACTGCTCTTGCTCGACGCGACCGAGAGCTATCACCGTGAGCTCGAACGCTCGACCGGTGTCGTCCCGGAAGCGGTCCGCGAACTGTTGCCGAAGCTCCGTGACCCGAAACAGACGCACGTCGTCATCACGACGCTCCCTGAAGCGACACCAGTGTATGAAGCCGAGCGGCTCGTCACCGACTTGGAACGGGCCGGCATCCGTCCGTTCGCCTGGGTCGTCAACCAATCATTCACACCGCTCGACGTCGAAAGCAAACTGCTCACGGCGAAAGTCGCGAGTGAGGCGATTTGGCTCGAACGGGTGAACACGTATCCGCGTCCGACGTTACTGTCGTGGCAAGAACACTTGCCGGTCGGCTATCCGGCGTTATCTCAACTATTGAAGGAGGAAATCAAATGAACATCACGAATGAAGCGATCGATTTTATGAAAACAGCACTCGAGGATGAAGAAGTGAAATCAGTCCGGATCTGTACGGAAGCAGGATGCTGCGGCCCGACGCTCGGTCTTCACATCGCCGCTCCGGAAGCGACGGACGACGTGAAAGATTATGACGGCCTCACGTTCGCTGTCTCGAAAGACGCAGAAGCGATGGCGGAGAACGTCACACTCGACGTCGAATCGACAGAAGACAGTGCGAGCCTCGTGCTCCGTGGTCTTCAAGAAACGTGCTAACAAAAATAGAGATTATTGGAGGAACTCATTGTGCAGTGGATTGCTAGTATCATCTTTTTAGTGACGCTCTTCCTCATCATCAAGCAACCGAAAGGCCTCGGCATCGGTTACTCGGCGATGGGGATGGCGGCCATTGCCCTCATCACTGGGGTCGTCAATTTTGATGACGTCGGTACCGTATGGGGCATCATTTGGAACGCGACGTTTACGTTTATCGCCATCATTCTCATCTCGCTCATTTTGGACGAGATCGGATTCTTTGAATGGGCCGCTTTACATATGGCTCGGATCGCCGGGGGGGGCGGTGTCAAACTGTTCGTCTACATCACGCTTCTCGGTGCGCTCGTCGCCGCATTATTCGCGAACGACGGGGCGGCGCTCATCTTGACGCCGATCGTGCTCGCGATGGTACGGGCGCTTAAACTACCGGACGCCGTCGTCTTGGCGTACGTCATCGCCTCGGGTTTCATCGCCGATACGGCAAGTTTGCCGTTCGTCGTCTCGAACCTCGTCAACATCGTCTCGGCCGACTTCTTCGAGATCGGTTTTGCCGAGTATGCGGCGCGGATGGTGTTCGTCAACGTGTTCGCCGTCGCCGGCAGTTTGCTCGTCTTGTACTTGTACTTTAAAAAAGACATCCCGAAGCAGTACGACTTGTCAAAACTCGTCGAGCCGAGCACGGTCATTAAAGACCATAAGATGTTCCGCTTGTCGTGGGTCGTCCTCGCTCTGCTCGTCATCGGCTACTTCACGAGCGACATCATCGGCATCCCGGTCTCGCTCGTCGCCGGTGTCATCGCCTTGTTCTTCCTGATCATGGCGAACCGTTCGCCTGCTGTGAAGACGGAGCAAGTCGTCAAAGGCGCGCCGTGGGCGATCGTCTTCTTCTCGCTCGGGATGTACATCGTCGTCTACGGCCTACAAAACGCGGGGCTGACGCAAGTGCTCGCCAACTTTATCGACTGGTTCTCAGGTAGCGTGTTAACGGCCACGTTCGGGATGGGCTTCTTGGCCGCGATCTTATCGTCGGTCATGAACAACATGCCGACCGTCATGATCGACGCGCTCGCCATCGATTTGACGAATACATCGGGTCAGATTCGCGAAGCGCTCATCTATGCGAACGTCATCGGTTCCGACCTGGGACCGAAGATCACACCGATCGGGTCGCTCGCGACGCTCTTGTGGCTTCACGTGCTCCGGACGAAAGGACTTAAGATCGGTTGGGGACAATACTTTAAAGTTGGAATCATCTTGACGATCCCAACGCTTGCCATCACGTTGCTCGGCCTGTATATCAGCTTACTACTATATTGAGGAGTGGATTTTTTATGAAGTTAGTCATCATCGGTTCAGTCGCTGCCGGTACATCGGTCGCGGCGAAAGCACGTCGTAACAACGAAGACGCACAAATTACGATTTACGACCGTGATTACGATATCTCCTACTCGGGTTGCGGGATCCCATATTACGTCGGAGGCGAAGTCGAGTCACGCGATGACTTGACGCCACGCGACGCCGCTTTCTTCAAAAAGCGTTACAACATCGATGTCATGACGCGTCATAACGTGACGGCGATCGATGCGGACGCGAAGACGGTCACGGTCGAAAACCTGGAGACGGGTGAGACGTTCACGGACAGCTATGACGTCCTCGTCCTCGCGACCGGTGCCTCGAGCATCGTCCCGCCGATTCCGGGCGTGAAGTCAGATAACGTCTTCCCGATCCGCAACATCCAGAACGCGGAAGCGACACGCAACTTCGTCGACGCGACGAACCCGAAACATGCGACGGTCATCGGGGCCGGCTTCATCGGTCTTGAGATGGCCGAGCAGCTCAAACTTCGTGGCATCGACGTCACGATCATCGAGCGCATCCCGCAAGTGATGCCGCCGCTCGACAAAGACATGGCGTGCCGCGTCGAGGACCACCTCGAGAAGAACGGCATCGAGCTGTTGCTCGGTGAGACCGTGACAGAGCTCGTCGGCGACGGTCACGTCGAACGCGTTGTCACCGCGAGCGGGAAGACGGTCGAGACCGACCTCGTCATCCTATCGGTCGGTGTCCGTCCGAACACGGAACTCGCCAAGTCGATCGGTGTCACAATCGGTGAGACGGGTGCAATCGCCATCAACGAACGGATGGAGACGAACGTGGACAGCGTCTATGCTGCCGGCGACGTCGCTGAAAGCGTCTCGCTCGTCACGGGTAAACCGATTTGGCGCCCACTCGGCTCGACGGCGAACAAGATGGGACGTTCACTAGGTGACCTGCTCACGGGCGGGGAACTCGAACACCGCGGCATCCTCGGGACGGGCATCTTCAAAGTGTTCGGCCTCGCGGTCGCGCAGACGGGCCTCTCGGAGCGTGAAGCGCGTGACCTTGGCTACGACGTCGAAGTGCTCCACAACACGAAACCGGACAAGCCGGCCTATATGGGCGGGAAAGACATGACGATCAAAGCGATCGGCGACCGGGCGACACGTCAACTGCTCGGCGTCCAAATCGTCGGCTTCGAAGGCGTCGACAAGCGTATCGACGTGTTCGTCACGGCGATCACGTTCAAAGCGAAAGTTGATGATTTGTTCCATCTCGACCTCGCGTACGCACCGCCGTTTTCGACGACGAAAGACCCGGTCATGTACACGGGGATGGCACTGGCGAACAGCATGAACAAGTCGGCCCGTCTCATTACGCCGGCTGAGCTACAGCAGCGGATCGACGCGGACGAGTACATCCAGGTCATCGATACACGGAAAGCGGCGCAGTTTGAGAAGGCGTGCGTCGACTGTGCGGTCAACATCCCGCTCGGCAAGCTTCGCGAGGCGTCAAAAGACCTCGAGAAAGACAAGCCGACGGTCGTCTACTGCAACGGCGGCGTCACCGGGAACGCAGCGCAAAACGTGCTCCGTAACCTCGGCTTCACCGACGTCTACAACTTGTCAGGCGGCAACAAGAACTATCAACTATTCAAAAAACACGGGAATTAACAAACAGGGCGTCCGAATCATTTTTTCGGACGCTCTGTTTTGATATGCTTATCAGTGAGGTGAATATCATGAACTACCGGATGTTGCATGAAAAGTTCGAACGTCGAAAGCAATGGCTCATTTTTGAAAAAGAAGAAGTCGTCCGGCGTGTGATGGTCCGCTACAAGGCACGCATCATTCCGAAAACGGATATTATGGACCTCGTGAATGATGATCAGCTGTCGTATGAGCATATCTTCTGCTGTTTGACGATTGATGACCCGCGTATGATCGATAAAATTTTTACGGCGAAGGAAAAAAAGGACCACAAATGGGAACGTGAGGATAACGCACGGCGTGGGATGGTATACAAACATAAGGACGAGGAACATCGTCGTTACAATCAACTGATCATTGATGAAATGGAAGGTCGCCGGCTCGATATCGTGCTCGAGAGTAAGGACGGGAAGTTTGTGACCGGTTTTTTGACGCGCGATATGTGTGAACAGGTTGTCTCTTATGTTTACGCGCATACAGGCGGGGCGAAGTTCACAGGACTCATCCCGAGAGCGATGTGGCCGCCAGATGTGACGGACGAGGAGTTTAAACTGAGTTATCGCCGGTATTTGGAATCGTTAGACGAATTCAACAAATTGTGAACTAACCCCCGATGCGCTGACATCGGGGGTTAGTTCGCTTGTTGCTGATTCCATTTACTGACCCGGTTGCGACCGCTACGTTTGGCGACATACAGACCGAGGTCGGATTTTTTGGTGAGTTGTTCGGACGTGACGATCTTTGGTTCGGACGTACTCGCGACACCGATCGAGACGGTGATGTCGAGCTGTTTGCCGTCCGGGAGCAAAAATGGACTTTCCGCGATTTGACGCAAGTAGCGGTTGGCGATGACGAACCCTTGCGACAAGTTGCAGTCCGACAACAGCACCGAGAACTCTTCGCCGCCATGGCGACACACCATGTCATCGGTACGGGCCGTCTCTGTGAGCCGTTTGCCAAGCTCGATCAAGATGGCGTCGCCGGCATCATGGCCATACGTATCGTTCACCGATTTAAAATGATCGATATCGAGTAAGAGCAGCGTGATGTCGTAAGGACTCGAGAACACTTCCTCGTCGACGCGCTTCATCTCTTCCTCGAAGCGACGACGGTTGCCAAGACCCGTCAAGGCGTCGGTGTAGGCGGCTTCTCGATATTTTGTGATCTGCCGTTCCGTGCGCTGCATCTTGCGGATGCCCCCATAGACGATATGAAGGACGAACCCGGTTGAATATCCAATCGTGACGAAAGCAATCAACGTATAGACGTACATTTTTGGAGCGGTATAGGTACTAAAGTTTAAGAGCGAGAACAAGGCGATAAATCCGAGGCTGATGGCGTTGACGATGCGGATGTCCCGCGTCGGTTTGATTCGCTCCCGGAGTTTCATATAGACGACTGCGGTTGTGGCCGCGACCGTATAGTCGAGAAAAACGATTAACAGCAACGTATCCGATATGATGAACGGAAGCAGCAGTATGCTCGAGACGTACGTGATCCGGACGCCTTGGAGGCCAAAGTAAAGGCCGGCAATGATGATGGGGACAAACCCGTACTGAAAGTCGGCTTGGGCGTTCCAGAGCACACCATGCAACGTAATGACGATCGTCAGGCCGGCGAGGAGTAGTGAAATCGTGATTTGCCGTCTTAACGGGAGCTTGCTCGTGAACCCGAGCTTCGTGAGGCGCGAGATCATATAAAGGCCGATCAGCAGTAAGCTGGCGTTGGCAATCAAGTTATTGATTAAATTGGTCATCGACATTTTAAAAATTCCTCCCCTATTTTCTATATTCGGCAGATGAGGATAAAAAAGCAATCATTTTGTGATGGGAAAATGAGTTCGAACCAACAAGTGGCTTGATATGGGAAACGTTAGTTGTTTATTTAGAAAAGAATTGAAATTAAGGAAGCAAACGTTTACAATTTTTGTGTAAGCGTTTTCCTAAATTCATGCTACAAGGAGGGACCCACATGGTCAACAAACAATGGAAACCAGTATGGGCAGTTGTGCTAACGTTTGCACTGATTCTGTCGATGTTTCCGATGTCAGCGTCTGCCCTTGATAAAGGCAAGTCGACACTAGTCGTCGTCCACTATCAAGAGGCGCCAGACAATCAAATGGATTGGAACTTATGGCTTTGGGCGAATGGCCCAGATTACTTCCCGAACAAAGGCTTCGCCTTTAACGGCGAGGACGATTACGGCAAGGTGGCGGCCTACGAATTCCCGGTCGACTCACCTGAACAGATCGGTCTCATCGTCCGAACGGACAATTGGGACAAGGATAAAGGGTCGGAAAACGACCGCCTGATCACGAAAGACATGATCAAGGACGGTGTCGCCGAAGTGTGGATCAAGTCGGGCGACTCGAAAATCTACACGTCGAACCCGGACGGGGAGACGGCGAAGACGGAAGTCGACATGAAAGTCCACTACTTCCGCTATGACAATACATACACCGACTGGGGTGTTTGGACGTGGCCGGACGGTGGCGACGGTCAAAGCATCAACTTTGATGAGACGGACGCCTACGGCGGTGTCGCGAACGTGAAGTTTGCGAATCCGGATGCGAAACAACTCATCGGTCTGATCACGAAAAAAGGCGAATGGTCCGACAAGGACGGCGAAGACCGCTTCGCGCTCAGCACGGCGAAAGAGATTTGGCTCGTCGAAGGTGATTCGACGATTTACTATTCAGAGCCAGAAATCGACCGCTCACCAAAAATCGTCTCGTTCGAGGCAAACACGTTCCGTCAGGCGGAACTAACGCTCAACCGCGCGATCGATGAGCAGTTCCTTAGTGAATTGAAGGTCGATGGCGCGGCAGTCGAGTCGGTCGAGAAGACTGGCGACAAATCGGTCACGGTAAACTTCAGTGCTGACCTCGACTTGGCGCAAGTCATCACGGCGTCGCACCCGACGTTCGGTGACAAAGTGCTGCAAGCGGGCGACGTGCTCCGGTCACCGGAATTCGATGCGAAGTATGCGTATAACGGCAAGCTCGGCGTCACATACAAGCAGTCGAAGACGAACTTCGTGCTTTGGGCACCGACGGCTCAAGACGTTTCACTCGAACTGTGGAACATGCCGAAAGAGCGTCCAGCGAACGACAAGGATATCAAGAAAACGATTGCGATGAAGCGTGGCGAACGCGGCACGTGGACTGCTGAAGTCCGCGGTGACCTCGACGGCATCGGCTACACGTACAACGTCAAGCATGCGTCAGGCAGCGTCCGTGCGGTCGATCCGTATGCGACGGCGGTCGGCGTCAACGGGGACCAAGGGGTCATCGTCGACTTGAACGAGACGAAACCGAAACGTTGGAACTCGATGAAACCGAAGCTTCAAAACGCGACGGACGCAATCATCTACGAGACACACGTCCGTGACTTCTCAATCTTTGACGTCACATCGAACACGTACGATTCAGGAATTCGCTATAAAGGTAAATACCTCGGTGTCGTTCAACCGGGTACTCGCTTGATTGAAAACGGGAAGAAGACGGCGACGAAGACAGGCCTTGACCACGTCAAAGACCTCGGCGTGACGCACGTCCAGTTCATCCCGGTGTATGACTACAACACGGCCTCGGTCGACGAGACGAAACCGAACGCGACATATAACTGGGGCTATGACCCGAAAAACTATAACGCGCCGGAAGGCTCATACTCGACGAACCCTTATGACGCAAAAGTTCGAATCATGCAGATGAAAGAAATGATTCAAGGTCTCCACGACCACAACTTGCGTGCTGTCATGGACGTCGTCTACAATCACATGTTCGATGCGCAAGCCTCGAACCTTCATAAGATCGTACCAGGCTACTACTACCGTTACACGGCAGGCGGCGACTTCGCGAACGGGACGGGCGTCGGCAACGACACCGCGTCTGAGCGTAAGATGATGCAAAAACTCATCGTCGATTCAGTCGTCTACTGGGCGCAAGAATATCATTGGGACGGGTTCCGCTTCGACCTCATGGGCATCCACGACGTCGAGACGATGAACCAAGTCCGTCAAGCGCTCGACAAAGTCGATAAATCGATCCTCGTCTTCGGCGAGGGTTGGGACCTCAGCACACCGCTCGACCCGGCACTGAAAGCGAACCAAAAGAACGCCTACAAGATGCCCCGCGTCGCGCACTTTAACGACAACATCCGTGACGGCTTGAAAGGCAGCGTCTTTATCGACACGGACAACGGCTTCATCAACGGCAAAGACGGTCTTGAGAACCGCATCAAGACGGGAATCGTCGGTGAGATCGACTACAATGCCGAGATCAAAGGCTTCACGAAAGAGCCGACGCAAGCGATCACGTACGTCGAAGCGCACGACAACCACACGCTTTGGGACAAGCTCGAACTCACGAATAAAGAGACGGCGGAAGCTGACCGGACGAAGATGCATCGTCTCGCGTCAAGCATCCTCTTGACGAGCCAGGGGACGACATTCCTCCACGCCGGTCAAGAGTTCATGCGGACGAAAGAAGGCGATCACAACTCGTACAAATCACCGGACCGCATCAACCAAATGGATTGGAAACGCGCCGCTGAACGTAAGGCGGACGTCCAGTACATGAAAGGCTTGATCGAGATGCGTAAACAAAACCCAGGGCTTCGCATGACGAAAGCGACTGACGTCAAGAAGAACGTCAAGTTCTATCGTTCTGCGCCAAACGTCATCACGTATTTGATCGATGACAAAGCGCCTGGCCAGAAGAAAGACTTGTTCATCACACATAACGCCAACGCAGAAACAGTCAAAGTGAAACTTCCGACAGGACAGTGGAACGTGATTGTCGACGGCAGTCAGGCAGGAACGAAGACGATCAAACGCGTCTCGGGCTATGTCGACGTGCCATCGTATGCGACGGTCGTCGTAAAACAACCATAATGCGCGAGACCACGGAGCACATATCCGTGGTCTTTTTTGCGTCATCATCGTGTGGAGGAGTAGGTTGACAGCACATTAAGACATGACATTTTTTTGAATATATGTATGTAATACGGTTCATTTCCCTTATTTGCAAAATGCAGAAGCTCTTTCAACTAGTCAATCTTGTATAATCAAGTTAACACGTATCGAAACGTGACATTTGTCACACGAAGGAGTGATACACATGGGCTTCTTCCGTAATTGGAAGCATGTATTAGAATCAAACGTTGAGCAGGCCGAGCATGAGGGGAGAATCAATATCGATCCGTTATTGCTCGATCAATATCCTGACGCGGTGTACGTCCTTGATCGAGATTTGAACTTCGTCGACTCGAACGAAAAGTTGTCGCTTCTCTTTAGCGGGGAAGAGGAGCGTTTCGTCGATCCTGACTCCTGGCTTCCAAAACTAGAAAGCGAACGTGTTCACGCCTTTCATCAGCGGGCGCTCCATGGGGAGACGGTCCATTATGAACTGAAAGCGTTGAATGCGGACAAGCGACGCATTCATCTGTCGGTCACGAATACGCCGCTCTATACCGGCCGGGTCATCACCGGTCTGTACGGCGTCGTCAAAGACTTGACGACCCAGATGGAACTGCGCGAACGATACAATCGGATGAAAGTGGGACGGACGCTGTTCGAGCGCATCCCGGGTCTCATCCTGATCGAACTTGACCTCGAGTCCGGCGAGTTTTACCATTCACCGCAGACGGGTGAACTGCTCGGGTTATCTAAGCGGCAACTGGGAGATATGAAACGCGAACATTTCCGTAACATGATCCATGAGGATTACCGTCCAGAATTTGCGGCAGCCATCGAGACGCTCATCCACGATGCTGACGTGCAAGAGTATGAGACCCAAATCAAGGCGTTCAATCCGAAGCAACAAAAATATTTGGATTTGATCGTCAAAGTCGGAATGTCAAAAGATCGAAAATCGGTGACGTGGGCAATGTTTGACGTCACCAATTTGGTCAAAGTCGAAGAAGCGCTCACGATGGAGCAGTCCAAAGTGAAGCAGTTGTGCGAAATCGTCGACTCGGTCATTTTTGAACGTTATTTCGAGACGAAACAGTTTAAGTTTTTGACGCCGGGCTTCTCGCACATCTTTGGCTATACGGAAGACCAGTTCAACACACACCCTGACTATTGGCAGCGTGTCGTCGTTCCTGACGACGTGCCGAAAGTGAACCAAGCCCGAGAAGTGACGCTCAGCGGTAAACCGACAACGTTCTCGTATCGTATCTATGCGAAAGGCAATGTCAAATGGATCGAAGAGAACCGGGAACCGATTTTCTCTGAAGACGGAATCGTCATCGGGTTTCGGACGCTCGTCAAAGACATCACCCAATTGAAAGAACAGCAACAAGAGATTTGGCGCCTCGCCTCGCTCGACCCGATCACAAACATGCCAAACCGTGAGTCAATCACAGGATCGGTCTATCAACTCACGCGCAAACGCGACCCGTTCACATTGTTCTCGCTTTCGTTCAACCGGATTGCCGAGATCAACAATACGTTCGGCTACGAGCTCGGTGACGAGTGGCGTGTCGCGACGGTGAACCAATTGATTCGTCTGTTGCCACAAGACGCCTTGCTCGGTCATCTCGATGCGGATAACGTCTTGATCGTGTTGCCGCGCCGGATGGAAGACCCGGAAGTGCTTGCGCTCGGGAAAGAGTTAGGAACGCTGTCGAAGCACCGGTTCCATATTGACGCGTATGACTTGTTCGCGCGAATCTCGATCGGCGTGAGCCGCTATCCTGAAGACGGGGCACAGGCGAGCGAATTGATCAAGCACGCATGCGTCGCCATGAACCGGGCCGATAAAAAGTTCGGGACGCAACTCGAACTGTATTCGTCGCAAATGGACATCGAGTCACTCAAACGCTACGAGCTGTTGCGCGATATGCGAGGTGCGCTTAAAAACAACGAATTCTATTTGATGTATCAACCGAAAGTGAACGCCTGGACCGGTCAAATCGTCGGAGCCGAGGCGCTCATGCGTTGGACGCACCCGACGTGGGGCTCGATCTCGCCAGCCGAATTTATTCCGCTCGCCGAGGAGAGCAGCCTCCATCTCGATTTGACGAACTGGTTGATCGAAGAGGTGTGCCGCTATATCACGTCGCTCAAACATCGAGTCCCGATCTCGATCAATGTCTCAGCCAAATACTTGTATCAAGAACGGTTTGAACGCGTGTTCGAAGATATGTTAGACCGCTTCCACGTCCCGGCGTCGTATCTCGAAGTCGAGATCTCGGAGACGTCACTGTTAGACGACGCCCAGCAGATCACACAAGCGTTCGAACGGTTGAACAACCTCGGTATCCCGATCGCGTTTGACGACTTCGGTAAAGGGTATTCGTCGCTTGCTTACTTACAGGCGTACAGTGCCCAGACAATCAAGATTGACCGTATCTTCGCCCATAACGTCAACCAAAGCCGAAAAGCCCAAGGCATCATCCGGAGTCTGCTCCTCATCGCCGAAGAGTTCGGGATGAACGTCGTCGTCGAGGGTGTCGAGATGATGGATGACTTACTTCGACTCCGTGAGTTCGGTTGTCACGTCATTCAAGGTTTCATTTTCAGCCGACCGTTGCGAGAATCCGATTTTGAACAAGCGCTCGAGACGGGAACGCTCATTCCGATCGAGGAGTACGTCGAGACGATCCAACCGTCGAACCGGTTGATCCACGCCGGCATCACGATCACGCGCCTGCGCAATCAAGCCGTCGCGGTTGGGACATCGCCGATCGTCATCATGAAGCGTGGATTTAAAGCGGTCGCCTTCTATGGCTCGATCCGGTTACCGGTCGATAGTGACATCAATCTCGTCATCTTGCTTGATGACGGGCAGCCGTCGCTGCCGATTCAAGTGACTCGATTGACCGAGCTTGCGAACGGATTGTATCAATATGAAGCGACGTACGAACAGACCGTCGAACTCGAGAAACGGTTGACCGCGCTCGAAAGTGACAAACCGCGCGGCTTCACGATTCAACAAGCGAAAGATTTAATCGAAAGATGAGACAAAGCGAGCCGGATTTGCCGGCTCGCTTTTTGTGCGCTCTAAAACTAGAAACGGGACGCAGTTTTCTCTAAGATGGAAGGGACAGATCAGAAGAGGAGACAGAAACGATGGATCGACTACAGGCAGCCCGCCACTTTTTCTCACAACTTGAAGGGGAGCATACCGAACGGTTACGGGAGATCGAAGCCGAAATCGAGCGGACCGGGACGTACACGCTCACGACGGACGAATTGGCGTCCGGGGCAAAACTCGCATGGCGCAACTCGAACCGCTGCATCGGCCGCTTGTTTTGGCAGACGCTCACCGTCCACGACGCGCGTGACGCGGAAACGTTTGATGATGTGTTTGAAGCAATCGTCGCCCATCTTCGCTACGCGACGAACGGCGGAAAGATTCGCTCGACGATGACCGTCCTCCCGAACCATTTTCGGATTTTGAACACACAACTCATCCGTTACGCGGCGTACGAGACGACAGACGGCATCGTCGGTGACCCGCTATCGCTGTCGATGACGAGACAGGCGATGCGTCTCGGGTGGGTCGGGGCTGGGACGGCTTTCGATCTGTTACCGCTCTTGCTTACAGACGGGAACGAGATCCGCATGTATGAACTGCCGGCCGATGCCGTGCTCGAGGTCGATATTCGCCATGACGACGTCGATTTGTTCGGGGGACGTGACGTCAAGTGGCACGCCGTCCCGGCCATCGCTGACATGGAGCTTGAAATCGGTGGACACCGCTTCACATCGGTCCCGTTCAACGGGTGGTACATGGAGACAGAGATCGGGGCGCGCAACCTCGCCGACGTCGAGCGCTACAACCTGCTCCCGCTTGTCGGGGCATCACTCGGTCTCGATACGACAAAAGAGCGGACGCTCTGGCGTGACCGCGCCCTCGTCGAGCTGAACGTCGCCGTCTTGCAATCGTTCGAGCGCGCCGGCGTGACGATTGTCGACCATCATACAGCGGCGAAACAATTTAAACGGTTCGAGAAAAATGAGACGGACGCCGGTCGTGACGTGACCGGACAGTGGAGTTGGCTCATCCCGCCGCTGTCACCGGCCTCGACCCACGTCTTTCATCGGCACTATGATGACAAGATTGTGACGCCGAACTTGTTCGCGCGGTCAGGTTGTCCGTTTTCAGCGTTTCAAGCCAAGCCAAAAGAGGAATCTAAAGGCTAGGAAACGAAACGAAAGGATGATGAACGTGGCAGTCCCAATCTGGAAACGCGCTGTAGCTAGTCGAATCGATAAAATCCTATTAGAAGCACCCGCGAAACTCGTCGAGAAGACGATCCGTAAAAAAATCTGGCCGGATAAAGAAGTGAAGCATTATTACTTACCGACAATCGTCTCCATCGCAGGAGAAGCCTATTTCTTGCTCAACCGGGACGGGCAGACGATCGGCGACAAAATCGTCGGGATTAAAGTCGTGAGCCAAGACGGCCGGCCGCTAACGCTCGAACAAGTCATGAAACGGACGCTCTACAAGGACGTCGTCTATCCGGCGACGCTCGGTCTACCACTTCTTCGTGCACTTCAACAGATGAAGTCGAATAAAGACCTCGAACTGCCGCACGATGAGTTCGCCCACACGAAACTGATTTCGACAAAATGAACGGGAGCAGGACGATTCCGCAATCGTTCTGCTTTTTTCTTCGGGGAAGTGGCGGGGAAAATGGGTTATAATGAAAGAGGAAAAAATTGAACGACTACTGGAGGACTATTTGTTATGACAAAAATTGCATGGATCACCGATAGTATGGCCAACTTCTCGAAAGAGGAGGCCGCCCAGCTCGGCGTCGAGATCGTCCCGATCCAATTGATCGTCGACGGGAGCGGCTACAGTGAAGTCGACCTCTCGATTGAGGAATTGCACCGCTACATGATCGACCAAAAGAAAGAAGCGAAGACGTCGCAACCGATTTTTGGTGACTTCATCTCGCGTTACGAGCGCTTAAAAGAAGAAGGGTACGATTGCGCCATCGCCGTCCACTGTTCAAACGGATTGAGCAGCACCGTCAAAAACTCGAGTGCAGCGGCTGAGGCGGCTGGATTTAAAGTTTACACGGTCGACTCGCACGCAGCGCTCGAGGCGCAGCAAGAGCTCGTCCGTCTCGGTCTCGCTGCCGAGAAGGAAGGCAAGTCGGTCGAGGAAATCGTCGCTCTTCTCGAAGCGTGGCGTGACAAGAAAAACTTCTTCATGATCATCGGGAACATGGAGACGATGCGCCGGGGCGGACGTGTGTCATCAGGTGAGATGTTCCTCGCGAACATCTTGAACATCAAACCGATCATCACGCTCGACGAATCTGGGAAAGTCATCCCGTTCAAGAAAGTGCGTTCGATCAAAAAAGCGTACGCTGAGATGGTCACAGAACTCGAACGTCTTCATGCGGCGAACGGAATCCATAACAACCGTGTCTTCGTCCAGACGGCGCTCGCTCCAGAGATGCAAGACAACCTCGTCGCCCTCATCCAAGCGAAATTGCCGGAAGTTGACGTCGTGAAGACACGTTTCTGTCCGTCGATTGCGGTCCATGCCGGCTTTGAGACGGTCGGTGTGCTTTGGCTCGACGCTTAAGTTGAAAGGGGGAGACAGCATGGAGGCTGTGAACACACTTTCGATGTTGAATGAACGGGTTGCTGAGGCCGAGCAGTTGCTCGTCTATGTCTCGCACCCGGGATGCAGCGTCTGTCACTCGCTCAAGCCGCAAGTCGAGGAGATGCTCGTTGATTTTCCCGACATCGAGGCGGTCGCGGTCGATTCGGACGAAGTGCCGGATATCGCCGGCGCCTATTCGATTTTCACCGTACCGGTCGTCTTGTTCTTCATCGACGGCAAAGAGATGCTCCGCCGGGCCCGGTTCGTGCCGATCGGTGAGTTGACCCACCAGCTCGAACGGCTCCAAGAGATGAGAAAGTAAATCCACAGACATGTGTCTGTGGATTTTTTTGATTGTCGTGATGATTTAACGGGAATTAATGAAGTGGTTCTGTCACTTTTGCAACGAAGGAACGGAGGAATCTGTGATGGAGATGATACGCCACTCGGAATGGGCTGAGACAAAGCTCACGCTCCATTTGCTGTCGCAAATCTTGGGGAAAATCAAGTTGGCTTTGGCTCCGCAAGAGCCACAATGGACACACGTCACGTTGCCCGTTGCGCTGAGCGGCTTTTCGACTGGCCCGCTCGTGCAAGGGGAGACGTGGCTACAACTCGACGTCGATGTCTTTCAATCTCATATCAGAGTCCAAGTCGGTGCCGACACGTCGGTATTCCCGCTCGAAGCAGGCAAGTCGATCAGTACGTACTATGAAGAAATCATGGGTGCCCTGCGCGCAAACGGCGTCTCGGTCGCCCTCAATCCGAGAACGCAAGAGATGCGGGAGTTACGTTATCTGGACCGGGACGAGACACCGCTCGCCTATGACGCTATGGCGGCGCAACGAGGCATCCGTCTGTTTCAATACGCCGCGCGGGAGCAAACGGCATTTCTCGCACCGCTCCGCTGTCGGAAAGTGAAGCCAGGCCTGTTTTGGGGAACGTTTGACGTGTCGTCGCTCATCGTCTATGGACGGCCTGAGCCGTTCCCGCAAGATAAAGTCATCGAGAAGGCGGCGTTTGACGAGCACATGGTCGAGTTCGGGTTTTGGCTCGGTGATGAAGCGGTCGATATTCCGACGTTCTTCATCTTGCCTTACCCGTTCCAGTACACGGAGATCGGGACGGAGCGGCTCAAACCGCAAGACGCCTATTATGATGCCGGCAAGAGCGAGTTCTTTTTATCTCTTGAGAACGTAGGGGAAACGAGAGACGTGCAGGCATTCTTCCGGACGTCGTTCGATATTTTGAGCGAACAGCTCGAATGGGAAGGGTGCGACCATTACTTTATGCCGCTCGACATGCCGAAACAACAAGAGCTCACAGACGAATGATCTGTGAGCTCTTGTTTACTTTAGGGGCTGGTAGCGAGTAGATGGCCCATTTCCGACACGGATGATTTTCCGTTCGGCTATTAGCTGTTCGATTAGTTTTCGAACAGTACCTTTTTGTTGCTCGTCCGATGGCGCCCCGACTCCTGCAGGAAAGCAATCCGACGGAGACCCAGCAGCGACGCGAGTCGCGATGCGGCTCCGGGATTGCCTGCGGAAAGCGTGGGCGCCGGAAGGACGAGCGATATCAAAAAATCGATCAATTTGGATGTGGGTCCAAATTAATCGATTGACATGTTATTCTGCAATTTGTGGTACGAGGTAGATCAAGCCGAACGGGTTATGGAGCAAGTTGTCGATTGACGTGCGCTCGTCTTCGCCCATCTCGACCGTGAACGTCTTGCCGTCCTCGAACGTGAAGCTGTCGCCGTCACCGAACATTGATCCGCCTGCGATCAAATGGAAGTTAAACGAATGGATGACGTGGATCGCGTCTTCGATCTCGAGCGTTTCTGGTACGGCGACGTCGGCATGGCCGAACGCTTTCATGCCCCACGACACGTACGCCGTCTCTTCTTCCGTGATGGCGGTGAGGAGCGAGTAGTCGAGGGCGAGGTCTTCTTCTTTCGACGCTTGCCATTCGTCTTTCGAATAAGCGACGCCTGCCGTCTCGACCATGACACCGAGTCCGCCGGCGTTCAACAGGGCGTTCGCCCCGCGACGGGCCGCGGCGATGTCTGTCACATCATTGACGTCGCCGATCAAATAGACGATATGTGTGTGACGCGTAAGTCCTTTGGCGATTTTCGGTGTGAAGCCGCTCGTGCTGGCGTGAATCATCGCCTCGGCGAGCGCTGGGTCGCGTTCGACGACTTCGACGGTGAACGCTTTTCCGGTCTCGTCTTCTAACAGCAACAGGCCGGCCATTGTGTAGCCTTCGCTATGTATACTAATCTTTTCGCTCACTGCCTCGGCCGATGGCCAGTTTCCTGGGATAGCGAGCAACACTTGTGTACGGTTCATTAGAATCATCCTCTTCTGCAAATAGTTAGGCCCCTCAAGCGAGAGGCCTAGTCTCTTCTCTTATTATGCCCTATTTCGAGCAAAATTATTCTTGATACGTCTTCAACACTTCTTGGAGCGGGATTTGATCGATCTTGCGCCGGCTGACGAACGTGCTGACGAAGAACAAGAGCGTGACGGCCCCGACCGTATAGAGCACGTAGATCCATTCAAACTCGAGCGGCAAGACGAGCCCGTAGTCCTCGGCGAAGACGACGATGATGATCCGGAGGACGACGAGGGCGATCGGGATGCTGAGGAGTGCTGAGATGAGCGCGTAGACGAAATAGCTGTCGAGGATCATCGAGCGGACCTCACGTCGATTATACCCCATCACTTTGAGGAGCGAGATGACGTAATAGTTTTTCTCGACCGTGAGCGCGGTCAAGACGAACAAGATGCTGAAGGCGATCAAGGCGGAGCCGCCGATCATGACGTTCATCATCAAATTCATATACTCGTTGATCGACTCGGACTGTTCGATCAAGCCGTCGCGCGACAGAATCGTCGGATACACCGACTCGTCCGGCCGTTCACTGGCGTAGACGCCGTTGAACAAATCGCTCGAGGCGCCGTCTGTCAGCTCGTTGCTGAGCATTTCAATCGGTAAATAGACGACGTCACCCGTGAAGTCATCGGCGATGCCGAGGATCGGGTACGATAACGTCTCCCCGTCGAGCTCGAGGTCGATCGTGTCGCCGACGTCAAAGCTCTGTTTTAAGGCGAGCGGTTCGGTGACGATGACGCCATCGGTTGCAGGGGTCAATTCGTTCCCGTCCCGGTCTCGCAACCGGTAGAGCGTGTTGTCGTCGCTCAAGCCTTTAAGGGTGACGAGTTGATCCTCGACGAACGCGAACGGATAGGCGAGGAACGGTTCCTGACCGTCGGCGAGCATTGGCGGCGATTCCGTGTTCGCGTACGCCTCATACGCATAGTCGACGTCGTTCAATCCGCCGACCGTCATCCGGTCGACGGCCCCGTTCATCATGAGTGCGAACACGATCAACAATGTCGAGAACAAGATACCGAGGAAGAAGATGATGAAGCTGCCCGTGCTTTTGACGGCGTATAAATATTTGAACTTCGTTTTCCCGCTGGCCCGGCTTAGCATTCGGCTGACGAGCCGGCTGAGCCGGTTGAGCGATATGTTGTCGCGCGGTGATAACAGTGCGAGCGCGCTCTCACCCATAAGCTTGTAGATGACGGCACCGGCGACGATGCCGAAGAAGACAAGCGGGGCGAAGACGGCGGTCATGAAGACGAGTGGGTTTTGAGCGATCGTGATCGATGGCAACAGATAGAAGTCGAGATACAGGTTTTTGAGCGGGTCGGCGAAGTAGAGGCCGAGGAAGTACCCGATGACGAGCATGAGCGTCGCGAACACCAAGATCAGCACCAAGTAGGGGATTGAAATCTGGCGCCGGTTGTAGCCGATCGCTTTCAACAGCCCGATCTGACCGCGTTCGGCCTCGAGCATGTTCGAGATGAGAATGGCGACGATGATGACGGCGATCGAGACGATGAATAGGCTAAGTCCGAGCGCCATCGCTTTCCCGGACGAGATCTCACTATAGATGGCCCCGCTGCGCATAATATTCTCCGTCTCCATGACCGAGACGACGAATGGGAGCTCGACGGTGTCGATCGCGCCGTCCGTGACGCCTGAGAGCCGGAACGACTCCGTGCCGACGATCGCTTCATACGCCTCGTCCGTCATGAGCAGGAGTGTCTGCGTCCCGGCGTCGAGATTGAAGAAGTTCTCATCGAACAGCGGGAGCGTATAATCCGGAAACAAGACGAAGCCGCTCACCGTGAACGGCGTGCCGAGGTCGATCGTGTCACCGACCTCGATCCCGTTCTTCTCGGCGTATTTGGCGTTGAGCGCGACCTCGTCGTCGGTCGTCGGACGCGATCCTGCTTCGAGGTAAGATTGATTGATCGTCATTGTTTCTTTTAAGACGAGCCCCCGATGTTCACTGCCCGCGAATGGATAAGTGATCAGTTTGGATTCGCGAAGTTCGAGTGTCGCCTCGGGCATGACGGACTCGACCGCGTCGATCCGGGCGCCGATCAAGTCGTCGAAGCGTTCCGGGTCGACCTGTTTCAAGTCGGCGAGCGTATACGTGCCCGAGGCGACGAGGGAGGCGATTTCGGGATCGTTCGCTTCGTCTGCGGTGACGCGGTTGAGCATCTCGACGGCGAAGTCCTCTTGGTTCGACGACGCCAAGTAGTCCTCGGTCGGGACCTCGATCCCGCTGATGCCGTAGAACATCATCGTATAGGTGAGCGAGCTCATGACGATGATGACGGCGATGGCGACGAGCTGCATCCATTTGCCGACGAGCGTCTTCAAAACGTTTTTATACAGCATGGTCGAAACCTCCTAACCCCAAGCGATATCGCGCGCGGCTTGTCGGACCGGGTTGTGCGTCAGTTCGACGATGCGTCCCGAGTTCATCTTGATGACGTCGTCGGCCATGGCGCTGATGCCGGTGTTGTGGGTGATGACGACGACGGTCTTGCCGTACGTCGTGTTCAATCGTTCGAGCAGCTCGAGCACTTTCTTCGAGTTGTCCTCGTCGAGCGAGCCGGTCGGTTCATCGCAAAAGATGATCGACGGGTTTTTGGCGAGACTCCGGGCGACCGAGACGCGCTGCTGCTCACCGCCGGACAGTTGGTACGGGTACTTGTCGCGCGCAGGCGACAGCCCGACCTGCTCTAACAGCTCGTCGATACCGAGCGGTTGCGTCGACAGGTCGGCCCCGATCTGGATATTTTCGTAGACGGTCAAGTTTTGGAGCAAATTGTATTGTTGGAAGATGAAGCCGAGATGGTCGCGCCGAAACGCCGTCATCTGTTCCGGGGACAGGTCGGTCAAGACGGTGTCATCGAACGTGATGTTCCCGGACGTGACCGTATCAAGCCCGCTGATGACGTTCAAGAGTGTACTCTTGCCGCTGCCGCTCGGTCCGAGGATGACGACGAACGCCCCGTCGTTGATCGTCAAGTCGACGTCTTTCAAGGCGGCCGTCTCGATGTCACCGGTCTTGTAAATCTTATTGACGTTCTCGATTCGAATCATAAAAAAACGCCTCCTTTGTCCATGTTATCTTTTACCCGTTTCGGGCGGGTTGTGGACCTTAGAGGTTTGAACGTTTGACGAAGACGGGTACATTTTTTGAAAAATTAGTGAAACCGTTTCACCTGTGATAAAATCATACTACCAGGTACTAATCACGATTTTAAAGGAGAGGCTCACATGAAAATTGCCTACATCACGGACAGCACGGTCGTCTTGCCAGATTCGATCAAACACCACCCAGACATCCATATCGTCCCGCTTTACGTCGTCAAGGGCGATCAACCTTATAAAGACGGCATCGAAGTCGACGCCGAGACGGTGTACGACTGGATCGATGCCGGCGAGCGCGTCTCGACGAGCCAACCGGCAATCGGGGATTTCGCCACGCTGTATGAAGAGTTGAAGCCGAAGTATGACATGGGCATCGCCGTCCACCTGTCGTCTGACTTGAGCGGCACGTACTCTGCGTCGATCCAAGGGGCCGAGATCGCCGAGTTCAAGCTGCTCGCCATCGATTCACGGTCGGGTATTTATACGATGGGTCTGTTGCTCGAAGAACTGATCGAGCGCGTCGAGCGCGGAGACGCCCTTGATGACGTCGAGGCGTACATGAAACAGCGCGTCGAGGACGTCCGGATCGAACTGACGATTCAAAATTTGACGCAAATGCAAAAAGGTGGACGCATCTCGAAATCAAAAGCGCTCATCGGCAACATGCTGCAGCTGAAGCCGGTGCTCCGCTTCGAGGACGGGCTCATCGTCCCGTATCAGACCGTACGGACGTATAAAAAGGCGCAAGCCCACTTGTTCGAGGTCATCCGGGCGGCGATCGAGTCAGGCGAATGCACGGACGTCTCGATCTTCCACGGGAACGTGCCAGAGCTTGCGGAGTCGTGGAAACGGGAACTCGGCGACAAGGTGCCGATCCGCGTCGACACGCTCGCGCCGCTGCTCGGGGCCCACACCGGGTCCGGCTCGATCGGCATTTCTTATTTGAAAGCGAAATAACGGACAGACCGTGGCGCACGCCACGGTTTTTTCATTGTCACAACTTTCAAACAACGACTGGAATGTTTCTCCAAAACCCTTCATACTATTAAAGAATGTTACAAGAAAAGGGGGAAGACGATGCGGTTTCGGAAGTATCTCATAAGGAGCTGGCTCTCGTGGTCGCTCGTCTTCATCGGGATCGTCTATTACACGTGGACCGATCTGGAAACGTTCGATTGGGCGTTCTTCTGGTTCATCTACACGCTCGGTGCCTTGTTCGTCATGAACCCGTTGAAGCGGCGGCACCTGCACTTCACATTCCACGAGCTGTTCGTCTTCATGACGTTCTTCTTGTACGGGCTCGTCCCGGCACTTTTAATGGGGCAATTGCTGTTGTTGACGTTCCAGGCACGGGCGTTCAACAGGAAAGTCGGCCGCCGGCGCTTCTTACACTTTTATCCGCTCAACACGTTGATCGAGGCGATGATTCTCGTCATCCCGGGTCTCGTCTACTTTTCGCTCGGCGGTGAGATCGGGTCGACCGTCCACTTGCTCGAGCAAGGAGTGGCACTGATCGGTTTCTTCGGAGTGCTTTATCTCGTCCTCGGCTTCAGCTTCGTCATGTCCCGGTTCTTGATCGGGGAGCGGATCCCGCTGCCGATCATGTGGCGGTTGTTACGGTTCGATTGGCTCGTCATCTCGCTCGAGCTGTTGTTCACGATGGTCGCGCTCGAGGCGTTCCAACTGTTCGGGTATGTCGGGTTGATGGCGACGTTCCTGCTCTTGTCGATCTTGAAGATGGGGTTGTCGAAAGCGACACAGACAGAAGAGACGCAATCGAAGATCGACCAAGTCGAGCGGTTGAAAGAACAGCTCTATCGCGTCGACAGCGAAGCGTTGTTAATTGAAAAGTTTTGGAACGGCTTACGGGAAGTCGTCGAGGTCGAGCGCGGCTGGCTTCAAATCAATCGAGACGGGGACCAGACGTTTTATGATGTGCGGGGGCGGAAAGCGGAAGCGGTCACTGATGCGTATACGCTCGAACGGCACCGTGACGCGAGTGAGCCATACTTTCTGTACGATTCGCTCCACGAGTGGCACCCGGAGCTTCAGGTGAACCAAAGCGAACTGCATCATTCCGCGCTCGTCATTCAACCGGTGACGAGCACGACGAACGCGGTCAGCTGTATGATTTCGACGACGGCGAACGGTGCCTATGATGAGGCGCTCGCGGTCGAGATTCACCGCTTGCTCAAGACCCTGTCGTGGTCACTCGAGCGGATCGATGAACGGGATCGGCTCCAGCACGAGAGTCTGACCGATCCGTTGACCGGGTTGCCGAACCAACGGGCGTTGAAACGTTGGACGAAAGAGCGATTGAACGACGTCGCGTCGTATCCGTTGTCGGTCTTTTTGATCGACCTCGACCATTTTAAATCGATTAACGATACGTACGGCCATGCGTTCGGTGACGAAGTGTTGATTGAAGCGGGGGTCCTGTTCAACCGGCTCGTCCGGAGCAGTGACCTCGTCACGCGTTACGGCGGCGAAGAGTTCGTCTTCGTGTTCCCGAGGACGAACGAGGCGGCGGGGATTGTGACCGGTGAGAAGATTCGGCAAGCGCTCCGGTCACACCCGTTCGGGACAGAAGGGATCCGGGTCCAAGTGACGGCGAGCATCGGCATCGAGACGATTCATGAGTACGAAGAGCTCGATACGGTGTTGCGACATGCCGACCGGGCGATGTACGTCGGGGCGAAGTTTAACGGTCGCGACCGTGTCGCCCATTACCGGGACACGTCGACCGAACGAATTCAATGAAAAAAAGGAGGACCGTTAAACGGTTCTCCTTTTTGAATGAATGATTATGATTTCTGGCTGAACATGTCGGACTCGACCGCATGGATGGCAGCGGACCAAGACCCGTAACGATGCAAGATCGCTTTCGTAGATGGCTTGTTGTTGCGTTTCGCCCATTCTCGGTACGCCTCGAATGAAAGAGAGAAGCCCATCTCATGAATCGCTTCTCGAAGAGCGTTCGACAACTCTGACTTCGAGTAAGTCACGCTCGCCTCAAGCCCGGCTTCGGCGCAGGCGTCATGCCACGAACCGAACGTCTTGACGATGTGGTAATGGCTCGGTGCTTTCGGATGTAGTTTCCGCCATTCTTGATATTTCTTCAGCGTGATGATCGAACCCATGTCCCGTGAATAGAGGGCAAGCGTCTCGACGATATCATCGCGTGTATATTTTGGCATTTTATCGGGTAAATCAACGGCGATTTCCCCATGCCATTCATAGCCGGCGATGGCGAGTGCCTCGGCCCATGATCCGAACTGTCGAATGATCGATTCGGGAGACGGCCAGTTTTGCTCCATCGCGAAACGACGATAGACAGAGCGACGAGGACGTTCCTTTAATAAATCCCCGAGCAAACGAATACAGTGAATCATGCGTTGCTGTTCGGTTGATAAGTGATGAGTATTAGTGGATAGCGTTTGACTCAATGATGGTTCCTCCTTCCATGGACTCATATCTGAACCGACAATGATGACGAAAGTGCTTCTACAATCATACTATCGGATAGTTTTTACGATTTATAAGCGCTTTTGTAAGTTTTTTATGTTAAAAATGGGACGTGATAGGTCTAAAGTCGGATGAAAGATTGAAAAAAAAGGTAACAGGTATATTACAAATTTAATATTATATGGGTTCATTTGTAAACAAAAAGTTTTATTTTTGGTAATTTATATGAATTCCATACAAAAATGTACCCAGCTGGACAATGGGGTCATCACCGTTGTCCAGTTGAGTACACCTCTATAATAAATTTAATTTTCAGACTAATCAATAAAAGTTTTCAAAATATACGAATTTTTTTTTAAGGGTGGTCAATGAAACTGTGATTCTGCTAAAATAGCCGCATTGAGCGAATTTGAGAAAAGAGGATATTATGATATGACAATATGGTTATTTTACTTGCTGCTTGGTCTCGTCCAAGGGTTCACGGAGCCGATCCCGATTTCGTCGAGCGGTCATTTGGTCATCTTCCAAGAGCTATTCAATATCGAATTACCTGGGCTGTCGTTCGAGATTTTCGTCAACTTTGCGTCGCTCCTCGCCGTCTTGACGATTTATCGCCAAGATGTCGTCCGCCTCGTCGTCAGTCTGTGGACGTTCTTATTTAAGAAAGACCGCAGCGAGGATACGATGATCGACGTCAAGTTCATCGGTCTCTTGCTCGTCGCGACCGTACCGGCCGGCGTGCTCGGCGTGTTATTCGGAGATTGGATCGGTGAGACGCTCAGCGGCGTCGCGACGGTCGGCTACACATTGATTTTGACCGGGGTCGCACTTTGGTTCATCCGCAACATGCGCGGGAATAAAGGTGACGGCGGTATCACGTTACGTGACGCCATCTTGATCGGTCTCGCCCAAGCGGTCGCGCTTATCCCCGGGATCAGCCGCTCGGGTGCCACGATCGTCATGGCGATGTTGCTCGGCATTAAACAAGAGTCGGCGCTCCGGTTCTCGTTCTTCTTGTTCATCCCGGTCAGTCTCGGGACGATGATTTTGGACGGCCCGGCACTCTTCACCGACCCAGCGACGCGTGATCTGTTCGGTCCGCTCGTCTTGGCGTTCATCGCCTCGTACGCGCTGACGGCCATCTCGCTCAAATGGTTCCAGCACATCATGGCGAAGGGTGAGCTCAAGTACTTCTCGTTCTATTGCTGGATCGTCGGTTTGCTCGTCGTCTTGTTCTTGGCTTGATTGGAAGCGCTGCTCATCGGAGTGGCGCTTTTTTGCACTTTTATTTTTGCCTTCGATTCTTTTTTGCGATAAAGTAAATGCGTACAAACAAATATTCCTTCGGGGTCGGGTGCAATTCCCAACCGGCGGTGATGGGCGCGAGCCCTAAGTCCGTGACCCGGGCGCACGTGTGCGAACGGTGGATCTAGTGTGACTCTAGAGCCGACAGTATAGTCTGGATGGGAGAAGGAAAAAAGACAGGTCCTCGTGACCTGTGCTTCGTCGTACGTTTTTCTGTAAAGAAAACGCTTATTTGGCCTGCCAAATGACGACTGAGACCTCCCGCCGAGACCCTAAGGACATCCTTAGGGTCTTTTTGTTTGTACGAAACAAGGAGGGAGAACGATGCAACAGTACATGCAACAAGCAATCCAATTGGCCAAGTCCGCTGCCGGACAGACCGGTGTGAATCCGCTCGTCGGGGCCGTCGTCGTCAAAGACGGTCGCGTCGTCGGATTCGGTGCCCATTTGAAGGCCGGTGAACCGCACGCCGAAGTACACGCCATTCGCATGGCCGGTGCGTCCGCATACGGTGCGACGATTTACGTCACGCTCGAGCCGTGCTCGCACTACGGGAAAACGCCGCCATGTGCCGACTTGATCGTCGAGTCGGGCATCAAGTGCGCCGTCATCGCGATGAAAGATCCGAACCCGCTCGTCGCAGGGAAAGGTGTCGCCCGTTTGAAGGCGGCGGGGATCGACGTCGAAGTCGGTCTGCTCGAAGACGAGGCCCGTGCGCTCAATCCGGCGTTCCTACGTTCGCTTGAGACGAAACGGCCGTACGTCGTATTGAAGACGGCGACGAGCCTAGACGGGAAAGTCGCGCTCGACACGGGTGAGAGCCAGTGGGTGACCGGGACTGAAGCGAGACGTGACGTCCACGAACTACGGGCGACGGTCGATGCCGTCTTGACTGGAATCGGGACCGTGCTCGCCGACGACCCTGCCTTGACCGTCCGGCTCGACACGCCGACACGTCAGCCGCTTCGGGTCATCCTCGACCGCGAGCTCCGCTTACCGCTCTCGAGTCAGCTCGTCCGGAGCGCGAAAGATGTGCCGGTGCTCGTCTATACGCTGTCCGATGATGAAGTGAAACGGACCGAGCTCGCGCGAAACGGTGTCGAGCTTGCCGACTATTCGACACTCGACAACGTCCTTCGTGACTTGCATAGTCGCGGCGTCGGCCGTTTGCTCATCGAGGCGGGACCGACGCTCGTGACGTCACTCTTTGACGGACGATACGTCGACGAATGGGTCATGTATCAGTCACCGCGCGTGTTCGGTGGGAACCGAGGCGTCTATCGCTCGAGCCAAGCCGGGCCGTTAGATGCGATCGAGCGCTTCGCGATCGGCTCGGTCGAAACTGTCGGTACCGATATCAAGCTCGTCATGAGAAAGGGGGAGTCCGATGTTCACGGGAATCGTTGAAGAAATCGGCAGTGTGAAAGCAGTGAAGCGGAACGGGCCGTCGCTACGGCTCACGCTCGCGGGCAAGATCGTGTTAGAAGACGTGAAGCTCGGCGACAGCATCTCGGTGAACGGGATTTGCCTGACCGTGACGGCGTTTGATCAAACGAGTTTTGCCGTCGACGTCATGCCGGAGACGCTCAAAGCGTCAAGTCTAGACGGGGTCCGCCCTGGAACGGACGTCAACCTCGAGCGGGCGATGCCGGCGAACGGTCGCTTTGGCGGTCACTTCGTCTCGGGACACGTCGACGGGGTCGGTCGCATCGTCAAGAAGCGTCCGCTCGCGAACGCGGTCTACATCGATATTAGTTGCGAGCCGTCGCTACTCCGTTTCATCGTCCCTAAAGGTTCGATTTCGGTCGACGGGACGAGCTTGACGGTGTATGAGGTCACTGAACGCGGCTTCACGCTGTCGCTCATCCCGCACACGTACAGTGAGACGGTGCTCGGGATGAAGCAGGCAGGGGATAAGGTCAATTTGGAATGCGATATGTTGGCTAAATATATGGAAAAGCTAGTGAATCAAAAGGACATGACGCTCGAATCACTTGCGTCGATGGGATACGGAAAGGCGGGATGGTGATGTTTCACACAATCGAACAAGCAATCGAAGATTTGAAGATGGGGCGTCCGATCATCGTCGTCGATGACGAGGACCGGGAGAACGAAGGTGATTTCGTCGTCCTCGCCGATAAGATGACGGCCGAGACGATGAACTTCCTCATCACGGAAGGGAAAGGGCTCGTCTGTGCCGCCCTGGCGGAAGAAGTCGCCGTCCGGCTCGACTTGTCGCCGATGGTCGACAACAGCACCGATCCGCACGGGACGGCGTTCACCGTCAGTGTCGATCATGTCGACACGACGACGGGCATCTCGGCGAGCGAACGGGCCCACACGGTCCGCGAGCTGGCCAATGCAAACGCGCGTCCGGCCGATTTTCAACGGCCGGGACACATCTTCCCGCTCATCGCGAAAAAAGGTGGCGTCTCGGTGCGGCGCGGCCACACCGAAGCGTCGGTCGATTTGGCCCGACTGTCAGGGAGTGAGCCGGTCGCCGTCATTTGCGAAATCATCCGTGAAGACGGCGAGATGGCTCGAGTACCGCACCTGGTCCACGTCGCGGAACGGCACGATTTGAAATTTATCACGATCGAGGAGCTCGTCCGCTATATGGAGACGGACCTCGTCGAACGAGAGGCGGACGTCAATCTCCCCTCGGCTAAGGGTGAGTTTCGCCTGATCGGTTATCGAAACGTCCTTGACCGCGAAGAGCACGTCGCGCTCATCAAAGGCGAACTTGAACATGCACCGCTCGTCCGCATCCATTCGGAATGTCTGACCGGTGACGTGTTCGGCTCTTACCGCTGCGATTGCGGTCCGCAACTTGATGCGTCACTCGCTAAAATTGAAGAAGAGGGCGGCGTCGTGCTCTACATGCGTCAAGAAGGGCGCGGCATCGGTTTACTGAATAAATTGAAGGCGTATGAACTGCAGGAGCAAGGGCTCGACACGGTCGAGGCGAACGTCGCGCTCGGGTTGCATACCGACTTGCGTGACTACCGGGTGAGCGCGGGCATGTTGCGTGACCTCGGCGTCACGAACGTGCGGCTCATGACGAACAACCCAGAGAAAGTCGATGCCTTGGAGGCGTGCGGCATCACCGTCGTCGAACGCGTCCCGATCATCGTCGGGGAGCACGCTGAGAATGAACGCTATCGCTTGACGAAACAACAAAAAATGAATCATTTTGGAGGAGAAGAATAATGTTGCATACATTTGAAGGTAACTTGGTTGGTAAAGGCTTGAAAATCGGGATCGTCGTCGGGCGGTTCAACGATTTGATTACGATGCGCTTGCTCGACGGGGCGAAGGATGCGTTGAAGCGCCACGGCATCGAGCAAGACGACGTCGAGATCGCGTTCGTCCCGGGCGCGTTCGAACTCCCACTCGTCGCCAAAAAGATGGCGATGAGCAAGAAGTATGACGCTGTCATCACGCTCGGTGCGGTCATCCGCGGGGCGACGCCGCACTTCGACTACGTCTGCAGCGAAGCGGCGAAAGGTGTCGCTCAAGCGAGCTACCAGTCGGAAGTGCCGGTCATCTTCGGCGTCTTGACGACCGAGACGATTGAACAAGCGATCGAGCGGGCCGGGACGAAAGCCGGGAACAAAGGCTGGGAAGCAGCGACAGCGGCCATCGAGATGGCGAACTTGATGCGTACATTTTAAGTAAGGCTATAACGGAGGAGAGCGACGTCGCTCTCCTCTTTTTTGATTGTTCAAATCGGGATTAGCGACACAGGGACGACGGGAAAAGAGTAGGGTGCGCATACAAAGCTTAAGGGGAGGCGATGGCGATGTGGGACGGGGTGGCTCAACTGAGCCCGGCCGTGCAAGCCTTGCTCGGGACGTTGTTCACATGGGGCATGACGGCGCTCGGGGCGGCTGTCGTGTTCACGACGAAATCGATCAATCAACGGCTGATGGACGGGATGCTCGGATTTGCCGGCGGGGTGATGATTGCCGCCAGTTTTTGGTCGCTGCTCGCGCCGGCGATCGAGATGGCAGGACAGGACGCTTGGCCGGCCTGGTTCCCGGCCACGATCGGCTTTTTATTGGGGGGATTCTTTTTATGGGGCATCGATCAACTGATTCCGCACTTGCATCCGACTTCCCCGCTCAGTGAGGCGGAAGGAATCGGCCCGTTCAAACGAAAGCGCAGCACGTTGCTCGTCTTAGCGATCACGTTGCACAACATACCGGAAGGGCTAGCGATCGGGGTCGCGTTCGGGGCGGTCGCGGCTGACTTTCCATCGGCCTCGTTGACGGGTGCCATCGCCCTCGCGATCGGGATCGGGATTCAAAACTTTCCAGAAGGCGTGGCGGTGGCGCTGCCGTTAAGGCGGGACGGGATGTCACGACGAAAGAGTTTTTTCTACGGACAGTTGTCGGCCGTCGTCGAGCCGGTCGCCGCCTTATTCGGTGTTTGGGCGGTGTTTGTCATGGAGCCGCTACTGCCGTTCGCATTGAGCTTTGCCGCAGGGGCCATGATTTTTGTCGTCGTCGAAGAAGTCATCCCCGGGTCGCAAGAGAATGGCCATAAGGACTTGGCATCGATCGCCTTGATGCTTGGATTTACCGTCATGATGATTTTAGACGTGGCGTTAGGGTGAGGCCGACACAGAAAAAAGGCACGACGGGCTGTCCCGTCGTGCCTTCCTGGATTAAAACGTCTCTGACGTCGTTTTCGCTTGCATGTGGAGCTGGATATAATCCGGCCCGCCTGCTTTTGAATCGGTCCCTGACATGTTGAAGCCGCCGAACGGCTGATAGCCGACGATCGCGCCTGTGCAACCACGGTTGAAGTACAAGTTGCCAACGTGGAAGTTTTGGCGTGCGTATTCTTGGTTCGAGCGGTCACGCGTCAGCACCGCGCCCGTCAAGCCGTACTCGGTGTTGTTGGCGATGTCGATCGCTTCTTTGAAGTCTTTCGCTTTCGTGAAGGCGACGATCGGCCCGAAGATCTCTTCTTGCATGAGACGTGCTTTCGGTGCGACGTCGGCGACGACCGTCGGCTCGACGAAGTAGCCGGTCGAGTCGTCCGCTTTACCGCCCGTGACGATGCGTCCTTCTTCTTTCGCGACGTCGAAGTACGACGTGACCTTCTTGAACGCGGCCGCATCGATGACCGGTCCCATGAAGTGTTCGTTCTGCTCGGTGTTTCCGACTGACAGTTCGTTCGTCAATTCGACGACGCGGTCGAGTACCGTGTCATACACGCTGTCGACGATGATGGCGCGTGAACAAGCTGAACATTTTTGTCCGGAGAAACCGAACGACGATTTGACGATCGACTGGGCCGCGAGTTCGAGGTCCGCTGATTCGTCGACGACGATCGTGTCTTTTCCGCCCATCTCGGCGATGACGCGTTTGAGCCAGATTTGGCCATCGTTCAACTTCGAGGCACGCTCGTTGATGCGGAGACCCACGTCGCGTGAACCAGTGAAGCTGATGAAGCGCGTCTTCGGATGGTCGACGAGGTAGTCGCCGACTTCAGCGCCCGGTCCCGGGATGAAGTTGAGGACGCCTTTCGGGAGACCCGCTTCTTCCATGACCTCAACGAATTTCGCCGCGACGATCGGTGTCGTCGAAGCTGGCTTCAAGAGGATCGTGTTACCGGCGACGATGGCCGCGACGGCCGTTCCTGCCATGATCGCGAACGGGAAGTTCCATGGGCTGATGACGATCCCGACCCCGAGTGGGATGTAGTCATAGCGGTTGTACTCGCCCGGGCGACTCTCGACTTTCTTACCGGGTTTAAGTTCGAGCATTTGACGCGCATAGTACTCCATGAAGTCGATCGCTTCCGCCGTGTCCGCGTCCGCTTCGTTCCAAGGCTTGCCCGCTTCTTTGACGAGGTAGGCCGAGAACTCGTGCTTCCGTTTACGGACGATGTTCGCCGCTTTGAACAAGACGTCGGCACGGACTGACGGGTCGACGTGACGCCACGTGTCGAACGCTTTGAGCGCTTCTTGCATCGCACGTTCCGCGAGTTCTTGGTTCGCTTTCGAGACGTGTCCGATGACTTCGTCTTTATTGGCCGGGTTGTAAGACGTGATCTTACCTTCCGTCGTCACTTTTTCCCCACCGATCACGAGCGGATAGTCCTGACCAAGCTCCCCGTTCACTTTCTCGATCGCCGCTTGAATCAAGGCAGCGTTCTCTTTGTTTGTAAAGTCTGTGAATGGTTCATGTTTGTATGGAATCATTCTCGTTCCCCCTTAAAGTGATTATGCAGTTAAGCGCTTACGTCTGTATTGTATCGGAATTCTTCATGAAATCCTAGTGAAACAATTTTCCGAAAAAGCGTGTCGTTTCCGCTCTAAATTCAGTCGTGGTAGGATGGTGAAAAGAGATCGATCGAGGAAGGAATGATTGGATGAGAAAATGGATGTTGCCGCTGGCGCTCACACTCATGCTCGGCGCTTGCGGGAATGAAGAGGCAGCACCGGTCGAAGAGACGAAGCGACCGCTCCCGGACGAGGTCGAGACGGTGTATGAATCGTATCGACAAGCGCTCCGTGACGGGGACGCCGAGGCGCTCGCAGAGATCGACTATGCTGCTGCCCGGACCGACATCCCGGCGACTGGTGCCGTGACGCGTGACTTGACGCCGGGTGACATCGTCGAGAGCTGGGTGAACGAGGATGAGGACGTCGCCTATATCGTCCATGAGATGGAGGATGGTGACGGGAACGAACTGCCGAACCGACTCGCCAAAGTCGCGATCAAGGAAGGCGACGATTGGTCGCTCGTCGTCACACCGGCCTTAGTCCCGGCTGACGTGATCGGTGAGGTCGGGGAGTTGTTGACGGGGATCGAAGCGAGCGAGTACGGGGTGAACGCTGAAGCGAACGCCCGTCTCGCCGACGTGCCGGAAGATGAGGCCGGACCGATTTACGACCGGGTCAACGCCCAGACGGACTATGTCGCGCTCGAGGCGGACAATAACGTCTTCCTGCTCATGTCAGAGACGCTCACCGTCCCGGAAAACCAAACGATCATGACCGATTATTTTAAAGCGTATCAGACGTGGTATATCGACAATGAGGCCGCGCTTCGCGACGCGGCCGCGACGGAAGACCCGGTCGACTACCTCGAAGTGCTCGACCCGCTCAAACAAAAACTAGAACAAGCGATCGACGGATATGACGAACAGCTCGTCGACCCGTCGTTCGGATAAGGAGGAAATCAGATGTTAGCACCAACATTTACACTACCGAACCAAAATGGGGACATGGTCGCACTCGAAGATTATCGTGGCCAGAAAGTCGTCCTCTATTTCTACCCGAGAGACGCGACGCCGGGCTGTACGACCGAGGCGTGCGATTTCCGTGATGCCGCACCGAAGATGAGCGGGGCCGTCGTCATCGGCATCTCGGCCGACAGCCAGAAGAAGCATCAAAACTTTATCGAGAAGAACGATTTGCCGTTCGACTTGCTCGTCGACGACACGCATGAAGTGTCAGAACTATACGGCGTCTGGCAGTTGAAGAAGAATTATGGCAAGGAATATTACGGCATCGTCCGCTCGACGTTCCTCATCAACGAGGACGGCTATATCGAAGAGGAGTGGCGCGGCGTCAAAGTGAACGGTCACGTCGACGAGGTCGTCGCGGCGCTCGCCAAATAAGTTGGACCCAACCGATTTCCCAATAGGGGAGGTCGGTTTTTTTGATGAAGTGAATCGTTACATTTTTATTTCAAATACTAAAGTCGGAAACAGGATAAAACCGAGCGTTGAACAGATATATTACAAAAACATTACGCGGAATCGGTATGATTTCACCCCGCGTCAACTTGACGAAGTTGTGAATGTTCTGAAAAATATAAACCAGCAGTCAAGCGAATACATACATAGGGGGAACATCACGTGAAGCAGTTTGAAAGTTGGGTGACGAGTCTATCGAACTTCGTCTGGGGACCACACTTGCTCATATTATTGATCGGGACGGGCATCTTCTTGACGTTCCGGCTCGGATTCATCCAAGTGACACGGCTCGGGTTCGGCTTGAAAGAAGCGTTCATCCCGAAGCAAAAGACAGGCGTGGAAGCCGAAAAACGAAAACGGCAACGTGGGGACATCTCGCACTTCCAAGCGCTCATGACGGCGCTCGCGGCGACGGTCGGTACCGGCAACATGGTCGGGGTCGCGACCGCGATCGTCCTCGGAGGACCGGGTGCGATCGTCTGGATGTGGCTGAGTGGCTTCATCGGCATGGCGACAAAATACGCCGAGGCGATCCTTGCCGTCAAGTATCGTACCGTCGATGAACGGGGCGAGGTTGCCGGCGGCCCGATGTACTATTTAGAACACGGGCTTAAAAAACGTTGGCTCGGCATGACGTTCGCCTTGTTCGCCTCGATCGCCGCGTTCGGTATCGGCAATGGCGTCCAGACGAACTCGATCAGTTTAGCGCTGAACACGTCGTTCGGTGTCCCGATGGTTGCGACCGGTATCATCATGATGGTCCTGACGGGGTTCGTCATCCTCGGTGGCGTCAAATCGATCGGGAAAGTCGTCGGGATTTTCGTCCCGGTCATGATTTTCGCTTACGTCGGGGCCGGGCTCGTCATTTTAGTCACAAACTTCGACTTGATCCCGTCCGCGTTCGCGACGATCTTCTCGAGTACGTTCAGTGCCGAAGCAATCGGCGGCGGAGCGCTCGGTGCCGCGATCCGTTACGGGGTCGCGCGCGGCGTGTTCTCGAACGAGGCTGGGCTAGGGTCGGCACCGATCGCGGCCGCGGCCGCGAAGACGGATTTCCCGGGACGGCAAGCGCTTGTCTCGATGACACAAGTGTTGATCGACACGCTCATCGTCTGTTCGATCACCGGGTTGACGATCGTCATGGGTGGTCAGTATACGGAAGGGCTGCAAGGCATCGAGCTGACGCAAGCGTCGTTCGCTTACTTCCTCGGCCCGATCGGCGAACTCATCGTCACGATCTCGCTCGTCTTCTTCGCCTTCTCAACCGTGATCGGCTGGTGTTATTACGGGGAACGCTCGGTCCATTACCTGCTCGGGGAGCGGGCGATCGTCCCGTACCGGATGGTGTACATTGTCGTCGCCGGACTCGGTGCGATGACGACGAACTTGAACTTGATTTGGGCCGTCTCGGACGTCTTCAACGGTCTGATGGCGATTCCGAACTTGATCGGGCTCTTGTTCTTGTCAGGTGTCGTCGTCGCCGAGACGAAGCGGTTCGAACTTGAGATACGGAAAGAGCGGCAACAGTCGGCCGCATGACAAAGGACGCATTCCCGAGGGAGTGCGTCCTTTTGTTTACACTTTGAACTGGCCGATCAACTCGCTCAACTCGTCCATCTTCCGTTGCGACGCTTCGGTGACACGGTTCAACTCACTGAACCGGTCGACCGACAGCGTCACTTTCTCGGCGATGTCTTGCGTACCGAGCGCCCCGTTATTGACCGTCACGGCGACGTCTTGAATGACGCCGATCATCGCGGCCGTCAATTGTTCGAGTTCGGTGGCCGCTTCGGCGAATTCAGAGGCGGTCGCCTCAAAGCGCCCGGCGTCTTCGCTGTAGCGTTCGGCCGCTTCTTCGAGCTGGTCGTAATCTTTCAATACGTTCGTATCGAGGAAACCGAGCATCTCGCTCGACGTCTCATTTAAATGATCGACCGAATGGAGCACGGTCGTCGAGATCGCTTGGATTCGTTCGACGGTCGTCCGGCTCGTCTCGGCCAGTTTACGGATCTCGTCGGCGACGACGGCGAACCCGCGTCCCGCCTCACCGGCCCGTGCCGCTTCGATCGAGGCGTTGAGCGATAACAGGTTCGTCTGAGCCGCGATGTCTAAAATATCGTTCGTGAGCGTCGCGATCTCGCGGACGGCCTTGGCGTCATGCATGGCCCGTTCGAGATTGTGCCGTGTCGAGGACAAGACGTCGATCGCTGACGCCTTCGCTTCGACGGCGTGGCTGCGGAGCGCCATGGCCCGGGCATCGACTTGTTCCGCCTCAGTTTTTCGTTCGGCCGCCATCGTCACGATGTTGTGAAGCGTTCGTTCCATATCCGACGCGGAGGCGTTCATTTCCTGGGCACTCGCCGCGGTCTGTTGCATGCCGGCCGTCAAGTCCTCGGTCGTTGCGGCGGTCGTCGTCATATACGAATCAAGCGCTTTCAATTCGTCGTACATGCGAGTGGATTGCTCGGTCACCCCGCGTGAGACGCCGTTCACTTGCAAAATGAGCTGGCGCAGGTTGGCGATGAATTGGTTGAAGTCGCGCGCGAGCCCAGAGAACTCATCACGTCGCTTCACCGGGATCGACGTCGTCAAATCGCCTTGGCTCGTCGCCAGTTCGCGCATTTTCACTTTGAACTCGTTCAACGGTTCGAAAATCGAGCGGAAGATGAACACCATCATGAGTACGGTGAAGACGATGGCGGCGATCATGATGACGATGAGCGTGAGTTGGACTTGTGCAAACAACGCTTCACCAGCCTCGGTGTCAGAACGAATCCCATCACGGTTCAAGTTGATGAGGAGACCGAGCGTATTCGACAGGGCGTCTGCGCTCGGCGTGGCCGTGTCTCGGATGTAGGCGTCGGCCGCGGCTTGTCCTTCTTCATTCGAGATGCGAATCAATTCCTCAATGTTTGACTGGAACGTCGTCCATTGTGCCGTCGCTTGATCGAACAGTTCACGGTCGGTCTTGTTGATGATCGTCGACTCATAGCCGGTCATCTGTTGTTTTAAAATCGTGATACCGGTCTCAATGCTGATTTCGACATTTTGCTTTGTGACCTCGTCCTCGACTAGTGCGTGACGCATCATATGCTGGCGAATCTCGAGCAACTGCTTGTCGATTTGATGAATTTGGTCCATGCCGGGCACCCAAGAGACGTTCATGTCTTGTTGGGCTGCCTTCGAGGCATTCAACGCATAGAATGAATAGCCGCTCACACCGAGTAATAAGACTAACAGGACGGTGAAGGCGACGATCAATTTGT
Organism: Exiguobacterium sp. SH0S2; assembly: GCF_004337185.1. NCBI lineage: Bacteria > Bacillati > Bacillota > Bacilli > Caryophanales > Exiguobacterium > Exiguobacterium sp. SH0S2. The sequence continues at coordinate 159,457 of NZ_SJVB01000002.1, read as the reverse complement.
TACGGATTGACATAGTGATCCTCCTCGGGAAATGTTTGCTACTCTCTTAGCATAATGAGATTTGTCGGTGTACCGTATAGCTGTTTTTTGAAACGAGTCAATATTCTAGCGCGATTCCCTAACTTTCAAAAAATGATCATCTTTGACCGGATTGGATTTTCTTTTTTGTCTTATGGAAAAGTGGTATGATAATGAACGATGTATTGAAAACTGTTGGAGGTGGAACCTTTGGCTCGAATCACTGAAGCTGAAGTTCGGCACGTCGCCGGACTCGCCCGACTTGCGATCACGGAAGATGAAGTGACGCACTTCACGGAGCAATTGACAAAAATCCTCGAGTTCGCCGAGCAACTCGATGAACTCGATACAACGGGCGTCATCCCGACGACCCATGCCCTAGATTTGAAAAACGTAATGCGCAAAGACGAGGTCCGCCCGTCACTTCCTCGCGAGGAAGTCGAACGGATGGCGCCTGATTGGGAGAACGGCCAAGTCCGCGTCCCAGCCGTCTTTGAGTAAGGAGGCCCTTCATGACACTATTCGATCACGGTGTAGCCAAGCTACATACCTTATTAAAAGAAGGTGAGGTCACGGTAACGGACCTCGTCAAAGAATCATTTGACCGCATCGAAGCGACCGATGACAAAATCGGTGCTTTTCTCACGTTGAACGAGGACGCGTTCGAGCAAGCAAAACGGATGGACGACCTCGCCAAGACAGCGGACAACCCGCTCTTCGGGTTGCCGATCGGTGTCAAAGACAACATCGTCACGAAAGGGACACGCACGACGTGTGCCTCGAAGTTCCTTGAGAACTTCGTCCCGGCCCATGACGCGACAGTCGTCGAGCGTCTTCACGACGCCGGTGCCGTCACGATCGGGAAGTTGAACATGGACGAGTTCGCGATGGGTTCATCAAACGAGAACTCAGCGTTCAAAGTCGTCCGCAACCCGTGGGATACGACGCGCGTGCCAGGCGGCTCGTCAGGCGGTTCGGCCGCGACGGTCGCAGCCGGACAAGTGCTGTTTAGCCTCGGTTCGGATACGGGTGGCTCGATTCGCCAACCGGCAGCCTACTGTGGCGTCGTCGGCATGAAACCGACGTACGGTCTCGTGTCACGTTACGGTCTCGTCGCGTTCGCCTCGTCACTTGACCAGATCGGTCCGCTCACGCGCTCGGTCGAAGACAACGCCTATTTGTTGAACGTCATCTCAGGTCATTGCGACATGGACTCGACGTCGGCGACAGTCGACCTTCCGGACTATACGACGTCACTTCATGGCGACATTAAAGGTATGAAGTTCGCCCTGCCGCAAGAGTTCATGGCAGAAGGCGTGTCAGCCGGTGTCCGCAAACAAATCGAACAAGCGGTCGAGACGCTCAAGTCGCTCGGTGCGACCGTTGAGACGGTATCGCTCCCGACCGTGAAATACGCGCTCCCGACGTACTACTTACTCGCTTCATCTGAGGCGTCTTCGAACCTCGCTCGCTTTGACGGCATCCGTTACGGACGTCGCGCCGAGGCCGATGCGCTCGAAGAAGTGTTCACGTATTCACGCGAGCAAGGGTTCGGCGAAGAAGTGAAACGCCGCATCATGCTCGGGACGTACGCGTTAAGCTCAGGTTATTACGATGCGTTCTACAAGAAGTCGCAACAGGTGCGCACACTTATGAAGCAAGACTTCGCGCGCGTGTTCGAGAACTATGACGCGATCATCGGGCCGACTGCGCCGACGACGGCGTTCAAGCTCGGCGAACAACTCGAAGATCCGCTCACAATGTACGCCAACGACATTATGACAATCCCGGTCAACTTGGCTGGTGTACCAGCCATCTCGGTGCCGGCCGGTCTCTCAGACGGCCTCCCGGTCGGTCTACAGATCATCGGGAACCACTTCAGCGAACCAACACTCTACCGCGTGGCCCATGCTTTTGAACAAGCAAACGGCGGTTTTAAGATGCCACAGCTTTAAGGAGGACAACGATGAACTTTGAAACGATCATCGGGATCGAGGTGCACGCCGAGCTGAGCACGAAGTCGAAGATTTGGTGTGGCTGCTCGCGCACGTACGGTGCCGAAACGAATACGCAAACGTGTCCGATCTGTCTCGGACACCCGGGCGTTCTGCCTAAATTGAACGAAGAGGCGGTCAACCTCGCCATCAAGGCCGCGATGGCACTCAACTGTGAAATCGCGACCGATACGAAGTTCGACCGCAAGAACTATTTCTATCCGGATACGCCGAAAGCGTACCAGATCTCGCAGTTCGACCAACCGATCGGCTTTAACGGCCACGTCGATGTCGAAGTCGATGGCGAGATGAAACGGTTCCGCATCGAGCGGGTCCATCTCGAGGAAGATGCTGGGAAGATGAACCATACGGGCGAGAAACATTCGGTCGTCGACTTCAACCGGACCGGCTCACCACTCATCGAGATCGTCAGTGAGGCCGACATGCGGTCACCGAAAGACGCGGTCGCTTACCTCGAACGCTTGAAAGAAGTGCTCTCGTTCGCGGGCGTCTCGGACGTCAAGATGGAAGAAGGGTCGCTCCGTTGCGACTGTAACATCTCGGTCCGTCCGTTCGGTCAAGAGCCGTTCGGGACGAAGACGGAGCTCAAAAACTTGAACTCGTTCTCGAACGTCTTGAAGGCACTCGATTATGAGGAAGAGCGTCATCGTAAACTCCTCATCACGGGCGGCGTCATGCGTCAAGAGACGCTCCGTTTCGATGAGGCGGCGAAGAAGACGATCCTCATGCGCGTCAAGGAAGGGGCGGCCGATTACCGCTACTTCCCAGAGCCGGACCTCGTCCGTCTCGAGATCGACGAAGAGTGGAAAGAGCGCATTCGCAAAACGCTCCCAGAACTTCCGGTCGAACGCCGCGAGCGTTACATGAACAACTATGGCTTGTCGGCTTATGACGCCAAGGCGCTCACGTCGACGCGCGAGTTCTCGGACTTCTTTGAAGCGACGACAGCGGCCGGTGCCGAACCGAAAGCTGCCGCGAACTGGCTCATGGGCGAAGTGCTCGGCCACTTGAACAAGTCGAACGAGACGGTCGAGACGATGAAATTGACGCCGAGCTCGCTCGCGGAGTTGATTCGTTTGATCGGAGAAGGTACAATTTCTTCGAAGATCGCGAAACGCGTGTTCACGGCCATGATTGAAGAAGGCGCCGAACCGAAGGCGTACGTCGAAGCGAACGGTCTCGCCCAAATCTCGGACGAGAACTTGTTGCGCGGCTACATCCTCGACTTGTTCGAAGCGCATCCGCAGATGATCGAAGACTTTAAGAACGGGAAAGACCGTGCCAAAGGCTTCATCATCGGGCAGATCATGAAGCAGACGAAAGGGATGGCGAACCCGGCGCTCCTCGATGGCTTGTTCCACGAAGAGATCGCGAAACGTTAAGCAGCAGCGAGGCACTTGTGTCTCGCTTTTCGCTCGAAATGAGCATAGGGGAGAGAAACGATATGCAACGAAAACGCGCACGGGTCATCTATAACCCGACATCTGGAAAAGAAGTGATCAAACGGGAGCTCCCGTATATCTTGAACCGCCTCGAGGATGCGGGTTATGAGACGTCGACGTACGCGACGAAAGCGATCGGTGACGCGACGCTCGAAGCCGAGCGGGCCGCGGCGGCCGAGTTCGACTTGATCGTCGCGGCCGGCGGGGACGGGACGTTGAACGAGGTCATCTCGGGACTCGCTCCGCTCGATGAACGTCCGACGATCGGGCTCATCCCGGTCGGAACGACGAACGATTTCGCCCGGGCGATGCGGATTCCTTTGAGCGTCGTCGGCGCTCTCGACGTCATCTGTGACGGTTTTGAGATGCCGGTCGACCTCGGGGAGATCGAAGGCGAGGCGGGTGACATCCATTACTTCATCAATATCGCCGGCGGCGGCATCATGACCGAGCTGTCGTACGAAGTGCCGTCGAAGTTGAAGACGGCGCTCGGCCAGCTCGCCTATTACGTCAAAGGGATGGAGAAGCTGCCGCTCATCAAACCGACGTATATCGAGCTCGAGCATGACGAAGGGACGTTCAGCGGGGAAGTGATGATCTTCCTCACGTCGAACTCGAACTCGGTCGGCGGCTTTGAGAAGATCTCACCGCACGCGTCACTCAATGACGGCTTGTTCGACTTGTTCATCTTACGGAAATGTAACTTGTTCGAGTTCATCCACGTCGTCCGCTTGTTGCTCCGGGGTGAGCACTTGTCGAGCCCGCTCGTCGAGCACGTCAAGACGGGCCACGTCAAGATGAAGACGACGACGGAGCGGATGAGCCTCAACATCGACGGCGAGTATGGCGGCGAATGCACGGGTGAGATGCGGAACTTGTTCCGTCACTTGACGGTGCTCGCACCGAACGCGCGCATCCGCGAGATGGAAGAGTTGAACGCTCAGTACGAACGCGAACAGATGATCAAGCAATTGTTCAACGTGTCGAATGAGAAAGCAGAATAAGTCGGCTCGGCGTGGCGCTCACGCCGAGCTTTTCGTTGGCCTCTGAACGGGTAATGAACCAATACGTACTTCTCGAATCGGGAAAGGAGAGACTCATGTTACCAGTAACTAAAAACGACCGTCTCGACGTCCACATCCATGACCTCACACACGAAGGGGCTGGCGTGGCACGCGTCGACGGCTATACGTTGTTCGTGCCGAACGCGCTCCCGGGTGAGACGGTCGAGATCGTCGTGACGAAGACGAACAAACAGTACGGCTTCGCCCGGCTGATCGAAGTGAAACAAGCGAGCACGGACCGGGTCGAACCGCCGTGCCCGATCTTTTATCAATGCGGGGGCTGTCAGCTCCAACACTTCAGCTATGACGGCCAGCTCCGTCAAAAACGGGACCGCGTCGTCGAGGCGCTCCAGCGGCTCGGCCAGTTCGACGTCCCGGTCCACGAGACGATCGGGATGCCGGAACCGTGGCGTTACCGCAACAAGGCGCAAGTGCCGTTCAAGCAAGAAGGAGATCGTCTCGTCGCCGGGTTCTACCGCCCACGTTCGCACGACATCGTCGAGATGAAGGAATGTCTCATCCAAGACGAGCGGAACGATGAGGCCGTCCAAGTCGTCCGCGACGTGCTCGCGGCGCACGGTGTGCCGGCGTATGACGAGAAGACAGGACGCGGCGTCATCCGCCACGTCATGGCCCGCTACGGGTACCATTCCGGTGAACTGATGATCGTCCTCATCACGAAGACGACGAAAATCAAAGGCGTGAATGAGATCGTCGCCGACATCTTGAAACGTCTTCCTGACGTGACGTCGATCATGCAAAACGTCAACCCGGACAAGACGAACGTCATCTTAGGGGCGACGAATAAGCTGCTCTATGGCCACGAGACGATTGAGGATAAGATCGGTGGACTAACGTTCACGATCTCGCCGCACTCGTTCTTCCAAGTCAACCCGGTCCAGACGGAGAAGCTGTACGGCAAGGCGCTCGAATATGCGCAACTTACCGGTACGGAACAAGTCGTCGACGCCTACTGCGGTATCGGTACGATCAGTCTGTTCCTCGCCCGGAAAGCAGCGCACGTGTACGGCGTCGAGGTCGTGCCGGAAGCGATCGAGGACGCGAAACAGAACGCGCTCGTCAACGAGATCGATAACGTGACGTACGCCTGTGGAGCGGCCGAAGATGTCCTTCCGAAGTGGAAGCAAGACGGCATCGATCCGGACGTCATCGTCGTCGACCCGCCGCGCAAAGGCTGTGCCGAGTCGTTCCTCGAGACGATGGTCGAGATGGCACCGAAGCGGATCGTCTACGTGTCGTGTAACGTCGCGACGCAGGCGCGCGATATGCGCTATCTTGCTGACCGCGGCTACGAATTAGTCGAAGTGACACCAGTCGACATGTTCCCGCATACGGCGCATGTCGAGACGGTGGCGTGGCTTGAAAAAATAGAATAAACTGAAAAAAATGACCTTCGATTTGTTAAAATCGGAGGTTTTTTAGTATCACGTTGGGGAGGAAAGTGCGAATGGAAATTCAGCGTTATATGGAATTAGACATTGACGAGAAATTGAACAATGAGTTAAGTGATTTGTTAGTGGCATCATTTGAACCCCTCTATCCAAAACGCCGATATTTCAAGCAATTACCTCATCTTCGTCTCCTTGTTTTTGGAGACCGAGGTCAGGTTGTGGGTCATGTCGGGTTAGACTATCGGGTGATGAATTTGAACGGGCAACCGATTCAAGTTCTTGGTGTGATTGATTTATGTGTACAGGAAGATGTGCGTGGTAACGGGATTGGTGAAGCGTTATTGAACGAGGTTATTAGTATAGGAGAGACGAAACAGATCGATTTTCTCTTATTGTTTGCGGACCGACCCGATCTTTATTTACGAGCGGGATTCAGCCATGTTGACAACGCTTGTTCGTGGCTCCAAATAGACGATGAGCGGCAGATGATACGCGGGATTGGAGAAGAATCGTTTGATGAATTGATGATTCGCCCTGTAGGTACGAAGGCGTGGACGGATGGTCGATTGGATCTGTTGGGTTATTTGTACTGAGTGCTCGCAGCCATCATAGGATGGTGAAGGGTTAGAGATTTTCTCATGAAATGGAGCGAAGATGATGCGAACCGTGACAAAAGTGATCCTAGGTATAGTAGGAGTAGCCGTACTTTTGATTGGTTGGTGGCTCATTTCTCCGCTGTTCTTGGAAGAGACGGTTGATGAAGGACTTCCACCGACTTCACTTGATACAACTGTAGAAGAAGGAGAAGCTGAGGAGGCGACGGAACCTCCGGCTTCTGAGGATGATGGAGCCGCTACGGAGTTTACCGACTTGGCAGGGGTGTTCATGGATGGTGAAAAAAATTATGAGACGTCAGGCAACATTCAAACGATTCGTGCAGAAGATGGCGTGTACCTGCGTTTCGAAGATTTCCAAACGACAAATGGTCCCGACTTGTTCGTCTATTTGATTCAGCCGGGGATGGAGACGACAGAAGGGATCAGCCTAGGTTCGTTAAAGGGCAATACTGGGAACCAAAATTATTTGGTTCCTGAAGATGTCGAGCTCACGCAATATTCAACAGTCGTGATCTGGTGCCGGGCGTTCGATGCAACTTTTGGTACGGGAGAGTTGAATCCCCAATAATGATCATGCATTCAAAATTTAGGTCGTCGTTTAATTATATTTGAAAATAAACAACCTTAGAGAGGCCGGTGAGCGGTTTCTCTAAGGTTGTCTGTTTTTTGAATTATGATTCATGATGGTCTGTAGAGAATGGCTTTTCTTCATAACTAGAAACGTTATACGAACCAATTGTGCGATATTTTTCAGAAGAAGCGTCACTATCTGACAAGCTAGTAGAGACGTCGATAGATAAAGCATCATTTATGATTTTGTGTAAATAGGTCGGATCTGGCGCATCATTGATAGCGGCCATGACGAGTGCATTTCTAAGGTAACCGGCGTTATTAGAAAGCAGTTCTGCATTAAAAGGCAAATTATGATGTTGAGCGAAAAGTTTCATGAAAACAGAAACGGTACGGGTATTTCCTTCACGAAAAGGATGAACCCGCCACAAATCTGTCATTAGCTTAGCGAAATAGACGGGCAGTCGTATATTTTTATGGGTCCATGTGATTTCTTGTTTCCAATCAAAGATAGATGCTAAGTTCGTTTGAATCTGCAAAGAATCACTGTAAACCACAGATAAGCCACCCAAAATTCGCTCATTTTTATAGATATTGATTGAGCGAAATTCGCCGGCCCATTCATATAGTTCGTTGAATAGATGTCGATGGATTTGTTGCAGAGAATGATAACTATCGAAATCCACTTCCGAAATGAGTGACTCGATCTCTAATATGTTTGCAATGATGAGTTGTGCTTCAACATTAATCAGTTGTTGTTCGTCAGTTATCCCAAGTTTATTAATGAGTACATTTATATGTGGGTAAACATAAGAATCCATTAGGATTGATGTGCTTTCGTATACTGCTCCATAATGGCTTGCTTAAATTGGGCTGAAGTGATCTCACCGTTTTCATATCGATTCAGCAATTTCTGTGTGAAGGGACTTGGTTTTCCCCCGTCGATTGCAGCCATACCAACTGCAAATTTCACTTGCCTTTGACGTTCGATATATGAGTTCTTATCCACTTTTATCACCCTTTTCACTTTGATCAACTTATTTACAATTATATCATACACGTAAAATTTTTTTTTAAAGAGCAACTTATTTTGAGCTGCTCTCAGAGCTATCTAAATTTACGTAGCAAAAGACGGGCCTCGTAGCCCGTCTTTTGCTTACAACGCTTTACCGATCGCGGTTTCCCGTTCAGGAACTGCATCTTCACGCAACGCGTTGATTTCTTTGTATTCGTTCGTATCTTTCCACAACTCGTCTTTCAACGGGTTGAGTTTGTATTTGACGATGCGCGTCACTTGCCAGACGGCGAGGACGACGTTCAGCGCAAGGCTGAACAGCGCGATCGTCCAGTTCGCTGCCGGATTATACGACACGCTCACGTTGAACGTGCTGCCGACGGCGAAGAAGTAAGGGAACGTCATGACCCACATCATCCAAAACGTGAGTGTCTGGGCACGGTTTTGCATCCACGTCCCTTTCGCCCAGAGCAGGACAGGAACCGTCGCGGCGATGTTCAAGGCGAACCCTGAATAGAACGCGTTACCCGGTGCACATGAATAGACGTAGGCGATATTCCAGATGCCGTAAGCAACAATCCAAAGCTTCGTCTGGTCTGGCCAGAGCATGTCTTTTTTCTTGCCAGATGTCGCGAAGATGCCGACCCAGCCGCAGATGAGTAGCAAGTTCAGGATCCCGGCAACGGCGTTCACGTAGTTCCAACCACCCGAGATGTAATTCATCCCGTCGACCATGCCTTCAAATCCCAGAATGCCGACTTGGAATTCTCGAACGACGGCCTCGGCGATATTGAGGGCCAAGATACCCGGCACGAGTATCAAGTACCATGGATGTTTTTTGTGATAATCGGTGAAGCGGATGACCATGTAAATCAAGCTTCCGGCGAGAGCGGAATACACTTTCACCCAGTGAAACCATGATGTGATCTCAGGGTCGGCGGTGAAGAACCAAATCGGGGTCAACACGATCGGAACCGCCATGAACATGAGAATGCTGGCTTTTTTGCTGGACCGGACGATTTCATTTAATCCGATCAACAAGCCGAATACGACGAACCACATGGCGACATTGTACCAAGGAATGGATTCAAAGAAGAACATAAATAACGCCCCTTTCATTTCTAAAGTATTGGTGACGAAACAACAATGAAAAATATGATGTCAATAAACATACCGAACGTTCGTTATGTTTATGTGAAAAGTGTAACAAACTATTGGAAGCGTTGTCAATGATGTTCGGGACGTCACAGGGACATGTCATAGAACCGTCAAATCATTATGATATAATTAGCCATTATTAAGTGAGGAGCGTCGAAGCACATGATGAACGAAGGGAAACAAAAGATATTAGAGGCGGCGCGAGCGACGATCATCGAGAACGGGATCCAAGGCACGACGCTTCGTGGCATCGCGAAGAAGGCGGGGCTTAGCACGGGCGCCATCTATCACTATTACAGTTCCAAAGAGGCCATTCTTTATGATGTGATGGACGAGGGCTTGGGCGAGATTCGCCGAATCGCGACCGTATCGATCGAAGACAAGAAAGAAGCCCATGCCATTATTCAAGAGATTTTCGACGGGATGCAAGACCGCTTGAAAAAAGATGCGGAGAGTCGACTACAGTTTTACTTGGCCCATGAGGCGATGCTCGGGAACAAGGAACTGCAACAAAAGTTCAAAGAGAAGTATGAGGAGTGGATCGACCGGGTGGAAGCCATCTTCGTACGAGCGTACGGTGTCGAGCGAGGTCCTTCGACACGAGCGGTCGCCGCGTGGACGATGGCAGCGATCGATGGGATGGTGCTCCAAACGTTGCTGCAGACAAATGTTGTCGAGCCTGAACATATGAATCGTGTATTGGAGTACTTGTTGCAAGACGGGTTCACGCACTTCTTCAAGATTATTGGGAATGAGGAGCGTTAAAAATTTCGAAAGTATTGTCAGTTGATACATTCCCCCGTCCATAATAGAATGGATAAAGTGATTTTATTGGATTGATTACGAAAGGGAATGATTCTATATGAACGAAAACTTCTGGCGCGACCTACCGCGTCCATTCTTTGTACTTGCCCCGATGGAAGACGTGACTGACGTCGTCTTCCGCCACGTCGTCGCCCACGCCGGCCGACCGGACGTGTTTTTCACCGAGTTCGCCAACTCGGACAGCTACTGCCATCCGGAAGGGAAAGGCAGCCTGCGTGGACGCTTGACGTTCACGGAGGACGAACAGCCGATGGTCGCCCATATTTGGGGTGACAACCCGGACTACTTCCGCGAGATGAGCATCGGCATGGCCGAGATGGGTTACAAAGGTATCGACATCAATATGGGTTGCCCGGTCCCGAACGTCGCCAAACGCGGGAAAGGGAGCGGCCTCATCCTCCGTCCTGACGTCGCGGCCGAACTCATTCAAGCGGCGAAAGCCGGTGGTATCCCGGTCAGCGTCAAGACACGACTCGGCTTCGCAAAACTCGACGAGTGGCGCGATTGGTTGACGCATCTCTTGAAGCAAGACATCGCCAATCTGTCGATTCACTTACGCACACGCAACGAGATGAGTAAAGTCGACGCACACTGGGAGATGATCCCGGATATCATGAAATTGCGTGATGAGATTGCACCGGATACGCTCATCACAATCAACGGCGATATCCTCGACCGTCAAATGGGTCTCGAGCTCGTCGACAAATATGGCGTCGACGGCGTCATGATTGGTCGCGGGATTTTCAAGAACCCGTTCGCGTTCGAGAAAGAGCCGCGTGAGCACTCGATGGAAGAGCACCTCGATCTTCTTCGTCTCCAGCTCGACCTGCAAGACAAATTCCAAGAAGACGTGCCGCGTTCGATCTCGAACTTGCACCGGTTCTTCAAGATTTACGTGAAAGGGTTCCCCGGGGCGAGCGACCTCCGTGTGAAACTGATGGATACGAAATCGACAGATGAAGTGCGGGCCCTGCTCGCCGAATTTGAAGGAAATAAACGAATAGAACAGCTGATTGAAAGCTAATTTTGGAGCGCATAGTCGCTCCTTTTCTATATTTATTAACAGGAGGACGAACAGATGATTCCAACTCGACAGACTGAGCGGCTGGTATTGAGGTCACTCACTCAAGAGGATTTAACAACATACGCCGCCATACTCGGTCAACGGGAGGTGAGCCGTTATTTAGGGGACGGGAAACAGAAGACTCGAGAAGATGCCGCGCACTTGCTGACTCGTTTCCAGGAGCAGTGGATGGAATATGGCTACGGGGTCTGGGGTGTGGTTGAACGGTCGACGAACCAACTGATCGGTCATTGCGGTTTCTCACGGTTACCGACTGGCGATGTCGAGTTATTGTATGCTTTCGATCCGACCACATGGGGGAAAGGGTACGCGGTCGAGTCAGCTCAAGAGGCACTCGAGTTTCTCGATTTGCTGGCGGGAATAGGACCAATCATCGCGCTCAGCTATCCTGAAAACGAGCGTTCGCAACGGGTCTTGGTACGTCTCGGTTTTACGTATATGAAAGAAGATGATTATGCAGGCGTCAATTTGTTGGTGTATCAGCGCCACACGACAGGATGAGCAACCTATGGGAACATAGGTTTTTTTTGTAGACAATTATTGAAGATGAGCGTACACTCATTATATCGGGAGACGATATAACGGTAGACGAAGTAAAGGAGATAAACTATGACACAATCAGCAGGAACCGTCGCGTTGACGGAAGCGGTGTATTACATTTTATTGTCGCTACAAGTTCCGCGTCACGGGTATGGAATCATGCAATTCGTACAAGAATTGAGCGATGACCGTGTCCAGTTGGCGGCGGGAACATTATACGGCGCGTTAAGCAACTTAGTTGAAAAAGGATGGATTGAAGCAGTGGAGAAAGCGAGCGGACGAAAGAAAGAGTATGTCGTCACACCTCTAGGACAAGCAGTGCTTGAGGCCGAACTCGTCCGGCTCGAAGAACTCGTCACGAATGGAAAACAGTGGATTGGGGGAAACAAATCATGAAAACCAAAACGGTATATCGCTTTTACGCGGATTACGAAAAGGAAGAGGCTTGGTTGAACGATATGGCGGGTACAGGGTGGTTTCTTGAACGTTTTAGACTTGGGCGTTACACGTTTGTGCAAGGGGAGCCGAACAAATATACTTATCGAATCGAATTGATTGAAGAGGCACCAAGTCATCCGAAATCGGTCGCTTACTTTGAATTTTTGGAGGAAATGGGCATTGAGGTCGTCGCGACGACATTTCGTTGGGTCTTTCTCCGAAAACTAACAACTGACGGACCGTTTCGACTCTACTCAGACATTGACTCGAAGATTCGCCATGAACGACGGATTTTTCATCTGTATAGTTTTGTGTTGTATCTCAATTTATTTGTAGCATTCCTCAACCTGTCGAACGGTATCGAATCTTTCCTCTGGGTTCCTAATTTGTTAGTCAGTATACTATTTATCACATTCGTGCTGAAACAATATCGGAAACTTTCAAAGTTGAGGGAGGCGCGTCAACTGGTCGAACGGGATCAGTGATGGAGGAGAATCTGTTGGAACGTCTTCAAGGCGGGGACTTGCGTTCCATCGGACGGGTCGATGAGGTCGTCCAATTCGTTGGCGACGATTCAGAACGATTCGCGGAACTGATGGTCGGGTTGACCGATGACCGTCCTGTCGTCCGAATGCGAAGCGCGGATGCGGTCGAGAAGATCACGCGACGCTATCCTGAACTGTTGAAGGCGCATCAGGCGCCGCTCCTCGAACTTTTGCCAGCGTTCACCCAACAAGAAGTCCGTTGGCACGTCGCCCAACTGATGCCGCGGTTGCCGCTCAGCGATGACGAAGCGGGGCAGGTCGTCCGTGTTCTAAAAGCATGGATTGCTTCCGAGACGAGTAAAATCGTCATCGTCAATTCGCTCCAAGCGCTATTCGACTTGAGCGTCCGCTATTCGCGCTTCCATGATGAACTGATTGATTTGCTCCATAAACAACTCGAGACAGGAAGTCCGGCTGTCCGCAGCCGTTGTAACACATTGTTGGCTAAATGGCGAGAGAGTGAGTGAAAAATGAAACATTTTATTGGGTTAATTCGTATGTAGTGAGCGGAAGGAAGGTGGTGGTGGAAATGAACGAATGGCGCGAATCAGCGGTCGGGCTTGGTCTTATTTTCGGAACGGCTGCCGGGATGATCATCTCTCTACTATTCGATTTTACGGTTGCATACGGGATTGTCATCGGCTCGATAATCGGCTATTTGATTGGACTCATCATTTCCATTCGCGCGATGAAACAATGACTATGATGATATAAGAGTGGGAGGCAAATAACATGAGTGAATTTCAATTTATGACGAGCGATAGACCGCTAAAAGAAGTCGAAAATCCATATATCGAATTCTTATCCATCAACGAGGCCATCAAAAAAGGTGTCGTGTTGCCTGAAATGCTCACAGACGACGAAGACCTCGATCGCGACGAAAAGATTTTGATGCACGTCGAGGCAGAAGAGCAACTCGACGAGATTGAGGTCAAACGAGAACTTTATTATGCAGAGGAAAACGTCGAAGCGTACTCGAAAAAACCGCACGTCGCTGAATTGCGTTGGCGCTACACCGAAACGAGAGCCCAGCAACTCGTTGACTACATCACCGACCACCTGAAGACGGCGGATGAAGTCGAGATTTGGAAAGTGTGGGTCGATGAACAGACCGAACCGAGCGTTCGTTCGATCACGCTCGACGAGTTGACGATTGATGAGTTGCGGTTTTTAGGGGATGTCGGGTTTGAGCGGCCAGAGTGTCTCCATGTCGTAAAATCGTGACATTTTCGTAAAATGCTTGTAGATTTTCCGGACGTGGTATCATGTTCGGTTTTTTGTCTCCTCTTGAAAAAAACTGCTACATAACAAGAGAATAGTTGAAGCGGGAGTGGGGACACGATTATTCGGTTGCTCACTCTTTTCATTTCTTGTACGAACTGACCGACGTCAAGTGGGCGGCTAGTGTGATGCCATCGTGAAGGAGGTTTCGAAGTCGCTGGCGAATTGTAGCAACATCACGTATTGGCAGGGACTGGATGCTGTTCAGTGAAAGCTTTATAGAGGAGGGTGGCACAGTGATCTCATTTCGACCGTATTCACATGAGCCTTATGTGTCGGAGGATGCTGTAAAAGTAAGAGACTTTCTCATCAGAATCAACTTAACGGAGCTGCAGGCACCACGTCTTTTATGGGGGGCGTGGGACTGGGCGGTGAACCATGCGCTTCGTGATCAAGAACATGTGCATCGGATTGGCATGTGGGAAGATGAGGGGCGCCTTGTCGCCCTGGCGACGTATGAGCTCAATTTAGGGGAAGCGATTTTGGTCGTGGAGGAAGGGTACGACGCATTGAAGCCTGAACTCGTTGCCTATGCGGTCGAGCGGTTGCATAGGCATGGTGATTTGCGACTATTGTTACCGGATGAGGATGAGTGTCTGCAACTTGCCGCCTTAGAGACCGGATTTCGACCGACGAGACAAATCGAGCGGTTCGCGAAAATCCATGTTTCTCGGATAAATCAGGAGTCGTTGCCGCACGGGTTCTCCTACGTGTCTCTCGCGGATGAATGGGATTGGCGACAATACAACCAAGTGATGTGGCGTGGCTTTGACCACGACGGGAATGCGCCGGATGATGCCGCGACCATCGCCGGACGGAAAAAAATGTTGTCGAGTCCAGTGATTCTCCCTGAACTGATCGTTGCCATTGCCTCACCTGAGGGGAAGTACGTTGCACATTGTGGTGTCTGGTATCGCCCGGGTGATCGCTATAGTTACGTCGAACCGGTCGTGACGGACCCGACGTACCGGGGGAAAGGCTTCGGAAAGTCGGTCGTCTATGAGGCGATCATACGGAGCGGGAAACTAGGGGCGGAACAGGCGATTGTCGCTTCAGACCAGATGTTTTATTACAGCATCGGCTTCGTTCCGTTTCGGACGATGACGCAATGGCAATTGCACAATTAAGCGACTTAGGATAGAGAGAAAGGGGAGAATGAAACATGGAACGCACCATCACAGTCAAAGGAACGGGAAAAGTATCGGCCAAGCCAGACTTGATTGTCGTGAAAATGGAGTTGACCTCGAAGGCCGTGCGTTACGAGGAGACGATGAACGAGGCGGCGACGGCCGTGGCGCGTCTGCAAAAGGCGCTTGGACAGGCCGGCTTCGATAAGACCGCTCTAAAGACGACGGACTTCTCGATCGATACAGACTATGAAAGTTACCGTGACGAGGACGGAAATTATAAATCTCGTTTCCGTGGCTATGTGTGTGAGCAACGAACAAAACTTGAGTTTGACCTCGACACGAAACGCTTGTCTGACGTCATCCAAAGCGTCACGAATTCAATGGCAGATCCAAAACTGTCCATCAAGTTCACGATCAAAGATTCAGATGTGGTTAGCGATGCACTCCTCGCCAGCGCGGCGGAGAGTGCGTTGCATCGGGCTGAACTGTTGACGAAAGCGGCCGGTGCGAAGCTTGGGGAATTGAAACGGATTGACTATACGTGGGCCGAGCTCCATCTTTACTCGCCAACTAATTTGGTATTCCATGAAGAGGTGTTCCATTCACAGGCGTCGATGCCAGAGCTTCAGCCGGACGATATCGATTTGAGCGATACGGCGACGTTCGTCTGGGCAATCGAATGAAACGAGTCGTTTGGATGTTGGTGTTGCTGCTTTCTGTCTCACTGTCGGTCCACGCCTTGTCCTGGGCGTACGCGTTCGTCGTCTTGGACGGACGGGTGTATGAAGTGACGGACATTATGGTCTTGGAGGCTGATCTTGGTGACGTCGTCGGTGAGGTCGAGACGTTGGCTGACGATATGACCGGCGACTATTATGGGGACGCCTCGAACATGTATCCGATCGGAACAGAATATCGTCAAGTGGAAGGGGAGTCGGTCGAAGACGTGCTCGCGGTCGAGGACGGTACTGAGTGGAAGCGGGCCGAATTCGTCCATGAAGCACCGTTTGACAGCCGAAATCATCTAGACGTAATCGCCTATGCCGCCATCGGCTTGGGAATCGCGGTATTTTTGGGCACTAGGCTGAGGAAACGTCGATGAACTTATATAATTTTGAGGAACAGATTTCGAATCGGATTATAGAGAAAAGAATGGATACATGATGAGCGGTCCATCATTAAGGGAATAGTCCCATGTAGACATAAGAAAGTTTTCGCTTAATGGAGGGATACGTCATGAAAATCCTCATCACTTTTGACTCGATGTACGGATGCACAGAAAAAGTCGCCCACGCCATCAAAGACGGATTCGGCGAGCTTCACCAAGTCGAGGCGGTTCACATCAGTCATATCGGCTACGGGGATCTCGCCAACCTCGATTTACTCGTCGTCGGATCACCGACACACGGCGGACGCGAGACCGAGGACGTGAAGACGTTTCTCGACGGACTGTCGGATCATGCGCTCCGCGGAGTGCGGGCCGCAGCGTTCGATACGAGCATGGCCGAAGAAGACCAAGGCTTTTTCGTCGGAAAGATCGTCAAGTGGTTCGGCCACGCCGCGACCCGGATTGAACGGGCGCTTACGGAAAAAGGAGCAGAGCCGGTGCTTCAAGAATCATTCCTCGTCCTCGACAAAGAAGGACCGCTCAAAGAGGGAGAGCTCGAGCGGGCCCGTGACTGGGCGAGCCATCTGTTCGATAAGTGAACGAAGACGCGTTCCTGATGGGATGCGTTTTTTGTTGTGTCGTATGACCGAACAGTACGAGAAACGGGTAAATACAAGTGTAGCTCTTTTTCTAAAGAATGGAGGGATAAGGATGAAAAAATGGGAACGAGATGTCCTTGTCGGGTGGATTGTCGTCTTGCTTGTGTTGATCGCCCATTACGCGATCACCGTGTCGCTCGGCAACACTTATTTTGCCGAATCGACGTTGAATCGGATGCTCTGGTTCAGTAGCTTCCCGGCTTTTTTGATCGCGTTTATCGCAGCACTCTTCCAAAAAACGAACACGATCACCCTTGCCGTCCGACGCGCCGTCATTTGGACAGCCGAGCTCGTCGTCGGGTTTTCACTTGTCGCCTTGTTCTTCCGCGCGTTCGAACCGTTGTTCGCAAGCCCTGGTGCGTATTGGCTGTTCGGTGCCGTCTTGCTCGCCCCGCTCGTCTACTTGTTTGCGTTCCGCCGCCAAGACCGCGGCACGAAAGCCGGAGTCCATTAATCGAAACGCCTTCCTCGGGAGGCGTTTTTAGCTTGCCTCGAAATGGGAAAGGGGTACAGAAGACATGAATGGAGGGAATCATATGAGTACTTATTTTTCATCATCTTACGACGAGTCGCGCGAGAGGTTTCTCGATTTGCTCGACACCGTCAAACAATACTACCCGAGCGCGCGGACGATGTCGCATTCGATCGGGGAAGATACGATCGACGTGATCATCGGCGAACCGGCCGGGTCACGTGAGGCGATGCTGCTCATGACGATCGGCGAGCATGGGATCGAAGGCTACGCCGGTGCGGCCGTTACGCAGCAATTCATCGAGACACAGCTCGGCAACGTCCGCCATGACGTGACAGGCGTCTGCTTCATCCATGCGGTCAACCCATGGGGGATGAAACATTTCCGGCGCGTCAACGAACATAACGTCGATTTGAACCGAAACTACGTCGTCGACCGGGAGTCGCTGCCGCGAAACGTCAATAAAGAGTATGAGGTGATGCGCCACTTGTTCGTCCCGGACGGTGTCATCGACGACTATCACGAGGCGCGCGAACACATTTATTCGTTCCTCGGCTCTGGCATCAAGCTCGACGGGTTCGACGCGATGACCGAGGCGAAAGGGATGGGCCAGTACCAATTCCCGAAAGGCGTCTATTATGGCGGAGACGCCGACGAACCGTCCGCTGTCTTCATGAAAGAGATCCAGCACGATCTTCTCGACCGTTACGACCGGGTCGTTCATATGGACTGGCACACCGCGCTCGGGCCGACGAACGAAGTGACGATGCTCGTCAGCGAGCGGGACGGACGCAGCGCCGAGCAGTTAAAACAGACATACGGGTTGAAGAACATCAAGACGTACAATCCGGATGACGTGCTCGGCGACTCGACGAACCATTTCTATTACGTCCGCGACACGCAGCATCCGGACAAGCAGCTCGTCTCGGCCTTGTTCGAATTCGGGACGTTCGGCACGTCGACGAAAGCGCTGATCCGTGAATTTTTGACGATCATTTTAGAGAATCGTCTCTATTTCGAAGGCACGAAAGACCCGGAGGCACGGAACGGCATCAAAAAAGAATTCATGGCCATGTTCTACCCGGAAGACGAGACGTGGAAGACGTCCGTGTTACGAGAAGGCGCGCAAGCGGTCGAGCATATCTTGAAGGCCGAATCGCTCTGGCGCGACGGTTGACAGGTTTTCAGTTCGCTCAAACGGGAACAGATGGGTTGTGGGCAAACGTACGGCGCACAACGCTCAACAATACGATTGGGGGTTTTGAATGATGGGGAATTACATTACAGCACATGACGGGACGTCTATTTTTGTCGAGGACGTCGGAACGGGCGACGCGGTCGTCTTCTTGCACGGATGGCCGGCGAACAACAACATGTTCGAGTATCAGAAGAACGCGCTGTTGGATGCGGGCTACCGCTACGTCGGTATCGATTACCGGGGTTACGGGAAGTCGGACGCACCGGCTACGGGCTATGACTACGAGACGATGGCGTCTGACGTGAACATGGTCGTCAACGGCCTCGGTGTCAAAGACTTCACACTCGTCGGCTTCTCGATGGGTGGGGCGATCGCGATCCGCTATGCGGTCGATTATCCGGACGGTGGTTTGAAAAAACTCATCCTCGCCGGCGCGGCGGCACCGGTATTCACGCAACGCCCGGACTATCCGTACGGCATGACAAAAGAAGAAGTCGACGCCTTGATCGAAGATACGAAACGCGACCGTGCCTCGATGTTGACCGGGTTCGGCGAGATCTTCTTTGAGAAGAAGCATCCAGAACCGCTTCAAAACTGGTTCCACAGCTTGTCACTCATCGCCTCGAGCCACGGGACGATCGCCTCGGCGAAAGCGCTCCGCGACGAGGACCTTCGTGAAGACTTGCCGAAAGTCGGCGTCGAGACGCTGATCATCCATGGCGTCCACGACAAAGTCTGTCCGTTCGAGTTTGCCCTAGAGATGGAAAAAGGCATCCCGAACGCGCGCATCGAGCGTTTCGAGGAGAGCGGTCACGGTACCGTGCTCGACGAGATGGAGAAGTTCAATCAAACGATGTTACATTTTATCTGATTAGACGAGACGCCTTGATCGAAAGGCGTCTTTTTTTTATGGACTCGGATGGGTAGAATCGATGCGTACAGGGTATAAATAATTGGAGTTACTTTCCAGTTTTCTGTTGATGACGTGTCACGCCGGTCCTGTTCTTGTAAAGGACTTTTTTCTGTGACAGCAACTAATGAAGGGAGGGTGAAACAATTGTGGGGTGCGGTCAATTATTGCGGTCAACCCTACGATTCATGGTACAATAGCGTGGTGGATTAACAGATTGAGGAGAGATTATATATGAACATCGCTTTCTTTTTATATCCGAAAGAAGACGTCAAATATTTAGACCCGGAGTCGACGGTGCGGCAAGCGCTCGAGAAGATGAAGCATCATCGCTTCACCTCGGTGCCGCTCGTATCCGAGAACGGCTTTTACGCCGGAACGATGACGGAAGGAGACTTACTGTGGGCACTCGCTGAACAACTTCGCGGGGAAGAAGATTATGAGAAAGTGCTCCGGACTCGCCTGAAAGACATCAAACAACGCATACGCTATAAACCGGTATCGATCACGGCGCAAATCGAGGAGCTCGTCGATGCGATCACCGATCAAAACTTCGTGCCGGTCGTCGATGACGGCAAGTATTTCATCGGCATCATCCGACGCCGTGACATTATCGAGTACTACTCGACGAAGTTGAAACAGCTCGAGAGCGAAGTACGCTAACTCAGTGGCTCGGCCCTTATTAAAGGGTCGGGTCATTTTTTGTGTCGATTATATCCCGTGTAAGTCGGGTACAGTGTCAGAGACAAGGAGGCGATCACATGGACATGTCCACATATCGGTTTAAAGATGACGGCTCGATCCCGAACAACCCGTATTTCCCGGTGCTCTTATACCGACGCGTGTTCGATGAGGCGGACGGCATCCAGGCGACGTTCGAGCATAACGGTTGGGGCAACAGTTGGGTGAACGGTGTGTTCGACTATCACCACTATCACAGCAACACGCACGAGGTCCTCGGGGTGAGGTCAGGCCGTGCGACCGTTCAACTCGGCGGCGCGACCGGCGATCTCGTCTCGTTGAATGCGGGTGACGTGTTGATCCTGCCGGCAGGGACGGGACACCGTCGACTCGAGGCGAGCGATGACTTCGAAATCGTTGGGGCGTATCCGGAAGGACGCGACTATGACACGTTGACGGGTAAGCCTGAAGAACGCCCGGACAACGTCCATCGAATCGAACGCGTCGACAAACCGGCGACCGATCCCGTCTTCGGGACGACAGGGCCGTTACACGATCAATGGATCAAGGAGGAAACAACATGAACCGAATTCCACACACACTGATTTTGGCGGCATTGAAACAACACGTGGTCAAATTGCCGGACGAGCGCGAGATGCGCGCCCTCGGTCAAGGCACGTGGCGCATGGGCGATGACGCATCGAAACATGACGCGGAGATCGAGGCGTTACAGACAGGTCTCGACTGCGGATTACACGTCATCGACACGGCCGAGATGTACGGGGAAGGAAAGTCAGAATCACTCGTCGGGGAAGCGATCCAAGACCGGCGCGAGGACGTCTTTCTCGTCTCGAAAGTGTATCCACATAACGCCGGGGGCGACAAGCTCGTACAGGCGTGCGACACGACGCTCGAGCGGCTCGGCACCGACTATCTCGACCTTTACTTGTTGCATTGGCGCGGCAACATCCCGCTCAAGGAGACGGTCGACGGGCTCGAACAGCTGAAAGCAGACGGGAAGATCCGGGCGTGGGGCGTCTCAAACTTTGACGTCGACGACATGAAAGAACTGCTCGCCTTGCCGAACGGGAAGCATTGCGCGGTCAACCAAGTGCTGTATCATCTCGGCAGCCGCGGCATCGAGCACGACTTGTTGCCGTTCCTAGAAGAGCAGCGCATCCCGGTGATGGCCTATTCGCCGCTCGCCGAAGGCAGCGACGTGAAAGAGAAGATCTTTAACGATGAGACGGTGAAACAAATCGCCGAGGCGTATCATGCGTCGGTGGCCCAAATCCTGCTCGCGTGGACGGTCCGGAGCGGCAACGTCATCGCCATCCCGAAAGCAGGGCAGAAAGCGCACGTCGAAGAGAACGGGGCGGCGCTGCTCCTCAATCTGACTGAAGAAGATTTCAAAGCGCTCGACGAGGCGTTCCCGCCGCCGAGCGGGAAAGAACCGTTAGATGTCATCTAAAAAAAGGTGAGTCCACAACGTGGGCTCACCTTTCGTATGTCTTTAGTTCGCTAACGGGTGCTTCAATAGATAGTCTTCAATCTGTCCGAGCGTGTCTTTTAACACGCCGTCTTCGAACGGTGACTTCAGTCCGGCCAGTTCGACGAGCTCGAGGAACGAGCGGCTACCGCCGGCCTGACAGAGTGTGAGGTAATCGCTCCACGCCGACTCACGGTCCTCATGCATGCGCACCCAGAACTGGAAGGCACAAACTTGGGCGAGCGTGTAGTCGATATAATAGAACGGGCTCTGGAAGATGTGACCTTGTTGGTGCCACCATGCGCCCGACTCGAGGTAGTCGTTCGTCTCGTAGTCGCGGTGCGGCAAGTATACCTTCTCAAGGTCACGCCACGCCTGACGACGTTCTTCTGCCGTCATGTCCGGCTTCCGGTAGACGATGTGCTGGAACTCGTCGACGAGGACGCCGTACGGGAGGAACGTGACGCTTCCGGCCAAGTGGTTGAACTTGTACTTGTCGACCTGGTCGCCGAAGAACAGCTCCATCCACGGCCAGCAGAAGAACTCCATCGACATCGAGTGGATCTCACACGCCTCGTACGTCGGGAACGCGTATTCCGGTGTCGTCAAATGGCGGCTCTCATATACTTGGAAGGCGTGACCGACCTCGTGCGTGAGCACGTCGATGTCGCCGGCCGTGCCGTTGAAGTTCGAGAAGATGAACGGGAGACCTTCAGACGGTAAGTACGTGCAGTAACCGCCGCCGGCTTTGCCGGGCTTCGCCGTAAGATCGAGGGCGCCGCGCTCTTGCATGTACTGGAAGAATTCGTCCGTCTCGCCCGAGAGCTCACGGTACATCTTGTTGCCGCCCTCGATGATGAACGACTCGTCGCCTTGCGGTGTCGCGTTGCCGTCCGGGAAGACGAACGATTCGTCATAGTAGCGGAGCGTATCGACAGCGATGCGTTTCGCCTGCTTGTCTTTTAACGTCGTCGCGAGCGGGACGATGACGTCGCGCACTTGTTTACGGAAGTTGTCGACCATCGACTCATCATAGCCGACGCGTTGCATCCGGGCGTAGCCGAGTTCGACGAACGACGGGAAGTCGAGCGCGTGCGCGATCTCGGTCCGGACGCGGACGAGTTCGCCATAGATGCGGTCGAGCTCGTCACCGTTGTCGGCGAGGTATGTATAACGCGCCTCGGACGCCGCTTTTCGTACCGACCGGTCGGGTGACTGTAAGTATGGGCCGAACTGTGACAAGTTGAGCGTCTTGCCATCGAACTCGATCTGTGCGGCCGACATCACTTTTTGATAGCTCGTCGCGAGTCGGTTCTCTTCTTGCAGTTTCGGGATGAGCGATTCGTCGAACGTTTTGAGTGCCCGTTCCGCGAGTTCGAACAATTGGCTGCCCCATTCCGCTTCGAGCTGGCTGCGGAGGTCGTGCTCCGTCAAGACGCGATAGTACGCCTGGACTTCTTTCTCGTAGACCGGCAACGCGTCGTCAAAGAACGTCTGCTCGGCTTCGTAGAACGCATCGCGCGTATCAATCGAGTGGCGGATCGCGACGAGCTGACTTTGCGTCTCGAACGCGTTCCGTTCCTGGTTGATTTGGCGAATCAATTCGTTCGCCTCTTCGAGTGTGCTCGCTTGCTGCAATTCGACTGAATAGTCCGACAATCGGCTGTTTAAAGCGTCCACGTCGGGCCGTTCGTATGACAATTTTGTGAAAGTCGTCATTGTAAGCGCCTCCATCATGTGAAATTTTTATAAAGTGTAAAAAGGGCTTGCAAAAGCGATTGCACACTCGTATTCTTACGATGTGTAAACGAATTCGCACTACCTTAATACAACTATACCGTGAATAGGGTAGGGATTGAAGTAATAGCTTTTCGGGTATAAAAGCTAAGACTTTGATTAACAGAACATGTTGGAGGGATTAAGCTATGGGATTCTTTAAAAAACTTTTTGGTGGTAAAGACGAGCAACTGAACGCGGTGTCACCACTTACAGGGAAAGTCATCGATATTACGAACGTGCCTGACCAAGTGTTCTCACAAAAAATGATGGGTGATGGCATCGCCATCGAACCGACAGACGGAAAAGTCGTGTCACCGGTCAACGGGACAATCGCGACGGTCTTCCCGACGAAACACGCGATCGGTATCAACGCGGACAACGGTGCGGAGTACTTGATCCACATCGGTCTCGACACGGTCAACCTTAAAGGTGAAGGCTTCGAGACGCACGTCACGGAAGGCCAAGCCGTCAAAGCGGGCGACCCGCTCGTCACGTTCGACCTTGACTTCATCAAAGCGAACGCACCGTCGACGATCACACCGATCATCATCACGAACCATGACAGCTTCGCTGTGAACAAACTTGTTGCCGAAGGCGACAACGTTACAGCCGGTTCATCTGAAGTCGTCGAGTTGACGAAAAAATAATTAATTCGACCACTTACTCGGAAGCATGCGCTTCCGAGTATTTTTTTGTGGATTCGGGAACTATAATGGAAAAGAGGGGGTAGAATTCAATGGATGGTAAAAATGCACCGTACCGGGGTTATGGGGACCGGATCCGAATCTTGCGTGAGCGGACGGGTATCTCGATCGAGGCACTCGCCGAACAGATCGGTGTCGCTCCGTACTTTATTCGCCGGACCGAGCTCAGTGAAGTGTACCCGACGATGCCTTACATAGAGGCGCTCGCCGAGGCGCTGAAGATTGACGCGAACTACTTGGCACGGCACATTTGGACGGGGGAATCCTTGAAGGTGCTCATGAAAGGCAAAGCCCCTGAACTCGAACAGATGAAGCTCGCCTATGAAGAAGCGATGCACGGAAAGTCGACGGAAGATATGCAGCATCAGCTCGAGACGCGCATGCGCATCTTCGACTTGATGCACGAAGAGGAACTGCGCCGCATCTTTGAAGAGGACGAGGAACCGACGTCGCACCACGCGTTAGAAGCGTTGGTCGATGCCGTGCTCGACCTCGGACGGACGCATGAGGCGACACATCGCATCGTCCCATTCGCCCGCTACGTCGACCAGCTCGTCCCGGAGCAGTTCGTCGATAACTCGTTCCAATATACGGAGTTTGGCATCGTCGATAAGTCGTATAAGTTACAGTGAGCACAAAAAAGCAGCCGTTCTGAGCAGAACGGCTGCTTTTGATTTAACGCATTGGTCTTGCTTCATAACGCACTTTCGGTTTCGTCCCGGCAAGCAGGAAGCCGAGCACGATGTTGAGAATCGTGAGCACCCAGCCGATGTAACCGAACGTATAGGCGAGGCTCGCGAGCATCGTCTGCCAGTCGAGTAAGGAAGCGGCATCACCGCGAACGGTGAAGCGGATGATCGTGAATCCGACGAGTGTCGTCAGCGTGATCAAAATCCCGATCCACGCGCCGCCGAACCTTGACGTCTCAGAACGTCGACTGACCGGATACCAAAACGCGAGCGTTCCGAGGAACGTGCTGCCCGCGTATGCGAGCAAGATTTGCCACAACGCGTCGGCCTCTAAGAAGACGGTATAACAGATGAACGTCGTGAGCGTCGTCATGAATGTAAAGATCAAGGCTGCGAGTAATCGTGATCGCATAGTTCGTTTCCTCCTCATTTTGCACATTCTTTAGAGTATACGAAAACGAAAATGCTGTAAACGTTATTGACGATTTTGTAATATTTGACGCCATTGTTTAATCGCGTTGTTCCCGTAGAACAGGACGCCGCCGCGATAGAACTTCGAACCGATCCAGAGAATGACACCGATCGAGCCGAGCATGATGCCGATCGACAAGGCGACTTCCCAGACTGGTACGTCGACGAGCATGACGCGGAGGAACATGAGCATCGGCGTGAAGAACGGAACGAACGACAAAATCGTGACGATCTGCGCTTCCGGATTGTTCAACCCGAACATCGCGGCGAGGAAACCGGCGACCAGGAGCATGATGACCGGCATCGTCATCTGCTGCGACTCTTCGACACGGCTGACGAGCGAGCCGAGGACGGCGAACATGGCCGCATAGAGCAGATAGCCGAGCGTGAAGAACGTCAATAAGTAGATGACGGCCCGGGCGTTGCCGGCGTTGTCGATGACCGATTGGGCCATCTCATTGCTGCGGGCGCTGAAGTAACCGAACCCGAGGAAGATGCCGATCTGTAACAGGGCGAGCGTACCAATCGCCGAGATCTTGGCGAGCATGTGCGTCACCGGATGTGTCGTCGAGATGATCAGTTCCATGACGCGCGACGACTTCTCGGTCGTCACTTCGGTCGAGATCATCGAACCGTACGTGATGATTGATACGTAAAGCAGCATGAGCATGATGTAGACGAACGCGAATGATGAGAACAGCTCCTCTGAGTTCTCGCCGCCACGGCCGAGGTAAGACTCCTCGATCGGGACCGGCTCGTTCAAAGCGGCGAGGACGGTCGGGTCGATGTTCGACGTCTCGATCAGCTCGGCGTTGCGGACTTCGCGTAGCGCCGTCTGCAGGAGTGTCGTGAAATCGGGCTCCGGACGGTCGGACAAGACGCGGGCCGAAGCGCCGTCGATGAAGGCGACGATCTCGTAATCCCCATTTTCGAGTCCCGCGCGCGCCTCGGTCTCGGTGATGTCGGCCGATTCGACCCCTTCGTAACCGAGCGACTGCATGATTTCAGTCAGTTCGGCGTTTTGCGTGACGAGGAGCGCCTGGCCTTGATCGGTGTCCTCGAAGTTCGCGAGCAGGCGGTCGATGTTCGTGAAGCCGAGGATGAACACGATCGTCAAGATCGTCGAGATGAGGAACGCCTTCGACCGCAGTTTCGAGCGTAGCGTGAACGCGTACAATGGTTTGAAGTTATGAAACATGGCTGCCTACCTCCTTGATGAAAATGTCGTTGAGCGAGACGGGTTGGCGCATGAACGTCTTGACGGAAGCACCTGCTTGCACGAGGGCGCCGAGCACCGCGTCGCTGCCTTCGAACGAGTCGAGCCGGATGAGGTGACCGTCGCGATGAGGTTCGACCGCTTTGACGATCGGGAGTGCCGTGAGGACATCGACGCGATCGGTCTCGATGAAGAGCACCGGCTCGGCGTAACGCGACTTGATCGTCGGGACGTCGCCGCTGACGACGGCGCGGCCACCTTTCAAGATGCCGATATGTTGGCACAGCTCTTCGACGTGCTCCATCCGGTGACTCGAGAAGACGATCGTCGTCCCTTCGTCGCGCAGGGCGAGCACTTCACGCTTCAAAATCTCGACGTTGACAGGATCGAGACCGCTGAACGGCTCATCCAAAATGAGCAGTTCCGGGTTGTGGAGCAGCGCCGCAATCAACTGAATCTTTTGCTGATTTCCTTTTGACAGCTGTTCAACACGCATCGTCTCGTACTGCGGGATCTCGAGCCGTTCGAGCCACGACTTGACGGCACGTTTCGCCTCAGCCGACTTCATTCCTTTCAGGCTGGCGAGAAAGACGAGCTGGTCGCGGACGGGCGACTTCGGATACAGGCCGCGCTCTTCCGGCAAATAGCCGACGATGCGGTGGTCGACGTTGCGTCCGTCCCAGAGAATCGTGCCGTCAGTCGGCTTTAAAATGTCTAAGATCATCCGGAACGTCGTCGTCTTGCCGGCACCGTTCGCCCCGAGCAGGCCGTACATCTCGCCACTGGGGACGTGAAAGCTCAAGTCGTCGACGGCCGTGAACTCCCCGAACTGCTTCGAGACACGGTCAATTTGTAAAGTCATATGTAAGTCCTCCTTATTAGGTGTCTACTCTTAGCGTACGGCATTGTGAGCAAAAAGTTTCACTTTTCATCAGAAATGATTTATCTTGAAATCAAGATAATAAAAAAGGGGGACACGTCATGACGACGCACTCAGCAGGTATCCATCACATCTCGGCGATGGTGAAAGACCCGCAACGCACATTAGATTTTTACGGCAACGTCCTCGGTATCCGCTTCATCAAGCAGACGGTCAACTTCGATGACCCGGGTACGTACCATTTATACTTTGGCGATGAAACCGGGACGCCGGGGACGGTCATCACGTTCTTCCCGATCCCGGGTATCGGGAAAGGCAGCGTCGGCAGCGGGCAGGTCGGTGTCACCGCGTATCTCGTACCAGTTGGCAGTCTCTTGTTTTGGGAAGCGCGTCTCCGCGAACACGGTGTCGCGACGGTCGCGACCGAACGGTTCGGCGAGCCGTCGTTGTTGTTCGAAGACCCGGACGGACTCGTCGTCGAGCTCGTCGCGCGGGCGAGCGCGAAACAGACGGACTGGCTCGTTCCAGGTATCACGAAACAAGAAGCGATCACCGGGTTCGCCGGGGCGACGCTTTTGTCGAAAGACCCGGAGGCGACGGTGCGGCTATTGACCGAACTGTTTGGCTTCACGAAGACGGGGGAAGACTCGGAATGGGTCCGACTTGAGGGCGAGGCCGATTACGGCAACGTCATCGACGTCAAAAAGGCCGTCCTCCCGAACGGCGTGCCCGGTGCGGGGACGGTCCACCATATCGCCTGGCGTATCGCGGACGGTGACGAGTATACGACGTGGCAAGACGCAATCTTTGACCGCGGCCTCCGTCCGACCGAGGTGAGAGAGCGGCACTACTTCCGCTCGGTCTACTTCCATGACGAAGGACGCATCTTGCACGAGCTCGCGACCGACGCACCCGGGTTCCTCGTTGATGAAACGATCGACGAACTCGGTAGCGCGCTGAAGCTGCCGGACTGGCTCGAAGTCGACCGCGACAAGATCACACGAACGCTACCAACCATCACAATCCCGAGAGGAGACAGAATATGATTCATCAATTCATTAAAGGCACGACCGAGACGACGCTCGTCTTGTTGCACGGTACAGGCGGGACGGAGCAGGACTTGATCCCGCTCGCCCGTGAACTCTCAACTGAAGTGAACATTCTCACGCTCCGGGGCGACGTCCTCGAGAACGGCATGTCCCGTTTCTTCCGCCGTCATGCGGAAGGCGTGTTAGACCTTGAAGATTTGAAGAAACAGACGGAACGCTTCCTCACGTTTCTTGACGAGGCGGCAGCTAAATACGGCGTTGCCCGCGACAAGATGATCCCGCTCGGCTACTCGAACGGTGCCAACTTGATCGGATC
The DNA here is from genome assembly GCF_004337185.1 of Exiguobacterium sp. SH0S2. NCBI lineage: Bacteria > Bacillati > Bacillota > Bacilli > Caryophanales > Exiguobacterium > Exiguobacterium sp. SH0S2. Next base: position 130,682 of record NZ_SJVB01000002.1, on the reverse strand, counting down.
GGCCTTATACCGGGACAACGCGTTCAAGGCGTCGCTCTTGTTCCATCCGATGGTACCGGACCGCTCGCTCACGCTCCCTGACTTGACGGGTGCGACCGTGTTCATCTCGGCCGGCGAGCGTGACCCGATTTGTCCGAAACAAGAAACAGAAGAGCTGACGTCGACGCTACGGGAAGCCGGAGCGGACGTCGAGCTCTTCTATCACGGAGGCGGGCACGAGCTGCGAATGGAGGAAGTCGAAGCAGCTCGAGCATGGGTTGTGCCGTTAATCGATTGAAACGGTCAGGCCATTTTCTTCGGTTTGGACGATCTCGAGTAGACGACGAGGACGCCACGATCAATCAAATAGGCAGCGAACATGCGTTTCGCTTCTTCAGCACGAACGGTTCGGTCGATTTGGATGTACAATCGGCCGAGCTTTTTTTGTGAGGTGCGGGTCAACAACCAGATCGAGTCGAGCGTGTATTGCCAGCTCCGGAGTGTGTCCGCCCCGACATACATGTACCGGTTCGACGTGCGCTCGAGCAGGTAGTTGAGCCACCAGACGTCACGGGCGAGCTTCATGACGACACCGGCCACGAACGAGATGCCAATCAGGAACAAGACTGAAGCGACCGGATGTAAGGCGCTGAACCGTTCACGGAGCGGTTCGAAAGCGATGATGAATAAACCGATCGAGAGCGCGCCGATACTCCACCAAAATCCAAAGTTAGAGAACGAACGTTTCGGGTCATGGACCACGTGATGACGGTTACGGATGACAGAAGCCATTCTCCACACCTCCTTTATTAGAATATTCTGATTATTTAGTAAAACCACTATACTATACTCTACCCACTCTCGTCCATTTGAATACGCGCAAAACCTGCTCGCGCATGAAGATTTGTTAACGATTCGGCTTGCAAGCGGCAGATACAGGGAATGATGACAATGACGTCATCATTTTTTTGTTGAATCGTAATTTCACCGGGTCAAAAAATCGGCTATGATGGGAAAGGAAAAAAATGAAGCGGGTGGTCAGATGAAGAAGTTAAAAGTCGGTGAACTGCGTGCTGAGTTGAAGCGCTTCACTCAAGAAGAGTTGATTGAGCTCGTCGTCGGCTTGTATAAACAGCACAACGATGTGAAGACGACGTTGAACCGATACTTCAACGAAGGGTTCGAACAAGAAGAGGTCCATCGACTCGTTGGTGCCATGGACGGCTGAAATCCGGGTTGTCGCTCAGAAGCGATACGCCAACAACAAAGAGGAAAAGCAACAGGAGAACTAGAGGGGACGCTATGCGAAATCATTGGTACGACAATATTAAAGGCGTGCTCGTCTTGCTCGTCGTCTTCGGTCACTTGCTGACCGATGTGCGCGGTGCCTACGACGACTTACTGCCGAAGTGGGTTTATTTGTTCTTATATACGTTTCATATGCCGTTATTCATTATGCTGAGCGGTTACTTCTTTCGGGAGAACCGTTATTTGCGTGTCATCCAGCTGTTCGTCGTCTACGTGATCTGGCAAGTCATTCTCGGCTCATGGTTCGCCTTCACGGAAGGGGTCCCGCTCTTGTCGCTCGAGAACCCGGGACTGAACGTGCTCAAGCCGTACTGGGCGCTCTGGTATTTGATGGCCATCGTCATCTGGTACGTCATCACGCCGTACGTGACCCAGTTGAAAGGGTATGTGCTCTATGCGCTGTTGTTCGCCCTGTTGTTCGGCTTCCAAGAAGAATCGACCGGATTCTTCGCGCTCCGGAAAGTCATCATGTTCTATCCGTTCTTCTTGATCGGCAACTGGATGAGTGAGCGCAACACGATGAACTTCTTCGAGTTGCCGAAGCGGGCCGAGCAACGGAACCGTTACCGGGTCGGTGGGGCGGTCGTCTTCATCGCACTCACGCTCGGACTGCTCGCCTCGATGAGCTTCCAAAAAGAAGGCACGTTCTATCACGTCGGCAACTTGTTCAAATTCCGGTTCGCCTACGAGACGGCGGTGCCGGAGGCGATTTGGAGCGGTCCGTTCGCTTTCTTGATCGTCTATACGGTGTCGACGCTCATGGCCGTCAGCTTCGCGCTCATCGTGCCGGGGCGTGAGTTGCCCGTGTTCACGCGGGCAGGGAAGTATAGTCTATACGTCTACTTGGTCCATGTGTTTTTAATCGTCGCCTGGAAGGCGTTCGTGCCGGTCGGATTCATGCCGACGTCATGGCAACAGTTGCTCGTCTTGTTCGGTGTCGCCTGCCTCATCGTCCTGCTCATCATCAGCCCGCCGGCCGTCCGGATGTTGAGGCCGCTCGTCGAGATTGACGTCCGCCGCGCGCAGGACGTGAAAGACCCAAAATCGTAAACCCTTTTCTAAACGGCGGTTTTCCGCTACACTTTAGATGGGAACCGAAACTAGAGCTAAGGAAGTGACAGCATGCCATATGAAAATGGAATGAACAGTACAGAAGGAGACGTCAACGTCTCACGCCACGTCGTCGAGATGATCGCCGCGGTCGTCGTCAAAGAAACGAAACACGTGTCGTTCACACAAGAAGACACGAAACTCTCAGAGCGTGCGCTCATGAAGCACGTCAAAGTCGATGAGTCGTCGGAAGGCGTCATCATCAACTTGTCGCTCTACATCGCTTACGGTCAATCGATCGTCAAGACGGTGACGGCCGTCCAAGAGCGCATCACCCAAGACATGGACACGATGCTCGCGATGACACCGCTAGCGGTGAACGTGAAAGTCGTCGGCATTCAATTGTAAAATGGTAGGAGGAGCGAAGCGCTCTTCCTATTTTTTATTTTTTCTGCGAAAGCGGTTGCATAGATGAGGCGTTATCCGATATAATAGAAATCGAACAAGTGCAACCGTTTGCATCATTGACCAATCGTGCAACGGGTACTTGTCAAGTTCCCTAAATGTAGTCTGAGGACACAAACATTTGAAGGAAAGGCGGAAAGCATGTATGTCGACGATTGAAGCAGTCATTTTTGATTTGGACGGTGTCATCACTGACACCGCGGAGTACCATTACCTCGCTTGGAAACAACTCGGAGAAGAGCTCGACATTCCATTTGACCGCGAGTTCAATGAGACGCTCAAAGGGGTGAGCCGGACTGACTCGCTCGAACGCATCCTTGCGCTCGGCGGAAGACAGGACGATTTCACACCGGATGAAAAGGCGGAACTCGCCCAGAAGAAGAACGAGCACTACGTTGAACTCATTCAGCACATCTCTTCGGCCGATTTGCTTCCTGGCATCGTTTCATTTCTCGATGAAATTAAAGAGGCCGGTCTCAAAATCGGAATGGCATCTGCTTCAAAGAACGCATTCGCGGTCGTTGACGCACTTGGTGTCCGCCATTACTTCGATCACATTGTCGATGCAGCAACTGTCGCCGACTCAAAACCACATCCCGAAGTGTTTTTGAAGGCTGCCTCTGCCCTTGGCGTGAAACCCGAACATGCCATCGGCGTTGAAGACGCAGCCGCAGGCGTGACTGCAATCAAAGCGGCAAACATGTTTGCTGTCGCCGTCGGGGAAGAGTCGATGCTTGGTCATGCAGACCTCATCGTCGCTTCGACCGATGAACTCTCGCTCCGACGCATCCTCGAACGCGTCGGCGCGTAACAGACTACGTTCATCTTCCGTGAGATGACGACTGCCCCGAACAGTCGTCATCTTTTTTTTGGTCCAAAAGTCCTAAAAAGTCCAAAACGCCCAAAAACAGATGACAAACACATTACACCTCCGTTACACTTTTAGAAGATAACAAGTAATAATTAGAAAATCTTGATTTAAAATAGGTAATCGAGAAGTTCAATTGGATGTAGAAGGGGAATTGTGTATGGAATCTACGAACATCAACGAACATATCTATCGCGAACTGATGGAGATCGAGGAGTCGTATCGTCAATTACAGCGCCGGGCCGAATACTTAATTTCTGAACTGAGCCGGGACAAACGGGAAGAAGAGCTGTCGACAGATCCATCAAAGCGGTTGCGTCCGCGTCGCGTCAATCAACGTTATCCGCTCGAGGTTTACGTCCATCAGGTCACAGACCTTTTGAAAGAACGGCAGACGATGAGTGTGCGTGACATCCAGATGGAGCTCGAGCTTCGCTACCGTCACCATATTAGCAACATCTACCAATTAATGGTCAAGATCGAATCGGTCAATCCGGAAATCAAGAAAGTCGGGCGCGGACTATATACATATGCATCAGCTGAAGAAGTCACGACTGAACCAGCACACGCTTGACCGACGAGAACGTTCGTCGGTTTTTTGCTGTAACATTTCTGATACGATTTTGGTGACGGGAAATATGCTATAATTCGCCAGAGTCTATTTTTTTGAGAGAGGAACGTTGGCCATGTTATGGATTGCCATGTTGGTCAGTTTTGTGATGGCCATCTTGATCACGCCGCTCGTTCGCCGGTTCGCTTTTCTGATCGGAGCGGTCGATCACCCGAACGCCCGAAAAGTACATTTACGGACGATGCCGCGAATCGGCGGCCTCGCCATCTTCATCGCCTTCCTGATCGGCTACGCCTTGTTGTTGCCGACGAGTCGTTATAACGAGGCCATCTTGATCGGAGCGGTCATCATCATCTTGACCGGCCTGATCGACGACCGGTTCCAGTTGAACGCCCGCATCAAGTTGATGGGGCAGATGATCGCGACGGTCGTCGTCTTGAACGCCGGGATGCGGATCGAACTCATCAACTTGCCGTTCGACCAACAGCTCTATCTCGGCGCTTGGAGCATCCCGGTGACGGTGCTTTGGTTGATCGGGATCACGAACGCGATCAACTTGATCGACGGCCTCGACGGTCTCGCCGCCGGGGTCTCGAGCATCGCGCTCGGGACGATCGCGCTCCTAGCCATCATTCAAGGGAACGTCTATTTGACGATGATGGCGCTCTTGCTGCTCGCGAGCACGCTCGGGTTCCTCGTCCACAACTTCTACCCGGCGAAGATATTCATGGGGGACACGGGTGCGCTCTTCCTCGGCTACATGCTCGCCGTTTTCTCGCTGATCGGCTTCAAGAACGTGACACTGTTCTCGCTCGTCGTGCCGGTCCTCTTGCTCGGACTGCCGATTTCGGACACGATCTTCGCGATCGTCCGCCGGCTCGTCCAAGGGCGCCCGCCGATGTCGCCTGACAAGTCACACATGCACCACCAGTTGATCGATATGGGGTTCACGACGCGCCAAGCGGTGCTTCTTATGTACGGGATGACGTTCTTCTTCGGGATCGCCTCGATTCTGTTCGCGAAGACGACGATGGTCGGTGCCGTCATCACGTTCGTCATCGTCTTGATCGTCATTGAACTGATCGTCGAGTCGACGGAGTTGATCCACCCGAACTACAAACCGATCATCCAGACGTCACGCCGCCTGCTCGGCCGGGCGAAGACGTGACTTGGATATACACATAGAAACGACCAAGGACGCCATGTCCTTGGTCGTTTTTTTAGGTCAGTACGTCGTCGTCTCGCTAAAACCGTCGCCTGGGTCAGGTTCACTGTCTTCGGCCGTGACCGGAAGACCGAGCTCTGTTTTCAACAGTGCCCGCTTATCGTTCAAATCCGCCTGGTCCAACTCATAATAGTAGACGCCGCCGATCGTCAAGTCGCCGCCTTCTAGCGTCTCTTGGTTGAATGAGCGGAGCGATTTCGTATACGGCTGGAGCTGGGACGCCTCGGAGAGCGACATGTTCGTTCGGATATTATTGCCGACCGCAGTCATGATCCGGTTGAGCTTCGTGAACGAATTGATCGTCGTCGCCTCGTTGATGATGGCCTCGAGCACTTGTTGTTGGCGCTTGGCCCGGCCGATGTCGCCTTCAGGGTCGTCTTTCCGCATGCGGGCATAGGCGAGTGCTTCCTTGCCGTCTAGCATCTGGACGCCCGGTTCGAGCTCGACGTTGCCGGTGGCGCGTCCTGAGATCGGGATCAACACGTCGACTTCGACGCCGCCGACCGCGTCGACGAGGTCTTCGATGCCGTCAAAGTTGATCGTCGCGTAATAATCGATCGGGATGTCAAACAGCGTCTCGACCGTGGCGATCGTCGTGTCGATGCCGCCGTACGCATACGCATGGTTGATCTTGTCCTTGAACTCGCCGTCCTCCGTGACGATATCGACGTACGCGTCGCGGGGGATACTGACGAGCGTCACTTGGCGAGATTCCTTGTTGAACGTCGCCACCATCAGTGAGTCGGTCCGTCCCTCTTCGAGCGAGGCACCGCCATCGACGCCGGCGAGCAGGACGGAGAAGTGATTTTTCGTCAAATCGATCGTGTCGTCGCGACGTTCCGATTTGTCGCCACGCGTCAGTTCGCTGTTCGTGGTCTCTGCCGTCTCGTTCGCCTTGAAAACGAAGTAGCCGAAGGCCGAACCGCCGATCAGCAGGACGAGGCCAAGCACGAGCAGACCGATTTTCCACACGGAGCGTTTCTTGCGGGAGTCTTGTTCCATGTCGTCTCCTCATTTCAGTCATTTCTTTTAGTATACGGGACCTAGCGCACAAAATCACGTTCGATGATACGGACGTCCTGGGTCTCGAGTCGGCCTTGACCGTTCGTCAAATCGACGAGCCAAGCGAGCGCTTCCTCGGTCGCTTCGACCGGTACCGAGATGTGGAACGTGACGGTGTCGGCATAGACAATCTCGTCAAGCAAATAAGCGGACTGGCGGAGCTCGTTCTCGACTTTCCCGATCCATCCGTAGTCGACCGTGAGCGTGAGACGTTGCATCGGCAACCGTTCGACAATCCCGACCGCATCGAGCCCTTCGCTCACCGTCCCGCCGTAGGCGCGGATGAGTCCGCCGCCGCCGAGCTTGATGCCGCCGAAGTAGCGGGTGACGACGACGACCGTGTCTTTCAGATTGCGTTTACGGAGCACTTCGAGCATCGGCAGGCCGGCCGTCCCGCTCGGCTCGCCGTCATCGTTCGCTTTTTGGAATTCGTTCCGGGCTCCGATGATGTAGGCTGAACAATTATGATTGGCGCTCCAATGCGCTTTTTTGATCGTTTGGATGAACGTCTGGGCTTCCGCTTCGGTCGTGACGCGTTTAAAGTGAGCGATAAATTTTGATTTTTGTATGACGACCTCGTATTCTCCGTCTTGTTTTATAGTATAATTTTGTTCAGTAGACATTTCTGAAAATTCTCCTTTCTATTTTCATGTATTTTTTTTGAAATCGAGTAGGCGTCTGTAGATTAAGTGGCGAATTGTGAAGATAGCCTCTGATTCTTACTGGAAACGAACGCTTATGCAGTCGATAATAGAAACAAATGAGGACTTACTACCGAACTATTAGGGGATGGCATCGTGAATCATATTACCGATCGTACAGCATTAGAGCATATCATAACAAATATGATTGATACGGTGACGGAGAGTAAAGAGGAGATCGTCCGTATAACTGAAAATTCAGCTAATGAGTATTCGTCGATCCAAACGGAGCTAAAAGAGTTGACGCAAAAGATCGAGTTTCACATTAAAGAGTCCGAGCGCCTCGATCTATTAGTGAAAGCGGCGAAGAATAAACTCGTTCAAGTGAGTAAGAAGTTCCATATACATAGTGAGCAAGAGATCCGCGAGGCGTATGAACTCGCCAACCAGATGCAGCTCGAGCGGTTCCTCATTCAAAAAGAGGAGATGGTGAGCCAGCAGCGCCGAAACGACCTCGAGCGGCGGTTGCTCGTCCTTCAGGATACGATGGAGCGGGCGGACCGGTTAGTCAGCCGCGTCTCGGTCGTCCTCAACTTTTTACGCGACGACCTGCAGCAAGAGTATTCGGACATGATGAAGAAGCAAGAGATGGCAATCAGCGTCTTCGAGGCGGCTGAGCGTGAGCGGCGCCACCTGGCCCGGGAAATGCATGACGGCCCCGCGCAATCGCTTGCCCATATTTTGATTCGGGCCGACTTGATCGAGAAGACGTTCGACCGAAGAGGCAAGGACGAGGCGTTCGCCGAACTGCACGAGCTGAAACGGCTGATTCGCGGGGCGCTCGTCGACGTACGACGCTTGATTTACGACCTGCGGCCGATGTCGCTTGACGACCTTGGCTTCTTGCCGACGCTCGAGCGTTATTTACATCAGACGGAAGAGTACACGGCGATCAAGACGCGGCTCAACTACCGCGGCAACCGGACACGTCTCTCGGAAAAACTCGAGATCAACGTCTTCCGGCTCGTCCAAGAGGCGGTCCAAAATGCGATCAAGCATTCGAAGACGACGGAAATCATCGTCAACGTCGAGCAAGCGCTAGACGTGATTCACATTCACGTGCGCGATCACGGGGTCGGCTTCGTGCCGAGTATGATCGGGCAAGAGTCGTTCGGTATCGTTGGTATGCGCGAACGGATCGAGCTTGTGAACGGCAGTATCAACATTGATTCGGAAATCGGCAAAGGGACGGTCGTCCGCATGTCGATCCCGATTTTGTAATACAGATAAAGGGGAGTGTACGATGGAAATGACAAATACAATCCGCATCGCAATCGTCGATGACCATGAGCTGTTTCGAGAGGGCTTGAAGCGGATCTTTGATTTAGAAGACGAGTTCACCGTCATCGCTGAAGGGCGGACGGGTGCTGATGCGATTCGCATCGCCAAAGAGGAGAAACCGGAGATCATGATCCTCGACATCAACATGCCCGACTTGAACGGGATCGAGGCGACGAAACAGTTGACCGCGGCATCGTCGGACACGCGCGTCCTCATCCTGTCGATCCATGATGACGAATCTTACATAACACATGCGCTTGAAGCGGGAGCATCAGGTTTCTTGTTGAAAGAAGTTGCTTCAAGCGAACTCATCTCGGCCGTTCGTTCGGTCGCGAAAGACGGGGCGTACTTGCATCCGAAAGTGACGACGAACGTGTTGAAGGATTACCGGCGCCTGCTCCAGTTCAAAGGAGAACAAGCCGAACGGAACGTCGTGAACCGGACGGACGATCCCGTCTATCGGTTGCTGTCGCGCCGTGAGGTCGAGGTGCTCCACTTGCTCGCCGATGGCCGCTCGAACCGCGATATTAGCGACATGCTGTTCATCAGTGAGAAGACGGTCAAGAACCACGTCTCGTCGGTTCTGCGCAAAATGGAAGTAAACGACCGGACGCAAGCCGTCGTCGATGCGATCCGCCGCGGGTGGGTCGAGATTTGACCTAGACCGATGCAATACATCGCTTTTGTGCTACAATATGGAATGGAATCTTAATTCAATTGGAAAAACGAAACGATGTAAAGTGAGGATATAGTATGGGAAACATAGCGATTTTGACCGACAGTACCGCCTATTTGCCGGCCGAATTTTGTGAGCGACACGACGTCCACGTCGCACCGCTAAGCGTGATTTTTGGCAGAGAATCGTTCCGTGAGGCCGTCGATATCACGACGGAGGCGTTCTATGAACGGATCGAGGCGGGGAATTTGCCGACGACATCGCAACCGATCATCGGGGAGACGGTCGAACTGATCGACAGCCTTCCGGCTGAAGTGACCGACGTCATCGCTATCACGCTCTCGAGCGGGATCAGCGGGACGTATCAATCGATGATCGCCTTGAACAACATGGTCGATGTCAACGTGCACGCGTTCGACTCTGAAATCTCGTGCATGCCTCAGGCATTTCTCGTCGAAGAGGCCGTCCATATGCGTGACAATGGTGCCTCGGCCGAGGAGATCATGCAGCATCTCGAGAAGACGCGTGAACGGATCCGTGCCTATTTCGTCGTCGATGACCTCGACCACCTCCAACGGGGCGGACGGCTCAGCGCGGCGCAAGCGCTCGTCGGCTCGTTCCTGCAGATCAAGCCGGTCCTTCATTTTCAGGATAGACAGATCGTCCCGTTCGAGAAGATCCGGACGTACAAGAAGGCGGTCCGTCGCATCGAAGAGATGATGGACCAATCGATCGTCGGTGACGGCGCGGGATATTGCATCGGCATTATCCACGCCAACTGCCCGGAACGTCAGGCCGAAGAGATCGCCTCGATGAAACAGAAGTTTCCGCAAGCGCAAGTCACGGGCGGTCATTTCGGACCAGTCATCGGGACACACCTTGGACCTGGCGCGATCGGCATCACGTGGTATCACCGCGAACGATAAACAGAAGACGGCCGCATGGTCGTCTTTTTCGATGAAGAAAGGAGTGGGCTTGTGGCCAAGTATCGTCAAATCTATGAACGGCTCGCCGAGCGGATGAAAACGGGTGAATACGAGGCGGAGTCGAAACTGCCGTCGGAGACAGAACTCATGCATGAATACGAGGCGAGCCGGGGCACGGTCCGGAAAGCGCTCGACTTGCTCCAAGAGCACGGCTATGTCCGCAAACATCATGGCAAAGGCGTGTTCGTGCTGCGCCGCGACCAGATCGAGTTCCAGTTCAACGGCATCGTCAGCTTCTCGGAAATATACGCCAGTATGCTCGGCCGTTCGATCGAGACGAGCGTCGCCTCGTTCGAGGAGATAGAGGCACCGAGTTGGCTCGCCGAGCGGATGGGTCTTGAGCCCGCCACGCTCGTCTACCGGATCGAACGGGTCCGCAACTTCGACGGGGAGAACGTCATTTTAGACGTGAACTATTTCGTCAAAGACCTCGTCCCCGGTCTGACGAAACAGATTGCCGAGCACTCGATCTATCAATACGTCGAGCGCGAGCTCGGGCAACAGATCAGCTACGCGAAGCGGAAAATCGCGGCCGAGGACGTGACCGAGCTTGACCGGTCACGCCTCGATCTTCACGATTACGAATACGTCATCGTCATCACGAACGACACGTTTTTGTATGAGGGAAGACAGTTCGAATATACCGAGTCCCGTCACCGGCTCGACAAGTTTCAGTTCAGCGATGTGGCGCGTCGATAAGGCTTCTTCTTTAAGAAGGGGTCTTTTTTGTCGTTTTGAATCGGGAGGAGAGGGAACAAAATTAGTGAACGCTTGTCACACATTCGTCACGATAAACTTATATAGATAAGTTGTTGACAGAACTCATCTATATAAGTTAAACTTTGTTTGTAATCATATGTAACCGTTCTCAAAAAACGCTTTCACACAAAGGAGGCCTATCTTATGAAGGCAGATTATCGTCAAATCGCCGCGGATATCCTAGAAGCCATCGGGGGCAAGGATAACGTCGATAAAGCGGCGCACTGTGTCACGCGACTCCGTCTTTCACTGAAAGACCAGTCGCTCGTCAATGAGGCAAAAGTAAAAGAAGCCGATCTCGTCAAAGGGGCGTTCGAGAACTCGGGCGTGTACCAAGTCGTCATCGGTGCCGGGGACGTCGAGCGCGTCTACGCCGAGTTCATCAAACTCGCCGGGCTCGAGGCGGCAACGGTCGCTGAAGTCAAATCGTCAGGCGGCAAGAAGATGAACCCGCTCCAAAAACTCGTCAAAGTGTTCTCGGACGTGTTCATGCCGATCATCCCGGCCATCATCGTCGCCGGTCTCTTGATGGGGATCAACAACTTGCTCGCGTCGGAAGGACTGTTCGTCGACGACGCGACGCTCATCGAGGCGTATCCGAACTTGCAAGGCTTATGGGATCTCATCAACATGATGGCGAACACGGCGTTCGTCTTCCTGCCAGCCCTCGTCGGTTGGTCGGCAACGAAGCGTTTTGGTGGCAGCGAAGTGCTCGGTATCGTCATGGGTCTACTGCTCGTCCACCCGGACTTGTTGAACGCATGGGGTTACGGGCAAGCGGCGCTTGAAGGCGATATCCCGACGTTCGACATCCTCGGGCTGTTCGAAATCGAGAAAGTCGGCTATCAAGGTCAAATCTTGCCGATTTTGGCCGCGGCCTTCATTTTGAGCCATATCGAGATCTTCTTGAAAAAACATGTTCCAAATGCGATCCAACTGCTCGTCGTGCCGATCACGACAATCGTCGTCACAGGTTTCCTCGCCCTTGCGATCGTCGGACCGGTCACACGCGGAATCGGGAACGTCATCGCGACGAGTCTCGTCAACGTGTTCGAAGCGGTACCGGTCGTCGGTGCGCTATTGTTCGGTTTGTTCTATGCACCGCTTGTCGTCACGGGGATGCACCACTTGTTCATCGCGATCGATCTTCAGCTGATTGCGGAGACAGGCGGCACGTTCATCTGGCCGATGCTCGCTCTGTCGAACATCGCTCAAGGTTCGGCGGCGCTCGCGATGTTCTTCGTCTATAAACACAACGCCAAACAAAAGAGTATGGCATCGACGTCAGCAATCTCGGCTTACTTTGGGATCACCGAGCCAGCCATGTTCGGGGTGAACTTGCCGAACAAATTCCCGTTCTACTCAGCGATGATCGGGTCGGCGATTGCCGCCGTCTTCATCACGCTGAACGACGTCCAGGCCATCGGCATCGGCGTCGGGGGACTCCCTGGCTTCCTGTCGATCTTCACAGATAAAATCTTGCTCTTCATGGTCGGGATGGTCATTGCGATCGTCGTCCCGTTCGTGCTCACGTTCGCCTTGTCAAAACGCTACATGAAAAAAGGCGAGCTGAAAGTAGACAAAGTCGCATAATATGGGGATTCATCAAGGGGAGGGACGGAGGTTCTTCCCCTTTTCCTATCAAAATGAAAACTCTTACAAAAGGAGCTGTCGTTCATGACACAAACAAACTGGCGCAAATCAGTCGTCTATCAAATCTATCCAAAAAGCTTTTACAGCCCGGAAGGTAACGCTACCGGCTCGATTAAAGGAGTGACGTCGAAACTCGATTATCTGGCCGATCTCGGCATCGAATATATTTGGATGACACCGGTGTACAAGTCGCCGCAAAACGATAACGGGTACGACGTGAGCGACTATTACGCGATCGACCCATCGTACGGGACGATGGAAGACCTTGACGAGCTCGTCCGCGAGGCCGAGGCGCGTGGGATCGGACTGATGATGGACATCGTCGTCAACCACTCGTCGACCGAGCATGAGTGGTTCCAAAAATCGCTCGCCGGTGACGAACGGTACCGGGACTATTACATTTGGCGCGACGAACCGACGAACTGGGAGTCGAAGTTCGGGGGCAACGCCTGGAAGTATGACGACAAGAGCGGCCAGTACTTCCTCCACTTGTTCGACGAGACGCAAGCCGACTTGAACTGGGAGAACGAACAGATGCGTGAGGACGTCTACGAGATGATGCGTTTCTGGCGCGAGAAAGGCATCAAAGGGTTCCGCCTCGACGTCATCAACTTGATCTCGAAGCAACAGGACTTCCCGGAGGACGAATCGGACGGCCGCAAGTTCTATACGGACGGGCCGCGCATCCATGAGTTCTTGAAAGAGATGAACCGCGAAGTGTTCGAGGGGCATGACGTCATCACGGTCGGCGAAATGTCGTCGACGACGCTCGACCATTGCGTCCGCTACTCGAGCCCGGACGAACGTGAACTCAGCATGACGTTCAGCTTCCACCACTTGAAAGTCGATTACCCGAACGGCGAGAAGTTCGTCGCCGCACCGTTCGATTTCGTGCAGCTGAAAGACATCATGTCGACGTGGCAGGAAGGGATGCACGGCAAGGGCTGGAACGCCATCTTCTGGTGCAACCACGACCAGCCGCGCGTCGTCAGCCGCTTCGGCAACGATACCGACCACCGCGTCGAGAGCGCCAAGATGCTCGCGACCGTGCTCCACGGCCTACAAGGGACACCGTACATCTATCAAGGCGAAGAGATTGGCATGACGAACCCAGGGTTTGACTCGCTCGACGAGTACCGCGACATCGAGACGCTCAACATCTACAAGCTGAAGCGCGACGAGGGCGTGTCGCACGAGGACATGATGGCCGCCATCAAACAGAAGTCACGCGACAACTCACGGACACCGATGCAGTGGGACGCGACGCCGCACGCCGGCTTCACGAGCGGGACGCCATGGATCAACGTGGCGCCGAACTATACGGAGGTCAACGTCGAGACGACGCTCGACGACCCGGATTCGGTGTTCTACCACTACAAGAACTTGATCTCGCTCCGCAAAGAGCTCGACGTGTTGACGGACGGGGACTATACGCTGTTGACGAAACAGGACCTAGACGTCTGGGCGTACACGCGGAAGACGGACGACGAAGAAGTACTCGTCGTCGCCAACTTCTATGGACCCGAGACGACGTATGAGATCCCGGAACGGTTCACATGCGCCGACGTCGTCAGCCATAACTACGACGTGCCGCAGCTCGACGGAACGACGTTGTCGCTCCGGGCGTACGAGGCGATCATGTTCTATAAACGTAACGCATAAAGCGTAATCAGAAAAACTCGCCAGACGAATTCGTCTGGCGAGTTTTTCTGATTACATGGTAAGGCATCACGTCGGTCCAATGAAAGGGAAACGTCCGACGAGACGCTCGCAGCATCTCCGAAATTGTCGTCCACGACTTCCCCCGCTCGAGTGACGCGCACCCACAATTCAGTGTCGACATGGGACGGGGACGCGTACAACACGTAATATTTCGCATCGTACAGAGATAAGTATGTCACACCAATCACGTTAAGTTCCAGCTCGGGATACGTCATATCGACATAGGTTTCGGCTGCTCGGACGGCTCGTTGTTCGGCCGCGTCGCTACCGTTCAACACATACCAAATCCACCAACCGAGGCAAAACACAGCAATCATTCCTAAGCCGGTTAGTACGTTATGGATAGGTCGTTTAAACACGAAATCCTCCTCATTTCCAATTAATGGTCTACTCGTAGTATAGTCGGTAACTTTATTTTTCACCTCCGTCTGTCGCATGATATGACTTGATGTATTAGCATTAACCGTTCCTGTTCCATCAACGAGCATGACATGTGGACTTAACGGTTATATGCTAATGTCAGTGAAAAAGGACTGATTTTATTGGGACACCTCGTCGTTAGTCCGAACGGGAAACCGGCCATCCGCTTCGGCGTCTGTCAGCGCTGTCTGAGCACCGATATCCGCGCGTTCACCTGTCATCACGGCGCATGTCAGTATTGCCGCAATTGCTTGCACCTCGGGCGGGTATGCCGCTGTGACTTTTTAGCAGAGATCGACGTCACGACGCCGGTCGAACCGACTGAACTCGTTATGCCGTTCGAGCTGGCAGACGCGCAACAACGTGTCAGCGAGCAATTACTCACGTGGTGGGAGAAACGACAGACCGGTCTCGTCCACGCCGTCTGCGGTGCCGGCAAGACCGAGATGGCGTTCCCGGTCATTGCCCGCATCGTCAACGAAGGGAAGCGCGTTCTCGTCGTCTCGCCACGACGTGACGTCGCCATCGAGTGGGCCGACCGGCTCGAGGCAAGCTTCACCGTCCCAATCACAAGGCGCTACGGAGGCGGGGACAAGGAATCGATT
This sequence comes from Exiguobacterium sp. SH0S2, assembly GCF_004337185.1. Lineage (NCBI taxonomy): Bacteria > Bacillati > Bacillota > Bacilli > Caryophanales > Exiguobacterium > Exiguobacterium sp. SH0S2. The sequence goes on along the minus strand of NZ_SJVB01000002.1, from coordinate 115,351 downwards.
GGGATGATCACCGTCGCGACGGCCCCGCTTCTTGTGAATTTGCGCGACGTGTTCGATTATGTTCTCGTCGACGAGTCAGACGCGTTCCCGTTCGCTTTCGACTTATCGCTCTGGTGGACACTCTATCGTGCCGGTAAAGGTGTCTTCTTGTTCGTCACGGCGACACCGACGCTGTGGCAACGTCAGTTTCCAACCACCCACTTGTCGCGCCGCTACCACGGCCACGATTTGCCGATGCCGCGGCTCGTCAAACAGGCCGAGTCAGCCATTCTCGACTTTTGCCGGAGCCATGTGGCGCCGCGCCTATTGTTCGTCCCGACGAAACCGGACCTTGTCCGTTATGGAAAGCTACTTGAGGCGGCCGGGCTCGACTACCGGGCCGTCTCGGCCGACACCGATGCGCGGACGGATACGCTTGTCTGGCTAGAAGAAACGAACGGCATCGTGCTCGCGACGTCGATTTGGGAGCGCGGCATGACCGTCCGCGGCGTCCAGGTCGCCATTCTCGATAGTGACCATCGTCTGTTCTCGACGCGCGCCCTCATCCAGATGGCGGGCCGGGCCGGACGTAAGCCTGACGCGCCGACCGGGGACGTCGTCTTGTTCTATACCGAGCGGACGTTCCGGCAAGACCAGACCATCCGCGCGATCGAGGAGGCGAACCGGCGATGAACTGCCTCGTCTGCCGCCAACCGATGACGGTGCCGTGGAGTCCGTCGACACTTTTAAAACGTGACTGGGTCTGTCCGGACTGTGAAGCGATGTTGACCCCGCTCGAGCCGGGCTGTCCCCGCTGCGGTCATCCGAGCCCAGACGGGAAGACGTGCCCGGACTGCGTCCGCTGGCTCGCGCTCGGTCTCGATTTGACGGTCCGTTGCCTCTACGCCTACGACGAGGCCGGTGCGACGTGGCTCCATCGCTTCAAGTTCGGCGGGGATGTCGCGCTCGTCGATCATGTTCGGGACACGTTACGAAACGCGCGTGAACCGGGCGTGATTTACGTGCCCATCCCGCTCGGGGAGGAGCGGCTTTTGACGCGTCGCTTCAACCAGGCGGACGTGCTCGCCCGATCAATCGGACCGACGCAGCAACTCCTTCAAAAAGAAGAGGTTTCAAGTCAGCGTGAATTTGGGAAAGGAGAAAGGCGGCACCGTCCAAACCCGTTTGCTGTACAAGCTGCGACTACATATGGGAAAATCGTGCTCGTCGACGACGTCTATACGACCGGTACGACGCTCCACCAAGCAGCGTACACACTGAAGAAAGCCGGCTATGCAGAAGTTTCTGCGGTTTGCCTGTTCCGGGCGCTAAACAAATCAAAAATGCGTCCGATATAAAGGGCAGAGGTGAATGACATTGGAAGCAGCAACTTGTCAGATGTGTGGGCGTTTGTTTATGAAACAAAGCCGCTCACCGTACTGTCCGTCATGTAGTGAAGTCGATTTCCAAAACTTCTTGAAAGTTCGGGACTTCATTCGGGAACCAGCCAACAAACAGACAACGATCGGGGCCTTAGTCGAAGCGACAGGTGTCTCCGAACTTGATATCACGCGATATATCCATGAAGGACGCTTGATCATCAAGGACAACCCAGCAATGAGCATCGCTTGTGTGCGCTGCGGCAAGGCGACGAACGCAGGAAAAGTTTGTTCGACTTGTCAGGCAGAGATGCAGCAAGAACTACAAGGTTTACAAGCAAGTGTAACCAAGACGAGCGCTCGCGCTTATCGTTTGGACTAACAACTTAGAAGAGGGGGGACACGCATGCGCATCGATTCTGCAAAGTGGGTACATTTACCGAACACTTACGAGAAGAAAACGCTAGCCGAGACGAAGCCCGAGCTAACACGCCAAACGGACCGAATATCGATATCGGCTGAAGCCCGCGCCCGGTTTGAAGAACCGGTGAAAAATCCGGACCGTCTTGAGAAGATCAGCGCCTTGAAGGCGGAGATCAACGCAGGGACGTATACACGGGACGCGCGCGACATCGCCAAACGCTTTCTACAAGGATGAATGGAAGCGAGGTCCGCTTGAGGCCTTCGCACTTATAACACGGCACGGAAGCTGACTAGACAAGGGAACCCCTTTTTAGTCGGCTCTTTTTTTGGAAAAAGGAGACTATTATGCTCACATTACATACACGTTTACTCGAACTCGCTTACGCAAAAGAACAACTGCTCATCAAAGGCGATATGCCCGCTTTCAGCGCGCTCGTCAAAGAAGAAGCGACGATTGTCCGACAAATCGGACAAAAAGAGACGGAACGACTTCAAGGTTTGCTCGTTTTGGACGATGAAGAGAAGGAAGCGCTACGACCGGTGCTGTTCGAACTGAAGCGACAGAATGAACTGAACGCGACGTTGCTCGAACAGTCGCTCCGGTATATCAATTGGCATTTGGACATGCTCATGCCAGAAGCAGACGATTTCACATACGGGCAACAGGCGTTCGAGACACGCTCGTTCAGCCGTGACGTATAAGGAGGAACATTTATGGGTTCAACATTTATGGGATTAGAGACGGCGCGACGCAGTTTGACGACGCACCAGTGGGCGCTGCAGGCGACGGGGAACAACGTCGCCAACGCCTCGAACCCGGGCTACTCGCGTCAACGACTGTCAATTGGCATGACCGAACAGCTGAGTGTCAACTTCGGCGGAACGAAGGCCGGACAGTTCGGGACGGGCGTACGCGGGGAGACGCTCGCCCGCATCCGCGACTTGATGATCGACCAACAATACCGTGACGAGACGGTCAAAAACTCGTTTTACGCGACGAAAGAAGCGGCGTTCGGCCGGATGGAAGATATCATCAACGAACCTTCTGAGAACGGTCTCGCCAAATCGCTCGACTTGTTCTGGGGATCGCTCCAAGACTTGTCGGTCAACCCGGATGACACCGGCGCCCGCAGCGTCGTTCGTCAACGGGCGATGACGCTCGCCGAGACGTTCAACTATATGTCGTCCTCGCTCACGAAAGTCCAAGACGATTTGAAGTCAGAAGCCGACGTCGTCATCAAGAAAGTGAACGACCTGTTGACGAAGATCAGCGACGTCAACCGTCAAATCGGGGACGCGGAACCGCTCGGCGCGCTCCCAAACGAACTGTATGACGCACGTGACCGCTACATGGACGAGCTCGCGCAATACGTCGAGTTCGAGCGCAAACCGGTCGACTACTTGAACGGCGAGACGCGCGGTAACTCGCAGCGGATGGCCGAGGGGCGGATCGATATTGTCGTCAACCTCGGAACGAAAGCCGCACCGAACAACGTGACACTCGTTGACGCCATCGGAGGAGGGATCGGGAAATTTGACGGCCTCGAATTGACGGATGCGGCAGGCGCAGTCACGCCGCTCACCCACGCCGAGATTCCGAACGGGAAGTTGAAAGCACTCGTCGAAATGTATGGCGAGGGTGCGAACGAAGGGATTGACGGGGCCTTCACCGTCATGCTGAAAGATTTGGATGAGATGGCCAATCAATTCGCGACTGCCTTCAACACCGCGCATAGTGGCAATATCGATGCGACAGGCGTCGCCGGCACGGATCAATTTTTCGTAAACGTGACGAGTGCGGCGGATATAACCGTCGGCGATGACATTATGAAGAACCTCGATTTGATCGCCGCTTCAAAAGACGGCAACATCGGTGACGGCAGTGGGGCGTTGGCGCTTGCCGACTTGAAAAACCAAGCGTTGGCGTTTACGGGCGGCTCGGTCACGACCAATTCGTCGATCGGGAAGTATTATCAAAACGTCATCGGCAACATGGCCGTCTCGGCGAGCCAGAGCGGAAGTCTCGCCAAGAGCACGTTCGCGCTCATGGCGAGTTCGGACCAGCGCCGCCAATCGGTGAGCGCGGTCTCGCTCGACGAAGAGATGACGATGATGATCCAGTACCAGCACGCCTATAACGCGGCGGCACGGAACATCACGGCGGTCGACGAGATGCTCGACAAAATCATTAACGGCATGGGTGTCGTAGGGAGGTAATGAGTAATGCGTGTCACACAGACGATGCTCACACAGACGAACTTGAAACATTTATCGAGCAGCTATAACACGCTCGCCCGCGTCCAAGAACAACTGATCAGCGGGAAACGGATCCAAAAAGCGTCCGAGGACCCGGTCGTCGCGATGCAAGGCATCCGTTACCGGACCGAAGTGCGCGAAGTCGACCAGTTCCGTCGTAACGTCAGCGAAGCGACGAGCTGGATGGACTTGACCGACTCGACGTTGAACGAAGTGACGGAAGCCGTCAAACGGATCCGTGAACTGACGACGCAAGCGGCGAACGACACGTACGAGTCGTCACAACGCGAGATCATCAAGAGTGAGATCGACCAACTCGTCGAACATATCGGTTCGCTCGCGAACTCGAAAGCCGGCGAGAAGTATATTTATAACGGGACAAAGACGGATCAGCCGCTTATCGATATGGACAAGTTAAAGGGCTATTTAAAGAACGATCCTTTAAATCCGGTCACGATTGCTGAAATTTATACAGCAAACGAAATACCCGGTGATCCTGACCCGAGCGGCAAAATCGAGTTCGAAGTCTCGAAAGGGATCAAGATGCAAGTGAATATGCAACCGGAGACAGTCTTTGGACAAAAGCTGTTTGAGGGACTTCAAAAATTAAGTGGCTTGCTTGGGGCAGCGACGACAGGCGGGGCCGATCTATCAGCCGAACTGGCGACGCTCGACACGCTCGGTCAAAGCTTGATCACGGAGCGGGCCGAACTCGGTGCTCGCGCCAACCGGCTCGAACTCGTCGATAATCGTCTGCAAGACCACGAGATCATCGCCAAGACGATCATGTCGAACAATGAAGATATCGATATCGAGAAAGTCATCATGGAGCTCAAGTCACATGAGACGGTACACCGGGCCGCACTCTCAGCCGGGGCCCGCATCATCCAGCCGACGCTCCTCGACTTCCTCCGGTAAGCGCGGATGAACCTGGCGAGACTTGAGATGCGGCAGACGCAGGCCGCGATCCAGATGACGTCGAACCGCCCCGTGCTCGAGATGAGACAAGGGCGGGCCGATGTGTCGATGACGCAAGGCAAGGTCGAGATGACGCAACAGACGAGACAAGGCACGCTCGAAGTCGACTCTTCGGTCGCACGCAGTGAGAGCAACTTGAAAAGCGCGCTCGAACTCGGCCGCTACTTCGGCCAGCTCGGCGAACAAGGTGTGCGCGAGGCGACGAGCCAGACGGCCCGGGAAGGCGATCAACTGATGCGGATCGAGAACGGTAACCCGATCCCGAGCATCGCTGCGAGCAAAGTGAACGACCCGTACCCAATCGTCGACATGGGCTATATGCCGAAGTCGATCGACCGCGTCAAGTTGACGTATACGCCGGCGGATGTCAAAATCGAATGGAACCTGACGCCGGCACAAATAGATGTATCGCTTACCCCGGCCGAGATTTCGTTCACACCATGGACGACGGACATCTCGCTTCGCCAAGAGGCGTCGCTCGAGATGTGGCCAATCGGTGGCATGTATGATGAGACGCGTTGAAAGTGAGGACAAACCATGTTCATTGAGACAGATTATTTTGGCAAGATTGAAGTGAATGATGAAGAGACGATTTCGTTCGTCAGCGAGGTGCCCGGTTTTCCGGACTCGAAGACGTTCGTTCTCATCCCGTACGGGGACGACCTCCCGTTCTGGTCGTTGCAGTCGATCGAAGATTCGGCTTGTGCGTTCGTCGTGACGAACCCGTTTTGGCATAAGGCGGATTATGCGTTCGAACTGACGGACGGTGCCAAGGAGCAGCTCGCGATCGGTGAGGCCGAGCACGTCTCGGTATACGCCATCGTCACGCTTCGCGAACCGTTCGACGCCTCGACGCTCAACTTGAAGGCACCGATCGTCATCGAGACGAAAGAGCGCCGTGGCAAGCAAGTCATCTTAGACGATGCCTACTCGGCCCGCTACCCGCTCGGCGGCCAGAAAGCAGAGGTGCGCTGATGCTCGTATTGAAACGAAAACAAGGTGAGGCGATCCATATCGGCGACGATGTGACGCTCACCGTGCTCGCCATCGAAGGCGACCAAGTCAAGCTCGGCATCGACGCCCCGCGTCACATCGACATCCATCGCCACGAGGTGTATGTCCAGATGCAAACCGAGAATGAATCGGCCCGCGATAGTGCCAATTTGATGAAACAAATGCTTAAAAACAAGTCGGAAGCATGAGCTTTCGACTTTTTGGCTGGCTGAATTTTTAGATAGGCTGACACGTGTCACACGGGTACGATAGGATAGATAGGAAGAATTGGGAAAGGATTGGGTCGATTGGGTCAGGTTGTAAACATTTTTTTCATTAATATCAGCATCATCTATTTGCTCATTTCGTTGACGTTTTATGTGATGCGTGACGTTTTGCCGATTCAAGTGTCATCACCCATCTCGATCCGCATCGGGTTCGGGCTGTCGAACGGACTGATCGCTGTGTTGCTGACGATCAACTCAATCGTCGTCGACGGGGCCAAAATCGACCTGCGGATCATCCCGTTCGCACTCGCGGCGGCATTCGCCGGTCCGGTCGGGGTGACCGTCGCCATCCTCACATCTGTCGCGGCCAGGTTGATGACAGAGGGATTCAGTGCGGTCATCATGAACGCCTTCGTCATGATCGGCATTTTTTGGGTGATTGCCGTCGGGCTCGGTCGTCAATCTGTGCGCCGAGGTCATTCGTTCGCGGTGTACATCGCGATCGGCATGGCGCTCGTCCTCGTCCGCGTCGTCGGCAACGTCTCGCTCGATACGTTTATTGACGTGTTCATCCCGTATTTCCTGATGACATCGCTCGGGGCTTGGATGTGCTACTGGGGTGCCAAGAAGTTGGAGACCCATCTTTGGATGTTCCGTCTGCATACCCATCGGGCGACGGTCGACGAGTTGACGGGACTGCCGAACCGCTACATGACGCTCGAACGGTTGAGCGAGGTGGAACTGTCTGGTCGGCCATGGGCACTCTTCGTCATCGATGTCGACCATTTCAAGCAATTGAACGATACATATGGCCATCGTGCCGGCGACGAGGCGTTGCGTCAAATCGGTGAGACGTTACGCCTGAACTGCCCGGACGGGGGATTTGTCGGTCGGTACGGCGGCGAAGAATTTTTGATGGTCGTCGAAGGTGCAGGGGAGGCCGTCGTGGCGCTTGCCGACGCGGTCGTCGATGTCGTCCGTGAGACACCGTTCACGTTTGAGGGGGAAACGATCCCGATGACGATCTCGATCGGGGCGTCGGTCGCCGACGCCGAACCGAGCATGCTTGTGTTCGAGCGGGCCGATGCGGCGCTCTATGCGGCGAAGATGAGCGGACGCGATCAGGCACGTTTAGGATAACGCAAAAGGTCGGCCCTGGGGCCGACCTTTTTAGTGGATATTTTTCTTTTTGAACTGTCCGCCCCGGACGTCGTGGATGTTACCGATGGCGAGGAACGCCTTCTCGTCATAGTCGTCGAGGATGTCTTTCAATTTCGTCTCCTCTAGACGGCTGATGACGGTGAAGACGACTTTTTTGCCGTCACCCGTGTACGCCCCTTCGCCGTGAAGGTACGTCACACCGCGGCCGAGTCGGTCCATGATGGCTTGACCGACGTCGTCCGGCGACGTCGTGATGATCCACGCCGCTTTCGATTGGTCGATCCCTTCTAATACGATATCGATCGTCTTGAAGGCGACGAAATAGGTGATAAGCGAGTACATGGCCCGGTCCCAGCTGAAGACGAAGCCGGCCGTGCCGAGGATGAAGATGTTGAAGAACATGACGATCTCGCCGACCGAGAACGGGAGCCGGTCCGTGAACGACACGGCCAAAATCTCGGTCCCGTCGAGCGAACCGCCGGCCCGGATGACGAGCCCGATTCCGGCGCCGAGCAAGAAGCCGCCGAACACGGTCGAAAGAAGCAGATCGTCCGTGAACGGTTCGATCGAGTGCAATAGGATTGTGAAGCCCGACATGAGTAAGATGGCGACGAGGGTGACGACGGCGAACGTCTTCCCGATCTGGCGGTAGCCGAAGTAAATGAACGGCAAATTGAACAGGACGAGCCAGATGGCGATTTTTGTTTCTGTCAGATAAGAGACGATGATCGAGACGCCGACGATGCCGCCGTCGATGATCTGGTTCGGGACGAGGAACGCCTCGAGTCCGATGGCGAAAATGAAGGCGCCGATCAAGAGGAGCAGCGCTTTCGCGAAGAGCTCGGTCGGTTTGATTGGATTATGTTCCCGCTTTAAGCGGAGCACTTCCTCCGGGGTCGGGGAAGGCATCGGTGGACGCTGCATCGCGTATCGCCCCTTTCCTTTTTGTTTTAGTATAGCAAACCTCACAACGGATTTTACGGTCGAGGCAGGAAATCTGACACAAATTATGGAACAAGTCGAGAATCAGGAAGGAGAGATCTCATGCGTCCATATGGATTGTTCGGCAAGTTGACCGCTATTCCGGGTGAGCACGACACGTTGCTCGCGATCTTGCTCGAGGCGGCCGAGGCGATGAAACAGGAGTCGACGTGCGCTATGTACCGGGTGAACGTCTCACTCGATGACGATTCGATTCTCGTCTACGAAGTGTGGGAAAGTGTAGACGCCCATCAACAGTCGCTCTCGCTTGAGACGACGAAAACGCTGATCGAGCGGGCGCGACCGGTCTTGGCCAAAGTCGAGCGCTTGGCCGTGTTCGAGCCTAGAGGCGGGCATTGAAAAACATCCACGTCCGCGGACGTGGATGTTTTATCAAGATTTCGTCAAACTGCCTTTGACCTGCTCATAAAACTCGTCCATCATGCCGGTACGGCTGCCGAGCTGACAGATGAGTTCGAGCGTTTCTTTATAGAACTTTTTGACGAGTCCTTTGTTTTTGACTTCCATCGACGCGAGCGTCTTGTCGAGGTTTTGGAGGATCTCCTCGATCTGGTTATCCGAGTCCGGTTTGACGACCGTCATGTTATCCGGGATCTTGACGACTTTTTCTTGTTCCTGGTGACGGAACGAAGCGCCGAAGCCAAGGTTCTCGATGAACAAGTGCGGCATCGCCTTCTGACCGAAGAATTGTTGGTGCCACTCGCTCGCTTTCATCGTGTCCATGTCTTGCTTGAACGTGGACGCCGTCGAGACGTATTTTTTAAACAGATCCGTCATGAATTTTTCGATGACCGGGATTTGCAGGGCGAAGACGTTTTTCAAGAGCGCGTCGAGCTGTGCGCGCGACAATTGGGATTCGTTTGACATGTCAGTTCCTCTTTTCTGTAATACGATATCTTTATCGTATGGGATTGGCGGACGGGCGTCAACGCATCCTAAAAAGTTTTTTCAGAATATTTAATGATTTGACGTCAATTTGTGCGATAATCGTCTCATGGCAGTCATCAAAGAGGAGTGAGTTCAACATGAATAAAACAGTAAAATGGGCCGTCGCGCTTGGCGTGACCGGTGCCCTCGTCGCAACGGTCGGTGTCGTCTCGTCACGCGGACGGACCGATGATACGTCACAGACGATCCGTGACCGCGACCTCGGCTACGAGATCATTCTCCCGTCGAAGATCGCCGAGGCGATCGAGCGCGGTGACGTCTATATCGAGAAAGCACAAGATGTCGTCGATGTCGGCGATAAAAATAGCTACGGCACGTTCGACCTCTACTATAATGTCGAGGACGGGGACGACCAACTGTTGTTCCACCTTGACTTGATCGACCGTGAACTCTCGGAAGAGGCGTTCGCGACCGAAATCGGTTACGGCAACTATCTCGGCGCGAGCGACAAGACGTTCTTCTGGGTCGAACCGACCGAGGCCGTCCCAGGCGCTGAGGCGCATACGGATGAGATTGCAGAGCTGCTCGAGACGCTCCCAGAGCTCGAGTTCCGCACGTTATGAGTCAGCCCGCTTCGGCGGGCTTTTTCGATTATGCTACAATACAGTTGAGGTGATTCGTATGAATTGGACAGTAGAAGAAGCAAGACAGGCAGAACATGTAACAGCGCTCGAAGGAGCGGTCAACGCGCATGACGCGATCGACGTGAAAATCGGTCACGTCGCGGTCGGACAGAACGACTACGCCGTCTATGACGGTGAACAGTTGATCGGTTATTTGATGTTGTTCCCGTATCTCCCGAACGAGTATGAGGTCAACGCGCTCGTCCATCCGGACTACCGCAAGCAAGGCCTCTTCACGGCGCTCCTCGCGGCAGCGAAACGTGACGCCAAAGAGAACGGTTGCGAGGCGTTCACGTTCGTCATCGACCGCAAGTCGAAGTCGGGCAAGGCGGTCGTCGACCACATTCAAGCGGCGTATCAGTTCTCGGAGTACAACCTCGTCTTGAAGAAAGCCGAGCTGTTTTTGAAACCGAACGAAGTGTCGCTCCGTGAGGCGACGGACGCCGACCGTCCCGTCATCATCGAGACGCTCAGTGAGGCGTTCGGTGACCCGGTCGATGTGACCGAGAACATCTACAGCCAAATCGACACGCCGGACCGGGTGACGTACATCGGTGAAGTTGAAGGGCGTCCCGTCGGTGTCATCCGCGCGCTATTGTCAGGTGACGATGCCGCGAGCATCCACGCGTTCGGTGTGCGGGCGAGCGAACAAGGCCAAGGCTACGGCACGAAGATGTTGAAGCAGATGGTCCAACAACTGTTCCGTATGGGCCGTACGAAGCTCGAGCTCGACGTTGAGACGGAAAACAAGGCCGCGCTCGAGATCTACAAGCGGGCCGGATTCGCTGAGAACGGCGGCTATGAGTTTTACTTACTAGAACTGTGAGGTGGAGACGATGGTTCGTAATTTGAAATGGTTAGGTGCCGCGTTCGAGGCATTGCTCGGCATCCCGGTGCTCGGTGGACTGTTCATCATCAGTATGGGTTATTCACCGCTCGGATTCATGCTCGTGTTTCACATCGTCGTCCTGATTCTGTCGGTATCGCGGCTAAACAAAGTCTCGTTCGGCCCGATCGTCGGGATTACGGCGTCGGTGCTCGGCTTCATCCCGTTCGTTGGCATGATGTTGCACTGGGTGGCGGCGATCGCCCTTGCAATCGATGCGCTCACGACGACCCGTGAACGGACACGTGTGATAAAAGAAGACGACCGGTTTTAACGGACGCTCTCGAAGTCGAGGGCGTTTTTTTCATTGACCAAAACTTCAAGTGAAAACGCTATACAAAAGCTTCCAAGTGGACGATATAGTAGGTGATGAATTACACAGAGGAGGAACTCATAGTGAAAGTATTTAAAAACTTTACGACTCAACTGCTCGCCTGGATCTTGGTCACATCCTTCATTACAGGCGGGGCGGTCGGGTTCATCACGCTTCAATTAACTGAGCTCGAACTAGCTAAGGGTCAGGTCATGCTCGTCGGGACGGCCGTGGCCTTGCTCATTTCAGTACTAGGTGGGGGCGTCATTTACTTGATCGCCCGTCGCCCGCTTAAAGCGATCGAGTTAGCGTCAGACAAGGCGGTTGAGGTCGGCAACGGCGACTTGACGGTCGTGTTCGCAAGTGAGACGACGAGCGACCGCTCGGAGATGGGGCGTCTGCTTCTGTCGATGGACAACATGGTCGAACACTTGCGGGAACAAGGGACGAACATGCGCTATACAGCGGACCAATTGACGGGTTCCGCGCAAGAGATCGCGGCAGCGGTCCAAGAAGGCAACACGGCCGGCGAAAGCATCCGCTCGGCGATGAACGCCTTGAACAAGATGCTTGAAGACAACGTCAACGCGACATACAGCTCGATGGACCTGCTCGGTGCCGTCGCCCGGACGATGGAGAATATCCGTAAAGAGATGGGCTCGGCGCTCGAATCGGCGAGCGAGATGCAACAAGAAGCCGAGAGCGGGAAAGGTCTTGCTTCGACGTCAGTCGACGCGATGCATGCGATCGCTGGGAAAGTCGAACAGTCGTCGACACTCAATAGTCAATTGACGGAGAAGACAGGTGAGATCTCACGCATCACGGACGTCATCAGTGACATCTCGGCGCAGACGAACTTGCTAGCACTTAACGCGTCGATCGAAGCGGCGCGGGCCGGTGAGCACGGACGCGGTTTCGCAGTCGTCGCGGCAGAAGTCAAAAAGCTCGCCGAACAGACGGCGAACTCGACGCAAGAAATCACAGATTTGATCGTCGACGTCAAACGTTTGGTCGGCGACACGTCGTCATCGATGGCGAACGTGAAAGCGGAAGTTGAGACGGGTGTCGGGCTCGTCGAGAAAGCGGGCGGTGCGTTCGCGACGATCCACAGTTCGGCGAACGAAGTGTACAGCCACGTCCATTCGGTCGATGCGTTGCTTGATGAGTCACGTGGACAGATCGATTCGGTCGTCACAAACTCGGCCGGTATCGTTGGTATGGTCGAAGAAGCGTCACGCTACGCGACGGAAGTCACGTCGGCGGCGAGCCAACAGGCGGCGAGCCTCGGCGAAGTGAACGGTGCGATGACGGAGCTCGTCCGTGTCGCGGAGAGTTTGCAGAACGAGACGGAGCAAATGAAGACGGAAGTGTAATTCTTAAAGCGTATGCGAAATGCATGCGCTTTTTTGCTACACTACAGGTGGAGGGATGTCTCGTGAAAATTGATGTGGAAGCAGTCCTGTCACTCCCGGCGTATGCTGGGGCGACCGTCATCGCCGGTCGAAACGGGATGAACCGGGGCGTGAACAACGTCTCATTCATGGAAGTGCCTGATATTTTGCCATACGTCTCAAAAGGGAATTTATTGCTGACTACGTTTTATCCGATTGCGGGTAACGAAGTGGCGATGCAACAACTAGTTCCGCGATTGGCTGAAAAAGGACTGGCTGGTCTTGCGGTGAAAGTTGGCCGATACGTCACGGAAATCCCGGAAGTCATGATTGAGGCGGCCGACCGGAACGACTTTCCGCTCATCGTGCTGACGGAAGATGCGAATTTGTCTGAATTGAGCAACGCCGTCCTCGAAGTCTTGTTAGAAAAACAGAACTCGATTCTGAAGTTTCGGGATGAGATTCATCAACAGCTGATGCGATTACTACTGAACGGGGCCCATATCAATACGTTTGTCACCGTATTGTCCGGTATGATTCAAATGCCTGTTTTTTTATTTTCGGGATATGGGGAACTGCTCGCCCAGTCGGTTTCAGATGAGCCGTTCGAACGGGATGAGACCACGATGACGTTAGGGAACCGGACATTCGGTCTCGACGAAGTCATCCGGCAACCGATTCGGGTCGGTGAGGAACAGCTCGGGGAATTGATTGCTTTAGATGTCGCAGAAAAGCGAAATTCGAATATTCACGTCGCGATGGAGCAGGCGTCGATTTTACTCGCACTCGATTTTCAACGAGAACGTGCCATCGTTCAGCAAGAACGTAATTATTTAGATGCTTTTTTACGAGATATTTTAAACGGAAGGTTCCGGAGCGAAGAGGAAGTCATCCGACGCGCCAATACATTCAATTGGGAATTGACGTTGCCTCTCGGTATGATTGCCGTCGAGCGAAAAGCTTCGCTCGCATTCTCGGAAAATGAAACGATTGAGCGGTTCGAACGCTGGTTATCAGGACGGTTTGTCGAGCGAGATTTCGTACATAAAGTGATTTATTATGAGGACAGCTTGATTTGTTTCTTAAACAAACCGGAGAAAAAATCGCTTGCAGAAATCGGGAACTACATTTACGACCAAGCTGAACGAGCAGGGTACGATGTGATTATCACCTATTCGCGGATGGTCGACCATTTACGAGACGTAGCAAACGAGTATGAACGATTGCGTCAAGCGTTACGAATTATGCGTTCGATCGATACCGAGCCTGTGCAATCCTATGATGCGCTCGGCGTCTACTCGATTCTGTTCGAGCTCCAGGATGAGACGTCGCTTCAAGAATTTGTGGAGAGTCGGATCGGTCCGATTTTAGGTGAAGAAGAGTTGTTGCGGACGTTGCTTATGCTGATTCGATGCCAAATGAACGTTCAAAAAGCATCCCAACACTTATTCATACACTACAATACGTTGCGTTACCGTATCGAGCGGTTGAAAGATTTAGGGTTGGAATTAAACGACGGGGAAAAAATGAGCGAGTATTATGTGGCCTATCAAGCCCATCACTTGCTGAAAAGCCGTCTTTGAGACGAATGGTTGGCCATTTCATGGCGACGATTCGTCTTTTTGTTTGTACAATGTGTGACAGCAATCAAGTGGTAAGTAGGTAAACAAGCATGGTTGAGCCATTTCAAAGGCTATTATCAATAGTTGATAAAATGAAAGCGTTTCATTCGTGTTTTGTTGACAATGATTGATAAAAGCGTCGGTGTTACTTTAAGGGTGTACCAATAATTCGCGAATTTGCAGTCATCATTAAGAAATGAGGTCATGCCTATGGACTCACCATTTCGTATCAAATATTGGACAAGGGGAGATGTGGACGGATACTTCGGCCTATTCACCAACAATTTAACAAATCTACTCGTGATGGCGGGGTTGCTTCATCTTGCCATCGGTCTGCCGGTCGCCCTCGTATACGGTAAAATATTGCCCGCTGTCGGATTGTCCATTTTTGTCAGCAGTCTATTTTATACGTATATGGCCGTTCGTCTGGCCAAGGCGGAACAGCGGACGGATGTCACAGCGCTACCGACCGGCGTCAGCGTCCCGCACATGTTCTTGATCGTCTTTTTGATCATGGGTCCCGTGTACTGGAAGACACAAGACCCGTACCTCGCCTGGACGACCGGTCTCGTCTGGTGCTTCGTTAACGGCCTGATCGCAATGAGTGGTTCGCTGATTGGCCCGAAGATTCGGGAATGGCTACCTCGTCCTGCGATGCTCGGGACACTGACCGGGGTGTCGCTCACCTTTATCGCGATGGCACCCGCGATGGATACGTGGGATGTACCGTATATCGGACTCGTGTCACTTAGCATCATCCTGCTCGGTTGGTTCGGGAAAGTGAAGATGCCGTTCCGCCTTCCGGTCGGACTCGTCGCCATCGTTGTCGGTACGTTGATTGGTTGGGTGAGCGGGGTGATGGATGTGCGCGAGGTGAGCGAGTCGCTCGCAGCGGTCAATTTGTCGGCACCGACCTTTTCACTCACGCGTCTTCTCGATGGATGGTCGGTCGCCCTTCCGTTTCTCGCCTCGGCTGTGCCGCTTGGTATCTATAACTTCATGGAAACGATCGATAATCTTGAGAGCGCGGAAGTCGCTGGTGACAAATACCCGACGCGGCAAGCACTCGTGTTCGACGCCACGTCGACACTCGTTGCGAGCTCGTTTGGAAGCCCGTTTCCGATTGCGGTTTATATCGGCCACGCCGGATGGAAAGAAGCGGGGGCACGGCTTGGCTATTCGTGGATGACTGGTGTGACGATGCTCGTCTTGACCTGGTTTGGCATCGTTTCCGTGTTATACGCCATCATCCCAGTCGTCGCGATTTTACCGATCCTAATCTATATCGGTCTTATCATCGGTGCCCAGGCGTTCCAGGAGACGAGCCCACGCTACGCCCCGGCCATCATTTTGGCCATCATTCCTTGGGTGGCGAACTGGGGGCACAACATCGTCAATACGTCGTTGAATGCGGCCGGAACAGATGCGTCGACCGTCGGTTACGCTTCGATTCTCGCGGCTGGTCTCAACTATGAAGGAATGGCGGCACTCGGTGCGGGTGCGATTCTTGTCAGCGTGCTGTGGGCAAGTATCCTCGTCTTTATCATCGACCGAGATTTCGCGAAGGCTGCATTCACGAGCCTCATCGCGGCAATCCTTGCCTTCTTCGGGATCATCCATGAGGAAACGGTCGGCTTCGCTGTCAACAACGGAATGGCCCTCAGTTATGTCATCATCGGAGTGCTGTTTTACATCGTCGGAAAAAATAAATCAACCCATCAACTAGGAGGACTTAACAATGAATACGACAACCGAAATGATCATGCAAGCTAAACCCTATGAATTTACGTTCCGCTCTGAGTCGACGGCACTCGTCTTGATTGATATGCAACGCGATTTTTGTGCACCGGGTGGATTCGGTGAAAAACTCGGGAACGATATCACCCTCACCCAATCGATCATTCCACAGACGCAGCGTATCCTCGAGGCGGCACGTGCCGCCGGCATGACCGTCATCCATACGCGTGAAGGACATGTGCCGGACTTGTCGGACTGCCCGCCAAGCAAATTGAATCGCGGGAAAAAGCAAGGCGCTGGCATCGGTGATGAAGGTCCGATGGGACGTATCCTCGTCCGCGGCGAATACGGGCATGACATCGTCGATGAGTTGAAACCACTGGATGGAGAGACGATCATCGACAAACCCGGAAAAGGTGCTTTCTACAATACAGAACTTGACGACGTGTTGAAGCAAAAGGGGATCACCCATCTCCTCGTCGGCGGTGTGACGACACACGTGTGTGTGCAGACGACCATCCGGGAAGCGAACGACCGTGGTTACGAGTGTCTGTTGCTTGAAGACTGTTCGGCAGCGTTTGACCCGAAAGACCACGAGGACTCGATTCGGATGATTCACCAACAAGGGGGCATCTTCGGCTGGACGGCACCGTCTAGTGAATTCTTGAACGCGATTGGAGGAGGAGACCATGAATGACCGACACGTCACCCCATGGTTCGTGAAAGGGGATTTGAACGGCTTCTTCGGTTTATTCAGTAACGTGCTCACGAACTTGTTGGCGGCGATCGGGTTACTCGTGTTCGCCATCAACATGCCGGGCGATATCGTCTACGGAAAAATCGTACCGGCGACGGCTGTCGCGGTCGGGCTCGGCGGGATCATTCTCGCTATCCAGGCTCGTCGCCTATCGCAACGGGAAGGCCGTGACAACGTCACGGCGATGCCATACGGGATTAGTGTCCCGCACTATTTTGTCGTCGCCTTCGCCGTCATGTTGCCGGTCTACGTTCAAACGAATGACTGGATGATCGCCTGGGCGGTCGGGGTCGCCTGGAATATCGTCCAAGGACTCATCATGACACTCGGCGCGTTCATCGGGCCGTTCATTCAAAAGTATATTCCGCGCTCGGCGATGCTTGCGTCGCTCGCGGGGATCGCGCTCACCTACATCGCTATGAACCCGCTCGGCCAAGTGTACACGACACCTTACATCGGTCTGTTGACACTCGTCATCGTCCTCGCCGGATGGCTCGCCCACAAGCGGCTCCCGGGAAATATGCCGGCCGGTCTCATGGCGATCGCGGTCGGGATGGTGCTCGCTTGGGCGACCGGATACATGGACTTCAATGAGGTCCGCACAGCCGCAGCCGGGTTCTCGGTCGCATTCCCGTCCATTTTCGGATTTGATTTGCTCGCAGAAGGATTCGCCTTGCTCGCACCGTTCTTGCCGGCTGCGATCCCGCTCGCGATTTATGACTTCCTAGAGAGCCTAGACAATATCGAAAGTGCCTCGGCGGACGGGGACCATTATCCGACGACCGTAACGATGCTCGTTCCAGGTTTGCTCACACTTGTCGGCGCCGTACTCGGAAGCGTCTACCCGATGATCATCTACATCGGACATCCAGGTTGGAAGAAAGCCGGGGCGCGCGTCGGTTATTCGCTAGCGACCGGGGTCGGGGTCATGTTCCTCGCCTTCCTCGGGTTGCTTCCGCTCGTCTTGTCCGTCATTCCGCTCGTCGCATTGCTGCCGATTCTCGTCTACATCGCGATGGTCATCGGGGCACAAGCGTTCGGGGAGACGGAGAAACGGCATATCCCGGCGCTCATTATCGCACTCATGCCGTTCGTCGCCAGCTATATCATCACCCAAATCAACAATACGCTCGGCGCCATCGGGACATCGGCTCAAGAAGTCGGCTATGCGACACTCGCCGCGAACGGCATCCCTTATCTCGGATGGCGGACGCTCGGCTCGGCAGACATTTTGGTATCGATGCTCCTCGCGACGATCGTCATCTATATTATCGATAAGAAGTTCCGCCTCGCCGCGGTCTACGCAGGGATTGCCGCACTCCTTTCCTTCTTCGGCATCATCCATAGTGCTGAAATTGGGATTGGCGTCGGGATGGATGTGACCATCGGCTACCTCGTCGCAGCAGCGGGTCTCGTCGGACTCAGTTACTATCGGGCGAGTGAGGACCAAGTTGTAGAGCAAGAGAAGGTGTCATAATGTTGCGGCTCGAGGGGGGGCGTCGAGATGAAGCGCTTGATATCGTTCGGTTGAACGGTCAAGTCGGCTATGTACACAGTGTCTTTCAAAACGTGTTGAACATCGAGTTGTTCGAGGGCGATCGCTTGATTGCCATCTCTACGCCACGGCGTCCACTCGCGCCAGACATGATTCAACTGAATCAGATGATTGATTTTCGAACGGTCGCACCTGATATCGGCAACCGGGTCACCTTTGGAGAAGTACTCGCCTTTGAGAACGGAATACAGGTGTCGCTTGAGGCGACACCTGTCAACCTTCTCGTCAAGACTTGCGAGTTCGACGATGCCTCAATCGATAGCCTCTACACGTTTCTCGTGACGTATGGGAAAGCAGGCGGAATGCTCCGTCCTTATCAGAAAATGATGGAGGGTACGGCGACCGGCCACTGGAACGCGGAAGAACGATTCATCGATCAGGTTATGCAGGAAGGACGTCTCGAACGATTGATCGGGCTCGGCCCTGGCCTCACGCCCGCAGGTGACGATTTCGTGAGCGGTAAAATACTCGGAGACCAGATACTCGGGAGAGTACCTGAACTCGGATGGGGCGCGCTGCTTGAGAGTCGGGATAAGACGACGCGTGTCAGTTACCACATGTTGCGTCACGCCTATCATGGACGGACGAACGAAGCAGTGCTCGCTTTTTTTGAACAATTGACAGATACAGCCATGCAGGAAGCGGCAAAACGTGTACTTGAAATCGGCTCCACGTCAGGTACCGATTTTTTAACGGGCGTCCACGCCGCACTCATCGAACAAAGGAGTGGAAAACTTGGATCATCAAACAATCATAAAGAAGAGAACATATCATGATTCGGTGACGCTTATGTCACTCGCAGGTAAATTGAAGAAGCGGAACGGGGTCGAGGAAGTCATCGTTTCGATGGCGACTCCGATGAACAAAGAATTGCTTGAAAACGTTGGACTCATGACAGAAGAGGCGAGCACGGCAACGGACGCCGACTTGATTATCGCGTGCCGGGCTGAGGCGGACGTTCTGCCATCGATCCTCGCAGAAGTCGATGAGGCGCTTGGTGCTAAAAAGACAGCGGCGAAACGAAATGGGAAAACGAGTGTGACGACTTTCGGCGCGGCGCTCGACATGAGTCCGGACGCGAACCTCGCGGTCATCTCGGTACCCGGTGAGTTCGCAGCACGTGAAACGCGACGGGCGCTCGAACAAGGGCTCCACGTCATGTTGTTCAGTGACAACGTCTCGGTCGAAGATGAGCGCGACTTGAAGACATACGCCGCGGGAAAAGGACTGTTCGTCATGGGACCGGACTGTGGCACGGCGATGATCAACGGGACCGGCCTCTGTTTCGCCAACGACGTGAAGCGAGGTGGCATCGGGATGGTCGCTGCCTCTGGCACGGGACTCCAAGAAGTGATGGTCCAAGTCGACCGTCTCGGCTACGGTGTGTCGCAAGCGATCGGTACAGGGGGACGTGACTTGTCGAGTCACATCGGTGGCATCATGATGCGGCAAGGCATCGACGCATTGTTCGCGGACGAGTCGACGGACGTGCTCGTCGTCATTTCGAAACCACCTGCGCCAGAAGTCGAACAGATGATTCTTGAGCGGGTCGCTCGTGCGACGAAACCGGTCGTGCTCTGTCTCCTCGACGGGAAAGCGCCCGCTGATCTGCCAAAACATGTGACGTTCACGACGACGTTGTTCGAGGCGGCGCTCGCCGCAGCCCGGACGTATGACTCGAATCTTGAAGTGGAGCTCGTCTCAGACGAGGCATTGACATGGAGTCGTGTCGTACACCGGACACAAGGGACGGAGCGATTCATTCGTGGTCTGTTCTGTGGAGGGACGCTCACGGCCGAGGCACTGTCGATTTTACGGGACCGGGTCAGCCCGCTCACGAGTAACGTCGCGAAACGGACAGAAGAAAAAATGCCAGACGTCTTCACGAGCACGGGCCATACGCTCGTCGACCTCGGGGATGACGCGTTCACGGTCGGTAAGCCTCACCCGATGATTGAACCGGTGCTCCGGAACGATCGTATCTTACAAGAAGCGGCTGATCCGACGTGCGGGGTACTCTTGCTCGATTTCGAGCTCGGGTATGGGTCACACGACGATCCGGTCGGCGAGACGCTTGAAACGTTGAAAGCAGCACAGAACATCGCAAAGCGTGACGGGCGCATTTTACCGATTGTGACGTACATTTGCGGCACGGAGACAGATAAACAAGGATATGCCGATCAGAAGCGCCGTCTTGAACAGGTTGGTGCGTACGTCGCCCGAAGTAACGCGGAGGCGGTCGAAATCGCTTGTACCATTGTCAAAAAAGGAGTGGAGATCCATGGCTAACTTGTTTGATTCAACGTTACACGCAATTAATATCGGTGCGTCTACGTTCTCAAAAGACATCGATCGTCAAGGGACGGATGTCGTTCAATATGACTGGTCACCGCCTGCCGGCGGTGACATTTCGCTGCTTGCCGTCCTCGATCAACTGAACACGAGCGAGACAGACGAAAAGAATGCCGAGGCCGTCGCGAAGATCAAAGCGGCGCATCCGATGCTCGTCGGCATCAATCATGCCCGCTATGAGATTCCAGGGATGCACGCGCATCTCATCTTGCACGCCGGGCCGCCCGTCGAATGGCGTGATATGTGCGGACCGATGCAAGGTGCGGTCATCGGGGCCCTCTTATATGAAGGTCTAGCGACGACAGAAGCCGAGGCACGCGAACTCGCGGCGTCTGGTGACATCGAATTCGCGCCGTGTCACGAGCATGACGCCGTTGGACCGATGGCCGGGGTTATCTCGCCGTCGATGCCGGTTCACATCATTGAAAATGTTACCGATGGCAACCGGGCCTATTGCACGGTCAACGAAGGACTTGGTAAAGTGCTCCGCTTCGGGGCATTCTCGGATGATGTGCTCGAGCGATTACGGTGGATCGAGAAAGTGTATATGCCGGCGTTGCAAAAAGCGCTCGATGTCTCGGGAGCTGTCGACCTTCGTGCCTTGATCGCCCAAGCGCTCCATATGGGAGACGAGTGCCACAACCGCAACAAGGCGGCGACGAGTTTGTTCTTGCGGGACATGTTACCGGCATTCCTTGCGGCGGACATGACGGACGACGTCCGGAAACAAGCGCTCGCGTTCATTCAAAAGAACGAGCATTATTTCCTCAACTTGTCGATGCCGGCAGCCAAGGCGTCGCTTGAGGCCGGGCACGGCATCAAAGGATCGACGATTGTCACGGCGATGGCCCGGAACGGCGTTGATTTCGGCATTCGTGTGAGCGGGCTTGACGGTTGGTTCACGGCAAAGGCGAACTATGTCGAAGGACTGCTGTTCCCAGGTTATACAGTCGAAGATGCGGCACCGGACCTTGGCGACAGTGCAATCACCGAGACGCTCGGGATTGGCGGGTTTGCCATGGGCGGGGCACCGGCCATCGTCCAGTTCGTCGGCGGGGCCGTCGAGGACGCACTCGATTATTCGCGGTCGATGTATACGATCACAGAGGACGAGAACAACACGTACTCGATCCCGACACTCGACTTCCGTGGTACGCCGCTCGGGATTGACGTTCGAAAAGTCATCGAGACGGGTGTGCTTCCGGTCATCAATACCGGGATGGCACACCGTGAGGCTGGAATCGGTCAAGTCGGGGCCGGCATCGTCCATCCGCCGCTCGATTGTTTCACAAAAGCGTTGAAAGCTTATTCAGAGGAGGTCAGCCATGTCTAACGTACTGATTGCATTAGGTGGGAACGCGCTCGGTAACAACCCGGCCGAGCAGCTTGAACTGGTCCGGGAAGCGGCGCGCTCGATCGTCGATTTGATTGAAGCGGGGCATGGGGTCGTCGTCGCGCACGGGAACGGTCCTCAAGTCGGAATGATCCATCAGGCGTTCGACGAAACCGACCAGCTTCCGGACGTCCCGATGGCGGAAGCCGTGGCGATGAGCCAAGGGTACATTGGGTATCATTTGCAGCAAGCGCTTCGCGAAGAGTTGCGTCAGCGAAATATCGACAAAGCGGTCGCTTCGATTGTGACGCAGACCGTCGTCGCTGCAGAAGATCCCGCTTTCTCCAATCCAACGAAGCCGATCGGGCAGTTTTATTCGAAAGATGAAGCAGGTCGGTTTGAGAAACGAGGAATGGTCTTTGGCGAGGACGCTGGACGTGGTTACCGACGCGTCATCCCATCGCCTGAACCGATAGAAGTTGTTGAAATCGAAGTGATTCGGACGCTCGTTGCGGCTGGTCATATCGTCATCGCTGGCGGTGGAGGGGGCATTCCGGTCATTGAACAAGAGGGACGACTCGTCGGAGTCGATGCGGTCATCGATAAAGACCGGGTGAGCGAGCTGCTCGCACGCGAGCTCGACGTCGACATCTTATTCATCCTGACGGCCGTCGATCAAGTTGCAGTCGACTTTGGGAAGCCGACGCAGCGTGGGTTGGACCGGATATCGGTGGCGGAAGCCCAAATGTATATCGAGGACGGACAGTTCCCAGAGGGCAGCATGTTACCGAAAGTGGAAGCGGCACTCGCTTTCGTGACATCTCGTTTCGGACGCGAAGCGATCATCACGTCGCTCGAGCGAGCGGGTGAGGCGATTCATGGGAAGACGGGGACGAAGTTTGTGGATGAAGCTAGAACAGCTGTGAAGTGAGGAGGAGCGGTCCAGTGATGGGCCGTTTTTCTATTCAATTTGAAAAGAAGTAGTCAAAATGTGTAACTTTTTTTGAAAAAGACTAAACAGATTGGGGATGACTCCGATATAGAGTATGGAAACGCAAAAACGTTACCAACTAATACAAGGTGAGGGGCCGGCCTAAACCTTGTATGCTCGGACAAATGGATTTGGAAGAGCGGAAAAAACTTTAAACCTATGGAGGGAAATTACAATGATTATTAACAACAACATGAATGCAATGAACGCACACCGTAACATGTCTTTCAACACAACACAGACTGGTAAATCGATGGAGAAACTTTCTTCAGGTCTTCGCATCAACCGTGCTGGCGACGATGCAGCTGGTCTTGCGATTTCTGAGAAAATGCGTGGGCAAATTCGCGGTCTTGATCAAGCGACACGTAACTCACAAGACTCAATTTCATTGATTCAAACTGCTGAAGGTGCTTTGAATGAAACACATTCAATCCTTCAACGTATGCGTGAATTAGCTGTTCAATCAGGAAACGATACGAACACAGTGGATGATAGAAATGAAATCCAAAAAGAAATTTCGCAATTAACTTCTGAAGTTGATCGCATTTCGGCAACAACAGAATTTAACACTAAAAAGCTATTGAATGGCGAGTCTGGTAGTAAAGCCAATTTTGGTGCTAACGCAAACGTTTTAATGGCTTCGGCTAGTGAGCAAGCAGCTGCTGGAACATATGCAGTAACAACGACTGTCGAAGCAGAGCAAGCAGCTACAGGCGGAACAGCGTTCGGTAATGCAGCTATCTCTGCTGGACTAGGCGGTCCACAATCTATTCGTATTAATAATCAAGATATCTCGTTTAATGCTGTTACTGGAGACGCAGCAGCTACTGCAGCAAACTTTATCAATGCAGTAAATAGTGCAAACGTTGGATTAACAGCCGGTGGAGATGAAGGTGGTATTGATTTGAACAGTCTTAAGTTCGGATCTGACCAGTCTATCACAATTGAAGCAAGTGCTATAACTGCTGCAATGGGCTTAACTACTTCTGCTGTTGCGAATACTACTGCAATAGGTGTGGATGTAGCAGGTACAATCGGCGGAGTTGCAGCAAGCGGGAAAGGAACTACTCTTTCAGGAACAGGTACTGCTACGGGTGTTTCGGTTACTTTGACTAACACATCTGCTGCTGATACTGCAGGAGCTCGTGGAGATGTAGTAGTAACTCAAAATGCATTGACTGCTCAAATTGGTGCAAATGCTGATCAAAACATCTCTATCAGTATCTCAAGCATGTCTTCATCAGACTTGGGAATTGCTGGTTTAGATTTGACATCACAGTCAGGTGCTAACTCTGCTATTACTCTTGTTGACAATGCAATCAAGTCAGTTTCTGGAGAACGTTCAAAACTTGGTTCTGTGCAAAACCGTCTCGAGCACACAATTAACAACTTGAGTGTTGGAGCTGAAAACCTCCAAGCTGCTGAATCACGTGTACGTGACGTGGATATGGCGAAAGAGATGATGAGCTTTACGAAGAATAACATCCTCAACCAAGCTGCACAAGCAATGATGGCTCAATCTAAATCTCAACCAGAAGCAGTTCTACAACTTCTTCGGTAAGATTTACGGGCGTCTTATCTGGTAACGGATAAGAGTACAACTGGGTGAATTGCTGGGACTCCTTAGAGCCCTCCTTACGACAACGTGACTGGAAACGGTGAGCGTGAACGTTTTGAAAAAAGGAAGGGATTGGACAATCAGCAGCCAAGCATCTGTCAGGAAACTGTGATGAAGGTTCAACGACTAGGATGAACGACCTACCGACTATGGTCCATGGTTATGAGATCCGTACCTCGTAAACGGCGAGGGAAGTGCCCAGCCCCTACTTTACAATAATGTATGCTTTTATACCGATATTGTAAAAGGGTGAAGATATAGTCTGGACCATATTGAAAGATATGGGCATCTGCAAGCAAATCAACAGCCGCAGGCTGTACTTCAATTGCTCCGTTAATATAGCAATTGACTATTTAAAAGTTATACTAAAAACCGTGGAGCTTATGCTTCACGGTTTTTCACGTCTTGCCATTTATAAACGACTGACCAATATGTTCGATTTAAGCGTCGGGCAATCTCATGGTTTGTGACTTCTTGATGTTTCCATTCAATCACCGAAGCGATTTCTTCACTTGAATACGGACGGGCGGGGATTGATACCCGTACCGTATAATCGCGATGTGAGGTTTTGTATTGAGCGATTTCTGAAGCAAGTCGCGTCTCCCAATCCAATTTATACGAAAAGTCTGGCAACTCAGTCAAATAAGGTTTCAACACATCAAGAATGTGAAATGTATCGGTGACTTTAGTTGTTTTAAGATAATAACCTGTCCCACTTGGCGTACCTGACGTTCGGACATTGATGTTAAAGCGTTCAAATAAGAAAACTGCCAATCGCTCTAACTGTTCTTTGGAGAACGCTTGTAAGTACAAGGCGATGTGTGGTGTGAATTGAATTTCTTTTTTGTTGTGGTTGAACCGTTTGCTGAGTAGAAGGGAACCATCATCCAGATATAGCGTGAGCAGAAATGAAGGGTGACAAATGTCTTCGAGCAATTCGAACGGAATCAGTTTTTTATTGTTTGGATAGAATAATGGAAACAGTCTCGTCATGAGTGGAATCGAGCGAGACACCAGGTTGTTGCCGCGTAAATACAATAAATCTGAAAGTTTTCGTTGCTTCCACTCCCGATAACTTAGTTGACCCATACTAAAATGTTCGCGGTAGCTGTTATTCACGCGTCGATCATACACGTAGCATTTCGTAATTTCTCCATCCCCTAAAACACTTGCGACTAATATGGCGACTTGCTCCTCTGACAGTCCTTCCCAGTCCATCGCTTTTCTCTCCTTTACGAAATAGTAGCTTCAGTTTATTTATTCCCGTTTTGAACAGCGGACCGGTTTCAATAATGGACTAGCTCGAATCAACTTTTTGATTGACAAGTCGATATATACATTGAGAGCAGGTGTACGGATGATTAACGAATTACAGATACAACTACATGCAATTCAGACTGAACAAAAACGATTGACGGAAGTTGAGGACGTCTTACGGACGATGCGTTCAATCGCAATTGAGGCAACACAGTGTGCGGATAAGAGACGACTACAATTGAATGAGCAATTTCAGGAACTACAAGCGCACCTAGCCTATTTAGAACGTGAAAAGCAGGAACCATTTCAGCAAAATACTGCAAACTGATGGCGAATGAACCGATAAAGTTTATGAGAACAATTATAAGAGGAGCAGAAGCTTATGAACCCGACCATCTCTGAAGTCCGGCTTCACCTACCTTCTTCTGTACTGCCGTATGAACAAACGAAAAACGTGTTCGTCGAAGCGAACCATGCTCGTCTCGCCGATGAAGGCATCGTCATTCTTCCGACGCCTCAACACGTAACTAAGTTAGAGGCGGCCGTCGAGAAGGCGAATCTTGTATTAGATCAACAACGTACCGGATTAAAATTTATGAAACACGAGAAATTGAACGATTACTATATTCAAATCGTGGATACGAACAACGAAGTTATCCGCGAGATTCCAAGCAAGAAGTCACTCGACTTCTTCGCGGCGTTCATGGAGTTTAATCATTTATTCGATGAGCGCGTTTAAAGGAGGAAGACTATGACAACACCCATCCGATTTGGCGGACTCGCCAGTGGAATTGATACCGATACAATTATTAAGCAATTGATGCAAGTTGAACGGGTACCGGTCGACAAGCTTGAGCAAAAGAAACAAACGACCGAATGGAAACGTGATGCGTATCGCGAAATCAACCGTTCGCTGATGACACTACGTAACAGTGCGGTTGACCTTACGTTCAGTCGTAACTTCTATGCGAAGACGTCAAGTTCTTCAGATGTATCGAAAATCAGTGTGACTGCAGGACCTTCTAGCGGGAACAGTGCGCTTCGCATAGACTCGGTGACGCAACTCGCAACGTCAGCGACGACGATTTTAAGCGCAACTGACAAAAATGGTGCCACATTGACAAGTACGACAAAGCTCTCAGATATGAACGGATTTGTCGCCGGCCAAAAACGCGTCATTCAAGAGACGGCTGGAACGGAATTGTCTCTTCCGAAAGATATGGACTTGGCGGCAATGACATTTAGAGATGCTACAGGAACTGCATTGAATAAAGCTGATTTTAATTATGATGCGACAACTGGTAAATTAACGGCTACGAATACGACAATGTATCCAGGTGGGGTTATCCCCAAAGGAGTTGCTGCTGAATATATCTCTGGTACCGGTTTTGAGGTGCAATACAAATCATCGATGACCGGTACCTACAAGAAGATTGAGTTGAGCGCGAATGCAACGGTACAAGAATTGATGAGTAAATTGAATGAGAGAGATACGGGATTATCGGCATTCTTCGAATCGTCGACCGGTAAAATTTCACTTTCAACGAAAGAAACTGGTGCGAATGCCACGATTGACTTTGATTCAAGTTTTAAAACAGCTTTCTCGGTAGGGACGACGAACCCGATTGGTCAGAACGCTCAGTTCAAAGTGAACGGAATTGATGTAGAACGAGCTTCAAACACCGCCACCATCGATAATATGACGCTCACATTGAAATCGACTTTTGCGTCAACGGATGGTGCCGTCACACTCTCTGCTGCAACCGACACACAAAAAATCTTCGACAACATTAAAGGGTTCGTCGATAAATATAATGAAACAATCGACTTGATGAACAAGAAGGTTCGTGAAGATAAGTTTCGCTCGTTTGCGCCGCTGACAAAAGCGCAACGCGATGAACTGTCTGAAGACGAAATCAAGAAATGGGAAGAAAAAGCGATGAGTGGGATGCTACGTGGCGATACGATTGTTCGTGGTGCGATGGACACAATGCGGAGTAAATGGTCTAGTACGTCGTCTTCATCGAATGATGATGCGATGAAGCAACTGTTTCAAATCGGTCTCTCGACCGGTGCCGACTTCACGAACGGCGGGAAGATTGAGCTGAACGAAGAGAAACTCAAAGCCGCGATCGAGAAAGACCCGGAGCAAGTCTACCAACTATTCACAAACGAAACGAACGGACTACTTCCACAAATTCGTGACGCTGCTGTGAATTCACGAGCGATCATCACTCGTATTGCTGGAGTCGATGGTGCCGGAGCCCCAACATACTCAATGGGCCGAGAGATGACAGCCATCGATACACGCATCGAACGATTGAACGACTTACTCATTAGTAAAGAAAACGCCTACTATCGTCGCTTCGCAGCGATGGAGACAGCGATGAACCAAGCAAATTCGCAAGCGGCATCGTTGCAACAGTTTCTAGGCGGAGGCATGTAAGAGGAGGAATTTAAATGGTAGCCAACCCATACGCAGCATATCAAAACAACGCGGTCACGACCGCGAACCCACAGGAACTCACGCTCATGCTGTATGACGGGGCGCTCAAGTTCACGCGTCTCGCCAAACTCGCGCTCGAGCAAGGCAATCCTGACTTGAAGAACACGAACATCCAAAAGACGCAAGCCATCTTCCAAGAGTTGCGTCTGACGCTCAACAAAGACATCGCCATCTCGGCGAACTTGGACTCGCTCTACGAATACTTGTGGCGCCGTCTAGTCGACGCGAACGTCAAGAACGACACGACGATCCTAGACGAGGTGCTCGACTTCACGACCGAACTCCGCGACACGTGGAAGGAAGCGATGAAACTCGCGAAACAAGGATGAGACCGATCGATGAGATCATTCTCAAAACGCAACGGCTGAAAGATCTGCTCGCGCAAGTGCCAGAAGAGCCGACGTACGACACATGGATGGACCAGATCCATGAACTGCTCGACGACCGCGAACAATTGCTGTCGGCGCACGGACCCGACTTAGAAGCGGCCGATCAGACGGTCATCCGTCAGCTCGTCGACGACAGTCACAAGATCGCCCGCTTGATCGAGGCCGAGCATCAACGGCTCGGGATGACGCTCGGGACGACACGCCAAGAACGGAAGACGGTCAAGTCGTACGTCGACCCGTACGAGGACGTCGACTCGAACTTCTCCGGCTTATTTGACCAACAGACATGAAAAGCTCGAGGCCTTCGCCCTCGAGCTTTTCTGCGTTCACGATGTTTTAACTTGTCGCCGCCGCATCAGTTTAAACAACAAAAACGTCACGGTAAAAAGAATCAACCCGCTCTTGTTGAATTGAATGTAGGCGTGAACCCATGAGTCGGTCCGGAGCAAGACGAGTGGGAGAATCGTCACATGCATGACACTCCAATGGATGAAAATCTGTTTCGGGAACGACCAACGCCTCACTTCGTAAATGACGCTCGTCAGGCCGAGAAAGAATGCCATCCCGGCAGCAATAAGCGTGTCGTATGCGGTATTCGGTTGACCGTTCCACCCTTGATAGAGGGCGAATAGACCAAAAACGGCAAAGAGAACGATCCCGCGTAGCCATCCTATTCTTATTAAACTCATATGTATCGTCCTTTCATCTATCGTTTTTCTTTTTATACGGAAGGACGTGTGGAAAAGTTTCACCTTGTAGATGAAGATGCAAACACGTCTGTTTTGTTGTAATATCGGGTAAATACCACTATACCCGTTGCTTCTGTTCTGGAAAGAGGAGGGAAACGAGATGAGTGAGAAAAAGGTAAAGCCTAAGTCATCGAAAGATCGTCGTTACTTCGTCTACGGTCCAGAAGGGGCGTACGATGAATACGTGGAACGGGACCCGAAACTCGAGGCGTACGTCGAGGACGATGCCCCGATCGAGGAGAATCCTGACCCGTATGAAGAGGAAGACTTAAAAGCTCGAGGATAAATGTCAAGACCGAACAAGGCTCAATTGCGAGCCTTGTTTTTTATTGTGATAGGGTATGGACCTGTCACTTTTTATTGCTAAGGTCAGGTGAATGAATCCGTTATGCTCGTTGTATCAACCATAACTCGTCAATTTAAAAAGGAGAGATTTTGAATGAACATGAAACGATACGGATTCCTATTTGCCTTACCACTCGCGTTACTCGTCGGCTGCGGGGAGGCGGACGAATTGAAAACGACGGCAACCGAAACAGAAGAAGTCGCGGTAGCAGAAGAAGCGACAGAATCCGCTACACAAGAAGAAGTGAAAACGAAAGAAGATGCTGAAGTGCAAGACAGTGAGCTTGGGACGAACACGATCTACATGAAGAACAAAGCGCTCGACATTCAAGAGACGATCGCTTCACTGACGTTTACCATCGATAAAGTGCAGACGTCACGGCTCCAAGTCGCAGAAGCGTATCGTGATTCGTTCGACGGCCAAGACGAGGTGACGGTCGTCGCCGTCAACGCCATCGTTGAAAACACGGTCGACGATACAGTCAGTTTCCATCCGAACCAAGCGACGCTCGTCACGAACACAGGGGAGCAAGTGACGGCCGACATGTGGTTCTCGGATGACGTCGGTGGCGAGTTCCTCGGCAAAGTGAAGAAAGAAGGGAACGTGCTCTTCTTCGTCAAGGCGTTGCCAGAAGAGTTGACCGAATTGAAACTTGTCGTCGATGGACCGTTCGATGCCGATTATAATTCAATCGGAGAAGAACGTTACGAATATATGATCAACGTTGAGAAATGAGGAATGGTCGCGCCAGAAGACTGGTGCGACCATTGTCAGCGATGAAGGAGCATCTCCATCACGAGTAATAGATTTGAATCGTAAGAAGAAGCCGCCTTCGACTCTTCTCGTTGATCGTCATAAACAGGAATATGTACGGAAGCGAGGTCGCCCAACCGATTCTTCGTCGCGCGCGTGAAGGCGATGACGGGGATGTCGTGTTGTTTGGCGATCTGTGCCTTCTCGAGCACCGATTCGGTTTCGCCACTACGTGAGAAGGCGATGAACAGATCTTGGTGTTCAATATGGGCGAGAAACAGGCTGCGGCTGTCTCCGGCCGAACTAACCCATGCTTGCTTCTTTAGTAAATGTAACTTCTTCGCCATGTACTCGGCAAAAAAAGTCGAGAATCCAGCTCCATATAAGAAAATCGATTGACTTTCGTCCAGCAAACGATGGAAGGCGAGGGTCTGCTCGGAGATCAACGTATTCGTCCGCTCGAAATTGGTCAAAAACATTTTAAATTGGTCGTCCCACGCTTCAAAGTGAGTCGTTTGCGTTTGATGCAATGTTGGCTGCTGTCCTTTCAAGAAAAACAGGAATTCGCTGTAACCTTTAAATCCCAGCTTTTTGCAAAGGCGGATAATCGTCGCAGGTGATGTGTAGCAACGTGCCGCCAGTTCACGAATGTTCATTTCGCGCACGAGGGAGACGTTTTCGGCAGCGAACAGCAAGACGCTATACTCCATCTCCGTCAAACGGTTTTTCCCTTTTAACAAATCCCATACGGATGGTTCCATCGTCCATCTCTCCTTTCACACTATCTCATCATAAGCGAGTGGAACGAAAAAAAGAAGCAGTCCCCGTGAAGGACCGCTTCTTTCGTCAATTGCGGACGAGAGGTTGTTTGGGCTCAAGAACTGGCCAAAAACCTGAATTCGCCTCGATCATCTCATCTAAAATCTCTTTGGCGTGACGGGCCGACGGGACCGTCTTGTTCAACGTGAACGCCTGTAGCGTTTTTTCGTAAGACCTCTCGATCGTCGCTTCGACGAGCAGCTTCTCGCTGGCGAGTTGTTGCTCCATCAAACCTTTATAGAAGAGCGGGATGTGGCCGACACGAATCGGCTCTGGACCGTGTGACGTGATGTAAGCCGGAACTTCGACCATCGCATCGTCCGGGATGTTGGCGATGGCGCCATTGTTCTCGACGATGACGAGGTGACGTTCGCGGCGGTCGAACGCGAGCGAGATGGCGACATCGACGATGAAAATTCCATGGACGCCGACGTGGAACGCTTCAGGCATCTCGCCTGTCTCGTCGAACGTGCGGATAGCCTCGAATAGTGTCTTCTCTCGACCCGCCATCACCTCGTTGGCACGGGTGTGCTCAGGATTCGACCCTTCGACGATATCCGTGCTCATCAAGTAGTACTGCATGTATGGATTCGGGATATATTCCGGGAAGTAATCCATGAGCGGTTTGATGTTCTTATACGTCTTCACCCATGAAGGATCTGAATGTTGTACGTCGATCACCGAGATGTCTTCGGTCAATAAACCGAACTTAGCGATATGTTCCCGTAGCTCAGGCAACTTGTCTTCCCCGTCGACGAACACTTCCGTGAACCAGCCGAAGTGGTTGAGGCCGAAATAGTTGACCGTCAAATCTTCACGTTCGACCCCGAGCACGGCGGCCATGTTGCGCATCACGCCGACCGGCATGTCACAGATGTTGAGCACTTTCGCAGTTGGGCGTAAGCGACGAATGCCTTCGGCGACGATTGCGGCTGGGTTTGAGTAGTTAATGATCCATGCGTCGTTCGCGTAAGCCTCGACGAAGTCGATCAACTCTATCATTGGTTCGATCGTGCGAAGACCGTAGGCGAGTCCGCCTGGCCCACACGTCTCCTGACCGACGACTTGATGACGGAGTGGGATTTTTTCATCATGCTCCCGCATCTTGTATTTGCCGACCCGCATTTGGGCAAACACGTAATCCGCATCTGTGAACGCTTCCTTCGGGTCTGTCGTCACGGTGAGTTTCACTTGGTCGGTATGTTGATTGATGACATATTGAACGACTTTCGAGACGGCGAGTTGGCGATCGGCATCGATGTCGTACAGGCGAATTTCCTTGAGCGGGAATTCTTCGAGCCGTACCATCAGGCTTTTCACGATACCCGGTGTATAGGTGCTACCGCCACCGACGATTGTTAAGATGAAAGGTGATTGTTGTTTCATGTTCAAGTTCCTCCTTGTTATAATGCTTCTTCGACAGCATCCCGCATTTTCTTCACATGCAGACCGTATACGACTTGGATGTTGTCTCCTGATGTGATGACTCCTTTGGCCCCGGTCGAGAGCAGCGTCGGCTCATCGATCTTGCTCGTGTCTTTGACGATGACGCGTAAGCGTGTGTAACAATTGTCCACCGTGTCGATGTTGTCACGGCCGCCAAGACCATCGATGATGACGTGACCGACACCGAGGTCCGTCGCCGCTGCTTCGCCTGTCTGTTTGGCTTGGTAATCTTTTTTGTCGTAAAGTTTGATGTCTTCTGCTTCATCCCCACGGCCCGGTGTCTTCAAGTCGAGTTTCAGGATCAGCGTCCGGAAGACGATGAAATATACAGCTGACATGATGAGACCGACCAGGATATACATGTGCCAGTTCGATTTTTCAAGACCGAGCGGCAAATTGTACAGGACGAAATCGATGGCGCCATTGGCCCCGATTGCGTGGACGTCGAGAAGGTAATAGAGTGTCATCCCGAAACCGGTCAACACAGCATGGACGACGAAGAGCAACGGTGCCGTGAACAAGAACGCGAATTCGAGCGGTTCTGTTACTCCGAGTAAGAATGACGTCAAGGCGGCAGGGAAGAGGATGGCTTTCGCTGCATTCTTCTTAGCTGGTGACGCCGTGACGTACATGGCGAGAGCGGCAGCCGTCAAACCGAACATCTTGGCGATGCCTCGCGCATCCCAGACGGCAGTCGTGCTCAATTGAGTCACGTCCTGACAGGCCATCTCCGCGAAGTAGATGTTGCGGGCGCCATTATACACTTGTCCGCAAACTTCGGCCGTTCCGCCGAGCTCCGTATACAGGAACGGGGTGTAGACGAGGTGGTGTAGGCCGGTCGGGATTAAGACCCGCTCCAAGAATCCATACAAGAAGACCCCAAACGCACCAGCGCTCTTGATGAAGTAGGCCGAACTCGTGATCACGCTTTGCGCATAAGGCCAAACGAACGTCATGGCGAACCCGAGGACGATTGCGGTCGGAATCGCTAGAATGACGACGAATCGATGGCCAGAGTAAATGGCCATGACGCCTTCGAATTGAACACCGGAATACTTATTGTGCAGATAACCGACAAGTCCACCGATCAGGATTCCGGCGAAGACGCCCATCTCGAGAACTTGCACACCGAGAACCATCCCTTGGCCTGCAGCACGCATCGATTCCGCATCGGCCAAGTTCCCGGTCAGGCTGAGCGTTAAGTTCATCGCGTTCATGAAAATGATGAACGTGACAAGACCGGTCAACGCGGCGTAGCCTTTATCTTTTTTAGCGAGACCAATCGGAATACCGACCGCGAACACGAGTGCGAGGTTGACTAGGATTGCCACGGCACTGCCGGATAATAGTTGTCCGAATCCTTGGATATATGGATTGCTCAAAAATGGGACATAAGTCGCTAGGTTCCCGTTACCGAACATGTTCCCAAAGGCGATGAAAAGCCCGACGATTGGCAAAATGAGAACCGGAGCGAACAATGATTTTCCGAAGTCTTGCAATATGTTGACTGCTCGCTTCATAAACATCCATCCTTTGACATATCATTTTTGTAAGCGCTTTACAAATTGAATACTACCACGGGGAAAATGGGAATCGAATAGGTAACACGCACAAAAAAACACGTTTCAACGAATGAAACATGTTTCGCGTTTGTGAAGTAACATGCAAGGAAGGAAAAGGCTTGTCATAGGGATGATGCGCTTATGTCGGTACCCTATAAAAACAACGGGCTGGCGTCCGAACACCTGGTGACAGCGGACGCGCGTGGTGAACGCGACGAGTGCCGCCATGTCAGCGCTGATGCGGCAACGGAATCGTCAACACGCTCCAACTCTCTCCGGCGAATACCTTCGCCAAGTAGACAATCTGGCCGACGTGATAGCTGTAGTGCGACACTTGCTTCTCGATCGCCCAGATGACGCTTTTCTCCTCGCCACGGATGAACACGGTCTTACCGATGTCGTCCGGTGTCAGGCTCGCCAAGACGTCGTCAAGCAGTTGCCAACGCTCGTCCCACGTCGCCATGAGCTCGGTGCGGGACAACTGTTGGTCCTCGAACTCGGCGTCGCGGTTCCGGTCCGGTTTCTCCCCGTCCGTCGCCAAGAAGTCGGTCCAACGGGATAACATGTTGTTCGAGATGTGTTGCACGATGACGGCGAGCGAGAGCGTGTCCGGTGCGAGCACGCGATGCAGGTCGTCATCACTTACTTGATTGAGCGCTCTTTCTGCGAGCTGTTTCTGTTCTTGGAAGATGCTGCGTACTTCGGTTAGGTAACGTTGTTCAAACATGTGACGTCCTCCTTTTCATTCATATAAACAATACCCCGAAAAATCTTCGGTGAAAACAATAGTAAAATAACGAAATGCGATTTATAATGGAGTGGAACCGTGCAAGACGCCACCGCGTGATCGGTTCTTGGGTGCCCTGTTTAGGTTTTGTCGCGAATCAAATCGCGCATATCTCCTTTCGGTTTGGGGGTTCATCCGTTAAGAGGGTCGATCGCGTTTGTCCGTGAGTGGATGAGCGCGGTTTTTTTGTATGCGAAAAGGGAAAGCCGCGGCTTTCCCTTTTAGGCGTGCTCAGCCCGGAAGTCTTCCCAATGATCCTTCGCTTGCGTCCGGATCCGTTCTGATACTTCCTTGCTGCCGAGCAAGATCCCGTACCAGCGCCGGGCGTCCTCGTACAATCCGAGGGCGGCCGACAAGTCGGCGATCCGCAACATGAGCTGATCGTACGGCAGGCCGGTCCGAATCTGGTCGGTATACACTTCCTGCACCTCGTTATACTTATCGAGCGTCCGTTGCATCCATTCCTTCTCGGCCGCCCCGTTCCCGATCAAGCGGTTCATCCAGACGAGACGCATCCCGAGCATGGCGACGACCGACGGCTTCTGTCCGCTCAGCTGCGCCGTCATGACGGCGAACTTGTACAGTTGGATGACGTGTTCAGGCGTGCGGTCACCTTCGAGCGTCTCCGGGTTGACCCGGGACAAATAGTTCGTCTCGAGCGCCTCGCGGTTGTTTTTGCGGACTTTATCGAATGAGTCGTGGAAGACGAGGTGGCAATGGCTGCAGACGACCGGCTCATACAAGTACGGGTTTTCGCCGTCGTATGTCGTATAGCCGTCCTTCGCGACTTCTTGCGGCCGGATATGGCGCGATAAGATGCGTGGTGTCACACTTTCCTTCAAACAGTACGGGCATTTCACTTTCTTCGAAAACAAATGTTCAGCCATACGTCACCTCATACGTACACGTTGACGAGAAGTCCGCGGATCTCACCGACTTGGTCGAGGAGCGACAGGCGTGACGCTTCTCCTGAGATGACCTGGTCCGTCAGTGCGAGCAGTTTCTGGTCGACCTGCTCGACGATCTTATAGATCTTGGCTCGGCCCCGGCGGTTGAACCCGCGTTTGTCTTCGAGGCTGAGCGCCGCGTCAACGGCGTCTTTCATAAAGTCTTTGATCAATCGTTTATATTCGGTGAGCGACTCGACCGTCTGGCTCTCGGCGAGGAGCTCACCTTGATCGTGAATGGCCGCGATCTGGCGCTGGAAGCGCTCGTATTCGCGGTCTTCCCGTTTTTGTCCAATCACGTTCTGGAACGAGACGCCGGGTTCCGCGTCAGGACGCTTGGCTTTGCCCGCGCCGTGAAGCGACTGGGTCTCCATAATTCGACGAATGTCCATCAGGCCTCGTCCTTTCTGTAAGTTAGTTCAACAATTGTAACACGCCTTGCGGCAAAGCGTTCGACTGGGCGATCATCGCCATGCCGGACTGGTTCAAGATGTTGAGGCGGGCGAAGTCCATCATCTCGCGGGCCATGTCGGCGTCGCGGATGCGTGACTCAGACGCGGTCAAGTTCTCTGAACCGATCGTGACGACACCGATGTTCGCTTCTAAACGGTTTTGGATGGCACCGAGCTTCGAGCGTTCGAGGGAGACGTCGTTGATGGCTTTATCGAACTTGGCGATGGCGTCGTTTGCGCCGCCTGGTGTCGTGACGTCGAGCCCGTCGATGCCGAGCGCTTCCGCGCGCATATCGGCGACGTTCAAGACGACGCCTTCACCGCTGCCGGCCCCGAGTTGGAAGAAGAGTGTCTCGTTCCCGGCGATATAGTCGCCGTTCATGATCTTCTTCGAGTTGAACTCGGTCGTCTCGGCGATACGGCTCACTTCTTCTGTGAGCGCGTTGATCTCTTCTTGGATCGCTTTCGTATCGTCTGGGCTCAACGTCCCGTTCGCCGCTTGGACCGACAGTTCGCGCATGCGCTGCAGGAGCGAGTGCGTCTCGTTCATGCCGCCTTCAAGCGTCTGGGTGAGCGAGATGCCGTCGAGCGTGTTGCGCTCGGCCATCGACAACGAGTCGAGGCGCATCCGCATCTTCTCGGAGATGGCGAGGCCGGCCGCGTCGTCCGACGCCTTGTTGATGCGGACGCCGCTCGAGAGCCGGTCCATCGTCTTCTTCATCGTCGTCTGGTTGAGCGACAGCGACGTATAGGCTTTCAACGCTTGAATGTTATTGGTAATTTTCATAACGGTTTCCTCCTACGTGTGCGGGTTGAAGCTGAGCGTTCAAAATCGCCTCGTCCCACGTCGTCTCTAAGTTGGTCGCGAGCGAGTGGAGCTCCTCGATTTTACATAAGTCTTGTTCGATCAGCGCCTCGAGGCTGCCTTTCGCCATATACAAATACAATTCCTCGAGCTGGGCCGAGATGATGCCGCCGCCG
Source organism: Exiguobacterium sp. SH0S2 (assembly GCF_004337185.1). Taxonomy (NCBI): domain Bacteria; kingdom Bacillati; phylum Bacillota; class Bacilli; order Caryophanales; genus Exiguobacterium; species Exiguobacterium sp. SH0S2. The sequence goes on along the minus strand of NZ_SJVB01000002.1, from coordinate 77,833 downwards.
TCATGAAGTCCTTGGTACAGTTTGGCGAGCAGTTCGCGCGCTTGGCGCAGATGACGGTTGCGCTCGGCGATCGTCGCGGTCAGCGCGGTCTCGTAGTGATAGGTGAGCGCGTGGAGCATCGCTTGCGTCAGCTCCTCCGGGCTCATTTCATATAATCGGTTCGAATTCATGATTGTTCTCCTTTGATCGAGTCAAGTTCTTCTATTAAAAGTAGCACTTCGGCCATGACGTCATATAGTTCCGGCGGGATGGCATCCCCGAGGTCAAGGTCGAGCAGGTGGCCGAGGAGCGAATGGTCGTGCTCGATGGCCACACCGCGCGAGCGTGCCTCTTCCAAAATCTTGTCGGCGACGGCACCTGTGCCGCGGGCAACGATAACCGGCGCCCGGTCGGTCGTCTCGTCATAACGGACGACGGCGGCCGTCTTACGTTTCGTCAAATCCATGCGTTGATACATAAGGGCCTCCTAAATTCTAAAGTCATAGCCGGTCGTCTGCGTGCGCTCTGGTTCGACTTCGACTTTCTCGGCTTTCGTCAGCGGGCGGAACTGGGTCGTCACGCTCCGGTAGCCGATCGCTTCGAGCGTCGTCTCGATCTTGCCGAGTAGCGGTCGCGCGATCCGTTCGACCGTCGGGTCATCATGCTCGAGTGTGAGCCGGAGGTTGCGGTCGAGTGCTTCGACTTTCACGCCGATTTCGCCTAAGCGAGGTGTCTCGAGCCGGATGTAGAGGACACTGTTCTCCCAATCGACGACGTCGCCGGCTTCCCGGTTTTGGATGTGGACGTGGATGCCGGTGTCGATCTCCTGGACTTTCGCCGGCAGGGCGAGCAGGAGCTGATGGAGCTGCCCGCCGTCGAGCCGGTTGATCGTCTGTTGGACTTGGAAGAACGAGGCGAGGCGCGCTGCTTCCGGTGATGCTGCTTCGGAACGAACCGACAAGGCTGACGCCTGAACGGCTTGCGACGTCTGGGCCTGTGCTTGTTGCGACGCGGTCTGGACGCGCTGCGCCGTCTCTTGGACGTGGCGGCCTGACAGGTTAGCGTCAAGCCGGAGCGGTGTCACTTGGACCTCGCCGGCACGAGTGGCGCCATGCGGGATGTATTCGACGCGGACCTGGTTCGGCACGTAGCGGAACTCGTTCAACGCTGTGCGCACGTCTTTGATGAGGGCGGCACTCTCGGCGGGCTTCGTCGCCAACAGTGACAAGGCGACGTCGAGCTTCGCCGTCATCGCGACGAGCGCTTTCTCTTGCCTAGCGTCGGTATGTAACAGCGCGTCCGTCTTTTGGATGAGGTGCGTCAGACGTGTCCCAACCGTCTCTAAGGCAGGGCGGGCCAAATGCGGTTTGGTCTCGACGAGGGCCGCGACTTGTCCGAGCTGTTTCGTCACGGTCGCTTGTTCTGAGCGGAACGTGTTCGTCACGGCAGCGAGATGCGTCGTCACTTCCTTGACCATGACTTGACGTCCGCCTACGGGCGGCAAGGCTTCCCTCGGTTCGGGACGGGCGGGTGGTGCGGCCGGGAGTTCTTTGATCAGCCGGTCGACCGTCTCCGGTGTCGGTGTGACCCGTTCTGCGGCCGGGCGCGACAAGTTGACGAGTTCGACGTAACGCTCTTTTTGCGGGTACGGCGCGTCCGGTGCCGGTACCTTCAGTTGACGTTTCGCTTCATCTAATGAAGCGACCGCGATGTCACGGGAAACGTCCGGTTTGACGACGGGTGCGTCCATCGTGCGCAAGAACAAGACGGCGTCGCGCATGTCGCCTTTGAAGACGGTCTCGAGCAAGCGGACCGTGTCCTCGTTCATAGGCAGGCGTCCCGATTGGATCAAGCGGCTGACGGCGCTCCGCACTTCGGGCGGGAGCGATGCGAGCAGCGCTTGGATTTTCGTATCGACTTTCGTCTCGGGTTTTGTCCCTTGAACAGGTGCGTCCGCCGTCTCCGTTTCCGGTTTGACGACGACGGTCCCGAGCAACACCCCGTCCTCTTCGACGAGCGTTAGTTGGAACGGGTTCGTCTTCGGCAGCCCGTCTTTGAACGTGACCTCGACTTGTTCGCCGCCGACCTTGACGATGGCCGTGTCAGGACCGGTCTGTTTGACGATTTCAGCTTTATAGACGCGGTTCATCTGGACACCCGCGTTCGCGGCTACGGTTGTAGCGAGTTGCGCTTGGATTTGCATTGTTGTCACCTCGACCAATATATCGACCTCTTTTTCAAAAAGTGAAGCAAAAAGGCCATAAAAAAACCTCCCGTCAAACGACGGAAGGCAGGTCAAGATTCGAGCGCAGGGCTCATGTTCAGTTGTTGGAACCGGGCGACCAATTCACCGGTCGCTTTGATCTGGTTTTTTAAGACGTACGCGGTCGCGTTCGTCTGGATGCGGTGACCGTCTTTCGTGACGATCACGCCGTGCGGGGCACCCTCGACAGTCGCGATGTCCCGAATGTGGGACCAGGCGTACCATTCGCAATCTTCACGTTTCGGCGATTTCGTCGGGAAGAAGACGAGTCCCGTCGTCGGTTCGATGACGACCGGCACTTTGCCTTTGACCCCAGCGACGCGTTTAGCGACGAAGATCCGTTCCTCGATCGAGCTGTTGTACTGGCGGCAAGAGAGCTGCAGCAACTGGTACGGCCGGAGCGGGGTCGAGATCTCGCTGCCGTCCTCGAGAATGATTCGCGATTGCTTCATCATGTCAAAGCAAGGCAGGATCGCCACGGTTCGCTTCGTGATGCGATATTTTTCCTCGGAATAGTAGGGGCGCATACGCTGCACCATCCTCCTCGTATTAGATTTTCAGGATCGGCCGATATTCAAAAAAGCACAAACCTAAATCATCCCTTTCATGATATATCACAAAAAATGTAAATTCAATAAGCCAATATGAAAAGTAGGGAAATATAATTCCAATGTAAGCCAAAAGACGATTCATTTACAAAAAAGCAGAAAATGTTTGTGTCGAGGACGATAAGGTGGTAATATAGCTATTAGAGGGAAAGCCTCTGTATTCTTCAATGGTGAAAGGAATGGATTTGCACATGGTAGGTAAAGTAAAATGGTTTAACTCAGAAAAAGGTTTTGGTTTCATCGAGGTAGAAGGCGGCAAGGACGTTTTCGTACACTTCTCAGCAATCCAAACTGACGGCTACAAAGCTCTTGACGAAGGTCAAGAAGTTGAGTTTGAAATCGTAGATGGCGAACGCGGCCCACAAGCGGCTAACGTTGTAAAATTATAATTTCAAACCGTGAACCGGCTTCCTCGTGAAGTCGGTTTTTTGTTTTGTCTACATAGTATTTTTCTCTTAAGAAAACGAGTTTAAAAACGGTGATAACGGGTAACTTCTTTTTATACAACCGATTCGATTGCAGGCGTGAGCATCGGAACAAAATTGTCATTATTTTCTGATGATAACGTTTTCAAACAAACTGAATTCGGGGTATACTATATATGAGCCACCCGCTTCCGCTTTCTTTTTAAGATCTTTTTAAGCGATGAGGCAGGAGATTCGGTCCAAAATGACGAATCATTGGTTCAAGCGGTTATTTTAAGGAGGAGTTAAGATGATTTATAACATTCGCGGCGAAAACATTGAAGTCACACCAGCCATCAAAGACTATGTCGAGAAAAAGCTGGAGAAGTTGACTCGGTATTTCACAACTCCTACGGATGCACAGACGGCTTACGTCAACTTGAAAGTGTACAACGAAAAGCAAAAAGTAGAAGTGACGATCCCGATGACGAACTTATTGCTTCGTGCTGAGGAAACCAACCTCGATATGTACGCGGCAATCGACCTCGTCGTCGACAAATTGGAACGTCAAATCCGTAAACACAAAACAAAGCTCAACCGTAAAGGACGCGCCAAAGAAGGCGGGATCGGCGAGTATTTCAAATCACTCGAAGGTTCTGAAGACATTCCTGCGTACGATGAGGACGAGGCAGAACTCGAACTCGTGCGGACGAAGCGATTCACGCTCAAGCCGATGGACACGGAAGAAGCGATCCTTCAAATGGACATGCTCGGTCACAGTTTCTTCGTCTTCTCAGACGCGGAGACCGGGAACACGAACGTCGTCTATCGTCGGAAAGACGGTAAATACGGCTTGATCGAACCTGAATAATCTAACTTTGAATTCACACGGCCCTCCGACTTGGAGGGCCGTTTCGTTTTGCCTTTCCTTGAAAGCGTGGGTCACTTCGGTTAAACTGTACATTAGGGAAAAAACATGCATTTTTGACTGAGTGCAGAGGAGATAAAACGTATGGCGAACTTTTTGAAAGATTTATTTGCTCCACAGAAACGAGTATTGAAAAAAGCAGAAAAAGCGGCCGACTTAGTCGAGTCATTCGCTGAGCCGACGAAGGCGTTGTCTGACGAAGCACTTCAGGCGAAGTCTGTCGAATTCCGTGAGCGTCTGGATAAAGGGGAAACGCTTGACGATATCCTTCCGGAAGCGTTCGCGGTCTGTCGCGAGGCGTCAGAACGCGTGCTCGGCATGCGTCACTACCGCGTCCAGCTCATCGGGGGCTACGTGCTCCATAACGGCGACATCGCCGAGATGAAGACCGGTGAAGGGAAGACGCTCGTCGCGACGCTCCCGGTTTATTTGAACGCCCTGACTGGCCGTGGCGTACACGTCGTGACGGTCAACGAATATTTGGCGAAACGTGACAAAGAACTCATGGAACCGCTCTACTTCGCGCTCGGCCTCTCGGTCGGACTGAACGTCTCGAACATGGACCGCGTCGAGAAGCAGGCGGCGTACAACTGTGACATCACGTACTCGACGAACAATGAACTCGGGTTCGACTACTTGCGTGACAACATGGTCCTTTATAAGGAAGACCGTGTTCAGCGTGAGCTCTACTACACGATCGTCGATGAAGTCGACTCGATCCTCGTCGATGAGGCGCGGACCCCGCTCATCATCTCAGGGTCGGCCCAAAAATCGACCGAGTTGTACACACGTGCCGATGCGTTCGTCCGGACGCTCAAGCTCGAAGACGACTACACGGTCGACGTGAAGACGAAATCGGTGTTACTCACGGACAAAGGGGTCGACCTCGCCGAGAAGTTCTTCGGCATCGACAACTTGTTCGCGATCGAGCACGTCTCGGTCAACCACCACGTCGGGCTCGCATTGCGTGCGAACGCCGTCATGCATCATGACGTCGACTATATGATCCGCGACGGCCAAGTCATGATCATCGACCAGTTCACAGGTCGGGTCATGGACGGACGCCGCTACTCGGAAGGCTTGCACCAGGCGATCGAGGCGAAAGAAGGCGTCGAGATTCAGCGGGAATCGATGACGCTCGCGACGATCACGTACCAAAACTACTTCCGGATGTATGAGAAGCTGGCCGGGATGACCGGTACGGCGAAGACGGAGGAAGAAGAGTTCCGTAACATCTACAACATGCAAGTCGTCACGATCCCGACGAACAAGCCGATCGTCCGTGAAGACGGTTCTGACCTCATCTTCAAGTCGATGGAAGGCAAGTTCAAAGCCGTCGTCGAAGAGATCGCTTCGGCGCACGCGACCGGACAACCGGTCCTCGTCGGTACGGTCGCGGTCGAGACGTCTGAGTATTTGAGCAAGCTTCTCACGAAGAAGAAGATCAAACACGAAGTCTTGAACGCGAAAAACCACGCCCGTGAAGCCGAAATCGTCGAGAACGCTGGACAAAAAGGTTCGGTCACGATCGCGACGAACATGGCTGGACGCGGAACCGACATCAAGCTCGGCGAAGGTGTCATCGGGCTCGGCGGTCTTTACATCGTCGGTACCGAGCGCCACGAGTCGCGCCGGATCGACAACCAGCTCCGCGGTCGGGCCGGTCGTCAAGGCGACCCGGGTAAATCGCAGTTCTACTTGTCACTCGAAGATGAACTCATGCGCCGCTTCGGGACCGACAGCCTCCAGAGCATGATGGAGCGCCTCGGCATGGACGACACGCAACCGATCGAGAGCCGCATGGTCTCGAAAGCGGTCGAGTCGGCTCAAAAACGTGTCGAAGGCAATAACTATGATGCCCGTAAACAGTTGCTCGGTTACGACAACGTCATGGCCGACCAACGGAAAGTCATGTATAAAGACCGGGCCAGCATCCTCGAGAACGAATCGGTCACCGATATCGTCCGCTCGATGATCCGTGAGACGGTCGAGATGGGCGTCGCGCAATACACGCCGCTCGAACTCGTGCCGGAAGAATGGAACATCGACGAGCTGGCGCACTGGGCCAACCAGACGCTCGCCCTCGAGAATACGGTCGCCGGGAAAGACTTCTACGGCAAAGAACGCGAGGAAATCACTGAGCTGTTGCTTGAACGGACGAACGCCCAATATGAGGCGAAACGTCAACTCGCACCGCCGGAACGGTTCAACGAGTTCGAGAAGATCATCGTGCTCCGTGCCGTCGATTCGCACTGGATGGCGCACATCGACCATATGGACCAGCTGCGTCAAGGTATCCACTTGCGTGCTTACGGACAGAACGACCCGCTCCGTGAGTATCAGGCGGAAGGCGTCAGCATGTTTGACGCGATGAACGCGGCCATCTCGGAAGAAGTGACCGGCTTCGTGCTCCGTGCCGAGGTCGGCGACAACCTCCGACGCGAGAAAGTCGTCGAGGAGGAAGTGGCGGTGTCTGGCAAGGACGACGCGCCGGTGAAGAAAAAACCGGTCCGCCGTTCAGAAGACCAACGCCTCGGGCGCAACGACCCGTGCTGGTGTGGTTCAGGCAAGAAGTTTAAAAACTGTCACGGCAAACAACAAGCTTAATTTTTGAAGAGGCGAGCCTGCTCGCCTCTTTCCTACGGAAAGGTGAATCTCACTATGGAAATTTCAGATATTCGGAACGAACTCGAAGGCATGGCAAAACGCCTCGAAAATTACAGACAATCGCTCAACTTAACGGAGAAACAGGCGCGCATCGCCGAGCTCGAGAACGAGATGACGTACCCAGACTTCTGGGACAGCCAAGAGAAGGCACAAAAAGTCATCGACGAGTCGAACGTGCTCAAAGCGATGGTCGACAAGTATCAAGAGCTCGCGGATGGTCACGAGGACGGCGAAGTCACGCTCGAACTCATCAAGGAAGAACCGGACGTCGAGATGCAAGGTGATCTCTCAGAGATGGTCATGGCGCTCAAGGCCGACTTCGACGCGTTCGAACTCGAGATCCTCTTGAACGGACCGTATGACGCGAACAACGCCATCCTCGAGCTGCACCCGGGTGCGGGCGGTACTGAGTCGCAAGACTGGGCCTCGATGCTTCTCCGCATGTATCAGCGCTTCGCGGACAAACAAGGTTGGAAAGTCGAGACGGTCGACTACCTCGCGGGCGAGGAGGCCGGCGTCAAGTCGGTTACGCTCCGCATCGTCGGGCATAACGCCTACGGCTACTTGAAAGCGGAGAAAGGGATCCACCGCTTGGTCCGGATCTCGCCGTTCGACTCGTCAGGCCGCCGTCATACGTCGTTCGTCTCGTGCGACGTCATGCCGGAATTCGATGACGATATCGAGATCGACGTCAGAACCGAAGACCTCCGCATCGACACGTACCGCGCGTCAGGCGCCGGCGGTCAGCACATCAACACGACCGACTCGGCCGTCCGGATCACGCACGTGCCGACGGGTGTCGTCGTCTCATGTCAGGCCGAGCGTTCGCAGATCAAGAACCGTGAAGCGGCGATGAAGATGCTCAAGGCGAAACTGTACCAGCGCGAACTCGATGAGCAGCAACGCAAGCTCGACGAGATCCGCGGTGAGAAGACAGACATCGGCTGGGGCAGTCAGATCCGTTCATACGTCTTCCACCCGTATGCGATGGTCAAAGACCACCGCACGAGTTATGAAGTCGGGAACACGAGCGGCGTCATGGATGGAGACATCATGGGCTTCATCGACGCTTACCTCCGTAAGACAAATATGTGATGCATGTGGCTCAAAGACGTCCGTCTTTGGGCCACGTTGTATGTAGAGGAGAATTTCTTTAATGAAGCAAATCGTCAAAGACTATATTTACTTATTGACCGGTTCCGTGTTCGTCGCCTCGGCGTTCAGTCTGTTCCTGTTCCCGAACAACATCGCCTCGGGCGGCGTCAGCGGGATCTCGATCATCACGTACGAGCTGTTCGGCATCTCGCCGGGGGCGTTCCAGCTCGTCTCGAACGTGTTGCTCCTCCTCGTCGGCTGGATGATCCTCGGACTCGGCTTCGGCGTCAAATCGCTCGTCGGCTCGATCTTCTTACCAGGTGTGATCTTGTTTTATGAAGCGATCGGTGCGGGCGCGGCGGTCGAGGACACGCTGCTCGCGGCCGTGTTCGGCGGTGTCGGTGTCGGGATCGGCCTCGGACTCATCTTCCGCGGCCGGGCCTCGACCGGCGGGATGGACTTACTCGCCCAGATCCTACATAAGTTCACCCACATCCCGCTCTATCTCTGTATCGCCATCCTCGACGGTACCGTCGTGATCGTCGCAGCCGTCACGTTCTCGTTCACGACGGGACTGTACGCGCTGATCGCCTTGTACATCACGATCAAGATGATCGACTTCGTGCAGCTCGGCTTCACTCAAGACAAGATGGCGTATGTCATCTCGGACAAGCGTGACGTCATCACGCGCGCCGTCTTCGACGAGCTCGACCGGGGCGCGACCGAGATCCAGGCGATCGGCGCCTATTCACGTCTCGACCGGCCGATGTTGCTCGTCGTCGTCCGTCAGAACGAGGTGAGCCGGTTGAGAGACCTGATCCGCCGCATCGACCCCGACGCGTTCCTCATCTTCAGCGAGGCGCATGAGGTAATGGGCCAAGGTTTCACCTCAGATAAACGGTATAGCAACGTCCCGTGACATGTGGAATCTTTGTGTACTTTTCGTGAGATTAGGTTAAAGGCCTTGTCAAAACGGTTATAATGGATAATGTAGGCAATTTCTACAACTTAGGAGGGGAACCCTATATGAAGAAGTGGATGATGGCCATCGGCCTCGGCGCCATGCTCACGCTCGGTGCGTGCGGCGGCGGCGATGAAGAAGAAACGACAAGCAATGGGGATACGGGCTCGACGACCGCTTCAGTCGACGCGGAAGCGGTATACGCACAAAACTGTGCGGCCTGCCACGGCGCGAACTTGGAAGGCATGAGCGGTCCGGCATTGACGGACGTCGGTGCACGCCTCTCGGCTGAAGACATCGAGAACATTATTCGAAACGGACAAGGCGCGATGCCAGCGAACGTGATTGAGAAGGACGAAGAAATCACAGCGGTCGCAGCTTGGCTCGCCGAGAAGAAGTGATCATCAGGACCACGGGATAACCGTGGTTTTTTTGCATTTCCTGTTTTGGATTGATCGGATTTTGGTAAGGAACGATAAAGACAGTGAAACGGAGTGGATATGATGTGAAGACAAAACTGATTGATTGGCCGACGTTCATCGGTGCGTTCGTCCTGTTGCTGACGGTGACGTTGCCGCTCGTCTTTTTCCCGGAGACGGGGAAGGCATGGGTCGGCGCCGCCAACACGTTCATGACGACGAACTTTGGCATGTTGTATTTAGCGATGGGGCTCGGCGCGTTCGGATTTTTGATCTTCGTCGCTTTCAGTGAAAATGGGCACGTCAAGTTAGGCGCTGAAGATGAGGAACCCGAGTTCAGCACGTTCTCTTGGGCGGCGATGTTGTTCGCCGCCGGGATCGGCTCGAGTATTTTGTATTGGTCGGTCATCGAATGGGTGTACTACTATCAAGGACCGCCGTTCGGTGTCACACCGGAGTCGACCGAGGCGATCCAATGGGCGACCGCCTACGGCATGTTCCACTGGGGGCCGATCGCTTGGGCGATCTATACGCTGCCGGCGTTGCCGATCGCTTACTTCTATTATGTACGCCGCAAATCGGTGTTGAAAGTGAGCGAGGCGGTCCGGCCCGTCATCGGCAAATGGGCGGACGGACCGGTCGGTAAAGTCATCGACATCTTGTTCATCTTCGGTCTTCTCGGCGGGGCCGGCACGACGCTCGCCCTCGGGACACCGATGATCGCTGAAGGGGTGAACGAGATCACCGGCATCCCGGTCACGCTCGGCATGCAGGCGGTCATCATGCTCATCTGTACCGTCATCTTCGCCATCAGCTCGTACGTCGGCTTGAAGCGGGGCATCAAAGTGCTGAGTGACTTGAACATTTGGCTCGCCATCATTATCCTGACGTTCGTCTTCGCCTTCGGTCCGACCCGGTTCATCTTAGAGACGACGTTCAACGGGGTCGGCACGATGCTCGACAACTTCTTCTTGATGGCGACGTGGATGGAGCCGTTCGGCAACCTCGGCGGCTTCGAAGAGACAGGTTTCCCGGAATCGTGGACGGTGTTCTACTGGGCGTGGTGGCTCGTTTACGCACCGTTCGTCGGCCTGTTCGTCGCCCGGATCTCGCGGGGGCGCACGATCCGCGGGATGGTCATCGGGACGATGGTGTACGGGACGTTCGGCTGTATCCTGTTCTTTGGGATACTTGGCAATTACGGGCTCTACCTCCACTTGACCGGTGCGTTCGACGTCATCTCGTATATGGACATGTACGGACCGCCGGCAACGATCATCGCCATTATCGGCCAGCTGCCGTTCGGTAAAGTCGTCGTCGCCGTGTTCACGCTCCTCGCGATCATCTTCCTCGCGACGACGTTCGACTCGTCTTCCTATATCTTGGCATCGGTCACGCAAAAGCATGTCGAAGAGGAGCCGCTCGTCTGGAACCGCCTGTTCTGGGCGTTTGCTCTCTGTATCATGCCGCTGACGCTCATGTTCCTAGGTGGGCTTGACACGTTGCAGACGGCGAGCATCGTCGGCGGATTCCCGCTCATCTTCATCATGGTGCTCCTCGCCTGGTCGTTCATGCGCGTCTCAAGCAAAGACATCCGGGCGTCGGAAGAGTATGAGTCACCGACGATCCACATCAAATACCGGAAACGGAAACGTTCACCGTTCGACGCGTTGAAAAAGCGTCCGACCGATAAACGGAACGATTGAAAACAGGCACTCGCCCCGGCGAGTGCCTGTTTGAATGTGAGTTTCACCAAATGTGACCGCAACGTGAAACGGACGTTCAGTCCGACAATTTCCCACCGAACTCAATCGAACTGAAACAATCCTGTAATGGTTATTTAAAATTCTGGTTGTTATAATTGTAGGCGCTCCTACTACTGAACCGGATAAACCTTGGCCCGTTCCGAAACTTGGACGGTGCCTTGACAGAATCACTAGTTATCGTGTAGAACTGAGGCTAGGCGAAAATATTCACTTACTAAACAATCACACACTCGTCATAGATGCATGAAAAATTTATAAAAAGGGTAGGGAATACGTTATGATCTCGATGCAAAAAGTTAGTAAAGTATATCCAAACGGTGTCGTCGCAGTCGACGACCTCGATTTGAAGATCGAAGACGGCGAATTTTTATACGTCGTCGGACCATCCGGCGCCGGGAAATCGACGTTCATGAAAATGATTTATCGGGAGGAGAAGCCGTCGAACGGTCAACTGTTGATCGACGGGATCGACGTCGGGAAATTAAAAAACCGCCACGTCCCGAAACTACGCCGCCAGCTCGGCGTCATCTTCCAAGATTATAAGCTGCTCCCTTCATTAACAGTGTATGAGAACGTCGCGTTCGCACTTGAAGTCGTTCAGGCCGACACGAATACGATGCGTAAGCAAGTCATGGACGTCTTGAACCTCGTCGGATTGAAACATAAGGCACGTAACTATCCGGACGAACTGTCAGGTGGCGAACAGCAACGTGTCTCGATCGCCCGCGCCATCGTCAACAAGCCGAAGCTCATCATCGCCGACGAGCCGACCGGTAACTTAGACCCGGATACGGCATGGGGCATCATGGAAGTATTCCAAGAGATCCATCGCCGCGGGGCGACGATCGTCATGGCGACACATAACCGTGACATCGTCGATAAGATCCGTCATCGCGTCATCGCGATCGAAAACGGCAAAGTCGTCCGCGATGAAGAGAAAGGAGCATATGGCTATGATATTTAAAAGTGGGCTACGCCATTTACGCGAAGGGTTCAAAGGGACGCTTCGCAACGGTTGGATGTCGTTTGCGGCCATCAGTGCCGTCACCATCACCTTGTTACTCGTCGGCGTCTTCGCCCTCGTCATGTTCAACGTCAACGAGATCTCAGAGAATGTCGAGAACGACGTCGAGATCCAAGTGTTCGTCACACGGACGGCGGAGGAAGCGAACGTCGAGAAACTAGGGGAAAACTTAGAACAAATCCCGGGCGTCGCCTCGGTGACGTTCAGCTCGAAAGAGGATGAACTCGAAAACTTCCGCAACCAGCTCGGGGAAGACGCCAACGCGTACGGTACGGTCGAGAAAGACAATCCACTCCATGACCGCTATATCGTCAAAGCGGCAGACCCGCTCAACACGGAGACGGTCGCCGACGCGGTCCAGTCACTTGAAAACGTCGATAAGGTCACGTACGGTCAGGACTATATCGATAAGATGTTCGCCTTCTTCAACGGGATCCGCATCGGTGGACTCGTGTTGATCGTCGGACTCACGCTCATGGCGATGTTCCTCATCTCGAACACGATCAAGATGACGATCTTCTCACGCCGTCGCGAAATCGAGATCATGCGTCTCGTCGGAGCGAAAAACAGCTTTATCCGCTGGCCGTTCTTCATCGAGGGGCTTCTACTCGGTGTGCTCGGCGCGCTCATCCCGATCGCAGTCATTTATTTCGGGTATGACGTCGCATATGGTGCTTTACAACCATCGCTAGATCAACTGAATAGTGATATATTTAAATTGATCGATCCATCGGTACTCACGACGCAAGTCTCGCTCGTCTTGCTTGCGCTCGGTGCGTTCATCGGGATCTGGGGATCGACGACATCGCTCGGTCGATTCTTAAAAGTTTAATTTAAATATGAGGAGGAATTGGCGGATGAAACGTTCGCTTGCGCTTGGATTAAGTTTGACGCTACTCGCCGCGCCGGTCATGGCGACGGAGAAAGAGACGTTGAAAGAACGACAAGATCGTCTATCCAATCAATTGGAGCAGTCTAAAAAAGCGCAAGTCGAGACGGACGCCGAGCTCGAAGTCACCGAGGCACAGCGCGACGCGGTCTCAACCGAGATCCGCGCCGTCAATGAACGTCTCGAGGGCTTAAGTGAACAGATCGCCGTCCAGCAAGTCGAAGCGGACGCGGCACGCTCAGAGCTCGAGGCGACCCGCCAACAACTCGCTGCCCAAGGGCAGTATCTTGAAGGCCAGAAGGCGCTCCTTAGTGAGCGTCTTCGTGTGCTTCAAATCCATGAGGACCGGTCTTATCTCCAAGTCGTATTCGAATCCCGCTCGTTCGGGGATTTCGTGACGCGGCTCATGACCGCACAGACGATCGCGGAGCAAGACCGGGACCTCATACATAGTTATATGCATGAAGTCGAGCGCCTCGAGACGCTTGAGACGACGCAACGGACACAGTTGTCGTTCGTCAAACAAAAAGAGCGCGAGCTCGTCGTCACGAAACAAGCGCTCGACCAAGCGGCCACAGAGAAGCATGCGCTCCTCTCGGAACTGAACGAGCAGGTCGAACTGCTCGAGCTCGAACAGATGACCCGTGACGAAGAACAGGCGCTCATGAACGAACAGCGCCGCATCATCGCCAGTCAGCTCGACGCGATCGCGGCGGCTGAACGGGAACAAGCGGAAGCCGAGGCGCGCGCGAAACAAGAGGCCGAGGCAAAAGCCGCCGCAGAAGCGCGAGCACGGGCCGAAGCAGCGGCACGAGCCGAAGCCACCGAACGAGCCGAAGCGAATCAAGAAACCGTGACACCACAGGCACCGCCAGCAGCGGAACCGGAAGCTGTCACGGCTCCGGTCAGTACGTTCTTGCGCCCGGTATCGGGTTACGTGTCGAGCCGGTTCGGACCGCGTGAGAACCCGCTCACCGGGGCACCGGAATCACACCGCGGCATCGATATCGTCAACGCGACCGGCACACCGATCGTCTCGGCCGCCCCAGGCATCGTCATCAAGGCGGCTGAAGCGACCGGTTACGGCAACGTCGTCTTCGTCTCGCACGTCGTGAGCGGGCAGGTCTGGACGACCGTCTACGGTCATTTAGATTCGATCACGGTAACGGCCGGGCAGACGATCGGGGCGGGCCAAACGGTCGGTACGCTCGGCAACACGGGCTGGTCGACGGGACCTCATCTCCACTTCGAGCTCCACCGTGGGGAATGGGCACCCGGGCAACCAAATGCGGTCGACCCGGGCCCTTATATCGGCTACTGACAGACGGACGCGTCCCAAATATGTGGAACGCGTCCGTTTTTCTGAAGTTTTTGCTATACTGGATGAAAGACCGACAAAAAGAAATGAGGGACTTACCCGTGAAAAACACAACCGCAGGACTACTCGCCGGCGCGACGTTCGTGGCAGGGGCCGGTGCAGGCCTGGCGACGATGGCGTTCACCGATACGAGGTTACCGATCCAACCGAAAGCAGAAGGTTGGGACAAGGTCGAACAAGTCCGCAGCTTGATCGAGACGCACTCGCTAAAGGACATCTCGGAAGAAGACTTGTTGACCGGCGCCCTTGACGGCATGACGGCAGCGCTCGATGACCCGTACTCTGACTTCCTCGACGCGGAAGAAACGTCACAGTTCACCGACTCGATCGAGTCGAGCTTTGAAGGAATCGGCGCGACTTTGGAGAAGAAAGGAGAAGACATCTTGATCGTCGCTCCGATCAAAGGTGCACCAGCTGAAGCGGCAGGCCTTCGTCCAGGGGATATCATCACCGCGGTCGACGGCGAATCAATCGAAGGGATGGCCGTCGAAGAGGCGGTCCAGCTCATCCGTGGTGAAAAAGGAACTGTTGTCACGCTGACGATTCGTCGCGGCGGGCAAGAGGCCGACTATGAGATCACGCGGGATACGATCCCGATTGAGACGGTCTACTCGGAAGTGAAAGAGCAGGACGGCAAAAAGATCGGCTATCTGGAAGTGACTCAGTTCTCAGAGCCGACGGCCGATGAGTTTTTAGAGCAGCTCGAGACGCTCGAGAGCCAAAATATCGATAGCTTGATCATCGACGTCCGGGGCAACCCGGGTGGTCTCTTGCCGGCCGTCATCGCGATGACCGAAGGGTTCGTCCCGACGGATAAGCCGGTCGTTCAAATCGAGAACGCCGACGGGGAACGTGAGGCCCAAAACGGACGCGCCCGTGAGGCGAAGCCGTACAAGCTGTTCGTCTTGACGAACGAAGGCTCGGCCTCGGCGTCCGAGATTTTGGCCGGTGCGCTCAAGGAAGGCGCCGGTGCGACAGTTGTCGGCAACACGACGTTCGGGAAAGGTGTCGTCCAGACGGCGTTCGACTTGGAAGACGGTAGCAACTTGAAGCTGACGACGAGCAAATGGCTCACACCGGACGGCAATTGGATCAACGAGACGGGTATCGAGCCTGACGTTGAGGTCGATCAACCGGATTACTTTGGGGTCAACCGTATCCTCGCGGAAGAGGATTCGCTCAAAGTCGGGGACTACGGCGAGACGGTGTCGAACCTGCATACGGTGTTGACCGGGATCGGTTATGAGCCGGGCGGTCAGGCGGGTTACTTCGGTGACACGATGGCACAGGCGGTCTCAGACTTCCAAGCCGACAACAACTTAACGGAGGACGGGGTCGTCAATGAAGCGACGGCGTCCGCGCTCGAGTCACGGTTGCTTGAAGTCATCCAAGACGAGGCGAACGATGCCCAGTTGAACCGGGCACTTGAAGAAGCCGCAAAATAAGGATTAGGGAAAGGATTGGACAAGTGTGGACGTTCTACGAATGAGTTTTACCGCTTTGTTGACCTTGTTAGGTAGTCCGCTGCTCTGGGCGACGTTCGTCGCCCTCGCTTACATATCCATGACGCGCATTAAACGGGAGCGAAGCATGTTCCGGTCGCGCCGACGCTCGCCGAAGTCAGATTGGCGCCACTTTGTGTGGCCGAGTCTGTTGCTCGCGGTCCTCGGAACTGTAGCGACCGTCTTGCTCGAGACGACGGTCAACTTCGAGTGGGTCGTCACGTTCACCGTCCTCTACGCCCTGATCGTCTTGACGATGCATCCGCGCTTCATGAGTCCGGCGTTTCCGTTCCTGATCATGCTCGTGGTCATCGGTCTGCGCGACGTTGTCCCGCTAGCCGGGCTCACGAATTGGATCGACCGGCTCGCCGACGTCGAGTGGCCGGTGTATGCGCTCGTGTTCGGCATCGTCACGCTCGCCGAAGCGATCCTCCTTCGTTGGAACGGGATCAAAGAGACGTCACCGACGCTCATCTTGTCGAAGCGCGGCCAGTTCATCGGCGGACACGTCGTCAAGCGGGTTTGGTTCTTTCCGCTCATCGTCTTTTTACCGCCATCGTTCGGGCTCGACTTCTCGGTACCGGTCATCTTGCCGATCCCGATCGGGGTCAGCCTGCTGTCGACCGGGGCACTGCCGGGAACGCTGCTCGGCCGGTTGAGCCTGTATCGCGGTTTGCTCGCGGTGGTCGCGCTCGGCTTGTTCGCCGGGTCGTACGTCCTAGACGTTCCGTACGTCGCTTATGTGTTGATCGGTCTGTTCGTCTTGTACGAGCTCGCCTTGCAGCTCATCAAACGGGAGAACCGCGGCACGACACCGGTCTTCTTGAACGGGAACCGCGGGGCGGTCATCATCGATACGCTTCCGGGTTCTCCGGGGGAGACGATGCAGCTCATACCAGGTGAGTCGATCTACAAAGTGAACGGTACGGTCATCACCGGAGGGAGCAGCTTTTATGAGGCGCTTCAACTCCATAAGCCGTACATCAAGCTCGAAGTGCTCAACTTGAACGGGGATATCCGCTTCGTGCAACGGGCGATGTATGAGGCCGACCCGCACGAGCTCGGCATCTTGTTCGTCGGGGATCCGATGAGCCCGCGCTTGCGTTTACGGAAATTATAAAAAGGAGCATCCGTCGCGGATGCTCCTTTTCGTATGCTTATACTTCAAGTTTTGATGGTTTGAAGCCCATCGTCGCTTCGACGGCGTGTTGCCAGCCTTTGTAGAGCGCTTCACGATGCGCTTCGTCCATGTTCGGTTCGAACTGATGATCGAGTTTCCATTGCTGCTTGATCTCGTTCTGGTCTTTCCAGAACCCGACGGCGAGTCCGGCGAGATAGGCGGCGCCGAGCGCCGTCGTCTCACTCACTTCCGGACGTTCGACCGGTACGTTCAAGATGTCCGCTTGGAACTGCATGAGGAAGTCGTTGTTGACTGCACCACCGTCGACGCGGAGCGTCTTCAATGCGATGCCGGAATCTTGCTCCATCGCCGTCAAGACGTCGCGTGTCTGATAGGCGAGTGACTCGAGCGTCGCCCGGACGAAGTGTTCTTTTTCCGTACCGCGGGTGATCCCGAAGATGGCGCCGCGGACGTCCGAGTCCCAATACGGGGCACCGAGTCCGACGAAGGCCGGGACGACGTAGACCCCGTCGGTCGTGTCGACACGGTTCGCATACTGTTCCGTATCTTTCGCCGACTTGAGCATACGCAGTCCGTCACGGAGCCACTGGATGGCTGATCCGGCGACAAAGATCGATCCTTCGAGCGCGTACTCGACTTTGCCGTTGTAGCCCCAGGCGATCGTCGTCAACAGACCGTGGTCCGACTTGACGGCTTCTTCTCCCGTGTTCATAAGCATGAAGCAACCCGTACCGTATGTGTTCTTCCCTTCGCCTGACTCGAAGCAGGCTTGGCCGAACAAGGCGGCTTGTTGGTCACCGGCCGCGCCGGCAATCGGGACTTCGAATCCGAAGAAGTGGTACGGAATCGTGTGAGCGTATACTTCACTCGATGGCTTGACTTCAGGCAGCATCGACTTTGGTACGGTGAGGATGTCGAGCAACTCATCGTCCCACTTCTGCTCGTAGATGTTGTACATGAGCGTCCGTGACGCGTTCGAGTAGTCGGTGACGTGCGCGAGACCGCCCGAGAGTTTCCAGATGAGCCACGTGTCGATCGTTCCGAACAACAATTCCCCGGCTTCCGCTTTCTCACGGGCGCCTTCGACGTTGTCGAGGATCCATTTCACTTTCGTCCCCGAGAAGTAAGCGTCGATCAATAATCCGGTCTTGTCGCGGAACAAGTCGGCGTGACCGGCCGCATTCAATTCGTCACAGATGCCGGCAGTCTGACGCGATTGCCAGACGACGGCGTTGTAGACAGGTCTGCCGGTCGACTTCTCCCAGACGACCGTCGTCTCCCGTTGGTTCGTGATGCCGATGGCCGCGATCTCTTTCGGGTCGATGTCGGCCGAACCGAACGCCTCGGCCATGACGGCGAGGACCGAACCCCAGATCTCGTTGGCGTTATGCTCGACCCAGCCTGGTTTCGGGAAGTACTGCTTGAACTCGCGCTGAGCGGTCGTGACGATCTTGCCGTCGTGGTCGAAGATGATGACCCGTGAACTGGTCGTACCTTGGTCGATTGCTAAAATATACCGTTTTTCTTTGTCCATATGAATGTGCCTCCTTAGAAGTTAGGGTGATTATGGGACGAGGATACCATAGAGCAACGCGGCGATGACAGCGCCGATGATCGGTCCGACGACTGGAATCCATGAATAGCCCCAGTCGGACGTCCCTTTGCCTTTGATTGGGAGTATCGCATGCGCGATCCGCGGTCCAAGGTCACGGGCCGGGTTGATCGCATAACCGGTCGTTCCACCGAGCGAGAGACCGATCGAGACGATCAAGAAACCGACGATGAGCGGGTTTAATCCATCTGTGAACGTGTTGGCCCCGAACGATAGTAAAGCGAAGACGAGGACGAATGTTCCGATGATCTCCGAGATCAAGTTGAACGGAGTGTTCCGAATACCAGGAGCGGTCGAGAACGTCGCGAGCTTCGCACCCGGGTCGTCGGTCGCGTCATAGTGCGGTTTGTAGTGTACGTAGACGAGTACGGCCCCGATGAACGCCCCGATGAACTGGGCAAGGATGTACAGTGGCACATCTTCCCATGGGAATGCCCCGCTCGTGGCGAGGCCGATTGTGACGGCCGGGTTGATGTGCGCGCCTCCGTAAATACCTGCGGCGTACACCCCGACCATAACGGCGAGACCCCAACCGAACGTGATGACGATCCAGCCGCCGTTCTCGGCTTTCGAGTGGCGGAGGACGACGCCGGCGACGACACCGTTACCGAGCAAGATGAGTAGCATTGTACCGATAATTTCGCTGACAAATGCTGACATGTGATACTCCCTTCCTTCCATATTGGATTTGGCTTACCACTTTTCTATATCCCCCGTTTGAAAGCGCTTTAAAACCAAGATATTGAAAAAAACCACTTTTTAATGAGGAAAGTGGTTCGGACTGGTAAAATGTTTGGAAAAATCAAGGGTGATCCCGACGAGAAAGATGAAGAGAACCCCTAAGCTCACGAAAGACAACGGTGCCCACCATGTCGCCCCGAGGTCGAGCACAATCGAGGCGATGACAGCCAAGTAGAGCCAAGCGAGCCGTCTTGAAATCTCATGGTCCCGATAACGATTCGTGAGCGCTGCGCCGAATGGGGCACCGATGAAAGCACCTGTCACCAAGGCGAGCGGGGCAACGTAATCGAGCGACAGCGACGGCAAGTAACCGATGAGCCCGCCGAGCGAGATGAACAGGACGGCGGAGAGACTCGTCCCGACGGCGCGGTGCGTCGAAAACCCGAGCCAGCTCACGAGCAACGGGACGATGATAAAACCGCCGCCGATGCCAAGGAGCGCCGACAAGAGCCCGGCGATCGCCCCGATGAAGAAACTTGCGGCCAATCCGGATTTTTTCCGTTTCGGCGGCTTCGATGTTTTCTTTAGAAGCGTAACGGCAAAATAAGAAAGGATAAGCAAATAGAACACATTCAGCAACCAGTCATACGTCCCGGAGATCGACAGCACGAGCCGGCTCGACAGCTGCGCAGTGACGGCGCCGGCCAGACCGACCGTGAGGCCGGTCGACCAAGCCACGTTGCCGAGCGACGAGTGCTTCTTCGCCCCGGCCAGGCTCGTCCCGACGACGAACAAAAGTGACGTCGCGACCGCCTCGGCCGCCGAATATCCGTTGAACAAGAGCACCGGGACGATGATGACACCGCCCCCGATGCCGAAGAAACCGGACAAGGCGCCGACGACCGCGCCGAGCGGGATAAAGAGAAGTGACCACATGACGACCCACCCATTTCTGTTTAGATTCCTCCTCACTATAGCGAATCGGAGAGCGGTTTGGGAAGCGTCTCAGAAGCGAATATTTGTTCGTGTATGTGCTATAATCAAGTCAATATGCAAGGGATAGAAAGCGAGGAATATATATGGACAAGATCAAGCTTCCGTTCGAATTACATTCGGAATATAGTCCGGCCGGCGACCAGCCGGAGGCGATCCGCCAGCTCATCGAAGGCGTCAACCGTGGCGACCGTTATCAGACGCTGCTCGGTGCGACCGGCACCGGGAAGACGTTCACCGTGTCGAACGTCATCCAGGAAGTGAAGAAACCGACGCTCGTCTTAGCCCACAACAAGACGCTCGCCGGCCAGCTCTATTCCGAGTTCAAAGAGTTTTTCCCGAACAACGCCGTCGAATATTTCGTCAGCTATTATGACTACTATCAACCGGAGGCGTACGTGCCGTCGACCGACACGTTCATCGAGAAAGATGCCTCGATCAACGACGAGATCGACAAGCTCCGCCACTCGGCGACGTCGTCCTTGTTCGAGCGGGATGATGTCATCATCGTCGCATCTGTATCGTGTATATACGGTCTCGGTAACCCGGAAGAATACAACAGTCTCGTCTTGAGTCTCCGCGTCGGCAAAGAGATGGGGCGCGACCAGATGCTCCGCAAATTGATCGACATCCAATATGAACGGAACGACATCGATTTCCAACGCGGGCGCTTCCGTGTCCGCGGCGACGTCGTCGAGATCTTCCCGGCGTCACGCGACGAGCAGTGCTTGCGCGTCGAATTCTTCGGTGACGAGATCGACCGTATCCGCGAGATGAACCCGCTCACCGGCGAGATCATCGCCGACCGTGAACACGTCTCGATCTTCCCGGCATCCCACTTCGTCACCCGCGACGAGAAGCTGCAAAAGGCAATCGTCAACATCGAGGCCGAGCTCGAGCAACAGCTCGAGAAATTCCGCGAAGAAGGCAAACTGCTCGAAGCGCAACGTCTCGAGCAGCGGACGAACTACGACCTCGAGATGATGCGCGAGATGGGCTACTGTTCAGGCATCGAGAACTATTCACGCCATCTGAACTTGACGGAAGAAGGGGCGACGCCGTACACGCTCATCGACTACTTCCCGAAAGACTTCTTGCTCATCGCCGACGAGTCACACGTGACGCTGCCGCAAGTCCGCGGGATGTTCAACGGCGACCAGGCGCGCAAACAAATGCTCGTCGACCACGGTTTCCGTCTACCATCGGCCAAGGACAACCGTCCACTCAAGTTCGAGGAGTTCGAGAAGAAGTTGAATCAGGCGATCTTCATCTCGGCGACACCGGGCCCGTACGAGCTCGAGCATACACCAAACATGATCGAGCAGATCATCCGGCCGACGGGTCTACTCGACCCGACAATCGAGATCCACCCGATCAAAGGACAGATCGACTACTTGATGGACCAGATCCGCGACCGCATCAAACAGGACGAACGCGTCCTCGTGACGACGCTCACGAAGAAGATGGCCGAAGACTTGTCGGACTATCTCCGTGAAGCGGGCATCAAGGTCAACTATATGCACTCCGAGATCAAGACGCTCGAACGGATCGAGATCATCCGTGACCTGCGGCTCGGCAAATACGACGTCCTCGTCGGGATCAACTTGCTGCGGGAAGGGCTCGATATCCCGGAAGTGAGTCTCGTCACGATCCTCGACGCCGACAAGGAAGGGTTCCTTCGTTCTGACCGGTCACTCATCCAGACGATCGGACGGGCGGCCCGTAACTCGAACGGCCACGTCATCCTGTTCGCGGACAAGATGACCGATTCGATGACGCGGGCGATCGGGGAGACCGACCGCCGTCGGACGATCCAACAAGAATACAATGAAGAGCACGGCGTCACGCCGCAGACGATCCGCAAAGAAGTGCGCGGCGTCATCCGCGCGACCGTCGCTGCCGAAGAAGAAGTGCTCGAGTCGCTCAGCTCGATGAATCAAGACGAGCGCGAGGCGGCAATCGGCAAACTAGAAGAAGAAATGAAACAAGCGGCCCGCGATCTTCAGTTCGAGCGGGCGGCCGAATTGCGTGACTTAATCTTGGAGTTGAAGGTAGGGAATTAAATGGCTGAAAAGAAAAATGCGATCGTCATCAAAGGGGCGCGCGTCAACAACTTGAAAAACATTGATATCGATATCCCTCGTGACCAGCTCGTCGTCTTGACGGGTCTGTCGGGATCAGGGAAGTCATCGCTCGCATTCGATACGATCTACGCCGAAGGGCAACGCCGTTACGTCGAGAGCCTGTCGGCATACGCCCGTCAGTTCCTCGGACAGATGGACAAGCCGGACGTCGATACGATCGAAGGGTTGAGCCCGGCCATCTCGATCGACCAGAAGACGACGAGCCGGAACCCGCGCTCGACCGTCGGGACGGTGACGGAGATCTATGACTACTTACGACTCTTGTTCGCCCGCATCGGGAAACCCGTCTGCCCACGCCACGGCATCGAGATCTCAAGCCAGACGATCTCACAGATGGTCGACCAAGTGATGGAGCTCCCGGAGAAGACGCGCCTGCAAATCTTGGCGCCGATCGTGTCGGGACGGAAAGGCACGCACGTCAAAGTGTTCGACTCGCTCAAAAAAGAAGGGTTCGTCCGTGTCCGCGTCAACGGGGAAACGATCGAACTGACTGATGACATCGAGCTCGACAAGAACAAGAAACATTCGATTGAAGTCGTCGTCGACCGGCTCGTCGTCCGCGCTGACGTCGAAGGCCGCCTCGCCGATTCACTCGAGACGGCACTCCGCCTCGCGGACGGCCGCGCCATCATCGACAAGATGGACGGGACCGAGTTGTTGTTTAGCGAACACCATGCTTGCCCGATCTGTGGCTTCTCGATCGGTGAGCTCGAGCCGCGCATGTTCTCGTTCAACTCACCGTTCGGGGCCTGCCCGACGTGTGACGGTCTCGGTACGAAACTCGACGTCGACCCGGAGCTCGTCATCCCAGACCCGTCGAAGACGCTGAAAGAAGGAGCGGTCGTCGCATGGCAGCCGACGAGCTCGCAATATTATCCGCAGCTGCTCGCCTCGATGTGTCAGCATTTCGACATCGACATGGACGTGCCGTTCGAACGGCTGTCAAAACGTGACCAAGACCTCGTCTTGCACGGGACGGAAGAAGAATCGTTCTTGTTCCGCTACGAGAACGATTTCGGCCAAGTCCGGACGAACACAATCTTTTTTGAAGGGGTGCTCCGCAACATCGAGCGCCGCTATAAAGAGACGACGTCGGATTACATCCGGGAACAGATGGAGACGTATATGGCGACGCACGCCTGCCCGACGTGTAACGGCTATCGGTTGAAAGAAGAGACGCTCGCCGTCAAGATCACCGACCGCCACATCGGGGAAGTGACGACACTCTCGGTCGAGCATGCGCTCGCCTTGTTCGAGTCGCTCATGGACGAACTGAGCGAAAAAGATATCGCCATCGCCCGGCTCATCTTGCAAGAAATCAAAGAACGGCTCAGCTTCCTGAACAACGTCGGTCTCGACTACTTGACGTTGTCGCGGGCGGCCGGGACGTTATCGGGCGGGGAAGCGCAGCGGATCCGTCTAGCCACGCAGATCGGGTCGCGGCTGACCGGCGTCTTGTACGTCTTGGACGAGCCGTCGATCGGGTTGCACCAGCGTGACAACGACCGCTTGATCGCGACGCTCAAACAGATGCGCGACATCGGCAATACGCTCATCGTCGTCGAGCATGACGAGGACACGATGATGGCGGCCGACTACTTGATCGACATCGGACCGGGCGCCGGAGAGCACGGCGGAGAAGTCATCGCCGCCGGCACACCGAAGCAGATTATGAAGAACCGAAAGTCGCTCACCGGTCAATACTTGTCCGGGAAACGGTTCATCCCGCTGCCGGCCGAGCGCAAAGTGCCGGACGAGCGTTTCATCAGGATCGTCAAAGCAGCAGAGAACAACTTGAAAGAGGTCGACGTATCGATCCCGCTCGGTATGTTCATCGCCGTCACCGGTGTCTCCGGCTCCGGGAAGTCGACGCTCATCAACGAGATCCTGTACAAGTCGCTCGCGCACCATATTAACCGCGCCAAAGCGAAGCCAGGGAAGCATAAGACGATCGAAGGGCTTGACCAGATCGATAAAGTCATCGACATCGACCAGTCGCCGATCGGACGGACGCCGCGGTCGAACCCGGCGACGTATACGGGTGTGTTCGATGACATCCGTGACGTGTTCGCGTCGACGAACGAGGCGAAGATGCGCGGTTACAAGAAAGGCCGCTTCAGTTTCAACGTCAAAGGCGGACGCTGTGAGGCGTGCCGCGGGGACGGGATCATCAAGATCGAGATGCACTTCCTTCCAGACGTTTACGTCCCGTGTGAAATCTGTCACGGCAAACGCTACAATCGGGAGACGCTCGAAGTGAAGTATAAAGGCAAGACGATCGCCGACGTGCTCGACATGACGATCGAGGAAGGGCTCGACTTCTTTGACAAGATTCCGAAAATCAAGCGGAAGATCCAGACGATCTCTGACGTCGGTCTCGGCTACATGAAGCTCGGACAACCGGCGACCGAACTGTCGGGCGGGGAAGCGCAACGCGTCAAGCTCGCGTCTGAGCTGCACAAACGTTCGACCGGCAAGACGATCTACATCTTGGACGAGCCGACGACCGGTCTTCACGTCGACGATATCGCCCGGTTGTTAATCGTATTGCAGCGCCTCGTCGAGAACGGGGACACGGTGCTCGTCATCGAGCATAACTTAGACGTCATCAAGTCGGCCGACTACTTGATCGACCTCGGACCGGAAGGCGGGGACGGCGGCGGCGCGATCGTCGCGACCGGGACGCCGGAAGAAGTCGCCGAAGTCACGGCGTCGTACACCGGCAAATATTTGAAACCGGTGCTCGAACGTGATGCGGCCCGGGCCAAACCGAAAGCAGGAAAAAAGAAATAAGTATAGAAATGTTTAGAAACGGGAACATGATTGACGTGTAACCAAATCGAAGGGGGAAACGAACGTGAAACAAGAAATGCGTGAACTGATTCTCCAGCAAGTGAAAGATGGCAAACTGACGATCGAGGAAGGGATGACCCAACTCGAGCGGCTCGAGAAGTTGGAGCCGGAGCGTATGCAAGCGCTTGAAGAACATCAAGAGACGGAGAAGGTCGATGCCTACTCGGTCGAGTCGCTCACGACGAAACTGACGTCAGCGGTCGATGGACTCGTGACGAAACTTCGCGACAGCGACTTCTCGTTCAGCTCGAACTTCGGGCCGGAAGTGACGTACTCGAAATCGTTCCCGTTCACCGGGAAAGACATCCTGCTCGACTTGTTCAACGCCTCGGCGACGATCGTCTCGTCGGACCATGACGAGTGTGAACTGATCGTCACCGGTCGTCCGCTCCGACAGCAAGACGCGGACAAAGCGCTCGAACAGCTCCAGTCGGCCGTCAAACATTCGGTCATCGGCGACCGTCTCGTCATCTCACTTCGTGACAAGCTCGTCCGGGCCCACGTCGAACTGTACGTCCCGCATCATCATTTCGACCACTTGAACGTCCAAACGTTGAACGGTGAAGTCCGTGCCGACGGGATCGACGTCGAGAGCTTCCGCGTCCAGACGGCGAACGGCCGCGTCGTGCTTCACGAGGTGCACGCTTCAGAGATCCTCGTCAACACGGGCAACGGTACGGTCGAGGTCGAAGCGACCGAGTCTGAGCTCGTCCACGTCCGGACCGGTAACGGTTCTGTCATCGTGAACGGGAAGTATGACAAGGCCTCGCTCAAGACCGGGAACGGCAATATCCGCGCCGAACTCGCGACGGCGCGTCCCGCCAAGTTCGAAATCGCTTCGCTTGCCGGGAACATCCGACTCGTCTTGCCGCACGGCGTCGAGATCGAAGGCGAGCTCGAGACGAACTTCGGTGGGCTTCACTGTAACTTGGACGACCTCGAGATCGTCCGCGACCGTAAAGACGTCGCCCAGCGTCGTCTCGAGTTCCTATCAGGCCGTGGTCAGACGCCGCGCATCGAAGTCGAGGCCGGTACACGTACTGGTACGATCGACCTCGAGCACGGTTCACTCCACACGCCGTCGACGTTCCTCGAAGAAGACAAGCACGAACCGACGGAACCGATCGATCCGGTCGACCCGGTCAATCCGGCCGACTTGAACAACCCGTTCCATCAGCAATGACAATCAACCCCGAAGGCGAGCGCCTTCGGGGTTGTTTTTGTACAGCGTGAATCATAAGAAGCCCGAAGGCGATTGCCTCCGGGCTTTGTCACGTCATAAATTCATTTCGTTCTCGAACTGTTCCCATTCCATCATCGGGGCGTCATACAACGTGAACGAGCCGATGATAAAGAGGATAAACAGAATCGGTCCAGCGATGAGTAGGAAGATCCCGAGGTTCCGCATTTTTTTCGAGCGGTTCCAGTAGAAGATGATGGCGACGATCATCGAAAGTAACGAGCCGGACAAGAAGACACCGACGATGTTCAGGATGAACAACAAGAGCACCGTCTCGTTCTTCGTCGTCGCATATTCGCGCCACATGTCGATGAGCGACTTGATCAGATAGACGAGCGCCGCGATCCCGACGATGAAAATAAAGACGATGGCAATCCAAAAGAGTGCGTCCATTTTGTTTCACCTCCTTATAAACTTCTATACCCGTTCTACGCAATTGCCACAAATTAGTTTCATTCCTTTTGAATTGACAAGTTCTGCCTCACTTTTCACTAACGCTTCTGCTAAGGAGCTATGATACAATAATGAGCGTGAAAGGGGCAGATACTTATGCAAAATATCGTACGCACGGCTCAACTCGTTGAGCGCTTCAAGCTTCAAGTCATTTCCGGGGAAGAAGGGCTTCACCGTCCTGTCGCCACACCGGACCTCAGTCGACCAGGACTCGTCCTCGCCGGCTACTATACGCACTATGCGAAGAATCGTCTCCAAGTGCTCGGCAAGACGGAGCTCACGTTTTACGCGAGCCTGTCTGAAGAAAGCCGCCGCGAGCGTGCCAAAATTCTTTGCACGGAGTCGACACCGGGCATTCTCATCACGCGCGGCTTCGACATCCCGATCGAGATCGAGGAAGAGGCCGAGGCGGCGAACGTTCCGCTCATGCGCACAAACGCGGTGACGACGTCGATCGAGTCACAGATCACGAACTTCCTCGAGATGGAACTCGCACCGATGACGGCGATGCACGGCGTCCTCGTCGACATTTACGGTGTCGGCGTCCTCATCAAAGGACAGAGCGGCGTCGGTAAATCCGAGACCGCGCTCGAGCTCGTCAAGCGGGGCCACCGTCTCGTCGCCGACGACTCGGTCGAGATCCGGCAGACGGGCGACCAGCTGCTCGTCGGGTCGGCACCAAAACTGATCCGCCACTTGCTCGAGATTCGCGGGATCGGCATCATCGACGTGATGACGTTGTTCGGAGCGGGCGCCGTCCGTTCGCACAAAAAGATCAGCTTGATCATCAACCTCGAGAACTGGGACGCCGGCAAAGTGTATGACCGCGTTGGGCTCGACCATAACACGATGAAGATCATCGACAGTGAAGTGCCGCTACTCACGATCCCGGTCCGTCCGGGACGTAACTTGGCCGTCATCGTCGAAGTCGCGGCGATGAACTATCGCCTGCAAAACATGGGCATCAACACGGCGGAAGAGTTCGCCGAACGACTCGCCAACGCGATCCACGATAACGAAGGGGACATGGAATGATGGTGGAGCCGACGTTTGACCGCGTAGCGTTCGAGATCGGGTCGCTCCCGATCTATTGGTACGGCATGATCATCGCCTTCGGAGCGATGCTCGGTCTCGTCCTCGCCTTGTTTGAGGCGAAGCGACTCAATTATGATTCGGAGCGGGTCGTCGACGTCATCATCTGGGCGATCCCGATCAGTATCGTCTTCGCCCGGATTTACTATGTCGTGTTCCAATGGGATTACTACAGCCAAAACCTCGGGCAGATCATCGATATCCGTCAAGGCGGGATCGCGATTCACGGGGCCATCTTCGGCGCCTTGCTCGTCGTCATCATCTACTCGATGCGTAAATCGATGTCGTTCTGGAAAGTGACCGACATCCTCGCGCCATCGCTCTTGCTCGGTCAAGCGATCGGGCGGTGGGGCAACTTCATGAACCAAGAGGCGCACGGGTCTGAAACGACGAGCCGGTTTTTGAAAGAGACGTTGTTGTTACCAGACTGGATCGTCAACCAGATGTATATCGACGGGGCGTACTACTTGCCGACATTCTTGTTCGAGAGCGTCTGGAACATCCTCGGCGTCATCTTGCTCGTCGTTTGGCGCATGGTCGGCAATCCGCCGCGCGGCTATATCTTCTTGTCGTACCTCGTCTGGTACTCGATCGGTCGCTTCTATATCGAGGGACTCCGTACGGACAGCCTCATGGCCGGTGATCTACGGACGGCACAGCTCGTCTCGATCGCGATGATCGTGTTCGGGATCGTGATGATGGTGTTGCGCCGGAAAGCGAAGCGGTACGATGACCCTTCTGAGAAAGGACTGTTTGATTGATGGATACGATTTTATTTGATTTAGATGGTACGTTGCTCGATACGAACCCGCTCATCCTTGCGAGTTTTCGTCATACGCTCGGGTATTACTTCCCGAACGAGACGTATCAGGACGAAGATATCTTCCCGTTCATCGGACCGACGCTCGAGAAGTCGTTCAAAGCGCTCAATGAGCCGGAATGGAAAGAGATGCAGGCGTTCTATCGCAGCTTCAACATCGCCATGCACGACGCGCTCGTCGCCGAATATCCTGGCGTGATCGAAGGACTGCATCGTCTGTACACCAAAGGCTATAAGATGGGTATCGTCACATCGAAAGGCCGGCCGGTCGTCGAACACGGACTTCGCTTGTTCAACATCGACCACTTGTTTGGCGTCGTCGTCACGGCTGACGACGTCGAAAACGAGAAACCGCACGCCGAGCCGGTCGAGCAGGCGCTGCGCGCGCTCGGTTCGACACCGGAGCGGGCCGTCATGGTCGGAGACAACGATACGGACATCTTCAGCGGCAAAAACGCCGGCACGAAGACGGTCGCCGTCGGTTGGGCCTTGAAGGGCCGGGCGTTCTTAGAGACGCTCGAGCCTGACGTCATCATCGAGTCGATGGAGCACTTCGAGACGTGGCTCGACGAGGTCACGGTCAATGCGTAAGACGGAACGGTATCATCTGGACGGGCCCAACCCGCTCTGGCAGATGTATCGGACGATCCGCTTCTTGCGCGTCTTCAAAAATACGACGGTCGTCCTCGTCGGTCGTTACTTCCCGTCCGTCAAGGCGAAGCGTTGGCTGTACCGGAACTTCCTCGGGATGAAGATCGGGGAGTATAGCGCCCTCGCCCTCATGGTGACGCCTGACGTCATGTTCCCGGAGCGGATCACGATCGGACGCAACACGGTCATCGGCTTCAACACGACGATCCTTTGTCACGAGTACCTCGTCGACGAGTATCGGATCGGTGACGTCCGGATCGGTGACGACGTCTTGATCGGGGCGAACGTGACGATCTTGCCGGGCATCACGATCGGGGACAAGGCGGTCATAGGAGCCGGTGCCGTCGTACATCGCGACGTCTTGCCCGGCGAACGCGTCGTCGGCGCTAAACTACAAACCATAGACACGAAATAGACACAATTTAGCGCGAAATCATTTCAAGCTGTTCGATTGGTCTTCGTGTGAAAAATACTTGAGCGGTATCACTTTATTTGAAGGTGATGCCGTTTTTTTGTGTCGTGTCGCGAGGTGAGACGTCATGTATATTTTTGTCGAAAAACAATTGTCAGACCTAGTAAAATATATTCATTATAGAAGGAATATAGTCCCGATTTTTTTAAACTTTTTCGGTTGCCCTCATGGATTGAGTGCGGTATTCTTAATCCTGCAACTAAAAAAAGATACTAGAGACGATGTGGAGGATTTAGAATATGGAAGCGAACTATGAAGCACTAATGACGCTACCCGAACCAGAATCTCCGCTTGCTGCGGAGCTCCACTACTATAGAGGTCGTCGAGCGTTACGAGAAGGTCGCCTAGATGAAGCGACTTTTTTCATGGCTGAAGCAACTGCTGCGGCAGTCCATCGCGTCGATTACCACAAACAGTACGCTG
This sequence comes from Exiguobacterium sp. SH0S2, assembly GCF_004337185.1. NCBI lineage: Bacteria > Bacillati > Bacillota > Bacilli > Caryophanales > Exiguobacterium > Exiguobacterium sp. SH0S2. The sequence continues at coordinate 47,375 of NZ_SJVB01000002.1, read as the reverse complement.
AACTGTTATTCGAAGTAGGGGAGGTCTACCACGCCAATGATGTGTGGAAACGGGTATTAGAACTCGACCAAACGGCGACAGAGGCACTTTATCACCTCGCGAGCAACTGCGCCTATATCTCACAGTACGAAGAAGCGGCCACGTATGCGAGCCGCTATCTTGAACAGGAAGCGCACGGTCGTTACGCGGAATCGGTCCAATCCCTTCTCGAACTGATCGAGCTTGAACAAGAGCTCGAAGACGAAGAAGAGGACGAGTTGATCACGTGGCACACCGAGGCGCAGCAACACATCGACAAAGGTCGGCTCTTCGCCGCCAAGTCGACGCTCGAGCGCTTGATCGATCAATATCCGACGTTTTGGCCGGCGTTCAACAATTTGGCCATCGTCCACTTTTACCTCGGCAACGACGAATCGGCGTTCGAGACGCTCGGGTACGTCCTCGACCAAAATCCGGGCAACTTGCATGCGATCTTGAACACGATTCTTCTATTACATGAGGCCGGACAGTCGGAAGCGGCGCTGCAACTGTCGGTCCCGCTCACACGCGTCCGTCCGATCCAATTTGAATTGCGCTACAAGCTCGCTACGACGCTAGCTCTCGTCGGCCAGTACGACCATGCCTACGAAGAACTGCGTCTATTGAAAGAACGCGGCTTCCGTGGCGACTCACTGTTCGGGCATTGGCTCAGCGTATCCGCCTACAAGACAGGACGTTCTGAAGAAGCGGCTACCTATTTGAACAGTGACGAGTTGAAACAGTTTGAAGAGAAAAATCCGTTCGATATCCGCGACAACCTCGAGTTCCGCTCGGCGCTCGTCCAAGGTCTGCGCCAAGAGGAAGACACGGCCCGCATCGAGATCATTCGGATCATCTCCAAGCTCGCCGATGACGAAGCGTTCGAGGCGCTCGCCTTGACGAACGGATTGACCGATAACGAGACGGTGATCTCGTTCGCCGAAAAGTGTCGCGCTGAAATTTGCGGTTCTCCGTTCACGGGCGACGCCCGGATCGAACGAGGATACGCCGCCCTCGTCCTCGCCGAAACAGAAGTGACGGAAGCAGAACAGATGAGCCTCGACGGCGATTTCTATGAGCGCTTCTCGCGACTGCTGCTAGCGGGAGAAACGTTCGAAGACGTCACGGCATCGGCCGCGGCGCTCGTCTGGATGTTTTACGCGAAACGCGAATCACTCCTGCTCGAGGAATGCGCCGATACGTTCGGCGTCTCGGTCGACACGCTCACCGGGACGATCCGGACGTTCAAGCGGACACTCGAGCAAGCATAAAGATAGACGATACCTCCCTAGGTTTCTTATACTGAAGTCAATCAATTTCATGCAGAGGTGGAATCACTATGACAGAAGAAAAAATCTATGACGTCATTATCATCGGGGCCGGCCCAGCCGGAATGACGGCGGCACTTTACGCGTCGCGTGCCAATTTGTCGACACTTATGATCGAACGAGGCATCCCAGGTGGACAGATGGCGAACACGGAAGATATCGAAAACTATCCAGGTTACGACAGCATTCTCGGTCCTGACCTATCTCAAAAAATGTTTGACCACTCGAAAGCGTTCGGTGCGGAATACGCGTATGGCGATGTCCAAAGCATCTCGGACGAAACCGAATATAAAGTCGTCCACGCCCATAACCGTGACTACAAGGCACGCGCCATCATCCTTGCTTCAGGGGCGCAGTATAAAAAAATCGGCGTACCGGGCGAAGAAGAGCTCGGCGGTCGCGGTGTATCCTACTGTGCAGTCTGTGACGGTGCGTTCTTCAAAGGGAAAAACTTGTTCGTCATCGGCGGCGGCGACTCTGCTGTCGAAGAAGGCGTGTTCTTGACGCGCTTCGCGGACAAAGTGACGATCGTCCACCGTCGCGATGAGCTACGGGCGCAGAAGATCCTGCAAAAACGTGCGTTCGACAACCCGAAAGTCGACTTCATCTGGAACCATACGTTGAAAGAGATCGTAGAAGCAGACGGGAAAGTCGGCGGGGCCCGTCTCGTCAGCACGATCGACGGCACGGAGTCGGAGCATGAGATCGATGGCGTATTCATTTACATCGGGATGAACCCGATCACTGGATTCGTCAAAGACCTCGGCATTTTGAACGAGCAAGGCTACATCGTCACGAACGAAGCGATGGAGACGACGATCCCTGGGATCTTCGCCGCCGGAGACGTTCGCGACAAGACGCTCCGTCAAGTCGTCACAGCGACGAACGACGGATCGATCGCCGCTCAAAACGCGCAACATTTCATCGAGGGTCTCCTCGAGAAATTACAAGAACAAAACGCGTGACCAAGGCAGAAGGGATTGCGGGCAACCGCAATCCCTTCTCTTTTTTTCGGGCGTTCGTTATACTGAGGGTAGAAGAGAGCCGAACACACGGCTCGGTTGTCAAATTTAAGGGGGCGTCAGCGACATGGAAGACTTTAAAGGATTAGAAGAATTGATCATCATCAGCGGGATGAGTGGGGCTGGTAAATCGGTCGCAATGAATAGCTTTGAGGACCTCGGCTATTTTTGCGTCGATAACTTGCCGCCAGTACTGTTGCCGCAGCTGATCGATGTCATCAGTTCGGTCCGTCCGAAGATCGCGGTCGCGATCGACACGCGCACGCCGGACTTCATCGATAGCTTGTTCATCGTCATCGATGATCTCGAACAAAAGAACGTGCACCCGCATCTGCTCTATCTCGACACACGGGACGACGTGCTCGTCCGTCGTTATAAAGAGACGCGCCGGTCGCATCCGCTCGCCCCGGAAGACGCACCACTCGTCGGCATCAAGATGGAGCGCTCGCTGCTCGAAGGGTTCCGTGACCGGGCCCACACGCTCTACGATACGAGCGACTTGAAGCCACAAATGCTCAAAGACCGGATCTTGCTCCAGTTCAACGAGGAACGGATCCCGTTCACCGTCAACTTCATGTCGTTCGGCTTTAAGCACGGCGTGCCGCTCGACATCGACTTGTTGTTCGACGTCCGCTTCATCACGAACCCGTTCTACATCCCGGAGCTAAGGCCTCTCACCGGACAGACGGAAGAAGTTCAAAATTACGTCATGTCGCATCCTGAGGCGCGGGCGTTTTATAAAAAAGTGATCGATATGCTCGAGTTCCTGTTGCCGCAATACAAGCGGGAAGGGAAAGCGCAAGTCGTCGTCGCTTTCGGTTGCACGGGCGGGAAACACCGCTCGATCACGTTCGCTGAAAAAGTATCGGCCCATTTCGCCGAGCGCTACAACGTCAAGACCGTCCATCGCGACCTCGTCCACGCGACGAAGGAGAAGTAAGATGAGACGCGAGAGAAAAGTTGTCGCCATCGGTGGCGGGACAGGGCTATCGACGCTCGTCCGTGGTCTCAAGCATTATCCGCTCGCGATCACGGCGATTGTCACGGTCGGGGATGACGGCGGCAGCTCGGGACGGCTCCGCGACGAGTTCCATATGCTCCCGCCCGGGGATATCCGTAACGTCATCTTGGCGTTGTCTGAAGTCGAGCCGCTCATGGACCGCATCTTACAGTATCGGTTCGACAGTGGCTACGGGCTCGAGGGTCATTCGCTCGGCAACTTGATGTTGACGGCGGCGACACATATTTGTGAAGGGTCGTTCGTCAAGGCGATCGACGTGCTGTCGCAACTGTTGAACGCCCAAGGGAAGGTCTTGCCGGTCACGGAGACGCTCATGACGCTCGCCGCTGAATTTGAGGACGGGACGATCGTCAAAGGCGAATCAAAGATCCCGCTCGTCGGAAAAGCGATCAAGCGCATGTTCTTGCTTGAAGAAGGCATCAAGGCAGCACCGGGTGTCGTCGAGGCGATTGAACAGGCGGATGTGATCGTCCTAGGTCCGGGAAGCCTGTATACGAGCATCATTCCGAACTTGTTGATCCCGGAAGTGCGCGACGCCATCGTCCGGGCCGGCGTCCCGATCGTCTATATTTGTAACGTCATGACGCAACCGGGTGAGACGCAAGGCTACGACGCGATGCGGCATTTGAAGTCGGTCGAGGCGTACCTTGGGAAGTCGACGGTCGATACGATCGTCGTCAACAACGAACCGATTGAAGATATTTATTTAGAGCGCTACCTCGAAGACGGATCGGAAGAAGTCCGGTTCGATCGGAAGAAGCTCCGCAACTATGGCACGAACGTGCTCGCCGGAGACATCGTCGACTATAACCGTGACTATATCCGTCACGATTCGGACGCGATTGCCGGGCTCGTCATGCAACGCGTGCTGCGGATCAAGAAACCACGCTCGTACCAGGAGCTTGAACTGAAATAGCAGGAATGGAAAGGAGGGGACCGAGATGAGCTTTGCCTCAGAAGTGAAAAAAGAACTGACGCAACTCGACGTCACCGATGCCGAGGCGAAAGCGGAATTGTCCGCGCTCGTCCGCATGAACGGTGTCATCTCGCTCGCTTTAGGACGGGGGATGACGCTTGACGTCTCGACCGAGAACGCCGCGATCGCGCGCCGCATCTACTCCCTCATGAAACGTCTGTACGACCATCACTTGGATCTGTTCGTCCGGAAGAAAATGCGGTTGAAGAAGAACAACGTCTACATCGTCCGTGTCTCGCAACGTGCCGAGACGATGCTCCGTGACCTAGAGATCCTCGGGGAGAACTATGAGATGATCCGGACACTCAACTCGGATATGACGCGCAACCAGAACCTGGCCCGCGCTTACTTGCGTGGTGCGTTCCTCGCCGGAGGATCGATCAACCATCCGAAGACGTCATCGTACCATCTAGAGGTGTACAGTCTGTATGAGAACCATAACCAGGCGCTCCGTGACCTCGCCAACCGCTTCGGCTTGAACGCAAAGACGCTCGAACGGAAAAAAGGGCATATCCTCTACATCAAAGAGAGCGAGAAAATCTCCGACTTCCTTAAACTGATCGGGGCGACGCGCGGTATGCTCGATTTTGAGGACGCCCGCATCATCAAAGACATGCGCAACTCGGTCAACCGGCTCGTCAACTGTGAGACGGCGAACTTGAACAAGACGGTCGGGGCGGCGCTCCGGCAAGTCGAGAATATCAAGTATCTTGAACGGACGGTCGGGCTTGAAATTTTACCGGTCAAGCTCCGTGAGATCGCCGAGCTTCGGGTCACCCATCAAGACGTATCGCTCCAAGAACTCGGGGAGATGCTCGAGACGGGACCGATTTCGAAGTCGGGCATCAACCACCGGCTTCGCAAAATCGACCAGATTGCGGAGAAAGTTCGCAGCGGCGAAGAAATCGGGTCATCCTGACACCGGTTGCGCCAAAAGCATTCTTCCTATATAATTAGCAATTGTGTATAGGAATTTGAAATGTAAACTAAAGGAGCTTCAACATTATGTCGAATGCAAAGAAAAGACTTTCGCTCACGATTGACGCTGAGCTAGACCGGGTCATCACGGACCGGGCCAAAGAAATCGGGATTCCGAAAAGTGCGCTCGTGACATTCGCGACAAGCCTCTTCCTCAACCAGTTGCGTGCTGAAGAGATGTTGTCGGGCGATACGAACGCGATTTACCAAGTTATCCGTAAAGACTATGAACTGCTCACGAGCGTTGATAATTTAAGCAAATGAGAAAAGGGCTGACCGCGGTCAGCCTTTTTTGGTTGCATCCGTCACGGAAATTTGGAATAGTGGAGTTACTGAATTGGAATGGAGGTCGATCCTATGGGACAAGCGAGCCAACTCTTGCTCATTTTATTATTACAATTACTATTTGTACCGGTGCTCACGCTTCGGACGATCATGCTCGTCAAAGGGAAAACGGTGATTGCGGCCATGTTCGGGACGCTCGAGACGCTCATCTATATCTTTGCGCTCGGTATCGTCTTTCAAGATTTGACGACGCTCGGGATGATCGTGTATGCGGTCGGGTTCGGGCTCGGTATTCTTCTCGGCGGTTTCGTCGAGCGGAAACTTGCGATCGGCTACAACATGATCCAAGTCCACACGCAAGAGTTTCCGGCTGAGCTTATTCAAAAAATGCGCGACAGCGGATATGGTGTGACGCACTATCAAGGCCAAGGCCGTGATGGAACGCGTTATCGTCTTGATGTCTTGGCGGCTCGGACGCGGATGAAAGAATTGCGCCGACTGGTCGAGGAGTATGAACCGAAGGCGTTCCTCGTCGCGTTCGACCCGGTCGATTTCAAAGGTGGATATATGTTGAAAGGGCTACGACGCCCGAAATGAACGGAAGACTCACGAAAGTGGGTCCTTTTTTGTGGAGTGGGGAATAGACAGGGAAAGGAGATGAGTGCGTTGAAGCGAAAAGGGCGATGGGTGTTGGTGATCGGGTTATTGGTAGTCGGGGGAGGATTGCTCGCGATGTCCTTTTGGAAAACAGAATCGTCGCTACGCCCGCCACTGCCGACGGTCCGGGTCGGTTCAGTGACCGCCGAAGTGAGACAGTCGACGTTTTGTTGGTCCGATCAGGGACAAGGGGTATGTGAAGACCACGGGTTACCGGGAGCGGACGACCTGCAGCTCGTCCCGGTCAAACCAGGTGCTGAAATCGACGTGACGTTCCACGCCGAGCCTTCGAACTTTTCATTCAATCAGATTGTCGACGGGGAACTCGTCCCGTCCGAGCAAGTCGTTCCCGATGAACCGGGCGTCTATTTGTTCGAGACGGGCGGGGACTGGGCACAAGGCGACAGCCGTTACGTGTTCGGCGTCAAGGTCGAGGAATAAAAGAGTTGACCTGTCCGTTACGGACGGCTTTAACATAAACGAGAAGGGGGAACGCCAATGATTCAAATCGGAAAAGTTGTCCATCTAACGGGGTTGTCAATTAAAGCGATAAAGTGGTATGAAGCGAAAGGGCTCGTCCAGCCGACTCGTTTAGACAATCAGTATCGGTTATACGGAATAGAAGAAATAAGACGCTTGAACGAAATCAAGTTATTGCGGCAAATAGGCATTTCGCTCGAACAGATTCAGACCGCAGGAAGTGTGAGCGAGTTACTTGAAGGCAGGCTTGATGAAGTCCAACGTGAAATCGAGGCGTTGCGACAAATCGAGCAACAAATCGAATGGATGCAAACAGGAGGGAATCAAATGAATGTTCGCTATGAGACGTGGGAGCAACCTAAAGTTGTGAACGGGTACGTATCCGAACTCACAGCAATCTCGGTCGTATGGGAAAAACTAAATCCAGAGCTGACGACAAACGAATCGTACGGTGTCTGTTTGCCTAAAGAAGAAGCTTATCTGGCCGGCATGACCGAACCCGTACATGGGAAGGGTGCCCGACAAGTCGAATTGTCGGCAGGACGTTACCTGGTCGCAACGGTCGAAGGGGGGATCCAGGCCATTCCATCGACGTACGATCAACTTTTGGCTTTGCCGGATGTGACGTTGCGTGATGCAGTCGATTTTGAGCGCTATATCCATGGGCAAGATGGGGCCGATGATTTGATTGAGATTTGGTTACCGACCCAATAAAAAAAGCGCCTTTCCCGAAGCTGGGAAAGGCGCCTGTGGTTTAACGTGTCATGACTTTATCGATGAGACCGTAGTTGCTCGCCTCATCAGCTGACATGAAGTAGTCGCGCTCTGTGTCGCGCTCGATGACTTCAAGCGGCTGTCCTGTGTTGTCGGACATGATTTGGTTCAACTTCTCACGCATCTTGATGATCCGTTCGGCGTGGATTTTAATGTCCGACGCTTGACCTTGTGTTCCGCCGAGCGGTTGGTGAATCATGATCTCCGCGTTTGGAAGCGCGAAGCGTTTACCTTTTTCACCGGCTTGGAGCAAGAAGGCACCCATCGATGCGGCCATTCCGATACAGATTGTCGATACGTTCGGCTTGATGAAGTTCATCGTGTCGTAGATCGCCATTCCGGAAGTGATCGAGCCACCCGGGCTGTTGATGTAGAGTGAGATGTCCTTATCTGGGTCCTCAGCTGCAAGGAAAAGAAGCTGGGCGACAATCGAGTTGGCGACGTTGTCGTCGATCGCGCTTCCGAGAAGGATGATCCGGTCTTTAAGCAAGCGTGAGTAAATGTCGTACGCGCGTTCCCCGCGACCTGTTTGTTCGATAACTGTTGGAATTAACATTGATTTTGCCTCCTTGTATGTATCGTGTAAACCTATCATAACCGCTATAGTCAATGTTGGTCAAACGATAGTCTTTGTTTCTCACATATTCCACCGTTCGGCCAATTATAAACGACAAAAGAGGCCAGGCATCTGCCTGACCTCTTGATTTGATACACCCGGAGAGATTTGAACTCCCGACACCTGGCACCGGAAACCAGTGCTCTATCCCCTGAGCTACGGGTGCATGTTCTCTGACACGATTTATTATACAATTGTTTTTTTGAAAAAGCAATCCTGTTATCACGTCTTTTTTTGTGAGCGCGTTTGGCGACCATTCGTTACAATTAGAAGTGAGAGGGGTGTGACCGATGCAACGGCAAGAACAGCGTCAACTTCAGAAGCTTCAGCTGACACAAGACATGGTCCGGCGTCTGCCGGTTCTTGAGGCGGACCGGGTCGCGCTCGAGTGGCAGCTCGCCCGGTTGGCTAAACGAAACACGCACGTCACAACGGGCGGTACGGTCGAATGGATTGCGGACGCGGCGGGCGGTTTTGAAGCACGGCTATTTGAACAGATTGACGAAGGAAGCGGGACCGAGGCCCAAAAGCAGCTTCAAAAGCAACTCGTCATGACGCTCGACCATCGCGGGCTACTGCCGGAGACCGATGCCGTCCTCGCGAAGCGATTCGGTGTCGAGATGGCGGACGTCGATTTGGCCCGGCGCGCACTGTTATTTTTAGAGCCGACCGGGATCGGTGCGACTTCAGAACATGACTGCCAATACCGTCACGCGATCGAGCATGACGATCCACACGTGCTCGACGTGTTCGAGGCGTTTGACGCAAAGGTCGAGCATATAGCGGACAAGCTCGGGATGACGACCGAAGAATACGAGCGAATCAGCCGAATCGTCGCCACGCTCCCGAGGATACCGATATTATATGAAGAAACCGAGCATATTCTGCCCGAACTCGAGGTCGTCGTTCAAGACGGGGAACTCATCACGACGTGGTTCAGCCCGATGATTGCCTTAGACGTCGGTTCGGACCGGGAGGCGAAGTGGTGGCAAGAGACGCTCGCGATGCGCGCAGAGACGCTCCGCTCTGTGTGGGCCGTCATCGAGCGACGCCAGGCGGACTGGCTCCGCGGCCAACTCGTCCTGCATCCGCTCACACGAAAAGAAGTCGCCATCGAGATCGGCAAGCATGAGTCGACGGTCGGCCGCGCGATTCAAGGCAAGTACGCCAAGACCGCGGGCGGCGTGATGGAGTGGCGTCACTTCTTCGTCCGCGCCACATACCACGGCCAAGCCCCGTTCATGATTAAACGGGCGCTCGCCGAGCTGATCCAACAAGAGACGGCGCCTTTGAGCGACCAGGCGCTCACCGAGGAGCTGGCCCGGATCGGTTACACCGTGACGCGGCGAACGGTCGCGAATTATCGTGAGGCGCTAGGTTTTGGCAACTCGCGGGAGCGGGAACGACAGTTATGGAAAGGGGAGACGTGACATGGTACTGACGTTATATCGCCGGGAGAACTGCTCGCTCTGCGAGGAGGCGCTCGTCATGCTCGAATGGCTACAGGAAGATTATCCATTCGAGCTCGAGCAAATCGACATCACGGGTGACGCGTTGCTCGAAGAAAAATATTTATTTGAGATTCCCGTCGTTGTACATGAAGGAACCCTTATCAGTCAAGGGCGATACGATGATGAGAAAGTTGAAGAATTTGTTAAGTATACGCTTACATCGAAAAAAAACGTTTGAAGGGGTTGCCAGACGGTAAGGTGATTGGTAAGATGAACTCGTAGCGGTGGGACGTAAAAATAAAAGTGGGACAATTTTTGTCCACACTTTAAGTCGAGGGGGAATGAGCATGATCCAGCAACTGATTCAAGTTCAGAAGCAAATCGTCCCTGACCTGCTCGACACGCTCCGACATCGTTATGACATCTTACATTATGTCCGGCTCATGCAGCCAATCGGCCGCCGGACGTTGGCCACAAGCCTCGGGCTGACGGAACGAATCTTAAGACGAGAAGTCGACTTTTTGAAAGACCAAGGTCTTCTCACAGTCGCGACCCAAGGGATCTCACTTACAGAATCGGGCCGAAACGTTCTCAGAGACTTGCACGAGGTCATGGGAGAAATCCTAGGGATTTCACAAATCGCACGAGTTCTCGAGCAAAAACTAGGCGTTCGCCAAGTCGTCATCGTACCGGGAGATTCGGACGAGACGTTCTGGGTCCAGCGAGATATCGGTCGGGCCGCCGTCACGCAACTAAAAGCGCGACTGGCACCTGACGACAATATCATCGCGGTCACAGGCGGGACGACGATGGCATCGGTTGCGGCAATGATGTCGCCCGATAAAAAAGAACGACCGATGCATTTCGTGCCGGCACGCGGCGGACTCGGCGAAACGCTCGAGTTACAGGCGAACACCGTCTGTTCTCGGATGGCGGACCGGGCCCACGCCGACTATCATTTACTCCACATTCCGGATGAGGTTTCGCAAAAGACGTTTGAACGGATGGTGGAGGAACCAAGCATAAAAAATGTGCTGGAAATGATTAGAGCGGCTCGAATAGTGGTACATGGAATTGGTGAGGCCGAAACGATGGCAAAACGTCGTCACGCTACACCGGAGCATTTGCGGATGATCGAACGGCACGAAGCCGTCGCCGAAGCGTTCGGATATTATTTCAACGCAGAAGGTGAAATCGTTCATCGGGTCAAGACGGTCGGCATCCAGTTAGAGGAGCTCGACGACATGGACACCGTCATCGCCGTCGCCGGAGGAAAGTCAAAGGCACAAGCGATTGCCGCATATGCGAAACATAGGCCGAACATCATCCTCGTCACAGACGAAGGTGCGGCCACAGAATTATTAAATCGTTATTAAAGAGTTGACCCCCGTTGGCTCTTCTAATAAATAGCTTCTACCCTAAGGAGGAAATTAACTATGGCAGTAAAAGTTGGTATTAACGGATTTGGACGTATTGGTCGCTTGGCATTCCGCGAGATCATCAAGAACGAAGGAGTCGAAGTTGTTGCAATCAACGACTTGACTGACACGAAGATGCTTGCTCACCTTCTCAAATATGACACGACACAAGGTCGTTTCGACGGAGAAGTTGAAGTACACGACGGTCATTTCCTCGTAAACGGCGAGAAAGTCGTTACACTTGCTAACCGTAACCCAGAAGAACTTCCATGGGGCGAGCTCGGTGTTGACATCGTCCTCGAATGTACTGGATTCTTCACAGACAAAGAAAAAGCGGAGCTTCATTTGAAAGCTGGCGCGAAAAAAGTTGTGATCTCGGCTCCGGCTACAGGTGACATGAAAACTGTTGTCTTCAACACGAACCACGAAATCCTTGACGGTTCTGAGACAGTAATCTCTGGTGCTTCTTGTACAACAAACTGCTTGGCGCCAATGGCGAAAGTTCTCCAAGATCAGTTCGGAATCATCGAAGGTCTCATGACAACAATCCACGCTTACACTGGCGACCAAAACACGCTCGACGCTCCACACCCTAAAGGTGACTTCCGTCGTGCACGTGCGGCAGCAGCGAACATCGTACCGAACACAACTGGTGCGGCTAAAGCGATCGGCCTTGTTATCCCAGAACTTCAAGGTAAACTTGACGGCGCAGCACAACGTGTACCAGTTGCAACTGGTTCATTGACTGAGCTCGTAACAGTTCTCGAGAAAACAGTTTCTGTTGACGAAATCAACGCAGCAATGAAAAAAGCAGCGAACGAGTCATTCGGTTACACTGAAGACCAAATCGTATCTTCTGACGTCGTCGGAATCACTTACGGTTCACTCTTCGATGCGACACAAACGAAAGTCATGACAGTCGGCGACAAGCAACTCGTTAAAACAGTTGCATGGTACGACAACGAAATGTCATACACTGCACAATTGGTTCGCACACTCAAGCACTTTGCTGAAATCGCGAAGTAAGTTCGTGAACTAAATAGAACCAAATAGGAGCGGAAACAAGAGATTGTTCTCCGCTCTATTTATGAAATTTAAACGCACGACATATGGAGGCGAAGTTTATGAACAAAAAGTCTATTCGTGACATCGATGTAAAAGGGAAGCGCGTCTTTTGCCGCGTTGACTTCAACGTTCCAACTAAAGATGGCGTCATTCAAGACGAGACGCGGATCCAAGCAGCTATTCCGACGATCAAGCATTTGATCGACGGCGGCGCGAAAGTCATTTTGGCGAGCCACCTCGGCCGTCCAGGCGGCGAGAAGAACGAAAAATACTCGCTCGCACCGGTTGCAAAACGTCTAGGTGAGCTTCTCGGCAAAGACGTACCGCTCGCTGAAGAAGCGTACGGTCCAGTTGCAGAAGAAGCCGTTTCAAAACTTGGTGAAGGTGACGTCGTCGTTCTCGAAAACGTCCGTTTCTACCCTGGTGAAACGAAAAATGATCCAGAACTCGCTAAAGGCTTTGCGGCGCTCGCTGACGTCTTCGTCAACGACGCGTTCGGTGCGGCTCACCGTGCCCATGCCTCGACGGAAGGGATCGCGCAAAACGTCGACACGGCGGTTGCTGGTTTATTGATGGAGAAAGAACTTGAAGTGCTCGGCAAAGCGCTCTCGAACCCGGATCGCCCGTTCACGGCTATCATCGGCGGTTCGAAAGTTGCTGACAAGATTGGGGTCATCGACCACCTTCTCGACATCGTTGACACGCTCATTATCGGTGGCGGACTCTCGTACACGTTCTCGAAAGCACTCGGGAACGAAGTCGGAACGTCACTCCTTGAAGAAGACAAGCTCGACCTCGCTCGTGAGTTCATGAAAAAAGCAGAAGACAAAGGCGTGAAGTTCTTGTTGCCAGTCGACGCTGTGATTGCGAAAGAATTCGGCGAAGAAACTTACGTCGGACCAGTCGATATCGACTCGATCCCTGCGGATCACATGGGTCTCGACATCGGACCGAAGACGGTCGAAATTTACGCGAAAGCGATTCGCGAATCGAAACTTGTCGTTTGGAACGGACCGATGGGCGTATTCGAACTCGATAAATACGCTAACGGAACGAAAGGTGTCGCTCAAGCACTCGCAGACAGCGACGCGTATTCAATCATCGGTGGTGGCGACTCAGCCGCGGCAGCAGCCAAGTTCGGCCTTGCTGACAAGATGAGTCACATCTCAACTGGTGGCGGCGCTTCACTCGAATTCATGGAAGGCAAGAAACTTCCAGGCGTCGAAGCGTTGAACGACAAGTAAAACTGAGGAGGATTATCGATGCGTAAACCGATTATTGCAGGTAACTGGAAAATGAATAAAACACTCTCGGAAGCGGTCGCTTTCGTAGAGGAAGTTAAAAACAATATCCCGTCAACGGACAAAGTTGACGCGGCGATTGGTGCACCAGCAGTATTCTTAGCCCCAATGGTAGAAGCGGCTAAAGGATCGAACTTAAAGCTTAGTGCGCAAAACATGTACGACAAAGACAGCGGGGCATACACAGGTGAAACGAGCCCGGCGATGATCGCCAACCTCGGCGTCACTTACGTCATCCTTGGACACTCAGAGCGCCGTGAATACTTCGGCGAGTCAGATGCGTTCATCAACAGCAAAACGAAAAAAGCGTTCGAACACGGTCTTACGCCAATCGTTTGTGTCGGTGAAACACTTGACGAGCGCGAAGGCGGCAAGTTCGAAGAAGTCATCAAGACGCAAGTCGAAGGTGGCCTCGCCGATCTTTCAGCTGACCAAGTCAAACAACTCGTCATCGCGTACGAGCCAGTTTGGGCAATCGGTACTGGCAAATCAGCGGACGAAGCAGACGCGCAAAGCTCATGCAAATACGTTCGCGACGTTGTAAAAGGCCTTTACGGTGAAGACGTGGCGGCTGCGGTTCGCATCCAATACGGCGGTTCAGTCAAACCTGAGAACATCAAGGAGTATATGGCTCAAGAAGACATCGACGGCGCACTCGTCGGCGGTGCTTCACTCGAAGCTGCTTCGTTCCTCAAGTTGTTGGAGGCGATTTAAATGGCAAGACCTGTCGCCCTTATCATCTTAGATGGTTTCGGTATGCGGAACGAAACGTTCGGTAACGCGGTCGCTGCGGCGAACAAACCGAACTTCGACCGTTACTGGGAGACGTATCCACACACGCTGTTAAACGCGCAAGGTGAGTACGTCGGTCTCCCGGAAGGTCAGATGGGCAACTCGGAAGTCGGTCACTTGAACATCGGTGCCGGCCGGGTCGTCTATCAGTCACTTTCACGCGTCAACAACTCCATCAAAGACCGGTCGCTCTTCGACCGTCAAGCGATGAACCATTTGGCGGGACATGTGAAGAAGTATGATTCAAGCCTCCACATCATGGGGCTCGTCTCAGACGGTGGGATCCATTCCCACATCCAGCACATGTTCGCCATCGTCGAGTTCGCGAAACTCCACGGCATTGAAAAAGTATTCATTCACGCTTTCACGGACGGCCGTGACTGTGATCCGAAATCAGGTGCAAGCTTCCTCGAACAGACGGAAGCGAAGCTCGCTGAACTCGGTGTCGGTCAAGTCGCTAGCGTGTCTGGACGTTACTATGCCATGGACCGCGACAACCGTTGGGAACGCGTCGTAAAAGTTTACGACGTCCTCGTCAACGCAAAAGGCGAAGTCGGAACGAATGCGGTCGACGTGCTCAACAAGTCGTACGCAGACGGTTTGACAGATGAGTTCGTCTTGCCGACGGTCATCGAGAAAGACGGTCAACCGGTCGCGACGATCAAAGACAACGACGCAATCATGTTCTTCAACTTCCGTCCGGACCGGGCGATCGAACTCGCGAAAGTGTTCAAAGAGAAGACAGGCTTCAAAGGGTTCGAGCTCTCGAGCGCGCATCCGGAGAACGTCTTGCTCGTCTCGATGACGAAATTCTCGGATGAGATCGATACGGATATCGTCTTCCCGCCGGAAGATTTGAAAAACACGCTCGGCGAAACGCTCGCCGCGCAAGGGTACAAACAGCTCCGCGCAGCGGAAACTGAGAAATACCCGCACGTCACGTTCTTCTTGAACGGACAACAAGAAACACCGTTCGAAGGTGAAGATCGCTTCCTCGTCCCGTCGCCGAAAGTAGCGACGTACGACTTGAAACCGGAAATGAGCGCATACGAGCTCACAGAAGGTCTTCTCGAGCGCATCGAATCAGACACGTACGACGCGTACATCATCAACTACGCGAACCCGGACATGGTCGGCCATTCCGGTATGCTTGAACCGACGAAAAAAGCGGTCGAAGTCGTCGACGAATGCCTCGGTAAAGTAGTGGACGCACTACTCGCCAAAGGCGGCGCGGCGATCATCACGGCGGACCACGGGAACGCTGACCTTGTCACGAACCCGGACGGCTCACCGATGACGGCCCATACGACAGAACCTGTACCGTGTATCGTCACGAAGCCAGGCGTTGAACTGAAACCAGTTATGAAAGGTTCGCTTTGCGACCTCGCGCCGACGCTCTTACACCTCCTCGGAGGAGAGCAACCGGCTGAAATGACCGGTACGTCAATCGTTAAGAAGTAAACTACATTTTCCAAACAAAAAGGAGCGATTTTTATGTCAATGATCACAGAAATTTACGCACGCGAAATTTTGGATTCACGCGGTAACCCAACAATCGAAGTAGAAGTATTCACAGAAGACGGCGGCTTCGGTCGTGCCCTCGTCCCATCAGGCGCATCAACTGGTGAGCACGAAGCAGTAGAGCTTCGCGATGGCGACAAGTCACGTTACCTTGGTAAAGGCGTACTCAAAGCCGTTGCTAACGTAAACGACACAATCGCACCTGAACTCATCGGCTACGATGTTTTCGACCAAAACGCACTCGATGCGAAAATGATCGAGCTCGACGGTACGAAAAACAAAGGTAAACTCGGCGCAAACGCGATCCTCGGTGTCTCAATGGCAGCAGCACACGCAGCAGCAGACGAGCTCGGCCTTCCACTTTACACGTACCTCGGTGGATTCAACGCGAAGACGCTTCCAACTCCAATGATGAACATCATCAACGGTGGTTCGCACGCTGACAACAACGTTGACTTCCAAGAGTTCATGATCATGCCTGTAGGCGCGCCAACGTTCCGCGAAGCGCTCCGCATGGGTGCAGAAGTATTCCACGCTCTCAAATCAGTTCTTTCTGGTATGGGTCTTAACACAGCTGTCGGTGACGAAGGTGGTTTCGCACCAAACCTTAAGTCGAACGAAGAAGCGATCACAGTTATCCTTGAAGCGATCGAAAAAGCTGGTTACAAAGCTGGCGAAGACATCTACCTCGCAATGGACGTTGCATCGTCTGAGTTCTACGACAAGTCGACTGGCAAGTACGAACTCGCTGGCGAAGGCAAGTCAATGACGACTGCTGAGCTCGTAGACTTCTACGCTGAGCTCGTTGACAAGTACCCAATCATCTCAATCGAAGACGGTTGCGACGAAAACGACTGGGACGGCTTCAAATTGCTTACTGACAAAATCGGTCACAAAGTTCAGCTCGTTGGGGATGACCTCTTCGTAACGAACACTGAGAAACTTGCTGAAGGTATCGAAAAAGGCATCTCGAACTCGATCCTCATCAAAGTTAACCAAATCGGTACGCTCACAGAAACATTCGACGCGATCGAAATGGCTAAAAAAGCTGGCTACACAGCAGTTATCTCGCACCGTTCTGGTGAAACAGAAGATGCGACAATCGCTGATATCGCAGTTGCGACAAACGCTGGTCAAATCAAAACTGGTTCACTCTCGCGTACAGACCGTATCGCGAAGTACAACCAACTTCTCCGCATCGAAGACATGCTCGGCGATGTAGCGAAATACGACGGTATCAAGTCGTTCTACAACCTCAAAAAATAATTGATTGATTGTTTCAGGTCCGCCTTATGGCGGGCCTGTTTTTTGTTGTCGACACTTCATCCGACGGTGGGACGCTTTCCTGGGGTGATGCGGATGCCTCCGCAGCGCCTTCGCGCTTTACGGGGTCATCCTTGCATCACTCTCCCCAAGGAGTCGCCCATCGTCTGATTCCGTTGATGTCAACTCGGACCGGTTATTCAAGCGTTGGATGCGAGTGACAACGAGACGAATCTATGTTCTAAGTGACACCGTCCGAGCGGCACTGCTAGATTGCCTGCAGACAACAGTGGTGGCGCCGGGTGGCTTGTACACACGTATTGGACGATCGGAAATGGTTGTGACGCATGTCACGACCGTTTTGAACGTGCGTGAAAGTCGAATTTTTGGGTATAATCATCTACATAATGAAAAAAGGAGATACGTTCATGAAACGTGTACGCAAAGCCATCATCCCAGCCGCCGGGCTCGGCACCCGCTTCTTGCCGGCGACGAAGGCGATGCCAAAAGAGATGCTCCCGATCGTCAACAAGCCGACGATCCAGTTCATCGTCGAGGAGGCGGTCGCCTCAGGGATCGAGGACATCATCATCGTGACCGGGAAGAACAAACGTGCCATCGAGGACCATTTTGACCGCGCCATCGAGCTCGAACAGAACCTCGAGTCGAAAGGGAAGACGGAGCTGCTCGAGTCGGTCCGCCACTCGTCGAACCTCGCCAACATCCACTACATACGCCAACAGGAGCCGAAAGGACTCGGCCATGCGATTTGGTGTGCCCGCAAGTTCATTGGCGACGAACCGTTCGCCGTCCTTTTGGGCGATGATATTATCGAGGCGGAAGTGCCGGCGACACGCCAGCTCATCGAGCAGTACGAGATACATGAACGCTCGATCATCGGGGTTCAGCGTGTCCCGTATGAAATGACGAATCGATATGGTATAATTGACCCGCTTGCCGTCGAAGGGAAGCTCATCCCGGTGCGGACGTTCGTTGAGAAACCGCCCGCCGGGGAAGCGCCCTCGAACCTCGCCATCCTCGGCCGCTACATTTTGACGCCTGACGTCTTTGAGGCGTTATCGGCCCAAGAAATCGGTACCGGGGGCGAGATTCAATTGACGGACGCCATCGCGCGCTTGAACGAGGCGCAGACGGTGTTCGCCTACGAATTTGACGGACGTCGCTTTGACGTCGGGGAACCGATCGGCTTTATCGAGGCGACGATTGCCTATGCGTTATGCGACCCAGATTTAAAAACCAACGTCCATAAGCTCTTGAAACGGTTCGTGGACGAACTCGAACAACAGTAAGGTGTGTTATTTTTGAAAACAATGTTAATGGTGTGTCAAAACTATTATCCGGAGATCGGCAGCGCCGGCAACCGGATGCAAAATATTACGCATCTCATGAAAGAACGCGGCTACGAGGTCGAGGTCATCACGGCCGCCCCGTCGTATCCGAACTTCAACTTGTATAAAGACGACCGGTTCTGGAACGACACGGAGCTGAACAACCAACCGTTCATCAAGCGGTTGATCACGAAACAGCGCAAGCATACGTCGAACATGTTGAGCCGGCTCGCCTTGTTCCTCGAGCAGATGATCAAAGGTGTCGCCGCCGTCAGAGCACTCGATACGAAACCGGATGTCGTCTTCGCGACGACCCCGTCTTTTTTTATGGCGTTCGTCGGGGTGTATGCGAAGCGAAAACATGGCGTCCCGTTCGTACTCGACGTCCGTGACCTGTGGCCGGAGTCGGTCAAAGGTGTCGGTGTGTTCAAGTACGACTGGATGCTCACGCCCGCGTTTTGGTTCGAGAAACGTCTCTACAAGTCGGCCGATGCGATCATCATCAACTCGGAAGGCTTCCGCAGCTATTTGCGCCAACGTGGTGTCGACAATGGCATGATCCACTATATGCCGAACTCGATCCGTGTGAGCGAGCGCAACTTGGAGCGGACCGTTCCCGAAGACGACCGGATGGAGATTTTATACGCCGGCAACATGGGGCTTGCCCAAGACGTGTCGCTGTTGCTTGAACTCGCGGAGCGGTTCCGAGACGAGCCGCGTGTCCATTTCAAGCTGATCGGCTACGGTTACCGGAAGAACGAATTGAAAGCAACGATTAAAGCCCGCGGATTCAAGAACTTCCTCTTCCTCGAGGCGATGCCACGGACGGAGGCGTTCCAAGCGATCAAAAATGCCGACGTCGCGTTCGTCAGCTTGATCGACCAAGACGTGTTCGACACGGTCATCCCGGGTAAATTAATCGATTATATGGCGGTCGGCAAACCGATCGTCGCTGCGGTGTCAGGCCATGCGGCGAATGTCATCGAAGCGGCGGAAGTCGGCTACGTGTCACGGAAGCGTGACATCGACGAGATTGAACAGTCACTCAGGACATTGCTCGATCGTCCGGACCTGCGCGATAAGTTCGGGGCGAACGGTATCCGTTACGTGAAAGACAACCTGTGCTGGGAAAACAATATACACGTCCTCGATGACGTGATCGAAAAGTTATTGATGGAGGAACAACGATGAAGGTATGTATGTTTGTTTGGAACCACTTTACGAATGACGCCCGTGTCCTTCGCGAATGCTCGGCGCTCGCCGAGGCGGGGTACGAGGTCGATTTGATCGCCTTGCAAGACCCTAAAAATAAAGATCTTCCGGCCGAAGAGATGCGCCCAGAAGGTTTCCGCGTCATCCGGGTGAAACGTCAACCGTCGATTCTCGTCAACGGGATGAAGGCGTTGAAATCAGTCCGGACGTGGGTGTCGGAGAAGAAGACGCGCCAACTCGGGGCTGGACTCGTCGGGGCGGGATTAGTCATCCTCGCGCCACTGACGATGCTCGGTCTCGGCGCGGCAGCGGGTGCGATTTTGCTCCCGCCGGTCCGTAAAAACATCGTCAACGCGAGCGCGATGCTCGAGATGGTGTTCGCCTCGACGAAGAAGTCGTACGACTTCTATCACGCGAACGACTTGAACACATTGCCGCAGGCGTTGATCGCTGGCAAACTCGTCAATAAAGGCAAGATCGTCTACGACTCGCATGAGGTCCAGACCGACCGGACCGGTTACGGCTACATCCAAAGTAACCTTGAGGGCTGGTTGTTGCCATACGTCGATTCGATGATGGTCGAGAACCATACGCGTGCGGCGCACAACGAAGGGTTGTACGGTTTCTATCCGTACGTGCTCCATAACTATCCGTTCTACCGTCCGCTCGACTTCTCGCTCCGGAAAGACTTGCACGCCTTGCTCGACTTGCCGCAAGATGAGAAGATCTTGCTCTATCAAGGCGGCGTCCAAGCGGGACGCGGTCTCGAACAACTCGTCTTGGCAGCAAAAGACTTTAAAGAAGGCACGCTCGTCATGATCGGCGATGGGAAACTGAAGCCGGTCATCAAACAGATGATCGAGGACGAAGGCGTCAGTGACCGCGTCAAGATGATTGATAAAGTACCGGTCGAGGCGTTACCGTACTACACGATGAACGCATATCTCGGTTTCCAAGTGTTGAACAACGTCTGCTTCAACCACTACTCGGCGTCATCGAACAAGCTGTTCGAATACTTGATGGCCGAAGTGCCGGTCGTGTCGTGTGACTTCCCTGAGATCGAACGTGTCGTCGCCGGCAACGACGTCGGTGTCGTCGTCGACTCACACGATCCACAATCGATTGCGGAGGGCGTCAACCGCCTGCTTGAAGATCAAGAACTTTACGCCCGTGTCAAAGAGAACACGAAGACGGCGCGTGAGAAATATAACTGGGATTTGGAAAAAGAGGCACTCTTGAACGTCTACGAAAACGTCGCAGACCGCAAGTTGCCGATTATGAAAGACGGTGCGCCAAAGCCAGTACAACGTTAAGACTGCGGCTTTTGCCGCGGTCTTTTTTATATGCAAAATGGAAAGGGGATTTTTTATGAAACGTCAGCAACAACATCTTTTGCGTCAACAAGTTTGGCAAAAACTCCAATCGATCTCATTGAAGGACATCGCCTGGATCATCGCCGGGTCGTTCATCCTCGCCTTCGGGGTCAACTACTTCACCGTCCCGAACGCCTTCTCGGAAGGCGGCCTGCTCGGGGTCACGATCATCTTGTACTACTTGTTCGGTTGGGACCTCGGCATCACGTCGATCATCGGGAACGGCCTGTTGTTCATCGTCGGCTATAAGTTGCTCGACCGCCGGACGATGGTCTATTCGGTCGTCGCCGTCGTCGCGACGTCGTTCTTCCTCAGCTTGACCCATAACTGGGGCAGCCCGGCCGAGGATAAACTGCTCGCGGCGATTTATGCCGGGATCTTGATCGGTGTCGGCATCGGCATGGTGCTCCGCGTCGGCGGGACGACCGGGGGCGGGGTCATCATCGCCCGGCTCATGGAACGCTATCTCCACATGAGCGTCGCCGTCTCGATGTTCATCATCGACGTCATCGTCGTCGGGGCGTCGGGCTTTTTCCTCGGGGAACAAGTCGTGCTTTATACGCTCATCGCCATCATCATCGGCTCGTGGGTCATCGACCTCGTCGCCGAAGGGTTGAACATCCGGAAAGCCGTCACGATCATCAGTGACAAGCACGAAGAGCTCGCCGCCGTCTTGACGGAGACGCTCGGCCGCTCAGCGACGATCATCCACGGTCACGGCCATTATTCGAAGCAAGATAAGAACATGTTGTACATGATCGTCGACAAGCGCCAAGTCGGTCCGCTCAAGAAAATCGTCGAAGTGACCGACCCTCGTGCGTTCGTCGTCATCCACCAAGTGAAAGAAGTGATCGGGGAAGGGTTCAGCTACCCATCCCGTTAATTTGAAAGCTGGCGTTTTTATCACAACTTCTATATAATAAGAAGCGTGTAAAAAGAAGGAGGAACTGACTATTATGCAAACGATCGCTACAATCAGCCTGCTCGTCGTGGCTGTTTTATTGATTGTCGTCGTACTGCTCATGTCAGGTCGGTCGCAAGGTCTTGGGGCGATTGCAGGTGGCGCGGAGCAGTTGTTCGGCCGCCAGAAAGCACGCGGCTTTGACGCTGTTTTGAACCGAACTGCAGCTGTACTAGGCACATTGTTTTTCATTTTAGGATTACTAGTCGCATCACTATGATGAAAGGCTGATCGTTCTCGGTTTTTACGTGAGGCGGTCAGCTTTTGTTTTTTTGCATTATTTTTTGGGAATAATGGAATGTATGAGGAGTTGACTTGGACGATGAAAGTGAGTGCACCGAAACCGTTCTTCTTCGAAGGCGGACCACGTGCCGTGTTAATGTTACATGGCTTTACAGGATCGAGCGCGGACGTCCGCATGCTCGGTCGTTTCCTACAAAAAGAAGGCTACACGTGCATGGGACCCCAGTACCGGGGACATGGCGTCCCACCAGAAGAGTTGCTCGAATTTGGACCGAACGACTGGTGGCAGGACGTCCAAGACGCCTACCAAGCGTTGAAAGACAAAGGCTACGACGAAATCGTCGTCTGTGGCCTATCGCTCGGCGGCGTCATGTCGCTCCGTCTCGCTTCAGAAGCGAGCGTCAAAGGTGTCGTGCCGATGTGCGCACCGACTGAAATCGATGCCGAGGACCGATTGTATAAAGGAGTCCAGGCATACGCCCGAGAATATAAATCAAGGGAAGACAAATCGACCGAACAAATCGAACGGGAGATGGCGGACTTCAAACCGATGCCGACACTCACCGATTTACGTGCGTTCGTCGAGGAGACGACGTCTCGGCTCGAAGATATCTTCGTACCGGCGCTCGTCATCCAAGGAGCGAAAGACCGCATGGTCGATCCTCAATCTGCACACGAGATCTACGAGGCGATCAACGCGTTCCAAAAAGAACTGCTCATGTACGAGCATTCGGGACACGTGATCACCCTCGACAAAGAAAAAGAGAAACTGCACCAGGACGTGCTCGATTTTCTCGAAACGTTAGACTGGTCAGTGTGAAAAAGGAGGTGTCACGTTGAATTTACGTGACCAACTACTAGAAATCATCCAGGCAAGCGACAAAGCGCTGACTGTAGACCAATTGACCGAGCGTCTTGCGCTCGAGTCGACGGATGCCTTTAAAGAGCTCATCCGCACCTTGAACGAACTTGAAGCGGAAGGCTTGATCGGCCGGACGCGGACGAACCGTTACGGCACGCTCGCCGTGCTCGGCCAAGCGGCCGGGATCATTTCGATCCACCAACGCGGCTTCGGCTTCTTGTCGGTCGAAGGCGAGACAGAAGACGTGTTCTTGCCACCGGACCAATTGAAAGACGTCTATCACGGCGATACGATTCTCGTCAAAAAACGCGAGGATAACCGTGGCAAGACAGAAGGCGTATTGCTCAAAGTCTTGAAGCGCGGCCTATCTGAATTTGTCGGGACGTATACACTCCCGAGCGGCCGCCTCGACCAGTTCGCCTTCATTGAACCGGACGACAAACGCATCAACTTCTGGCCGATCGTCAACACAGACAAATCGCTCGGTGCCGTCGAAGGACACAAAGTCGTCGTCCGCATCACGAAGTATCCGGATGGACGTTTCGCCGGAGCGTGTGACGTCGTCCGTATCATCGGACATAAGAACGACCCTGGCGTCGACATCTTGTCGATCGTCTACAAGCACGGCATCCCGACGGAGTTCCCGGAAGACGTCATCGACCAGGCGAACGCCGTGCCGGAAGAGGCGGACGATAAAGACTTCATCGGCCGTGTCGACCTGCGTAACGAGACGATTTTCACGATCGACGGCGAAGACGCGAAAGACTTGGACGATGCCGTCCACGTCAAGAAACTGAACAACGGCAACTATGAACTCGGTGTCCACATCGCCGACGTGTCGCACTACGTCAAGGAAGGCTCACCGCTCGACGTCGAGGCGTTCGAGCGCGGGACGAGTGTGTATCTCGTCGACCGTGTCATCCCGATGTTGCCACACCGCTTGTCGAACGGGATCTGTTCACTCAACCCGCACGTCAACCGCCTGACGCTCAGCTGTGTCATGGAGATCTCGCCGCAAAACGGGAAAGTCGTTAGCCATGAGCTGTTCCCGAGTGTCATCAAGACGACGGAGCGGATGACGTATACGAACGTCCGTGAAATCATCGAACGTGACGACGAGGAGACGCTCGCGCGCTACGAGCCGTACATCGGTGAATTCGACCTCATGGCCGAACTCGCGGAAGTACTTCGTGCACGCCGTAACTCGCGCGGTGCCATCAACTTCGACTTCGCCGAGGCGAAAGTCATCGTCGACACGGAAGGGAAAGCAGCCGATATCGTCTTGCGCCCACGCTCGGTCGCCGAGAAGTTGATCGAGGAGTTCATGCTCGCGGCCAACGAGACGGTCGCCGAACACTTCCACAAGATGGACGTCCCGTTCATCTACCGTGTGCACGATAACCCGAAATCAGACAAGCTCGATTTCTTCTTCGACTTCGTCGCCAACTTCGGCGTGCATATCGAACGCTTCAAAGGCCAAAAAGTCGAACCGAAGACGCTTCAGAAGATCTTGAAAGCGATCGAAGGGCAGCCGGAAGAGCCTGTTATCAGCACGATCATGTTGCGCTCGATGCAACAGGCGAAGTATGACGATGTCTCGCTCGGTCACTTCGGTCTTGCGACCGACTTCTATACGCACTTCACGTCGCCGATCCGTCGTTACCCTGACTTGATCGTCCACCGTCTCATGCGGACGTACGCCTTCAATCAAGATACGTCGGATAAGACGATCTCTAAGTACGAGGAACGTCTCGGCTCGATCGCCGAACAGACGTCGAGACGCGAACGTCGCTCGGTCGACGCTGAACGGGAGACGCAAGCGCTCAAGAAAGCCGAGTACATGGAGTCACGTCTCGGTGAAGAGTTTGACGGTGTCGTCAGCGGTATCACGAACTTCGGGATGTTCATCGAGCTCCCGAACACGATCGAAGGGCTCGTCCGTCTTCAAACGATGGATGATTACTACCACTTCGACGAGTCACAGCTCATGTTGCTCGGCGAGCGGACGAAACGTCAGTTCCGGATCGGTGACTCGGTCCGGGTCAAAGTCGACGCCGTCAACCTAGACGAGCGCACGATCGACTTCACGGTCGTCGGTATGCCGAAACGGGAACAGACGCGCCGTCGCCAACCGACGACGATCAAAGCGACGGAAGGTCGTCCGAAGAAAGACGATAAGCGCGGTGGACGCGGCCGTGACGACAAACGTCCGAAACGCGGCAAGCCGGGAAAACCGGGTCAAGCGGGCAAGCCGAGTAAGCCGGGCGAGAAGCCGAAATCGTCGCAAGGACGTTCGGCGCTCGATCTGAAGAAACAAGACGGTCAAAAACGAACAGGCGACGCGAAACGCGGAGCGAAGAAACGTCGCTGACGGGAGGGGGAGACCCCTTCCGTAATTTGATATAAAGGACTGAGTAATATGGCCAAGAAGAAAGATTCGAACGCGCTCGCGCAAAACCGAAAAGCGTCCTTCGATTATGCGATCGAAGATACGATTGAAGCCGGCATGGTGTTGACCGGGACCGAGATTAAATCGGTGCGCCAATCGAAGATCAACATCGCCGACGCGTACGTCCGCTTTGACGGTGGCGAGGCAACGCTTCACAACTGTCATATCAGCCCGTTCGAGCAAGGGAACCGGTTCAATCACGAGCCGCTCCGTATCCGAAAGCTATTGTTGCATAAAAAACAAATCAACCAGCTCATCGGCGCACAAGGCCGGGACGGGTATACGATCATCCCGCTCAAAGTGTATCTCAAGAACGGCTTCGCTAAATGTCTCCTCGGCATCGGGCGCGGGAAGAAGAAGTATGACAAGCGCGATGACTTGAAGAAGAAAGACGCGAAGCGTGACGTCGACCGGGCACTCCGGGACCGGCAAAAATACTGACAGCGAGACCTGATTGTGGTATAGTAGTGATAGTACCAATTACCACCTCGGGGACGTTATGGATTCGACGGGGGTAGGTCGGTCGTATGTGGCGTGTCGAGGGGTCGGCCTCGTTAAAACGCAAACGCCTATAACTGGCAAAACTAACACACAACTCGCAGCAGCCTAAGTGCCCTGCGGATCCTGACATCCATCGCTTGTGTGGATGATTATCAGGGTCTCAAACTAAGCAAGCTACGCTTCAACCTCGCCGTCTGAGGGCGCGAAGAAGAGATGAATCAGACTGGATGCGACAACGCCTGTTTATCGGCAGTGTCACATTGAGATCCAATAGATAAACTACACACGTAGAAGCATGCGTTACGATGCCTTCGGACGCGGGTTCGACTCCCGCCGTCTCCATTTTTAAGCAGTCTACAATGACTGGAATCAATGACTTTTAATGAAGACCTTCTAATTTCATTGAGATTAGAAGGTCTTTGATTTTAATGGAGCTATTAAATTAAAGCAGGTGAAGAGAATGGGAAAATATCAATTAGATCATAAAAGTAAAGTGGCGGCTGCAAAGTATCAAGACGGTAAAAAACCAGCTGTTTCGAATAAAAAAGAAAAGCTAAATCAGATTCGAGAAGCATATTTGCAGAAGCAAAAAGATAAGCAACAGTCTGGGGAATGATTAGACTGCTTAGCTGACTTTATGTGTCATGCTATCAGGAGTCGAAATGAAAGAAGAGGGCCAGCCGTGCGTATGTTTTGCATGGGTGGCCCTCTTCTTGTTTTTCCTTTTTCTAATCTGATGCGAGTTGATTCTCACAATAAGTTAAAAAAAATTGCAACAATTGTATCATTTTCATGAATGAAAATGTTTTCTATAAGAGGAAAAATTAATATCACTATTGCGATAAGTATTGCTCCTAGATATCCAATCAAACGTTTATTTCTTTCTTGCTTTTCGTAATTTGAAGTAATGATAGAATACTTATTATACATTTCTTCGATACCCTTATTAGAACTCAAATTATTATTTTCATGAGAGTTGTGTTGCGGTACTTCCTGCTCATATTTTTTTTCATGTAAAGGTTGATCTAAAGTCTGGACTACAATAGTTTTATTTTTCTTATCTTTAGATTTTAATTTTTCATACATATAATCTATGTCGGAATGATTTTCAACATTGTTAATTGTAGACTCATATTTCTTTGTATAATATCGAATTTTATCTAAATGCTGAATAGTGTGACATACTTCACTTTGAGAAAATTGAACAGAACTTAAGATACTAGACAATGCGTTAGCATTTTGTCTCATGATTCCTGCAGTCTCCATTCGACTCGTGCCACCTAAATGCGTAGAATAAAGAGATAGAGAGATAGAAAAAGCTAAAATGACATATGAAGCCATCGGAACATTAACAGTATAGTAATTATAAAGAGTTAAAATAGACAAAATAATAATAATCATATTGTAAAATAACAACAACTTGTTTCGCCACTCATGTTCTTTTTTTAAACGATTCGCCATGTGAAATCTACTTCTACGTGTGTCGTCAATTTTTCTAATTAAATTTTCATATTGTATGGTTAGATTTTCATTATCAAATGATTTTTGCTGAATTTTTTCCACATTTATTCCTCAATTTCATTAAAATTAAAAATGGTAATGTTAAAAACCGCCGATTTTTCAAACGTTAGTTTTCCTGTACAATGTCATAAACTAATTTAGATAGTGGTCTTTTATAGAATAAATTTTCATCAAGTTCTGTACCATATAAAAGTCTATTCTTATCAATTTCACTTAAATTCATATTTTTGAACAGCTCATTAAAAGAGTCTTTATATGCGTTATTATAAGCCTCTTTTTTATATAAAATCTCACTGACAAATATTTTATGACAATTGTACAGTTTTTCAAGCTCGAATAGTAAAGCATGATCATTATATATTTCATCTTCACAAATAAGTTTGATTTCAAAATTAGTGCTCTGGTTAAAAAAAATATCGAGGGTACTATCTTTATTTAATGTTGTACAAAATCTCATCTTTTTATAGTCTATTTTTTGATTGTAAGGATTTATTATTTCAATACCTTTTGCTAACTTAAATCTAGAATTGCAAATCTGACATGAGGGAACGAAATTGTATAAGGATAAAGAAAGTAGTTTAAAGTCTTTTTTTGGATAAAAATGATCTAAATCACTAGTTGTTTTTGATTTACCTTCTTTTTCGTAATTTGAAATGAAATTTCGATTACAATATGGACATACTTCAACTTTAAAGGAATATAAAATTTCATGTCGTTTTTGACTAGATATCATGCTATAGTTTATCGATTTATCAATTAAGCTATGTAATAATTTTAACTTCTTTTTTATTTCAGAAATAAATTGGAGATATTTAGTTTTATTTTTGTAAAAATCTTTATGTTCACTCAATATGTTATATAGCCACTGATTTTGGTACTTTTCCACTAATTCTTTTCTGATTTTTTTCAATTCTAAATTGTCCAGATTTTTTTTTGAAGCCCATTTATTTTTTGAATCAATATCTGATAAGAAAATAAGTTTAGAAGTTAAAAAATAGTTTTTAAATTCCTCATAATTTTTACATAAAAAAGCTATATCTTTAGCTAAAAGATGCTCTATAAACTCTTTTGAACTACTTTGTCTATTAGTGAACAGAGAAGTTATCTCTTCACCCGTAAATGGGTTAATATCTCGAGATGTATAGTGCAAAATTTTTTTTGAAATTTTCGGACTCATATAGCGAATGTAATTTTCGCTATAATTAATAATTGCTTCGTCACTTAAATTTATCATTTTTCAACTCCTCCTCAATTTTCTGTAGTTCTATTAATAAAGCTTCCTTTTTATTGATTAATGAAGTTTTGGGTGAAACAACGGATTCCATTTTTTGATTGTAATAATTAAGAAGTTGATTTCGAATTAATTGATCATCAATTAATTCAATAATAGTTTGTACTTTTTTTAGCTCAGCAAACATTTCATCTTTTTTCTTTCTTGATAAGGATACTTTTTTTTCATTGAGTTTTTTGATTCGTGAATCTATATCATGAATGATAGTATTAAAAGTAAGAGTTGCATAAGCCCCTATAGGCTGATCCATAAAAAAATTATTCTTTATTAAATCATAGAAATTGCTCATCAAACCGAAATCTGCATTAGTTATTTTTCTCTCAAGTTTGCCGCTTATTTCATTTTTATTTATATCGATACATTTTATATAGTGACGAGGTAAATCTGAAATCATAAACGGAGAATGTGTAGTTATAATAATCTGGAATTTAATTTTTTTATTTTTAGTCTCATTCAATGTATTAATTAACTCTAATATATATTTTCGAGACCATTCAGGATGGAAATTCGCGTCAGGTTCATCTAATAAGATAACTATGTTTTCAATGTGTTCATTTAAAGTAGCCACATGTACCGCTTTTGATAAGGTAGAAAAATGCTTGATATATTGAAATTCGCCACTACTCAAATTTTTGAATTGAACTCTAAGCGGATAGCGTGATCTTAGACTTTCCGTCCTATCCATAAAAATCATCAAGTCTGATATCGTCTCATCTGAACTAGATTGCTTAAATGGAATGACAATACGATCACTATCATAATTTTTATCCGCTATTTCATTGACGACTTTAAAAATATCTCTATAAAAATTAGGGTTATAGCTAGAAGTTTCTAAAAAAATAGATTTGAAAATAGTGTCTAATACACAGAGTAGATATTCTATTCGTGATTCAAAATCCTGAAAATCAATATTAGCATTAAGCTCATGAATTATATTATATATCTTGTGAATATCAACAATCTCATCTTTATTTTCAAGCATTTGGTAGTATATTATTTCTTCAAAAAACTCAATTATAAATCTTTCTTTTTGAGTCCATTGTTGATTTTTTTTTGATTTTTCAAATGGAAGTTGAATTTGATTATTAAATAGAATCACATATTCCTGGTTGCCATAAAGATTAATATTTTTAATCTCTTTTTCGATGCTATTCAATTTTTCATTCTGCAAATGATATTCATTGTATTGTATTGAATCCCGCTTAGTGATAATTATTTCGATATTTCTTGCGCTGAAGCTTGTAGTTTTTGAAGAGATAGATTTTTTAATTTTTTTATAAACATCTTGCATTAGGGGATTTTGTAAATACACTCTAGAATACCCAACAGAAGAATTTTCACCTCTATTTTTTTTTCCGAAATACCAATATTCTTCTAAATCCATTGGATTATATAAAATCACTAATTTGTCTTGTTCTCTTAAATCTTCATATTCTTGAATGACATCTATAAAGTCTAAGTTTTCCTGTTTATTTTCTACAACAATTGAGTACTCGTCGTTTAAATATTTGTGCTTTATATTAATATTTTCTATTATGTCAATATTGTTACCCTCTACCACAAAAAAATCATTCTTTAAATGATAAACTGCAAACCATGTTTTTGATTCGCTACCAGATAAAAAATTTATCCTATTTGATCTAGTAGAACCCACTAAGTCTAATATGGAGCTTTTTCCGCTCCCATTCTTTCCAACAATTAAATCTATGGATTCAATGTTATCTTCTTTAAAAAACACAGGTATCTGATTGTCTGTTTTTTTAATTTGAAGAGATTTATCTGCAACACTGAAACTGACTTTGAAGTTTGAAGAAAACTCAATCCCTTGATCGATAAAACAATCATTTAAGTTCTCCATATAAATATAAATTAATTTTCTAGTCATAATGTATCTCCCTGATTAATAATAACTTTTATTTCTAATTTTATTATTGAATATAATAACAAATATGCATAAGAATTTAACTGAAAAAATTGCTTTTATAAATTAAATTAGTTTTAGTATTTCAAATAATTATCTTTATATCTACCCACCGTTCATTATTATTTTGACACTTTATTTAATTATTACCAACTATTTAAAATGGGATAATTGAAGGCTAATAAGATTTTGCTATATCTTTATGTTGCACTACAACTCGTTTTTTTACAGAATGAGAACTTTACTGAAAAGTACAGTATCTGTGCAGGTATAGAGCAAATATTAAAAAAATCGGGTTCGTTTCGGCTCTTCAATCGCTCGACGAGTTCAAACAGATTTTACTGAGTCACGGTCATCCCATCTGTTTTTATTGCATGAAGCCGCTCAAACAGATTCACGTCGATCACTTTATCCCGTGGTCTTATATGCAGAATGATGTCTTATGGAATTTTGTCCTCGCTTGTCCGACTTGTAATACGAGCAAGAACAATCGAATGGCGAAGGTTGATTATCTTTACGCGCTCGTGGAACGAAATCATAAGTTAAAAATGGCAGAGCAGATGGAGACGTACAAAGAGACGAAATTGATTCACCTGTATGATTATGCGGTGCAAAATGGGCTTGAAGCCAATTGGGTACCGAAGACATAAACGTGTTCAATATTTTGCGAAATTCATAGATATCGGAATGCCATTTAAACAGAGGTTATGACCATCAATTTATGAACTTCATAATATTTCAGAATGGGGAACGTCACAAATATAGAAAATCGCTCATCTCAATTAGCAATTTAAACGGAACAATCATTTCCAAAAATTGTATGGTTAACTGAGGGAAAGAAGATTGTGAGGGGAACAATAATGGACATTCATTCTGAAAAGATGGACGAAGGGGAACTTACTTCTTATTTGACGTGGTTGATTGATGATTATGCGAACGACGTCGCCCGCAATTATCAATTACCTGCTGCACTGGCGCAAGAAGAGTCGACGCAATTGATTCGTAGTCTGTTTCCAGACAATCAACCGACTGAGGGACAAACAGTCGTCCATGTGATAGACGGTGCGACGCGAGTCGGGGTTTTATGGTATGCCTTTCAGGAAGAATCAAAGCGTGTCTTCATTTACCATGTTTGGATGCAAGAAGCCTATCGCGGACGTGGATATGCGACGGCAGCATTGCAACGACTTGAGACGATTACAGCACAAGAATTAGGGGGCGACGTCAATTGGTCTAAGTGTATTTGGTTCAAATCCGGATGCTGAGCGACTTTATGCACGCCTCGGATTCCAACAAGCTTCGATTGCGATGAACAAGCTTTTAGGTGAGGTATCGAGATGAAGCGCTTTTGGAAATGGGCATTGCTCGGAATCGGAATACTTGTCGTCGGGATGGGAGGGCTCGTTTTTGGCGTTCAATCAGTCGATGCAGTCCGATCCGGATGAAGAAGCAAAGGCAATCCAACTCGCTGAGCCGTATGTAGCGGAATGTTTTGACAATGCCGAATTGAAGAGAGAGGTCACGTTCGACAACATGGGGAATTTCCCGTTCGAATATGCGGCAACCTCAGTTGATTCTGTGACAGGGACCGAGTTTTTCGTTTACGCGGACGAGACGACAGGGGAAGTCGTCGACACGTTCCTGGCATCGAAATGGGAAGATGACGTGACGGATGTTATTGAGGATTCGGTCATGACGTGGTTTGGAAGCGACGTCACATACGACGTTTTTTTACGATGAAGTAACCCTACGACAACTCGGCGCTTCGGCGGCGAACCCGTTCGCCCATAAAACGGCCGACGTCGTACCGACAATCCTGGTGACGATTCATCGGGAGCCAGCGTCAGGAGACGAGGCACTCGTCCGCACTTGGATGACAGCGCTAAAAGAGAGCGACATGTTACGTCATGCGGAAGTTCATGTCGACTATGTCGCTAAAAATGGAGAGATTCTCAATGACGGGCCCTCGTTAATTCTATCGTTCTAATGAAAAAACACTTTCTGCGTGCAGGAAGTGTTTTTGTTCGGTCTATAGTCACCACAAGTTAAACAAAGCCGCAACAATCGCATCACTTCCATCTTGGAACATAAACAATCCGAGTGCAATTAACAAACCTCCGATGACGAGTGTGCCGAATCGCATGAATCCGTTCGTGTTTTTTTGAATAAGCCGCGCATCACGAGCCGTGCACCTGGATTTGAAAACGCCTGTTTATCGGCAGTGTCACATTGAAACTTATTCGATAAACTACACACGGAGAAGCATGTGTTAACAATGCTTTCCGACGCTGGTTCGACGCCCGTGGTTTCCATTATTTTAAATTTATTGCAAATGTTTTTATGTGTTAAACTTTAAGCTAAGGAGGTTAAAAAAACATGATATCACAAACTTCAGATCCAAATATTGAAACTATAAACTCTAGAATTCAAAAAGGTATTTATGACTTACAACCTGATTTTCAACGTGGAGAAGTGTGGGATGTAAACAAAAAGAGAAAATTGATTGATAGCATTTTAAGAGATTGGCATATTCCTCCTATTCACTTGGTCTATGTCAAAGATTCTGGAAAGCATGAAGTTTTAGATGGTCAACAAAGGCTTGCCGCAATTAGAGATTTTATAAATAATCAGTTTGGGGTATTTGGAGATGAGATCCCATTAGATCCTCTTATAAAAGAGTTAGATGGTTTGAAATTCTCTGATTTCCCTGAAAAAGTAAAAAATAAATTTTTAGATTATACTATTAGAGTGTTTATTATCAAAGAGTATCTTCCTGAAGAACCTGGAGAGCTCTTTTATAGATTAAATCAGTCCACAACCTTGAGTCCTGCTGAACAAAGAAATTCTTTCTACGGAGTTCCTAGAAACCAAGTGAAAAATTTAAGTGGCTACATGAGTCATTTAGGTTTAGATAAATCAGTTCTGGGGTTTTCTAATGCTAGAATGGCTCACGATGATATGTTAGCAAAAGTTTGTTTTACATTAGAAAATAAATCGTTAAAAAAACCTGCTTCATCAAAAAATATTACTATGAAATACAGAAGAGGTGAACCTTTTGACGAAAACGCAATAGAAAAAGCAACACAGTCTTTAGAAATTTTTAGTGACTGTCTTTCTCAATTTGATACGAACATTAGATTTAATAAGTCGACTATGTACAGTTTACTCTGTTTTATATCGCAACTTGATTCTTACATAGACACTCAATTTTTGGGTAAATTTATTTATAACTTTGAAACTTCAAAAAATAACTCAAGGAATATACTTTTTACTTATTATGATTTAGAAATTCCTGAAGAAGTAGTAGAAGATCTTTTAAATCTTTACAACGATAGGGCCAGTTATAGGGCTGAAAACACTAGCTCTATTAAATTAAGAGATTTAGTCTTATGGATTTTTATGTATTTGACTTATGATAAATTTAATTTAAAATATCCTGAACAACAAAAGTTACTCTCTAAATTAATTCAAACTATTTCTGAAAGTTATGATAGTAATTACTCAAGTGCTAACTTAGCGTATATTCTCGAAGAATTTTTGGAGAATTATTGGGATAACGAACTATGAGAAGTGCGGAGATAAATGATTATTGGAGTCGACTTGAAAGTAAAAAAGCCGAATTTAAAACAGGTATCGCAGAATTAAGCATCACGAGTTTAGGAATGCTTCACTCAGATAGAATTGCATTTGATGGACAATTGATAGCAATTTGTGGGAGAAATGGTGTAGGTAAATCCACTTTACTTAGTTCTTTAATTGCAGTTTTAGATCCTATTTACTTTCAGTCAAACGCCTACAGACAAAAAAAAGTAAATGAATCATCTTTTGTATTAAAAGTTTTGTATGATAATAAAAATCATTCAATTTCTTATCCACAAGTGGGGTTACAAGAGGGTGGAGCAAATGAAGCGGAAGAAGCTCAAGGTGAAGAATTAAATTTCTCTTCTATGATTATTGACACTTCGAATCATTGTACAGAATTATTAAGTTATTTTACTAAACAAAGTAATCTCTCTGAATTGATAGAGCCTGCTCCCTCAAAAAAGTTGAATCCTAAAGAGTTAAAAGAGTTAAGTTTTATTTTAAATAAAGACATTTCTAATTGTTATATCTATGATATTGAGGTAGACGATGACCGCTATATTCCTTACTTTGAAATAGAGTACTCAGGACACCTTCATGGGACCGAAATTTTAGGATTAGGGGAAATTGCAGCTATATATATATATTCTTCTGTTAAAAATTTGGCAAAGCATAGCTATTTGATAATAGAAGAACCTGAAACTTATTTATCTTATCAAACTCAAGAAAATTTGATTAACGTACTTGCTAAATATACTGTAGAAAAAAAACTTTGTACTATAATCACTTCGCACTCTCATGCAATAGTAAATAGGATTCCTGCACACAACATTGTATATGTTTCCAGGACCGGGTCTCGCTCAAAGGTCAAAAAACCTAAAAATAAATACTGGACCTTAAAGTCATTAGGAATGCCGCTCACAGTTCCTATTATTTTTTGTGTGGAAGACAATGTTGCTAAAACAATAGTTACAAACATTTTCAATAGATATAATTTAAATAGCCAATTTGATTACTTGGTGATTACATTAGGCGGTGTAGAAAATATCAAAAACACTTTAAAAGTGCCTCACTTATCTATACTGCCATCTAGAATAATAGGCATATTTGATGGCGATCAAAATGGTAAAATTACTGGACACTATTCTCATCCGTTTACCTTTTTACCTGGTTTACTTAGTCCGGAAAACCAATTTAAAGATTTGATATTATCTCAAATAGATGTTGTCTCATATAGTTTACAAATAGACTCTGAAAAACTAGAGGAAGTACTAACTGCCTTAGAAGGGTTTAACGAACATGATTGGCTAATTGAACTCTGTAGAGACCTTTCTATTAGTCAAGATATATTTATTGATAAAATGATAAATATATTATTAGAAAATAATAAAGAAGATTATGATGATTTCATTTCACAAGTAAGTAATTTTTGTACTTAATTTTCAATAGTATTTGCTAAACATTTGTTAGGAGTAGACAGATTTATTTCCCGCAAAGCTTTAATGTACTTCAACTATGAATAGCTTAAGAAAACTAGGAGATCAATTGTGATTGTTGGGTTAGAGACTGGATGAACTCGAATATGGACCATGTAAAAGAAGAAAATAGCGTTATTATTTTTTGTCTTTTTTATAGTTGGCAATAATGAGTATTTAAGGCTAAAATTTACAATTAAGTTCCTAAGATATAAGTGAATCGAACCTGTTTACAAAGGTTCGATTCACTTATATCTATTTAATCCTCACCACAAGTTAAACAAATCCGCAACAATCGCATCACTTCCATCTTGAAACATGAACAGTCCAAGCGCAATTAACAGACCACCGACGACAAGTGTGCCAATCCGCAGGAGGCCGTTCGTGTTCTTTTTGAATACGGCACGAATTACGAGCCAGCCACCGATCAACAGCATCAAGAAATACCAAAATCCCATAACCATTCCTCCTCTTCCTGTAATTGAGTCTAGTTTACATAAATTTTCCAATGCACACTGTAGGGCTCGCGACTGATTTAATCTCAGTCCAAGACGGGTACATAACCTCTATGTGCAAACTAAGGGGAGTGACCAATATGCGGAAAACGATCGTCATCGCGGGCGCGAGCGGCTATATCGGCTCGAACGTGATGGAACATTTAAAAGAAGAATATGACATTATCGCCTTATCCCGCTCGACGAAGAACAAGGAAGACGAGGCCCATATCACGTGGCGGTCGTGCGACTTGTTCTCATATGAGCAGACGCGCGAGGCGTGCGAAGGGGCGGACTACGCCATGTTCCTCGTCCACTCGATGATCCCGGACGGTGGGCTAACGCAGGCGACGTTTGAGGATATGGACGCGCTCATCGCTGATAACTTCGCCCGGGCAGTGAGCGCGAACGATATCGAGCAGATTGTCTATTTGAGCGGCATCATTCCAAAAGAGTCGAAGACGTTGTCACGGCACTTGAAGAGCCGCCTTGAAGTCGAACGCATCCTCGGTGGCCAAGGCGTTCCGGTGACGACGATCCGGGCCGGACTCATCATCGGTCCGGAAGGCTCGTCGTTTCCGATTCTCGCGAAACTCGTCAAACGACTCCCGGTCATGATCCTCCCGAACTGGACGAAGACGGAGACACATCCAATTGATTTGCGAGAAGCGGTCCAAGCGCTCATCTCGGTCGTCGGGGCCGAATCGTTGTACGACCATCATATCGACATCGGTGGTCCGGAAGTGATGACGTATCGGAAGATGATCGAAGATACGGCTGACGTCATGGGCAAGCGTCGCGTCATGATCGACTTCCCGTTCCCGACGATCAAGCTGTCACGGCTTTGGGTCATGGCTGTCACCGGTGAGCCGAAAGACACCGTCTATCCGCTCGTCGAGAGCATGGATCACGTCATGGTCGCCAAAGACACGGACGGCGTCAAGCAAGGTGAGATCCCGTTCAAGGAAGCGGTCGAGCACGCGCTCGAGGAAGAAGAGAAGCAGAAGTCG
Source organism: Exiguobacterium sp. SH0S2 (assembly GCF_004337185.1). Taxonomy (NCBI): domain Bacteria; kingdom Bacillati; phylum Bacillota; class Bacilli; order Caryophanales; genus Exiguobacterium; species Exiguobacterium sp. SH0S2. The sequence continues at coordinate 10,165 of NZ_SJVB01000002.1, read as the reverse complement.
GCCGGCAAGAAGAAAAAAGCGCCGCAACAGTATACGGTCCGTTCGATTCAACGTTTCGGTCTGCCAGACGATAAATCAGCGGCTTGGATGGCCGACGAATATTTCGAATGGCTCGGGCGGATCGCTTATCCGCTCATCCAGACGACGAAAGAACAGGATGATTGGGAAATTGCGCTCCTCCGTCCGTCACTCGTCGCACTCCACTTGTCGCTTGAAGATGCGGCGACGGACGACATGGCCTCATTCGAGATCGATGGGGGACTGTTCGCGAAGCTGACCGAGGACGACAAGACCGGCCGCCTTGAGTTCAGGCGACTCCCTGACTCGGACGAGGGGCTGATTGCAATCCACGAGTTCGTACCGGCCATGCCGTGGTGGTTCTATACGAAGACGCAGGCGAAAGCCCATCTCGTCGTCATGTGGCTGTTCGGCCGTCACGTCCGTTTACTTGGAGAAGACGCGGACGAGGGCGATCAAGTCGTCAAGGCACCGACGAATTAATTTCATGTTCCCACGAGAAGACAGGACACCCTGTCTTCTTTTTTGTGCCCTTTCATCATGGTCTATGTCTGCTTTTAAAAGTTAAATGCGCCAATAGCATCAAAAAAATAAATACATTGCATAACAAGTTATTCATGTGGGAAAATTAGGTAACTCTGATTGGGATATAAATGGATGGACTTATGGAAATCGATAAAAAGTGATTGAAAAGGCAGATCGACACGATTATCTTGTCGTTGCTTAACGATCAGGATATGTACGGCTATGAGATTGTCAAAGTCGTCCACGCTCGAACGGACGAAACGTTCGAGTTGAAAGAAGGGACGCTCTACTTGTCTCTGAAACGACTCGAGAAGAAAAGGAAGCGTCGAATCGTATTGGGGCGACGATCAAGGTGCCGGTGGGCGCCGGAAATACTACCGCGTGACAATAGAAGAGCTGGCCGCGCCCGAACGCGATCGGTTTTTGGATGGCGAATCGTACTACATCGAAGGAGGAATAATATATGAAGCAACTCATTCAACGAGAACTCACTAACATCTGGACCGTCCGTTCCTTACTCGTCTATGCGACCATTATCTTCATCGTGCCACTCGTTCAGTTCATGACGATTCGAGAGGGGTATCAGTTCTTCGAGCCGATTGAAGTGTTTGAAGAAAGCGTCTCGACGATTCCGAGCATGTTGTTCCCGGTGCTCGCCATCTTGATTTTTTTACCGAATATCCTCGCGGAACACCGTCATCATTTCGTGACGTATACACGGACGCGCGTTGACCTATCGAAATATCTGTTCGTGAAGGGGCTCGTCAACGCGGTATTGAGCGGCGTCGTACTCTTCCTTATGATTTTCGTGACTTTTTTATTTGTGCTATACATCGAACCGATGTTCCATCTCGTCACGTATACCGACGTGACGGAAGGGGTAATCGTACCGCAGACGACGTTATCGTTTTTGGCTGACATCCATCCGCTACTATACGGATTCTCCTATGCCGTCTGGATTGGGTTGAATGGGGCGTTATATGCGACGATGGCCTATCTGTTCATGTTGACGCTTGAGAATGTGTTCGTCGCCATCTCACTGCCGTTTTTGATGTATCACATCCTGAATTTTGTCGCAGGTGTTTTTCAGTCGCCCCAGTTCTCACCGCTCAGCACGTTGTTCCCGTTCAACATCACGGCGCAGCCGGTGTGGACGATGTTCGTTCCGTTTCTGATTTTCGTTTCGCTTGGGGTCGGAATTTATGTCTTCCGGCTCCGTCCACGTCGCGAGTGGAGCTTTTAAGGGGGGATGGGTCATGGTTGTGGAACGCTTGAGACACGAGTTCACGCGAAAAATTTGGCTACTCGCGCTCATCATCGTCTTCTTATATGCTTTTTTTTCGAAGCGCGAGATGATCGAAATAGTGCACGTACAACAGACGAAGGTGAACATGTGGGATGGATTTTATGCGCTCACGAACGACATGTATTTGCTGACGTATTTCGTGTTTCCCATCATATTGTTTCTGTCGGTCGGCATCCTCATCCGTGAGAGCCGTCATGAAGTGTTTATTCGTTTCGCGACGCCTCGAGGCTGGGCTTACCGGACGTTGAAGCTATTCCTCGTCGAGACCGCTCCGCTGTTCACCGTCTTGTTCGTGCTCAGTCTCTTCATGACAATCGGATTGCCTTATGAAGGAGGATGGAGCGGTTATACGCAAGGGATCGATGATGTGAATGCGACGAGCGTGTTACAGGAGCAGTTCTCGATTCCGTGGCATCCGCTCCCGGTACAACTGCTGTTGTTGCTCTTGTTCCTTATCACTGTTCACTTCTCGCTTGCCGGTCTGTTTTTTTTCCATCAAAAGAAAGGCTGGCTGTACGCGCAGACGATTGTGACGTTCTTCTTCGGTGTTTTCGGGTTTAAGGCGCTTCCGGAGGAGCTGAAGTTTTTGTCACCGACGACGTATCTATCGGTCGCGATGACGTCCCTCTCCTATTCGAGTTTACTTGTCGCCGCACTCGTGCTCGTCTTTGTGATAGCGGGGCAACATCTCGTATTCGGTCAGCTGACGACCTTACAGCGTATGGACTGGGGAAAGTGGAAAGATTACGGGCCCTATATGTTATATGGTGGCTTAGTATTTTTACATATTTCATATACCGCGATGATGTCCTCAAACGAAATCACAACGGGTAGCGAACTCGTGACAGCGACGTTCATCGGGGTGAATTCAGATTATTTCTCCTATCTTTCGCTCATGTCGTACTTGATTCTCTTCTTTGGGGCGACGTACATGAGTCAAATCCGGATGCAGCGGGAACTGCAAGAAATCAGTCATTACAAGCTCATCCGGTATAAGAGTCCGCATCGCTGGTTCCATACGATCATTGTCCGAGAAGTGATGTTTTTCGCGGTGCTTATCACATGTCTGATTGGAGCGACGCTACTCGTTGGTCAGCTCATGCGCCTGGAGTTCAGCTTTGGAGGTGTGTTTGAGCACTCGCTCCCAGCCGTGGTCGCGTTTCTATTTGTCAGCACGGTGTTTCAATTACTTGTCTATACGTTGATCTGTTTTATCGTGACTTGGTTGCTTCAGGAGGCGTATGCGGTGCCGATGGTGTTAGGGGTGTTATCAATCTTGCTGTTTCCGAGCTTGAACGTCGGCTGGTTACCGGTCGGCATGAACGCTTTGGTCGTGCTTGAGTCGCACTCGATTCCATACGTGTTGTCCATATTAGCGGGAACGGTCGTTTTGTTGATGACGAGTGCGCACCTGTTGTTCAGAAGAAGTTTACAAGTATAAAGGGGGATGACCATGTCTGCAGTGATTGAATTAAAAAATGTGACAAAGTCATATAAAGGAAATGTGTTGTTTGACGCGGTCGACTTATCGATTCCACCAGGACGGATCGTCGGAATCGTCGGACCGAACGGGTCGGGGAAATCCATCCTTTTCAAAATGATGTGCGGGTTCGTCTTCCCGGATGTGGGAGAGGTGTACATCCGAGAGAAACAGATGGGGAAGGATCATCGTTTCCCGGAGGACATCGGCATCATCATCGATCGTCCAGGTTATATTGCCAATAAGACCGGGTTTAAGAACTTGAGCGAATTGGCGCAAATCCAAAACAAGATTAGCGAAGAGACGATTCGGAAAACGATGTCAATGTTGGGACTGAACCCGGACAATCAACAGAAAGTGAAAAACTATTCGCTTGGGATGAAACAGAAGCTTGCCATCGCACAAGCCATCATGGAGAATCAGCAGATTTTGATTTTGGACGAAGCGTTTAACGCGTTAGATCATGATAGCGTCCAATCGTTACGGGAGTTGTTGCTCGCGTTTCGAGACGAAGGGAAAACGATTCTCATCACGAGTCACAATCAAGAAGACATCGATTATCTCTGTGAGGACGTGTATCGGATCAATCGGGGAAAGCTAGAGAAAATTGTTTGAAAGGAGAAGTAGGCTCATCGTCATGTGGCTATTCGGCCGTCACGTCCGTTTGCTTATAGAAGACGCGGACGAGGGCGATCAAGTTGTCGAGACACCGACGAATTGAAGAAGACGCAACCATCACACAATGGTTGCGTCTTCTTGTTCTGTCTTTTAGTACATAATGAGTACTGTTCGGTTTTCTCTCATTATTCGTTTACTACGTGACGGTTCAAGTGTTGATTTATTAAATCATGAAGTATTCGGTTCTCTGATTCATTCAGTGCGGGAATCATTTTGGGGACAATGATAGCTTCGTTCGTTTCATAGTATAAAAAGAAGTGATGGTCGTCTTCGCCAACAACTTTAATTGATTCCCATGCCACGTCAGTTTTTTTAATCCCACTGACGTAAGATGAATTTACGTGAATCCCAGTTTCGTGAAGGTGCAACGTCACATCGCGCGGCCATCGTTTATCGTTTTTATACGCAGATTTGAGTTTACGAAGCGTGACGAAATCGTAATATTTTCCAATAAACGATTTTAATAAAATTACAGGGATAAGAGCTAAACAGACCACAATAATTTTAAATATATTCTCTGAATTCAGGTAGAGAGTATAAAAATAGAGAGACATTGGCAAGACGATATGGAGAACGATAAAGCCGAACAGGAAGACCATCATGGCGAGTGCGATAGTTGTGATGTTATATCTAGCTTGGTGATGCTCAATCCTCTTTAATGAGTCTTTCTGTAACGCCATAAAATCTTCAAACGTCAGTTGATATTTTGTATCCATCGTGTAATCCCTCTTTTTCTAAGTAAAGCCGTATACATTTTTAACACCTTACACGTAGTGATTAGATTTGTTGCCGTCACGACTTACCTCTTTTTATGTGTTGCACTTTAAAATAACAATAACAAAGTGTTTACTGTAATTTCCAATAAAGTAACTTTGATTGTTCTAGACGACGCAAGACGCGATTGACGCGTCTTACCGGACCGACAGGATGTGGCTGAACGGGATGCGGCGCACGTCTGTGTCGAACAGTTCGACTTCGCGTTCGGCGTAATAGATGGCATGGACGTAGCCACGCATAGAGCGGGCGAGACCATCCTCGAACAACGTCAGTTCGACTTGGTCGCCTTCCCGGATGGCCCGTTCGAGTTCGGTCTGCCACAGATAAAGGAGTTGCTCGTCGATGTCGGGCAGCTCGATCTTTTGGACGTGGGCGTAATATTTTTTGAGCAGCGCCACGTGTTCGGGCATGAGAAACGGGATCCACTTCAATTCACCGCGGTCTTTGTAGCGGGTTTGGCTCATGACGGTTCACCTCCTTGTTTATGTCCGCCGATCAGGCGTTGCCGCGTGCGGAGCGGACTGTCTTTCAGTAGACTCGAGGCCGGACGGATCGTGCCGCGGCCGAAGCGGACGTTCAATTGATCGACGAGGTCTAAAAAGTCGAACCGACGGGCCCGAGCCCATTCGTCCTCGAACAACGACAGCTGGACGTGGTCGCTCCGGGGCTCGAGCTTGCCGAGGGCGACCGAGACGTAACGGACCGCCTCGGTCTCGTCCCACGCCTCAAGAAACAGTTGGAACAGGACCGGCAAAAACTCACGCTCGTCCGCCGTGAAGCGGGCGAGCTTTTTTTGTTTGCTGAAGCCGCGCCGCTCGCTCGTCCGGGTGTAGCGGACACCGAGATGGATGTTGCCGCCGACGAGTCCCGACTGCCGCGTCCGCATCCCGACCTCGACGGCGATCGCCTGCAAGACGAGTCGGGTCGAACTTTCCGTCGTATAGTCTTTCATGAGCGTGATGCCGTGGCCAATCGTCCGGGGCCGTTGGCGTTTCGCCCCGAACAGCGAACTCGCCGGCAGGATCGTCGGCGACTCGTCGATGCCCCAGGCGTGATGCCACAGCTCGGCGCCGATGACACCGAACTTATCGTGCAACACGTCGAGCGGATAACGGGCCAGGTCGCCGATTGTGTCGATGCCGAGCCGATGGAGATGGACCGCCATCTTCGCCCCGACGCCCCACATCTTCTCGATCGGCGCCGGATGGATCAATCGTTCGACGTCGTGGAGGGCACAACTGGCGACACCGGTCTTTTTGCCATGCAAGTCGAGGACAAGTTTGGCGAGGACGTTGTTCGGTCCGATCCCAATCGTGACCGGGACGCCGGTGTAGCGGAAGACGGTCGAGCGGATGAGGCGGGCGACGTGGTCATCGTTCCCGAACAAGCGCTCCGTCCCCGTCAAGTCGACGAGCGTCTCATCGACCGAGTAGACGCGGATCGCCTCAGGCGGTGCGAACTGGTGCAAGATGTGGACGATTTGCACCGATACGTTCAAGTAATGGCTCATCCTGGCCTCGGCGTAGAGGACGTGCCGTCGCTCATGCCAAGGCAGGCGGTCGATGTGAAAGCGTCGGGAGCCGGTCTTGATGCCGAGCCGTTTCAGCGGCGGGGTCGCGGCGAGGACGAGGGCGCCGCTGTCCTGTAAGTTCGATAAGACGACGAGCTTCGTCTTGTACGGGTTCAAGTTACGGGCCGCGCACTCGCAGCTGGCATAAAATGAGACGCTGTCGACACAGAAGATCCGCCGGCGCATGATCCCATCTCCTTTTTTACGAACAAATGTTCTGTTTTTCTTATCGTATCACGGTCTCAAACCGTCTCAAATAGAAAAATGAAAATAAACTTGTAAATATATTTTGAAATTTACCCAATTTTTATAGGAATTTCACAATTTAAAAACCATCTTTTAGGAAGTTTTCGTAAAAAAGTCTCCGAAATGAGCAAAATTTCGCTATAATAGACGGGTATGGATTTGACAATGACTGTGAACTAAATGGAGGCTACAACGTGATTCAGTTTGTAAAGCAATTGACGAATGACCAGAGCCGGCGCTTGAAAGGCTATCAGCGACGCGTCGACCGGATCAACCAATTAGAGACAACGATGCAGGCGCTCTCAGACGACGAGATGCGCACATATACCGAAACATTGAAAGCAAAAATCGTCGACGGCGCCAAAGTCGATGATGTCGCCGAAGAAGCGTTCGCCCTCGTCCGTGAGGCGGCGGTGCGTGTCTTAGGCATGCGTCACTATGACGTCCAGCTCATCGGCGGGTTCGCCCTCCTCGAAGGGAACATTTCCGAGATGCCGACCGGGGAAGGGAAAACGCTCGTCGCCGCGCTCCCGAGTTACGTCATAGCACTCGAAGGCAAAGGCGTCCACGTCATCACCGTCAACGAATATCTCGCGACGCGTGACGCGAAACAAATCGGGCAGATCCACGATTTCCTTGGTCTCTCGGTCGGGTTGAACGTTCCTGAGATGGAACAGAGCGACAAGCACGCTGCTTACCAGGCCGACATTACATACGGCGTCGGGACCGAGTTCGGGTTCGACTACTTGCGCGATCACTTGGTCGGGTCACCGGAAGAGCGCGTCCAGCGCCCGTTCCACTTCGCCATCATCGATGAAGTCGACAGCATCTTGATCGACGAGGCGAAGACGCCGCTCATCATCGCCCAAAAAGACCGCTCGCACATCCGCTTGAAGGAGTTGGCGCAACGTGTCGTCACCGAGCTCGACGAGGCGGACTACGAAGTCGACCTCGAATCGAAATCGACGGCGCTCACTGACTCCGGGATCTTGAAAATCGAAGACATGTTCGCGGTCGACAACTTGTTCAGCGCCGAGCATCAAGTGCTCTATCACTACCTCGTCCAAGCGCTCCGGGCGAACGTCTTGTTCGAACTCGACGTCGACTATATCGTCAAAGAAGACAAGATCGAGCTCATCGACTTGTTCACGGGACGGATCATGGAAGGACGCAGTCTGTCGGAAGGGCTTCATCAGGCGCTCGAGGCGAAAGAAGGCGTCACGATCACCGAAGAGAACAAGACGACGGCCGAGATCACGATTCAGCATTATTTCCGGATGTATCCGCTCATCGGTGGTATGACCGGGACGGCCCAGACGTCTCGCCAAGAGTTTTTGAAGACGTACAACATGGACGTCGTCCAAGTGCCGACGAACCGGCCGCGTTTGCGCGAAGACAACTCGGACCGTATCTTCATGACGGTCGACCAAAAGTATGCGGCCGTGACCGACAAAGTCGTCGAGCTGCATGAGATGGGACGCCCGGTGTTGATCGGCACGACGTCGATCGCCCAGTCCGAGGCCATCAGTAAGCACTTGTCGAAACAGCGGATTCAGCATGAGGTGTTGAACGCGAAGACGGTCACGCAAGAAGCGGACATCATCGCCGACGCCGGACGCTTCGGCAAAGTGACAATCGCGACGAACATGGCCGGTCGCGGGACCGATATCATGCTTGATACGAAATCGAAAGAAGTGGGCGGCTTGTTCGTCATCGGGACGGAACGCCATGAGTCGCAACGTGTCGACAACCAGCTTCGCGGTCGTTCGGGACGTCAAGGCGATCCTGGCGCGACGCAGTTCTTCGTCTCGCTCGAAGATGAGATTGTCAAACGTTACGCGATCCAAAAACTTGAGCGGATCGAGAAGAAACTGAAGCCGGACGAACGTGGCGAAGTGTCCGCGAAAGACGCGGCTGACGTCATCGAGTACGCCCAGACGACAATCGAAGGACTCGGCGTCTCGATTCGGGACTACTTGTTCAAGCTCGACGACGTCTTGAACGAACAACGGAAAATCATCTACACGATCCGCGATCAGGCGGTCAACGCCGACGCTGCGGCGATCACGAACAACGTGCTCGGCATGATGCATCTCGCTTTAGCGAACAGTATCGACATGCACGTCTCGGACGAGCTCGTCCCAGAAGAGTGGCCGCTCGACGAGTTGAAGACAGACCTCGTCTACTTGACGACACGCGAGCCGGTCTGGTCAGATGAGATCGCCGACTCGTTGGAATTGAAGGCAGAGCTTGCGCCGTGGATCGACGACATCGTCAAAACGGCCGAGGCCCGTCTTCAAGCCGAGGAAGTCGTGACGTTCGTCAAAGAATCACTGTTACGGGCGTTGGACGGAAAATGGACGGACCACCTCACGACGATGAGCGGATTAAAAGAAGGCATCGGACTCCGTAGTTATGGGCAGGAAGACCCGAGTCGTCAGTTCGGTAAAGAAGGATTTGAGATCTTCGAACAGACGTATGTCAATATTGCCCGTGAAGTGACGACGGAAGTATGTCAGCTCGACCGCTATTTCGTCACGCAATTGGAGGAGGAGTAATATGTTAGGATTTCGTAAACGTAAACAAATCGATACAGGGAAGACCGAGACAGGGCGTCAACTGACGCTCGTGATCGACAGCGACATGGGGATTCCGAAAGAAGACGAGTACATGTTCCGCTATCACGCGAAGCGGCTGCCGGCGCTTCTCGACAACCAACTGTCGATCGAGCTGTTGCACGCTGAAAAGTTGATGGGCGGATTGTCGCTCGTCGCCTTGTTCCGGAACACGCTCCCGAGCTCGTTCGAAGTCAATGAATTGCCGGTTCTCCTCTTGAACAAAGACAACGTTCCGCTCGGGCGGAAAGTATTGAGCCGCGTCGACCTTCCGAGCTTCGAGCCGTGGACGAGCAAACCGGTCTATTTGGACTTTTTTGCAGATGAACTGTTCGGCGAGTTTGAAGCGGAAGAACTGACGTCGATGCGACTCGTCTTCCAAATGAATCCGATCGATCCGTTACAGATGCTTCTAGATGAGGAAGTCGAACAATTTTCGAACACGGCGTGGCAACAGCTCCGTCGCACGAACGTGTCGACACCGCCCGTCGGCGAGAATGAGTTCAATTTGATGCTCGTCTCGGTCGAAACAAGTGAGACGAACGTCACGGCGACGTTGCTTCTCCGTAACGGCTACGAGCATGAACTGAACGTTGAACAGTTACCGCTCGAACTCGTGAGCGGGGACGAAGCGATCGCGAACACGACGATTCGCTTGAGCGAGCCGGTCCAAGGCAAACACGCCTATCCGGTGCCGGCGACGTTTGAAGCGATTGAAGTGACAGGGCCGTTCACGGTCCGCATCAAACAATAAGGAAAAGCCCAGGTTCTCTAAAACTGAACTGAACCCCGAATGAAGGACACTTGAAATAAGTGACCCATTTGAACTGCCCCATAAAAGTTGGACATAAAAATCCAACTTTTATGGGGTGTTTTTATGGTCAAATTTACGAAGGCTTTCAAAATTCATGTGGCCGAACGCTACTTGACGGGCAAAGACGGATGCACAA
>NZ_SJVB01000029.1:0-396 GCF_004337185.1 Exiguobacterium sp. SH0S2 | reverse complement strand
CGTTGTGGCAATGGCAGAAGCTCAAGGCATGTCATCCGCAGAACTTTCAACACTACTTGAAGACTTTGTAAACCCTGACAAGCGTAAAATGTGGGGGCATGAAAAGTTAAAAGCTAAATTGGGTAGTGGCTATGCCCAAGCTTGGAAAGACCTTGAATACAATTCATTAAGGCTGGCGAGAACTACTATTAGTCACATAGGTACGGAAGCCGTTAAAACCAAAGCCAAAGTAAATCCGTTTGCTAAGAAAGTTCAATGGCATTCAGTTCATGCACAAGGTAGAACTTGTGAAACGTGTAAAGAGTTAGATACGCAAATATTCAAAATAGAAGAGGTGCCATACGATCACCCTAACGGGTTATGTTACCAGACCATATATTTTGAAGAAAGTATGGA
>NZ_SJVB01000028.1:0-401 GCF_004337185.1 Exiguobacterium sp. SH0S2 | reverse complement strand
ATCCTTTACTGGATAGATAGCCAATTAGAGAATCATCTTTAAGCGTCTTGATCATTTTGGCATACGTATCGCCTAAGCCTAAGTCTTTCGTTTTTTCAGCATGGATCTCCATCAAACTCTTTAAGTCAGTTTCATATTGGAGTGCCGCAGTATAAAACGCTTCATCTTCATTTTTTACAACTTCAATCCATCGCCAATCCTCTAACCCAAATACGGAATAGAGCGTACTCGGGACGATCGAAAAGAGCTGTTGTTTTAAGTAAGCCGGGTGCGAGCCTAACCATTGAATGAACTGTTCAGGTCCTTTCTCAGTAGACTCGTTAAAGCGATAAAACGTCTGACAGTTCCCGTAAAATTCACGACGCTCTTTAAAGAACAGAGCCAAAGCTGTGGCGTGAATA
>NZ_SJVB01000027.1:0-403 GCF_004337185.1 Exiguobacterium sp. SH0S2 | reverse complement strand
ATACCAACGCCGCGTTCTGCTGGCGGAGTGTCATTCATCCGTTTCTCACCGATGAACAGGTCGCCGCTGGTGATCGTCTCAAGCCCGGCAATCATGCGAAGTAAAGTCGATTTACCGCAGCCAGACGGTCCGACAAACACCACGAATTCACCTTCATGGATATCGAGATTGATATCTTTCGATACCACGACCTCGCCCCAGGCTTTCGTTACATTTTGCAGCTGTACGCTCGCCATGCCCTTCTCCCCTTGTAACAACCTGTCATCGACAGCAACATTCATGATGGGCTGACTATGCGTCATCAGGAGATGGATTAAATCCTCCACCCCCTGGCTTTTTTATGGGGGAGGAGGCGGGAGGATGAGAACACGGCTTCTGTGAACTAAACCGAGGTCATGTAAGG
>NZ_SJVB01000026.1:0-404 GCF_004337185.1 Exiguobacterium sp. SH0S2 | reverse complement strand
ATGCCAACTAAAAGACTCAAGTCGGCCGCCTGCCAAGAACAGATTTGGCAAGGGGAAGATGTTGATCTGTTTCGTCTACCTATAATGCATTGTTGGCCAGAAGATGTTGCACCATTAATTACATGGGGATTAACGGTTACTCAGGGACCTTTTAAGGCGCGGCAAAATTTAGGTATTTATCGACAGCAACTATTAACTAAAAATAAGCTGATTATGCGTTGGTTATCTCATCGGGGTGGAGCATTGGATTTTCAAGAGTGGTGTGATAAATATCCAGCTACACCTTTTCCGGTAGCGGTGGCTTTAGGGGCTGATCCTGCCACAATTCTAGCCGCGGTGACACCTATTCCAGATACACTTTCCGAATATGCATTTGCTGGATTATTACGCGGACATCGTTCATC
>NZ_SJVB01000025.1:0-404 GCF_004337185.1 Exiguobacterium sp. SH0S2 | reverse complement strand
CAGCGACACCCAATAGCCCGTAGGGCGCATAGGAGGAGCAGCGATTAGCTGCGACATCCTTATTCGTTATTTGCCAACGTGAAAGTTTTTGACTGGAGTTGCCGTTAGGGTTTTTAGGGGTCAAGGGGGCGAAGCCACTTGCAAGGCTCCGGAGTATATAGAATGGCGGTAGCCGTTCGTATATACTTCGGGTAGCCTTGTTTAGATATTGCATGTGGGGGTGAAAATGAGTAAAAATAGGCAAATGAATATCAGAGATAGGAGCAGAAAGTAGACTTTAAGATGAATAGTGAACGGGTTGTTTTTTGATTGAAGATATGATCGAATAGGATTGAGAACGATATTGATGTTCTTGATTAGCGCTGCATAGCCAGACTGGTGATCTGACTACACAGCTATCATAC
>NZ_SJVB01000024.1:0-415 GCF_004337185.1 Exiguobacterium sp. SH0S2 | reverse complement strand
TCCATTGACAGCGCATCGTCATCAAGGCCAAGGTCTACCGGTGCGCTGCCGTTCATCCCCGCACCGCGATAATTTTCGAGCTTACGGGTCAGTTTTGGCAGCGTGACGGACTTTGCGACGCCCTGATAGCTGTAGCCGTTCAGAAAGACGTTCATTAACTTGAGTTTGCGCGGCATTGCCATCGGTCAGGCTCCTTAATTGCTGTTAACCGAGGTGACCAGATTCGCCAGGTATTTATCGGTAATACGCTGGCGCAGGGTCAGGTTTTCGAGAGGAGGCACCGGTGTATAGTCGTAGTCGATATACAGTTTTCCGGCCTTGAGGGTTTCCGCATCGTTGGATTCTTCGCTAAACCAGCATGTCGCATCCACGATATAGCCGTTTGTTTTCAGCTCACGGAATTTGGCATTAATGC
>NZ_SJVB01000023.1:0-426 GCF_004337185.1 Exiguobacterium sp. SH0S2 | reverse complement strand
GCGATGGATGACGAATATACCAGTGAATTGTATACGGTTGACGTAGTTAATGACATGCCAATCGTTATCAAGGGCGCAGAAGACCAGAAAGTTTACAATCGTGATGTTACCATCACATATAATAAAGGTGAACTGTATTTGAGTGGTGTTCATTTCGTAGCCTCAGGTACAATCTTTACGGAAGATGGGTATTATGAACTTAATGGCCAAGATAGTTTTGGACATTACGCAAACATATCATTCACTATCGATAAAACAGCTCCTCAAGTGAGTGGTATTCAGACTGGAAAAGCCTATAAACAGGCGACTTATCCGATATTTACAGAAGGTACAGCCACGTTAAATGGTGTGAATTATATGAGTGGAACGAAAATTGATCAAGAAGGGGAGTACATACTCGTCATTACCGATCAAGCAGGGAACAAA
>NZ_SJVB01000022.1:0-433 GCF_004337185.1 Exiguobacterium sp. SH0S2 | reverse complement strand
TCCCCTGACCGATCCGGACACCCCGCCCGCGCTGCGCGAGCCCGCGCCGGCGATGCCGTCGCCATCGCCTGCGCCGGAGACGGAACCGGAGGGGGCCAAGGGCGCGAAGGACGGCCGCGCCTCGGGCCTGGGCCTGGACCTCGGCAGCGAACTCGGAGATTTCGGCGAGGAAGGCATGGCGTCCTGGTACGGCGCGCGCTTCCACGCCCGCCGCACGGCGAGCGGCGAGCGTTTCGACATGAACGATTTCACGGCGGCGCACCGCACGCTGCCCTTCGGCACCCGGGTGTGCGTGCGCAGCCTAGTCACCGGCCGGGCAGTGCAGGTGCGCATCAACGACCGCGGCCCGCATTCCCAGAACCGCATCCTGGACCTGAGCCGGGCCGCCGCCCAGTCCCTCGGCCTGCTGGGCCTGGGCATCAAGCCGGTCGCC
>NZ_SJVB01000021.1:0-391 GCF_004337185.1 Exiguobacterium sp. SH0S2 | reverse complement strand
GTCCGGTGTTCCGGCCTTGGGCCGCTTGTTCGGGAGTGCGAGGCGGAAGACCTTGTGCCACGCGGAGAACACCTGCTTGGGCAGCGGGCCGGTGACGTACTCCAGCTCGTACTTCTCGAACAGCGCGCGCACCTTCACCGCGACCTCGGCGTACCGGTTGCTCGGCAAGTCCGGGAACAGGTGGTGCTCGATCTGGTGCGACAGGTTGCCCGTCATGAAGTGCATGGCCTTGCTGCCGCTGATGTTCGAAAAAAAAAAAATAAGCAGTCCTGTTACCGATGCCAGCAAAAACCAGGGCAGGTAACCAAAAAATGCACCCAGGATGAAAGCCGGGAGGCAGCAAAGTAGCAGCTCCAGCACCAGCCTTTTCCACGACAGCCGTTCCAGCACG
>NZ_SJVB01000020.1:0-466 GCF_004337185.1 Exiguobacterium sp. SH0S2 | reverse complement strand
GCTCCTAGTGCCAAGGCATCCACCGTACGCCCTTTCTACCTTGATCTAGCGTTTCTAAGACACACGGTCCGAACGGACCATGCATATTTTTCTTGGTTTGATGTCTTGATGAATCTTCAGTTTTCAAGGAACAAAGTGGAGCCTAGCGGGATCGAACCGCTGACCTCCTGCGTGCAAGGCAGGCGCTCTCCCAGCTGAGCTAAGGCCCCATATAAGGGAATTCTCAAAAAAATGGTGGGCCTAAGTGGACTCGAACCACCGACCTCACGCTTATCAGGCGTGCGCTCTAACCAGCTGAGCTATAGGCCCTCATAATTTGATTTGTCGAGAGATTTGGTCTCTCAAAACTGAACGATGGGCATGCCACATGGGCATTTTCCTTAGAAAGGAGGTGATCCAGCCGCACCTTCCGATACGGCTACCTTGTTACGACTTCACCCCAATCATCTGTCCCACCTTCGGCGGC
>NZ_SJVB01000001.1:0-937584 GCF_004337185.1 Exiguobacterium sp. SH0S2 | reverse complement strand
AGATGAGATTTCCCTTTGAGCAATCAAGAAAGACCCCTCAGAGACGATGAGGTAGATAGGTCATGGGTGGAAGCACGGCGACGTGTGGAGCTGAATGATACTAATCGGTCGAGGCTTTGATCTAGAAATGGTTTGTATTGATGAGTCTTCAGTTTTGAGAGTTCAATCTCTTAAAAACATATTGACGTCACTGTTAAATGATGTTAATATAATACTTGTCTGGTGGCGATAGCGAAGCGGCCACACCCGTTCCCATGCCGAACACGGAAGTTAAGCGCTTCAGCGCCGAAAGTAGTTGGGGGTCTCCCCCTGTGAGGATAGGACGTTGCCAGGCAAGATCGTTCCGCAATAGCTCAGTGGTAGAGCAACCGGCTGTTAACCGGTAGGTCGTAGGTTCAAATCCTACTTGCGGAGCCACTTTTTCTCTTTTTTGGAGAGCTGTCCGAGTGGCCGAAGGAGCACGATTGGAATTCGTGTAGGCGGCACAACCGTCTCAAGGGTTCGAATCCCTTGCTCTCCGCCAGTTTATCCATACTAATTATGGCCCGTTGGTCAAGCGGTTAAGACACCGCCCTTTCACGGCGGTAACACGGGTTCGATTCCCGTACGGGTCACCATTTAAATTTTATATCGTCGCGGGGTGGAGCAGTCTGGTAGCTCGTTGGGCTCATAACCCAAAGGTCGTTGGTTCAAATCCAGCCCCCGCAATTGTGTGGTCCTGTGGTGTAGCGGTTAACATGCCTGCCTGTCACGCAGGAGATCGCGGGTTCGAATCCCGTCAGGACCGCCATTTTTTTATTTAACTAAATTACTACATACATGGCTTTGTAGCTCAGTTGGTAGAGCAAAGGACTGAAAATCCTTGTGTCGGCGGTTCGATTCCGTCCAAAGCCACCATGTGGGGGGGTAGCGAAGTGGCTAAACGCGGCGGACTGTAAATCCGCTCCCTCGGGTTCGGCGGTTCGAATCCGCCCCCCCCCACCACTTAGGGGCATAGTTTAGCGGTAGAACTACGGTCTCCAAAACCGTCAGCGCGGGTTCGATTCCTGCTGCCCCTGTTTATTATGGCGATTGTGGCGAAGTGGTTAACGCACCGGATTGTGATTCCGGCATTCGAGGGTTCAATTCCCTTCAGTCGCCCCATTTTGTTGGGCTGTAGCCAAGTGGTAAGGCATCGGATTTTGATTCCGACATGCGTAGGTTCGATCCCTTCCAGCCCAGCCATTTTGCGGAAGTAGTTCAGTGGTAGAATACGACCTTGCCAAGGTCGGGGTCGCGGGTTCGAATCCCGTCTTCCGCTCCATTTAATCTCTTTGGCGCCATAGCCAAGTGGTAAGGCAGAGGACTGCAACTCCTCTATCGTCGGTTCGATTCCGACTGGCGCCTCCAACATAATATGCCGGTGTGGCGGAATTGGTAGACGCGCACGACTCAAAATCGTGTTCCTCTGGAGTGTCGGTTCGACTCCGACCACCGGTACTCTCTGCGGGTGTAGTTTAATGGTAAAACCTCAGCCTTCCAAGCTGATGACGAGAGTTCGATTCTCTTCACCCGCTTCATATCTCTCTGCCCTTAGTGGCGGGGAGATTTTTTGTATGCGAAAATAAGAAGAGTGAGGTGATGAATGGGATGACTCCTGAGATACTAAAACAACAGATTGTCGAGTACGCTGCGTCAATCGGGATCGATGAGTTGAAAGTGACGACGGCCGATCCGTTCATCGTCATGAAACAACGGCTCATCAAACAACAAGAGAAAGGCTTCGCTTCAGGATTTGAAGAACCCGACCTTGATAAGCGGACGACGCCTGAACTATTGTTACAGGACGCCCAGTCAATCATTGCGATTGCGGTCGCCTACCCGAGCAAATTGAAAGATGCGCCCCGGAGCGTGGCGGGCGAACGGCGTGGGCTGTTCGCGCGTGCCTCGTGGGGGCTTGACTATCATCGCGCCGTCGGCTCACGGCTTGAACAGCTTCAAGCGTATATCGAAGAACTCGTTCCTGGCGTCAAAACGCGCTCGATGGTCGACACGGGTGAACTTGTCGATCGGGCTGTGGCCGAACGGGCCGGAATCGGATTTAGTGGAAAAAATTGCTCGATCATTTCGCCGGAGAAGGGATCTTACCTGTACTTGGGGGAGATGATTTTAGACACGTATCTGCCGCCCGATACAGCAATCGAGGACGGGTGCGGGGACTGTGATAAATGTATGACCGCCTGTCCGACGACGGCGCTCGTCGAACCGGGTGTGCTTGACGCCAAACGGTGCATCGCTTACTTGACCCAGATGAAGACGCTCATGCCGCGAGAGTTCCGCTCGCAGCTTGGCGGACGCCTTTACGGCTGTGATACGTGCCAACAAGTCTGTCCATATAACCGTAAGAAAGATTGGCGCCATCATGAAGAGCTGTTGCCGGAGGCAGAAGTCGTCAAACCGCTGCTCGAACCGTTGCTCAGCTTGAGTAACCGCGAGTTCAAGGCGAAGTTTGGTCATTTGTCCGGTTCGTGGCGCGGCAAGAAGCCGATTCAACGTAACGCGATCTTAGCGCTCGCACATTACCGTGAACCGTCAGCCGTCTCGGTGCTCGAAACATTCATTCAAACCGATGAGCGTGAAGACATGCGGGCGACGGCTGTTTGGGCGATCGGCGCGATTCTCGGTACTGACGCCGAAGCAATCTATCAAGAGATTGAACGCGTAGAGCAATCAGAACTAGTTAAAGAAGAGATTCGTATATTCCGAGAGGAGTGGGAACGTGAAGACCGTGTCATCTAAATGGGGAACGTTATCATACGAATTAAATGAGCAGGGGAAATTAATCGCGTTAGATTTTGCGGAAACAGAACAGGCAGATGGGAGCGCACCGGTGTGGCTCGTCGACATGATCGAACGGGTCGAACGGGAAGGGCTCCAAGAAATTGACCGCGTGTGGATTGATATGAACGGGACGGTTTTCCAACAAGAAGTGTGGGATGCGTTGTTGACGATCCCGTCTGGTGAGACGCGGACGTATAAACAAATCGCGGAACAGATTGGACGTCCGAAAGCAGTCCGTGCCGTCGGCCAGGCGTTGAACCGTAATCCGCTGCCTGTCATCTTCCCGTGCCATCGTGTCGTCGGCAGCAGCGGACAGCTCACGGGTTTTGCGGGCGGGCTCGATCAAAAACAACGATTACTCGATATCGAACAAGTGAAGTGAGGAATAGATTATGGCTAACCATGTAGTAATGTTTCAACCGGAAATCCCGGCAAATACGGGCAACGTCTCGCGGACGTGTGCGGCAACGAACTCGGTGCTCCATCTGATTCGTCCGCTCGGCTTCTCGACGGATGACAAGATGTTAAAACGGGCCGGCCTCGACTATTGGCAGTTCGTCGACGTCCGTTACCATGACTCGCTTGACGAACTATGGGCACAACATCCGGACGGCGAATTTTTCTATATTACAAAGTACGGCGAACAGTATCCGAGTGACCTTGACGTGTCTGACGTCGAGAAGGACTATTTCTTCGTCTTCGGACGTGAGACGAAAGGTTTGCCGATGGAAGTGATCGAGGACAACCTTGACCGCTGCATCCGCTTGCCCCAGTCAAACCTCGTCCGTTCGCTCAACGTCTCGAACACGGCAGCCATCATCGTCTATGAGGCACTGCGCCAGCAAAGCTATGCGGGATTAAAGTAAGAAAAAAGAGCCCGATTCGTGAGAATCGCGGCTCTTATTGATTACCTTCAGGTTTTCTGTTGTATCCTGCTGTTAAGATTGCCGCAAGGAAGACGACGCTGATTCCGACCATTAGTAATAAACCCATTTAAAAATCCCCCTTTTGTTCTCCGTGACTACGAATATTATAATATACTTGATAATAGATTTGCACTGAATATGAGAAATTCTTGTGAAATGAGAGCCTATATGAAAACAAATGTGTACTTGTTAAGCTACGCCCCGTTGATTGGGATCATTCTTTTTTCGATGTCACTCGCTATCGCCACGTCTGAATACGCCATTCAATGGCTGACGCGTGTCGGGGTGTATAGTGAAATCATCGCGCTGTTGTCTGTTCAAGAGACGAAGATCCTCGTGCTCGTCATGTTCTTCACGATATACTTCATGCTGTTTAGCGCCTTTAAACTCGTCGCCGATACGTTCAACCAACTCGGTTTCGCATTTTTTGCGCGTGAGACGAACGGGAGCTCGCTCCATCGCTTAAAGCCAGGAGCAACGATTTTTTTGGTCGGTTCAGGTGTCAGTTTTTTGTTTTTGACTTCACTGCCGGCAGCGGTTGCGGTCTTGCTTGGCACGTTTGTCGTCTATTTATTCTACTATATTTGGCAAGTCAGTCAGTTGATGTCGACACTTCGTGCAATCGGGCTCTTGTTGATTCAAGCGATGATGTGGGCGATTCTTTTAAGTGGGCTCGTCTGGGCGCTCCTCAGGCTGTTTAACTCGGTCGGGGATATCATCTTATGAACGGCCCTCACATAAAACTAGCCCCTTCAGAAGCTGTGATCAGCGAATGGATCAAGTCGTTTATGCCTGCTCATGATTTGTACTTTATCGATGAGCGGCTACTATCGCGGCTCGACCATTCTCCAGGCATGTTGCTCATACCAAGAGAAGAGTTCAGTCAGCATCCGACATATCGGGATATTAGCGTCGCCAACAGCTATACATACTGGACGGTCGATCCGGTCGCGACGCACGTCGTCCATGCGCCTAGCGGGTGGATAGCATCGTTACCGGACGCGTTGAGAAGCGATGTGCTCACATTTCAGGCCACGTTCGGCCGAGGTCTTGTCTTTCGGTTAACGGACGACGAATCCAGACGAGAGTGGATGCCTTATATCATCAACGTGGACGGGGCGAGATACCTCGTCTTGCAACAAAATGTATGGGCGCTGATGACGAACTTCGAGCGCCGTCAGCTAGTGCTGAACTACGCGAAAGAATGGGATGTATGGGACGCACATGATTTACCACTTGAAGCACCAAGTCATTTGAAGAGATACGCCAATATGTTCTCGACGGTGGCGGGGAGCAACTGCTTAGCGGCAACACTGTTTGCTGTGACGGGGGAAGACTGGTTGATCACGCAATGGGTCCATCCGAAGACGTTTCTACAGACACTGGCTCATGCGTCTTATACTCAAGTCGATGCGGCAGCTGAGGCAGGGGACGTTCTCACTTTTTGGGATGACGCCGGACGTTTGCAGCACGCGACGTATCGTATAGACGATGAGCTGTTCTTCAACAAGAACGGCCAGACGATGTTTAATCCGTGGAAAGTGATTGACGAAACCGAACTACGCGTAGCTTGGAGCGCATTTACCGTCAAAATATACAGACAGACGAAACAAGGCTAGAGGATGCGTCCTCTAGCCTTGTTGTTTTTTAACGGTGCGCTTCTGTCCAAATGATGGCCGGGTACGCCCGGTTGGCAAGCTCCGGGAACGGACGCGGCGTGTCGGCACCGAGCCAGATCGCCGTGATCGTTTGATCGGTCAAGCCGACATACCACATGTCCTTATGCGAGTTGGTCGTGCCGGTCTTGCCTCCGACGTAAGGGCGCTTGATCTGGCCGGCGTAACGTCCCGTTCCGTACGTTGTGACGGCAGATAACGCTTCTTGCATCGCCGAGGCCGTCTCGTCCGACCAGACGGCTTGTTTCATCATGCCCGGGCTGATTGTCGGGGCACCCGAAGCAAAGCGGATTTCTTTAATCGTCTGACCAGATACGTACACACCTTTATTGAGAAAAGGCGTATACGCGGCAGCGAGTTCCTTCGGAGATACTCCTTGTGTCAGACCGCCGAGCGCGCTCGCGAGATTGCTGTCTTTGTCGGGATCCCACTGACTGAACATCATGTCGGCCGTCTCGTACGCTCGCTCTTGGTCGATCGCCGTGAATGCGGCGAGTGCCGGGGTGTTATACGAGTAAGCGACCGTATCTTGGAGCGTGACGTCGCCCAGGACACGGTTGCCACTGTTCGTCGGGCAATACGTCCCGTAACAGACAGGTCGTCCGTCAAGCACCGTATCGAGCTTCGCTCCGGTCTCTTCGATGTAAGGCGCAAACACAAGGACAGGTTTTATAGCCGAGCCCGGCTGCCGGTACGCTTGGGTGGCCCGGTTGAATTCACCACTCTGCTTCATCTCAGAATCGACGAGGGCGACGATGCGCCCGTTCGGCGTCAATTCGGCATAGCCGCCGTTCAAGCCGTTCGGTAAGCGGCTCATCACTTGTTTCGCTTGGTTTTGACGTTCGACGGACAAATACGTTTCGACTGTCGCTTTATTGCTCGCCAAGTAGTTTTTGGCCGCCTCTTCATCGAGGTCATAACGTGTACGGACGAGGCGGACCGCGTCTTTCATGACCGTGTCCATATAGTCTGGATAGCGGACTTTGTGGCTGCGATAAGAGGCCTTGAGTTTGACGCCGTGAAACGCATCATATGCTTGCTTTGATAGGACGCCCGCATCTCTCAATTGCGTGAGGATGCGATCTTTACGCTCGTAAAAGGCAGCCGACGGGTCAAGCGGGTCGTAAAGGGACGGATTGTTCGGCACGGTCAACAAGTAAGCGATCTGGTTCCAGTTCAAATCGTTGAGCGGACGGGAGAAGTACGTATCGGCCGCCGACTGGATACCATAGATGTTATGACCGAAGAAAATGACGTTGCTGTAGGCGGTCATAATTTCTTTTTTACTATAATTTTTTTCGAGCGCTCGCGCGATCATTAATTCCTTTACTTTGCGCTCATACGTCCGTTCGTGCGTTAAATATTCATTCCGGGCCAGTTGTTGGGTAATCGTGCTCCCGCCTTGGACCGACGATTCGTTCGCGTTATTGATGAACGCTCGGGCAATCCCTCCGAGGTCATAGCCGGGATGGGCGTTGAACTTCCGGTCCTCAATGACGATGATTGCTTCACGGATGTGATTCGGAAGCCCATCGACGGAGACATCGTTGCGGCGACCGTTCAAGTACAACTGTTCCGTCCCTCCTTTATAAGTCAGCATGACAGCATGTTTCGATGAGAGCGGAGCGGAGCTGACGGCCTCTTCACCCCACGCGACAATCGTTTTCGCTTGGTCAATCTCTTCTTTTAAAGCTCCGCTGACTGTGAAGCCAACGGCAACCAATCCAGCAATAAACACAACCCCGAGCCATGCTCTCATCGTCTCACCTCTTTCTCTATTCATTATATCGTCAATCTTTCGATAAAATTCAAAATGTAAACGCTATCATATAATAATTTAAGCAGGAATACATTAGGAAACAGCGAAAAAGGGTATTAGAGGTTTATATTATGAATTTAGGAGGCAGTACTATGAAGCAAGAAATGGTTGCGATGCTCCTCGCTGGCGGGGAAGGCAAGAGACTTGGGCCTCTCACAAGGAAGACGGCAAAGCCTGCCGTCAACTTTGGAGGGAAGTACCGGATCATCGATTTCCCACTATCGAACTGTACGAATTCGGGAATCACGACAGTCGGTGTGTTGACACAATATGAGCCGTTAGAATTAAACCGTTACCTCGGCATCGGGTCTGCCTGGGATTTAGATCGCCGCAATGGCGGATTAGCTATCCTGCCACCATACCAAGCTCAGTCGGGGAAAAACTGGTACGAAGGTACTGCGAATGCGATCTATCGGAACTTGAGCTATATCGATGACTACGATCCGGAGTACGTGTTGATCTTATCGGGAGATCACATTTACAAAATGGATTACGAGAAGATGCTCGATTTCCACAAAGAAAAACAAGCCGATGTGACGATTTCAGTCATGGCCGTCCCATGGGATGAAGCACCGCGTTTCGGGATCTTGAATACGGGCGATGATTTACGTATTAACGAATTCGATGAAAAACCTGAGAAGCCGAAGAGCAACTTGGCGTCGATGGGAATCTACATCTTCAACTGGAAAGTGTTGCGCGAACACTTGATTCAAGACGCGGAAGACGAGACGTCAAGCTTTGACTTCGGGAAGAACATCATTCCAAACACGCTCCTCGACGGATTGAACGTCTTTGCCTATAAATTCAAAGGCTACTGGAAAGACGTCGGTACGATCCAGTCGCTATGGGAAGCGAACATGGACCTTCTCGAAGAAGATCCACCGTTCGATTTATATGACCCAGACTTTAAAATTTACTCGGTCAACCCGAACCAAACGCCGCAATTCATCGGAAAAGATGCTTGTGTCGAGCAGTCGGTCATCAATGAAGGCTGCCGGATCGAAGGAGAAGTCCAACATTCGGTCTTGTTCTATGACGTGCGTGTCGGCGAAGGGTCGCTCGTGAAAGACTCCGTCATCATGCCAGGGGCCCGCATCGGGAAAGACGTTACAATTCACCGAGCCATTGTCGCTAGCTGTGCCGTCATTGAAGATGGCGCGACAGTTGGTGAGCCGGGGGGTGACATCGTTGTCATCGAGCCGCATGAAAATATCGAAAGTGGAACAGTCTTCAAGCAACGTGCTTGATTATAAAATAGACCGACGCAAGGAGGCGTTATTGTTGACGAATGATTTGTTAGGAATCATCAACTTAGGTACCGAAGAGGGGTTATTCCCGGAGTTGACGGGACATCGCAACTTAGCAGCTGTCCCGTTCTCAGGGCGTTATCGTCTCATCGACTTTACATTGACGAATATGATTACCCAAGGTATCGATCAAGTTGGGATTTTTACACTCGATAAGTATCGTTCTTTAATGGACCATGTAGGATCAGGCAAAGAGTGGGATCTTGACCGCTCACAAGGCGGATTGCATATCTTCCCGCCGGCGCTTAAACCGGATGGCGAAGCCTATCTCGGAGATTTAGCGAACTTCTCGATGCACCGGGAACACTTCGTGCGCAGTAAACAAGCTTACGTTGTCATTACCGGCTCGAACGTGTTGACGACGATCGATTATCAAAACATGCTCGAACATCATAAATCGATGGGGGCGGACATCACGCTCGCTTACACGGAGCATGAACAAAAATGTGGCTACTGTCGTCCGATTCGACTCGGGGAGAACGACCGTGTCGTCGGAATCGGGGAGCGCGGCTTTAGCCCGGACGATGAGCATGCATACACGGAAACGATCGTCATGTCGAAAAACTTATTCCTTCGCCTCGTCGATGAAGCGACGTCAAAAGGGGAGTATGACTTGTTAGATGGAGTTATTCTTCCCCAGCTCCACCGTCTCCACGTTCACGGATATCACTATACGGGTAAAATGCAGGTGATTCATTCGGTGCTTTCGTACTATAATGAAAGTATGCGCTTACTTCGCCAAGAAGGAATCATCTACGACTTCCCTCATATTTACACGAAGATCAAACATGAGCCGCCGACTCGCTACTTGAAAGGGTCGAAAGTGAATGAAGCGCTAGTCGCCAATGGATGTAAAATCAGTGGAGAAGTTCAAAATAGTATTTTGTTCCGAGGTGTGGTCATCAGTGAACATGCGCGCGTCAAAAATTCAATCATTTTATCCAAGTCGATCATCGAAGAAGGAGCTGTCGTCGAGAACGCCATTTTAGACAAAGAAGTGGTCGTGAAACGTGGACAGGTCATTCGTGGAACGGTCGATGAACCGATCGTCATCAGAAAACGGACAACGGTTTAAAGGAGGATATTATGAAAATATGGTATGTCGCTTCAGAAGCGGCACCGTTCATGAAAACGGGGGGGCTTGCCGATGTGATTGGCTCGCTCCCTCAAGCGGTGTCTAGCCTCGGTGAAGATGTCAGTGTCGTAATGCCGAAGTACGGCTCGATTGCGCAAGAATATGTCGATGAGATGGAATATTTATTCGATTTGATCGTCCCGGTCGGCTGGCGTAAGCAGTTCGGGGCCGTCTTGAAGTTAGAGCGCGACGGGATCACGTATTACTTTATCGATAACGAGTACTATTTTAATCGCGAAGGCGTGCTCTACGGTCATTACGATGATGCAGAACGATTCGCCTTTTTCTCCCGGGCCGTCCTTGAGATGATCGGACAGATTGAAGAAGTGCCGGACGTGTTGCACTGCCACGATTGGCAGACGGGTGTCGTTCCGGCGTTTCTACGAATCCATTATCAACACATCGAAGCGTACCAAAAGATTCGAACGGTCTTTACTATCCATAACCTGCAATACCAAGGGATCTTCCCAGAAGCTGTGCTCGGTGAACTGCTGCAGTTTGGGCACGAGCATTTCACGGCAGAGGGCATCCAACATAACGGTCTCGTCAATTACATGAAGGCCGGCATCGTCCATTCCGACCAAATCACGACGGTGAGTCCGTCTTATCGCGATGAGATCATGGAACCTTACTATGGCGAAGGTTTAGATGCGGCACTACGCCACCGTGCCGTCGACGTCCGCGGCATCTTGAACGGTCTCGATTTGGCGACGAACGACCCGAGCACGGACAAACGAATCGCAAAAACGTATGATCTCGACACGGTCAAAGAAGGGAAGCTTGCCAACAAGCGCATGCTTCAAGAACGGTACGGTCTCGAAGTGCGTGATGATATCATGTTGATCGGATTCGTGAGTCGTCTCGTCGAGCAAAAAGGTCTCGATTTGATTCATGCGGTGAACCATGAGTTGGGGAATTTGGACTGTCAGTTCGTCTTCCTTGGATCGGGTCAACCTGAATATGAGGCGATTGTCCATGAGATGACGGCAGCCCACCCTGGGAAAATCGGGTCGTACATTGGGTTCGATATCGAACTGGCCCACTTGATTTATGCGGGATCAGACGCCTTCTTGATGCCATCTCGATTCGAACCGTGCGGCCTTAGCCAATTGATCTCGATGCGTTATGGAACACTTCCGATCGTTCGTGAGACAGGCGGACTTCGAGACACGGTCAAACCTTACAATGATTACACGCAAGAAGGGACTGGATTCGGTTTCTTGAACTACAACGCTCACGAGATGCTCGCGACGATTGAAAAATCAATTCGTGTCTTCTACGAGGATAACACTTGGAATGCGCTCGTCCATCAAGCGATGACTTCGGACTTCAGCTGGAAACAATCCGCTAAGCAATACCGTGAGTTATATCACCTATTCGCATGACTGGAAGGAGATTTACACATATATGTTTACAGATAAACAGAGCTTCGTCACTTCGTTTCAAGAAAGATTCGTCGCCTTAAACGGGAAATCGTTCGATGAAGGGACCGAGCAGGAAGTGTATCAAACGTTGGCAACGATGGTGCGTGAACAAGCGATTCCGAAATGGATCAACACACGCGACAAGCAAGAAGCCAAACAGAGCAAGCAAGTCATCTATTTCTCGCTCGAGTTTTTGTTAGGCCGTTTCCTCTATAACAACTTACTCAGTATGGACGTTTTAGAAGTTGTCCAAGAAGGGTTGGAAGAACTCGGCTTTGATTTCACAGAAATCACGGAGTTCGAGCCGGAACCAGGGCTCGGTAACGGCGGCCTCGGCCGTCTGGCCGCTTGTTTCCTCGATTCGCTTGCCGCGCTCAGTCTGCCCGGTCACGGTAACGGGATTCGCTATCGTTACGGTTTGTTCAAACAAAAAATCGTCGACGGCTATCAAGTCGAGTTGCCGGACAATTGGCTCCGAAATGGGAATATGTGGGAGACTCGCCGTGCCGATCGTGCGGTTGACGTGAATTTTGGGGGCTGGATCGAGATGAAGCAGATCGGAGACCGTCTCCGTGTCGTTCATCATCCAGACGAAGTCGTACGCGCCGTTCCATACGATATGCCGGTCATCGGTTACAAGAACGACGTCGTGAACACGCTCCGGCTTTGGAATGCGGAGTCGCCATTTGATGACGAAGAGTATATGGAACGCACGAAAGGGTCGTACAAAGACTTGTTGAAACACAAGCAGTCGATTGCGACAATCTCGGAGTTCCTCTATCCGGACGACACGACGTATGAAGGAAAAGTGCTCCGTTTGAAACAACAGTACTTCTTCGTGTCAGCGGGTGTCCAATCGATGATTGCGTCTTACTTGCGACACAACAAATCACTCAAACATTTAGGCGACTACTACGCTGTCCACATTAACGATACCCACCCGGTCGTCGCAATCCCTGAACTGATGCGGATTTTGATGGATGATCACGGATATGGCTGGGATGAGGCGTGGCGCGTGACGAAAAGTGTCATGTCGTTCACAAACCATACACTTCTCGCCGAGGCACTTGAAAAGTGGCCGGTCGAGATGTACGAGCGTCTATTACCACGAATCTATCAAATCATTAATGAGATTAATACCCGGTTCTGTAAAGACGTGCTCGTCAATTATCCACACCTTGAACCGCATATGGGTGAGATTGCGATCGTCTCGAACAATTACATTAATATGGCAAACCTTGCCGTCGTCGGATCACATTCGACGAACGGGGTCGCCCGTATTCATACAGATATTTTAAAACAACGCGAGATGCGCCACTTGTATGAAATGTTCCCGCTTCGTTTCAATAACAAGACGAACGGCATCACGCATCGCCGTTGGCTCTTGAAATCAAATCCGCGTCTGTCGAACTTGATCACGGACGCAATCGGTCCGTCATGGATCGAGCACCCGAACGATCTTGAGAAGTTGATGGACGTCTCGAAAGATACGAGCTTCCAGGAGCAAGTGATGGAAGTGAAACAACAAAATAAACTCGACTTAGCGGCTTACATTCAAGATGAGACGGGAATCAGTGTCGACCCGAACTCGATTTTCGATGTTCAAGTCAAACGTCTGCATGCGTATAAGCGTCAGCTCATGAACGCGATGCATATTCACGCGCTCTATCAAAAGATTCAAACAGACCCGACGTTCACGATGGTTCCACGGACGTTCATCTTCGGAGCGAAAGCGGCGCCAGGTTATTATTACGCGAAAGAAGTCATTCGCTACATCAATGCCCTCGCGTCGATGATTAACAACGACAAACGGGCGAGTCAGTTCATCAAGATCGTGTTCCTTGAGAACTACCGCGTCTCGATGGCAGAACGAATCTTCCCGGGCTCGGATGTTAGTGAACAGATTTCGACGGCGAGCTACGAGGCGTCAGGAACCGGAAACATGAAGTTCATGATGAACGGAGCGCTCACAATCGGTACGCTTGACGGGGCGAACATCGAGATTCGCGATGCGGTCGGTGATGACCATATCTTCATTTTCGGATTGACACCGCAAGAAGTCATGAACTATAAAAAATTCGGCGGGTATCATGCGGCCGACATTTATCATGCCAACACCGAAGTACGTAACGTCGTCGACGGTCTCGTCAACGGGACGTTCGATAAAGTCGGAGAATATCAGTTCCAAGCGATCTTTGATTCGCTTCTCGTCTATAACGATGATTTCCTCGTCTTGAAAGACTTTATGTCCTACATGCAGGCACAGCGACGCGTCGATGAAGTGTTCGCAGATAAGGCGCGTTGGGCGGAAAGTTCAATCGTCAATACGGCCAAGTCTGGTATTTTCTCGAGCGACCGCACAATCACGGAATATGCGAACGCGGTTTGGAACATCAAGCCGACGAGTGTGAAATAAAAAAATCCACCCGTTATGGGTGGACCTTATTTTCTGGATAACTGATCCAGTCAGAGTATGAACCGGGATAGAGACGGACATCGTCTTTACCGAGCGCGTGCAATGCCAAAATGTTCACGCAAGCGGTGACACCGCTGCCGCAATAAAAGATCGGGTTCGGGACATCGAGCACGTTGGCGTAAAGTTCGCGCAAATCGTGAAAGTCTTGAAGCGTCCCGAGCTCCGTGACGGCGTCTACGTATGGGCAGAGCAGGGCGTTCGGGATATGCCCGGCTTTTTTATCGATCGGTTCGTGGCTTCCGTCGTAACGGTCGGCCGTCCTTGAGTCATACAGGCCGCCTGTTGTCGTTGCGGCGCGCACGTCTTCGATCGTGGCGATCATATCGTCGTGGAAATCAGGGACGTATGTCGAAGCAGGGTACGTCGGAACCTCGGTCGTTGTCTCACCAGAGTAAGTGATGCCGGCCTGGATTCCGCCTTCGAGCACGATGACGCGCTCATGGCCGGCCCACTTGAATAACCACCAAGCACGTGCGGCGTATGGGAAACCGTCGTCGTAAATAATGATCAAGTCGTCCTTTTGGATGCCGATGCGTCGGAGCGTCTCCGTCCACGCTTCTTTTGACGGGAGCGGGTGACGTCCGCCGTGAACGGACACAGGGCCTGACAAGTCTTCCATCAAGTCGAGATGGACGGCATTCGGGAGATGTCCTTGACGGTACACGTATTTTCCGTATGAAGCGTCGTTCAATGAATAGCGGCAATCAATAAATCGGATTGAGTCCGTATGGACGATTTGTTTCAATTCTTGGGCACGCATAGTTGGAAACATAGTATCACCTCGAAGTTTCGTTACTCCCATCGTATACAAGATGGAACAAATTGGCGAGTACTTCGATTGAATTTGAACGTCGAAAGGGGAATTGACCATGGCATGGCAACAAACATATGAGCGTTGGAATCAATATGAGGAACTTGAACCTTATCTTCGGACCGAATTAGACGAGATGGCACAAAATGAGACGACACTCGAAGAAGCGTTTTATAAGACGCTTGAATTCGGAACGGGTGGTATGCGCGGTGAGATCGGACCAGGTGCCAATCGAATGAACGTCTATACGATTCGTAAAGCGGCGCAAGGATTTGCCGACTTTATTTCGGCGTCAGGCGAGGAAGCGAAACGGCACGGAGTCGTCATCGCCCATGATCCACGTCACTACTCACCTGAATTCGCGCTCGAGGCGGCACGGACGTTTGCATCGAACGGGATCAAGACTTACTTGTTCCCGAGCTTACGGGCAACGCCAGAACTGTCATTCGCCGTCAGACACCTAGGCGCGTTTGGAGGAGTCGTCATCACGGCGAGTCATAACCCGCCTGAGTATAACGGCTTCAAAGTATATGGCGCCGACGGCGGGCAACTACCGCCGGCCGAGGCGGACGAGCTCGTGTCTTACGTCAACGCGATCGAGGACGAGTTAAGCATCCCGGTCCAAGACGAAGCAACGCTCCGCGCCGACGGGACACTCGTCAACGTCGATGCGTCTGTCGATGCGGCTTACATGGAAGCTCTTCAATCGATTCGAATCCATAAGGACGTCCCAACAGACGCCCTCAAAATCGTCTTCTCGCCCCTTCACGGGACGGGTCGCCGACCGGTCATGGAAGGACTCAAGGCGTATGGGTTTGACCATGTCACGATCGTCGAAGAACAAGCCGAACCAGACGGCGCGTTCCCGACGGTCAGTTCTCCGAACCCGGAAGAGCGGGCGGCGTTCAAGCTGGCGATGGAATATGGTGACCGTGTCAGCGCTGATTTGCTCATGGCGACCGATCCGGACGCCGACCGCGTCGGCTTCACCGTGCGTGACCGCGACGGGGAATGGTTCGTCTTGACAGGGAACCAGACCGGAGCGCTCTTGATGGATTACATCCTATCGCAAAAAGTCGAGACCGGCACGCTGCCAGCGAACGGATTCGTCGCGAAAACGATCGTCACGTCCGAGCTTGGGGCGGCCATCGCCAAAGCGTATGGCGTGCATCTCGAGAACACGCTCACCGGCTTTAAATTCATCGGTGAGAAGATCAAACAGTACGAGGAGTCAGGCGAGTACGAGTTCTTGTTCGGCTACGAAGAGAGCTACGGCTATTTGATCGGTGACTTCTGCCGTGATAAAGACGCTGTCCAGGCGTGCGTGCTCGGCGCCGAGATGGCAGCTTTCCATAAGCAGCAGGGACGAACGTTGTATGACGCGCTCCAAGCGATTTATGAGAAGTATGGCTTTTATGAGGAATCGCTTCAATCGATGACGTTGAAAGGGAAAGCCGGGCTTGAACAGATCGGTCGGATGATGGAATCGTTCCGTGCCAACCCGCCGCAAGAAGTTGCCGGCTACGAAGTCGTCCGCTTCGAGGATTACAAGCTGCAAGTCGCGACCGACCTTCGTCAAAATACGACCGAGGACATCGACTTGCCATCTTCGAACGTGCTCAAATTCGTCTTCGAGGACGGGTCGTGGTTCTGCCTTCGCCCGTCTGGCACAGAGCCAAAGATCAAGTTCTATTTCAGTGTTCACGCGGATAGTGCCGAGATGACGACGGCGAAACGTGAAGCGATTGAACGAGACGTTATGAAGCAAGCAAAAGCAATCGACTGACTAGTGTACCACCGCTCAACTGGGAGCGGTGGTTTTTGTTTGACTTCTTTTAACCTCGTCAGTATGATGAGTATATTGCTCAAAACCATGTAATCATATAAGGATTATCAGGAAGGCGGAAATAACATGAAAAAATCATTAACGGCAGTTCTCGCAATCGGCGCATCGTTCGGGGTGCTCGCAGCTTGCGGTACAGAGACGGACAGTGGATCTGAAGAAACAGTCATCACAGTCGGGACGGAAGCGACATACCCGCCATTCACATACAAAGATAAAGGTGAAATCACAGGGTATGACATCGACGTGTTGAACGAAGCGGCAGAGCGTGCCGGCTATACGGTCGAGTATGAGCCGATGGACTTCAAAGGACTCGTCCCGGCACTCGACGCGGAACGCATCGATATGATCGCGAACCAGATGAGTATCACACCGGAGCGTGAAGAGAAGTATGCGTTCTCGGATACGTACGCGGTGTCAGGTGCACAAGTCATCGTTGCTTCAGATAATGAAGACATCAAAGGCATCGACGACCTTGACGGCAAAGTCGTTGGTTCGACACAAGGGTCGGTCTACGCCCAGATGGCTGAAGAAGCTGGCGCAGAAGTGAAGTTTTATAAAGGTGCGAACCAAGTGCTCCAAGACCTTCAAGTCGGACGTCTCGACGCAGCACTCAACGACCGTCTCTTCATCTTGACGGAGCTCGAGAAGACAGGCTACGACGTGAAAGCGGTCGGTGACGTCTTCAACAAGAGCGAGGCGGGGTACATGACACGCCAAGACAGCGACGTGCTCGATCAGTTGAACGAGGCGCTTGCTGAAATGAAAGAAGACGGAACGATGGCTGAAATCGGTGATAAGTACTTCGGTGAGGACATCAGTCAATGAATGAACTGATCACGACCGTCATCGAGAACCGTTCGGCCTATATCGAAGCCGTACAATTGACGTTGATCGCCAGTATCCTGTCGATTATCCTCGCCTTGGTGCTCGGTCTGATCATCGCGTTACTTTACAGCAGTCCAATCAAAGTGTTGCGGTTGTTCACTCGGACGTACACCTCGTTCTTCCGGGGCACGCCGCTGCTCTTGCAACTGCTCATCTTGTACGTCGGGTTGACCGGGTTCGTCCAACTGAGCGGGATGCAGGCGCTCATCTTCGGATTGGGTCTGCACTTTGCGGCTTATATCTCGGAGGCGTTCCGGGCAGCCATCAATTCGGTCGATCGCGGACAAGTCGAGGCGAGTGTCGCCCTCGGGATCCCGCGGGCGAAACGTTTTAAAGACATTATCTTCCCACAAGCGTTATCACGGGCCATCCCACCGGTGTCGAACTCGGTGATTGATATCATCAAGTCGACGTCGCTCGGGTCGGTCATCGCCGTGCAGGAGTTGACGTACGTCTCAGACCAGATTGCAGCGACGACCTATTTGGTCATGCCGCTCCTCTTGTTCTCGGCCTCGATCTATTGGATCTTGTCGACACTCATTCAAGCGGGGCAGCATCGGCTCGAACGTCGCTATGCGACCCGCTAAACGAAAAATCCCCTCGATTCCAAGAATCGAGGGGATTTTGTATTAACGGATGACGAGCTCTGTCTCAGAGTCGAAGAAGTGTGCTTTCGTCATATCGAGCGCGAGTTCTACGTCGTCACCCATACGGATGTTCGAGCGGCCGTCGATGCGGGCCGTGAACTGGTGTCCACCGAGCTCGGCGTAAAGGTAAGACTCGGCACCCATGAGTTCAGATACATCGATGTGTGTTTGGAACGTGTGTGTTGTCGGAGAATCGATGTAGATCGGCTCATCGTGGATCGATTCTGGACGAATCCCGAGGATAAGCTCTTTACCGATGTAACCACGGTCGCGAAGACCTTTCATCTTGCCTTCAGGCACGTTGATTTCTTCGCCGTTCACGACGAACTTGCCGTCTGCGAGTGTTCCGCGGAAGAAGTTCATCGAAGGCGAACCGATGAAGCCGGCAACGAAGATGTTATCTGGGTTGTCGTATACTTCTTTCGGCGAACCGACTTGTTGGATGATCCCGTCTTTCATGATGACGATACGAGTCGCGAGTGTCATCGCTTCCGTTTGGTCATGGGTAACGTAGATCGTCGTCGTATCGAGACGGTTGTGCAACTGGATGATCTCTTTACGCATTTGTACGCGAAGTTTTGCATCCAAGTTTGAGAGCGGCTCATCCATCAAGAACACTTTTGCGTCACGGACGATGGCACGACCGATGGCAACACGTTGGCGCTGACCACCTGAGAGTGCCTTCGGTTTACGTTGGAGGTATTCTTCAAGTCCGAGGATGCGAGCCGCATCTTGGACGCGACGGTCGATCTCTTCTTTCGGGAACTTCCGAAGCTTCAAACCGAATGCCATGTTGTCATAGACGCTCATGTGCGGGTAGAGGGCATAGTTTTGGAAG
Organism: Exiguobacterium sp. SH0S2; assembly: GCF_004337185.1. Taxonomy (NCBI): domain Bacteria; kingdom Bacillati; phylum Bacillota; class Bacilli; order Caryophanales; genus Exiguobacterium; species Exiguobacterium sp. SH0S2. The sequence goes on along the minus strand of NZ_SJVB01000001.1, from coordinate 918,974 downwards.
ACCATCGCGATGTCGCGGTCTTTCGGCGCCACGTCGTTCATGCGTTTGCCGTCGATGATGAAGTCGCCGCTCGAGATTTCTTCGAGTCCTGCGATCATGCGAAGTGTTGTCGATTTACCGCAACCAGACGGTCCGACGAAAACGATGAACTCCCGGTCTTTAATGTGCAAGTTGAAGTCGCTGACGGCTTTCCCGTCACCACCGTCGTATATTTTATCAATGTGATTCAATTGAATTTCTGCCATTGTCGTTAGCCTCCTGAGAATGTGTTCTTGTATAATAGCGCTTACAAGATTGATTATACGATGAAACCGCTTGCACGAGATATGTACACGTTGCACAAAAACAGTTACTCAGATTTGTGCAACGTGACAATCAGTTGGAGTAAACTCGCATCATAAAACTGACGAGCGTCATATCCTGTCAGTTCATAGAGCCGATCGAGCCGGTAATTGAGCGTGTTCCGATGCATGAACAGCGCTTTCGCCGTATGGGACACGTTCAGCGAGTGGGCGAACAGCGCCTCTAACAATTCGACGCTCGTCTTATCGAGTATCGAATACGCCGCCTCGGTCAATTGGAGACGTGTGGCAAAAGTCTCATGGTCTTGTAGCAAGTAATGGTATAATAATTGACTAGCAGGGTAAGTTTTAGTAGGGAGTTTCGCGAACGGGCGCAACGTCATGTGTTGATGGTAAAGCGTCCCCAACACACCGAGCGGCCGCTCACTAAAGATGACGTGCGCTTCGACGTAGCAGTCGCTCGCGCCGGCACGCAATACGTCCTCGAAATCAGACAAGTCGACGAGTTGGTTCATCTCAATGATTTCAACGTGATGTCGCGTCATGACGACAATCTCCGCTTCTGGCATGAAATCGTGTAATATCTCTAAAAATTGCTCGAGCGATTCCCTCTCTTGATAGTGGAGCGATAGTGACAACAGACGGAACGGTTGCGCGATCCGATACGAATCGGTGAGCAGGCGGTTTTGCCATTTTTCTTGACGGGGGTCGGCGGTCGTCAAAAACGGTGTCGCCGACCATTCGAGCAGTTGCCGTTCACGCTCGTTCAACTCGGTTTTTGGCAAGCCGAACACGGTCCCATCCTGTGCTTGATACCAAGCATAGTCTCCGGATGCGTCTTCCGACCGATGGACAACGGTCGGGAAAATCGATTTAATACGATCAAACGTAGTCAACACAATCACCTCTTCAACAATGTATCATATTTCAGAACGGGGGCAGGCAGTTTGGATAGTCTACTAAAAATATTCATCATGATCGCCATTGGGGCGACAATCGGGGGAGTGACGAACTTCCTCGCCATCAAAATGTTATTTCGGCCCCACGAGCCAAAGTATATCGGAAAAGTCCGAGTACCGTTCACACCGGGGTTGATTCCGAAACGCCGCGATGAGCTGGCGACGAGTCTCGGCAAGACGGTCGTGAAACACTTGTTGACGCCTGAAGGGATGCGGAAGCGCCTGCTCGACGAACAAGTGAGCGGCCACATCACCTATTTCGTCCAAGAGGAAGTCCGGACGATGCTCCGTTCGGACAAGACGATCCGTACACTAGTCGAACCGCTTTACCCGGACGCCGAGTCGCGTGTGTTGACGGAAGCGGACACGAAACTCCGCCAAGAGCTCCGGCTCGTGCTCGCTGACGTCAAGTCACGCAAGCTGTACGAACTGCTCGGTGAGGACGGGATGGACCGTGTCCGTGACGTGATCCCGGAAATCGTCGACGCGATGCTCGTCAAATCAGAAGAGTATTTCTATTCGGCGGAAGGAGAGGCTCAGCTGCGGTATATGGTCGACTCGTTCGTCCAACGCCGGCTCGGTTTTATCGCCGGGTTCATTCAAAATATGAACTTCGTCGAGATGATTCGCCCGGAGATTGTCAACATTTTACGTGGCGGGTCGACTCGTTCTGGAATGGCGACGATGATCACGCGCGAGTTCGAACGGTTCAGTGAGCGTACGGTCGACACACTCTTAGATGAGCGGTTAGAAGACCGATTGATCGATGGGGTGACGACAGAAGTCATCACCCGTCTCCCGGTCGGCGAATTGCTCGACCGGACCGTCTATTCGTACACACGAGACGTCGAGACACGCATCGTCGACGATCTCGTCCCGAACGGGGTTCGGCTCGTCATCGAGCGGTTCACCAATCAAATGGAGACGGTGATGGACCGTCTGAAAATCGATCAAATCGTGCAAGAGCAAGTCCAATCGCTCGATACGTCGTACCTCGAGGAGATCGTCTTATCGATCTCGAAACGGGAGTTCCGGGCAATAACATGGCTTGGAGCGCTGTTAGGTGGTATGATTGGGTTGATTCAAGGGTTGATTGCCATCGTTTGATCGGCCACGGCCCTAATAGTATTTAGGAGGACGTCACATGTCACAAACAAACTTGTACGATCATGCTAACCAATTGGAAAAAGCACTTCGCGAATCTGAGGAGTTCACAAATCTCTCTTCATTATACGATCGTGTCAATGCGGATGCAGAAGCGAACCAGTTGTTCGCTGACTTCCGTGATATCCAAATGACGCTTCAGCAAAAGCAAATGCAAGGCGAAGAAATCTCAGAACAAGAGATGATGGATGCTCAAACGAAAATGATGAGCGTTCAACAGAACGAATTGATCATGGAGCTCATGCAAGAAGAGCAACGCATGCATCAACTGGTCACAGAAGTGACAAAAATTATCATGAAACCACTTGAAGAGCTATACGCTCCGATGGTTAATGAAAACGAAGTTCAATAACACCTGTGCGGATGGCTTTCGAGCCATCCGTTTTTTGTTGACCGACTTGTCAAATTCGTTATGATAGCGCTTACATATTATAGGGTATAATAACCTTGTATATCAATTCACAAGAGAGGGTGGGCGTCTTGGTCACCTTGTTCATATTAGCGGTCATGATCATCTTTTTCATCGGGGGCTGGTTGCGGGCCGATCTCGTCGCACTCGTCGGGCTGGTCGCGCTCGTATTGACGCAGCAATTGTCGCCTGTCGAGGCGATGGCAGGTTTTTCGAATCCGGTCGTCTTGATGATCGCCGGATTATTCATCGTCGGAGCGGGCTTGTTTCATACAGGACTCGCCGAACGGCTTGGCGCTGGGCTCATTCCTTATGCGAAAGGGAGTGAGGTGCGTCTATTTCTCGTTCTGATGGTCACCGTGACGTTTCTATCGAGTCTCATGTCGAACACGGGGACGGTCGCGCTCTTGATCCCGGTCGTTCTCGCCATGTCGAGACAAACGGGTACGAATCCGGCAAAACTGTTAATGCCGCTCGCGTTCTTTTCAAGCATCGGTGGGACGATGACGCTCATCGGCACCCCACCGAACCTTGTCGCCGCCGAGGCGCTCCGCGGTGCCTCAGGCGGGACGCTCGGTTTCTTCTCGCTACTACCGATCGGGTTCGCCGCCGCCGTCGTCGGGCTGCTCTACTTTTATGTCATCGGGAACCGGCTGCTCGATGCGGGCGAGGTTCGTTCGGTCGTCGTCGCCCGTCTGCCGATGCCCGAGTTGAACATCTACGCGCTCACGCTCACGAAAGGTCATCCGCTCGTCGGGAAAACGCTCCGAGATGTGAAGTGGTCACGTGACGGTTTGATCGTCCTCGGCGAAAAGCGAAAAGGGCTCGCGCATCGACTCGTCACGGCCCGAGCCGATACGGTGCTCTATGAGGGACGTGTCCTCGTTAGCGGGGCAGAAGCGGATGTTCGACGCGTCGCCCGTCAAGAAGGGGTGGTCGTTGAACCGATGGAGCTGAAAGATATCTACGGGAAAGAGTCAGGCGTCGCCATTTTCACCGTCCCGTCTGATAGCCCGCTCATCGGTCACTGTCTCTCGGAAAGTCGGCTGCGGAATGACTACCGCTTGAACGTGCTTCAAGTCATCCGCCCGAACGAAGAAATTGCGATGACACGGCTGAAAGACGTCCCGTTAGAGCGAGGTGATATGCTCGTGGCCCAAGGCGAGTGGGGCGATTTAGAAAAAGCGGGTGACGAGACACACTTGTTGCTCGCGAACGAGCGCGTGACCGATGTCGCCAACCGAGCTGTGTCCGAGCGCCATCAACTCGCGGCCGGTCTCATCATGCTAGTCATGGTCGTGCTCCTCGTCTTCGAATGGGTCGATCCGACCGTTGCCGTTTGGCTTGCGGCCATCGCGATGGTGCTGACGGGAGCGGTCCGGCATATGGACGTTGCCTACGAGTCGGTCCAATGGTCGTCGCTCCTGTTGATCGCCGCCATGATTCCAGTCGGGACCGCACTTGAAAATGCGGGTGTCATGACCTGGCTCGTCACATGGATCAGTGAGTCGTTCGGACGTGCTGGTCCGGTCTGGGTGCTTGTCGCCATCTTCGTCGCAACGATGGTGCTCAGTCAAATCATCTCCAATACGGCGACGGCCGTCTTGTTCGCACCGCTCGCCTTATCGCTCGCCGCGTCACTCGAAGTCAGTCCGGTGCCGCTCGTCGTCGCCGTCGCCGTCGCGGCATCACTCGCGTTTATGACGCCGTTCGGCTCACCGACGAACGCGATGGTGTTCAGTATCGGCGGCTATCGCTTTTTCGATTTCGTTAAAGTCGGTTTGCCGCTACAAATGATTGTCGCGGTCGTCGCGATTTTTTCGATTTTATTCCTCTTTCCATTCTGAAAGAGGAAATTTTTGTTAGTTAACGAATAAGTTGAAAACAACGAACTGATGAGGTGGAGAGATGATGTGGAAACGAATCGGGATCCTCCTGTGCGTCTTCTTCCTGGCGGCTTGCTCGAACGCCAACGAAAAACCGATGCTCGGAGAGGACGCCAAGCTGGCGAAGCGTTACCTCGAGGAGAAAGGATATGAGATTGTTTCTTACAAGGGAGGGGACACGTCACGTTTCGAGAAGGAAGACCTTCTCGATTCACCTGTGCGAGATACTTGGAGCGTCCAGACGACGCCACCGGACGACTATATCGGGCGCGACATTAAGCGAGAGCATTTCGTCGTCCGTAACCATCTGCTCGATGATCAGTACGAGCTCGGACAGACGAACGTCTTGGTCCTAATTGATGACGGGGACATCATCGGCGGGACCTCATTCCCTGATTCAAAGGAACCGCTGATGGGGGCACCTTATTCACTGGATGGGAAGACGGCGGAAGAGCTACATCCGGACGACTATTGGGCATGGCGGGAAGACTGGGAGAAACAATATAGCGAATGAACAAAGCGCCTCGGGTTTCCTGAGGCGCTTCGCTGTTATGAGGCCGTGCCTTTCAGTTTTCCAGGAAGTTTGCACCGTTCGAAATAGATGAGTTGTCCTTGGCGGACGATGCGCGCTCCTTTATGGTCGTGACCGGCCTCATGGAGCATCGCTAGCCCTGTCGCTTTTCCTTCTTCGTCGTTCGCTGCCTCGAATGAATCATTAAGTAAGACTGTGCCGTCATTCTCGAACGCAGTGACTGTGTACATGTTCAAACGGACCCCCCCTTTCTTTCCATTGTACTGAATCACCATTCATTCTTCAAGCGATGGTTTCGTCAGTTCGTCGAACGTGAGCTGACGGGCCGTCTCCGTTCGGGGAATCAAATCGGAGACGGTCATGCCGATTAGACGGACCGGCTCGTTGATTGACATCTCGTCGAACAAGCGTCGGGAAAGCCGTTTGATCTCATCATGGTCATGGGTCGGATGGTTCAGCTTGATCTGGTGACTGCGTGCTTGAAACTCGCTCGTTTTGATTTTGATCGTCACAGTTTGACAACTCAATTCACGGCGGTCGAGCTGCTGCAACACGTCTTCGATCTCAGGGATGACGCGCTCATACACTTCCTCCGGGTCGTCGAGGTCAAAGGCGAACGTCGTCTCCGAGCCGATCGACTTGCGTTCACGGGTCGGGACGACGGGACGGCTGTCACGTCCGTGTGCGAGTTCGTATAACTGGACACCACGGTCATGGCCGAGGATGGCCTTCAACTGTTCAGGTCGCGATTGCTGGATGTCGGCAATCGTTTCAAACCCATGCTTGAACAAAGTCTGGGCGGTCACTTTTCCGACACCGTGCATCGTCGTGATCGACAGCGGGGCGAGGAACGACTCGACTTCGTCCGCGGCGACGATAGTGAGGCCGTTCGGTTTGTCGAACCCGGAGGCGATTTTGGCGACGAACTTGGACGGGGCGACGCCGGCGGAAGCGGTCAGTCCGGTCCGGCGTTTGATCTCGCCGAGAATGTAGCGCGCCACGTAAGGCGCCGACATGCTCATGAGTGAATTCTCGGTGACGTCGAGATACGCTTCATCGAGCGATAGCGGCTCGACAAATGGCGTCACGGACTTGAAGATTTCCATCACGTCTTGGCTCACTTGTCGATACGCCTGAAAGCGTGGCTTGACGAACGTCGCTTGCGGGCACAGGGCGAACGCCCGGCGTGACGACATGGCGCTATGCACGCCGTATTTTCTCGCTTCATACGAACAAGTGGCGACCACTCCACGGCTGTGAGGGGCGCCACCGACGACGACAGGCTTATTTCGCAAGTGAGGGCGGTCGCGTTGTTCGACGGATGCATAGAACGCATCCATATCGACGTGTATGATTAAACGTTCCATCGGCATCTCCTTTCCGTTTCAATCGACTCCTTTCATTATAGCGAACTTTTGTTCGTTTTTTTACTGTTTTGTTCTCTTCCGCTGTTTTTCCATTTGTTTTTGGTTACGGATTTGATTCGGGAATTGTAACAGAGACCCAATCCAATTTTTTTGTTTTAACCAAGCGTAAACTAAGCCCGTGAAGAGAACGATCATGACCCAAGCGAATAGATAGCCGAGCGGCCATTCGAGTTCTGGCATCTGTTTAAAGTTCATTCCCCAGACGGCACCGAAGGCGACGACCGGTGTCGTCAGCGCCGTGAAGACGGTCAACGCCTTCATGATCTCGTTGCCACGAAAATTTGACAGCGTCGAGGCGAGGTCGGTCAAGGCGATGACATCGCCTTGGTAGTGTTCGATCAACGTCAACAGCCGATCGACACGGTACTCAGCAAGGCGATAAGACTTCAGCTCATTCAACTCTATGTCGAGGAACGCCTCTCGTCCCGCCATCAGTAGCTCGCGGTACGGGACGACCGTATCTGACCAGCGTTCAATCTCGCTCCGCAGCCCAAATATTTCGTTCATGAACTCAGGCGGAACTTGACCGCTCATTTGACGCTGTGCCATCATCAAACGTTCCTCGTATTCATCGATCCCGTGGAAGTAATAATCCATCTTTTCGGCGAGCAGGTCATAGAACGCTGCAATCGGTGTGGCATATTGTTTCGCTGCGACGCTATCGCAATACAAATCATCAAACCCGATCGTCCATAAAAAGTCGCGCGTCACGAAATAGTGACCGATTTTCTGCGGTTCGCGTTCGAGCTGCTCATAGTCGAGCGTGAGCGAACCGTACATATAGTCCTGCTCGACGATGATTTTCGTCACTTTGGCCGTCGTCAGTTGTTCGAGCCAATACGTGTACGCCTCCGTATAGTAGTCGTCAACGTGTACGATTTCCTCAGGTCGTGTGTACCAAGTCCAATTCATCCTTCATTCCCCCAATGTTCTTCTCTCATCAAGTATTCCCGGTTTACCGAGAAAGTTGGCATCTAGAGCGAACTTTCGTTAAGATGGAAGTACTGACAAGAAGAGAGGTGCTTTCATTGACGACTAAAATCGGTCAGCTCAAAGTGGGCGACACGTTAAACCAATATGTAATGATCAAACAATCATATCGAGGGCTCGCCGGGAACGGGAAGCCTTATCTGACGCTCGTTTTATGCGATGAGAGCGGCGAGATCGAGACGAAGGTGTGGGATAGCGCCGATACCGAGAAGTACGGGACGAAAAAGATCGTCCACGCCTCAGGAGAAGTCATGGACTATCGGGGCCGGACGCAGCTCAAACTGAAGCAGATCTCGATCATCGAAGGGGAGACGGACATCGCACCGTACGTCCGCTCTGCGCCGATCCCGAAGTCGGAGCTCGAGACGACGATCCGGGCGTATATCGACGCGATCAGTCACGAGGGCATGCGGGAACTCGTGACGACGATTGTTGACCGAAACGAAGAGGCATATTTCACGTATCCGGCGGCGGTACGCCATCATCATGCGGTCTATTCAGGGCTCGCGTTCCACGTCATGTCGATGCTCAAACTGGCCGGAACGATGTGTGACTTGTATCCACAGTTGAACCGGGACTTGCTCGTCTCAGGTGTCGTCTTGCACGATTTGGCGAAAGTCATCGAGCTGTCGGACGCGATCACCCCGGAATATACGCTCGAAGGCAAACTGCTCGGTCATTTGTCGCTCATGGCGTCCGAGATCGAAGTCACGGCCCGCGAGCTCGGGACCGATCGTGAAGTCACGACGCTGTTACAACATCTCGTCTTGAGTCACCACGGGAAGCCGGAGTGGGGCTCGGCGAACGCGCCGCAACTTCCGGAGGCGGAAATGCTGTTCTTCATCGACAACATCGATGCGCGGATGAACATGTTCGATAAGGCGTTCGAAGGTGTCGAGCCAGGAACGTTCACAGAACGGCTCATGGCGCTTGATAACCGGGCGTTCTACAAACCGAAGCTATAAAAAAGGCAGGCATCCCGCGGGACGCCTGCCTGTTGCTTATTGTTCTGTCGACTCTTCAGCCGGTGCTTCTTCTGATGTTCCTTCTTCTTCCGCTTTGAGTGCGTCTTTTACTGCGTCGAACTGTGTTGAGGCTTTCGCGTCTTTCACGTCAACGTTGTATTTTTCGATCAACTCAGCGTAGATTTTGTTGGCGTCGACTGAAGCTGCTTTTTCAGTCGCCAATTCTTCACGGATGCGGTCTTTCTCGTCCTCGAGCTTGAGGTCTTTTTCTTTACGGTCTACGACTTTGATGACGTGGAATCCGAATTGTGATTGGACCGGCTCTGAGACTTTACCGACGACATCTTCTTGGAACGCGTATGCTTCGAATTCAGGAACCATGGCGCCGGCTGAGAAGTAACCGAGGTCGCCGCCTTTTTCGCCTGAACCAGTGTCTGTTGATTTTTCTTTCGCGACGTCTGCGAAATCAGCGCCATCGTTGATTTCTTTGATGATAGCTTGCGCTTCTTCTTCCGTCTCGACGAGGATATGGCTCGCCTGGACTTCAACGTTCTCTTTGGCGAATTGTGCTTCGATTTCTTCGTCCGTCACGTCGACGAGTTCAGACTTCGCAGCATCGACGAGCATTTGGCCGCGGAGTGCCTCTTTGAACTCATCCGTGTCTGTCATGCCAGCCTGTTGAATCGCTTGTTCGAACTCTTCTTTCGAATTGAACTGCTCTTCCGTCTTGCTGAACTCTTCGTCGACTTTTTCTTGCTCGACTTTGTCGCCATACTCTTTTTCAAGAAGTGCGTTCATTGTTTCTTGGAAAGCGAGTTGTGGGACCATACGGTCGTAGCTCATGTCCGCGATTTCACCGCGCGTGATTTCGCCACCTTCGAATGAGACAACAGCTGAGTTGTCAGAAGATCCGCCGCTCGTTGCAGCGTACGTACCGCCTACACCGATGAGAAGCGCGATTGCCGATGCGCCGACAAGGGCACCAGTTGAAAACTTTTTGTTTTGTTTGTTTGGTTCATTCGTCATTCCATTTGACATATATTCCACCCCTAAAAATCTATAAGTTTCTATGTTCGACTATACCACATTTTGTTAATCATGACAGCTGTTCGATTACCTGTGTAGTATCATAGCACAGAAACGTGTCGTATAATGATGAAAGAGAATGTGAAATGATGGGGTGGGAAACGTGTCGCTAGAAGAGAAAGTTAATCAGTTGTCTTTTCAGATGGAGCTGTTGCTCGGACTAGTCGATTGGTCGAGTCGGCCGTTTGAATATGAAGTCATCAAAGCAAACTTGACGAAAGAAGAAGTTGCGGACTTCTATAAACTGCTCGACGAAATCAACAATCAACAAAACGAGCAAAGGCGTTACGGCTTGTCGTCCGTAGAGCCTTTGCTCGTCAGTTTCGTCGGGATGTTGCATCCGTCGTTAGACCCAGGGGTCATCTTGGCGGCGTGCGTCAAACAAGGAATCGCTCTCGAAATCACAGAGCCCCTTTACGCGCACGTCAAGCTTCTTTAGTCAGCTCGTCATCTTCGGGACGACGTCCGGCCTCTTCAGAAATCATTTTTGATGTTTCAGCGAAGATGTCCATAAAGTTGTCGCCGTACAGGCGGCGGACGATGGCCGTGATGTCCGTCAAGTCTGGGAACTTCCCATATAACTCCTGCAACGGGAGCGAGGCACGGAACACACCGTTCTCTTCAGGGTCGAACGCATGAATCGTTTCGAGCAAGAGCGCTTCGCCTTCAGGCGTCAACTGTACATAAGTATTACGTTTGTCCGTTTCTTTTTTAGAGAACGTGAGGAGACCACGATCTTCTAATTTTTTCGAAAAGTTGAACGCGGTCGATACGTGCATCACGCCATATTTCGCAATCTCAGAGATTGAGGCGCCACCGAGCGCGTGGGCGATCCATAAAATATGATGCTCGTTTATGTTCAAATCGAAAGGCTTGATCCAGTTCTGCCAGTCTTTTTCGACCGTCTTCCACAATGCTTTACTGAGCTGAATGATTTTATGACTATAGAGCATGGCCTCAGGGCCAGAGAATTCTTTTTCATGTTCCATCTCAATTCATCCTTTCCGGATACAAAGTGACTAAAACGACGGACGATGCCTAAAGACCGGTCAGTCGGTCTTCTTCGCTTTCGCTTCGGTCATATCTGACTGTACGTTTGAAAGCTCGTTTAGGTTTCCTTGGATCTGCTCGATTGAAGGCTGAATGTCTTGTTGATAGCGTTCGACCTCGGCTTTCACTTGATCCGTCAATTCTTTGCCTTGTAACTTACCAGCCGCCACCACTTGTGAAGCATCTTTGGCAACTTTTTGGAATTGTTCTTTCAACGTAGTGATTGTAGACGCCCGATGCTGATTCGATGCGGCATCATTGGCTGTTCCACGAGCAATCTTTTTCACTGTCGCTACGCCTAAAAACGCTACGACAAAGCCAAAAGCAACCCACTCGCGACGATTGTGACTCGACAATACATTCCCCTCCTCAAGCACGATAATGCTAGAATACATTCTTTTCATATTATTTTACCAAAAAAGAGAGATTAAAAACCTATATCTCAAATAAAATTTTTCAGAACATTCAATTTTGACCGAAAAATCATTTTATTTTAAAATGAGGTCAAAGGAAGGTGACCTCCAGTGGACAAGCAAAAGCGTTGGTTCGATGACATGCTAGACTTGTACAACGCGGCGAAACAACTGGGAGATGACCCTTGGGCACATAAAATAATGGAAGCACTCGAGGCGGGATACGAAGCGTCAGAACAGAACGAACAGACGCGTAAACAAACTTTGCTTGAAAAGCGACTTTTTGAAATCGACACCCGTCTAAATGAATTAAGAAAAGAGTTCGAACAAGCGGAGTCTGTCAAATCTCGTCAGCAACTGTATGAGCATGCAATCAAATTGCAAATAGAACGGGCACAAATTGAAGAAGAGCGGAAGCGGCACTTCAATTCGATCAACTCGTCATGACACACAAGAAAGCGGACCAGACTCCTCCTAGAGCCTGGTCCGCTTGTTTCGTTCAAACACGTTGTTTGATTTGAGCCGCGAGCGTGTTCATTTCTTCTGGCGTGTACGCATCGTTATGGGTTTCCCATTTCGCGTCGAAGCCGTCTTCGTGGCCGTAGCGCGGGAGCAAGTGAATATGGAAATGGTACACCGTCTGACCGGCGATTTGTTCGGCGTTCGAGAGGACGTTCATCCCGATTGCGCCCGTTTCGCGTTGAATCGCGCTCGCGATTCCCGGTACTGCTTTAAAGACGTCACTTGCGACGTCACTCGGTAGTTCGTAAATGTTTTTGGCATGATGTTTCGGGATGACGAGGGTATGGCCTTTCGTCACTTGGGAAATGTCGAGAAAAGCGACGACGTCATCATCTTCGTACACCTTGTAAGAAGGGATGTCGTTGTTGACGATTTTACAAAAGATACAATTGGCATCGGTATGCATCGTATTTCCTCCATTCATGAAATGACTGATCGATTTCATCATAACACGGAAGTTCAGGCGAAAGAATGATTGTCCTCGTTCTCACGTCATCCTACAATAGAAGGACAAGAGAAAGTGATAGGAGTGGAGAGAATGGCTTATGAACGATCGAAGAAGACGACAAGGCAGCGCAAGATTCGCCTCGTCATCGTCCTAGCCGTTTTGCTCGTCTTAGCGACGGGGGCAATCTATATATGGGGCTATAAGCCGGCGGAGGCGAACGCGCAAATCCACGTTCGATTTAAAGAGGCTCTGTTGACGGAAGACGTCGCTTTCTTTGAGCAGACGGTTGAATATGAGACTGAGCCGCTTACGCGTGCCGAGGCACTTCGGTTCATGCGTTGGCTGAACGAAGAGAAGGCGATTCGAGGTGAGGCGATCTCTGAGGTGGCGGCGGACCGCGCCGATGAACGTCAAGGTATGGAGTCAGTCGGGTTGTTCCGCTTGCTTGATACGGGAGACGGCCGGTTCGGCTTTGCGGATTATCGGATTGAGCTGTTACCGCAAACGTTCGTTGCGACGTCAGACGTGCCGTTGACGAACATATGGGTCGATGGGACACAAGTAGGCCGGATTGATGCGGCGGGCGACAGCTTGACAGTCGAGCGGATGCCAGGCCGGTACGACGTCAAAGCCGTCGCGGTCGTGAACGGGGAGACCGTCACGCGAACGGAGACGGTGACGCTCGTTCGGGAGGAACAGCTCGCTTTCGCGCTACAGCCCGAAGCGAACGAGACGATTGCCGGTCAGTTCGATATCGAGCGGGTCGAGCTGATCGAGATTGAAGTCGAGGCGAGGACCGGGCATTCGCTTGAAACGATTGAGTCGGTTATGAACAAGCGGGAGAAAGCGGTCGTCGAACAGCTCGGTGAACCGCTTGAACGGGACGGCGACGTGTGGCGGTATGACGGCATGGATGTGACATTTGTTAAAAAGAAAGTGAACCAAATCGACATCGATTTGGACAAACGGACGGATGATATGGTCGCCCTCCTCGGTGAACCGAATGAACGAATCGAGACAGAGCTTGGGATCGAGTGGCGTTACGATCGCTCGCTGTTCGAATCGATTTTCACGTTGCTCGGTCTAGAAACGGATAAACGCTTCATCGAACGCGACGGGGCGATGTATTTACTGTTAAGTTGAACGAAAAAAATGGGACCCTCGTGTCGAGGGTCCCGTTTTTGTAGCACTGGATTAGCGCTTTTTGTTCATTGATTTCATAACGAACGATACGATCAAGATCAAGATAATCGCACCAAGAAGTGCTGGAATAATCGCGATGTCAGCGATGATCGGTCCGAAATCAGGGAAGATCAATCCACCAAGCCAAGCACCAATGATACCAGCGATGATGTTACCGATAACGCCGCCTGGTACGTCTTTACCTAAAATAAGACCTGCTAACCAACCGATGATACCTCCGACGATCAAATAAAGAATAAAACCCATGCAAACATTCTCCTCTCTGTTTTGTCCATTGTTCTCAATAACAATTTTATGGAACAATGGAAGTGATGAATAAGTTTTTAAAATGCCTTACAGTAGAGAATATTCCCATGTGACAATTTTTAAAACATATATCACAAAAAAAAGTTGAAAATAAGGGGTGGAGTTTTCATGTTACACGTCGAACACTTGAACGGCGGTTATATAGGTAAACAAGTGCTACATGATGTTTCGTTTGAAGTAAAAAAAGGTGAGCTCGTAGGGCTGATAGGGCTAAACGGTGCCGGGAAATCGACGACGATCAAACATATTTTAGGATTGCTTGAACCGATTTCGGGATCAGTCGAAGTCGACGGAGAAACGTTGCAATCGTCCGAAAAAAATTATCGCAAGAAAATAAGTTATATACCTGAGACGCCGATTTTGTATGACACGTTGACGTTACGTGAACATTTGTTGTTGATGGGGAAAGCGTACGAGATCGACAGCCGTGACCTCGAGATGCGGACGGAACGATTGGCCCGCGACATGCGTATGGAGAAACAGTTGGACTGGTTCCCATCCGTCTTCTCGAAAGGGATGCGCCAAAAAGCGATGATCCTGAGCGCGCTCGTGACGAAGACGCCGCTCTTGATCGTCGACGAACCGTTCGTCGGTCTCGATCCGCTCGCGATCCGTCAACTGCTCCGCCTGTTTGATGAGTATAAACAAGAGTGTGCGATTCTCATGTCGACGCATATCCTCGAGACGGCGGAACGTCACTGTGACCGGTTCGTGTTTCTCCATCAAGGAGTCGTGATCGCGACCGGTACGGCAGCGCAGTTGCGTGAAAAATATGCGCTCCGTCCTGACGCGACGCTCGATGACATTTATGTCGAGGCGATCGAGGCCGAGGAGCGGGCGCAATGAGGGTGTTTAACGCTCGGTTCAGTAGTTGGATGGAAGAAGTCGTGAAGTATAGCCGCTATGTGGCGAACGGGGGTCTCTTGTTCACGCTCTACTTCACGCTCATTTACGGGGGATTCGTCTACAATCAATTTTTAAACGGACTCGACCCGGCGTTTCCGAGCGAATGGGTCGTCGCGCTTGTGTTCTTGCTCTTGCCGCTCGGTCATCGGCCACGGACGTTGCTTCAAGAAGCGGATCAAGTGTTTTTGTTGCCAGAGCTCGGTGATATCCGTTCGTATATGAACGGGGTTCGTCTGTTCAACGTCGTGTTCGCGAGCGTTCGGGCGCTCGTCGCCATGCTCGTCGTCTTGCCGCTCATCGTCCGGACGCAAGCGCTCACGCCGGCAGAAGTAGGCGCCATCGTCGCAGCGAGCGTGTTGCTTTCGGCAGCGGGTCGCCTCGCAAAGCTCGAACTGGTCTCAAACGTGGTGCTCTTCAGTGCGCTCGCGAGTGGAGTCATCATGATTTTTGGTGTCCCGTTATTGACGCCGGTGCCAGCGCTTGTCGCGCTTGTCTTGCTTCATCTAAGACGACACGACCGCATCCCGCTCCTTGATTGGCTCACGCTCGAGCAGAAGAGCAAGGCGCAGTTCGACCGTGTCATCAGTTGGTTCGTCGACTTGCCGGCGATGCGGGAGGAAGTGAAGGAGAGAAGTGTCATCGTACGAGCGCTCGAGCGTTCGGTGCTCAGACGCGCGGATGCCGCACGTTATGTCTATGGCTTACGTGTCATCCGTTCGAAAGACTCGCTCGACCTCGTGTTCCGCCTTTCTGTCGTGGCGTTCATCGTCATGTGGCTGTCGGGTGGCTGGTATGTCGGCTTGGTCGTCCCGCTGTTCGTCGGTTTGACGGCACTCCAACTCGTGCCGCTCTTCAAACGACTCGATACGATGTCGATCGCTTCATGGTTGCCGATCACGCGTCTTGAACGGTTGGCGGGTTACAAATGGTGGATGAACCGCTTGCTGATTGGTCAGTTGGTCGTCCTGACGCTCGGGTCGGTCGCTTTCGGTGCTAGAGTTGACGCGGTCGCGGGAGTCGTGCTCGGCTATCTTGTCATCCGTTACTATTTAGGGCGGTTGAAATGAATAAGGGACACCCTTCCACGCGCGTGAAGGGTGTCCCTTTGACTGCTGTTATTTTTTTGGTGACATGACCGACACGCTCGAGCCGAGAATCTTCGGCAGACGAGCCGGAGTGTCAGTTTCCGCATCGATTTCACCGTACGCCGATACACCGTGCTCGGCGATATCGAGTCCGACGTCTTCTTGCTCCTCAGTGACACGGAGACCGATCGTCACGTCGAGTAGTTTTAAGAAGACATAGCTTCCGCCTCCGGCGATGACCATTGCGATCAAGACACCAAGCGCCTGGACGCCGAGTTGTGACAAACCGCCACCGTAGAAGAGGCCGGCCGAACCGATGCCGGTGATCTCGACGAGACGCGGTGATGCGAAGAACCCGAGTGCGAGTGTTCCGATGATGCCAGCGACACCGTGGACTGAGAAGGCACAGAGTGGGTCATCGATATACTTCGCCATGAGGATGCTCGTGCCGTATGTTGCGATGGAAGCGAGGGCGCCGATGACGACAGCGGCCCATGGTTCGACAAAGGCACAAGCGGCTGTGATGGCGACGAGCGCCCCGAGGACACCGTTGACGACTGAAGGGATGTCGGCCGTCTTCTTGTGGATCATGACGATGGCGAGCGCGCCGAGCGCACCGGCAGCCGTAGCGAGCATCGTCGTAAGTGCGACATAACCGAAGAATCCGTCAGCGACCGACATCGTCGATCCCGCGTTGAATCCGAACCAACAGAGCCAAAGGACGAGTCCGCCGACGACCGTCAAGACGTGGTTATGACCGGCGAGTGATTCTGTTTTCCGTCGTGGTTTCAAGATGATCGTCGCCATGAGGGCAGCCATCCCACCTTGAAGATGGACGACGGCTGAGCCTGCGAAGTCTTGCATCCCCATTGAGCCGAGGAGTCCACCCGCCCAAACCGAGCGAGCGACGATCGGATAGAGAATGGCGACGAAGAAGATACCGAATAAGACATAGGCCGACAGTTTAGCCCGTTCCGCAAATCCGCCCCAAGCGATTGCGAGCGCAACGGCGACGAATGACAATTGGAACAAGAATTTAATGTCGAGCGAGACGTTGGCCCAGTCGAGGCTCGTGAACGATCCGTTTAAAAAGAATCCTTCAGTCCCGAACCAGCGTGTACCATCCCCGAATGAGAGGCCGAACCCGACGGCCCAAAAGGCGAGTGCCGCCACAGAGAGGCTGATGATTTGTTTGACAGCGACATGCCCGGCGTTTTTAGCCCGGAGCGTCCCGGTCTCGAGTAAGCCGAAACCAAGTTGCATCGTCAAGACGAGCAGTGCAGCGATGAGTACGAACAGCGTGTCCATATAATACATAATTTCTTCCATGTTGCGATTCCTCCTTTTAGCAAGTGTGATTTCAAAAGTTGGTTTCAGTTTAAGACGAAATGAACGGGTTGGATTGCAATTTGTCAGATTATCTGACATAGTTTTTTTGAGAAGGGAGATGGCGGACGATGGACTACAAGTCGAAGAAAGTGATTGGAATGGGCGTTATTACCGAACTGACCGGACTTTCTGAACGACAAGTGCGCTATTATGAGGCGAAAGGACTCGTCTTCCCGGAGCGGACAAAGGGAGGCTCGCGTAAATATTCTTTCCATGACGTCGAGCGATTGATCGACGTGGCGTCAAAGCTTGAGGACGGATGGCGGATTCAAGACATTAAAGAGCGCGAAAAACGTCTATCGACGAGACAGCGTGATGAATTGATCCGGGGTCAGCTCAATTCGGCGTTCCGCACGTATCCGACAAAGAAATGACACAATGAAAACACAATGAAAATGCTTCACATTAGCATTATTCTAATTAATTTCTGTATAATGTTTTTGAGTTCACATACCTATAGAAGAAGAGTGTAGGAGAATTATAGAGGGGAATGACGCGACGTATGAACGATACTATTTTGAAGGCGTTTCGAGGAGAGGCGACAGACTATGTGCCGGTCTGGTATATGCGCCAAGCCGGACGCTACCAACCAGAATATCGTGAGATCAAGAAAACGAGGACGTTGTTCGAAATCACACACGATTCAGAACTATGCGCCTACGTGACGGAACTCCCGGTCAAGCAACTCGGAGTCGACGCGGCCATTCTGTACAAAGATATTATGACGCCACTCCCGTCGATGGGCGTCAACGTAGAAATTAAGAGCGGGATTGGCCCGGTCATCGATAATCCGTATCGGACGATGGAGGACGTCGAGCGCTTAAAACCGCTGAATGTTGACGACATCTCGTACGTGCTCGAGACGATCCGTTTGCTCCGAGAGCGTCTTGAAGTGCCGCTCATCGGATTCTCGGGAGCACCGTTCACGCTTGCGAGCTATATGATTGAAGGCGGTCCATCGAAAAGCTATCATCGGACGAAAGCACTCATGTATGCTGAGCCGGACGTTTGGAACGCGCTCATGGACAAACTTGGAGACATGGTCATCACGTACGCCAAAGCGCAAGCCGAGGCCGGTATCCAAGCGTTCCAATTGTTCGATTCATGGGTCGGGACGCTCAGCCGCAAAGATTATGTCCGTTACATTAAACCGACGACTGAGCGCATCTTCACTGAATTGCGCACACTCGACATCCCGCTCATCATGCACGGTGTCGGAGCGAGCCATCTTGTAGAAGAATGGCAAGATCAGCCAATCGACGTCGTCGGGCTCGACTGGCGCTTGTCGGTTCAAGAAGCGCGCGATCGCGGCATTACGAAAGCGGTGCAAGGAAACTTGGACCCGTCGTTCTTGCTGGCACCATGGCCGGTCATCGAGGAGAAAGTGAAAGAAATCCTCGATGAAGGGATGAAACAACCGGGCTACGTCTTCAACTTGGGACATGGGGTGTTCCCAGAAGTCGACCCGGCCGTACTCGTCAAATTGACGGCATTTATCCATGACTATTCACGTGAAAAAATGGGAGGCAAATCATCATGAAAACAGTCGGATTACTCGTAATGGCTTATGGAACACCATATAAACCGGAAGACATTGAACGATATTATACGCACATCCGTTACGGACGCAAGCCGGCACCGGAAGCGCTCCAAGACTTGACGGAACGCTATGAGGCGATCGGGGGCGTATCTCCGCTCGCGAAGATCACGATCGACCAAGCGGAGACGCTTCGAGACATTTTGAACGAGCGTCACGCTGGTGAAATCGACTTCAAATTATATATCGGTCTCAAGCACATCGAACCGTTCGTCGAGGATGCGGTCGCGCAAATGGCGAACGACGGCATTAAAGAAGCGGTCTCAGTCGTTCTTGCCCCTCATTATTCGTCATATAGCGTCAAGTCTTACAACGGACGCGCCCATGAAGAAGCGGCGAAATACGACATCGAGATCCGTTCGGTCGAGTCGTGGTACGATGAGCCGAAATTTATCAATTGGTGGGCTGAAGCGATCAAAGAGACGTTCGCGAACTTGCCGGTCCCAGCCGAAAAGGCATGCTTGATCGTGTCGGCGCATAGCTTGCCAGAGAAGATTTTGGCCGGTGGCGACCCGTACCCGGATCAGTTGAAAGAGACGGCAGATAAGATCGCGCAAGCTGCTGGTGTCATCAACTATGAGGTCGGTTGGCAGTCTGAAGGCAACACACCGGATCCTTGGATCGGGCCGGACGTCCAAGATTTGACGGCTGAACTTCACGAAAAACATGGCTACGAGGCGTTCGTCTATACGCCGGTCGGTTTCGTCGCTGACCACCTTGAAGTGCTCTTCGACAACGACGTGGAATGTAAAGTCGTTTGTGACCGCCTTGGCGTTCACTATGCACGTCCAAATATGCCAAACGCAGAGCGGAGCTTCATCGAAGCCGTCGCAGATCGGATGGAAAGCGTGATCGTGCATCATGCGTAATTTGACGATTGTCGGTGGTGGGATCACAGGTCTCACCGCCGCTTTTTATGCCGAGCGTTATTTGCCGGAAGACGTGTCAATCACGCTGTTAGAGGCCAATGACCGGTTGGGCGGAAAAATCGATACGTTTGAGACCGGTGAATTCGCAGTCGAGCGCGGCCCCGACTCTTACGTGTTCAGGAAGACGGCGATGACCGAGTTGATCCATGACGTCGGTCTCGGGGACGAGCTCGTCCGGAACGGGGTCGGCCAAGCGTACGTCTTGCATCATGACGGGTTACATCCGATCCCGAAACAGACGGTGATGGGCATCCCGCTCGACGTCGACGCGTTCAAGCAGACGTCGCTCTTGTCAGAAGACGAGCACGCGGCATTGCGGGCCATGCTGGTATCGCCCCCAGACATCATTCCCCCAGAGACGGACGTCTCACTCGGCCTCTATCTTCGAGAACGGGTCGGAGATCCGATTGTCGACCGATTGATCGAGCCGCTATTGTCGGGTATTTATGCCGGCGATATCGACAAGATGAGTGCGCTGTCGACGTTCCCGCAGTTTATCGAAGGTGAGAAGAAGTACGGCAGTCTATATGAAGGGATGCGCCATCTTCGTCCCGAACAGCGTGTCGCTGAAGTCGGCGCGAAGAAAGTCGGACAGTTCGCTTCGCTCCGGCGAGGTTTGAAGTCGCTGACGGACCGTCTCGCGGAACGGCTCGAGCGGACAGAGGTCATCTTGAACTGTTCGGTCGAACAAGTCGAGGAGATCGAGACAGGCTATCGTCTGCTCACGAATCGTGGCGATATGGATTCAGAGCGTCTCGTACTGACGGTCCCGCCGCGTCTCATTCGTCAGTTCTTACCGAAAGTCGACAGTGATTTCTTGGCCGATATGAAGCCGCATGCGACCGCGACGTGCTCACTCGTCTTTAAAGAGACAGACATCGAGCTCCCGTTCGTCGGTACGGGCTTCGTCACGAGCCAAGAAGCGGACGTGATGATCACGGCGTGTACGTTCATCGATCAAAAATGGCCACACGCCGTGCCGGACGGCTATCACGTTCTCCGTGTCTTCCTCGGTCGTCCGGGTGCTGACGAGATCGTCGATGCACCGGATGAGGACATCGTGGCGACAGCGCTCCGTGACTTGGGCGGTTTGATGAACATCAAAGCCGCACCGCTCCAGGCGGTCGTCAGCCGGCTGCGGGACGGATTGCCGCCGTACGCGGTCTTCCACGCCGACCGGGTGCGAGCGCTTCGGGCCGAGATGAGCCGAGTTTATCCTGGCGTGCTGCTCGCGGGGATCGCCTACGACGGGATCGGCATGCCGGACTGTATTAAGAGCGTCCACGAGCAGATCAAACAGTTAGCAGAACTTGGTTAAGGATTTGTGAAGAGAGGTGTCGGATTTTTCCGTCGGCCTCTCTTTTTGTTATAGTTAGAAGCGAAAGAGAAAAAGAGGGAGTGGATGTTGATGACAACGTATAAACTGTTCGTATCCGATATGGATGGCACGATTCTGCACAACCACACAAAAATCGCACCGGAGACGGCTGAAATCGTCCGCGCCGCCGAAGAACAAGGGATTCGCTTTGCGATTGCGACGGGACGCAATTACTTCAACGCGAAAGAGATTCTCGATGAAGCCGGTCTCACGTGCCCGATCGTCTCGTCAAACGGGGGCCGCGTCTTGACCGAAACGGGAGAAGTGCTCCATGAAATCGATTTGACGGTTGAAGAAGCGCTCGAAGTCGTGTCGGTGCTTCATCAAGACCATAAGTATTCAGACATTTTCTACGAGATGTATTCGGAAGCGGGACTTGTCGCAAGTCGCCTCGATTTGATCGATGCAACGATGGAAAACTTGAAGCAAAACGGTGACGACCGGTCGCTCGAGATGTATGAGTTCTTCCGGAAGCGTTATTACGTCAACGAAGACGTCCGTCTCGTCGAGGATATCGAGGACTTCATCAAAAACGAGGCTGGCCGCGTCTATAAATTCATCGCGTTCTCAAGTCATTTTGAGAAGATGTCATCACTATGGACTGAAATCGATGAGCGTGTCGACGGGGTATACGTCACGTCATCAGGGAACGACAACATCGAAGTGATGGCGAACGGGGCCGACAAAGGTCACGGTGTCAAAAAATTAGCCGAGCACTTCGGTGTCGATTTGTCAGAAGTCGTCGTCATCGGTGACAACTTGAACGACGTGCCGATGTTTGAAGTCGCCGGCAAAGCGATCGCGATGGGCAACAGTCACGACGACTTGATCGCGATCAGCCACCACGTCACGGAACGTCATGATGAGTACGGCGTCGCGAACGCGCTGAAGCGCATTATGAGCGGTGAGTGGAAGTAAACAAGTTGTAGAGCGGGTGATTCGTCTCGTATAATACAACTAACGAACATCCGATTAGGAGGAAACCGACTGTGAAATTTATCTTTAACCCGGACATCCGGGACCCAAAACTCAACTTGGCGGTCGAGGAGTATATCCTCAAGCATTTGAACGTCGAGCATGAGGACTACTTCTTGTTCTATATTAACGGCCCGTCGATCATCATCGGCAAAAACCAGAACACGTCAGAAGAAGTCAACTTGAAGTATATCGAAGAGAACGGGATCGACGTCGTCCGTCGCTTGTCTGGCGGCGGTGCCGTCTATCACGACGAAGGTAACTTGAACTTCAGCTTTATCACGAAAGATGACGGCAATTCGTTCAACAACTACAAGAAGTTCACACAGCCGATCGTCGATGCGCTCAAACAACTCGGTGTCGAAGCAGAATTGACCGGTCGTAACGATATTCAAGTCGGCGAACGGAAAATCAGCGGGAACGCCCAATTCACGACGCGCGGTCGCATGTTCAGCCACGGGACGCTCATGTTCAACTCGAACATCGAGGAAGTCGTCAACTCGCTCAACGTCTCGGAAGAGAAGATGCGCTCAAAAGGCATCAAGTCGGTCCGGAGCCGGGTCGCCAACATCACGGAATTTTTAGAGGAAGAGATGGAGATGGAACGGTTCGTCGAGGCGCTCCTCCACTCGATCTATGATGGTCAAGACCCGGAACGTTACGTGCTCCGTGACGAGGACTGGGAAATCGTTCAAGACATCTCGAAAGAACGCTACGCGAACTGGGACTGGAACTTCGGGAAGTCACCGAAGTTCGACGTCGAATCGAAGCGTCGTTTCCCGATCGGCACAATTGACGTTCGTTTGAACGTCAATAAAGGGACGATCACAGAAGCGAAAATCTACGGCGACTTCTTTGGCGTCGGTGATATCCACGACGTCGAGCAAGCACTCGTCGGG
This sequence comes from Exiguobacterium sp. SH0S2, assembly GCF_004337185.1. Classification (NCBI taxonomy): domain Bacteria; kingdom Bacillati; phylum Bacillota; class Bacilli; order Caryophanales; genus Exiguobacterium; species Exiguobacterium sp. SH0S2. The sequence continues at coordinate 896,154 of NZ_SJVB01000001.1, read as the reverse complement.
ACGCGATTCGAACGAGCCGCGATTCGGGAACAATTGTCACACCTCGACGTCAAGCATTACTTCGGTAACGTCGACTTAGAAGAACTGGTCGATCTCATTAGCTGAGGCGATTTTGCAGGAGGATGGTCTGTTTCAGAGACCATCCTTTTTGGCGTTTTCGTGAAACCTTATGTGTAGCGTTGCGAGTCGTTGCGGGAAGGCGTATCATAATCAGTGCAAGCGCTTTCGTTAATGGAGATGAGCCAATAGGAGGAATGAAGATGTGCCGTTTCATCACAGAATGGATGGACACGAACTGGATGTGGGTGACCGATCAACCGACGTTCGAGCGAGCCATGCTCGCGATTGGTCTTGAGCTAGAAGGAAAAGGGATAGTCGATGATACGTTCGCGCAAGTCATCATCGAGCAGGAGCGCACGATCCCGTCCGGAGTGACGGACGTCGCCATCCCGGTCGCTGTCATCGACGTGCCGAACCAGGTCTCAAAGCGCGATGGCATCACGCTGCTCCACTTGAACCGTCCGTTCGACGTGCGGACGATCGCCGGGGAATCGGTCTGTGCAGAAATGATCTTTATCATCACAGCGACGACTGACGAGAAGAAACAGATGTTCCATAAGTTGATCGATGATCTGCTCATGGACGACGAAGCGTTGCAAGCGCTCGTTCACGTCCAAAGCCGGGCCGGACTATATCATTTACAGATGATGGATTTGAAAGCGTTTTCTTCCTGAGATGTTTCATGTACAATAGAGATAACTGAAAAAGAGCGCGGTTGCCGTGCTCTTTTTTACGGCTCAAGAGTGAATCGTCATTCATTTCTAAAGGGGGATTACCATGGCAAACTTAGTCACAGCGTTACAAGGGGTTGTGGCCGCGCATCCAAATAAGGCGGCCTATGTGTTCGGGGAGGACACGGTCAGCTACGAGCAGTTTTTCGGACAAGTCCAAGCGATGGCATCGACGCTTGAACAGAAGGGGATCGACAGAGGGGACCACGTCGCGCTCGTCCTCGGGAATAGCCCGGCGTTCTTGATTTCTTATTTTGCGGTCCTCGCGCGAGGGGGAATCGTCATTCCGATCAACCCTACATATACGCCGGACGAGATGGCTTATATTTTACTCGATGGAGACGTGAAAGCGATCGTCGCCTTGTCGCCGCTCGTCGCGCAAGCCGAAACGGCGCTCACGAACTTGCCGCAGTTGAAACTTGTCATCTCGGTACCGTATGCGGATGTGCCCGCAATCGAGCGCACAGGGGATATCGAATTTATGGCGTTTTCAAAAGCGTTCGCCTCGGGCGTGACAGCGCTAGTCGAGGTCGATGAACAAGACGTCGCCGTCATCTTATATACGAGCGGGACGACAGGTAAACCGAAGGGGGCGCTGTTGACCCACCTCAACTTGTTCTCGAATGCGCACTCAATCGGAGAATATCTCGAGATCACACCGGACGATAAGGCGCTCGCGGCGCTGCCGATGTTCCACGTCTTCTGTTTGACGGTCATCGTCAACGCGCCGCTCCTGCGCGGGGCGACGATCATCATCTTGCCGAAGTTCTCGCCGCAAGACGTATTCGATCTCATTCCGAAGCATCAGGTCAGCATTTTTGCCGGTGTGCCGACGATGTACAACTTCTTGTTACAAACGGCGCTGAAAGTACCGGCTTACGCGTCGGCGCTCAAGCACGTCCGCGTCTTCGTCTCGGGCGGGGCGAGCTTACCGGTCCAACTGCTCGAATCGTTTGAACAAAAGTTCGAGTGTAAGATCCTCGAAGGGTATGGCCTGTCAGAGGCGTCGCCGGTCACTTGTTTCAACCCGCTCCACGGGGAACGGAAAGCGGGATCGATCGGTCCGTCGATCATCCACGTCGAGAACAAAATCGTCGACGAGCTCGGTGAAGAAGTTGGTGTCGGCGAAGTCGGGGAACTGATCGTCCGCGGTCCGAACGTCATGAAAGGCTATTACAAACTGCCTGAGGAGACGTCGATGACGCTTCGGGACGGATGGCTCTATACGGGCGACTTGGCGAAACGTGACGAGGACGGATATTTTTACATCGTCGACCGGAAAAAGGATATGGTCATCGTCGGTGGTTATAACGTCTACCCGCGGGAAGTCGAAGAAGTGTTATACCAACACCCGGGTATCGTCGAGGCTGCCGTCATCGGCGTGCCCGATGCCGAGCAAGGTGAAGCGGTGAAGGCGTTCATCGTCACCCGCGATGAGCTTTCGGTCGACGAGATCCGCGCGTTCGCGGCGACGAAACTTGCCAAGTATAAACAGCCGAGCCACATCGAGATCATCGATGAGTTACCGCGAAACACGACCGGTAAGATTTTGCGGACGGTTTTGAAAAGCGAGGCGTTTCAACGCAACTGAATCAAGCAAGGGCGACACACAATTGTCGCTCTTTTTTTATTTCATACGTTTGACACCATTACGGGGTAGGGGTATATTAGACGTGAGGTGATAACAATGGATGAATTCTTGCACGAACAGCCGCTCGTCCCGCGCGAAGACGCCGAGCGAGTTGCGCTCAGTAAGCGGCTGCGCCGGATCGAAGGCCAAGTCCGTGGGATTCAAAAGATGGTCGAGAGCGACCGATATTGCGTCGATATCTTGACGCAGACGTCGGCTATTCAAGCCGCGTTAAAGCAAGTCGAGATGCAGCTGCTTGAGCGTCATATGCGTAAATGCTTGGTCCATGCGAGTGAAACGGAAGATATGGATCCATACATTGACGAATTGATGACAATTGTCAGCCGCATTAAAAAGTAAGGAGGTGCTCGTATGAAGACTGTCGAACTGTCGATTCAAGGAATGACATGCGCCGCATGCTCAGCCCGAATCGAGAAAGTATTGAATAAGATGGACGGGGTCGATGCGACCGTCAATTTGCCGCTCGAGACGGCGACAATTCGCGTCGAGGACGGCATCACCGAAGAGGAGCTGATCGCCCGGATCGAGAAGATCGGCTACGGGGCGGAACGAAAAGTCGAGCTCACACCGAGACATGACCTCCGCCCACTAGAACGGAAAGTGCTCATTTCGGCGCTTCTTTCGGCGCCGCTCTTACTCGTCATGATTACCCATATCCCTGGGTTGATGTTCCATGCCGATTGGCTCATGAACCCGTGGTGGCAATTCGCGCTCGCGACACCGGTCCAGTTTTGGATTGGGGCCCAGTTTTATCAAGGGGCGTATAAGAGCCTGAAGAGTGGGGCGGCCAACATGGACGTCCTCGTCGCGACGGGGACATCCGCCGCCTACTTCTATTCCGTGTTCGAAATGCTCATCCATCCGATGAATCCGTCCCTTTATTTCGAGACGAGCGCTGTGTTGATCACGCTCGTATTGCTCGGGAAATGGTTGGAGGCACGGGCGAAAGAAAAAACGACGGACGCGCTCAAATCGCTTCTGTCGCTGCAGGCGAAAGAAGCAATCTTACTCGTCGACGGGGAAGAACGGTCGGTGGCGATCGACCTCGTCAACGTCGGCGACGTGATCGTCGTCCGTCCAGGTGAGAAAGTGCCGGTCGACGGTAAAATCATTGAAGGTGAGACGGTCATCGATGAATCGATGTTGACCGGAGAATCGATCCCGTCTGAAAAAGGCGTCGGTTTTGATGTCGTCGGTGGGACGATCAATCGATCGCATCGCTTCTTGATGGCGGCAGAGCGTGTCGGCAGCGAGACGATGCTTGCGCAAATCGTCCGTGTCGTCGAACAGGCACAAACGGATAAAGCGCCGATTCAACGGCAGGCCGACCGAATCTCCGGCGTGTTCGTGCCGATTGTCGTCGCCATCAGTGCCGTCACGTTCGCCGTTTGGTTGTTCGGGTTTAATGATCTCGATATGGCGATTCGGTCTTCAATCGCCGTCCTCGTCATCGCTTGTCCGTGTGCGCTCGGACTTGCGACCCCGACCTCGATCATGGTCGGGACCGGCCGTGCGGCTGAACAAGGCGTCCTCTTTAAAGGGGGCGGTCAACTCGAATCATTGAACGGTGTCGATATCGTCGTGTTCGATAAGACGGGGACGCTCACGAACGGGACGCCTGAAGTCGTGGCGACGTTCGGGGACGAGTCGTTTTTACAACGGGCGGTCATGGCCGAACGTCAGTCGACGCATCCACTTGCGGAAGCGATCGGACGCGGCGCCGGCGTCGGGCACGTGGAACGGGTCGAAGAGTTATCGGGCCGAGGATTGAAAGCGGTCGTTGATGGGAAAGAGCTTCTTATCGGTTCGGTCCGGATGATGCGCGAGGCCGGATTCACGTTGCCTGATTGGGACATGCAAGCGATGACGCCGGTTTACGTGGCGAGTGAATCTGAAGTCGTGGCGGCGTTCGGTCTTCAAGACCGGTTGAAAGAAGGTAGCCGGGCTGTCGTGCAACGACTTGCGACGACGAGACAAGTGTATGTCTTGACGGGAGACCGAAAAGAAGTCGCGCTCGACGTGGCGCGTGAACTAGGCATCGCTGAAGCGAACGTCATTGCCGAGGTGTTGCCCGTCGAGAAGGCAGACCATATCGAGGCACTGAAACAACGTGGCCGCGTCGCCATGGTCGGTGACGGGATGAACGATGCGCCTGCGCTCGCCGTCGCGGACGTCGGTATCGCCTTCGGCAGCGGGACGGACGTCGCTTTAGAAGCGGCGGACGTGACAATCATGGGTCGAGATATCGAAGGCGTGGATCGGGCGATCGAGATGAGTGCGCTCACGATGCGAAACATCCGTCAAAACCTATTTTGGGCGCTCGCCTATAATAGCTTCGGTATACCGATTGCCGCGGCCGGTTTGCTCGCTCCATGGATTGCTGGGGCAGCGATGGCGTTCAGTTCGGTTTCGGTCGTATTGAACGCACTGCGATTAAAAAAACAAGGAGGACATTCCAAATGAATGAAACAGTCTTGAAAGTAGAAGGTATGACATGTAACCATTGCAAGGCAGCGGTTGAAGGGGCTTTGACCGAATTAGAAGGCGTCGAGTCAGCCATCGTCTCGTTACAAGATCACCGAGTCGATGTAATCCATAACGATAAGATTTCCGTCAAAGTGATGATCGAAGCTATCGAAGAACAAGGTTACGACGTCAACGCATAACGACCGAATCCCGCCTGTGAGGCGGGATTTTTTTGTGATGTTCTCATGCTAAAAACTATGATATAGTATAGATGATAATGAGAATCGGTATCAGCGGGAAGGTGGGGTTACGATGGAACTCGTCATGATCAGCGGCGTGTTGGCGTTACTTAGCGGGGGGACGGCCTTCCTCGCTCAACAATTGCGGACACGGTCGACACGGTAAGGAGGGGAAACCCTTCTTTTTTTCGTTAACTTACGCGATTGACGGTACATCCAGCCGGTTCAAAACGAGTGATTTCCCATCATTCGTCGACAATTGTTTGATATGATGTTAAAAAATGCTGCAGAGGTGACTAAAATGTACACGATCTATTTAGTCGATGATGAGGTCAATTTAAACAAAATGCTCGTCACGTATTTAGAGCAAGAAGGCTACCAAGTCCGTTCGTTCACGGATGGTGTATCAGCCCAAGCCGCGATTCAAGACGAACCTGACTTATGGGTGCTCGATATTATGCTGCCGGACCTCGATGGCTTTCAGTTGTTGAAGCAAATCAAGGCGACGAACGCCAATACACCGACGATCTTCATTTCGGCCCGTGATGAGGACATCGATAAAATCATCGGACTGGAGATGGGTTCGGATGACTACATCGCCAAACCGTTCTTACCGCGCGAGCTCGTCATCCGGGTCAAAAAATTGATCGATCGGGTGTACGGGTCGAAATCGAACGAACATATCGAGTATGGGGAATACACGATTTATCCGGACAAACGACTGATCAAGCATGCTGCGGATGATATCGATTTGACGTCCAAAGAGTTCGATTTATTGTTGCTCTTCCTCGAACATCCGGGCTCGGCGCTGTCGCGTGAGCAAATATTAGAAGGTGTTTGGGGTCGCGACTATTTCGGCTCAGACCGTGTCGTCGATGACTTGGTCCGACGCTTACGGAAGAAGTTGCACCGACTCGAACTTGAGACGCTGTATGGGATCGGTTATCGACTCGTTAAGCCATGAGACTTCACGATCTTAAGCCGAAACGGCTCATGTGGAAAATCTGGGTATTGATTTTACTCATCATCGTCACCTTGGCGTTGATGATCTTGTTGACGGTCCGCTCCTCGATCACGCAGTTCATCGATGAACAAGTGTATGAGACGCTTCAAGATGTCGATTATTACCTCGGAAATACGAACGAGCTCGAAAATATTCCGAGCAACCCGATCGAGTACGATCGGCGTCAACAAGAATCACGTTCGGTCAATCAGCTTATCTTTTTGCCGAACGGACGCATCATTTACGGCTCGGCCCCGCTCGAGCTGACGAATCGGATGTATCAAGAGGCGCTCGAACAGACGAGCGAGGTCGCCAAATATCAGACGACGATCGATGGGGAAGACGTCTACTATACGATTCGTCAAAACGAATATGACGGTGCCCTCATCTACCAGGCGTCTTACGCCTGGGACGCTTATCGCCGTGAGCTCGTCTCGACATTGTTCTGGCGTATCTCGATTTTAATTGGTGTCATCAGCCTCCTATCACTCATCCCGGCCCTTTGGATGTCGAGAGAGTTGACGAAGCCGATCGTCGAGATGGAACGGGCCGTTGAGAAAATATCGAACCGCCAATGGGAGACGGTGTTACCACTCGCCAGGGAAGACGAGCTCGGACAATTGGCGCGGTCGATCGACGCGATGCGCCAAGAACTGCAAGAGCAAGATTTGGCGCAACAGGCGCTCTTACAAAACATCTCTCACGATTTGAAGACGCCGATCATGGTCATTCGCGGCTATGCTCAGTCGATCGGGGACGGCATCTATCCGACCGGAGACTTGAAAGGGTCGGCCGAAGTCATTGATGAAGAAGCATCGCGTCTCGAGAAAAAAGTGGTCGACTTGTTATACGTCACCAAGTTGGAGTATTTCAAAGGGCAGGAGATGAAGCTCGATCCGATCAACCTCGATAAGTTGGTCGAACTGCTCATCGACCGCTTCAAGCTCCGAGGTAACCTCGAGTGGACGTTGACCGGACACGCGGGCGAGATGCTCGGTGACGGGGAACAGGTTCGGGTCGCGCTCGAAAACGTGCTCGACAATGCGATTCGTTACGCCGAGTCGACGATTCAGGTCGAGCTCGAACGAACGGATGCAGGAATCGACATCGTCATCAAAAACGATGGCCCGTCAGTCGATGAAAACCTTGATCTGTTCCATCAATTTTCCCGTGGGAAGCAAGGCAAGTTCGGTCTCGGCTTGTTTATCGTCCAACGCATCGTGACCCTCCATGGAGGGACCGTTACCTTGGGTAATACGAACGACGGAGTTGCTGTCCAATTCCACTTCCCCCACCTGAAAGACACACAAAAATTAAAAACGGATGACAGATTTTAAAAACCAGCCTGCGAACGGCTGGTTTTTTTAGTGGGAAATGTCGACGAGCCGTTTGCACACGTTTAAGGAACTTGTTATGAATAACGTGTAAGTCATATTATACGTTTTGGAGGAAGAACAGATGACACAGTTGACGAATGATACAAGAGCGTTGGTTCCGGTATTTAATGAGTACGGTGAGGCCGAGACACTCGTCTATCAGCCTGATGGCGTGCACCGTCTGAAAGGTTCTCCGATTCACTTGCTCGAATCGGCTTGTCTCTATTATGGATCGAGTATCCAAGGGCGAATTGAAGCGGCCCGTCACGTGCTTGGTCCTCATCGAAAAACCCCTGTCGTCATGGATTGGCACGCCGATGCCGTCTTTTTCCCGACAATCGCCAAAGAGAGTCCTGATTGTGCGTGGATCAATTTTCAACATGTCACGGGCATCAAAAAGTCTGGCAACGGGACCCGGATTCAATTTCTGACCGGGGAATCGATTCAAGTCCCTGTCTCCGATCATACGGTCCAACGGCAGAAGCAGCGATCGATTGAATTATCTTATGCGTTCCAAAAACGTTTCCATAGTAGCACATTGCATCACGTTTAAGGATTGAAAACCGATTCAAACCCCTCTATGATAAAGGAGAATAGTTCATATGTGTATTTGCACATTATCCGAAAGCGAGGGGTCAATATGTTTTTTCAGAAAATGATTGAGCGAGGAAAATTGATAATTGTATTTTTACTCGTTGCAATCGTCGTCGGGGTACTCACGTTTTTCCAGCTCCCGAAACGTGAAATCCCAGAGACTAGCGTTAATATCATTCTCATTCAGACCCCATATCCAGGGGCGACCGCTGAGACGGTCGAACGGAACGTCACGAACATCCTTGAAACCGAGTTAAGAGGGCTTGAAGGGGTGGAGAACGTATCGTCGCTGTCGGCGTCGGAGTTCTCGAATATTACCGTCGAGTATGAAGACGGATTTGATCAAGGCGAGCTGCAAGCGAACGTGAGGCAGGCGATCTCAGACGCGGCGCCTCGGTTACCTGACAACGCCTTAGCACCGACGGTCAACGATTCGATCGGTCAGCTTCCGGTCGCATCGTACTTACTGACGTCGAGCGATCGCGAGTCGCTTGAAGCGGTTCGAGAACAGGTCGAACGGCTAGAAGATCGATTGCTACGAACAGATGGTGTGACCGGGTTCACGATCAAAGGGCTCCCGGAAACAGAATTCGTCGTCTCACTGGATTCCGAAGCGCTTGGGGAACGCCAACTCGCATTCCCAGACGTCTTGACGGCAATCAACGAAGAATATAAGACGACACCGCTCGGTCGCCAATCGACGGACGACGGTATTTATCAATTGGCGATCGATAACTTGACGAACGTCAACGACATGGATCAAGTCATCGTCGGTTCTGTCGACGGTGATCCCGTCCGCCTTGCCGATGTCGGTACGGTCGAAGAGACGACAAAAGCAGTCACCGACCTCGTCTCACTCGACGGCGAACCGGCAATCTCGCTCACGGTGACAATCGAGCCAGGTCAAGACATCCCGACGCTGCAACAACGCGTCGATGAAGTCGTCGCTTCTGAAGTGGGAGACTTAGACGGGGTCGAACTCGTCACTTATTACGATCAAGCGAAAGCGGTCGATGCGATCTTCTCGTCACTTACGAAAGAATTCATCATCGCCATGATCGCAGTTATCGTCGTCACGACGATCGGGTTGACGTTCACAGGGTCACTCATCGTCAGCTTGGCGATTCCGTTGTCCTTCTTGATCGCACTCATCCCGCTCCGCTTCACGGGAGTCGATTTGAACCAAATCTCGATCATCGGGGCTATCATCGCGCTCGGTATTCTCGTCGATGACGCGATTGTCGTCAACGACAACATTTTGCGTCGCTACCGGAAAGGCGATACAGCCATGGTCGGTGCCGTTCGCGGAACGAAAGAAGTCTGGGGATCGATCGTCACGTCGACGCTCGCCGTCGTCTTCGCGTTCTTACCGCTGACACTCTTGTCAGGCGCGAACGGGAACTTTATCCGAGCGTTACCGACAGTACTCGCGTTGTCGGTGCTCGCATCGATGGTCATCAGTTTGACACTCGTGCCGATCGCACAGTATTGGTTGAACCGGAAGAAAGTGAAAGTGTCGAAGCGGGAGCCAGGCTGGCTTGGCGGACCGCTCAACCGTCTCAGTAATTTTTATGCGGATCGGTTGCTCCCGGTCGTCGCTAAACGGCCGTGGACGTTCGGATTGGTCGGGTTTGTCATCACGACAGCACTATACGGGCTGATTCTGTTGACACCGTTCGAGTTCTTCCCGGCTGCGAACCGACCAGAAGTCGTGACGAGCGTCACGTTCCCGGTTCAAACCGACTTAGAGGAAACAGAACGTCGCCTCCAACAGATCGAAGCCGAATTCCAACAGATTGACGGTGTTACCGAGACCGCCATTTTCGCTGGCGGTGGGCTTCCGAGCTTGTTCACCGGTGGACTCAATCAGTCGGGTGACAATGCAGGACAAGTCGTCGTCCGAGTCGACAACGAACAAATCGATGCGATTCAGTTGATTGATGAGTACACATCGCAAATACGTGAAAACTATCCGGACGCTGAAATCTTCTTAGATACGCAGCAGCAGGGACCACCAACGTCTGCCCCGGTAGAGTTCACAATGCGCGGTGAAACGATCGAAGAACTTGTCGCGGCACGCGATACGGTCAAGGCAGACCTCGAAGAAATCGATGGCGCGCTCGTGCTCGACAACATTAAAGAACCGTTCCAGACACTCACGTACGAATTGAACCGAGAAGCGATGGCTGCTTCTGGAGTGACCGCGAAAGCAATTAGCGATCAGATCCGGTTAGTCACGGACGGCATCCCGATCGGTACGTTCGACGATGGTGTCGAACAACGCGATGTGAAAATCGTCGTCGATGCGGCCGCAAACCGCGAGGCGCTCGCCCTTGACGAGATTCTCGTCCCGGTCGACACGGAAGCCGGTCCGCCGGTCGCCCCGCTCAGTACGTTCGTCACCGAAACGACGACTGAACAGATCCAACAGATTCCGCGTGAGAACGGGGAGCGGATCGTCACGCTTCAAATCTATGCGACTGAAGGGATGGACGAAGATGCGTTCAAACAAGACGTTGAACGGATTCTCGATGACGCAAAATCAGACTTGACGAGCGATGGCATCTCGTTCGAACAGTCGGGAGCGAGCGATACGCAAAATGAGTTCTTCGTTGAACTCGCGACGTTGTTCATCGTCGTCTTGTTCTTGATTTTCTTAATCATCGCATTCCAGTTCAATTCACTTTCTTTACCGCTTCTCGTCTTGTTCACGATTTACTTGGCGATTGCCGGTGCGGTCGTCGGGCTGTTCATCACGCAGACGCCGTTTAGCTTCATGGCATCGATGGGGATGGTCTCACTTGCCGGAATCGTCGTTCGAAACGCGGTCGTCTTGTTCGAATTCATCGAGCAAGGAATTCGCAGTGGAATGTCCGTCACGACAGCGGTATATGAGGCAGGACGTGCACGGATCCGTCCGATTCTCCTGACGGCGTTGACGGCGGTCGTCGCGTTACTACCGGTCGCGTTCGGTGAAGACCCGCTCTTCAAACCGCTCGCCATCTGTATCGTGTCGGGAATTCTGTTCTCGACCGTACTGACACTCGTCCTTGTTCCGGCTTATTACTTGATCTTGGCGAAACGTCGCCATCGGGATAAACCGTTCACGGATTGATCAGCAAGCGAATCGGCGCCCGGTCCAAGGTAGGACCGGGCGCCTGTTTGTTTGTCTCGTCAAGACTGATGTTTTCGTCAGATGTTGTATGGGTATAATATGAAGAGATACTTCAGCATATTGGAGGGAATATAGATGAACGATTCATACACTTGGTTAAATCGTCGTAAGATTCGTCCGGCCTATAGCGCGACCGGTGCCCGCACATGGACGAGCGAACGTGTCGTCCGACCGGATGCCGCTCGTGGAAAGACGGTAACAGACGTCAAGCGGGTTCGCCGGCCTTACACGGATGAATATGGAAACCGCCGCTATACGACAGGACGTGTCGTCGTGACGGACGCGGCCCGCAAAGCACGGGCGAACGGTCACGGTGAGACGGCCGTTCAACTTGAATTGTCGGTTCCGACACCGTACGAACGTGTCAAAAAGATGCTTCCGACGAAGAAAATCCTCGTGCCTGCGATGGCTGGAATCGCCGTCGCCGGAGGAATCGCCGGAGTGATTTACGCGCTTCGCAAGAAAAAACGAAACAAGAAACAATAAAAAAAATCGCCCGCGGGCGATTTTTTTTATTTGAGTCGATCGGCAAGGATCCGCTTGAGCTGTTTCTCGCCGAGTTTTTGCATCTCTGCTTCGTTCTCTTCATCGTAGGCATCATCTGTGAAACGCCCGACAAATTCGACTTTCCCGTTTCCAAGTTCACGGAACACGAGGTTTTTACGGTCGTGATAAAAGACGACGCGATACTCCCGTCCGTTCTTCTGTGTATAGTTGAACACACCTTTGATGTGGTCCATGTTCTTTTCTTCGGGTAAATCTTCTTCCTCATCCTCTTCAAGGACTTCGGCGAGGACTGCCGTAGGTTCTACTTCTTCCGTTTCCTCTTTAGCTGAAACGGTCTCTTTTTTCTCTTCTTCTGTCATGAAAACCGACCTCCTTTGCTTACTTTCCTATCATACCCGCTTTTTTAAATGATGACTACTCAAAATGGTGCGAGCAGACGCGGATGACGTTTGACGACGACATGATCAGACGTTGAAACAATTGTCGCTTGATCGCTTCCGGTGCGTCGACCGTCTTGAGCGCTTGTTCCATGCACCCGAGCCAATGACCGGCGTGTGTTTCTGAGATTGGATGATCGCGGTGGATCATCGCCAAATTGCCGCCGCCACGGCGTTCCGTATACAGTTTTGGTCCTCCGAGCAGTTGCGTCAGAAATTCGAACTGATGTTGTTTTACCCGGTCTTTGTCGTCTGGAAACAGTGGCAACAGTACGGGATCAGCGTAAACGAGTTCGTAAAAAGCGTCGACGAGCTGTTGGACGCCGCGTTCGCCTCCGAATTGTTCATATGCACTCATAGTATTCCCCCTCATACGTTCAGTCTAATCGATTTTCGAACGAATGGGATACTAGAAGGTTGTGTTTTTTTCTTACAAGGTAGCCGGCAGGTTTCCCTCTACAAACAGCAGGCGATACGTCATAATAAAAGAAAAAGGGAAGGGGTGTTCGCCTAAATGACGGTCACTTTTCATGTCGGACGATCGGGTAGCGGTAAGAGCGAGCGGATGATCAATCAAGTCATTCAAGAGCTAAAGCGCGATCCGAGCGGCCCGACCATCTATATGCTTGTCCCAGACCAAATGTCGTTTGAAATGGAACGGAAGATGGCGATGACGGACGGTTTAAACGGATCGACGCGGATTCAAGTGCTGTCGATGCGTCGTCTCGCATTCTTGATCATGCGCGATCACGGTGTCGCGACCGAGCAGTTTTTAGACCAGACAGGGACCCATCTTTTGTTACGGCGTGTCGTCGAGATGAACGAGGAACGGCTGACGCTGTTCCGACGCACGATGAACCAGTACGGGTTTTACGAAGAGCTGAACGAGTTGATCACGATGTTGAAACGCGGCCTCGTCGAGCCGGAGCAGTTGCTTCGCCTGAGCGAGCAAGACCAACATCGGGCCTTGAAGTTGCAAGACCTCTCCATCCTCTATGAAGGCTTCTTGGCGATGACGGCCGGCAAAACGCTTCACGCCGAAGACTACTTCAAAGTGATGTTGCAGTTGTTACCGGAAGTCGATTTAACAGGGACTCACTTTTATGTGGACGGGTTCAACGAGTTTTCGGAACAAGAGCTCGCGGTACTCGTCGCTTTAGCCGAGAAGGCGCCGCTGGACGTCTTGTTGACGGTCGACCCAGACTCGCTCTATCGTCCGCACCCGTTGTTCGGACCGACACAGCGGACGCTGATGCGCTTTAAAGAGCTGCTCTCAGAACGTCAACTTTCGTCGACGGATGAACTGTATCATGGGGTGCATCGCTTTAAACATCCGAGTCTCGCTTATCTCGAGGCGACGTTCGGGCAAGTGACGGCAGCGCCATATACGCGGCCGGAAAATCAAGTCGCCTTGAATGCAGCCGTCGACCGGACCGTAGAAGTAGCGGCCGCTGTACGCGAGGTCACACGACTTGTCCGCGAAGACGGCTACCGCTTCCGAGACATCGTGTTCATCTCAAGGTCACTTGAAGAATATGGAGATTTGGCGTCACAAGCGCTTCAAAAAATGAACTTGCCGTTCTTCCTGGATGAACGGCAGCCGATGCTCGATCATCCGGTCGTCGAGTTGTTGAAGGCGACGATCGAAGTCGCGCTCCGCGGCTACCGGGAAGAAGCTATATTCCGCGCGTTGAAGACCGAGTTGATCGTGCTCGACCGAGATCATCGGCGTACGTCTGTCGATCGGCTCGAGGCGTTCGTGATTGAGCGAGGCATCAAACATTATCACTGGCATGACGAGTGGCAATTGAAACGCCGGGCCGAAGATGAGGCCAAGTTGACGGGGGAAGAACTCGATACGGAGACGGCACTCAACGCCTATCGTCAAACCGTCGTCGAAACGTTCGATCCGCTCCTCACCGATTTGAAAGCGGCCAAGACGATGCAGGCCTACACGCACGCCATTTACGCTTTTCTAGACCGAATCGACGTCTCGTCATGCCTTGCCCATTGGCGCGAAGAAGCGCTTGAGGCATCACGCCTGATTGAAGCAAGAGAGCATACACAAGTATGGGACGCCGTCCTCCATCTTCTCGAGCAACTCGAGGCGGCTGCGCCGGAAGAGACGCTCTCGACGGAACTGTTCCTGCAAATGATGGACACCGGCCTCGATAGCCTACGCTATGCACTCGTCCCGCCGTCACTCGATCAATTGACGGTGACCGATTACGTGCGGGGGCGTTTGATTGATAAAAAAATCGTCTTCTTGCTCGGTGCCAACGAAGATCAAATCCCGCTCGTCGCGACGCAATCGAAACTGTTGACGGACCACGATATGGACTTCATGCATGAGAACGGTGTCCGGGCGGGGAAAGCGACCGAGCACTTGTTTGACGATGAGACGTACTACTTGTATAAAGCGTTGACGGCGCCAAGCGACCGGTTGTACGTCAGTTACGCACTCGTCGACCGGAGCGGGAAAGCGATTCAACCGGCGAGTTTCATCGCCGACGTCAAGGCACGACTCGGTAACGGCAAGGCCATCAAGACCCACTTCGCAGAAGCGGGAGAGCATCGCCCGACAGATCAGCTCGCCTTCATCACGAACGTGAACCAGACAGCGGCCGTGACGGCGCTCGAGTTGCAGCGGCTCAGCCGTCACTACCCGATTCAAGAGACGTGGTTCACGGTGTACAACGAACTGTTGAAGCACCCGGAAGGACGCGAGCGAATCCGACTGTTGACGAGCGCGCTGTTTTATCAAAACGTTCCCGAATCCTTGCCGGAGTCGGTCGCGAAGTCACTTTACACGAACTCGATTCGGGCGAGTGTGTCCCGCCTCGAGACGTTCCAAGCCTGCCCGTTTCGTCATTTTGCGAACTACGGCTTGCGTCTGAAAGAACGACGGCTCTATCGGCTCGAGGCACCGGACATCGGTAACTTGTACCACCGGACGATCGAGCATATGTCTCAAACCGTCAAGATGGACGGGAAAGAATGGCGTGACGTGTCGCCCGACCAATGTGCGACACTCGCGGAGTCGGCTGTCGAACTCGTCACACCGGAGATTCAAAATGCGATTTTGATGAGTTCGAACCGCTACGGTTACTTGAAGAAAAAGCTGACGGACGTCGTCAGTAAGACGGCCGAAGTATTGATCGAGCAGTCGAAACGTGACGGGTTCGATCCCGTCGCGTTCGAACTAGCGTTCGGGAGTGGCAACTTCCCGCCGGTGTCGTTCACGCTCAGCAACGGGGCGACGTGTGAACTTGTCGGCCGGATCGACCGGGTCGATACGGCACAGGTTCATGATCAGCTGTACGTCCGCATCGTCGATTATAAGTCGAGCAAACGGGAGATCGACTTCGCTGAGATTTATTATGGTTTGGCGATGCAGATGCTCATCTATTTGAAAGTGTTGATCGAGCAAGCAGATGCTTGGGCGAAAGGTTCCGTGGAACCTGCAGCCGCGCTGTATTTCCACGTCCACCGACCGCTCGTCACACCGGCCGAGACAGATGCCGAAACCGAGCGGAAAGTGCTCGAATCGTATCAGATGCAAGGGTTGCTCGTCGACGATCCAGCCATCCTAGAGGTGATGGACAAGACGGCGAAAGGGGAACAGAAAAAATCGATCGTCATTCCGGTCAAATATAAGAAAGACGGGACGCTCGATGCGAACACGACGAAAAAAGTCGTCTCACCTCCTCAGCTCGAGCAGTTGATGGACCACGCGCTCGACCTTGCCGAGACGAGTGTGGAGGCGATGTATGATGGGAAAATCGGTGTCGAGCCTTATGAATATAAAGAGCGGCGTCCGTGCCAGACGTGTCCGTATCAAAGTGTCTGTCATTTTGACGAGGCGCTCGCCAACGAGCCCCGTCAGCTGAAAAAGTTAGATAAAGAAGAAGTTTTGTTTAAATTAGGAGGTGACGCCGATGAAGTGGACGAGTGATCAACAAGCAGCCATCGACGCACGGGGGTCTCATGTACTCGTCTCGGCGGCAGCCGGTTCAGGGAAGACGGCCGTGCTCGTCGAACGGCTCGCAAGCCGTTTGCTCGATGAAGCGGACGAGTTGACGGCGGACCGTATGCTCGTCGTGACGTTCACGAACGCCGCCGCGGCCGAGATGAAACGACGGATTGCTAAAGCGCTCGATCAGGCGCTGCGGGAACATCCGGAAAACGACTATATACGAAAACAACGGCAAATGCTGAACCGGGCGCTCATCACGACGATTCATTCATTCTGCTTAGAAGTCATTCGTGAGAATTACTACTTGCTCGACCTCGATCCGGCCTTCAAGATCGCCGAGGAGCGGGACTTGGTGCTCTTGCAAGACGATGTGCTCGAAGACGTGCTCGAAGAACAGTACGGTCAAGAAGATAGCTCGTTTTTCGCACTCGTCGATGCCTATACGTCGGACCGTGGTGACAGTGAAATCGAAGAGCTGATCCTAGGTTTGTATCAATACGCGCGAACCCTTCCGGATCCGGAATCGTATTTAGATGAGCTGGTCTCCCTTTATCAGTTTGAAGGCGACCCTGACGAGGAACGGCTGCTCGTCGAATTCGGGCAGTTGCTCTGGGTCGATATTGAAAAGGCACTTCGGCAACTCCGGCGTGTAGCGATCGAACTCCGGCTTGCCGGTTACGAGGCGCAATCGGAAAATGTATCCAAAGCGATTTTCCCGTTCCAAAACATCGACGAAGACACGCTCAAATGGAGCGAACTCGAGACGGCGTCCCGAGCGGTCAAATTCGGGACGATGAAATCGGTCCAGAAAAAAGACGAGCATCACATCTATCACACGGTGTTGAAGCCGGCCTATGACCAAGCGAAAAAACGGCTTGTCGATGCGGTCGGTCAAGCGAGTGTCAGCGGAGCTGATCATTTAGACGTCTTGCTGTCGCAGCGTCCGCTCGTCGAGACGCTCGTACGTACCGTCCGGACGTTCGGGGCCGCTTACGAGCAAGCCAAGCGGGACCGCGCTTTCGTCGACTTCAGCGATCTCGAGCATTACGCGCTCGCCATACTACGGGACGGGGATGCCCCGTCCTCGGTCGCATCGCTCTACAAACAGCGATTCGCCGAAGTATTGGTCGATGAGTATCAGGATACGAACGAGATCCAAGAGACGATCATCGGACTCGTCAGCAATGAGAGTGAACAGCTCGGCAACTTGTTCATGGTCGGGGACATCAAGCAATCGATCTACCGGTTCCGGCACGCCGAGCCGAGGTTGTTCATCGAGAAAGCGACGCGGTTCAAACAAGCCGGTTCGGGGCAACGGATCGACTTGTCTCAAAACTTTAGAAGTCGCTCCGAAGTGCTGCACGGAATCAATGACCTATTCATTCAGTTGATGGACGAAGAAGTGAGTGAGATCGAGTATGACGAGGCGGCACGTCTCGTACCGGGTCGGGCGTATGAAGAACTCGAGGCAAGTCCTGAACTCTTGATCGTCAACGGAGAAAGCCGGGACTTATCGAAACAGGAGCTTGAAGGCCGTGCCATCGCCACACGTATATTAGAGCTCGTCTCTGGTGATGAGCCGTTCAAAGTGACGGACGAGGCGACCGGATTGCTTCGTTCCTGTGAGTACCGTGACATCGTCATCTTGGTCCGTTCGAAAAAAGAGCGGGTCGAGCAGTTGATGGACATTTTGACACAGTATAATATCCCGGCTTATACCGATTCGGACGGTGGCTACTTCCAAGCGACGGAAATTCGAATGATGTTGTCGCTCTTGAAGTTGATCGACAACCCGCTCCAAGACATCCCGCTCGCCGGGGCGCTCCGGTCACCGATGTTTGGTTTCACCGATCAAGAGCTGGCCAAGATTCGCTTAGAGTCGGAAGCGTCGTTTTTCGATGCACTCAAGGCGAAAGCAGACGATGACGACGAGCTTGGATTGAAATGTGGGGACGTGCTCGATCAGTTGTCGGAATGGCGTACGTTCGCCCGCAACCACAGCTTGTCGGAGTTGATTCAGCAAGTGTTCAACGACACCGGGTTTTACGATTTTGCCGGCGGACTGCCGGGCGGGAAAGGGCGTCAAGAGAACTTGAAGGCGCTCTATGACCGGGCCCTCTCCTATGAACGGAGCGGCTACCGTGGGTTGTATCGCTTCTTGCGGGTCATGGACCGGCTTCAAGATAACGGTGAAGATTTATCGGAAGCACGTTCACTCGGAGAAGAAGAGAACGTCGTCCGCATCATGACGGTCCATAAATCGAAGGGGCTCGAGTTTCCGGTAACGATCGTCGCCCAACTCGGCAAACAGTTTAATAAACGTGATCAAATGCAGCGTATCATCTTCCATAAACGATACGGCATCTCCCTCGACGCGATCGATGTCGTCACACGGACGAGAACCGAGACGTTCGTGAAAGAGATGATTCGTCGCGATCTCGATGCGACGATGAAAGCCGAAGAGATGCGCGTCTTGTACGTCGCGCTGACCCGGGCAAAAGAAAAATTGATCTTAGTCGGTACGGTCGCAGAACCGGCTAAACAGATCAACCAATGGCTGCAGGTCGAAGCGACGGGTGAGACGTTGTCCGCTGACGCACGACGCGAGGCGAAGACATATCTGGACTGGGTCGCGCCGGCGCTCCTCAAACTAGAAGGCGCGGTACCGTTCATCGAGGAGATGGGCTTACCGGTCTTTTCGCCGATAGGGGAAGCGACGAACTGGACGTATCGCATCATCGGACAAGACGATTTGGCGGAAGTGGCCACACTCCAAGCGATGATGGCCCAGCTTCATCATGTGCAACAGTTCGAGGCGATTGATTTTCCAGTCAAAGACGAAGAAGCGACGATTCAAGTCGTCAATCGAGCCTTTTCGTACAGCTATCCGGCCCAAGCCGCGACCGAGACGGCAGCGAAACAGACGGTGACGGAATTGAAACGAGCGATGCAACTCGAGCAAGGGGCGTTCGAAGACACGTTCCGCCCGAGCGATACCCCGTATCGGGAGCCGAAATGGAAGCAGACGAAGCAGACAGGTGCCGAGCGCGGGACGACGCTACATCTCATCTTCCAATTATTTGAGCCGACTGAACCGCTCGACATACAAATCGACCGGTGGGAAAATAATGGGATGCTCGGTCCGGTCGAGGCGGAGACGGCACGGCTAGCGCTGCCTGAAATCGAGTCGTTCTTCAACTCGGAGATCGGTCGGGCGCTGTCTGAAGCGCTACAAGCCGGGCGAGGATGGCGCGAGCTGCCGTTCACGTATACGGTGCCTGCGGAGCGAGTGAATCCGACGGCGACGTTCACGGACGAGCACGTGTTGATTCAAGGGATCATCGATTGCCTGTTCTTCGATGGTGAGACGTATGTCCTGCTCGACTATAAATCGGACTCGGTTTTGTTCGCGAGCGCGTCGCGAGAAGAGGCAAGACAGTTGCTTCGTGACCGCTACGCTGTTCAGCTGTCGCTCTACCGCGAAGCGATCGAGGCGATTTGGAATATCCAAGTCGGGACGACGGTCATTTATTCTTTGGAATTGCAGGAAACTGTTGTACTATAATGTAGACGATATGATTGTAAAGGTGTACGGTTATAAACCGTGCATCTTTTATTTTTGTGATTACGAAATAGATTAGGTAAAATAATGGAATGAGATAATAATGGAGGAAACGTCATGGTGAAAATTCTACTAGCAGAAGATGAAGAAGTATTGCGCATGCTCGTATTAGATACGTTAGAAGATGAAGGATACGATATTGATGAAGCGCCAGACGGTCTTGAAGCCTATCGGCTGATCGAACAGAACGAGTACGACCTCGTGATTGTCGACCATATGATGCCAGGAATGACAGGTCTTGAAGTCATTGAGAAAGTGAGGAAGTTGCCGGGACGTCAACATACGAAAGTGATGATGTTGACGGCGAAGAGCCAACAATCTGACCGTGATTGCGCGAATGAGATTGGGGTCGATTATTTCATTTCGAAGCCGTTTAGTCCGCTTGAACTTGTGAAGATCATAGGAGGCATCGTGAAGTGAATAAATGGTTTAAACAAAAACTAGGACGTGACATCATGACCGTCCTATATTCGTTCCTCGCGCTCGCGCTCGTCGGATCGATGATCATGTACGTGCAGATGGAAACACGGGTCAGAGAGAATGAAGCCCGTCTCCAACAAGTCGATGAACGAATCAACCGATTGAATACGCTTTGGGACGAATGGCAGAGCGCGCAGTATGACTCACGGGGCTACTTGCTGTTCGGTGATGCGGAGGCGCTCGAGCGGGCCCAAAGTAAAGAAAATGAGTTCCAACAAGAAATCAACTGGTTCAAGGGTGCTGTCGAATCAAAACAAGGTGAGATCTTCGCAGCCGACCTACAAACCTTTCACGATTTTTACTTCGATGTGATCATGCCGGTCACGGCGGAATATGGTCAACTACGAGCGTCCGGGGAAATCACCGAGAATACGATTGACCCTGAAACCATATTGGCGTTGCCGACGGCCGAACGGTTGATTGAACAAGGTACCGTGCCGTACAATCCGGAACGCGGCATCGATACACTCGGTCCGATCCAACAGATCGAATCGTCACTCATGGACTACAAGGCGTTGATGAACAGTGAGAAAAACAGAGTGTACGCCGACTGGAAAGTGAACAATGATGTCTTACAGTTCTTATGGATTGCGAGCATCTTCTCGTTCGCGGCGTTGATTTTACTATTCGTCCAACCGTTCTTGCGTCGTCAGTCCCGTCTGATCTCTCGCCTGTCGGTCGCATCTGACCGCTTACTGAAAGGTGAGATCGTCGACTTGAGCGATCAAATGGAGCGCGAAGACGAGATCGGGACGATGTCCCGTTCGTTCAATAAGATGGCGGAGACGCTCCGTGAAAATGAACGTCACTTGATTGAGAAGAACCATGAGTTGCAGGCACAACAAGAAGAATTGATCGCCCAGCAAGAAGAGCTGCAAGCGCAGCAACAAGAGCTTGAAGAGATCTTGGAGCAGACGCAACAGAACGAACAGCATTTGGCGTACCGAAACGAATTGACCGAGACGCTCGCGGCTCGCGATTCGTTGACGGCTTACCCGGAGATCATCGAGAAACTTGTCGCCATTACCGATTCAGAAGTCGGGGCGCTCGTCTTCCTCGATGCGACAGGCTCGTTCTCTATCACGAGCCACGGGCTGAACGAGACGTTGTCGCGTAAATTGCTCGATAGCGAGAACTCCGTGTTGACGCGGGCGATGACATTGCGGACGACGGTCCATTCGTCGAAACAAGTCGCAAGCGACCATCCGCTACCGTATCCGTACTACATGTATGAGACGGCCGTACCGGTCCACGACCCGACCGATGATTCAATCATCGCCTTCATCTATCTTGTCCGTTACAAAGACCGCTTCACGCAGACGCAAATGGGCGATATCATGTCGTTCGCACGTCAGCTGTCGTTGTCGTTACTTCGGATGCGTCTGTTTGAAGAGATGACCCGTGAAAAAGGCAAGACCGAACGGATCCTCGATTCAATCCGTGAAGCTGTCATATACGTCGAACATTCAACCGACGACGTGTTCGTCAACCGGCCACTTTACGAGATGTTCCCAGAGCTCGATGCGATCACATCGAGTCAGCTCGCGGAATTGTCTTGGAACGAGTGGCGGGAGACGATCGCGACGACGGTCGACCAAGACGATGACTTCATGACATATACAGACCGTCTGTTCACAGACGACTTCCCGCACGACAGTGTCAGTTTCTCGATCCGTAAAGGGGAGATGAACTTACAGATGTATGCCGAGCGGATTGTCGTCGGCGGTTTGTCGAAAGGGACGCTGCTCGTCTTCCGTGATATTACGAGTGAGACCGAGGCTGAGCGCTTGAAGAGCGAGTTCATCTCGACGATCTCGCATGAGTTGCGGACACCGTTGTCTTCGATTTATGGGTTCACCGAGCTCATGGTCAAGAAACAGTTGCCGAACGAGAAACAGGCGAAATATTTGCAGACAATCCACGCTGAGACGGAGCGGTTGACGCATCTCGTCAACGACTTCCTCGACGTACAGCGCATGGAATCAGGTAGCCAAATGTATGACCGGGAACAGCTCGATATCGAGCCGGTCATCCAAGACATGATGACGTTCTACGAAGCGTCGTCATTGAAACACAAGTTCGAGCTTGTCACGGTCGACGACCGACCGTACGAACTGTTCGCAGACTGTCAGAAGTTCAAACAGCTGATGAGTAACTTGCTCTCGAACGCCGTGAAGTACTCACCGCGTGGCGGGAAGATCACGGTCGAGCTAGCCCATCACGACCAATCGATTTCGATTAAAGTGAAGGATCAAGGGATCGGCATTCCGAGCGACGCCCTCGATCGTCTGTTCGATAAGTTCTATCGGGTCGACAACTCGGATAGCCGTGAAATCGGCGGCACGGGACTGGGTCTCCCGATCTGCCAAGAAATCGTGCGCGGTCACGCCGGTCAAATCCATGTCGAGTCCGTCCAACATAAAGGCTCGACGTTCACCGTTGTGATTCCGAGCTTCGAACACGCTATTCGGGAAGAAGAACAAACGACGGCTTGATCAAAACAAGAGGAGGAGACGTGCCGTTCAATCGTGACAGGCACGTCTCTTTTTTGTGGTGTAAATGCGGGCTTGACCGAAAAGTGGCTTGTTCGTGTACAATAGTAGTTGTACATAATAAAAAGGGGGATTTTTAAATGCCATTGACAGCATTTCTACACACGCACGTCACGAGTTGGATTTTATTACTCGTCTTGTTCGCTGTCGCCTACATCGGCTACAAGAACGGAAACAAGAGCGGCAAGATCGCGCATATGGCGTTTCGGCTCATGTTGCTCATCGCGTTCGGCACAGGACTTTATTTGTACTTGCAACTGAACGGAGGCGGCATGTTCTACCACGTGAAAATCACGGTTGGATTGCTCGCACTTATCTTCGGTGAGATGACGCTCATTCGTTTGAAAAAAAGAAAACCATCGGGCGCTATGTTTGGCGGCTTCGTAGCACTGTCACTCGTGACGATCTTTATCGGTTACGCGTTACCGTACGGTCAGTCGTTCTTCAGCAACTTTATTTGAGTCACATCCCACTTCACACATCGAAGTGGGAATTTTTTGTTTGTCCGCAAATTATTAGGGGAAAATAAAAAAATCAGTGATAACGATGATGAGGTGAAACAATGGATCAACAAATGAATGAATGGTCGCGTGTATTACATGCGCGTAGATGGATGAAGCAAACCGAATCGTTCTTGCCGTTATGGCACGGCTATATCGGCTACAAATACGGATTGTTCGACGCGCTTCAAGGCGGGGCGAGCTTCGCTGAAATGACGCTTCGCTTGAAGCAGCCACTCACGAAGCTCGCACTCGAGCGTTGGCTAGAAGTCGGGGTCGCCGTGCGCCATTTGAAGAAGAAAGGGTGGCGCTATTTTCCGACACGTAGCTTGAAGTATCAACTTTCGCTCAAAGACGAGCGCAGCATCGGGTTCATGCTTCAAGAGATGATGGAACTTCATATCCCGGCACTCATCGCCTACCCAGACTTTTTAGAGTCCGGCAAACAGAAGACGTTCGACGGTGCGACACACGGGAAAGTCGTCGCTCAAACGTCGACGCTCGTCGAAACAGTCGCTTTCCCGGTCGTCCAACAGCTGCTCCGCCAAGCGGACGTCAAGACGATGCTTGATATCGGATGCGGCCACGGGGGCTATTTGCGAAAACTCCATGGTCTTGAGCCGGATTGGAAGTTGACCGGCATCGACCTCGAGCAAGAAGTCGTCGAAGAGGCACGTGAGCAAGATGAGACGGGTGAGATTCGTTACGAAGTGGCCGATTTCATGGAATGGGATCACGACGAGCGGTTCGATGCCGTCATGATGAACAATATGCTTTACTACTTCTCGCCCGAGCAGCGGATCGGACTGTTAGAACGGATGCTCAGTAATCTCGATACGGCAGGTGTCGCCGTTCTCGTCACACCGCTCGCGGAGTCACCGCTCGGCGCCCGCTTCGCTTCGGCGTTCAACGCGTTCATGACGCTCCACGATAACCTCCATCCGCTCCCGACGACTCGTCAGTTGCGCCGGCAATTGGAACAGGTCGGCTTTGAGAAAGTACGTTTCATTCCGTTTATACCGGAAGGATCTTGGTATATCGTCATCGCCGAACGAGGAGATTGAAACGTCCAGCGCACAGCGAACCGATTCAGATTTGAACTTGTGTCCAGTCATTTCTATAATAGAATAGAAGCATAAGAGACTTTTCACATAGGGAGTTGTTCAACGTGTCGGAAAAAAGAGTCGCAGTGATCGGTGCTGGGCCAGGTGGGCTTGCTGCCGCAATGATCTTGTCGAGCCGTGGTGTGGATGTAACCGTATTTGAGAAACAACCGTTTGTCGGTGGACGGACGTCACGTCTGCAAGTCGGGGAGTTCGCGTTCGATCGTGGCCCGACTTTTTTGAATATGCCGTATATTCTTGAAGAGATGTTTGAGGAGACGGGACGGGATTTGGCTGATTATGTCGATATGAAGCGATTAGAACCGATGTACGATCTTTACTTTGATCGCGGACAAAGCGTGCTATCGATGACGACCGACCGCGACCAGATGCGTCAATCGATTGAAGAGATGTTCCCCGGAAACGGTGAAGGGTATGACCGGTTCATGGCCGACCAGGCGGTCAAACTATCGAAGCTCATGCCGGTGCTCCAGACCGCCCATGATAAGCTGACGGATTACGTGTCGACACGCGTCTTGAAGGCGCTGCCGTTCCTCTCGATCGGAAAATCGCTATACGACGTTCTGTCTGAATACTTTACGAGTGAAGAACTCAAATACTCGTTCACGTTCCAAGCGAAGTACCTCGGGATGTCGGCTTGGGACTGTCCGGGCGGGTTCTCGATCTTGTCGTATATGGAACACGCTTACGGCGTCCATCACCCGATCGGCGGGGTGAACCAACTCTGTTCGGCGATGGCCCGTGTCATCGAGGAGGAAGGCGGGACGATCCGGTTAGGTGAAGCGGTCGACCGTCTATTGCTCGACGGGAAACGTGTCAACGGACTCGTGGCGGACAACGTCCATTACGCGTTTGACGAAGTTATCGTCGGGGCGGATTTTGCCCATGCGATGACGACGCTCGTACCGAGCGATACGCTCACGCGCTGGAGTCCGAAACAGTTGAAGAAGAAGCGCTATTCTTGCTCGACGTTCATGCTCTACCTCGGACTCGATCGCGTCTACGATGAGGTCGGCCACCATTCGATTCACTTTGCGGATGATTATGAGCGCAACGTCAAAGAGATGACGCAAGACTTGAAGCTGAGCGAGGATTTCTCGTTCTACGTCCAAAACGCGTCACGGATCGACCCGACGCTCGCGCCAGCCGGCAAGTCGTCGCTCTACGTACTCGTCCCGGTGCCGAACAATCTGTCAAACCTCCCATGGGACACGCTCGAGGAAAAGATGACCGAACTCGTCTTAGACGCACTCGAGACACGTTCGCCTTACCGGAACGTCCGCGATCATATCGAAGTGATGCAGGCGCTCACCCCGAACGATTGGGAAGCGTTTGGGGTCTACGAAGGGGCAACGTTCAACCTGGGACATAACTTGTCGCAAATGATGTACTTCCGTCCGCACAATCAGTTCGAAGAGCTCGACCATGTCTGGCTCGTCGGCGGTGGGACGCATCCAGGCAGCGGACTGCCGACGATTTTTGAATCGGCACGAATCACGGCCAACTTGCTTCGGGACCGGGCGGGTGTCGGACGATGAACATCAGTTTCGTTGGTGCCGGTATCGGATCGCTTTACGCCGCCTTGTTGTGGACTCATAAGCATCCGTCGACCCAAGTGACGATTTATGAGAAAGAGGACCGGGTCGGTGGGCGGCTCAACTATGTCGAGTTCGAGAACGGTGCTCGCATCGATGAAGGACCGACAATCGTCTTGCTGCCGAGCAAGCTGAAGAGCCAACTGCAAGAAGCAGGGTTTCCCGAACAGGAACTCGAACTGCTCGAAGTCGATCCGCTCTATCGCCTCCGTTACGAAGATGGGACGACGTTTCATAAATATCACGACATCGATCGTCAAGCCGAAGAGATTGAACGATTTTTCGGCGAAGGCGACTCGTTCCGTCGCTACATGGGGCAAAAGCGCGAGGAATACAAAATCGGTTTTGACACGTTTTTAAACCGAGGCTATAAAGGCAAGACCGACTTGTTCGAGCCGAGACTGCTCATGTTGCTCATGCGCCTGAAAGCGTATGAATCGGCTCATGAGAACATGAAGCGGTTCTTTAAAGATGAGCGGCTCCGGGTCGCCTATAGTCTGCAGACGCTCTACATCGGCGGCAATCCTTATGAGACGCCGTCCCTGTACGGCTTGATTCCATATCGCGAGCAAGAGGAAGGAATCTGGTACGTAAGAGGAGGATATTTCTCGCTTGCGACGAAGTTAGAACAAGAGCTGAAGAAACGGGGCGTCACGTTCAAGCTGAACTCGCCCGTAGACCGCGTCCGCGTCCAAGACGGCCGTGCTAACGCCGTCGTCGTCGATGGCGTCCCTCATCCGTATGATGCGGTCATCGTCAATGGAGATTTCCCGCTCATGGAACGTCTGATCGATGGAATCAAGCCGAAAGCGTACGAACCGTCGAGCGGCACACTGCTCCTCTATTTCACGGTGGACGGCGAGATTGAACTCCCGGTCCATCAGTTCGATTTGCCAAACGACTTTGCCGGGTCGATGCGTACGATCTTTGAAGATGGTAAACTGAGCAAGTATCCGGCGATGTATACGTTCAATCCGTCGCTCATCGATTCGACGCTCGCACCAGTCGGGACGAGTGTGCTTTATGTCCTTGTGCCGGTACCGCGCAAGTTAGAGCGACAAGATTTTGAACAGAGCGGGGCGATTGAACATCTCGTGTCCCGGATCGAAGGGATGGTCCCTAAATTTAGAGACCGTGTCATCGAGATGAAAGTCCGGACACCGATGGACGCGGAACGGTTCGGGTTGTTCGAAGGCGGAAGTTTTGGGATTGCCCCGAAACTTTCACAGTCGGCCGCATTCAAGCCGCAAGCCCGACCATACGCTCAAATCGAGCGCCTCTATGCCGTCGGTGCCTCCGTACATCCATGCGGTGGTGTCCCGATCGTGATGATCGGCTCACAGTTGTTAGTGAAAAGAATGGAAGAAGAAATGGGGGCATTGTACCATGACGAGGCAAGAAGCGTATCGTCAATGTGAAGAAGTGATGAAGAAAGGCTCGCTCACGTTTTATCGAGCCTTCTCCCTGCTGTCAAAACCGGACCGCCAGGCTGTCGCCGCGGTCTATACGTTTTGCCGGACGTTAGACGATGCTGTCGATGAGTCAGAGTATCCTGAGGAAAGTTTGACCGCATTTCTGGCGGAGTTCGACCGCTTTTTAGCCGGCAACGACCCAGACGGCGCTCTTTGGATTGCTTTACGCGACGTTTGGCAGCGCTATGACATGGACGTCGAGCCGTTCTTCGAGTTAGCGGAAGGCATGAAGTGGGATTTACATAAGACACGTTACACGACACTTGAAGAGACGGAACAGTACGGTTATTATGCGGCCAGCACCGTCGGTTTGATGTTGTTACCAATCCTTGTCCCGGACGCGAATATGGAAGCGCGGCAACAACTGAAGCAAGGCGCGATCGACCTCGGTATCGCCATGCAGTTGACGAACATCCTTCGCGACGTCGGTGAGGACTTGGACCGGGACCGGATTTATGTACCGCGCACGCTCTTAGCGCAACACGCGATGTCAGAGACCGATCTGTTCGAACGGAAAGTGACGCCTCAGTTCGTTGAAGTGTGGGAGACGATGGCTACCCGAGCGGAGACGCTATACCGCAGTGCCCGTGAGACGCATCACTTGTATCCGGCGACGAGCCGAAAGCCGGTCCAAGCAGCGGCGCTCCTCTATGAAGGCATATTAGACGCGGCCCGAAGTAACGACCATGATGTCTTTACGAAGCGCGCTTACGTATCGACACTTCAAAAAGGAAAGCTGTTAGCGAGACTTTGAAAGAGACCCGATTGCTCTCGCAATCGGTCGGGTCTCTTGCTGAACATACTCGAGCCTGTAGACACCGTCTGCAGGCTTTTAGGATACAAAAAAACCACTTTTGGCGGGGGACCAAAAGTGGCGTAAGCGTTATGTGATCCGTTCATCGGGGAAACGAACGAATCGGACGTGATGAACCCTAAAGATGTGCCTCGCTTCATGGGGAATGAAACGATGGGGCATCTTCGCTGAAGTAGGATGCTTGATGGACTAAGGGGGAACATCAGATGCATGCTATTCCAGCAACGGGAAACGAGTGGGGAAACTCGCTCATCACTTTTTTCTCGGGTGTGACAAGTTCAAAACGCGATTGGCTCGGGGAAGCCATTCGATCGCTACAGGTGTAACAAACGTTACAATACTGCTTGAACTCGATATGATGTTATCACGTCTGTGACTTGTCGACAAGTGTCGAATCCTCTGTTCACAAAATGTTCAAATTGTCAGAGGTATGTCCTCCAACATCGAACGAGCAGCGAACTGTCCTGAAAGCGTCACCATTGGGCTGCCGCCTCCAGGGTGGGTCGATCCACCCGCAAACCAGATGTTTGAGACGTCTTCCGAGCGCGAGGCCGGACGGAAAAACGCACCTTTTTTCGAGTTTGCTGACGTTCCGTACAACGAGCCGTAATACGCATAAAAATCACGCGTCAAGTCAAGCGGGGTCACGCGGCGGTGGAACAAGACGTCAGCGTCGTCCCAATCGACGCCGAATGTGCGCAGCCGTCGGCGGATCAAATGTTCATACGTCTCGGCATCGATGTCGGTCAAGTGGGCCGGAGCGTTGACGAGGATGAACAGATTGTCACCGGCCTCACCCATGGACGGGTCGGTGTAGGCCGAGTTCGAGATGTAGATCGTCGGTTCGTCGGCGTAGCGCTCTTCGTCGAACAAGGCACGGAACTCAGCCTCGTAATCGTCCGAGAAGTAGACGTTATGATGGGCGAGATTTAGACGTTTGTTCAGTCCGACCATCATGACGAAAGCAGAGACGGATGGCTCGACCGTATCCCGGGTCGGTACAGGGAACGAGGGACGATGGACCGCATCGACGAGCCGAGGATATTGGGTCAACAGCTCCCCGTTCAAAAGGACGGCATCACAAGACATGACTTCTTCATGGTCGATGACGACAGCATGCGCCTTACCGTTCATGACTTCAATCTTTGTGACTTCATGGCCGAGTCGGAACTCGACACCGAGCTCGCTCGCGCGTTTGGCGAAACCTTTGGCAATCGTCCAGTTCCCACCTTTGGCAAAATAGACGCCATCGTTCAACTCGAGATGTGAGATCAAGGCGAACGTGCCGGGTGTGACGTAAGGGCTGCTGCCGATATACGTCGCGTAACGGTCGAGTGCTTGGATGATGCGCGGATCTTTAAAATATTTTTTATGGAGCGCGTGCAAACTCTTAAGCGGATGGACCTTCATCATATCAGCCCAAAGACCTGTGTCGATTTTTGTGTCCATTCGAGTGAAGAAACGATTGTTGGCAATCTCAAATAGCTTTTCAGCCTCGTCCAAATACGCCGCCAATTGATTTTTGTCGGCTTTGTCACCGGTCAAGCGCCGGACTTCAGCTTCCATCTGTTCCCGTTCGGAGTGGAACGTGAACGTCGACCCGTCGGAGAAGTGATTGACCGTATGCGAGTCGAGTTTGACGAGTTCAAAATAATCCTCTGGGTTGGCCCCGCTGTTCCGGATGACGGAACGGAACACGTCCGGCATCGTGATCGTGTTTGGCCCGAAGTCGAAGCGGTGACCGTCCGTGATGATTGGCATGAGCTTACCACCGACGTGTTCATTTTTTTCGATGACGGTCACATCGTACCCGCGAGCCGCTAGTGTGACGGCGGCGCTCAGGCCTCCGAGACCGGCCCCGATAATAGCGATTTGTTTCATTGCAATGCGCCTCCTAACAATTTTCTAATGATACATCCGGCCTTTCCAAGTGATCGGCTTTCGTCTCCATTTTCGGACGACCGCGTTCGTGAGTAGGACGAGGTAGGCAACCAGACTGAACGGATGGAGCCAAAAATGGCGTCCGCCCGACTTTAAGTCGATGGCTAGCCGTGCGAACAAGACGAACAGGCTCGCTCCGAGCGATATCCAGTCTGGTCGGATGAGCAGGAAGATGAACGCCGATAACTGGACGCCGTAGTAAAGGGAAAAATAAAGGGCGATGCCCACTGCTTCATTCATTCCCTTGAATACGTTTTTTGAAAACCCGTTCCAGACTTCCTCGTTCGTCGCATACATATCGCACGTGATATAAGGCGAGACATTGACGAGCGACGTCACTTTTTTACGGCGCTTAAATTCGCGGCATAAATCGATATCATCAATCAGGGAGTCGTGGATCGAGGCGTGACCGCCGACTTCCTCATAACTAGTCCGTTCGACCAAGACGTTCATCCCGTTCGCAGCGGCGAAGGCGGGATGTCTCACTTTTCGCCAAAACAGCGGCAAGTGCTGGGCGATCAAGACGTGTTGCATCGGAATGAGCAGTTTACCGAGCCACGTCGGCGTCGGGAAACGGGGGAAGCCGGATAAAAAGACGGCGCCTTCCCGGACGAGCGTTCCGTGCATGCGGCCGACGAAGCTCGGGTCGATGGTCACATCGGCGTCGAGAAACAATAAGTAAGGTTCACGGGTCTGCGTCGCCAATTGATGACAGGCGTGTACTTTTCCGGACCAACCGTCGGTGAGCGGCACACCGCGCAAGATCGTGAACCGGTCGTCCGAGGCGATTTCCCGCACGAGCGCGTCATACGTCCCGTCCTCAGAGCGATCCTCATATAAGTAGACGTGACAGCCGGCGGTGAGGGCCGGCTTTAAACTGTTGATCAATTTTGGGACGTTCCGCTCTTCGTTGCGGAGCGGAATGCAAATCGCGGTCGGCGGCACCGGGATTGGGGCCGTGAGCGGACGAAGAAATGCCAAGTTGACCAGCGTGAAGAGAAACATGAGTCCAGTGAGCACGAATAGGATCATCGTTGTCTCCTCCCGATGTTGAGCAAGTGCTCCGTCCAGTCGGCGAGCCCGCGTCGTGGCGGAAACAACGACATGTACCGGTCCGACTGGGCGATCACATCGGCGCGCGTGTCGTCATAGAGCTGTTCGAGCGCTGTGGCGAGCTCTTGCTTTTGCTCCCGGCGTGTCGTCGAGACGACGGTATGGGTCCGGAACCGGACGTAGACGACCGGGGACGCATGCGACGCGAACGCGTAGTAGATGGCACAAAGCCGGACCTCGGGTTTTGCGAGTAGCATCGTCGCACCGGCCCCGATTTCAAGCGGCCGGTGCTCTTGCGGGTATTCGCGGCCTTGCGGGAACACCCACACCGATTTCCCGACGGACAAAAGCTGATTGGCATAGTTGAGAGAAGCGCGAATGTCGGATAACTTCCCTTTTTTGATGGAAAAGGCGCCTAAGTGACGGAAGAACGGAAAGCGTCGCAATCCGTCCTCATCCATCAGGACGTGAACGTCGTGCCGTAAATAATACTCGTTCAACATGAGCAAGATAAGTCCGTCCCACCAAGAGCTGTGTGTGCTTAAAAAGAGGCCCGGCGTCGGAACGTCATCAGCCCGAACGTTGATCGTGTGAAAGAACGGTCGGATCTGGCGTTCTTTGACGAACGTTGAAAAGATGTTACTGAACCATTTCTTTTTGTTCGCTTCGATCATGACGCAACCTCCGTTCCAAATAGATGACGCTTGCCGTTACAATACTTAGCACACCGATCCCATAAAGACCGGCGTTGACCGCGGTGACGCCGAACAAGGCGTGAAGCATGACGAACAAGTAGCGTCCGTGCATAAGTAAAGTCGGCTCTGCTTCGACTTCGAAGCGGTCGAGTAACCATGAGAAGATGAGCGACAGTCCGAACCATCCGACGAAGTTTTGCGTCGGGATGTCATAATAGAGACCATCATTGGCCCATTCCCAGTAGCCTTTCACGTTGGCTGCGACCGGATCGATCGCCATGTCTAACCAGACCGCCAAAAATGGGACGAGCCAGAGCGTCCGTCGCTTGAACGCGAACAGGCGGGCGACAGCGAAACTTGCGCCGATGACGGCGAGCCAGGCCGCGCCAATCGTGACGGGTACGCCGAACACGGTCGGACCGAACGCTTCGGCATAAATGTACTCGCTGAAAGGGAACCCGGTTTTGACACCGAGCGTCTCTACAGCGATCGAGCCGAAAAAGATGAACGGCACGATGAAACGTGCGTGACGGACCCCGTCGGCAATGACCCACCCTCCGATGAGGCCGGCGAGCCATAAGAAGACCGGGTTCGCCCATTCGAGCCAACTCGGCAGTAAATCAAAGCCGACGAGAACAACGCCGACGACGTACCAGACTAAAAATAATTTCCAAATCCATGGATACACTTTCATCAAATCACCTCACCTTCTATTCTAAAGAGGTTTTTGACATCCGTCTAATGAATGCATGCACAAAAAAAGAGCCCCTGCTAGAGGGACTCATCAATTCGCCATGCGCTTCCGTTTTTTCACAAATGAGAAAGCGATGAACAAGATGTAGAACGGGATGGCGATGAACCAAAATGTCGGCCATTCTTTCCACCGGGCGAACGTCATATACGTCAAATAGACGAGACTGAACGTGATGATGAACGAGTGACGCGGCAACGGCACGTCTTTAAAACTCGGAATACGAACCCGGCTCACCATGAGCAAGGCGAGACCGGTAAAGAAGATCGGGGTGAGCAGTTCGTTGACGCGGTCGCCAAACGTCGTCACGACGGCGAGCAATCCACCGGCTGCCGTGATCGGGACACCTGAGAAATAGCTGGCCGTGACGTTCGTCGCCGACAAGTTGAACCGGGCTAGGCGATAGGCGCCGAAGAGCGGGAATAGGGCGGCGAAGAAGAGCCCGTAGTTTCCGTAATCGATAAAGAACGTATAGTAAGCGAGCAGCGCCGGGGCGACGCCGAACGTGACGACGTCAGCGAGCGAATCAAGCTCTTTTCCGAAGTCACCGTCTACCCCGAGCATACGGGCGAGACGGCCGTCGAGGCTGTCGAGCATCATCGCGATGATGATCAGGAGTGTCGCATTCGAGAAATCGCCACGCGCGGCGTAGACGATGGCGAGGACGCCACAAAATAAGTTACCGAATGTAAATGAGTTAGGAACCCACGATCGGATTCGTTCTTTCCACATAGTATTTCCTCCATCTTTGTCATTGAGTGAACCAGCGGCCGTCCGTGAAGCGGATCAAGTCGTCCGGTGTTAATTCGATTTGATAGCCACGTTTTCCAGCCGAGATGATGATCTTGTCTTTTTGTTTCGCGCTGTCATGCAAGAAGACGGGGAAGCGCTTTTTCGCTCCGATCGGCGAGACGCCGCCGCGGATATAGCCGGTCAGCGCTTCAAGCTCTTTCATTGGGACGGGCGACGCTTTCTTCGCGCCCCACGCTTTAGCGGCCGCCTTTAAATCGATATCTAAATCTCCTGAGATGAGGAAGAAGGCGTACTTCCGTTGCTCGTTCTCGAGGCAAATCGTCTTATACAGTTGGTCGAGCGGCTTATCGAGTGATGCGGCGACATGTTTTGCGGAGACATCGGACTCATCCACTACATAAGAAAGATAAGTGAACGGGATGTTCCGTTGTTTTAATTGTCTTGCGGCATTCGTCAGTTGCACCAGTCCCACCCTTTCGTTGAACGACTCCCCTAAGAATAGCAAATAGTGGTAGCGTCGGGCAATCGAACTTGAAAAGTTTTGGTGTCAGGAAGGAAACAGAATGACCGATAGAGAAATGAATAGTGATTCATTTTTTTTAAAGGGGGATTATTTCATGGAAACAATTCAAGTGGAACGGCACAACGGGGTAGGGTGGCTCAAATGGAACCGTCCGGAAAAATTGAACGCGCTGAACGAGACGTTGTTGCGCGAAGCGAGACAGGCGCTCGAACAACTTGAAGCCGACGAATCGGTCCGGGTCATCGTGCTGATCGGGGAAGGGCGCGCCTTCTCGTCCGGTCAAGACTTGACGATCGAGAGTGACGCCGATTATGGCACGTATTTAGAAGACGTCTACCATCCGCTCGTCCGGGCACTCTCGGATTGCCGGAAGCCAATCATTGCCGGCATCCACGGTGTCGTCGCTGGGGCAGGACTCAGTCTAGCGCTTGCGGCCGACGTTCGCCTCGTCGCCCGTTCGACGAAGTTCAGCTCGGCGTTCATCAAGATCGGCCTCGTCGCCGACGCCGGTGGGCCATATCATTTGCGTCGTTTGATGCGCCAAGACGTCGCGCTCGATTGGATGTGGAGCGGCAGCACGATCGACGCCGAACGGGCTGAGGCGTTCGGTCTCGTCACTGAACTCATCGAGGATGAGGCGTATCTTGCCCGTCTCACGGCCTACGCCGAGACGCTCGCGGCAAAATCACCGACGGCCGTACAAGGGATGAAGGCGCTCCTTCGCGAGTCATCGTTTGAAGATGGGCTCGCGCAAGAGATCCACTGGCAACGGGAATGCGGCAAGACCGAGGTGCATCAACGGGCGATGCAAGCATTTTTAAGTAAAAAATAAGGGAAGCGGTCGTGTTGACCGCTTCCCTTATTTGTTCAAGAGGATGGTTTGGCTTCGAACTGGAAGCCTTTTTGTTGCCATTTGCCGTACTTCCACCGTCGGAAAGCGAAGAAGCCGCGGAACCACTCGTCGAGCGAGAACGCAAGCCAAATCCCGAGCACACCAAGTCCCATTTGAATCCCGAACAAGTAGCTGAAGACGACGGCGACGCCCCACATCGAGGCGATCCCAATCATGACCGGGAAGCGGACGTCTCCGACCGACTTGAGTGACCCCATCAGAACGATGTTCATGGCGCGACCCGGCTCAAGAATGAGCGTCGCCCATAGGATCGGGATACCGACGGCGATGATGTCCGGGTTCGAGGTGAACAAGCCGAGCAAGGATTTCCCGAACACGGCGAGGCCGAGCGAGGCGACGAGCGAAGAGAACATGGCAATCTTCAACGTCCGGACTGCCCGGGTATACGCCTCCTTGAACCGCTTCCCGCCGACGTCGCGGGCAATCAATAGCTGTGTCCCTTGGGCGATGGCGACTGTGAACAAAAATGCGAGCATCGATAAGTTCATCACGTAGACGCGAGCAGCGAGGGAGGCGTCACCCATAGTCGCGATGAAGCCGGTGATGACAATTTGTGAAAACTGGTACGATAAGTTCTCTCCTGCCGAAGGAACACCGATTTGTAAGAGTGCTTGAATATCATCGCGTTTTGGACGAATCAACTCTTTGATCGGGAACCGCATCATGAGGCGTCGTTTGACGATCCAAAACAACAATACCATGGCCGACAAACGAGCGATGACGATGGCCCAGGCGACACCGGCGACACCCGTCACCGGGAGACCGAACCAGCCTGTCACGGCGAGCATGGCTCCTGCTGCCGTGATGACATCGATCAAAAGCGTCGCGAGCATGGCGTGTTTCGTCATGCCGTGGCTGCGTAACACCGCGCTGAGCGCCATGATGAGCGCTTCGGTGAAGAGCGATAAGCCGACGATCTGCAAGAACAACAAGCCGTAGTCGAACAGCTCATCCGACAGACCGAACAAGCGAAGGAACGTCTCGCCGAACAAGAAGACGACGACGACCATGACGACGCCGAGCCACATGTTCAAGCTGACGGCAGAGCGGGCAAAGTCCCGGCTCTTCTTCATTCGACCGGCACCGATCGCCTGACCGATCAAGATCGTCGCGCCGACCGAGGTGACGCTAAAGACGATTAAGAAGACGTTCAACAATTGGTTGGCGACGCCGACCGCGGAAGCGGCAGCATCGGAATACTGGGCGAGCATGAGCGTGGCGATGATCCCGGTCCCCATGTGGAGCGCGAGCTCGATGAAGATCGGCCACGAGATTTTAAATAGGCTGAGCTGTTCGGTGTCTTTGGTTGGCATGAATGTTCCCCTTTTGTTCAAAAATTCTTTATATGAAATATTTATCTTTTAAAAATTACAATGGTCATGTTACTCCTTTTGAAATGAAAAAGAAAGGGGGTTTACTAAATTATTTCCAACAAAAATAACCACCCAAGCAAATGGGTGGTCAAACGCCGTCATTTTAGTTTCAGAATGGAAGTGCCATACGGTGCAAGTTCGATTTCAAGTGAGTCTACGTCCCGGTCGTTCAGTAAATCGTGGGCACCACCTGTATGCCAGAGCGGGTTGAGCGTAGACACCGTATCTGAGTTATTGAAGTAGATCAAATACGTCTCGTCTTTCGAACTCCGTTCGACGATGAGGGCGTTGTCTTCATCGTCGACGAGGTTGAACCGGTACGATCCGCCGTTCGCGAGCACCGGGTGATCTTTGCGGAGCTGAATCAATTTCTGGACGAAGCGGAACAAGTTACGGTCTTCCTCGGCCTCGTCCCACGGCATGCAGCGGCGGCAGCCCGGATCTTGCTCGCCTTCGAGCCCGATCTCATCACCATAGTAAATACATGGGCTACCCGTATACGTGAGCATCGAAGTCATGAGGAGTTTGAACTTCCCTTTATGCCCTTTTGCCCGAGTGAGGGCTCGTGGGGTGTCATGAGAGTCGATCAAGTTGAACGTCACTTCGTTCACGTTCATCGTGTTCATCATCTCGACACGCGTCAACTCGTCCCGGAACTGTGACGCCGTCGTCCGATCGAGCGCGAAGTAGTTTAAGCTCGCGTTCGTGAACGGATAGTTCATGACCGCATCGAACTGGTCGCCTTGAAGCCACGGTTGGGCATCGTGCCAAATCTCACCGAGGATGTACGCTTCGGGGTTCGCTTCTTTTACAGTGCGACGGAAGTCACGCCAGAACGCGTGGTCGACCTCGTTCGCGACGTCTAAGCGCCAACCATCGATGCCGAACTCTTCGACCCAATAACGGGCCACATCTAATAGATAAGCTTTCAACGCCGGGTGTTCGGTGTTGATCTTCGGCATGTTCTTCTCGAAAGCGAACGTATCGTAGTTCGGCTTCGGTGCCGTCTCGATCGGGAAGTCGCGGAGATAGAACCAGTCCCGATACTCTGAATGAGGCCCGTTCTCGACGACGTCTAAGAACCAAGGATGGTTGTAGCCGACGTGATTGAATACCGCATCGAGCATGACTTTGATCCCGTTCTCATGAAGCAAGTCGACCAATTGTTTGAACTGCTCTTTCGTCCCGAACTGCGGGTCGATTTCCATATAATCGAGCGTGTCGTATTTATGGTTCGTCGTCGCTTTGAAGATCGGGCAGAAGTAAATGCCGGTGATCCCGAGTTCGACGATGTGGTCCATATGATCAATGATGCCTTGGAAGTCGCCACCGAAGAAGTTTGTGATCGTTGGCTCGGTGCTGTTCCAGGCGAGCGTCCCTTCAGGATCGAGTGACGCGTCTCCGTTCGCGAACCGGTCAGGGAAGATTTGATACCAGACCGTGTCCTTGACCCATGACGGGGCGTGGAAAATGTCGATCGGGTTGATGAACGGGACACAGAAGTAATAACCCGTATCGTCGAGCGGTTTATCTTCGAACCAGCCTTTTTCCGTATAGACGGCCGTCTCGTTGCCGTCATGGAGCCGGAACCCGTAACGGAGGCGACGGAACGGCGGCTTGATCGCGATGAACCAGTAGTCGTATTGGTCGTCGTGGCCGATTCGTTCCATTGGTGTCTCGAACGTGCGCCAGTAGCTCGGCTTGTCCGGGTCAAAGTTCCACATCGCCGGGTCTTCTGAATGCCAGTCGTATGGATCATTCCAAATTAAGTCAATAGATTGGATATCATTTCTTTTCGTATGAAACCGAATATGGATCGTTTCCCGGTCGTATTTATAAACGAAAGGGGACATGGCGCGATGATAAATAGCTTCTTTGATCAAGTGAAATCGTTCCTTTCTCGATTGGGGATTGTAACCATTTTACACTGTCTGTTCCGAAAAGAAATGACAGTTGCGAAAACGTTTGCTCAAGCAAAGGGTAATAAAGCGTTTACATTTTGTCAATCACTGTTCACGACAATTATTGAACAATTGAACGTATAAAAGTTAAAAAAGAGATAAATGGGATACCTACGAGAAAAAATCGAAAAAAAAAGTCTTGTAAAACGCTTACACAACTGTATAATAAAAATTGAGGTGAGGATGCAAACGTTTTCACTGAATGACTGATTTCGTAGCGGAGTTGATTAAAATCAGTCGTTCAGTACGTGTGCGCAAATCTGACCATACTAATTTCCTTGGGGAGGTTTTTCATCATGAAGATGAAAAAAATGGTAGCAGGACTTTCAACAGCAGTATTAGCATTCGGTGCACTTGCTGCATGTGGTGGCGGTACGGATAACGGTTCTACTAACGAAGGCGGTTCTACTAGCGAGAACAAGCCAGAAAAAATCGTAATTTGGGAAGATATTGAAAAGTCGGAAACGACGAAAGAAGTTGCGAAAGCGTTTGAAGAAGAACACGGCGTCGCAGTAGAAGTCGTCGAAGTTCAAATGACGGACCAAAAAGACAAGTTGGCGCTTGATGGCCCAGCTGGTAAAGGTCCAGATATCGTTCTCGTACCGCATGACCAAATCGGCACGATCGCTGACCAAGGTCACTTGGCACCGCTCGCTGACGAAGGTGCGCTCGAAGCGTTCACAGATGCTTCGAAATCGGCTGTCATGTTCGACGGACAAGCTTACGGCTATCCTAAATCAGTTGAAACACCAGTCCTCATGTACAACAAGGATTTGGTTTCAGAAGCTCCTGCTTCAATGGACGACCTTTACAAGTTGTCTACAGATCTTAAAGACAAAGGCGAGTACGGTTTCCTCGGTCTTTGGGATAACTTCTACTTCGCTCACGGTGTAGTTGCAGGTTTCGGCGGTTACGTCTTCAAAGAAGACGGCGGCGCGCTCGACCCAACCGACATCGGCTTGAACAACGAAGGCGCAGTCGAAGGATTCGACTACATCGGCAAATGGTACCAAGAAGGCCTCTTCCCTAAAGGATTGATCGGCGAGTCTGGCGGCCAAGCGATGGACCAACTCTTCACTGAGAAGAAAGCACACACAGTTATGAACGGACCTTGGGCTGTTGCTGGTTACGAAGATGCTGGCATCAACCTCGGAGCGGCGGCGATGCCGACACTTCCGAACGGTGAGCCAATCAAGACGTTCATGGGTGTGAAAACATATGCACTCTCTGCTTACACTGAGAACCAAGAGTGGGCTGAAATGTTCCTCGCAGAACTTACAAACGAAGAGAACGCATTGAAAATGTTTGAAGCATACAACGAGATCCCACCGGTAGCAGCACTCGAGTCGAATGAGACAATCACGGCGAACGAAGTTGCGAAAGCGGTATTCGATCAAGCGACAAATGCAATCCCAATGCCTAACATTCCTGAAATGGGACAAGTTTGGGAGCCAATGGCACAAGCGCTTCAGCTCGTAGCGACTGGCAAGCAAGATGCACAAAAATCAGCTGACGATGCTGTTAAAGTCATCGAGCAACAAATCCAAGCAAACAACCAATAAGGATGTGAAATGACGGGGTACGCCAAATGGCGTTCCCCCTCATTTTCTGAAATTGAGCAAACGCTTGCTCGATTGATTTGCTCAAATTGAAAGGAGAAATTGAGGATGGCTTCAATTCCGAACCCAAAAACACCGGAACAACGACCGGACAAACCGACCAATCATGCTCGGAACGCCGCATTACTCTCGATCATTCCGGGAGCGGGGCAGTTCTATAACAACCAACGTGCGAAGGCGATCGCGTTCTTTATCGTCATCATGTCTTATTTTGCAGTAAACTACGATCTGTTTTTCAAAGGGGCGGGCGCCGGACCTGGTGACCGTGGTGGCCTTTGGGGATTGATCACGCTTGGCGAAGTAGCAGGACCTCGTAACGACCACTCCATCTTCTTGATGGTAGAAGGTATTGTCGCAATAATCTTACTGTTCTTCGGTATCGCGTTCTACATTTGGAACATTCGTGACGCTTACCGAGTCGGTCGCATTCGTGATCAGCACCTAAACGTGCCAACGTTCCAAGTGCAACTTCGCAACTTGCGCGACCATGGATTCCCATACTTGATGTTGATCCCGTCGCTTATCTTGCTCGTCTTCA
The DNA here is from genome assembly GCF_004337185.1 of Exiguobacterium sp. SH0S2. Lineage (NCBI taxonomy): Bacteria > Bacillati > Bacillota > Bacilli > Caryophanales > Exiguobacterium > Exiguobacterium sp. SH0S2. The sequence goes on along the minus strand of NZ_SJVB01000001.1, from coordinate 855,660 downwards.
CAGTCGTGTTGCCGCTGATCTTTACGTTCTTGATCGCGTTCACGAACTATCGTTACAACAACGCGCCACCGGCAAAACTCGTCGAGTGGATCGGGTTCGAAAACTTTACGCGCATCTTTGAAATCGACATTTGGCGCGACACGTTCGTCGGCGTTCTTGGTTGGACGCTCGTCTGGACGGTCGCTTCAACGGTCGGTGTCATCGCGATCGGGATTTTCCTTGCCGTTCTGTTGAACCAAGAAGGACTTCGGTTCCGTCGCTTGTTCCGTTCAATCTTGATCTTGTCATGGGCCGTACCAGCGTTCATCACGATCTTGATTTTCCGCTCGATGTTCAATGAGTCGTTCGGTGTGTTCAATACGACAATCCTGCCGGCCTTCGGTCTCGATCCGATTAACTGGATGACCGACCCGACAGCGACACGTAGTGCGCTCATCTTGATTCAATGGTGGCTCGGTTTCCCGTTCATCATGACGCTCATGACCGGTGTCTTGCAGTCGATCCCGGGTGACTTGTATGAAGCTGCGACGATTGACGGCGCGAACATCTTTGATAAGTTCCGTCTGATCACATTGCCGATGCTCTTGTTCGCAACAGCACCGATTCTCATCACGCAGTTCACGTTCAACTTTAACAACTTTAACATCATCTATCTCTTCAACGGTGGTGGGCCGGCTGTCCCAGGACAAACTGCCGGTGGTACCGACATCTTGATTTCATGGATTTACAAATTGTCGCTCGGGGCCAACCCGCAATACGGACTTGCGGCTGCGATCACGCTCATCTTGTCATTCTTCATCATGACACTAGCCGTCATCCAGTTCCGTCGGACAAAATCTTTCAAAGACGAGGATATGATCTGATATGAAAAAACAAAAACGAATCAATTTGGCGTTCTCTTATGTCATCTTGACGCTTGCGTCGATCATTATTCTCTATCCGATGCTTTGGGTAATGGGAACGTCATTTAACCCGGGTCGTACGATCACGTCGACGATCATCCCGTCAAACCCAACGCTCATTCACTACAAAAACTTGTTTGATCTAACAATTTCGGATTATAGTCTATGGTATGTGAATACGTTGAAGATCGCGTTCATCACGATGGCGCTCGCTGTAGTTTTAGTTACGATTACAGGTTATGTGTTCTCGCGTTATCGTTTCGTCGGACGGAAGAACTCGCTCATCTTGTTCCTCGTCTTGCAGATGGTCCCGCAATTCGTTGCCATCATCGCGATTTTTGTGTTACTCAACATGCTCGGCCTTCTTGATACGCATACAGCGCTGATCTTGCTGTACGCCGGTGGGGCGATTCCGATGAACACGTATCTGGCAAAAGGTTACTTCGATACGATTCCGAAGGAGCTCGATGAGGCTGCTCGGATGGATGGTGCCGGTCACCTCCGTATCTTCTGGCAAATCATTTTGCCGCTCGCGAAGCCAATTGTCGCAACGATTGCCTTGTTCAACTTTATGGGCCCGTTCAACGACTTTATCTTGGCATCGCTCGTCCTGCGTACACCTGAGAAGCAGACGCTAGCGGTTGGACTTTACAATATGATCTCGCGACAATTCGACAACAACTTTACGTTGTTCGCGGCAGGCGCCGTCCTTTCGGCCCTCCCGATTGTCCTCTTGTTCTTCATATTCCAACGTTACTTCGTCTCCGGTCTCACTGCTGGTGGTACGAAAGGTTAATACTCAAAAAGGGGGAAGCGATATGAGGCGAGGCGTCGTGCTCGTTCTCCTGTCGCTTCTTTTGTTTCCTACAGTCGTCGGAGCGAAAGAAGCAGCAACATGGGAACAAGAACGCATGTACTTTATTATGGTCGACCGGTTCGTTGACGGGAATCCTGACAACAACGACCAAGTCGACAAGGATGATCCAAAAGCGTTTCACGGAGGCGACATTCAAGGTGTGATCGAGAAGCTCGACTACATCGAATCGCTCGGATTTACGTCGATTTGGTTGACGCCGGTGTTTCAGAACATGCCGGACGGTTACCACGGCTACTGGATCAAAGATTTTTATGACATCGATCCCCAGTTCGGGACGAAAGAAGATTTGCAAGAACTCGTCGATGAGGCGCATAAGCGCGATATGAAAGTCATTCTTGACTTCGTCGTCAACCATGTTGGTCCGAAACATCCGTGGGTCGAGGAACGACCGGACTGGTTCCATGACGAGTTGCCGATCGTGCTTTGGCAAGACCAAGAGCAAGTCGAGACGCACTGGTTGTTCGACTTGCCGGACTTTAAAACGGAAGACCCGGAAGTGAAAGACTATTTGATCGACGCCGCTACTTATTGGATTGAAGAGACCGGCATCGATGGCTATCGACTCGATACGGTCCGCCACGTCGACAAACCGTTTTGGAAAGATTTTGTCGAAGCGGTGCGGGCGGTCGATCCTGACTTTTACTTGTTGGCCGAAGTGTTCGACCCGAATCCACAATACGTCGCCGAGTACGACAATTTAGGATTTAACAGCGTCACAAACTTTACGTTCTATGACCGCGTCTCGAAGACGATGACGCAAAAGCACGCCAACGTTGACGAGATCGACGTGGCGGCAAGCTACGCCGAGACGTTTTTCAACGATCCGAACCAAATGGCGACGTTCCTGGACAACCATGATGTCGAGCGGTTCATGCACGTCGCTGGACTTGGTGGAGCCGAGTCGGCAGAACGGCGACTTCGCCTAGCGCTGTTCACGCTCTATGCGTCGCCTGGTATGCCGATTTTATTCCAAGGGACAGAAAACGCGCAAACCGGTGGGGCCGATCCGGCCAACCGGGTGATGACGGATTTCCCAGGGAATGAAGAGTTACATGAATACGTCGCGACGATGAACCGGATGCGGGAAGACTATCCCGTCTTCGCCACTGGAGAGCAACGAATGATTGCCTCGAAAGACGGCATGGCCGTGTTCGAGCGTCGCGACGGCGATGAGGTCGCCTTGTACGCCATCAATATGAACGATGAGGATACAGAGATTGAATTCGAGGTAAGCGAAGTCGGTGAAGATCAACGGCTCCGCGGTCTCTTGTTCTCACAACTTGTCACGGAAAAACGTGGCACGTTCACTATCAAGCTCGCTGGCGAAAGCGCCAACGCCTATGTCGTCGAAGAATCGGAAGTGAACATGTGGACGATTGGTCTGCTCGTCGTCGCGATTCCGCTGTTCTTGACGGGTCTGGTCATGTGGAAGCGCCGCAAGAGCGTGAGCTGAATACCCTGTCGCAGGGAACAATGAATTAACGGAAGCAAGGGGGAGCACCATGCAAATCACGATCAAAGATGTCGCCAAACACGCCAACGTCGCACCGTCGACAGTGTCCCGCGTCATCGCCAACAGTCCGCGAATTAGCCAGAAAACGAAAGAACGTGTTCGTAGTTCGATGGAAGAACTCGGGTACCATCCGAACATCCATGCAAGAAGTCTCGCCAACCGCTCGACACAATCGATTGGTCTTGTCATGCCGAGCGCGGCGACGAAAATACTCCAAAATCCGTTCTTCCCGGAAGTGTTGCGCGGAATCAGTACGAAAGCCCATCAAAACGGTTATTCGTTGTACATGACGACCGGTGTGACCGAAGAAGAAGTGCTGTCGGGTGTCATCGAGATGGTCCAAGGTCGCCGGGTCGACGGTGTCATCGTCCTGTATTCACGCGAAGACGATAAAGTCGTCCAATATTTGCGCCAGACGAAGTTCCCGTTCGTCGTCGTCGGGAAGCCGTTCGGGGACGCCTCGTCGATCACGTACGTCGATACGGACAACTACTTGGCTGGCCGTGAAGTGACGAAGCACTTGTACAACCTCGGTCACCGCCGCATCGCTTTCATTGGCGGATCGGATAAATTGGCCGTCACGCAAGACCGTCGCAACGGGTACGCGACGGCGCTTATGGAAGCCGGGATCCCGGTACGGGAAGACTACATCGCTCGTGCCGAGTTCATGACGAAAGGCGGCGCTAAAGCGGTCCGGGAGTTGCTTCACGTCGATGAGCCACCGACGGCTGTCGTCGTCAGTGATGATATGATGGCGCTCGGTGTCATCAGCACGCTCAGTGAGATGGGTCTAAAAATCCCTGAAGACGTCGCTGTCGTCAGTTTCAATAACGTCTATATCGCCGAACATTCGAATCCGCCGCTCACGTCAGTCGAGATCAACATCTTCGGTCTCGGTTTCGAGGCGACGAACTGCCTGATCGAACAAATCGGCGATAGTGCACCACCGTACGGGAAACGTGTCATCGTCCCGCACTATTTAGTCGTCCGCCAGTCGTGTGGTCAAAAAAAGAATAGCCATGCGGCTGAATGAGTTGAAACCTTCCGTTTTCGTACGGAAGGTTTTTTTGTGCGGATTCTGATGCATATATAGGAAGAACGTTCAATCCGACAAAAGTCCTGGCGTTACAAACAGATTACAGTTGTGCGAGAAGCGGTTGAAAACAATGCGCGAGGGAACACTTATACTACCGGCAGAACAGCAAATCACAATAGAGCAGCCCGGCCAATAACCAAAAAATATAGAATTTGAAAGGGAGATACAATCATGGATAACAAACGTTACGTAGGGACTTACTATCAAGAAGCAGAGCTTGTTTCAAAAATTGATGAACTTCGCGCGGCGGGACACCGCGAGGACGACCTGTACGTTGTTGTAAAAGATAAATCGAACCTTTCGATGGTTCGCGGCGAAACGGATGCAGAAGTAAAAGAAACGAAAGCATCGTGGCTCGATCGCTTCTTCGGAGTCGCAGACGGCGGCGATGAAGTGCGCCATACGTTTGATAAACTCGGCTTCTCAGAAGAGGAGACGGCACGCCACCATCAAGATATCGAAAAAGGCGGCTTCGTCTTGTTATTAGATACAGACGACGGCGTCTTGGACAACGGTCGCAACGACACGTTCGAAGGCGGTCGCACGTCAGCGGGCTATGGTTCTGAAGGGAACGAGGCTGGAAACATGACGGCACGTGACCCGCTAACAGCGGCAGGAACGGGTGTCGGAGCAGCCGGCACTGGGCTTGACGCCACGGGAACGAATCATGATTCAACGCGTCACCATGACATGGACGAGGACATTCGCAACCGTACCGACTTGACGGACGAGCAAAAGCTTGAGCTTCACGAAGAGCGCCTCCAAATCAATAAAGAACGCGTTCAGACAGGTGAAGTCCGAGTCGAAAAAGAAGTCGTCGAGCATGAAGAGCGGGTCGACGTCGAAGTCGAGCGTGACGAAGTACACGTCGAACGACGTCAAGTCGACGGGGACCGTGAAGCGACGGGCCATTCGTTCGATGCGACGACAGATCGCGACGAGATTCGTGTGCCAGTCACAGAAGAGCGCGTCGATGTAACGAAGAAAGACGTCGTGGCCGAAGAAATTATCGTCGGCACAGACAAAGTGAAAGATACAGAGACGGTACGCGAGACGCTTCGTAAAGAAGAAGCCCATATCGAAGGCGAAAACAGCCATCAGAAACATGACGCTGACCATAAGCGCCGTGATGAGCGCGACCGGATCTAATTAGATGACCAAGCACCTCGACAAGGATGGCTCTCTCTGAGGGACCATCCTTTTTTTCGCCAATTCATCTTACAGGAGGAACGAATGTTATGAAACATGCCATCATCTCTGAAGTATTTGACCAGCCCGAGGTGTTGCTAAAGCGGACGGTCGATTTGAAGCAAGAAGGATATAAAGAAGAAGACATGTTCGTCTTCGTCAAACGAACTGAAACGGCTGACGCCATCCGACGCCATTCAAAACTATACGTACTCGTCGCGGATGAGCCGGATACGGTGGCGTCTCTCGTCACGTCAAGCGAACGCCCAATCGAGCGCTGGCTCGGCAGTATGCGGTTGACGCGCGAGCAGCGGGAACGATTCGTGGGTGAAGTAGAGCGAGGGCGGTTGTTCCTTTATGTCGATGCGGATCAAAACGAGGAGATGGCGGACATTAAACGATCGCCGCGCGCCTCTTCCAAGGAGCACGAAGAACAGACGCTTGAACTGCACGAGGAGCGACTCGCGGTTGAAAAAGAAACGGTGCAGACAGGTGAACTCGTCATCGACAAGCATGTAACCGAGACCGAACAGACGATTGAAGTACCGGTTCGGAGGGAACACTTACATGTAGAGCGCCATGCTGGTTCTGAAGATGTGATTGAAGACTACGACTTCGACAAACCCGGCATCCGGACGATTGACGAAGGGGACCAGCTACGTATCCAAGTCATCGAAGAGCGCGCCTTCATCGTCAAGCGTCCGGTCGTAGTCGAAGAGATCGTCGTCCGCAAGCAAGTGGATGAAGATACGAAGACGGTCACCGAGACGCTCCGTAAAGAAGAGATCGATATTAGGCAAGTGGGACAAGGCAAGATCACGATCGAGGACAATCCAACATCTAGAAAGGATGATAAATGATGAGTAACAAACGATTTGTTGATACGTACAAAGACGAGGCGGCACTCGTCTCAAAAATTGATCAACTGAGCCAAGACGGGTACGACGAGAAAGACCTTTACGTCGTCGCGAGAGACGAGGATAACGTGTCGCTCGTCAAACGGAACACTGACGCGAAAGTCGAGGAAGCGAGCGCTTCTTGGATGCAGAAATTCGCGGGCGTCGCCGAAGGAGAACAGGAAGTGAAACGGGCGCTCCTCGATCTCGGTTTGGCTGATGACGACGTCAACAAAGCGTACGGGGACATTATGGACGGTGGGTATGCCCTCATTCTCGATGAGCCCGATACCGGATTCAACGATGGCGACAACCCGGCCTTTGAAGGTCATGAAGCGAACGCCGCCTTCGGTCGCGATTCAGACGTGTGATATAGACATACCTACTTTGGCCCAATGCGCCAGGGTAGGTTTTTTTTCGTTCCAAAAGTGACAAAAAAAGAATGAAAAACTTTTATGCAAACGATTGCATTCTCGGTGTAGTCGTGTAAAATGAGAGGTGAGATTAAAAATACAGCGCTTTCATAGACAAGCGGTTGCACGATTCGGTTGTCTACTGACAAGTAGCCTTGTAGAGAAAAAGGAGTGGCAGACAGATGAAACGATTGTTTGCAGTCGACGAATGGAAAGTAACGGAAGAAGGGCTTCACTCGAACGAGAACCGTCTCGCAGAATCGATCACCTCGCTCGGTAACGGGCACATGGGGATGCGCGGGAACTTTGAAGAAGATTATTCAAACGATACGCACCAAGGATTTTACGTGGCGGGCGTCTACTATCCCGACAAGACGCGTGTCGGTTGGTGGAAGAACGGATATCCGGAATACTTCGCCAAAGTATTGAACGCGACGAACGTGGCCGGCCTGCGTGTCGCCATCAACGGGACGCCTGTCGACTTGGCGAAGTGGGAAGTCAAAGGCTTCAGACGCGAACTCGATATGCAGCGCGGTGTCCTCACGCGGACGTTCACGCTCGTGAACGGATCCGAGGAGACGAACGTCGAAGTCGTCCGCTTCTTCTCGATCGTCGACAAAGAGATTTTGGCGATTCGCTACAACGTCACGCCGGTGAACTATGAAGCGGAAATCGAATTCACTCCTTATCTAGACGGGGACGTCGTCAACGAAGACTCGAACTACGATGAGAAATTCTGGTTGCCGGTCGAACACGGCGTCGAAGAACGGTTCGGTTTCGTCACGACAAAAACGAAGAAACTTGATTGGCACGTCACGGCGTCGATGATCGCCGACGTCGAAGACGCACGCTGTGAAGTGCTCGATGCGACCGACCTCTACGTCGCTAACCGTTTCACGGTCAAAGCGGCAGCGGGTGAGACGGCAACGGCGTACAAGTACGTCTCGGTCGTCACGAACCGTGACCATGAAATTGACAATTTGCAAGGAGTCGGCATGCAGCGCGTCGAAGCCGCGTTCGAGAAAGGGTTCGAGACGCTCTTGGCGGAACAGACGGAAGCTTGGCTCGCCCGTTGGGAAAACGCGGACGTCCGCATCGACGGCGACGCGGAAGCACAACAAGGCATCCGTTTCAACATCTTCAACATGTATCAAACGTATACGGGTGAAGACTCACGTCTCAACATCGGACCGAAAGGGTTCACGGGCGAGAAGTACGGTGGCGCCACGTATTGGGACACGGAAGCGTATTGCCTCCACTTCTACTTGGCGACGACGAAGCCGGAAGTGTCGTGGAACTTGCTCAAATATCGTCATAATCAATTGCCGCAAGCGAAAGAGAACTCGGTCAAAAACGTCGGGATGAAGGGCGCCTTATATCCGATGGTGACGATGAACGGGGAAGAGTGCCACAACGAGTGGGAGATCACCCATGAAGAGATTCACCGTAACGGTGCGATCGCCCATGCGATCTTTAACTACACGAACTTCACGGGCGACAAGTCGTACCTAGGTCAATACGGACTTGAAGTATTGGTCGAGATCTCGCGTTACTGGGCTAGCCGCGTCAACTTTGTACCACACAAAGACGTGTACATGATCCTAGGCGTCACAGGTCCGAACGAATACGACAACAACGTCAACAACAACTGGTACACGAACTTGATCGCCGCTTGGACGCTCGAGTACACGCAAGAAGTGTACAACTACTTGAAAGAAGCAGAACCGGCACGACTCGACGAGTTGACAGCAACGCTCAACTTGACGGATGCGGAACTCGCGAAGTGGGCTGATATCCAAACGAAGATGTACTATCCGAAAGACGACCTCGTCCCGGACGTGTTTATGCAGCAAGACGGGTTCATGGATAAAGAACAGATCTTAGTGAAAGACCTCGATCCGAAACACTTGCCACTTAACCAAAATTGGTCGTGGGACCGCATCCTCCGCTCGAACTTTATCAAGCAGGCGGACGTGCTCCAAGGCCTGTACACGTTCAGCGACCGCTTCACGCTCGAGCAAAAACGTGTGAACTTCGACTTCTATGAGCCGCGCACGGTGCATGAGTCGAGCTTGTCGCCTTGTGTCTACTCGATCGTGGCAGCTGAAGTCGGTTATGAAGACAAAGCGGTCGAGCTGTACCAACGCTCAGCCCGACTCGACCTTGATAACTACAACAACGATACAGAAGACGGTCTTCACATCACATCGATGGTCGGTTCGTGGATGGCGATCGTCCACGGCTTCGCAGGAATGCGCGCCCTCGAGACCGAACTCACGTTCAGCCCGATGATCCCGAAAGATTGGGACGGTTACTCGTTCAACGTGCTCTGGCGCGGCCATCACTTGACGGTCACATCGACGCGTGAACAAGTGACGATCAAACAGACAAATGGAACGGACGTTACGATTCGTGTGTACGGAAACGCGGTAACGGTTCCAGCGAATGATTCAGTGACGATCGAGACAGTGAAAGCGTGACCAAACGTATCAGGTCAACAAGTCGGCTTCGGCCGGCTTGTTTTTTTGTGATACAGGCGGGCACATCGCAGTATTTTTGTTGTAGGCATGGCTTTGAATGTATGTTATCTTGATGCTTAGCTAATTTTGAAAGGGGAGACAGAACTTGACGGAATCCGTTAAAGAACACGCGCGCATCGGGATCGTTTCGATCATCGGGGGAGTGTTCGTTGCATTATCCATGACATTATTCTTAATCCCAGCGGGGGTTTACTCGACTGGGTTTACGGGCTTGGCCCAAATTTTCACGACCTTATTTGCCGGTACGCCGTTTGAGCTCGGTGAAGGCATTTGGTTCTTCATCTTGAACGTACCGCTCTTGATCGTCAGTTATTATATGCTCGGAAAGAACATGATGATCCATACGTTGATCAGCGTCGCCTCGGTCACCTTGTTCATTCGCGTGCTTCCGCAAACACCTCTCCTCTCGGACGATCCGCTGTTGAACGCCGTATTCGGCGGGGTATTGCTCGCCATCGGGTCAGGCATCACGATTCGGTTCGGTGCCTCGACCGGAGGGTTTGATATCGTCGCCCTCATCCTAGCGAAGTTCACGAACAACTCGGTCGGCGTCTACTTGTTCCTCATGAACATGATGATCGCGCTTGGGGCCGGTGCTTTGTTCGGATGGCCGACGGCGCTGTATACGATCGTCTTCTTGTACGTGACGTCGAAAGTCATCGATGAGATTTACACGAATACGCAGCGGCAGACGCTCTTCATCGTCACGAATCATCCGGACGAAGTGACGCAAGAGTTGCACCAACACGTGTTCCGCGGCATCACACTCATGCCGGCGATCGGTACGTATTCGAAAGTCGAGAAAGCGACGCTCATGATGGTCGCCCAACGCCACGAAGTCCGTGAGATCACACGTATCTGCAAAGATGCCGATTCACACGTCTTTATTAACGTCGTTCCGACTGAAGACGTTGAAGGGGCGTTCCGACGCTAAACAATTTAGAAACGTCAAAAAACCCGCTGAACGGTTTTCAGCGGGTTTTTGTTATGATTTGATGCCAAATTTCTCTTCGAGGTAGATGGCGATGCCGTCATCCATGTTCGAAGCGGTCACTTCGTTGGCGACGACTTTGAGCTGGCTGATGGCGTTGCCCATCGCGACGCCCGTGCCGACGTAGTCGAGCATTTCGAGATCGTTCTCTTCATCGCCGAAAGCGATGATGTTCTCACGGCTGATGTTCAAGTGCTTCGATACTTCGCGAAGGCCGAGCGCCTTCGATGTATTTTGGCTCATTACTTCGATCATGTGCTCGGGCATGCGCCATTGACGGTTCAAGACGGCTTCGGCGTGCACTTTGTTCAAGCTGGCCCGGACGTTGTCGACGTGTTCTTTCGTCGCGTGGATCAAAAGCGACGTCGGCTCGTCTTGCAAGTGCTTGAGCAAGTCACCAGACGTGACGCTGAGTGCCCGTTCGGCGTAAGGACCGTAAAATTCTTGCGGATCTTTATGGAAATAGACGTGGTCGGTCACTTCGACGACGATGTTGTGTGCTTTCGTCTCCGATACTTCTTCGATGATGTCGTGTGCTGTTTTAAGTGGGATCGGACGGTGTGTGACCGCGTAGGACGTATCTTTCGGGTGATGGACGAGCGCTCCGTTGAAATTGATCAAAGGCGTCGTCAAGCCGAGTTGTTCATAATACATGATCGAGTGGCGATGGGGCCGTCCTGTTGCGATCATGACTTCATGGCCGGCATCACGAGCCGCTTGAAGAGCGCGGATGTTCCGTTCGCTGATCGTCTTGTCATCTCGTAACAACGTACCGTCTAAATCGACTGCGATTAAATAACGTGACATAAGTCATCCTCTTTTCTACATTGTGTACTATTTCTCTGACCGTACCATATTTCACGTTTCGACGGAAAGAATATACAATCGAGGTCGCATATTGTACGGCAACAATGATATACTATTGCCGTATGGAATTTTATGAATCATCTGTGAGATGGAGGGGACTTTCGATGCGTTACTTAGTCACATTGTTCTGGGCGATCTTGCTTTCGAATACAGCAGTCTTTATCATTTCAGCTGTCGATGGCGTGACGTTCAATGCGGTGCTCGCAACAGCCTTTGGCGTGGTCATCACAATCTTTATCGCGCTCTTGGATACACTTAACCAAGACATGGGAATCAACGACGTCGCCCAAGAAAAGTAAGACGTCCACAACCAAACTGGCTCATATCCGAGTCAGTTCTTTTTATACACATTTAGGAGGGATCGACCATGAAAAACAGTGCCAAACGCGCCAACTTCATTACGTTCGCCATCATCGGTGCCATCATCGTGATCGGGATCGCGCTCTTATTCTTCTTGAATAATGCGAATGAAGAGACCGGCGTCAACGCCGTGTCAGCGAACGAGCTCGAACAGAAAATTGACGAAGAAGAAGAGGTCGTCGTCTATTTCTGGCAGACGGGTTGCGAATATTGTGAGCAAGTCAAACCGTATGTCGAACCACTCATCGAGGAGTATGACGCGGTCTCGATCAACTTGGCCGATCATGACGTCTGGACGACTTATGGCATTAACGGAACACCAACGATGATTCGTTTTAAAGACGGTCAAGAAACGGGTCGTGTCGAAGGGGCCGTCTCGGAACAACAATACGAAACGTTCTTTAAAAACGAGGAGGCCGCACAGTGATCAAAAGCCGCTTGTATCAGACGTTGTTTGAATTGAATGCGACACCGTTCATCGCCAAGCGGCTCCGTCAGTTCGCCGAGTCGAAAGCGAGCCGCGCGTTCATCCCGTCGTTCGCGAAAACGTATCAAATCGATATCGCTGAAGCGGCAGAGCCGATCGACGCCTATCCGAGTCTGCACGCCTTTTTCACGCGCCACTTGAAAGACGGGGCGCGCCCGATCGATGCAAACACGGACACGGTCGTATCACCGTGCGACGGACAACTGTCGATCGTGTCCGCCATAACAGACGAGAGTCGGTTTGAAGTGAAGGGGCAGTCGTATACGCTCGCCGAGATGCTCGGTTCACAGTCAGAGGCGAGACGGTATGCCGGCGGGACGGTTTGCGTGCTCTACTTGAGCCCGCGTGACTACCACCGTGTCCATGTCCCGCTCGCAGGCCGAGTGCTCAGCCATTACGAGCTCGGCGACCGTTCGGCGCCGGTGAATGAACTCGGTTTGACGGAGACGGTCCGCCCGTTGTCACGTAACTATCGCCGTGTCACACGCTTTGAGAGCGTGGCCGGACGTTACGAGCACATCATGGTCGGCGCTTTGAACGTCAATACAATCGAATGGACCCATGACGGCGAACGTGTCGATAAAGGGGCCGAGGTCGGTTACTTCTCGTTCGGCTCGACCGTCATCCTCTGTTTTGAGAAAGATCGTGTCGTCATCGACCCGGCGAAAATTGGTCCGGTCCGGCTCGGTGAAGTCATCGGTTCGATTCAATCGAACGCTTGACTGGTAAGTGAATAGACAACAATTTTCTGGCCGGTCAAACGAGACACTAGTCGTTTGGCCGGTTTTCGTATAACATAGAAGGGATATCAATACTTGTATAAGCTGTTGAATCGCTTTAGCTAATTGGAGGAATACAAACGTGTTTAATCGACTTTATCCGAAACAGTTCGTCGCGTCAGTATTTGACATCGACCTTGAAGACTTGAAAGACCGTGGTGTCCGCGTCATTTTGACGGACCTTGATAATACACTCGTGGCCTGGGACGTCCCGCACGCACCTGAGCTTCTTTTGCTATGGCTCGAGAAAGTGAAATCACATGGACTCGATGTCATCGTCGTCTCGAATAATAACGAGAACCGCGTGCGCACGTTTACGGAACCGCTCGGTCTTCATTATGTGGCGCGTGCGAAAAAACCGTTGCCGTCTGGGTTCAAGCAAGCACTTGCCAAGTACGGCTATTCAACCAAAGAAGCGATTTTCTTAGGCGATCAAATCTTCACCGACGTGCTCGGCGCCAATATGGCAGGCATTCACGTCGTTCACGTGCAGCCTGTCGTCAAGACGGACGGTCTCGTCACGAAGTTCAATCGCATGCTGGAGAAAGTCGTATTCGCGCATATGAAGCGTCGCGGGAAGTACGTGTTGATCACGAAAAAAGTGGAGGAAATCGCAGTCGATGCGAAGCGGGCCAAAGTGGCCGTCGCTGAAAAGATCGGCGAGGCGATGCACTCACGTTCAGAAGATTCACATAAAAAAGATAAATAAGGGCCTCGAACGCATAGGAAGAAGGAGGCTGTCTTGTACGGCGCGTAAGACGTCGGAATTAACGCTTCAGGAGTAGCGGCGAGGCGCTACGAAGAATGAAGAAGAGGAAACTTAAAGGACAGCACATACGAATATGGAAGAAACGAAACGTTATTGCGCCGGTTGCGGCGTTCTCATTCAAACAGAAGACCCGACAGCAGTCGGTTATGCACCAAAATCGGCACTGGATCGCGAGATCGTCATTTGCCAACGCTGCTTCAAATTGAAGCATTACAACCAGATCCAAGACGTCGAATTGACGGACGATGACTTCTTGCGCATCTTGAACGGGATCAGCGCCAAAGAAGCGCTCGTCATCAAAATCGTCGATATTTTTGATTTCAACGGAAGCTGGCTCCCGGGACTTCAACGTTCGGTCGGATCGAACGATGTCTTGTTAGTCGGGAACAAAGTCGATCTACTGCCGAAGTCGGTCAACCCGAACCGTATGGCGAACTGGATGAAGACCGAGGCGAAAGAACTTGGCTTGACGCCGGTCGATGTCCATTTGATCAGCGCTAAAAAAGGTCACGGCATCGACGAACTAGCAGAGAAGATCGAGTACTATCGCAAAGGGAAAGACGTCTACGTCGTCGGTTGTACGAATGTCGGGAAATCGACACTCATCAACCAAATCATCAAGCGCTTCGGTGCTGAAGATGAAGCGATTATCACCGTCAGTCATTTCCCGGGAACGACGCTCGACTTGATCGACGTCCCGCTCGACGATGATGCGAACCTGTACGATACGCCAGGGATCATCAACCGCCATCAAATGGCGCATTACGTCGACGCGCGCGATTTGAAGACGATCACACCTAAAAAAGAGATCAAGCCGCACGTGTTCCAATTGAACCCGCAGCAAACACTCTTCTTTGGTGGTCTGGCTCGTCTCGATTATCTGGAAGGCAATAAACGTTCATTCGTCGTCTACATGTCGAACGAGTTGAAGACACACCGGACGAAGCTCGACAAAGCAGATGAGCTTTATGAAAACCATATCGGCAAAATGCTTAACCCGCCGAACGAGAAGACGTTGCAATTGTTGCCGCCGCTCGTGCGTCATGAATTTAGTCTCCGTGACGGCGTCAAGACGGATATCGTCTTTAGCGGACTCGGTTGGGTCGCCATCCACGGAAAAGGTGGACGGATTGCCGCTTGGGCACCAAAAGGAGTCGTCGTCACATTACGCGAGGCGCTCGTATGAGACTGGCCGTCATCGGTCACCCAATCGCTCATTCGCTCTCTCCCTCCCTGCACGAGCAGTGGCTGAGAGCGTCTGGGCTTTTCGGGCGGTATGACGCGCTCGACGTCACAGCGGACGAGCTCGCCCCGTTGTTTCAGGCGATGCGGGACGGGGACTATGACGGGTTCAACGTCACGATCCCGTACAAGGAAGCGGTCATCCCGTTGTTAGACGACTTGGAGGATTCAGCCAAGTCGGCCGGTGCCGTCAACACCGTCTATAAGCGGGACGGCCGTTTGATCGGCGCGAACACGGACGGCGTCGGTCTTGTGACCGCACTCGACCCGTACACCGACTGGTCTGGTCGTGTGCTCGTCATCGGGGCGGGTGGAGCGGCCCGCGGGATCATCAGCGCGTTGCCGACCCGAAACGTCACGGTCACGAACCGGACGATCGACCGGGCCGAGCGTCTCGCGAAGACGTTCGGCATCGAGTCACAACCGCTCGGTGATGTCGACGTCGCCCGCTACGACGTCATCATCCAAACGACATCGGTCGGCATGGATGGAGTACAATCCCCGCTTCCGTTAAATGGATTACGACAAAACACCGTCATTTGTGATATCATATATCGTCCACTCGTCACACCGTTTTTAAGCGATGCCACAATCCGAGGCGGTAAAACCGTGAACGGGACTGCCATGTTCGTCGGGCAGGGAGCGTTGGCGTTCGAACGCTGGACAGGTGTGAAACCGGATCAAATTGTCGGAATGAAGTTAATTGAAAGCTTATTGGAGGAATAAAAATAATGTTATCAGGTAAACAGAAGCGATTTTTACGCGCCGAGGCACACAACCTCTCGGCCATCTACCAAGTCGGAAAAAACGGCGTCAGTGAAGCGATGTGCAAAGACATCGGCGATGCGCTCGAAAAGCGTGAACTGTTAAAAGTCCAAGTTCTTCAAAACTGTCTCGACACGCCGAAAGACGTGGCTGGAGAGTTGGCTGAAGGAACGAAGGCAGAAGTCGTTCAAGTCATTGGAAAAGTCATCGTCTTGTACAAACAGGCGAAAGAGAAAGAGAATCGCCAAATCAAGCTTCCATGAGTCGCATCGGGCTGATGGGGGGCACGTTCGACCCACCGCATCTCGGTCATCTGTTGATCGCCGAGCAGGCGAGAGAACAACTCGAGCTCGACGAGGTCTGGTTCTTACCGGCAGCAATCCCGCCCCATAAGGCCGGGTTCAGCCGGGCGGACGACCGGATCGAGATGACGCGACGGGCCATCTCCGGTCACCCGGATTTCAAGCTCAACTTGATCGAGTTCGAACGAGCTGAACCGTCATACACGGTCGAGACGATGAAACGGTTGCGGGAACAGTATCCGGCTGACACGTTCTTCTTCTTGATCGGGGCCGATTCACTCGACGCGCTCGAGAAGTGGCACGATTATGAGACGCTGACTACGCTCGTCACGTTCGGTGCGGTCGCCCGGCCCGGAAGTCGTTACCGGATCCCGAGCCGAGCTGACGTCCGTACGATCGACATGCCGCAGCTTGAGATCTCGTCGACCGACATTCGGGAACGTGCGAAACGGAACAAGTCGATCACGTATCTCGTCCCATGTGAAGTCGAAACTTATATCAAGGAGCACGATTTGTATGACGTATGAACAGGCACAGGCATTGATTGAACGAACGTTGCCTGAGAAACGGTACATCCATACGCTCGGTGTCGTCGAGACGGCAGAACGTCTCGCCCGAACGTACGGAGAAGACGTAGACCAGGCCCGGCTCGCGGCAATGTTGCACGATTATGCGAAGTACCATGACCGTGACGAGATGCGTCAAATCGTCTTAGACGAGCATCTCGACCCGTTGTTGCTCGAGTTTGATGACGAACTGCTTCATGCGCCGGTCGGAGCGGTCTTGTTAGACCGCGCCTACGACCTCGACGCTGAAGTCATATCGGCCATCAAAAACCACACGACCGGCGAACCCGGCATGTCGCGCCTCGATCAAATTTTATTTGTCGCGGATGCGATTGAACCGAATCGTCGGTATCCCGGTGTCGACGTGTTGCGCGATTTGGCAGACGTTTCACTTGAAGCGGCCGTCGTCGCGACACTGCGCCATACGATTAACTATTTATTGAAGAAGTCGGTGCGGATTTTCCCGCAGACGATTACGACATATAACTATTATTTGAACACACCTTAGGAGGGTCTATATGACTGTAAAAGAAGAACTTGAATTGATTGTAAAAGCTGTTGACGATAAACGTGGGGAAGACATCGTCGTCCTCGACATGGAAGGTATCTCACCGATCGCCGATTATTTCGTCATTTGCCACGGTAACTCTGAGAAGCAAGTCGAAGCGATCGCACGTGAAATCAAAGACGTGGCGGGCGAGAATGATTTGCCGCTTAAAAAATTCGAAGGCATGGACTCGGCACGTTGGGTGCTCGCTGACCTCGAAAACGTCGTCGTCCACATCTTCCACCGTGACGACCGTGACTACTACAACCTTGAAAAATTATGGGCTGACGCGCCGCACGTCGACGTGGAAGTCGGCTAATGACGTACGAAGGGTTCGCCTACGTATACGATGAGTTGATGAAAGATGCCCCGTACGCGGATTGGGTCGCGTTCGTGCGGCGCCACGTCGCGGACGGTGCATCGCTTGCCGACGTCGGATGCGGGACGGGCTCAGCGACGATCCGGCTGGCCGAGCATTACGACACGATCGGTCTCGACTTATCTGAGTCAATGCTCGAAGTCGCCCAAGAGAAAGCGCTTGAAGCGGGCGTCACGCTGCCGCTCTGGCAACAAGACATGCGTGAGCTCGAACTGCCGGCTCCGGTCGATGCCGTGACGATCCTTTGTGACTCGCTTTGCTACCTTGCAGACGAGGCCGACGTCGTCGACACGTTCGAGGCGGTATATGAGCAACTGAAGCCGGGCGGGACGTTCATCTTTGACGTCCATTCACCGAACAAGATGGAGACGCTCTTCAACCAGAAGACGTACGCGTCGAACGGGGAAGACTGTTCTTACATCTGGTTCGCTGACCCGGGCGAGAAGCCGCTCTCGGTCATCCACGATTTGACGTTTTTCGTCGCGCTCGAGGATGGCACGTACGAACGCGTCGAAGAGACGCACGAGCAGCGGACGTATGAGCCAGGGCAGTATATGCAATGGCTCATCGGTGCCGGCTTCCACGTGAAATCGGTCACGGCCGACTTCACGGATCAAGCTCCGGGCCGAAACGCCGAACGAATTTTCTTCGTCGCCCAGAAATAAACGAGACCCCACCGCGAGAAGCGATGGGGTCTTTGTCATATGGAAAAATGTATGTATTTGTTCGATGAGACGCGGAAATGGGAATAAGTCCGTAGAGACATTTTACAGAAAGAAGGCACGTATCATGAAGCTGACACGAGGACGACTGTTAGAATTCGGATTCGTCTTGTTCATGGGAATTATTCTCATCACGTCCATCATTCAAGGAGCGTGGTTTAACGCGAGTGTCGCCGGGGCGGGGATCGTCTCGGGACTGATTCCGTTCATGTTGGAGAAGGCGTTTAAAACCGAGTTCGATGCCAAGATGAAAATCGCCTATATTATTTTCCTGTTCGCCTCGCAATATTTGGGTTCGATCGTCGGATTATACAGCAATGGATGGTGGGACACGTTTTTGCACGTGTTGAGCGGGATATTTTTGGCGTTTCTTGGTTTTGACTTCTTTAGTCGTCTCGATGAAGACACACGGCTCGAGATGCCGAAGCGCTTTCTCTTCGTTTACATCGTCGTCTTCTCGATGGCGGGCGCGGCGTTATGGGAGATGTATGAGTTCACGTCAGACATTGTGTTGCAGACGACGATGCAAGGGAACGGGAACGATGACACGATGGTTGATATAATTGCCGGATCGCTCGGTGGGATCATCGCTGCCTTATTGGTGACAGAAATCCATCGGAAAGAGCAGATTAAAAAGAAGAATGGAACCACCTAAAAATAATAGCGCTTACAAAACGTTCGAGACGTCTCGAGCGTTTTATTTGTAATAATTATTATCTTTTAATATTATTAATTTAGTAATAATGATTATTAAGAGGAGGCAACAATATGGATCAACATCGTCATCTAACTACTAACCAAGGCGTTCCAATCGGGGACAACGCCAACTCCATCACAGCCGGCCGCCGCGGCCCAACGCTTCTCGAAGATTATCAGCTAATTGAGAAACTCGCCCACTTTGACCGTGAGCGCGTGCCGGAGCGGGTCGTTCATGCCCGTGGTGCCGGAGCACACGGTGTCTTCAAAGTTAAAAATAGCATGAAACGATATACGAAAGCCAAATTCTTGCAAGAAGTTGGCCAAGAAACACCAATTTTTGCCCGCTTCTCGACGGTCATCCACGGTCTCGGTTCACCGGAGACGCTTCGTGACCCGCGTGGATTCTCAGTCAAGTTCTACACCGAAGAAGGGAACTATGACTTCGTCGGAAACAACTTGCCGGTCTTCTTCATCCGTGATGCGATCAAGTTCCCAGACGTGATTCACTCGCTCAAACCGGACCCACGGACGAACCTTCAAGACCCGGACCGTTTCTTCGACTTCATGTCGCTCACACCGGAATCGACGAGCATGCTCGTGCACTTGTTCAGTGATGAAGGCATCCCGGCGTCGTACCGTCATATGCGCGGTTCATCGGTCCATTCGTTCAAATGGGTAAACGAATTTGGGAACACGGTGTACATAAAGCTCCGTTGGGTTCCGAAGCAAGGCATTAAAAACTTGTCGATGGACGAAGCAGCCAAAGTACAAGCGGAAGACTTCAACCATGCGACGCGCGACTTGTTCAACGCGATCGAAGAAGGCGACTTCCCGGAATGGGACCTTTACGTCCAAATCCTCGACCCGGCCGACATGGACAACTTCGACTTCGACCCGCTCGATGCGACGAAAGACTGGTTCGAAGACGTCATCCCGTATCAACTCGTCGGCACGATGACGCTCAACAAGAACGTCGACAACTTCTTCGCCGAGACGGAATCGGTCGGGTTCAACCCGGGCGTGCTCGTCCCTGGGATTCAACCGTCTGAAGACAAGATGCTGCAAGGCCGTCTGTTCTCATACTCAGACACGCAACGTTACCGCATCGGGGCGAACTATCTCCAACTCCCGATCAACTGCCCGTTCGCGCAAGTAGCGAACAACCAACGTGACGGCGCGATGCCGTTCAAACAACAGACGAGCCCGGTCAACTACGAGCCGAACCGTTATGAGGACACACCGAAACCGGATGCGGCTTATATCGAAACCGAGCAACCGATCACAGGAGTAACGGGTCGTCAGAAAATCGAGAAGACGAACGACTTCGGGCAAGCGGGCGAAGTGTACCGCCGCTACTCGCAAGACGAGAAAGATGGTCTCGTGCGTAACTTGGTCGCCCACATTAAAGAAGTCCGTCATGAGAAGACGGTCCTTCTCTTGATCTGCAACTTCTATCGTGCTGATCGTGACCTCGGGGAACGCCTGTCGAAAGAATTGAACGTCGATATCACGCCGTTCTTGAGTCAAGTAACGGAGTAAACGTTAGGAAGCAGAGTCGGCAAAACGCCGCTCTGCTTTTTTGCGTATACTAGGGAGTGGGGGTGATGAAATGAATGTGCGAAGTGCCGGGTATTTGCTAATCGAACGAACAAATCGAGCAGCGTATATGGACGAACGACTGATTCCGAAGTTGGTGCAATCTGCAAGTGTATGCATTTGTGAGCAACATCCAACGCTTGATGTGCTTTGGGGGACGTCAAAACATAGTAAAGATACGTATCGAGAACAATTGCGACTTACCGAAAAAGAGTACCTCATACTCATGGAATGGGTAGATTTGCATCAGGAGAGTGGGGAACTCGGATACCC
The DNA here is from genome assembly GCF_004337185.1 of Exiguobacterium sp. SH0S2. Lineage (NCBI taxonomy): Bacteria > Bacillati > Bacillota > Bacilli > Caryophanales > Exiguobacterium > Exiguobacterium sp. SH0S2. The sequence continues at coordinate 834,891 of NZ_SJVB01000001.1, read as the reverse complement.
TCAAACGTTTCAGACGATTGAACTCACAAAGAAATTTAGGGACCGCTTCTTCTCTCACATCGAACTCGACATCATTGAGCTCGGCCTGCCTGAGTCTTATGTTTCTGACTTTTTAGCAGAGGGGGAAGAAGGAGACAGCCCCGAGCGATACGGTGTTGAACGTTTCATTTTGCGACACGAACGCAATGAGCCGCTCGGACGATTTCTCGGTTACGAAGTGCTCGGGTATGAGAAAGGCACGTTTCATTCCTATCTATGTAATAGGTTAGAGCAAGATTTCGCCGAACGATTCCCGTTTCAGTTGAACGAGCGCGGCTTCATCCCGACGCTTGAAGAAGCGGAACGCTATTGTACATACAGTAATCAAGAAGACGTTGGGACTGAGCCTGTCTTGTGGTTGCCATGGGCCATCTTTAAAGTGGAGTGAGGTCTCTATCATTGTCGGAAACCTTCGCTCTGTGCCAAGATAAGAAAAAAGGGGGAAGCTGCATGAATCAAATCATCGAAACATTACTGAACCATCGCTCCGTCCGCTCGTTCACGGACGAGACGCTGACCGACGAGCAGATCCGTCTCATCGTCGAGAGTGCCCAACGCGCTTCGACGTCGAGCTTCATCCAGGCGTATTCGATCATCGGCGTGACCGACCCGGAGAAGAAGGCACGCCTCGCCGAGATCGCCGGCAATCAGCAGTACGTCGTCGACAACGGCCACTTCTTCGTCTTTTGTGCTGACCTTTACCGGCACGAACTGATCGGGCAACTGCAAGAAGCCGCCGTCAATCCGACGCTCGAGACCGATGAGAAGTTGCTCGTCGCCGTCATCGACGCCGCGCTCGCGTCACAGAATGCTGTCGTCGCCGCCGAATCGATGGGGTTAGGCATTTGTTACATAGGCGGGATCCGCAACGATATGTCGGCGGTCAAAGAGTTGCTCGGTTTGCCGGAGCGGGTGTTGCCGCTGTTCGGGCTCGCGGTCGGTGTCCCGGCGCACGTCGAGGATCAAAAACCGCGGCTCCCACTCGAGCATATCTATCATGAGAACACGTACGACGCTGATCCGATTCAACTGAAGCAAGAGCTCACAGCTTACGACCAGACGATTCACGACTACTATGTGGCACGTGGATCGAACCAACGAAGCGATACATGGACGGGCCAGATGGGACGGATGTTGTCGAAGCCGACCCGGCTCGATGTGAAAGACTTCTTGAAGACGCAAGGCTATTTGAAGCAATGAAAAAACCGCCGGCTTGAACTACCCCATTAAAAGTTGGATTTTCATGTCCAACTTTTTTGGTTCAGTTCAACTGGCGGTTTTTAGTTGGTTTTGGTATCGAGCCACGCTTTATCGATTGCACCGAACTGCTTGGCGACGATGACACCATTTTCATCGAGCACATACGTCGTCGGCATCGCTTGGATCCGGTAGGCGTTCCCGACGGCACCGTCCTCATCGTAGACGACTTGGAACGCGTCTTCATAAGGCGCGACGAACGACCGCGCCTCGTCGACGTCACGTTCGCTCGTCGTCGTGTTGACGGCGACAATCGTCACGTCATCTTGCTCGCGGGCAAACTTGGCCATGTCTGGCATCTCGGCCCGGCACGGCGGGCACCAAGACGCCCAAAAGTTGACGACGACACGCTCTCCGCGTAAGTCTTCTAAGTTAAGCGTCGTCCCGTCCGTTCGTTTCAATTCAAAATTAGGCGGAACTTGACCGATGTTCAGTCCTGCCGCTTGAGACGAGTCGGCAACGAGCGTTGGTGTCTCATCCGGTAAGCTCGCGTTGATGATCGCGAGCGCGACGAGGACACCGAGACCGGATTGGACGATGCGGCGTGACGGTTTGGCGACGTACCCGGCGAGTCCGACTAAAGCTGCGAACGGGATGAGCCACAGCAAATTCACCGTTGTCGTCGCATACGTGCTCACGAGCCAGATAGCAAACGCACCGACCGTCGTCCATAGCAAGGCACCGACCGATGGCGAGCGCATCCAGCGCCACGTCACAACGATTAAGCCTGCGATGAGCAGGGCAGTGTACAGATGGAGCGGTTGAGCGGTCGCGATAAACGGGAGCGTTCCGTACTTCGGCACGACGATCGTCACACCGAACCATAAAAGTAGGGCTGAAAATAGCCAATAGCCCCGAAGCCCGGGAGCAAGCCGGAAGACAAAAAATCCGATCGTTGCAATGGCGACGAGGATCGACCAGATACCGCCCGTCGCGTACAGCGATAGCGCCAAACTACCGGTCGAGGCGAGGCCGATGATGATGGCGCTCAGTTTCCAGGCGAGAAACCCGGCGAACCACGTCCCGAGGACGGCGTCGCGGTCTTTTTCCGTTAATCCGATTTTTTTGAAGCCGATGTAGAGACCGAGCAGACTGACCATGAAGACGAGCAGGTCGAGTCGCACGTTCAGTGGACCGATTGCAATCACGATATCCCTCCTAGAGAAAAAGCGCCCAAACGAGTGGGCGCTTTCTTTGTTTTTAGTATAGCATTAGCCGATTTGTTCTGCGTTGAGGACGGTCTTCATCGCAGCATAGCCACCGAGGATGTTTTGAATATCCTTGTAGCCGAGCGATTGAAGGACGCTCGCGGCCATACGTGAACGGACGCCTGACGCACAGTGGACGGCGATCGTCTTGTCTGTCGGTAGACCGTCGTGGTCACGCATGAGTTTACCGAGCAAGATGCGCTCTGCTTTCTCATAGTGACTCGCGTTCCATTCTGTCGCGTTGCGGACGTCAAGGACGAACACGTCGTTCTTCTCAGCTGATTCGATCGCTTGTTCAGCCGTCACGTCCGTGTACGTTTCTGTCAATAGTTCTTGACCGAGCTCTTCGACAGGGACGATGAAGCGGAGACGGTCTAGACCGATTGATTGAAGGTCTGTCTGCACTTCTTCGACGTCTTCCGCGCTCGCGATGAGCGTGATGTCTTTGTCGAAGTTAACGAGCCAGCCGGCCCATGAGACGAATTTTGTGTTGTAAGGGATGTTGATCGTCCCAGGGACGTGACCTTGCGCGAAGTCTTCGCCTCTACGTGTGTCGACGACTTGCGTCGCTTCGACGAGTGTGTCGAGACGGTCCGTGCCGACGACTTCTGGACGAGCGATCTCGTTCGTCACTTGGATGCCTTCTTTGTTCACTTTTTTCATCATCGCGAAGTAGTTCGGCGGTTCTGGTTGGTCTGTCGTCAACTCTTTGATGAATGCGTCTTTGTCCGTCATTTGGAGCGCCCAGTTCGTCGCTTTCTCATAACCGACCGTTGACGTTGGGATCGCGCCAAGCGCTTTCCCACAAGCGCTGCCGGCACCATGGCCAGGCCAGACTTGAACGAAGTCAGGGAGAGCCTTGAACTTGTTAAGCGAGTGGAACATTTGCTCGGCACCGATGGCCGTCGTTCCTTTCACGCCGGCCGCTTCTTCGAGCAGGTCAGGGCGTCCGATATCGCCGACGAAGACGAAGTCGCCTGTGAAAATACCCATCGGTTGCGTTTGGTTGCGGTCATAGAGCAAGAACGAGATGTGTTCCGGTGTGTGGCCTGGTGTGTGCATGACTTCGAGCGTGACGTTACCGACTTTGAACGTGTCGCCGTCTTTGACGAGTTTCGAGTCGATGTCTTTCGCGAACGCATATTTCCATGACGCGTCACCTTCATCTGACAAGTAGGCTGTCGAGCCAGTGCGTTTCGCAAGTTCGAGCGAACCTGAGACGAAGTCGGCGTGGATGTGTGTCTCAGCCGTCGCGACGATCGTCATGCCTTCTTTTTCAGCTTCTTGCAAGTACGGTGTGATGTTGCGAGCCGGGTCGATGACGACCGCTTCGCCGGTCATTTGGCAACCGACCATGTAAGATGCCTGTGCTAATTTTTGATCATAGAAATAACGTAATAACATATGATATACCCCCTAGAATAGTTGACTGTAAACGTTAGTTGTTGTGCTGCTTTATATTTAGAAGTGATTAAACCGTTTCGCCTGTCCAGCTCATCATGCCGCCGTCGACGTTGATGACGTCAAAGCCGAGTGAGTCGAGGTAAGCTGACGCGTTCATGCTGCGTCCGCCTGCCGCACAGATGACATGAATCGGTTTCGTGCGGTCGAGCTCATCGACTTTCGCACTGAAGTCAGACAACGGTACGTTTTTCGCTTGTTTGATGTGTCCGCCTGCAAATTCATCCGTTTCACGAACGTCGATCAAGTTGAGCGTTTCATCCGTGCTTAGCAATGTTTCTAATTCAGTCGTCGTAATCGTCTTCATGTGGTATTAATCCCCTTTTCTAATCAAGTTATGTTTAAAGTGAGTAACTTTCGTTGTTTTTAATATACCCCCTAAGGTATACTCAATGCAAGGAAAAGAATTGGAGGTCAAAAATTGCGTAAATTAACGATCATCTTATCGATTTTAGTGATTGTGACTGTCGGAATCGTAGTTTTCACTTCGAAAGAGGATGGAATCACCCAAATCGACGTCGAAACACTACAAAACAGATTGGAAAACGAAGAAATAACCTTGTTGGACGTCCGTGAACTAGAAGAATACGAGGGGGGGCATATCGAAGGAGCGGTGAACGCACCACTTTCTTCATTAAATGAAACCGAATTACCTTATGCGAAAGATGAACCGATCTATATCATTTGCCGCAGTGGCAATCGAAGCGCCCAGGCGGCCGAGTTGTTGCAGGATCGAGGTTATACGGAAATTTATGACGTCTCAGGCGGTATGATCGCTTGGGAACAGAAATAAAACTTACTTATCTAATAGGGTAGGAAACTGGAGGAGCTAGTATGGAGTTAGAGTTTATCATCACAATCTTTTTGATCGGCTTTATCGGATCATTCATCTCAGGGATGGTCGGGATCGGCGGGTCAATCATCAAATATCCGATGTTGTTGTACATTCCGCCGCTTCTTGGCTTCGCGGCGTTCAGCGCCCACGAAGTATCTGGGATCAGCGCGATTCAAGTGTTCTTCGCGACGATCGGTGGGATTTATGCGTATCGTAAAGGCGGCTATTTGAATAAACAACTCATCCTGTATATGGGTGTCGCCGTCTTGATTGGAAGTTTCATCGGGGGCTACGGCTCGACGCTGTTGTCGGAGAACTTGATCAACGTCGTCTATGCGGTCCTCGCGACGATTGCGACGATCATGATGTTCTTGCCGAAAGCGAACGTCGAAGACTTGCCGCTCGACCAAGTCACGTTCAATAAACTGATCGCGGCCAGTTCGGCGTTTATCGTCGGGATCGCAGCCGGGATCGTCGGAGCGGCCGGAGCGTTCATCTTGATGCCAATCATGCTCGTCGTGCTCCGTATCCCGACGAAGATGGCGATCGCGAGTTCGCTTGCGATCACGTTCATCTCATCGATCGGGTCGACAGCAGGTAAGATCATCACCGACCAAATCGTCTGGGAGCCGGCCTTCGTCATGATTATCGCGAGTTTGATTGCGGCACCGATCGGGGCGAACATCGGGAAAAACATGAAGACAAAGTCGCTCCAGATGATTTTGGCGTTGCTCATTTTAGCGAGTACGGTCAAGATCTGGATGGACATCATCGGCTAAATGAATCGTGTTTCAAAGGCTATCGAGTTCACTCGATAGCCTTTTTTAGATGAAGATTGCAATAAAAATGTTAAGTTTGTGTAGCATTGTAAACGTCAAAAAGTTGAATTAAGTTCAAAAGAACGTTAAAATACTCTTTATACGTCTGTACGTTTGTTAGTCGACGCACTAACTTACCATATGAAAATGACCTAAGGAGTGTTTGAATGAATCACACGAATCAATCGAAAGGGAAATTAGAGCGGTTCCGTCACGCGGCAAGCGACTCGTTCCGGACGCATCGCCTGTTTTGGATGTTTACGATCCTGTTATGGACGAAGTCACTGATTGCGTATCAGTTCTTCTTTAACATGCCACCTGAGAACGCGGTCCAAGCGTTCATTCTGTTCATCAACCCGTTAAGTTTCACGTTGTTCTTGTTTGCCTTTAGTTTCTTCTTCGGAGGCAATAAACGGAAGTGGGCGCTATACGGTCTTTACACGGTGTCCTCGCTCATCTTGTTTGCGGATACGACCTACTACCGTGAGTTCACGGACTTCTTGACTGTGCCGTTATTGTTCCAATCGTCGAACCTAGAGACGTTATCGTCGTCATTCCTGTCGTTGCTTGAATGGAAAGACTTGCTTCTGTTAGGAGATCTCGTCGTGCTTCCGTTCTTGCTCTGGAAACTAAAAGAGACAGGCAAAGCGTCACAACGCCGCGTGTTGCTCACGTTCGGTGCAGCTGCCGCCGTGTTCGGCTTTAACCTTGTCCTCGCAGAGACAGAGCGCCCAGAACTGTTGACGCGTTCGTTCGACCGTGAACTGCTTGTTAAAAACTTAGGCACGTTCAACTTCCACGTCTATGACGCGATGCTTCAAACGAAGACATCGGCGCAAAAAGCGCTCGCGGACGGTTCTGAACTCGATGAAGTCGAGAACTATACGCGTCAGAACTATGCGGCGCCGGACCCGGACATGTTCGGGAAGTATAAAGGCAAGAACGTCATCGCCATCTCGCTCGAATCGACACAGAGCTTTACGCACAATATGAAAGCTTCGAACGGCGAGTACATCACGCCGAACTTGAACAAGTTGATCGACGAGTCTCACTTCTGGCCGAACTATTACCATACGACCGGTCAAGGGAAGACGTCGGACTCTGAGTTCGCGCTCGACAACTCGCTGTACGGATTGTCGCGTGGCGGCGTCTACTTCACGAACGCCGACAACGAATATGATGCGCTTCCTAGTGTCATCAAAGAAGACAACTACTATTCGGCGGTGTTCCACGCCAACAACAAATCGTTCTGGAACCGCGACCAGATGTATCAAAACATCGGAATCGATGAGTTCTTTGATGAGAAGAGCTACGATTTAGGCGACCCGGCCAACATGACGGAATGGGGTCTCCTCGACGATGAGTTCTTCTTACAGTCGGTACCGATGCTTGAAGAACTGCCGGAACCTTACTTCGCGAAGTTCATCACGCTGACGAACCATTTCCCGTTCACGATGCCGAGTGCGGACCATGAACTCGTTCCGAAATTCGAGACGAACTCGACGACGCTCAATAACTTCCCGCAAGCGCTCGCATATCAAGACTATGCCCTCGGGTTGTTCATTGATGAGTTGAAAAAGAACGGGACATGGGACGATACGATCTTCGTCGTTTACGGTGATCATAACGGTATCTCGACGAACCATAACGCTGCCATGGCCGATTTGCTCGGAAAAGACGAGTTGACGCCATATGACGTGGCAAAACTTCAGTCAGTCCCGTTCGCGATTCACTTGCCTGGTCAAGACAAAGGTGAAGTCCACGAGACGGTCGGGAGCCACGTCGATATGAACCCGACGATTCAGCATTTGCTCGGGTTCGATACGTCTGATCAAATCGGGTTCGGTAACGACTTGTTCGCGCCAGAACGCAACGATCGCGCCATCTTCCGTGACGGTACGATCGTGACAAGCGACTATTTGTTCACCCAGTCAACGTGTTATGACGCCGAGACAGGAGAAGTCGTCGATGACGCGAAAGTATGTACGCCACTTGAAGACGAGGCGAACAAAGTACTTGAGATGAACGATAAGATCATCTATTCGGACTTGCTCCGCTTTAAAGAAAATAACTAAACACGCGAGAGAAAAGATTTTAAAAATCTTTTCTCTCTTTTTTGTTGTCTGAAAAATAAATCGGCGGCAAAATCGAATCGACTATGGTGAAAATCTGGGTATGTGAGGTAAGCGGTTACATGGTTGGTGTAAAGGGGGATACGAAGTCGGAGCAGCGAGGGGACGTGACGAGAGAGAACGAAGTGTGTCGTTATATCCTTATAAAAATGAACGAATCCGCATGCGGACATCTAGGAAAAAGTTGAGGCTCATCGGTTGTCATCGTGCTCATTCTCGGGTAACATCTGAGTTGTTGTGAAGTTATGAACGAACTGTGAATACGGCTTCTATAATTTGATTAAATTGATTTCTGTGAGAGTCAGAAATCAATTTAAAAATTTTTATAGAGAGGTGTGTTCATTTGGAAAAATTGAATACGGTAAAACAAGAATGGCTCGGGAATCCCCGTGCTGAAGTGATGGCAGGGATCGTTGTGGCCCTTGCACTCATTCCGGAGGCAATCGCCTTCTCACTGATCGCTGGATTAAATCCGATGGTAGGACTATATGCGTCCTTTATCATCGCGATGGTCATTTCGATTACAGGAGGACGCCCCGCGATGATTTCGGCCGCGACGGGCGCGATGGTACTCCTTGTCGTCGATCTCGTAAAAGATTATGGACTTCAGTACTTGCTCGCTGCAGGGATACTAGCTGGTATTATCCAGATCGTGCTTGGTTTTCTTGGTATAGCTCGTTTAATGAAGTTCATCCCGCGTGCGGTTATGGTCGGCTTCGTTAACGCCCTTGCCATTTTGATCTTCCAAGCCCAGCTTCCGCAATTTGGAGGCGAGACGTGGATCATGTGGGCCATCGTTGCAGCATCGCTTGCGATCATCCTTGTTTTCCCGCGCATCACGTCAGCAATCCCGGCGCCGCTTGTCGCCATCGTGGCGATGACGTTGCTCGTGTTCTTTATGGGACTTGAGACGAAAACGATCGGAGATATGGGGACGATCACGGCAACGCTGCCGATGTTCCTCTTGCCTGACCTCCCGCTCACACTCGAGACACTTATGATCATCTTGCCTTATTCGTTCTCGCTCGCCTTTGTCGGTTTGATTGAGTCGCTATTGACGGCTCAAATCGTCGATGACATGACGGGTACAGATTCGAATAAGAACCGTGAATCAAAAGGTCAAGGGATCGCCAACATCATCGCTGGTTTCTTCGGTGCGATGCCAGGATGTGCGATGATCGGACAATCGGTCATCAACGTCTCGTCTGGAGCACGGGGTCGCTTGTCGACGTTCTCGGCAGGACTTGCGCTCCTCATCATGATCATGACGATGAGTAACATTTTAATGCTGATTCCAGTCGGGGCGCTCGTCGGTGTCATGTTCTTCGTCGCCTATGCGACGTTCGACTGGGGCTCACTCAAAACGCTCAAGACAGGTCAAAAGACCGATTCGCTCGTCATGGTCACGACGGTACTCGCGACCGTGCTTACGCACGACTTGTCGATCGGTGTCATCACCGGAATCGTGACGGCCGCCGTCATCTTCGCCGCGAAAATTTCGCGTGTCGAGCTGAAGCGCCACCAAGACGGACAACGTGCACACTATGAAGTGAACGGACAGCTGTTCTTCGCGTCTACGTCTGACTTTGTCAACCAGTTCGATGTCGAAGCAGATGTCGAAGCAGACGTGAAACAAGTCAGCATCGACTTCGCCAACACCCATCTTTGGGACGATTCGGCCATCGGGGCCATCGATAAGGTCGTCTTCAAATATCGGACGGTTGGAATCGAACCAAAACTGTTAAACTTAAACAAAGATTCAGAGAAGCTGTTGAACACGCTGGCGCTCCATCTTCGTCAACAAGATGCGAACGTCGGCCACTAAAAGGGGGAACTTACAATGAGTAAAATCTTTCTAGCGATTGATGGTTCAGATCATTCGATGCGTGCCACCCAAAAAGCGGTCGAACTCGCCAAAGTGACATCATCTTCAATCGATGTCGTCCATGTCGTGTCACCGAAAGAATCAAAAGAAAGCGCCCTTCAATCGACGGGTAAAATCGATCTTGAAGTGAGACGGAAACAACGTCTTCAAGTGTTTTTCGATGCGATCACCGAAGCGGGCGTTTCGTACGAGTATATCGAACTCCGCGGCGAACCTGACGTTGAACTCGTCAACTACGCCAACCATGAACCGTATGAATTCGTGGTCGTCGGCTCGCGCGGCCTCAATACGTTCCAAGAGTTCGTATTGGGCAGTGTCAGCCACAAGCTTGCTAAACGTTCGTTGTCACCTGTGATCATCGTTCGTTAACAGACAGCGCCACGAGACTTTCGTGGCGCTTTTGCTGTATAGAAAAAGGAGGAGCTTATGACATTGAATTATACGGGAGAACGGGTCATCCCAGATCAAATGGACCCGCTGAACGGTATGTTACTTGAACATATTGCCCGTTATCATTTTTCATTGTTGTACATGGACGGGCGCGTGCTCGACTTTGCGAGCGGTGTCGGATATGGCAGTCAGTTGATTGCGAAAAATTTGAAGGGGCAAGTCGATGAGGTCGTCGCCCTCGATTTATCAGAAGAGACGACACGTTATGCACGAGGCCGATATTATCATCCGAACGTGACCTATGTCGTCGGGGATGTGCTCGATCGAACCTTACCCGAACAACTCGGCACGTTCGACTGTATCGTCAGTTTTGAGACAATCGAGCATGTGGACGATTTTGAAAGGTTCATGGCGAACGTTTGGGAGTTGCTTAAACCGGGTGGTACGCTCGTCTTGTCGACGCCGTTCGGTCAAGGAGTCGGTAAACCGACGAACGAGCCGTTTCACGTCCATCAATTTACAGAACAAGAGTTTACAGCGTTGTTCGATCGGTTCGCCTCGACCGAGTTCTATTACCAACGGGGCGTGCTCGTCGAACCGAAACGACCTGAGCGTCATTATCCGATCGGGATCGCTGTCGCTACAAAATAATAATTGAAAAGGCGATGGAAGTAAAAATCGTCTTACATAACAGAGGAAAAGGAGCAAGATGATGCGAAGACTTCGAAAACCATCCTACTACGGATGGTATATGGTCATGATCGCGGGCCTCGGTGTATTTTTCTCGGGTCCCGGTCAGACGTACTTTATCTCAGTTTTTATCGACCAATACATAACCGATTTTGGCTGGTCGCGCTCTGAAGTATCGAGCGTTTATTCGGCCGCGACGCTCGCCTCGGCCGCCTGTTTATTTTTCGTCGGTCGATTGATCGACCGCTTTGGGCAACGGGCGATGATGGTCATCGCCTCGATATTGCTGGCGGTCGCTTGTCTGTTCAACAGTTACGTCACGAACTTGACGATGCTCTTCTTCGGCATCTGGATGCTCCGCCTGTTCGGGCAAGGGTCGATGACGCTCATCCCGAACACGCTCGTCCCGCAGTGGTTCATCACGAAGCGTGGCCAGGCGCTCAGCTATATGGCAATCGGAGGGTTCTTGAGCTCGGCCGTCTTTCCACCGCTCAACGTCTGGCTCGTCGGTTTGATCGGTTGGCAAACGACGTGGCAAGTGTGGGGACTGCTCGTGCTCGTCTTGTTTACACCGCTCGCTTATCGTTTCGTCCGCAACCGCCCAGAAGACATCGGACTTTTGCCGGACGGAGGGACGAATCCTCATCCGAGCAATAAATCGACGACGACACCGATTCATATCGACGTCGATTTCACGTTCCAAGAAGCGCTCAAGACACGTGCTTTTTGGCTGATCTTGTCGTGCATCGGCATCCCGGCGCTCGTCAACACAGCGATCACGTTCCACTTGATCTCAATTTTTGAAGAGCAGAGCCTACCACCGGTGACGGCCGCGATCGTTTTGAGCTTGATGGCGATCCTCGGCTTCCCGGTGACGTTCATCGCGGGACGGATCATCGATGTCGTGAAAATCAATTATGTATTGATCGGTATTTTTGTGACCGAGATCATCTTTATGATCATCCTGCAATATACGTCGACGTTCTCAATCGCGATGCTGTTCGGGGTGATCTGGGGCATCAGTAACGGCTTTGAGCGCATCGCTTTAAACTATGTTTGGCCATACTACTTCGGTCGGGCCGCGCTCGGCAGCATCAGCGGCCTGGCGACGTCGGTCATGGTACTTGGCTCGGCGGTGGGACCGTTGCCGTTCGGGATTGCCTACGACTTGTTCGGCAACTACGAGTCGATCATTTGGTATTCGCTCGTCTTCCCGGTCATCGGCATCCTCGCGGCCTCATTCGCCGTCAAACCGACGCTCGTGCGCTAACCGAGTCGACGTTCGGCTCGGTTTAGTCGCCGGATCACGAAGGAAGCGGCGACGAGCACCGGCAATTCAATCAACGGCCCGATGACCAAGACGAGGGCGATGAGCGGCTCGTTCGGGAATGCGGTCGTCGCGATGGCGAGCGCGATCGGTGAATTCCGCGCGAGCGTCGTCATTTGTAGACTCGTCACGGCCGCGTTTTCACGCAACAGTTTCTTGCCGACACGGCGGCTTATGGCAAAATTGACGATGAAAAATAAAAGCAACGGTGCAATTAACAATCCGAGGATCGAGACGTGCTCGATCAAGAGCCGCCCTTGTGAGGCAAAGATCGACGTGACGGCGAGACTTAACAAGATGATTGGCCATAAGCTGACGCGCGCGAGCCGCTGCAACTGGTTCGACTTGGTGAGAAAGTACCTCAGTCCAATCGCTGAGCCGAGCGGGATCGCTAAAACGGCTAGACTATGTAGGAACACCGAAACTGAGATCACGCTCGACGTCCCTGTCAAAACATAAAGATAGACCGGTAACAGCGCGAGTTGAAGTATAAGGTTGAGCGGCAAGATGCTGAGCGAGGCGACGACGTCGCCTTTCGCGAGACCGGTGAAGACGATATACCAATCGGTGCATGGCGTGACCATGAGCATGATGAACCCGATCCAAAGCGCCGGGTGGTCGGACAAGAAGACGCTCGCGAGTGCAAATGCGAAGACGGGTGTCCAGACGAAGTTGAGGACGAGACTCGTGATCGTGAACGTGCGGTTTGAAAACGAATGCCGGATTTGGGCGAACGGGATTTGAATGAACGTAAAGAATAGCATCGCCATAAGCAATGGAACGATCGCACCGTCCGCGATTCGACGCAGCGTCTCGATCGTCCCGAACGCGAGACCAGTCAAAACAGATAGAAGTATGAATATGGGGTATAATTTCTCGAATCGACTCAAAGGGCCACCTCTTTTCCATTAGCAAAAACGTACCACAAAAAAACCCGATGAACGAGTCATCGAGTGATGAAATAGTATAGCAGTCCGAGCGCCACGAATGAGACCGGGAATAGGACGATATACGTCCAAGACACGAGCGACCAGCTTTTCTTTTGGCTATAGTCTGATTTGTCTTTTCCGAGACCGACCATGATCGTGAAGACGAGGGCGATCAAGCAGACGACTAGCGATAATCCGATTGTGAGATACATCATACCACTTCCTTTAACGTTTCTATACCTAGAATACCGTATCATCAAACAAAAAAACCTCTGAAATGTTGGGATTGTGTGTCCGACAGTCAGAGGTTTTGTCACGTTCATAGAGAGGGGCAGGTCATTCCGCGAATGTCTTGCTGCGGAACATGAACGCCGTGATGATATAGAAGGCGATGATGTGGATCAACACGTAAAACGCTGAGAACCAAATCGTCACGTCCATCGTCTCCATGAAGCCTGGACTTTGATAATAAATGGACAAGTCCGTGTGCAAAAAGACGATCCATTTAGCAATGGCCGGCTTCCATGCGATGAGGAGGCCGCCGATCATCGTCGAGACGAAGTTCGCGAGTACGGTAAAACCGATGACGACACCGACCGATTTGAAGACGACCGAGAACATGAGCGTCAAGAAGATGACGAACACGCCGCTCGACACGCTGAGTAGGACGTTACGGAACTGTTCGAACGTCAAGTTCCCGTCAAGCGTCAAAGCGAAGCCATACGTCACAGCAAGGATGAACACGAACTGGGCGAGCATGATCAGGATTGCGGCAACGAGTTTCGACAGCAAGATCCGGTCACGGGAGTACGGGCTCATGAGCAAGTGTTTCAACGTGTCGAACTTCAGTTCATTCCCGATCATCTCAGCGGTGAACACGATCGTGAAGATGCCGAGGAATGTCATCGCGGCCATCGTGGCATAGTTGACGAACGTTGTCGCATCTCCCGACTCGTTTCCACTCGTGACGATGACGTACGTTAAAATGATAATCCCGGTATACATGCCGAGGGCGATCAGCGGCTTGATCGTGCGCCGCCATTTCATAAACTCATTGGCTAGTAATGAACGCATTGTTCGTTCCTCCTTCTTTCTTCGTCACTTTGAGGAATTGATCCTCGAGCGTCTCGTACTTCATCCCGATTTGGAAGACGTTGATGTCTTGATTGATGAGTCGTTTCAATAGAACCGGGATATCCGTCTCAGGGCGGGGGACGAGGAACGTCTCAGCCGATTGCTGAACGATTTTCACATCGTCAAACAGCATGGCGGCCGCGTCGAGCGCCTCGTTCATTTGCTCGCGTGATACTTTACATAGAATGACGCCTTCTTCACGCGTCGTCCCGTCTTGGACCGATTTGATTTGACCGTGGTCGATGATTGCGAACCGGTCCGTGATCAGTTCCATCTCACTAAGTAAGTGGCTCGAGATCAAGATGGCGATGCCGCGGTGCTCGGCGAGGTGCCGTAAGTAGTTGCGCAGGTCGGCGATGCCGGCCGGGTCGAGCCCGTTCGTCGGCTCATCGAGAATGAGCACTTTCGGATTGTGGAGGAGCGCACGGGCGATCCCGAGCCGCTGCTTCATTCCGAGCGAGTACTGTTTGACTTTCATGTCGAGCTTCGATTCGAGCCCGACGAGTGCCCCAAGGGCGTTCAAGTCGACTTTTTTCAAATTGGGGATCAAATTCTTGGCGTGGATCAAGTTTTCTCGACCAGTCAAGTAAGGGTAGAACGCCGGGTTTTCGACGATGGCACCGATGCGACTGAGCGCCTCTTGGCGGTCGGTTGATACGTCGAACCCGTCGACGGTAACGGAGCCGTGCGTTGCCGGCATTAGACCGGTGATGATACGGATCGTCGTCGTCTTTCCGGCACCGTTCGGACCGAGGAAGCCGAAGATTTCGCCGGGCGTGACTTCGAAGCTGACGTTGGTCAGAACGTTCGTCTGGCCCAGTTTTTTGTGGACATTTTGGACGGATAACATGTTGTCACCTTGCTTTCGTTGAGATTTATTTCCAAGCTTGCTAACATTGTATACGACAAGACTGAAAGAAGGTTTCACCTTTTTTTGAAACAATTGAATCAAACGACAACTTTCACAATTAGTCGATAAGTAAAACTTATTGAATTAGTATGGACGAATTGTGAATTTGAAAGGGTCTTTCGACCTGGAAAGGTGTAGTATGAAGAAGAGAGTAAGAGGCAAGATTTGGCTCTTTTCACGGCCTGAATCAGATGGATGAACTGATTCGTGCGGCCTTAAAAAATGAAAGCGTTCACACATCGGGCGCATAGGAACGGACAGGGGGATTTATTCAATGGGAGAGTCGTCGAACGGTCGCGAGCAATCGCAAACATTTTATGGTCCAAACTTAGGCTACATCGTTGAATTGTACGAGCAATATTTGGAAGACAGAGAATCGGTCGATGCGGAGACGCGTCGTTACTTTGATGAGAACGGTTCACCCGAACAAGCGGTACCGGTCGCACCGGTCGCTTCATTTGATTTGGAGAAAATCGTGGCGGCGACTCGGCTCGTCAACGATATCCGGGCGCTCGGTCATAAAGCGGCTGATATTTATCCGCTCAAGGACCATCCGCGTGAGCACGGGTTGTTTGTGTTCGACCGTTACGGGTTGAACGAGTCAGACCTCGAGCAGATCCCGGCACACTTGCTGTCAGAAGACGTACCGAAGCCCGGCGCGAACGCACTTGAACTCGTCCGTCATTTACTCGACGTCTATACAGGGACGGTAGCCATCGAGTTGCGCCACTTGGATGATATGGAAGAGAAGCGCTGGATTCGCCGCCGCATCGAGCAAGGCGCATTGAAAGCCGCGTACTCGAAAGAAGAGAAGCTTGAGTTGTTCGAGCGTTTAGCCGAGACGGAACTGTTCGAATCGTTCCTTCATAAGACGTACGTCGGACAAAAACGTTTCTCGATCGAAGGACTCGACAGCATGGTCCCGCTCCTTGACGCGATGGTCGGACGGCTCATCTCGAGCGGTTCGGAACACATCAACATCGGGATGGCACACCGTGGACGTTTGAACGTCCTCGCCCATGTGCTCGGTAAACCGTACGAAATGATCTTTGCCGAGTTCCAGCACGCACCGAATAAAGAACTCATTCCGTCAGAAGGTTCGATCGGCATCAACTTCGGCTGGTCGGGCGACGTGAAATACCATCTTGGACTCGATCGCCGCGTGTTAGATGAGAAGAAAGAAGTCCGCTTGAACCTCGCCAACAACCCGAGCCACCTTGAATTCGTCGGCTCGATTGTCGAAGGTTACACGCGTGCCGCGCAAGACGACCGCTCTGCAAAAGGGATGCCGGTCCAACACGATGACAAGGCTGCTTCGATCTTGATCCACGGGGACGCCGCGTTCCCAGGCCAAGGCATCGTCGCCGAGACGCTCAACATGACGAACTTGACGGGCTACCGGACAGGCGGCACAGTTCACGTCATCGCCAACAATACGATCGGCTTCACGACCGACCCGAGCGACTCGCGCTCGACACGTTATGCGAGCGATATCGCCAAAGGCTACGAGATCCCGGTCTTTCACGTCAACGCCGACGACCCGGAAGCGTGTGTCGCCGTCGCGAAATTGTGCAGCGAATACCGTGCCAAGTTCCATAAAGACATCCTTGTCGACTTGGTCGGCTACCGCCGCTATGGACACAACGAGATGGATGAGCCGATGAACACGAACCCGGTTCTATACAAAGCCATCAAAGAACATCAATCGGTCCGTCACGTCTATGCCGATCTTCTCGAAGCAGAAGGCGTCATGACGAAAGAAGACAAAGCGACGATCGAACAATCGATTGAAGATCGCTTGAAGTCAGCGCGCGACCTCGTCCCGGCTGAGGAAGAAGATGCGGACATCGTCTTGCCGGAAGCAGTCTATAAAGGATTCCCTTACGTCGATACGGCAGTCGAACGCGACTTGTTGCAACAGTTGAACGATGAGCTGCTCGTCTGGCCTGAAGGGTTCGGCTTGTTCCATAAGCTTCAAAAAGTACTCGACCGTCGTCGTGACGCGTTCGGGGATAACGGGAAGATCGACTGGGGCCATGCCGAGACGCTCGCCTACGCCTCGATCATCTCGGACGGGACACCGATCCGTTTGAGCGGTCAAGATTCAGAGCGCGGGACGTTCGCGCAACGTAACATCATGTTGAACGACGTCGAGACCGGCAAGAAATTCTCGCCACTCCACGAGTTGTCGACGGCGAAAGCCTCGTTCACGGTGCACAACAGCCCGCTCTCGGAAGGCTCGGTGCTCGGCTTTGAATACGGCTATAACGTGTTCGCACAAGATACGCTCGTGTTGTGGGAAGCGCAGTACGGTGACTTTGCCAACTCGGCCCAAGTCATGTTCGACCAGTTCATCTCGGCCGGTCGTGCGAAATGGGGTCAAAAATCGGGTCTCGTCATGCTATTGCCGCACGGTTACGAAGGACAAGGTCCGGAGCACTCGAGCGCGCGGATGGAACGTTATTTGACGCTCGCCGGTGAAAAGAACTGGACGGTCGCTAATTTGTCGACGGCTGCCCAATACTTCCACATCTTGCGTCGTCAGGCGAAGATGCTTGGTACTGAGCAAATCCGACCGATGATCATCATGACACCGAAGAGCCTGCTTCGTCATCCACTTGCAGCCTCAACGGTCGAAGAGTTGTCAGATGGCAGCTTCTGTCCGATCGTCGAACAAACAGGTCTTGGCGAACAGCCGGACAAAGTCGAACGGCTCGTCTTCTGTTCAGGGAAGATGGCGATCGATCTGCAAGAAGCGACGATGAAATCAGAGGAGTCACTCGACTTCCTCCACATCATCCGCGTCGAAGAAATCTATCCGTTCCCGGTCCGTGAGATTCGCGACGTCATCAGTCGCTACCCGAACGCCAAAGAGATCGTCTGGGTACAAGAAGAACCGAAAAACATGGGAGCTTGGACATACATCGAGCCGCGTCTTGAAGCGGTGACATCGAACCGTCTGAACGTCCGTTACATCGGGCGCCGTCGCCGGTCAAGCCCGGCTGAAGGAAATCCGACAGCACACAAACAAGAACAAGCACGCATCATCCGTGAAGCCTTATCCCGTGACGCCGTCTCAAGTGCGGCTGGAGCGAGCACATACCAAAAAGATCGTAAATAAGTTAAGGGGGAACTCATTGTGATCGAAATTAAAGTACCGGAATTAGCAGAGTCCATTACGGAAGGAACGGTCGCGTCTTGGCTCAAGCAGCCAGGCGACCATGTTGAAAAAGGGGAGGCCATCGTCGAGCTCGAGACAGACAAAGTCAACATCGAAGTGCCGTCCGATGAGTCGGGAACGTTAGAAGAACAACTCGCCGGGGAAGGCGACACGGTCCAAGTCGGTCAAGTCATCGCCCGCTTAAGTTCAGGTTCAGCCGGCGGCACGGCCGTCGCGACGAAGACGAAGACGGAAGCAGCGACAGAAGCTGCTCCGGCTCCAGCCGAGACGAAAACAGAAAAAGTCGGCGAAGCGAAAAAAGTCGAGCGTCGTGAAGAGCACGTAGCAAGCCCAGGTAAAGGCCCGATCGCTACACCGGCGGCACGCAAGCTCGCTCGTGAGCGCGGGATCGACCTCTCGGCCGTTCAGACGAACGACCCGATCGGCCGCATCAACGTCCATGACGTGTCGAACCACAACGCAACACCGACTCCAAAGCCAGAAGCACCGAAAGTACCGGCTGCGGCACCACAACCGGTCGCGAGCGGCAAAGACGAAGAGCGCATCAAGATGACGCGTCGTCGTCAAACGATCGCGAGCCGTCTCGTCGAAGTCCAACAGACGGCGGCGATGCTCACGACGTTCAACGAGATCGACATGACGGCGGTCATGGCGCTCCGGAAACGTCGCCAAGAGAAGTTCATTAAAGATAACGACGTCAAACTCGGCTTCATGTCGTTCTTCACGAAAGCGGCCGTCGCGGCTCTGAAACGGATGCCGTATTTGAACGCTGAGATTCAAGGCAACGAGATCGTCTTGAAGAAATATTACGACATCGGCATCGCCGTATCGGCACCGGACGGACTCGTCGTCCCGGTCGTCCGGGAAGCGGACCGTAAAAACTTTGGCGAGATCGAGAAGGATATCATCCATCTTGCCGACAAGGCGCGCAACAATAAGCTCGGGCTTAGCGACCTGACTGGCGGCACGTTCACGATCACGAACGGCGGCGTGTTCGGTTCACTCTTATCGACACCGATCTTGAACGGACCGCAAGTCGCTATCCTCGGAATGCACACGATCCAACTTCGTCCGATCGCGATCGACGCCGAGACGATGGAGAACCGTCCGATGATGTACGTGGCGCTCTCATACGACCACCGCATCGTCGACGGTCGTGAGGCCGTGACGTTCCTCAAACACATTAAAGATATGATTGAAGATCCAGAACAGTTGTTGTTCGAAGCGTAAAAAACAGGTCCATGTCGCAAGTGACATGGACCTTTCTTATGCAAGCAGCGTCTCATCGAGCGTGATCTGGTTCTTGCCGCTCGCTTTCGAGCGGTAGAGCGCCTGGTCGGCCCGTTCGATGGTGAGATGCGGCGGCGTGTTTGAATGCCAGAGCGCAGCGCCGATACTCACACCGACAGCAGCCGTCCCGCCGTCAAACGATACGGGTGCGGACAACGCGGCGATGGCATCTTCCCCGATCTGCTGGACGTCGCGGTCACTTCGGTTGTTTCGTTCGAACAGAAGGAAGAACTCATCTCCGCTCAATCGGACCGGGTATAGCCCTTCGAGAGGCAGTTGCTTCAGCCGGTCGGCGATCTCGACTAGCACTTCGTCGCCTGACGCGTGCCCGTACGTATCGTTGACTGCTTTAAAGCCGTCAAGGTCGATATAGAAGCAGATATAGTCGTTCGTTGTCAGTTGTGCGTCATTCAAGTACTGACGGAGCGCCGTCCGGTTGGCAAGACCGGTCAATACATCGTGGTTAGCGAGTGATTCGAAGCGGACCCGTTCGGTCTCTGAATTGGTCAGCGACGTGACGAGTGACTCAAGGGCGAACGCGAGCGACTCGATCTCATGGATGCCGGATTGATGCGGGAACGTCTTCGCTTTTCCTTGCTTCATGAGCGTCGCCGTCTCAGTGATTTTTTGCAGTGGCCGCGTCACGAATAGGGCGAGCAGCCAACCGAGCAGGGCGGTCACAATCGAGGCGACGAGACCGATCCATAAGATGTTGTTTTGAAGCGACGTGACGGGGGCGAACGCCACGTCGACCGGTTGCCGGACGACAACACTCCAGCCGAGACCGGCGTAGTCGCCGTACCCTTCTCCGATAGCGACACCGGTCAAGTATGACGTTCCATCTTCCCATGTCTCGACGTGCCAACCGTCTTCGAGCGTCGTCGGGAGCGTTGTTCCGACGAGATGATCGGGACCGAGCAGCACGGTGTTGTCACGTCCACTGACGACGAACATGTCGGTATAGTCCGAGTGATGGTGCAACGTGCGGTTAAAGTGCTGGAGCACTTCTTCTCCCCATTCCCAGCTCAGGTGGGTCGCCAAGACGCCTTTAAATTCACCGTCGCGCACGATTGGGACGCTGATGTCGACGAATTGGAGAGGTTCTCCACTCGGATTGGGGAGTTTTTCAGCGAGGAGAACGGCCTCGTGGACGTCCCCGATGAACGGTTGTTGTTGCGCTTCCGAGAAGACCGGACGTTCGGCGATCGACATCCCTTCTAAAATCCCGTCCGTCGAGGCGGTGACAGTCCCCGATGCATCGGTCACCCCCATCCACGAGAAAGCAGGGATGTTCGTTTGGACCTCATCGAGAAGGGCCCGGCTTTCGCGCGGTTCGTTCAAGGCGTCGAGTCCTTGGAGCAATTGGACTTCCTGATAGCGCGACCACATATAAAAGTCGAGCTTATCGACGAGCTGGTGCGATGTCGTCGACAGACGTTCCCCGATCTCTTGTTCAAGCGACGCGGCTGAACGCTCGCTGATTGTATACGTTAAGGCGAGTGTTAGAATAAAGACGAGACTGGCAATGCTGAGCGCCAAGATTAACCCGAGGCGCATCGAGAACGATTTCATAAATAGTTCCTCCTACAATAAACATTCACTTTATTCATCGTCAAAATATGGACGACTTGAAGCAAAGTCGGTAATAAACAAGTCGATTTCGTGGAATCGGATAGCGCTTTCGCTATAATGAAAGACGAATCGATAAAAATAGAGGTGAGACGAATGAAACAAAATCAAGCATTGGTCGTCGGGACGCTCATCGCGGTCGCACTCATCGCGGTCGTGGTCGTTCTCTTGAACCGACCGGCCGAGCAGGCAGAGACGGCGGCGCCGGCTACGAACGAGCACGTGCCGACAGACGGGCAACCGACGCTCGGGGAAGCGGACGCACCGGTCTCAGTCGTCGAGTTCGGGGACTACAAATGTCCGTCTTGTAAACAATGGGGCGAGACGATCTATCCGCAGCTAAAGGCGGACTATATCGATACGGGTGACGCGAGCTTCAGCTATATCAACGTCTTGTTCCACGGACAAGAGTCGATTTTGGCGTCACTCGCTTCAGAATCGGTCTATAAGCAAGACCCGGATGCGTTCTGGGACTTCCATAAGGCACTCTATGACGCGCAACCGGCGAGCCAGCAGCACGACGAGGCGTGGGTCACGGTCGAGCGATTGAAGCAGATCGCAGGCGAGACGACGTCGGTCGACATGGCGAAGTTCGAAGACGACTTGAGTGAAAACTCGAGCGTGCTCGAACAGGTGAGTCTAGATGACGGATTCGTCAAAGAATACGGGGTCCAGTTCACGCCGTCGATCATGATCAACGGCGTCATGCTAGAAGACCCGTTCGACTATGAGGCGATCGAACGATTGATTGAACAAGGGGCACCATGAAGCAGTCGTTCTTGAGCCGCTACGGCTTGTATCTCGCTTGGCTCGTCGCGCTCACGGCGACGCTCGGCAGTTTATACTTCAGTGAGATTCGCGAGTTCGTCCCGTGCGAACTGTGCTGGATCCAACGTATCTTCATGTATCCACTCGTCTTCGTGCTCGGTATGGCTGTATTCACGAACGATCGTCAAGTGAAGAAATATGTATTGCCGCTAGCAATCGGCGGCGGTATGATTTCACTTTACCATTATCTCGTGCAAAAAGTACCCGGTTTTGCCGACATCAAACCGTGTGTCGAAGGCGTGCCGTGTAACGTGCAGTACATCAACTGGTTCGGCTTCGTGACGATCCCGTTCCTCGCGCTCACGGCGTTCACACTCATCACGCTATTATTGCTCAACATAAAAACGGACAAGTAAGGGGATGGAACGTTTGAAAAAATGGATGCTGATCGGGCTTATGAGTTTACTCACTGTGCTCGCCGCTTGCGGCAATGAGATCGAAGACCCGCTCAACTGGGAGATCGAATCGTTCGACTATATGAACCAGGACGAGGAGATGGTCAGTCTCGATGACTTGAAAGGGAAAGTGTGGATGGCCGACTTCGTGTTCACGAACTGTGAGACGGTTTGCCCACCGATGACGTACAACATGACGAAGCTGAATGAAGCGCTCATCGAAGAAGGCGTCGAGGACGTCCAGTTCGTGTCGTTCAGCGTCGACCCGACCGTCGACACACCGGATAAGATTAAACAGTTCATGTCCGGGTATGACTTGGCGCAAGCCGACTGGCAGTTCTTGACCGGCTATTCGCAAGACGAGATCGAGGCGTTCGCGCAAGAGAACTTCAAGGCGCTCGTCCGCAAGCCCGACGAAGGCACGCAAGTCGATCACGCGACTTGGTTCTATCTCGTCGATCAAGACGGAAAAATCGTCAAGGCGTACCAAGGGTTCCAAGACGTACCGATCGAGGATATCGTCAACGATATTAAAATTTTACAGAAATCTTGAGGGCGACGCGATGTCGTCCTTTTTTGCGTATTCAAAAACAGGGGAATCCGGCATGTTGCCGTATAATAAGCAATAGAGGAGAGGATATTTTTGAAAAAAACACTACTCGTTTCATTGATGGGTTTGGCTGCTGTGACGGGTACAGCACTCACACAATATAAGCCACTCGGACGCAAGCCAAAAGCGCTCCAGTCGCCGAATCTTGTCAACGGCAAGTTCCGCAATCAGCTTGAGACACCGATGCGGTTTTCAAGCGATGATATGATCTCGATGTCGAAAGAATTTTTGCATCCGGACTCGCTCCGGAAGCCGAGCGTTCGGTTGCCGGTCGTCCCGATCGACTTCACCGAGACACTTGGCTCGAGCTTCACCCGCATCTATTGGCTCGGCCATTCAGCGATGCTCGTTCAAATGGACGGCAAGACGATGCTCGTCGACCCGATGTTCGGCCGGAGTCCGTCACCGCTCCCGTTCGCGAAGAATGAACGGTTCAGCGAGGACTTGCCGTTCGAGCTCGACGATTTGCCGTCAATCGACGTCGTCTTGCTGACGCATGACCATTACGACCATTTGGACTATGCGACGATTCAAGCGATCAAAGACAAAGTCGCCATGTTCATCGTCCCGCTCGGCGTCGGCAGCCATTTGAAACGTTGGGGCGTCGGGGCAGAACGCATCGTCGAACGCGATTGGGGCGATACGTATCAGTTCGGGACGTGGACGTTCGTCTGTGCGCCGGCCCGTCACTTCTCCGGTCGATCGCTCACCGACCGCAATGCGACGCTTTGGGCGTCATGGGTCGTCATCGGTGAGACGGACCGCTTGTTCTTTAGCGGTGACGGCGGTTACGGTCCTCACTTTAAAGATATTGGGGACGAGTACGGACCGTTCGATTTCGCGGCACTCGAATGTGGGCAATACGATGAGCGTTGGCCGGATGTGCACATGCAGCCACGAGAGACGGCTCAGGCGTTCCGCGACGTGCGGGCCGATAAGATGTTGCCGATCCATTGGGGCGCGTTCACGCTATCATTCCACGCCTGGTACGACCCGGCCGAACAGATGACGCAGTTGTTGCCGCAAGAACACGTACTTACTCCGATGATCGGGGAACGGATCACGCTCGACGGTCGTAACGACACAAACACGTGGTGGCGTGACATCGAGGACATGAACAAGCGCTGACCGAATTCGGTCAGCGCTTGTTTTGTTAGGACGAGATCCGTTCGGTCTCGTCCGTTTCGATATAAAGCTTGTGTTTCCGCGTATAGACGAGGAAGGAAGCGGTCATCGCGATCGAACTTACCCCGAACAAGACGACCATGAGCTGCAGACCGATCAAGTCGAGGAAGAAGCCGGTGACGAGCAGGACGACTTGAAAGACGATGCGGTCGAGCATGTTCCGGAACGAGAAGAAGCGTCCGTGATAGTCTTTCGGCATCCGCGTCTGGAAAATCGTCACCGCGGTCGGGAAGAAACAACCGACCGAGAAGCCGAACAAGACGAACGCTGCGATCGAGACGACTGGGATGTCGGCGAAGTACAGCATGAGCTGAGCGATCCCGATCAAAAACGAGAACGTGAACAAGATTGAGAATACGGAGAACTTCTCACCGATCCGTTTGATGACGAACGCGCCGACCATGAAGGCGATCCCTTCCGCCGTATAAATCCAGCCTTTGATCGCGGTCGAATCTTGCAGCTCGCTAATGTTGATGACGAGCAAGTTGAACCCGCCGATGAAGAGGAGCGGGATGAGTGTCATGACGAGCGTCATGAAGATGACCGGAATCGACTTGATGATCGGGAAGACGTCCTTGAATCCGCCTGACGACTTCGTATCGACTTTTCGGGCGGACGGTGTCGTCGTCTCGTCGATGTTCAAGAACCACGTCGCGACAGCGAGCAACAAGTAGGCGACGAGCGAGAGCGCATAGACGTCCCGCAGTGAGATGAGCGTGAGCAGAATCCCGGCGATCGCCGTTCCGATGACGCGTGATAACGTCGACACGTTCATATGGACCCCGTTCAAGGCGAGCAGCTCCCGTTCCTTGACGATGAGCGGGATGGCTGCTTGGAGCGCCGGGAAGTAAAACGCGGCCGACCCTTGCAAGAAGACGAGGAAGACGACCATCCACAGGACGCTTCCCGTCTCGATGGCGACGAACATGAAGAGGACGCTCAGCGCCCGGACGATGCTCGAGATGAGCATGATTTTCTTTTTCGAGCCCTGATCGGTGAGACGACCGGCGAGCGGTCCGATGGCGACGCCAGCGAGCAGCCCCCCGGCGAGGATGAGCGCCTTGACGAAGTCGGACGGGACTTTCTCCTGCATGAACTCCAAGTTGCCGATGATGCCGAGCCAAAGCCCGAGACCGGCGACGAACTCCCCGGTCAAGATGATCCAGACGTTCCGATTTTTCCACATATGTTAAGTCCTCGATTCTTATCAGTTAATAATAATTATGCTTGAGAATGATTCATTAAGCCACAAAAAAGAAGCCGGGATTTTAGCTTCTTCTCCCATTCATTAATTCGTGTGAACTGATTATATAAACACTCTGATTTCGTAATACCATGTGTGTAAAGGAGGGTGATTGTATGGGAACGATATCTGTGCGACTCAATGAGGAGGATGAGCGTCTCATTAGAGAATATGCGAAAACCAAGAACCTGGACCTCTCCACGCTTTTTCGGGGCGCTGTCCTGGAACGAATAGAAAATGATCTAGACTTAGAACTTTATCATGAAGCGATGAACGCGCATCAAGAACATTTTGAGGCAATTTCATTCGAAGGCATGATGGGTGATTTGAACTTTGAGACTTAACCTAAAAAAGCATTCGCCCGTGTTCGGACGAATGCTTCTCTGTCGTTGTTTTGAAGTCAAATATCGCAGTTATCGTCCGTGCACGTCGCACCGCCCGAGAGCACTTGAAGTGTCGGTGCCGATTCGGCCCATGTTTTCTCGAGCACTTGTGTGAACGCCTCGGTCGGTTGGGCGCCTGAGACGCCATACTTGCCGTCAAAGACGAAGAACGGGACACCGGTGATGCCGAGGTCGCTCGCGCGTCTTTCTTCAGCACGAACCTCTTCCGTGTACACGTCTGAAGCGAGTACGTCTTTCACGGCGTCAGCATCGAGCCCGACGCTTGTCGCGATCTCGACGAGGACGTCGTGGTCGCCGATATGTTTCGCCTCGATGAAGTACGCTTTGAGGAGCGCTTCCGACAGCTCCTTCTCTTTACCGACCGTCTTCGCATAGTGCGTCAACCGGTGCGAGTCGAGCGTGCCGGTGACGACCATGTTGTCAAAGTCATAGTCGAGTCCGACTGATTGAGCTTGAGCGGCGACTTGGGCCGTCGTTGTTTTCGCCTGCTCGAGCGGCATGCTGTATTTCTTCGCGAGCACTTCATAAATCGAACGTGAATCGGTCGTCGGGGCGTTCGGGTCGAGTTCGAAGCTCTTAAACTCCACTTCGACCTTGTCCGCGTGTGGGAACTGTTCGAGTGCTTCTTCTAGACGGCGCTTGCCGATATAACAGAACGGACAGACGTAATCTGACCAAACTTCAATTTTCATAGTGAATCCCTCCTACAGTCAGTGTAGGATGTCTTGAAATTGAAGTAAATGAATGTGCTCACAAAAAAAGCCCTCACGAGGAGGACTTAAAAGACGTACCAGAACACGCAGACGAAGTGGGCGAAGCTGCCGAACAAGATGAACAAGTGGAACACCTCGTGGAAGCCCCAACCGCGCCAGTTGACGAACTTCGGCTTGAAGCCGTAGATGAGACCGCCGACCGTGTACATGAAGCCTCCGAGCAAGAGCCAAAAGATGCCGCCGTTGCCGATCACGCTATGGAGCGGTCCGATGAAGAAGACCGACAGCCAGCCCATGCCGATGTAGAGAGCAGTCGACAAGAAGCGTGGGGCGTGGAACCAGACAAGTTTGAAGATGATGCCGAACAAGGCGAGGACGTGGACGATACCGAACAGCACCCAGCGCATCGGGCTTTCGAGCGCGAGCAGTGTGAGCGGGGCGTATGTCCCGGCGATCAAAGCGTAAATCATCGCATGATCGATTCGTCGGAAGAACGCGATGACTTTCGGCGAGGCGATGATGCTGTGGTACAAGCCAGACGACAGGTAAAGAAAGACGAGACTGATTCCGAACAAAATCGCCGCCATGATGGCGAGCGGTGAGCCGAGCAGTGACGCTTTCACCGTCATCGCGATCAAGGCGATGAAGGCGAGTACCGCTCCGGCGAGATGGGTCAGCGCGTTAATAGGTTCCCGAAAAATCGAATTCATGCAAAAACACTCCTTATGACGTCATGTAGTATCCATAACTACATGATAAGCGGTATGGGCAAGAAGAACAAGGTTTTTGTTTCGACAAACGACGATTGTCCGTATACTGAAAGTGAGGTGATTCGATGAAACCGAACGAGATTGTACGGACGGAAGGCACGCTCCCGAAAGCGGTATTGCCGACGATTGACTTATATATGGACCAAGTCATCCAACTGTTCGAGCAGCATTACGGCAAGATGAAACGTAATGAAGACGAGACGATTTTAACGAAGACGATGATCAACAACTACGCTAAAGGCAAGTTGTTCCATCCCGTCAAAAACAAGAAGTACACGAACGAGCATTTGATGCTCCTCGGGTTGATCTATGAGATGAAAGGGCTGTTGTCGATCAACGACATCAAAGAGACGCTCCGGCCGCTGAATGAATCGGACGAGGCGTTCTCGCTCGAAGACTTTTATGACGCCTATCAGGCTCAGAAAGAACAAAACTTGCAGGCGTTCGAGACGCAAGCCGAGACGCTGCTCGCGAACGTGAAAGCGACTGAAGCGAGTGAAATCCAACAGTCGCTCGCCATTGCCTCGGCCGTGCATATGAGCCACTTGTACCAACGGCTCGCCGAACGGTTGATCGACGAAAGTAAATAAAAATGTCCCCTAGACTCCGTTTGTAGTCTAGGGGACATTTTGTCATTTTAGATGTTCGCGTTCGAAGCGCTCACCTTTGTTGTACATTTTCACGACGAGAAGTGGTGCTAAATAACTGATGGTCACAAGAATGAAAAGCGTCCATAAGAGATTATAATCTAACATTAGACGCTCATACGTGAACGACAAAAACAAAATGACGGTGATATGAACTAACGGGTGGAGGTTTCTGAGCAAGGCGTTGAGCACACTACTGATGAACACAGTCAAAATCACGAGCATGAACAAGAAAAACGCAATCAACAACCACATGTAGTCCATACGTCACCACCAAGTTAATTGTTGATGTACTTCTCGAACACGTCACCGAAATCTTTCCGGTTCCATTCGTGATAGTGGCCTTGGAGCCAGTCGAACGATTGTTGCGACAAGTCTTTGAACGTCGTCGCGACGTTCATGTCCCCTTGACGGAGGCCGCTCAGAACTGACACGGAATGCGTGAGCGACGCGTTGGCGAACTCGAGCATTTTCCGGCCTTCGCGTTGTTTCTCGGCGATGGCGAGGAGTGATTTGTACAAGTCTTTGACGTGCTCGATTTGCTTTTTGTTTACGTCGATCGAGTATGGCTTATCGCCGATTGTGAACTTGATCTCAACGTCTAAGTCGACCGTGCCGGCCGTCTCGAACATGACGTGTTGGAGCGGATGTTGCGCGTACGGATAACGATACAAGACGCGCTTCGAACTGATGGCGCTCGCGCCGTCGAGATGGATCATCGCGAGGTTCGTGAAGCAGTACTCATCCGATTTCGACTTGATCAAGAAGTAAATCTTCTCGTTGTCCTCATGTAAGACGTAATCGTCGGCATCGGCCTTGTCGAAGTCTTTCGGGTCGATGACTTCACCGATATCGCTAAAGCCTGTCAAATCAGAAGCTAGTTTTTTGAACATGTAGAGTCTCTCCTCAGTAGTGGATTTTGTGCATCTCGACCGGGTCGGACCCGGTCCGCTCGTTCCGGTTGAGTCCGTCGATCGCTGCCATGTCTTCTTTCGTCAACGTGAAGTCGAATACCTGTATGTTTTCACGAATCCGACTCGGTGTGACCGATTTTGGAATGACGGCGACACCGTTTTGAAGATGCCAGCGCAAGATGACTTGGGCCGGGGACTTGCCGTACTTGCTCGCGATGTCGACGATCGTCGCATCCTCGAGCGCCTCACGACCTTTCATGAGCGGACTCCACGCTTGGATCTGGATGTCGTAGCGCTTGCAGTACGCGATCAATTCTTTTTGGGACAAGTATGGGTGGATCTCAACTTGATTCACCGCCGGTACGATCGCACACGATTGGATGATCTGTTCGAGGTGTTGAATCTCGAAGTTCGAGACGCCGATGGCCCGTACTTTGCCTTCCTCATACAACTGTTCGAGCGCTTTGTACGTCTCGACGAACTTACCGAAGCGCGGCATCGGCCAATGGATCAAGAACAAGTCGACATAGTCGAGACCGAGACGGTCGAGGCTGTCTTGAAACGCCTGGAGCGCCTCGTCGTAGCCGTGAAACTCGTTCCACAGCTTCGTCGTCACGAAGATGTCTTCGCGCGGGACGCTCGACTCACGGATCGCCTGCCCGACGCTCTCTTCGTTCTGATAGATGGCGGCCGTGTCGATCAACCGGTAGCCGGCGTCGAGTGCCGCCTTGACCGTGTCGACCGTGACCGTCCCGTCTTCAACTTTGTACACGCCGAGCCCGAGCATCGGCAGTTTCACATCATTATTGAGTGTTGTCCATTCCATAATTTGATTCCCTCCCTCTCACATCTAACGTTACCGAAAATCACGACAAAGTGAAAGCGAAACCTACAGCCGAATGCTTTCTCCGTGCGCCTTAATCACGATTTGATCGCGTTCGAGTTTGGCCGCGGCGACGAGGCGGTCATACGGCTCCTCGACCGGCTCGTATGATAAGACGAACGTGTCCCAGTGCATCGGGAAGAACCGTTTCGCTCCGCTCTGTTTGAACATCGTCCACGCTTGCTCCGGGGTGCAGTGCGCTTCCTGGAACGAGTCCGGTTGATACGCACCGATCGGGAAGAAGGCGAGGTCGATCGGTTCTTTGCTCGCGAGCCCGTTGAACGCTTCGGTGTACGCCGTGTCGCCGGCGAACAGCATACGGACGCCTTTATATTTCAAGACGTAGCCGTTATAGCCCATATGTTTGTCCCACGGGAAGCGGTTGCCCCAATGCGCGACCGGGATCGCTTGGACGTTGAGTCCGTTCGCGAGTGTCAACTTGTCGTGGGGATGCATCTCGAGCGTCTGTAGGCTCGGATAGTGACGCAACAGTTTGCTCGTCCCCGGTGCCGAGATGACGACCGTGTCACGGGTGATGAGCCGCTTCAAACTTTTATGGTCGAAGTGGTCCATATGGGCGTGGCTGAGCAAGATGACGTCGACGTGACCGATCTCTTCGATCGAGAGGGCAGGGGCGGTATGCCGTTTCATGCCGAACGTGACGGGACCGACGTGGACACCGATCCGTTTTGAGAATACCGGGTCGGTCAAAATTTTGAGGCCGTACCAATGGATGAGCACGGTCGAGTGGCCGATCCACGTGGCGCTCACGCTCGTCTCGTCGAAAATGGACAAGTCAGGTTTGATCGGCGCCTCTTTAAAGTCAGGACGCGGTAACCGCTGTTTCAGTCGTGTATAAAAGAACGTGCCGACGCTTGCCAAGACAGCGCTCGGGACGAGTAAGTTGCGTAATTTCATGTGAGTCACCTCGATATATAGGATAGTTTCATCTTAACGCTGACGACTAAGACATGCATCCGCCCATAGGCGTAGAAACGATGGGAGATTGTGGGTTTGTTGGTTGCGAATCCGCTTACATTTTGGTAAGGTGGCAGTAGATTAGGAAAGGAAGGTACCGCGTGCTATGAAAAAGTCACACTCACTCAACTGATGAAACGAATCATCACTGTTCGTCTGAACAGTCACGGGTGAAGTGTGTCCAATCTCAAGCTGCGGGGTGACCCTTTTTTTCCGCTTGACCGGAGATCTTCACACCATCGCTTTCTAGCGAATGGTGTTTTTTGTTTCATCGCGTATCGGACAAACAAGCGAGGTGAGACAACTATGTTATCTGTACATCAAGTCCGGTTCGACTACGACCAGCAACCGCTATTCGACAGCGTCTCGTTCGATGTGGCAACAGGCGAACGGGCCGTCTTGTTCGGCCAAAACGGGTCAGGGAAGACGACGTTGTTCAAATTGCTCGTCGGTGAACTGAGCCCTCAGGCCGGTCGAATCGAAGTAGCCGGAAAAGTCGGTGTCGTCGAACAGACCGTGTTTGTTGGGGATGGGACGACGCTCGCGTACGTCATGAAAGGTGACAGCGAACGGTTCCGCTTATACGAAGAAGTCACATCGGGCGACACGGAGCGCGTGCTCGCGGTGTATGACGAGGCGATGGCGTGTGACGCTTTCGGACTCGAGGCCGAGGCGAACCAAGCGTTGAAACGAATCGGCATGGATGGAATGGGATTAAGACGGCTTTCTGACTTGAGCGGCGGCGAACAGACGCGGGCACAATTGGCCCGGCTCATGATGCGTCACGTCGACGTCGTCTTGCTCGACGAGCCGACGAATCATCTCGATGTCGACTCGATCGACTGGCTGACGCGCTGGGTGCGTGAGTTTCCGGGCACGGTGCTCGCCATCTCCCACGACCGCCAGTTCATCGATGACGTCGCAACGGTCATCCTTGAACTGAGTGACGGCGAGGTCGTCCGCTATCCGGGCAACTATAGCGCCTATAAGCAGCAAAAAGCCGAGGAACGGGTGCGTGACGAGCGGGCCCACGCGCGCTATGTGGCGCGCAAGTCGGAACTGCTCGATATGATCGCCCAGTACAAAGGCTGGCACTTGAAGGCGAAAGCGACTGCGAGCGTCCGCAGTCCTGGTGCCCAGAAAGGAGCGGCGAATCTTGCCGTCAAGATGAAAGCAAGGGAACGAAAACTCGATCAGCTCGAACAAGGGCGTCCCAACAAACCGAAAGACGCGGGGCGCGTTTCGGTCCGCTTCGAAGCGGAACCGCTTGAGGCGAAGACATGGATCACGGTCGAGAACGTCGCGTTCGGATATGACGAGCCGTTGTTCGAGCATCTTTCGTTCACGTTCAATCGGGGCGACCGTCTGTCGATCGTCGGACCGAACGGGAGCGGCAAGACGACGCTGTTGAAGCTGCTTTTAGGGCAGCTTGAGCCAAACGAGGGTGCCGTGCATCGCCATCCGAAACTGAAAATCGGCTACTTCTCACAGACGCTCGAGAGGTTGCCCGAGGATGGGACGCTGCTTGACGCACTATTATCCGCGAGCGACATTCCGGAGACGGAAGCGCGGACGCTCCTGGCCCACTTCTTGTTCCGTCGTGACGACGTCTATAAACCGATGCGTGAGGCGAGCATGGGCGAGAAGTGTCGGATCGCATTCCTCATCCTTTACTTCTCAGACGCAGACATGCTCGCGCTTGATGAACCGACGAACTATTTAGACGTCGCGACACGCGAACAAATCGAGGCGGCCTTATCGATCTACCGGGGCGGTCTCATCCTCATTTCGCACGACCGGACGTTCCATCAGCTGACGGACCGGACGATCGAGCTCGGCGAGACGGTGCGAATTTTAGAAGCCGGACAAGACACGCCCCCCATCGACGTCGAAGCGACGATTCAGACGCTCGAGGCGCTGACGAATGACGAACAAAAATTTGTTGACGAGGCAGGAAACGTGAAGCCGTTTGACGAATCGGAACAGATGAGACGAAACGAGTAGGAGTGGAGAATAATGAAGGAAGAAGTTCGGTCATCACGGGCCGCGTCAAGGAAACGAAAACGGTTGTTACGGTTAGCGACGGCGGTCTTGTTGATCGCTTCATTGATCGGTGTCATCGCGTTCGCGGCGTACATCGATTCGCAAAAGCAGACGGCACTGCCTGAGTCGGACAACATCTCGACGGAAGAAGTCGATAGCGGGACAGAGGCGGAACCTGAAGAGGAAGCGACTGAAGAAGAGCCGAGTGAGGACGTCGTCTACATCGCGACGCCGTACACGAAAGTGTATGCTGATGATCGTGTGACCGTTCTATATGAGGCGGATCTTGGAGACCGGTTCGAACGGCTCGAAGCCGTCAGTGGATTCGTCAAACTTCAGTTGAACGACCGGACGACCGGATGGGTGACGGAAGAGCGCGTGACCGAGGAAGCGACTAGCGTCTCGGACGATGAAGTGGAACAGGCGTGGCAAACGGTCGTGCCGACGGCTTCAGCGTCTGCCTTGGACTGGCTCGGACAGGACGTGGCGACGGTCCGGTCGACACTCGGGGCACCGGCGTCCGTCCAGCGCGACCAAGTGAACGAGTACCACTTCTACAATGGCTTCTTTTTAATGGTGCGTGACCAACGAGTGAAAGCGATCGATTGGGACCGTCAGACGGCCGTGACGCCTGAACTTGAGGCGGCGAGCGCCCAAAGCGCGGGCAGTTGGTATGACGGGGAGACGCTTCAATTGAAGCTGTTCCCGTATAACGGGGTCATGCGGGTCCGAATTGAACAAAAGTAAATGCTGGCGTCGAGAGGGTGCATCCTGTCGGCGCTTCTTTTTTTGAATTCATTCAAACGAACGTTTGAATGATGGGGAGAAAAGGGATATAATGAAGGGAGAGAGGAGCGATGACGCATGGAACAACATGATCATGGCCACGAAGGCCACCACCACACAACGAATCAACGAGCATTATTCCTAGCATTTCTGTTGATCGTCACGTTCATGGTCGTCGAAGTCATCGGCGGTCTGTGGACGAACAGCCTCGCGCTCTTATCGGACGCGGGGCACATGCTCGGCGACGCGGCAGCGCTCGGGCTCAGTTTCTTGGCGGTCCGGTTCGGCGCCCGGAAGGCGACACCGAACCAGACGTTCGGGTACCGCCGCTTTGAGATTTTGGCGGCGTTCGTCAACGGATTGACGCTCCTTGTCATCTCAGGTTATATCATCATCGAGGCGTATAAGCGCTTGTTCGCGCCACCAGAGATTTTAAGCGGCGGCATGCTCGCCATCGCCGTCATCGGGTTGCTCGTCAACGTGCTCGCGGCGTGGATCTTGATGCGTGGCGAGCGGGACAACTTGAACGTCCGGAGCGCGCTCCTGCACGTGTTCGGAGACTTGCTCGGATCGGTCGGGGCCATCACGGCGGCGCTACTCATTCTAATGTTCGAGTGGACGCTCGCTGATCCGATCGCCAGTATGTTCGTCGCACTCCTCATCTTGGTGAGCGGGTACCGCGTGACTCGGGACGCCGTCCATATTTTGACGGAAGGGGCGCCTGACAAAGTCGACGTCGTGGCGATGCAGCGTGACCTTGCGACCGTCGAAGGCGTCAAAGAAGTGCATGACCTCCACGTCTGGTCGATCACGTCTGAGGAGTACGCCGTCACGTGCCACGTGTTGATTGATAAAACGACAGATGATCAACGCGTGCTGCACGATGTGACGGAGCGGATGAAGCAGTACGGGTCGTTCGGTCGTTCGACCGTTCAAATCGAACGAGAGACGGCACACTGCGAGGAACGAACGATCTGGTAAACGCACGAGCGGTCCCTGACAAGAGTCGGGGACCGCTTTTGTTATGGTTTCAGGACGACTTTGACGCAGTCGTCGAGGTGGTCATTGAATATCTTGTAGGCGTCAGCGGCTTGTTCGAGCGGCAGGCGGTGGGTGATGATGTCGGTCGGAT
Source organism: Exiguobacterium sp. SH0S2 (assembly GCF_004337185.1). Lineage (NCBI taxonomy): Bacteria > Bacillati > Bacillota > Bacilli > Caryophanales > Exiguobacterium > Exiguobacterium sp. SH0S2. The sequence goes on along the minus strand of NZ_SJVB01000001.1, from coordinate 800,245 downwards.
CGAACTTCTTGTCGACGATCATCTGGAACAGCTCAGGCATGTAGTGGATGACCGGAGCTTGACCAGTCTTAAGCGTGACGTTGCGCGTGAAGAAGTCACCCATCGGAAACTGGTTATAGTTCATCGGGTAGACACCGGTCAATTGGACCGTACCGAACTTGCGGACAGCTTCTTTGGCGACTTTGATGGCGCTGAGCGTTCCGCCTTGGATCATCAGCTTTTGCTCGACTTTCTCGATCGGGGTTTTCTTCCCGTCGATACCGACACAGTCGACGACGATATCGGCGCCACCACCCGTGATTTCCCGGATGTATTTGCCGGTCTCGACCGGGTCTTTCAACAAAACGGTTTCGACGTTGTTTGAGAGTTTGGCTCGGTTCAATCGATAGATCTCCGGGTCGACAGCGATGACGCGTTTTGCGCCGCGCACCCAGGCGAGTTTTTGTGTCATCAAGCCGACAGGGCCCGACCCGAGAACGACGACCGTGTCACCGGCCTTCATCCCAGCGTTGTCCAAGCTCCACCATGCGGTAGGGATGACGTCGGAGAGGAACAACAGTGCCTCATCCTCGAGCTCGCACGACTCTGGGATGACGAGCGGCATGAAGTTACCATACGGTACTTTCAAGTATTCGGCCTGACCACCCGGGTGGTTCCCGAACTGTTCAGTGTAACCGAACAGTCCGCCCGCATCTGTGTGCGGGGCGTGGTTCGAGTTGTCGCACTGGCTCTCCATTTCATTCTCACAATAGAAGCAATGGCCGCAAGAGACGTTGAACGGTAAGACGACGCGATCGCCTTTTTTCACTTTCGTCACGTCTGGTCCGATGTCTTCGACGATGCCCATCGGTTCGTGTCCGATGATAAACCCGTGCCGGGCCGGCATGTTGCCTTGGTAAATGTGAAGGTCAGACCCACAGATGGCCGTCGACGTGATCTTGACAATGATCTCTTCTCGGTTCTCGATTTCCGGGTCCGAGACATCTTTCACTTCGATGTTTTTCGTCCCTTGATAAGTAACAGCACGCATACGTTGGTTACCTCCTTTTTTGAAAGACAGGTGAACGACGACATGGTTACTGTACCCGTATGGTGCGAGCATGAATCTACCCGCGAACGGGAATAGAAAAAAGGACTCATAAAGGAGTCCCAGTGCCCGCGATGTCGATGACGACGATCTCGGGTGGATTGAAGATACGCGGTACGCTGACTGTGTAGTTGAAGCCGCGGCCGATGATATGGGTGAACGAATCGTGTTCATACAGGCCGCCCGCATATTTTGGGAAGAAGCCTTGGTCAGGCGCGTAAAGCCCGTTCAACAGATAAGGGATACGGACCTGGCCGCCATGGGCGTGGCCCGACAAGACGAGGTCGAACGGAAGCTCGGCGTACGTCTCGACTTGTTCCGCCCGGTGGGACAAGAGCAGGCTGAACGTGTCGTCCGTTTCGACGTCGTCAAGTGCGGTCAAGACGTCTTGCTCCCAGTTCCCGTATATGTTTTCGGCGTACGTGCGAAGCGGGTCCTCGACGCCGCCGATGATGAGCTCGACTCCGTTGACGGTCACGGTCTCAGCTTCATTCTCGAGCACGATCACACCAAACGAACGAAACACGTCTTTGACGTCGTGCCGGACGAAATCACTTGATTCATCAATTTCATGGTTGCCGGTGACGAAATACATCGGGGCGATTCCTTGTAGCCCTTCGATCAGTTCGAAAGCGGCGTCTGGCGAGCGGTATCGATCGAGCAAATCACCGGGAAGCGCGATCAAATCAGGTTGCTGCTCACGAACTTTTTCAATCAGATTTTTTTGGTCCTCACCATACGAATAGCCGTGCAAATCCGAGAGGAGGATGACGCGTAACGATTGACCAGTTTCGAGCTTATCGGTCGTCAGCTCGTACTCTCTAATCGTCAGCCCGTTGTAAAGGGCGGCGAACAGAAAGACGACCACGATGCCGAACGTGATGTACTTTCGTTTTCCTTTTAGCATTGTGTCGCCTCCTCGGTCGGATGTTTGTCTTTTCATTCTACTCTGTTAATAGGTGTGGGCGCAAAAAAAAGCCCACTCATATTTGAGCGGGCAGGGGATTAGGCGACGTTTGTCGTCAATTTGACGTCGACGTTGCCGCGTGTCGCTTTCGAATACGGGCACACTTGGTGCGCTGCTTCGACGAGACGCTCAGCAGTTGCTTGGTCGACACCTTTGATTTCGACTTCGAGCTCGACCGAGATGAAGAAACCTTCGTCGTTCTGGTTGAGTGTGACGTGGCCAGTGACGCTCGTGCCATCTGTCTTGACGCGCTCTTTACCGATGACGAGGTTCAACGCGCTGCCGAAGCAAGCTGCGTATCCGGCTGCGAACAATTGCTCAGGGTTCGTCGACTCTTCTGCTTGTTTCGATCCTGGCATTGCGACGCTCAAGTCGATGACGCCGTCCGTAGATGTGACGCGACCTTCGCGGCCACCGAGAGCTGTTGCTGAAGCTGTGAATAGTGGTTTCATAATTTAATTCCTCCGTTTCGTTTTTAACAATTAAGTTGTGCACAATTTAATTATAGGGCAGTCAAACAGATATTCAAGTGATATGCTTGACCTAAGACTTTAGCCGGAGGAATTTATATGAAAAGTTCGTTAACATTAGAGCATCAGATTTGCTTTCAGCTCTACACCGCCTCAAAAGAATTGACACGTTTGTATCGGCCGATCTTAGAGCCGCTCAAACTCACATACAGCCAGTATTTGGTCATGCTCGTTTTATGGGAAGAAGATCACATCGATTTGAAACAGCTCGGGGAACGGTTGACGCTTGATTCGGGCACGCTGTCACCGCTCATCAAACGATTGACCCAACTCAGATACGTGGAGAAAATCCGGGCGACCGATGATGAGCGCCGGGTGTTGGTGTCGCTCACTGCATCGGGTAGCGCACTTCGTGAGCAGGCCGAGGACGTGCCGGTCAAAGTGAGTGGTATGCTAAATATAGACGAAGCGACTTATTTCGCTTATATGGAGATGCTCATCGATATCAAATCGCGTCTGCGTGAATTCGGTGAGCGACAGGGCTAGGTTCTCACGAAAGGAGACGATATGTTTCGTAAACTGTTTATTCTATTGATTGGGATTGGTCTATATACGGCTTGGAACTATGAGGTGCCGAACGTATCGGCGCCGACGAGCGTCCAGGTGAAGTCGACGGAAGTGGTGGAAGAGCGCGTCGCGACCGACGCTCCAAAGTTCGCGAGCCAATATGCCGGTCACGACTGGTATTTGCTCGAGAAAAATGGCGACCGGACGCTTGAGCTCGTCGACGAGGATGGTGCCAAAAAAGGGCAATACCAATTCGAGTCGGGCAGTACGTTCGAAGGGCTCGTCCTTGATCAGACGACACGACAACAAGTCGAGAACATCGGCTTCGACGAAGTGACGTCTTACGATAAAGGGTTGAAACGTTACTTGATCCCGGACGATCCTTCGTTCTCGGTCTATGCGATGAACGGCAATTACGTCACGATGTTCTTTGACCAACATGACGAAGGCAAGCTGAAAGGCATTCTTTCCGTTGAACGGAACGTCGAGGAGTCGAGCGACGGTTATTATGGAGACGTCTCGGCCGAGAGCATCGTGTCCAACGAGACGCTCATGCGCATGCTCATGAACTGGGACCGTCAAAAGTTTGGTTTATCCGCACTCGCTGACTATGAGCCGCTGCTCCCGGTCGTCCGGGCCCATAGTGAGAACATGGCAGTGAACAACTTCTTCAGCCACACCGACCCCGAAGGACGCGACCCGTTCGAACGGATGAATGAGGCCGGACTTGCCTACTCGCTCGCCGGGGAGAACTTGGCGATGGGACAGATGAGCGTCTTTCACGCTCACTGGGGGCTGATGAACTCGCTCGGTCACCGCGAGAACATCTTAAAGCGGGACTTCACGCACGCCTCGGTCGGCCTTGTCTATAATGAAGACAACAGCCCATTCTATACGATCAACTTCATCACACCACGATAAAAGGATGGTCTACCCTAGAGGGGCGGACCATCCTTTTTAGCGGTCAGAGCAGGCGTTTCAAAGCTCGCTCGATCTCGTCCGGTGTCGTCTGCGGTGAGAACCGTTCGATGACGTTGCCTTTCCGGTCGACGAGGAACTTCGTGAAGTTCCACTTGATCGCTTTCGAGCCGAGCAGGCCAGGTGCTTCTTTCGATAAGTATTGGAAGAGCGGGTGGGCGTCTTTGCCGTTGACGTCGACTTTCGAGAACATCGGGAACGTCACGCCGTAGTTCAATTGACAGAACTCGCTGATCTCTTCGTTCGAGCCCGGGTCTTGGTTGCCGAACTGGTTGCACGGGAAGCCAAGAATATGGAAACCTTGACCTTGATAGCGCTCAAATAGCTTTTCAAGGCCGTCTAATTGAGGTGTGAAGCCGCACTTGCTCGCCGTGTTGACGATCAAGAGGACGTCCCCCTCGTATTTGGATAAAGGCTGCAGCTTGCCGCTCATGTCGGCTGCTTCGTACTGATAGATCATCATCTGATTCCCCCTTTTTATGTTCATTATAGCAAGCCGTTCGATTGCGAACGACTTTGAAGCGGTTGTCCGCAATCAAATTGTCACGAAACGATGAGGTCGCTGTTACAATGAAATCAAACGGAACCCGTATAATGAATCGTTGTAGAGAGGAAAGGTGTTATGTACATATTGAAAAATGAATTTATTTGGATCGCATTGATCCTGATCGGCTTGTTCGTCTCGAGTGCGACGCCGTACTCTGACCAAAGCATCGTCTCGCCGCTCGAACGCTTCGATTGGACGTGGGCCGAACCAGCCCTCTCGAACGTCGACTTCGACTATGCCGGCAGCCCGGTCTCGCTCGAAGACAAAGGAACCGTCGGCTTGATCGAATTTTTAATTCGGAAAGCGGCACACTTCACGGTCTTCTTCGTCTTAGGTGCGTTGTTCGTCAAAGCCGTGTCGCGGACGAGACTGAACGCGTGGCTCGTGTTGTTGTTCGCTTGGGCGCTCGCGAACACGGTCGCCATCTTTGATGAGTTTCATCAGAGTCTGACCCCGGAACGCACCCCGCTCATTCAAGACGTCGTATTAGACAGCTTCGGCGCTTGTTGCGGCGTCCTGCTCTTTGGTGGCTATTATTTGTTCGTCAGAAAGCGTAACAAACACCAACGGAGAGGTTATGTATCGGTCAGGTAGATAAAAAATAGTATAGGTCATTATTTGAAAAGCGCTTTCATAAGGCGTTTTTCTTTTTTACTAAATTCATATTTTGTGACAATTTGTGGATTGAGCCCGTTAAATACCCACGTTTTATCGAGGATAAAACCTAAATCAGGTCAATGTAATGCGAATGAAATATAAGTGTAAAATAACTTTAGGTTTAGATTGCTATAATGAGTCACAGGGCGAGACGGATTCTCGCAAAACTATACAGAACTCATTCATCTATTATCCTATAGAAATTCACACGACTCAGCGGAGGTAAGCACATTGATTAACTTGAAGAAACTTGCAGCAACCGTCACTTTAGGCGCTCTTCTAATCAGCGGCACGACACCTGGTTTTGCAGCGTCACTTACAGACAAGCAAAAAAAGGTCCAACAGCAGCAACAAAAGAATAGCACTGAGCAGAGCAAAGCGAACTCTTCGATCCAATCACGCGAACAAGCGATCAGCAAAGAGCAGCAAGAAATCAACAAGCTAGACGCTGAACTCCAAGACGTCATCAACGACGTCGCACAAAAGAAAGCTGAGATTCGTGCTACGCAAGAAAAAATTGCCGCGCTTGAAAAACAAATCAAGCAGTATGAAGCAAAAATGAAAGCACAAGAAGAACTTATGAAAGAGCGCATGGCAACGATGCAAAAGAACGGCGGCGGGTCGATCGACTGGGCCGAGTTCATCTTCGGATCAAAAGACTTCGGTGACTTGCTTACTCGTATGATCACAGCAGGTACGATTCAAGAGAACGACAAGCAAATTTTTGAAGAGTACCAAGCGACGAAAGAAAAGCTTGCGACAGCACAGGCTGAATTGAAAGCCGAGCGCGACGCTCTCGTTAAACAAAAGCAAGAACTTGAAGCACGTAAAACAGCGCTCGACAAGAAAATGAAAGAGCGGGCGGCTAAAGTCAAGAAGCTCAACGCTGAAAAAATCAAGTTCGAATCGAAATTGATGAGTTTGAAAGAAATGGAATCAACGCTCCAAGCACAAGAAGCTTCAATCAAGGCAGAAATCGAAGCACAACGTCGTGCGGCTGAAGAAGCGAAACGTAAAGCGGCTGCGGAAGCGGCGGCAGCTGCAGCAGCAGCGAAACAACAAAAGCAACAAGGTTCGTCAAGCAAGCCGAGCGCGTCAGCGGCAACACCTGTAGCGGCGGCACCGGCAAGCGGCGGCATGTTCCAACGTCCTGCTAGCGGTCGTCTCACACAACCTTTTGGACCTGCAAGTGGTGTGAACGGTTATACGTTCCACAACGGTCTTGATATCGCGGCACCGGTCGGCACACCGATCTATGCAGCGCAAACAGGTACGGTCACGACGGCAGGATGGGGCGGCGCCTACGGGAACCACATCATCATCACGCACGTCTTGAACGGACAAGTTTGGACGACGGTCTACGCTCACTTGAGCTCGGTGTCGGTATCGGCTGGCCAACGTGTCTCGCAAGGTCAGAACATCGGCGGCATGGGTAGCACAGGTAACTCGACTGGTTCGCACTTGCACTTCGAGATTCACCGTGGCGGTTACTCGTACTCGTCTTCGAGCGCGGGTAGCACGGTCAACCCAGCTTCATTCTTCTAAACGTATACAAAAAGTGATCGACGAACGCGTCGATCACTTTTTTATTGCCCGATAAGCGATAAACGTCAGCAAGGCGGCCCCGATGACGCTCAGCAAGAGCGTGTCGAGATTCGGGTCGGCAAAGACGCTCATGCCACCGACGATCAGCATGTAGGCAACGATCGAGCCGACGAAGACGGTCGACACGACCGAACGGACTCGTTTCGGGATTTGCTTCCACCAGTTCCTCATAAAAATCGCCTCCACCTATTAGTATAGGGGAGGCGGGATGATTCATCTAGCGAGCCGGATCCACGAAGATTCCATGATCGGCCGGTAGCCGACTTCTTGATAAATCTTGTTTGATGTCGGGTTGGTCAAATCGGTGTAGAGCGTGCAGAACGATTTCGTTTCGAGCAATCGACGACTGAGAGTGGCGACGAGACTGCGAGCGTATCCGTTTCCGCGTTTCGCAGGAGCCGTGTAAACGAAAGACACCGTGATGCCATTCAACGTCGGGCGGGAGCGCTTTGCGCACGAAACGGGTATGCCGTCGACTTCCCAGATGAAGGCGTCATCGTTATCAATCATTGAAGTGACGACAGAGACCATTCTTTCGTCATGTGATGGTTCGAGTCCCGAGTCTTGTTCAAAGGCACGGTACCACGTCTCTAAAAGAGGCTGGTCGGACTTGGTCGCCTGGCGCATCGACCCGCCGGCCAGAACGATGTCGTTGACGCGGTCTAATCGATAGAGCCCTTGCGACATGAACGTCGACGCTGCTTCATCCGTCCGTTTCTCCCACATGGCACCGAACGTCTCGGCATGTGTCTTTTCGGAGACGACTTCTGTGAACGGGATGTCTAGCTGTAGTAGAGCCGGGATGACAGCCGCGTGGATCAATGTTGCCTGAGACGTGTCGACGACGACGTAATTGAGCGGGTGCGGCGGTGTGACTTGCATGATGGCGAGGAGCTGTCCATCGTCTTCGACCGTCAACTGATGGTAGGTGTCGTATAGGTCTCGCTTAATATTTTCAAGGATGCCGATCATCAAGCTGTTCTCGGCCTCTTTTTTCAACAATTCCGGCATGACGCGTTCCGAAAACGCGAACGGGTCGTTCCAAACTTTCACTTCCAAAGTCGACACCCTTTCTGTATATGTATGAAAAACGGGCAAACCGTAAGGCCTGCCCGTTGTCTAGCTCGTAACTCGTTAAGCGATGTCTTCGCGCGCTTTCGCGTCGTCGAGCAAGTTCGTGTTGCGTTTGAAGTAATGGACGATTTTGGCGATGGCGCCGTCACCTGTGACGTTCGTCGCCGTACCGAAGCTGTCTTGCGCCAAGTAGAGCGCGATGACGAGGCTTTGCATCGTCGCATCGAATCCGAGGATCGACCCGAACAATCCGAGTGATGCCATGACGGCCCCACCAGGAACACCTGGCGCCGCGATCATCGTCACGCCGAGGGCGAGGATGAACGGGAGGACGATCGCGTATGACATCGGCATGCCGTTCAAGTACATGAGGGCGACACCGACCGATGTGAGCGTGATCGTCGAGCCTGATAAGTGGATCGTCGCGCAGAGCGGGACGACGAAGTTGGCGACGCCTTCATCGACGTTGTTCAATTTTGCCTGACGAAGCGTGACCGGGATCGTCGCGGCTGACGACTGTGTGCCGATGGCTGTGAAATAAGCCGGCATCATCGTCTTGAGCAGTTTGAACGGATTCTCTTTATTGAGCCCGCCTGCGATTGAATATTGAATCATGAGCATCGTCGCGTGAAGGACGATGATCGTGACGAATACGAGCGAGAACACCGACAAAATTTCGGCGACTTGACCGGCGTACGTCATGTTCATGAAAATTCCGGCGATGTGGATCGGCAAAAATGGAATGATGACTTTACTAATGAGTAGTTCGATAATATCGCGGAAGTCCATGGCGAGGTCGAGTGAGCGTTTGCTCTCGATCGCGGCGATCCCGATTCCGATGACGAACGCGAGAATGAGCGCCGTCATGACACCGAATACCGGTGGAATCTCAAACTCCATGAAACCTTTCAAGAGTGCTTCTTCTGGGTTTTCAGCTGATGCCGTGCTGCGTGCTAAGATCTGCGGGAACAGGTTGCTCGTCGCGAAGTAGGCGAGTGTACCGGCGACGATCGTCGATACGTAAGCAATCGCGGCCGTCAAGCCGACTAGTTTCCCGGCGCCTTTTCCAAGTTCCCCGATACCTGGAATGATGAAGGCGAGAATGATGAGCGGGATGGCGAAGCCTAAGAATTGTCCGAAGACCGTGTTGAACGTGACGAACGTCCGTACAATCCAGTTCTGGCTTTCTGGTACGATGCTACCGACTAATATCCCGAAAGCGATAGCGATGATGATGCGGCCTAGAAGACCAATCCTTAATTTCAAATAAATCATCCTTTCTAAATGTTTGAATTGTTGCTATTTTCGCACATTTCCCTGCGTGTTGCCAGCCTATCTTCGAATTTTAGTGAAGATTGACGTTTGACAACTTCTGAACAGGGTATCACAAAATGTTAGTGGGAAAAAGGAAGGGGTCTTCTCCTTTTCCTAATATACAAACGATGTTATGATTAATTTGGAACAGACGTAAAGGAGGGGTGACACGTGCAGGTACAACGAACAACGATTCACATTGCGGGGCAAGACTATACGATTGTTAGCGAGGAGTCAGCCGATCATGTGAGGGAAGTGGGCTTTCTCGTCGATAGTAAGATCCGCGAGATTCGTGAACAGTCCCCTCAGCTAGACGCTCGTCAGGCAGCGGTCCTCGCCGCCATCCAAATTGCGAGCGATCACGTCAAAACTAAACGAAATACGGGAGAATAAATCAATCCATGGTTACTCTACTTATACTGTTTTTCTTGTTTATCGGGATCATTAACGGCTTCCGCCGTGGAGCGATCCTCCAGCTCGGCCATTGGGTCGCGCTCATCATCAGTTTCTTTGTCGCCAACGCCTATTACCGGGATCTCGCCGAAGCGTTCAAGCTTTGGATCCCATATCCGTCACAACTTGACGGGACGTTACCGGGCGGTGTGCTCGACTTGAACTCACTGTCAGGCATCGAGATGACATTCTATAACGTTTTTTGGTTCGTCATCTTGTTCCTGATCACGAAGCTCGTCTTGCATCTCATCTTGTCGATGCTCGACTTCTTGACGGACTTGCCGATCTTGCGCCAATTGAAAGGCATCATCGGTGCCGTGCTCGGATTCTTCGAGTCATACGTCATCACGTTCTTCATCCTTTGGGTGATTGCGTTCGTCCCGATGGCGGGCGTCCAAAATGCGGTCGACAACTCGTCGCTCGCGACGTTCATCATCCAGGATACGCCATACCTATCTGACTGGTTCTCGAATAAGATGCTGTGACACGACAGGCCGGAATGCAAGCAAGCGCTTGTGTCTCGGTCTTTTCTGTATGAAAAAGGGGGAAATACGATGAATAAAGTTGAGGCGATGATGCTTTTAGAGAAAATCGCGCAATATATGGAAATCAAGGGTGAGAACCCGTTCAAAATCAACGCGTTTCGTAAAGCGGCGACGGCGCTCGAGAACACCGAGCTCGAACTCGACGACATTGATGATTTGACGACGATCTCAGGTATCGGTAAAGGAACGGCAGCTGTACTCGAGGAATGGCGCCAGACGGGACGGAGCGAGGTGCTCGAGTCGCTCCAAGAAGAGATTCCGTACGGCTTGATGAAGCTGCTCAAAATTCAAGGGCTCGGCGGCAAGAAACTGGCTCAGCTAAGAGAGGTCGGCGTCGTCGACCTCGAGTCGCTCATCCGTGTATTGGAAGACGGCACGGCGTCAGAATTGCCGCGTTTCGGCACGAAGAGCGTCGAGAAGTTGCTCGCAGCAGCACGGAACTTGGAATCCCGTCCGGAACGCCTGTCGTACGCGATGATGCGCCCGGTCGTAGAAGAGATCAATACGGTGTTAGAAGGCGAGTCGCTCGTCCTCCGGCATTCGGTAGGGGGCAGTTTCCGCCGGGCCGAGGAGACGTGCAAAGACTTGGACTTCATCATCGCGACCGAGGAGCCTGTCGCTTTGCGCGACAAACTGCTCGCGCTCCCGTTCGTCAATGAAGTCATCGCAGCCGGTGAGACGAAAGTGTCGCTCGTCTTAGAGCGCGAGGAGATGGTGTCGGTCGACTTCCGGATGGTCGATCCCGGTGCTTTCGCGGCGACGCTCCACCACTTCACCGGCTCAAAAGACCATAACGTCCGCATGCGCCAACTCGCGAAAGCTAAGGGTGAGTCGATCTCCGAGTACGGGGTCGAGACCGCGGACGGCCTATGGCAGCCGGAGACGGAAGCGGAGCTGTTCGAACGCTACGGCCTCCCGTTCATCCCGCCGGAGCTACGGGCAGGGAATCTTGAGTTCGAGCACGACATCTCGAAGCTCGTCACGCTCGACGATATCAAGGCCGACGCGCATATGCACACGGTCTGGTCGGACGGGAAGTTGACGGTCGATGAGCTCGTCGCCGCGATGAAAGCGCGAGGTTACGAGTGGATCGCCATCACCGACCACGGCAAGTATATGTCGTTCGTCAATGGGTTGACCGAGGAACGATTAGAAGCGCAAGGGGAAGAGATCCTTGCCGCGGCGAAAAAACACGATATGCACGTCTTGCGCGGTGTCGAGATGGACATCCGCCCAGACGGGACGCTCGACTACGAGCCTGAGTTTTTAGCGACGCTCGACTACGTCGTCGCCTCGATCCATTCAAAGATGGACCAAGGTGTCGACGAGATCATGGCGCGGCTCGAGAACGCCTGCCGTTCGCCTTACGTCAACGTCATCGCCCATCCGACCGGACGCTTGATCGGACGTCGTGACGGCTACCCGATCGACGAGGAGCGCTTGATCGCCCTCGCGAAAGAGACAGGGACAGCGCTCGAACTGAACGCCAACCCGAACCGTCTCGATTTGACCGCCTCGACGCTGAAGAAAGCGAAGGCGGCCGGTGTCAAACTGATGGTAAACACCGACACCCACCACCCTGATATGATGGAAGATATGGCACTCGGCGTCTTGCACGCAAGAAAAGCCTATCTCGAACCGTCAGACATTATTAACTGCCTCACGTTCGAAGAAGCGACAGCGTTCTTCGACGCGAAGCGACAGAAAGGAACATGCTAGATGGATCACGCGTTACGCGTATTAGAATATGAAAAGTTACGTCAACAGCTCGCCGTGCATGCGGCCAGCTCGCTCGGGAAAAACCGGGCGCTCAACATGCAGCCTGACTACTCGTACGACCGGGTACTCGCCAACTTGAACGTCACGCGCGAGGCGACCGAGGTCGTCCGGCTCCGGGACCGTTTGCCGCTCGGCGGTCTCTCAGACGTCCGCGCCGAAGTGAAACGGGCCGCCATCGGCTCGGTGCTCTCGACGAGCGAACTGCTCGCCGTCGCCGCCGTCATGTACAGCGGCCGCCAAGTGAAAAACTTCTTTGAGAAGTTGCACGAGGACAACGAAGACATCCAAATCCCGCGCCTCGACGAATATGCCGAGCGCTTGACGAAGCTGATCGAGGTCGAGCAATCGATCCGTCACGCCATCGACGACCAAGGTACGGTCCAAGATTCGGCGAGCTCGCAACTGCGCGGTCTGCGGACGCAACTCCGCAGTTACGAAGGCAGTGTCCGCTCGCGGATCGACAACATCCTCCGCAACAACGCCAAGATGCTCTCAGACGCGATCGTCACGATCCGGAACGACCGCTTCGTCGTCCCGGTCAAGCAAGAGTATCGCCAAGCGTTCGGCGGGATCGTCCACGACCAGTCGGCGTCAGGGCAGACGCTCTTCATCGAGCCGCAAGCGATCGTCTCGATCAACAACGAGATCCAAGAAGTCCGCTTGAAAGAACGCTCGGAGATCGACCGCATCTTGACCGAACTGTCAAATCTCGTCGGCGGCGTAGCCGATTCCGTCGTGACAAACCTCGACGTCTTGGCCGAACTCGACTTCGTGTTCGCGAAAGTCGCGTACGGTCATCAACTGAAAGCGACGGAACCGAAGTTGAACGACGCCCGCGAGATCAAACTGAAGCAGGCGCGTCATCCGTTCATCCCGCAAGACGAGGTCGTCCCGATCACGGTCGAGCTCGGGGAAGACTTCACGTCGCTCGTCATCACCGGACCTAACACGGGTGGTAAGACGGTCACGCTCAAGACGATCGGGTTACTGCAACTGATGGTCCAGTCAGGGCTCTATGTCCCGGCCGAGTTCGGTACAGAGCTCTCGGTGTTCGACGCCGTCTACGCCGACATCGGTGACGAGCAGTCGATCGAGCAGAGCTTGTCGACGTTCAGCTCGCACATGACGAACATCGTCAGCATGCTCGACAAAGTCGACTTCATGTCGCTCGTCCTATTCGATGAGCTCGGTGCCGGGACCGACCCGCAAGAAGGGGCCGCGCTCGCCATCGCGATTCTTGATGAAGTGAAGCGGCGCGGGGCCCGCGTCGCGGCGACGACCCACTATTCCGAGTTGAAGGCGTATGCCTATAACCGAGAAGGTGTCGTCAACGCCTCGATGGAGTTCGATATCGAGTCGCTCAGCCCGACGTATCGTTTGTTGATCGGTGTGCCGGGACGCTCGAACGCGTTCGAGATCAGCCGACGCCTCGGTCTGTCCGAACAAGTGATCGATAAGGCACGGAGCCACGTCGGCACCGACGCCGAGTCGGTCGAATCGATGATCAACGAGCTCGAGTCGGCGAAACAACGCGCCGAGCAGCTCGAGCAAGAACTGATCGTGAAACGTCACGACTTCGAACAAGAGCAAGCGGCGTTCGAGGCGAAGATGAGTGAATTCGAGACCGAACGCGACACGATGTACGGCGAGGCCGAGGCTCGTGCCGAGAAGGCCGTCGAGAAGGCGAAGCGGGAAGCGAACGAAGTCATCGACCGGTTGAAGAAGCTGCGTGAGCAAGGCATCGTCAAAGAGCACGAGATCATCGCCGCGAAGAAACAGCTCGAATCGGCGAAACCGACGCTCCAAGATAAAAAGATCCAAAAAGTGAAACAAAAAGCGCAACAAAAACGTACGTTCAGTAAAGGCGAAGAAGTGAAAGTGACGACGTTCAACCAAAAAGGGTATATCGTGAACCAGATCAACGACAACGAGTACAACGTCCAAGTCGGGATCATGAAAGTGAACGTCAAAGCGGACGACCTTCAAAAAGTCGGACCCTCGAAAGAACAAGCGCTCCAGTCGAAAGGCAGCTCGCTGAAGCGCCAGAGCTCGACGAAGTCGGAGCTCGATCTTCGCGGCGTCCGGGTCGAAGAAGGACTCTCGCGCCTAGACAAATATATCGACGAGGCGCTCGTGTCCGGATACGACAACGTCCGCATCATCCACGGGCTCGGTACGGGCGCGATGCGACAAGCGACGCAAGAGTATTTGAAAGGACATCGTCACGTGAAGAGTCAGCGCCCGGGTGGTATGGGTGAAGGTGGACTCGGGGTCACGGTCGTCGAATTGAAGTGAGGGACGCATGATGATGGGGAACGTAACGTTTGGCGTGATGCTCGAGTCGCTCGGATTGTACTCGATTGCCGGTCTGATGATCGTCGTCGGGCTCGCCATCTTCGAGATGACGACGCCGTACAGTAACTGGCGCGAGGTTCAAAAAGGGAATATCGCCGTCGCGCTCGCGACCGGGGGCAAGGTCGTCGGCCTGGCCAACATCTTCCGTGTCGTCGAGAGCCATCACGAGCGGATGGTCGACGTGTTGGTCGGAGGGAGCTTTGGCTTCTTCTTACTGCTCGTCACGTATTGGTTGTTTGAATTTTTGACGCCGTCGCTCAAAGTGAACGAGGAGATCGGGAAAGGCAACATCGCGGTCGGCTTGCTCGCGTTCATGCTCTCGATCGGGGTCTCGCTCGTCGTCGGCGCGGCGTTGGTGAGGTGAAGACATGGTATATGAGAGACTAGCAAAAATTCTGTTTATCGGAGCCGGGCTATTTTTAGTGGCAGCGGTGTTATGGTTTGTCTTTTATTGAACATAAAACTGGGACGCTCCCGAGGCGTTCCTTTTTTATTTGTGTCAGCAGCATGGAGCTGGTGATAAATGTTTCCCCAAACGGACTTGCAGGAAAGAGTATAGGAGCGAGAGCTTAAGGCAAAGCATATATCGAAGGCGAAGAGGTGTGGATAAATGGACAATGGTGCAAAATTTTTCGAACTGTTAGTGGTGAATGGAGTTAAATTACCAGGTGTGAAAGTAGACCGAACGGAGTTTTTAGCCACAAGTTTTAGCAAGCATGTGACCCCGAATCAATTAGCAGCCCTTCTTGAGAAAGGGCCTGTTCAAGCGAACATCCCTAAAAAATTGATCAGACGAATCGCGAAGAAGACCGTTCGGAATCGGACGATGAAAAGTACATCAGCGTCGTTTGCCGCAGGATTACCAGGTGGCGTCGCGATGGCGGCCACTATTCCGGCTGATACCGCCCAATTTTTTGGGGTGGCACTCCGATTGGCTCAAGAAATCGGTTATTTATACGGGTATGAAGATTTTTGGGATGAGAACCGGTTGGATGTTGATCGGGTGAACGGAGAATTGATTTTGTTTCTCGGTGTGATGTTCGGTGTCGGGGGAGCGACGGCCACCATTAAAGTACTGTCTTCGCAATTCTCGAATCAAGCATTGAAGAAAATTCCGAATCGAGCCATGATGCGGACGATTTATTATCCGATTCTTAAGAAAATGGGAAGTTACATCGGGGTGAAGATGACGAGAAGATCGTTTGCTCAAAGTGTGTCTAAAGTGATTCCGATCGCAGGAGGTGTGCTTTCGGGTTGGATCACGTATTCATCGATGCGGCAGATGGGGAACAGACTGTTCACTGCACTTGAAGAAAGTATCGATCTCTCTGATGAGGAACTTGTAGCCAGTTTCAAAGAGATGAAACAAGAAAATCCGGATATTATGGATGGGGATTTTGAAATGTTAAGGGAGAGTGTCTGAGTGTAGGGGACGAACAGCATAGTTACCAGTCGAAATGATGCGACGATGCTGTTGACGTGGTGCGAGGGGCGTGACCGAATTTTAATACGTTTGAACAAGAGTTTCACGTCTTGGCATACGACGATCCGATCGTCCGCGACTTGGGGAAAGTCGGGAATACAGGGGGTTGTGGTGGAAACCATAGATGAAATTTCCTAAGAAAATCTAAATAGATGCGAAGGAGAATCGATGATGAAAAAGTTACTTTTATCCGTCTCTCTGTTTGCAGGAGCAACGATGGCTTTAACCGGTTGCGGAGGAATGGGCACGGTTGAAACGATTGACGACAGACCCGTCATTCATTTCGATGCCTCTTCAATCATTTCGTCAGCACGCGACCATCAAACCAAGATGCTCATGTTATCGAGTATGCCAACAGATATCGTCGCAATATCCGGAGCGGTTAAAGAATTGCAGGGGATGAAAGCAGACACTGACAAGTATTTGGCCGAACTTGAAAGACTACAGCATGAAGACCCCTCGGCCGATGAGTTCAAAGACATCGTTGTTGAATATTTAGAAGCGGAAAACACGTATATCAATCAAACTATCGAGGAGTTATACGGTGGAGGCACGAACAGTCCAAGTCGCTTCTCGATGGAAACTCTTTACTCGAGAGCAAGCGCAAAAGTCTCCGATTTCCGGTATGAGCCGAAGTGAAGAGATTCCGTTCCATAAAGACTCTGTATAAAGATACCTGTAAGAATAAACTCGTAAAGAATCCATCTCTTACAAGACAGAGTATTATTGGACGTAGTGAAGGAGAATCGAGCAGAATGGGGAAAAGGGTTAAAAGAAAGTACGGAAACGAGTGAGAAAGGAGTGGAGATGATGAAACAGTTCGAGATCGAGTTTCATTTAATCAACGAGGAGATTTTGACGTATACGGTCGAGGCAGAGAGTCGCTATGCGGCACTTGAAGCCATCTATCAGTCGTTCCGGCATGCTTCGGACGGCTTCGTCCAGTTCGAGGATGAATGGATCATTTTCCTTGATCATGTCGTGTATGTGAAGGCGTTTGAGATTGTGGAGTAGGAGGCAGCTATGGTGAAACATAATAAGTTGGTCCGAGACCGAGTACCTGAACTGATCCGTGCGGACGGAAAACGAGTCATCGTCAAACAGTTGAATCAAGCCGAACACTTTGAACAGGCACGCCTGAAGCTATATGAAGAACTGAAAGAGTATGAAGAGACGAATATCGATGAGGAATGTCTTGAAGAGCTAGCGGATATTCTTGAGCTCGCTTATGAGCTCGGTAAAATGCATGGGGCTTCGTTTGAAGAGATGAATGCGATTCGTGCAGAGAAGCGGGAGCGGAAGGGTGGATTTGAGAAGGGGTTATATTTGGAGGAAGTTCTGGAGTGACAAAAAATCACGCATCCGAAAAAGGATGCGTGATTTTTTAATTCATTGGCGGGACTTTAAGATGATGATGCTCTTGGTTGCTTAATTCCTCGGCATTTATTTTATATTGTCCTACCGCCAAGCAATGTGCTTTCTTTAGGCCTCTTAGGTCTTCAAGTGAGACTGCGCCAATACGATTAGCAATCACTTTTAATTCGCTGTCAGCTGGTGCAAAGTAAATCTTTGTAGCGGCATTATCCAAAATCGCAAGTTCTTCTTTATCGAAGTTGCTGAACGATTGTGTGGCGAACCAAGCCGACCAACCGAACTTCCGACCTTCTCTTAAGATTTTCTCAGAAGGAGAACCTTTACGGAAAGATAGGTTCTGCGCTTCATCCAAGATGACCGGCATCGGTCGGCTTTCTGAACCAGATAAAGAATAATACCATAAATCCCAAAGAATAAACTCTGCTAGTAACTTTTTGATTTCATCTTGGTCATATCCCTCAAGTTGGATGACCGTCACTCCGTTGTTGTTGTCAAAAATCTTACTCCAATCGTTGTCCGATTCATAATCAAATGGATCCATATCGACCATTTGGGTGAGGCGGCTGATTACAGATTGGACTGTAGATTTTGAGGAAGTCTCGAGACTTTCTAACTCTTCGATGAGCAATTCCATTCGCATTTCTTCCCCATACTTCTCAATCCCGTTTTTCGTCGCCATATAAATGGCGTTTTTTTGTTGATCTCCTAAACCTCTGTAGACGGATGCGAATACGGCTGCCACTCTTGTGGCGACGGAAGTAATCTTTTCAGGTTCTTTCCGTCCGCTAATTTCTTTTTCCCGTCTCTTGAATGGGTTCAATGGGAATGACTCGTGGTATACGATGCGTTCCGTCAGTTTTGACCCCATACGATTTATAAATGTTTCATCGAGTTGCCCTAAAGTATAACTGTTTGAGTAGTCGATGACCAAAGCGGATTGATTCTGTTCAACCAATTGCAAGAGTAGGGACTGGACGAAGTACGTTTTTCCTTGACCGGATCGACCACCAATCAACAGATGTCTGTTTGACAAGCGCGAATGTCCATACTCCCAATAGTAGTTTTTATTAAACTCGCTACCTAATAACAATCTGATAGCATTAAAACTATTTCCTGTAGGTGTGACAGGATTGATTGATGGAATCACTGGTTGAGGTTCTGTTGTTTTTTTGCCGTTATCTGTTGAAACTTTCACAGCGACTTTTGCTCTATCTGTTTCGTCACTAACTTCTTTCGCGATTCGAAGTCTAGGCGTATGAGAAGAGGTCGCTTCATTTTTGATAGTAGACGTACTGCCTTTTTCTTTTTGTTTTGCATTAAGCGAGTCTAATGATTCTGTTAACACTTCATATCCATATTGTTCAGGTAATTCGAGAATAACGACCCCTTGGTTTCTCGAATGGCGAACAGAGTCCGAAGACTTCTTGAATGAAACGAGAACGCCATTTCCGAATTTCGCACGTTTCTCGTCGACAATTTCAAAATCATCGTTCATCAATCGGTCAATCAATGAAGCATCTAACCGATAGTCTTTGCTTGGCCAGATATCATTTTCCTGCATTTTTTGTGCGTTGTTGATAAAGAGTCTCGCAAAATAGTTGCGTAGGAATTTCGCATCAAACGTCATTAAGTCGAGCAAATGATCGTTTAAGCGAGCCTTCAGCTCTGAGATTTGTGAGATACCTTTTGTGATGACCGAGTTATCGTTCAATCCGATTTTAACTTCGACCGGGAAGAAGTGCACTTTCAAACCTGATTGATTGATTTCAAGACCAATCATCAATAAATCATCGCTACAGTTGCCTCTCCGTCCGATAGTCTTACCTGAAAATAATCCAGCTCGCTTACTCAATTTCACATTACCGGTTACTCGAACAACTTCTTCCATAGAGATTGGCACCCAGATTGTATTGTCTTCATTGAACAGTAACAGCGTTTCTTTAATCGCTGAAACAATGCTCATCTTCTCGCGCTTGTCGTACCCTCTCCCTTGAACAGCACGAAGTAACCATTCACCATTAAACGTATTGAAGGCTCGAATTGTTTCCTCGATTTGATTTTGAGTAGAGGTGACGCCTTGAGAACTGATGAATTCTTGGATGACATTGAAATATTGATCCGATTTGTCAGTAACAGTGATTGCGTCATATCCGTTCGTAGACGAGTACTGATCACTATAATGAATGATAATCAAATTGTCGGAAGACGACTTGAAGAAATCAAGCCCGACCGGCGGATCGATGAAGGTTACCCAATGAGAAGAACCGTAGATTTTTTCAAGCGCACCTTTATCAGCTACATCAATATGCATCGTCAACGAAACATTTTTCATGTATGAACTATGTCCGCCATCTTTCATGTTTGCTGTCAGTTCATTGTAATGATAGCCGAATCGTGTCATGAGACTTCGAGTAACGTCAGCTCCTGCAGTACCAAAGCCAACACGGTACCCGGTTTCATTGCTTTGGACTGAAGAAACGGTAGTAAACAGCCCGTCTAAATTCATGCTGCTGGCCAACTCACTCATTGGTTGACTAACGACCCGAGATTCGTTCCCCATCTTATAGAATGAGATATGGGCATAATGTACAGGGGCATCAAAATTTAACTTGCGATACAGGATAGACTGCTGGAGTAGATGCAATACTTCGTCTGGCTCAAATTCATGAATAGACAAATCAATCCCGAATTCGTCTTTGAATTGTTCGCCCGTTTCGATATCGTTCAATTTATCAAACGCACTCAAACCAGAAGCGTCTGGAATGTACAATGATACTTCTAATGACTTGACCGCATCCAGGGTCCCTTTAGAAGAAATTTGTTGTTTGAACCATGAAATAATTCCTTTTAAAATTTCGTCGTCGTTTGTTACGTTGATGACATTCACACAGAGTGGAGCGGAGTTCTGAATCGAGAATAAATAATCATAATGTTCAGTGAAGTGATTCATTTTATCTTCGACCACTTTTGCTAAATAAGAATTGGTTTCACCTACACTTACACGTTCTCGCAATGTGTATTCATGCCACTCTGGCAAAGGAGATTGATCTGTCGGTTTAAGAAGCATTTCATGCATATTAAATGCATATGGCACGGTGTAGCTTGCTTTCAATTTCTTTAAGATGTTCGAATCAATGTCTTCAGACCCTAAAGCTTCGTTCACTTGCCATTGGTATGCGATGTTCAGAGGAGAAAATGGCGTCAATAACAAGCCGTCGATTGTCTCGATTTGTCCTAAACGATATAAGTTTCGTTGTTGAATGGTCATCAGTGCCTGAGAAGGGATGTTCTCAATTTCAGTCAAATACTCGTTCACAAATGTATAAGCCGCAGCTTGTACCTCGGCATCATAGTACAACAATGAAGGAATTGTGCCTTTGTTTTTGACCGTATTTAAAAATCCGTTATAACTTTGCTCAACAGAAGTAGGAATATCTAGATGGATGTTTTCAAAAGAATCATCAGATAATTGTTTTCCATACCGTACGTGATTATCCAACCACTCCTGCTCCATTTTGAAATAGTTTCTGTCAACGGAACGCGTTGAATAGGTACGTTGACCGTTATGGATTGTTTTAAAGTCTGAATCAATCAAAAATGATGTTTCGTCTTTTCGTTTTCTCGTCCAAATGCTAAGTCCGTCTAAGGGCGTGGTTTTTAACATATCATCTTTAATAGAAAGAGGAATTTCGACGTCATTTAACATGATCGAGAATCGAATGCGTGACTCTCCTTCGTCTAAAACATTAAGCGGGAGATTGATTACATCATGTTGATCAACCTCTAACGCCTCAGGGGAGTCAATGGTGACTTCAAGGCTATCCCCCGTACCATCGCCAAGTTCTATCACATTGTGACCATCTAGAATCAAGCGGATAGCTTGCTGACTTTTAGATGTTGTATCAACCAAGTATCTTGTTTGATACGGTGTTAAAAATTCAGGTGTCAATGGTACTACAGCGATATTGAATAAATACGTGGTAGATGACTGACCTTCATGTTTATACCGGACTTTTGAAAAAGTGACTTGATTTGAATCGACTTCCACTGAAGTGATGAGTGAATAACCTGAACTTGTCGTATTCTTCGCACTCTTGTTGTCTAAAAATTGTTTTGATGTATAGCGGTCAAATGGGAGATGAATCTGAATATCATTAGCATGTTCTGGAGCAAAGAGGATAATATGCCAAGTACGCTGACCGGATTTTGTTTCAGATTGCGGCCGTCTCCAAAAATAATGCCCTGAAACTAATGAGCCGCTCACTTTAGCTGTCATTTTTTCCGAAACAAATTGAATGTCTCGATTCGATTTTGCTTTTTCCTCCCACTTTTTCAAGACATCATAATCCGTTTGTTGCCACGTATCTTCTTTTAATTTAGAGGCCCCATTATCAAATCGTTCTTCTAATTTTTCGCGCGAGTTACCTAATGTGAAATATCGCTCGACATCTTCGAACAGTTCATGGTTCTCTGATAAACGATTTTCGATTTGTTTATTAACTTTTTTCCAAGTAGAAGAACCGTATTTTTGTTCATCTCGTTCTCGGATGAGTGAAGATAGCTCTCCATCTTGAAAATATTGTAACGATGTATAATCTTCCATCGCTAAAGCGTCTTTATGAAGAAGGCCTAAAATATCAATGAAATCTAAGAATGAGCCATTCGTAATTTGTTTTTGATGATTGTGACGCTTTAAATAGTCTGAAACAATCATCTGTTCAGGTTTTGATAATTGACTGCTGGCCAATTGGTTATCTAAATGTTGAATGATTTTACTGATATGCAATGGACGTCCTTCAGAAGTTAAGTCGATACTACCTCCACGAATGGAGTCATTTAAATTATCAGTCAAGACTAAGAGAGAAGTATTCGCCCATTGACCAATCTGTTCACTCATCTCATTTCTTAACGTGACAAGGAAATCAATATCTGTATCGAAAGAGCTTGCCACGACTAATTTTCCAGATGAGAAGTTTAACGAAGTCGTGACGTAGTCCTCGTTCCCGAATGGGTGTTTGTACGTAAATATGTTTGCGACGTTTAATGCTGATAACGCGTCATACATCTCTTTGACATCTTGTTTCGACGGAAGATAGACGTAGTAACGATCCGTTCTTTTTTGCTTAATTTCGTTATCGAAGAAATTGAGCAATTGTTGCGTGATGAACTTATAAAATTGATTTGACATACTGTGCATCCCCACTATCGCTTTTCTTTTCAAGGTAATTCAATTTGTCCAGTAACCCGACAATTTCTTCTTTTGAATGGTGATCGAAGAATAATCCTCTTGCTTCAAGTTCGTGCCAAAGTTTGTTCAATTCAATCTTTTCTTGTTTGATTGAGCAAGCTACTAATGCCAAAAGTTGTTCCTGATTGATGGCGAGTAATGAACCTAATGATCCGCCATGCTTCTTATAAAACTTCAAAACAAAGGCCTCAAGAGCTGCCGGATATCGAGATTTTAGCTCTTTATTCAATCCAACCGAGACGGATTCAGCCAAGTCTCTGAATGCCTCGTCCAACGTTTTTGCGGAAGTGTATTTTGGTGTTTCGATTGCCTTGTATTTCGTATAAAAATTGTTCATCCAATCATAAAGTGATTGAACATAAGTATTTAAAGCTTCCTCGCCGTTTGACACCAATATTTCATTGAGGTGATGATAATATAGATTTTTTTTCGTTTGAAAAGCAGGTGTCTGACAAACGATATTTAATGCATGTTCATGTTTATAAAAGTCTTTTGCCTGTTCTTTTAACAATTTGTACCCATTCGTGTAACTGGTTCTCCAACGTGCCCCTTTTTCCCACTCCATCAAAAAGAAGAGCGGTATCATTTGTTCATGATCAAATTTAGTGAAGCGATTCGTTTGAAGAACTGTTTGAGAAATCATGATAAATGTATAGTGTACTAACAAGTGATTTAAGTTATCTAAAAAGAATTTTGGATTTTTAGATAGGTGAATCAAATCTTGTTTGAACTGTTCCTGTATATTCGGAAACAGACAAGAGTATGGACTTGTGAACGAACTTTCCTTTGAAAACTGGGTACTACGGAAAATTTGAGTCAATAAATCATTGTTGTCGTCATCAGAGAAGAGTGGTGAAAGTTCATCTTCGTTTCCTTCAATGAGGGTCCCATATACGTAGTTAATAAAATCAATCTGTCCGTTTCTTTCTTTTTTCTCACTTAACGTCAAAAGTGGTAATTGTGAAAGCCTTGAAACATCTGTTTCCTCAACTTTGCGTTGCTGACTCTGTAAAAAATGTTTGAACCATTCATTTGTTTCAGGTGAGTCGAACTTGCCGATAGACATAATCTGATTCATGTCCGTGCTGTTTTCTTCAGGAATAATAGGCTCATTGGAGAGTAGTCTTGCAAGTCCTCCGGTTATTGGCCAAAACCCGTTTTCAAACTTTGAGCGCTCAGGTTCACGAGTAGGTAAAGGTAAAACATACGTATCTTTACGTCGAGCATATCGATAACCTTTATTCTGAACTAAGAATGATTCAAGTCGTGACCAGTCTAGTGAATAGTCATTTAAATGTTGAACGTTAGTCATATTACTGTTTCACCTTCCTTACTTCAAACTTAGATTTGCTAAATTTCGGCTTAGTCAGTTCAACCATCGATCCATCATGTGTCGATACCAATAGAATCGATTTTGATTTATCAGTATATCGAATGAGTTCATCATAAAAATCGATAAATTGAACCGCGTCGCGCAAATCATTTCGGTTTGGACGATATCCGTCTTGTATTTTTACTAACAGACTATAGAGTTTATAGTCGAGATCGAATAAAATTTCTTTTCCGCCTACTTCAAAACCGATTCGAATAAATGGGCTAAAACGATAAAAATCTGAGTCTTTGTTTTCTGCACTTGCGAATAGACGTTCGTCTACAATCTCCTCAGCCTGAAACGGGTAGGCGACTCTATAATCATTATTCGCACCGTCGATATATAAATAATTTTCTCGTGGAGACCCGCGCCATAAGTAAATGACTTCTCGAATCAATTCAAATAATGATTCGATACTCTCTCCGTCACCGAGATAGTACGCCTTTAAATATTTCAAGAAATCTAGATAAGTGCGATCGGTTTCTTGTGGGTTCAATAGTGAATAACTTCGAATGAGGAACGACCCGAGTGCATTCATAGTATCTGTATTCTCCGGTGCATGATGAATGAATCGATAGATTTCTGCCATGTCACCTAAAGCATTTTTAGCAATATCTTGAGGCTGCTGTGCCAATACATATTTTGTAATCAATTGATCGAAAAAGTCGGTGCGGAACGAAACTGGATCAATTCGATGTAAAGCATTCAATATGATTGAACGATCCGGGTGACCAAAAATAAGGTTTGGGAGAGCTGCGTTCGGTTTATCTGGTTCAAGGCTTAAGTTTGATGGTGCAAGAATATCAAAAATGAAATTATAGAATGCTCGCGTTGAGATAATTAACTTTTCTTTCACCATTGTTTGGATGACGACATTTTCAACCGATTCTCTGACAGCCAAATTCGATAGAAAATCGTAATTGTCATGAATAATAGATTGGATGCCATTATTGACGTCTTCACAGTAAGCATCATAGAACGGATTGTCGTTCGACGTTAAGACCACTTTTTCTAAAATCTTCGAGAAGAACAAAGACTCGGCACCGTTTGTTCCTAAGCTATAAGTTTGGAAGCCGGCTATATTTAATAAGTGGAGTGACTTATTTGAATAGACAATGTGTTCTCCGTTTCCGAAAATGTCCGAGTCATCAATGAAGTTTCTGAGTGATTCGTATCGGTTTTCAGACGCTGCAAAGTTATAGAAGTTATGAAGAACTCCTAGGTTGATAGCAATCAGCAAATGTTTAGTTTCAGAATCCTGTTTATAAAAAGAAGATAGTACACTATCTAATGTTTCGATTGAGTTTTTTGATGGATCAAATGACTCGGTCGAATCGTTATGAATCCTGAAATCTTTGACCAAATGAGAATGTTTTTCTTTGATGTAAGCCAGTAAGTGACTCTTCCCATCTCCAACACTACCACTTAGCAAAATTAGTTGTGGTGTGGATTCATTGTCAATCGCCTCTAATGTTTCAATGAGAGAGTATTGAATCGGGCGATCGATATGCATATACTCCCGAAACTCCCCAAAGCTATCTGCATTGACGACCGATTCTTTCGAAGAAGATTGCAGCATACGAAGTTTATCTAGCAATTTGCTAGTTGTAGCGTCTCCATTAATATCTATAGAACTAACAATATCCTCGGTGACTGTATCTTTTTGGGCCAGGAGATTTTCGGTAGTGAATGAATCGTTCACGTTATCCTCTACAGTTGTGTCTTCAGGGATTGTTTCTTTGATTTCTTGAGTAGGTGGTTCTGAGAATGTAATGGGCTTTACTCTATGCTCTTCAGAGTCATCCAGTATTTCTTCTTTTGTGAAGACATCGCTGTCATAAAGTCCGGATGAATTCTCCGTCTCGTTGAGATATACTTCGCCTAAAGAGATCAATTTTTCAAAAGCTTCTAGAGTCTCAATTTTTAAAAGGTTACGCTTTGTATATAAGTCACTTAACTCTATGTAACGGTGAGCCCATTTTAACTCTTTCATCGATGCGTTTAGTTCGACCTTTAGTTTTTGCCAACCAAACTTGATGACGTGACGATCAAAGTATCGTTCAGATAGAGCTGGGCGCTTAGTGTTCTTTGCAAGCATATACATACGTTTTAAAGTTAAAGATTGGAAAATGCCGTCTAAGTAAACCATAGCCTCTGTAGGTGAATCAATCATCCACTTGTTGAATTCCTCATAAGTAAACTTTGTATCTTCCTCAGGAACTAGGTTCGTAACTAAAAAAGACCAGATTTTTTGGGTGTTCATTGTTAATCCCTTTCCTGTATAAAAATGATATTTTACAAACATTGTAACAAAATATAGAATCATAATCATCGATTCTGAGTGATTCCTTTGTAACCTTGTTAAATAATTTATATAGGGCGAAACGTAGGATGATTTATATCCTTTATTTATGTAAAATAAAGGATGAGGATTTGAAAAGGGGAGATTGCATGATCTATAACAAGTTGGTAAGGGATGAAATTCCTACAATCATTGAGCAGTCTGGGAAAATAGCAATACATAAAAAACTATCTAATGCTGAACATATGAAATTCGCAGCTCATAAACTTCATGAAGAAATCAAAGAGTATGAAGAAACGAACATCGACGAAGAATCACTGGAAGAACTTGCCGACATTTTAGAACTCGTCTATACACTCGGGAAGATGCACGGCGCGAGTATTGAAGAATTAAATCGCATCCGTGAAGAGAAGCGCGAGAAGCGGGGCGGTTTCGAAAAAGGTCTCTTCTTGGAAGAGGTCCTTGATCATGAGTGAGTTACGTCTGTACACCAGTCATTTACGAATTCCATTACAGAATCAAATCGACGCGGCGACTGAAATTTATATGGTCGTCGCGTTTGCACAAGTATCAGGTGTTCAAGAGATTGCGTCTTCACTTAAAAAGGCGGTCATGCGCGGTGCCCAAGTCCGGATTTTGATTGGGGATTACCTCTATTTGACGAACCCGGATGCGCTCGAGATGCTCATGGAAATCGATGGGGTTGAGTTGCGACTTTATCGTTCGAATGGTCAATCGTTCCATCCGAAAGCCTATTTGTTCCGTACTCAAGATAGCGGGACGTTCTTTGTCGGCTCGTCGAACTTGTCGCATAGCGCCTTGAACCGTGGCGTCGAATGGAACGTCGAGATTCCGGCAAGCATCTCAGAGGATGTGTTCGAACAATCGGTCGATGCATTCCACGAGCTGTTTTATAGTGAGTATGCTCAAATCATGAATCCAATCTCGCTGCAGCCTTATCGCGAAGAATACGAAGCGAGACAAGAGCGGATGAATGAGATGGGCAAAGTAGCTGAGATGACTCCTGTCTACATCGAGGACGACACGATCACGCCGAACACCGTCCAAGATGCCGCCTTAAAGGCGTTACGTGAAACGATGGAAGAGGGAAGAAGGAAAGCGATGCTTGTGCTCGCTACCGGTTTAGGGAAGACATATTTAAGTGCCTTCTTCGCCCGACAGTTCAAACGGGTACTCTTCATTGCCCATCAAAAAGAAATTCTGCTTCAAGCTGAGGCTTCTTATAAGAAAGTCTCGACTGAATGGAAAACGGGCTTATTGCTAGGTGGTGACTCGAGAGATGAGCAGTCAGCCGACGTGTTATTCGCTTCGATTCAAACGTTAGCCTCGAAACATCGGATGCAACAGTTCGCGCCTGATCAGTTCGATTTGATTGTCGTCGATGAATTCCATCACTCGGCCGCACCGTCTTATCGTCGTGTCCTCGATTACTTCGAGCCGAAATTCTTGCTCGGACTGACGGCGACGCCGGACCGACTGGATGGGGGAGACGTTTACGCTCTCTGTGATGACAATGTCGCCTATCAAATGCACTTTACTGAAGCAATTGAAGAATCTTACTTGACTCCTTTTCATTACGTCGGAATTTATGACGAAATCGACTATTCGCAAATCCGATTGATTAACGGCCGCCGTTATGATCAGGATGAGCTATTGGCAGAACAGTTAAAGGAAAGTGTCGCTCAAAAAATCTTCGAAGCCTGGCAGATGCATCACCAGACACGTGCGCTCGGATTCTGTTCTTCGGTCGCTCAAGCCGAATATTTAGCCGACTACTTCCGCCTCCAAGGCGTTCAAGCCGTCGCCTTACATAGCCAGACCGAATATGACCGAGCGGGCGTCATCAAACAATTGAAGCAAGGACATCTTGATATCATCTTCGCGGTCAACTTGTTCAATGAAGGCGTAGACATTCCTGAAATCGATACGTTGTTGTTCTGCCGTCCGACCGAATCGTTGACGGTCTTCACGCAACAGATTGGTCGAGGACTCCGTTTGTTGAGCGGGAAGACGCATTGCACCATCATCGACTTGATCGGGAACTACAAGAACATCGACAAGAAGTTGGCGCTCTTGACGACAAAACGACAACCAATTGTAAAAGAGCTTCCAACAAACGGGACCTTGCCCGATGGCTGTACCATCGAATTTGATTTACATGCCATCGATTTGTTGAAGCGGATGGTGACTCGAGCTTCAACCCGCCAGCAGCAGTTAGAACGGAACTACTTCATGGTGAAAGAAGAGCTTGGAAGACGACCGAGTTATATGGAGTTGATTCAACGAGGCGAGTACTCGATGGACGCCTATCGCTCTCAATGGAAGAAAGACGTGGGCTACTTCGGTTTCTTGAATCGAATTAGTGAGTTGGGAGAGGAAGAAAGTCATCTGTTTGAAGGTGCGAAATCATTGTTAGTCGAAGTTGAATACACTGACATGACGAAGAGTTATAAGATGATTGTACTATCGATCATGTTGAACCGCGGGCTAGAAGGATGGCTCGGACCACTTTCAGCAAGCGAGGCAGCTCGGCCGTTTTATGACTTCATCAATGCAATCCCGTACCGTCAACAAATCGATGGGCAGACAAAAGACTTCCAATCACCGTTCCATCAGCAAAGAATCGAAAAGTTACTGTTACGGATGCCATTTGATAAAATAGCTAAAGGACCGTTTTTTGTGTCTGAGGAAGCATTACATATCGAGCAAAACGAAGCGTATGCTCATCCTCTGGTTTACGAATGGGTCAGTCAAATCGTTGAAGTTCGACTGCATCACTACTTCAGTCGGAAAGCTTCAGAGTGAGGATGGCATGATTATGGAAGATCGACTTAAGCAATTAATTCAGTACATAGATGAGTTCGAGAGGCAGGGACCTTACAAAATGAACGTACTGAAGATAATGTTAGAGCGAGGTTATGAGGATTGGCATGCTCCAATATCGATAACTGAACTCGCAAGACCTTATTATGATTTGGTTAGCAAACAACACAGTACTTATCTTCTCAAGAATATAAGTAAGGACTTTACAACTCCTTTTTCACAAGTAAAAGTGGAAAGACATTTAAGAACACTCCCATTAAAGTATCTATCGACTACTTCTACTAGAATAAGCAATATTTCTCCACCCTTTGAATTAGTTGATAATATGTTTTATGTGAGGGAAGAATATCGTATTGATGGCAAAGCGGCTCTTGATAGAATTATTAACGTAGTGGAACAAAAGTTTGAAGAGTATTTAGAAGTATATAGTGAAAGGTGAGGGATAACTTGAAACGCGCACTACTTCGCAAAATCCAATTCGCCCTCCAGCATCACGGCGGAACGGCGTCATTGAAAGAGATCTACGACTACATCGAAAAGTCGTATTATCAACTCGAGCTCGATCGCTACAAAGATTGGAGGGCTCACGTCAACAAACAGATTCGGGCCCATTCGAGCGATTCGGCCAGCTTCAATGGCAAAGATGACTTGTTTTATGCCACGGGAAATAAAGGTATCTGGGGCCTTCGCCAACCGAATACCTAACCGAAAGCGGAACCATTTCAGTTGGTTCCGCTTTCAATGTTTACAATACGTCACACCCCCTTGTCACAGAATGTTCAATCCTGTAAACTTCGAAACAGTGTGAAAAAAATGTATAAGGGGTTACTTCATGGAAATCGTTCAGCAATTATCGCAAATGCAATTACTCAACCAATTCTGGTTACTTGTGGCCTTCATCATCCCGATGGTCATTTTATCACGGATGGTCGTGGCCGGTTCACGGTTCTCACCAATCCTCGTCATCGTCATCTTCGGCCTCGGCCTCGGCTTCGCCATGGTCGAGATGGGCATCGCGACTCCGGGTCTTCCTGAGTTCCCGCTCGTCGACTTCCTGTCGCGGACGACGATCATCGCGCTCGTCGTATCGTTCTTCGTCGGTGGGCAAGAGCTTCGTAAGATCTTAAGCAAGCAAGAGCTCGAGATGAAAGACATCGTCGTCCCATCTAAAGAAGAGATGTTCCTCGGAACAGGACGGACGCAGTTCATCTTCATCGTTCGTTCGTTCTTCTTGCTCGTCGGACTTGAAGGGTTCTTCCGCATGATGATCCAACCGGGAGCGGCAGAGGGCATCACGCTCTACTATCCGATCCTCGCGTTAATCGGTCTCGCGGCATCGTTCCTCTTGATCGACCATAAGGCACAGATCGACGACAAGCACGTTTATATGAAGAAGGGCTTGATCGAGACGGCGTTACTGCTCGTCATCTTGTTCATCTCGTACGCAATCGCCATGGCCGTTCAACCCGTCATCGCCTTGCCGCAAATCTTCTTTGCGATGCTTTTGTCATCAGCACTCGGTGCCATCTTCCAAAACTGGACGTACGGACCGACCGTCCGCGCGCTCTTGTTCGCCGGGATCCCGGTCGTATTGGCTGCCAACTTCATGGTCGGTGGTTCGCGGATCGGTGACGCCTTCGCTATCGAAGGCATGAACTCGATTCTCGTCTACGGTTTCTTCGGTCAGTTGTTCTGGATGTTCGGTGGGATCGCGCTCCTCATGTGGTTCGCCCGCACGGGGCACATCCGTAACCTCGCACCAGGTATGGCCGGTTCGCTGTCGCACAGTGGTCTCACAGGTGCATGTACGGCCGGTGACTTCGGTCAAGTGGCGGCAAAACGTGCGCCAATCATGATCAACATCCCGTTCTTCGGTCACATCTTCGTGTTCTCGATCTTGGCAGTCAGTGCCGACAACGGGGCGCTCTGGATCTGGCCGACGGCAATCATCGTCTTGGTCGGTCTCGTCTTGACGGCACTCGCGCTTAAAAACTTGCGCGGTGCGAACGGTGAGGACTTCAAAGAAGTGAAGGCGCTCATGCAGTTCTCGTTCGGTTGGCAGATGATGGCCGTCTTCGGCGGTCTCGTCATCCTCAGCTTCAGCACGATCGCATTCGACTACACGACGATGGCGCAATCGTCAGCCATCTCACACTTTGGCCTCTTCGCAGCGGTCCAAGGTGGCATGTTCGGGACAGAGGCATCGCTTCTCATCCCGCTCATCTTCTCGATGCCGTTCCTCGTGCACCCGATTGTGTTCTTCATGTTCGGGAAAGCACTCGACAACAACGGCGAGATGCCGCGCGTACCAGTTTACGCGATGGCGCTCATCGGTGTCGTCGGTGTATCGTTCGCCATTCTCGGTATATAATAAACAGCCGCTTCTACAAATGCGTAGAAGCGGTTTTTGTATGCCTGCTAGTTGGATAAGGGTTGCCAATGGTAGGGATCATGCTAAAGAGTGTACAGAAAAACGGCCGACACGAGGTCGACCGTCTGCTGATTAGTTGACTTCCGTCACATGGAGCACCGGTTTCGCCGTCACGTAGTTGGCTACGTTTTGGGCGAAGGCGATCAAGTCCGGGTTTTGGTTGTGTTTTTCGATTGCCGCTTGGTCGGCCCAGTTCTCGATCATGACGAACCGGTTCTCTGACGTCGTCGACTGATAGAGCTCATAGCTCAAGCAGCCTGCTTCTTGTTTCGACGAGTCGATGAGTTTGTTAATATCGGCTAGAAAGCTTTCGAATTCTGTTTCTTTCACATCAAAAATGGCGTTGACTAAGATCATGTTGAATTCCTCCGATTACTTGAAGTTTGTGATTGTTTCAGCGTCGAGACGGACCGATTGGTAACCTGCTTCTGCCGCTTTACCGACTGAGAGGATCATGACCGGTACGTAGCGGTCTTTGTCCATTCCGAATGCTTCTGCGAGCTGGTCTTTCTCAAACCCACCGATCGGGTTCGTGTCGTAACCGTGGGCACGGGCGACGAGCATGAACTGCATCGCAGCCAAACTTGAGTCGATTTTGACGATATCGTTCATCTCTTGTTTCGACAAGTTTTTGTAGTAAGGGATAATGGCGTCGAGTTGTTGGTCGCGTACTTCTTGCGGCATCTTGCCTTCAGCGACGGCTTGATCGTAGATTGTTTCGCCGAGCTCGTAGCATTCCATGTCACCGAAGATGAGCACCATCGCGGCCGACGTATCGTTTTGACGAACGTTGAAGCGGATGAGTGGCTTGAGCGTCTCTTTCGCTTCCGGACTCTCGACGACGACGAAGCGCCACGGTTGCATGTTGACTGACGACGGAGCCGTCGTCGCTTCTTGGATCATCTCGAGCATTTCGAGTTGTGGAATTTTGACCGTTTCGTCATAGACGCGGATCGACTTTCTGTCGAGCATTACGTCCGTTAATGTATTGTTTTCAAATGTAGTTGTCATAGTTAATCTCCTCTTTCTCTGTTCAAATAGTATTTAGCTTTTGTAGCAGGGTGGATAGCTGTTGCATCTCCGACTCCGACAATACTTTGGCGATCAAATGGTTCGTCTGATCATGGTTTTGTTCACAGTGCTGCAACTCGCGTGCCGCCGTCTCCGTCAAGCGGACGAACACTTCGCGGTTGTTTGCGACGTTCCGCTCCCGCCTGACGTGGCCTTTCTCCTCGAGGATCTTCAAGTGACGGGTGATCGCCGCATTGTCGATCTTCATCTCTTGTTGGATCTCGCTTTGCGAGCAGACGCCTTTGTCGTTGACGATCATGAGCATCTCGTAGCGGGTCAGGCTGAAACCTGTCTCACGCTCGAACGATGTCGCGACGCGCTGGTCGGCGAGTTTGATTTGGTATAGCAACCGGCTCATCTCTCGTAGCTCCATTGCGTCCCACCTTTCATATTTGACTCATCAATCATTGACAAGTCAAATGTTAGCAAGTCGACCGCTGTCTGTAAAGCAAGACGACTCGAGAAAAGACACTACCGGATTAGTCAGCAGTGTCTCGCTCGATTTTCGTCCCATCAAATCGGTATTCGCTGATGAACGTCGTCTTGTCAAACCCATACAGGCGGTCGTGGCGGTTCAAGTCGTCAATTGTTTGGAGTGAATTGAACGACGGGTCGCCAGATTGGGGTGTGCGTGACACGTTCAAATAACGCTCGGTGAAGTCGTCATCCTCGTTCGGTGTCCCGTCGAACGAGAAATGGATCGACTTCACATCGTCCTCGAGCAGACGGATGACGTCGAGCACGCGCTGTTTCTGTTCAGCGGTGTCGTTCCATGCTTCGTGCAGCATGACGGAGGCGCCTAAAAACGTCTCTGGATTCAGTTCGAAGATGGACGTCGGTTCAGGCTTTGTCGTCACGTCGCGCATTCGCACCGCGTCTTCCGGTACGTTCGCCCGGACCGTCTCTTCACGTGACAAGACGTTCGCGGTGACGAGTCGGTCGTGTAGCGTCGTCTCGGCTTCTTTTACCCAGTAGGCGGGCATCACATCGTCATGGATCGAGCCGTCCCCATACGTCCGCGCGGAATACGTCCCGCGAAGCGGTGTCGTCTCCAGTTTGAACGTCGCCTTGTATCCAGTCAGTTTCCAGTCCTGTGATACGTCGACATCGACACGCTCCCCGTACGTGTCATAGATGTAGTCTGTATAGCGCTCCGTCGCTTCGCTTCTCCCGTACATCGATCCGGCGACGAGCAAGCCGACTGCGCCAATTAACAACCTTTTCTTCATTTTCTGTTCACCTCTACTACAATGTACCCGAAAAGACCGAATCCCGTCTCGGTCCAAAGTCGTATTCTATTTATTCCCAATTCCCTGTAAACTGAAAATGCCCTCTAAGAACTATTGCTATTACGTGTACTAATACATATAATACACTTATACCACGTTTACAAGAGAGGGTGTGACCCATGTTATATAAGATCGATATGAAAAGTGCGGAACCTTTATATGAACAAATCGTCAATCAGACGAAAGCGCTCGTCATCCGCGGCATCTTACGACCGGGCGACAAAGTCATGTCGGTCCGTGAGCTCGCGACGGACCTCGTCATCAATCCGAACACCGTCAGCAAGGCGTATCAAGAGCTCGAGCGGCTCGGTTTGCTCGAGATGCATCGCGGGCGTGGGACGTTCGTCTCGATGGACTGGGTTGACCAAGACGCGTCACGCGCGCCGGTCGTCGCAGCCATCCAAAAGCTCGCCATCGATTGCCATTACGCAAACGTGTCGCTTAAAGAAGCGATGACGCTATTTGAGACAGAGTATAAGAAAGTAGGGGAGAACCATGCTGACAGTACAGCAACTGAGTAAGAGAATCGACCGCCAAACCGTGCTCGATGCGATCGACTTCTCGGTCAGACCAGGAGAGATCATCGCCCTCGTCGGTCGTAACGGGGCCGGCAAGACGACACTCCTCCGGACGATGGTCGGCATCATCCGACCGGACACCGGGGACGTCCGCTACGGGCCATCGAGCATTTTTGAGAAAGCTGAATTGAAGCGGGACGTCATCTTCGTTCCGGATTCAGCCGACGCGCTCAAACATTACACCGTCAACGAGGCGATGGATTTATACGCCTCGATCTATCCGTCGTTCGACCGGGCGGCGTTCACCGAGACGCTCACGCGCTACAACATCGGTAATAAAAAGATCCGTCAGTTGTCTAAAGGGCAGAAAGCGATGGTGACGCTGTCGCTCGCCTTCGCCGTCAAAGCGAGCTATTACCTGCTTGATGAACCGACCGATGGACTCGATGTCGTCGCCAAGGCCGACGTCTTGAAACTGATGATCGCCCAAGTCGAGGCACGCAACTGCTCAATCATCGTCTCGAGCCACCAGCTGCACGAGCTCGAGCGGATCGCCGACCGCATCATCATGATCGAGAAGGGACGGGTCAAAGCGATCATGTCGCTTGAAGAGGCTCGTGAGTCGAGCGTCAAGCTGCAAGTCGTCTTCAACGACCAAGTACCGGTCGAACTGCTCGAACGAAAAGATATCGAAATCATCAACGTGACGGGACGCGTCGTCTTGTTCATGGCGAAAGAACGGACACAAGAGCTCGACGCGTTCGTCGACGCCCACGACCCGATGCTCGTCGAAGAGATCCCGATGTCGCTCGAAGACATTTTCCGGGTCCAATTAGGAGGTGAGGCAAGTGTCATTTAACGTGTTGTTGAAAAAAGATTGGAAACAAGTGTCGTTGTTATGGATTTTGCTCGTCTTCCTTGGGATTGTCGCGTACACGCTCCCGGTGTGGACACAAATGCAGTCGTTCGATGAACAAGTTCAGGACATTCAAATGAATCCGGACAAGTATGCCGAGTGGTTTAATGGTGATGCGTCGAACGCATCAGTTGAAGAGTTGTTCAACCCGCAATATAGTTACTGGATTGGCGATTTACAGACACTCATCCCGTATGTTGGAGTCATCTTTCTCTATATCATCTTCGGCTTCTTGATGGCGTCTGTCTTGATTGGCAGTGAACGCAACAGCCAAATGTCTGACTTTGCGATGTCCCTCCCGTTCAACCGGAACCAGTTGTACATATCGAAATGGTTGATTGGGACGAGCGGCATCGTCGTCTCGACACTCCTTGGTGGACCGCTCATGCTTTGGATGATCCATGCGTCACGCTATTCGTTCTTAATTGAAGGACATACGTTGAAAGTCGCAGCGCTCGTTGGTTTTATGCTATTGACCGGAATTGCTGTTTTCTCGTTGGCGTTATGGATGGGTTCGTTTGGCGGGGAGGCAATCTCGCAAGTGCTCTGGTCGGTCGTCGCACTATTGTTCCCTGTCGGCATCTTATTGCTGATTCAAGGATCGGTCATATCGTTCACTCAAAATACAGAGCGCGTATATAGTGTATTCGAACGTGCGATTGAAAGTGTGTTCTTGCGCGTGATTTCACCGCTTGCGAATGTAATTAACGTCGACACGTATAACTTATATACAGACAACAGCGTGTGGCAAGAGTTCCTAGCCGTTGCTCCATTAAGCGTACTTGCTTTTATTGTCCTATCGTTTGGACTCGGACTCCTTACATTCAACCGGGCCCCGCAAGAGAACAACGGCCGCTTCTTCATGTTCTCGAACTGGCTCTGGTTCGTTCACCTGATGATGGTGCTTTGTTTCGCCATGCTTGGTGGGATTATCTTAGCGAATATCGCGTATTCGACGAACAGTATTCTTTACGTCATCGGCTTCTTGATCGGCGGCTTCCTCGCCCACTTGCTCGCCAAACGCCTGCTCTACCGCTTCAACCTGCAACTCAAATCTTAAGGAGGACGTATCATGAAACGGTTCGGTCTGGTGCTCGTCGTATTACTGTTTGTACTTTCTGGGTGTAGTGATCCCTCGAAGCGGCACCCGAGTGCCTTTCAATACGAGGGCACATACGTCGGCGATATCAACGCCGTCGTCGGGATCGCCAAGACGTTGCCGATGCACGACTGTTATAAGTCGATCGAGCTGCAGACGAAAAAACGTCCCTATGGCTTGACCGTCCGTTATCATGATCCGGAGATTGAGCGCATCGAGCAGGAGCGGCTTGCCATCCGTAACGCGGCGACGTATTTCACGCTCGTACAAAATACGGAGATCGTCCGTTTCGCGTTCCCGAACCGGACGTACGCGTTCTCTCGCCCCGAGATGGAGGCGTGGCTCGGGATCGACTTCTCGACGATCGAGAAAGAAGAAGAGTTGATTGCCCGCTTGGATGAAAAAATTGGGAATGAAGAGCAAACTGAAGCGTACTTCAGACGCGTCTAAAGTGTATGGATTTTTGAATCCATGCACTTTTTTTCGATATTTTCTGAAAATTATCGGGTAAAGGGTAGATGAAAGCGTTTTCTTAGCATTATAATGGAATTAACTGAATGACTATTCATTCTAAGGAGGAGAATCAATGGAAAAACCGTGGTTACAAGATTATCCAGCTGACATGCCTGAAACGATCGACTACGAGGTGAAACCACTCTATGAGGCACTCAGCCGCGCCGCTAAAGATTTCCCGGACCGGACCGCCGTCTCGTTCATCGGCAAGGATTTGACGTTTGCCCAAATCGATGATGCGGCCCACCGTTTGGCGACGATGTTGCAGTCGAGAGGGTTGCAAAAAGGGGACCGGGTCAGCCTGATGCTCCCGAACTGCCCACAGTACGTCATCTCGTTCTACGCCGTCCTGTATGCCGGTGGGACCGTCGTCCAGACGAACCCGCTCTACACCGAGCACGAGCTTGAAAACTTGATCACCGATTCCGGCGCGAAGATCGTCATCACGCTCGATCTCCTCTATCCGAAGTCGCTCCGGGTGAAAGAAAAGACGGACATTCAAACGATCATCACGACGAGTATCGCCGACTACCTGCCATTCCCGAAAAACAAGCTGTACCCGATCAAAGTGAAACGCGAGAACAATATCGTCATCGATACGACGGGTTCGGTCGCGTTCAAGGACTTCAAAAACTTTGGACCGGTCAAGCCGATCGAGATCGACCCGAAACAAGACGTCGCCGTGCTCCAATACACGGGCGGGACGACCGGGCTGCCGAAAGGGGTCATGCTGACACATTTCAACTTGACGGCGAACGTCGACCAAATTTCGAACTTTTTCTATAAATATAACCGCGGTGATGAGAAGCGCGTCTTGAGCGTCGTCCCGTTCTTCCACGTCTACGGCATGACATGCTGCCTCAACTTCGGGGTGGCGAACGGGTATGAACTCATTCTCGTGCCACGCTTTGACGTCACTGACGTCTTGAAGACGATCAACAAGAAGAAACCACACTTCTTCCCAGGAGCCCCGACGATGTATGTCGGCATCTTGAACGACCCGAAACTGAAAAAGTATGACTTGTCGTCGATCGAGGCATGTATCTCAGGATCGGCACCACTCCCGGTCGAAGTGCAAGAACAGTTCGAAGATGTGACGGGCGGGCGCATCGTCGAAGGATACGGGTTGTCCGAGACGTCACCGGTGACGCATGCCAACTTCTTGTGGGACAAACGCATCGTCGGCTCGATTGGGGTGCCGTTATCCGATACTTCTGCTAAAATTGTAAAGGCAGACGGCGAGACACCGGCTGAAGTTGGTGAAATCGGCGAAGTGTTCCTGAATGGACCGCAAGTCATGAAAGGCTACTGGCAAAAACCAGAAGAGACGGCGGCCGTCTTGAAAGATGGATGGCTCGCGACCGGTGACCTCGGCTATATGGGCGAGGACGGGTTCTTCTATATCGTCGACCGGAAGAAAGACATGATCATCGCCGGCGGCTTCAACGTCTACCCGCGCGAGATCGAAGAAGTGCTGTACGAACATCCGGCCGT
Source organism: Exiguobacterium sp. SH0S2 (assembly GCF_004337185.1). Classification (NCBI taxonomy): domain Bacteria; kingdom Bacillati; phylum Bacillota; class Bacilli; order Caryophanales; genus Exiguobacterium; species Exiguobacterium sp. SH0S2. The sequence goes on along the minus strand of NZ_SJVB01000001.1, from coordinate 761,893 downwards.
CAAGGAAGCGGTCTGTATCGGTGTCCCGGACCCTTACCGCGGTGAGACGGTCAAAGCGTTCATCGTCACGCGGGACGGGGTGAATGTGACCGAAGACGAGCTCGACAAGCATTGCCGTGAGAAGCTCGCGGCGTATAAAGTACCAAAGCTGTATGAATTCCGTGACGAGTTGCCGAAGACGTTCGTTGGTAAGATCCTGCGCCGCGTCCTCGTCGACGAAGAGAAGGCGAAACAAGTGAAACAAAGCAGTTGACACCTCTCTTTGACATGATAGAATAATAAATGAATGAACCATCATTCATTTTTCTGCAGCAATAAGGAGCATGGGTGTCTATGAAAAAGAATGTATCAAAAAGTGACCGCATTATCGATGCGGCAGTGAAAGTGATCGCGGACCATGGTTATCACGGTGCAAAGGTGACAGCCATCGCCAAAGAAGCTGGTGTCGCGGACGGAACGATTTATTTGTACTTCAAAAATAAGGAGCATCTGTTGATCGAACTGTTCCAGACGAAGATGGGCCTGTTCATCGACTACTCGAAGCAACAGATCGAGCAGGAGACGACGGCAGGCGACAAGCTGTACCAGTTGATTGAGTCGCATCTCAAGCAGCTGTCGGTCGACTACGACCTCGCCGTCGTGACGCAAATCGAGCTCAGACAGTCGAACTTGGCGCTCCGCCAAAAGATCAGTGAAGTGTTGAAGCCGTATTTGAACTTGATCGATGCGGTCGTCAAGCACGGCATCGAGACCGGGGAGTTTGACCAGGACCTCGACTACCGGCTGGCGCGACAAATGATTTTCGGCACGATCGATGAAGTGGTCACGAGTTGGATGGCGAGCGGCTTCAAGTACGACTTGATGTCGACGTTACCGAAAGTACACCATATGTTGAAAAAAGGGCTTGCTTAACCGTAAGCCCTCTCGCTAGCTCAAAAAATGAATGGAGATTCATGAATGATGGTGCGAACAACTTAAAGGGGGAACTACGATGAATATTTTTGTGTTGCTAAAACGTACGTTCGATACAGAAGAAGCGATCCAACTTGAGAACGGGGAGATTCAAGAAGACGGTGCCGAATTCATCATCAACCCATATGACGAGTATGCGGTCGAGGAAGCGATCCGCAAGCGTGACGATCTCGGGGGAGAAGTCACGGTCGTGACGGTCGGACCGGACGACGCGGACAAAGAACTACGGACAGCGCTCGCGATGGGTGTGGACAGAGCGGTCCGCATCTCGATCGAGGATGACGTCGAGGACGCGGATCACGTGACGATTTCGAAAGTGCTCGCCGCATATTTGAAAGACCAAGCACCAGACCTCATCTTCGCTGGTAACGTCGCCATCGACGGCGGTAGCGGACAAGTGGCGCCGCGCGTCGCCGAGCTGCTCGACATGAACTACGTGACGACGATCACGAAGCTCGACATCAACGGCACGACGGCGACGGTCACGCGTGACGTCGAGGGGGACACAGAAGTGATCGAAGTCAACCTGCCGCTCCTCGTGACGGCGCAACAAGGCTTGAACGAACCGCGCTATCCGAGCCTTCCAGGTATCATGAAAGCGAAGAAGAAGCCGCTCGAAGAACTCGATCTCTCAGACATCGACCTCGACGAAGACGAGATCGGAGCGAAGATCGAGACGATCAAACGGTTCTTGCCGGAAGAGAAGAAAGCGGGACGTATTCTTGAAGGGGACACGTCGACACAAGTGAGCGAGCTCGTTCAATTACTTCGCACGGAAGCCAAAGTCATTTAAGGGGGACATCACATATGAAAGCTTTAGTACTCGCAGAAGCGCGCGAAGGCGCGTTACGGAACGTATCATTTGAAGCGATCGCCGCGGCGAAGCAACTGACGGACGACGTGACGGCGGTCGTCATTGGGGATAACGTCAAAGCACTCGCGACTGAACTCGGGGAGCACGGCGCAGCGCGCGTCCTCGTCATCGAAGACGAGCGACTCAAACATTACACGCCGGACGGTTACGGCCAAGTACTCCGCCAAATCATCGACCAAGAAGGACCGGATATGATCGTCCTCGGTCACACCGCACTCGGAAAAGACATCGCACCGAAACTCGCGGCCCGTCTTGACGCCGGCCTCATCAGTGACGTCGTCTCGATCGAAGGCTCGGGACGAGACGCCGAATTCGTCCGTCCGATCTACTCGGGTAAAGCGTTCGAGAAAGTGAAATTCAAAGATTCGGTCATGTTCTTCACGATCCGTCCGAACAACATCGACGCACTTCCGCGTCAAGCGGGGGCGAGCGTGTCGGTCGAGACGCCGGCCGTCGAATTGAAAGATCTCGCCATGATCGTCAAAGAAGTCGTCCGTAAAGCGACCGGTAAAGTCGATCTCGCGGAAGCGAAAGTCATCGTCGCCGGAGGACGTGGCGTCAAGAGCGAGGACGGTTTTAAACCGCTCGAAGAGCTCGCTGAACTGCTCGGCGGCGCGGTCGGTGCTTCACGTGGAGCGTGTGACGCGGACTACTGCGACTACGCACTCCAAATCGGTCAGACGGGTAAAGTCGTCACGCCGGACCTTTATATCGCCTGCGGGATCTCCGGGGCAATCCAACACTTGGCCGGGATGAGCAACGCCAAAGTCATCGTCGCCATCAACAAAGACCCGGAAGCGAGCATCTTCAGCGTAGCCGACTACGGCATCGTCGGCGACTTGTTCGACGTCGTGCCGCTCTTGACTGAAGAGTTCCGAAAACACCTCGTCAATAGCTGATGGGCATAACGTTTGGGGAAAGTTACCCTCCGTGGTATACTCTGAACATGAAATGCAAGAGAGTTCTTAATTGAACTGTCTCATCTTACTGGGGAGGTATTTACCAAATGGCTATTAAACACGCAACGACTCAAACGTTCGAACAAGAAGTGAAAGAGGGCGTCGTCCTCGTCGATTTTTGGGCAGCATGGTGTGGACCGTGCCGCATGATCGCACCGGTTCTTGAAGAACTCGATCAAGAGATGGGCGACCAAGTCCAAATCGTTAAACTCGACGTTGACGAGAACCCAGAAGTAGCGGGCGCTTTCCAAATCCAAAGCATCCCGACACTCATGATGTTCAAAGACGGACAACCTGTCTCGAAAACAATGGGCTTCCAACCAAAAGAAGCGCTTAAAGAGTTTATCGCGTCAGCAAAATAATAAACGTACAGCCGATCGGGAGACCGATCGGCTGTTTTTTGTTGGCTTCGTTAGGGAACAAGGAGTTTAGTGAGCGAGCAAAGAATAAGATAGGTTAAGGTTTACCATCGATTCGGGAGCGGCAACACGTTTGAGAGAGCTTACATATGCTGTCCGCATCCAATTTTTTTTAGTCGTTTTTTGTCGACTCCCTTCATATTTAACAGTTCAGGTTTTTTTAACCATGGCTAGAAAAGTGAGAAGCTTTTATCATGGAAACAGCCTGAAAATTTACGCTATACTCATGAGGAAGACGTGATGGCGTCAAATGAACTTAATATTTGATGTCATTGTTGTAAGACTCTGTTCGAAGGAGGAATTTTCTTGTCGGTGTTACATTTCGCTATCTTATTGCCGCTCCTCGCGGCACCGTTCATCCCGTTTTTGTTTCGGGCGTTGAAACGGATCCATACGGGCTGGTTCGTACTGGTCGTCCCGGTACTCCTGTTCGTCTACTTCTTCCGCTTCATCGGAATCACGAGTGCGGGAGACGTCGTGAGCGAAACGGTCAAGTGGATGCCGTCGCTCGGGATCAACTTTACCGCTTACGTGGACGGGCTTGGACTACTGTTTGCCCTCCTCATTACAGGGATTGGGGCGCTCGTCGTCCTGTATTCGATTTACTACTTGAACAAAGATAAAGAGTCGCTCGGTCACTTTTATGTGTACTTGCTTCTCTTCATGGGTGCGATGCTCGGTGTCGTCCTCTCGGATAACATGGTCGTCATGTACATGTTCTGGGAACTCACATCGATTTCGTCGTTCCTGTTGATCGGGTATTGGTATGAGAAAGAACGCTCTCGCTACGGGGCACGCAAGTCGATGCTGATCACCGTGTTCGGTGGTCTGTCGATGCTCGGCGGGATCGTCATCTTGGAGTCGATCGTCGGATCGTTCAGCATCCGCGACATGGTCGCGAATCAAGCGCTTATCGCCGAAAGTCCGTTCTTCGTCGCCGCCATGATTTTGATTTTGCTTGGGGCGTTCACGAAGTCAGCGCAATTCCCGTTCCACATCTGGTTGCCGGACGCGATGGAAGCACCGACCCCGGTCAGTGCGTACTTGCACTCGGCGACGATGGTCAAGGCCGGGCTCTACTTGGTCGCCCGGATGAGTCCGGTGTTCCAAGAATCATCGCTCTGGCTATGGATCATCGCCTCGGTCGGGACGTTCACGTTGTTCTGGGGAGCCTTCAACGCCGTCAAACAGACGGATTTGAAAGGAATACTCGCGTTCTCGACAGTCAGTCAGCTCGGTCTCATCATGTCGCTGCTCGGCCTTGGCGCCGCGGCGCTTCATTACGACGGGATCGACGACAACATCTTCATGGTCGCGACGATCGCGGCCATCTTCCACTTGATCAACCACGCCACGTTCAAAGGGTCGTTGTTCATGATGGTCGGGATCATCGACCACGAGACGGGCACACGTGACATCCGTAAGCTCGGCGGTCTCATGACCGTCATGCCGATCACGTTCACGATCGCTGTCATTGGCTCGTTGTCGATGGCAGGGTTACCGCCATTCAACGGCTTCCTTAGTAAAGAGATGTTCTTGAAGGCGACGACGAAAGTGTTCTCGATGGACTTCTTCGCGCTCGACACGATCGGGATCTTGATCCCTGTCGTCGCGTTCATTGCGAGCGTGTTCACGTTCATCTATAGCTTGATCATCTTTACACGGACGTTCATGGGGAAAGCCAAGTTCGACGAATTGCCGAAACAGCCGCACGAGGCACCAATCGGGATGCTCATCCCGCCGGCAATTTTAGCTATCCTCGTCGTCGTCCTCGGCTTCGTTCCAAACGTATTGTCGAACTCGCTCATCAAGCCTGCCGTCGAGTCGATCTATCCGACGCTCGTCGCGAGCGGGCAAGAGGTCAAAGTCGACATCTACTTCTGGCACGGACCGACTCCAGAGCTATTCATGACGCTCGGGATTATCGCCCTCGGGACGCTCATGTTCTTCATGATCAACAAGTGGATGGGGATCTACAACCATATCCCGAACCGGTTGACGCTGAACGGTATGTACGACGGGTCGCTCGTCTGGTCGAACAAAGCGGCTTATCGTTTTAAAGACAATTACATGACCGGCTTCATCCGGTCCTACTTGATCTACATCTTCCTGTTCTTATCAGGGATGCTGTTGTTCTCGATGTACTGGTTCGACTTGTTCAACTTCTCGTTCGGCGAGATGGAGGCTGTCGCGCCGTATGAATATGTGCTCGGGGCGGTCATCATTTTGGCGGCGCTCGCGATTCTGTTCATGGGCTCACGCCTGCCATCGATCATCTTGCTCGGGGTCATCGGCTATTCGGTCGCCTTGTTCTTCGTGTTCTTCGGTGCGCCGGACCTCGCCTTGACGCAGCTCGTCATCGAGACGGTATCGGTCGCCTTGTTCTTGCTCGTGTTCTATCACATGCCGGAGATCAGCCGCAAAGAAGTTCGTATCAAATTTAAAGTGGAGAACGCGATCGTGTCGGTCATCGTTGGGGTGACGGTCATGTTGCTCAGCTTCATGGCACTGTCGAACCGATCGTTGTCTTCGATCTCTGAGTATTATAAAGAGAACGTCTACGACTTAGCAGCCGGAAAGAACATGGTCAACGTCGTCCTTGTCGACTTCCGGGGCTTTGATACGCTGTTCGAGATCGTCGTCCTCGCCGTTGCGGCAATCGGGATCTATACGATGATCAAATTTAGAACGACAGAACGCACGAAAGGAGCAGATGAACATGAATCGGAAAAATGATCAAGTGAATGACGTCATTTTACAGACGGCCGCGGTGATCATCTTCTTCATCATCATCATGTTTTCAATCAACCTATTCTTCGCCGGGCACTATTCGCCAGGCGGCGGGTTTGTCGGTGGATTGATGACGGCTGCTGCTCTCGTGTTGTTACTGCTCGCGTTCGACTCGAAGACGCTTGCGAAAGTCTTACCGTTCGACTATCGAATCATGACGGCACTCGGTCTTGTCATTGCGATGCTAACATCGCTCCACAGCATCTTTTGGAATCGTCCGTTCCTGACACACGCTTATGACAAGTTCGATTTGCCGCTCCTTGGTGAGCAGACACTTCACACGGCCATCGCCTTTGACTTAGGCGTCTACCTTGTGGTCATCGGTGTGACGATGACGATCATTCAAACGATTGGAGAGAGTGAATAATGGAAATCTTCGTTAGCATCATCATCGGGGTACTGACGATGAGCGCGGTCTACATGATTCTCTCAAAGAGTTTGTTGCGCATCATCATCGGTACCGGCCTGCTCAGTCACGCAGCCCACTTGCTCGTCTTGACGATGGGTGGACTGAAGACGGGAGCGGCACCTGTCCTCGTCGACGGGGTCACGGAATATACTGACCCGCTACCGCAAGCGCTCGTCTTGACGGCGATCGTCATCAGCTTCGGTGTGACGGCGTTCTTCTTGGTACTCGCTTATCGGACGTACCAGGAGTTGACCACGGATAATATTGAGGAAATGAAAGGAACGGAATCGAATGATTAACTTACCGATCTTTCCGATTGTCATCCCTGCACTTGCGGCCGTCATCCTGATGTTCGCACCAAAACAGGTACGCCTACAACGTGTGATGGCACTCGGGGCTTTACTTGTCACGTTCGCTGTATCGGTGTTGCTCGTCTTCACCGTATCGCAAGACGGTATCTTGACCGTCAACCTCGGGAATTGGCCCGCACCGTTCGGAATCACGCTCGTCTCGGATATGTTGTCGGCGCTTCTCGTCACAACATCGACGTTGATCGTGTTCTTCATCGTCTGGTTTGCGACGCATTACTTCTCGGACGCTTATGAATCGAACTACGTGTACGTCGCGATGTTATTTTTACTCGTCGGTGTCAACGGCGCCTTCACGACGGGCGATATTTTCAACTTGTTCGTCTTCTTTGAAGTCTTCCTCATCTCTTCGTACGTCTTGATCGTACTCGGTGGGAAAGGTGTCCAGTTGCGCGAGTCGATCAAATACTTGCTCGTGAACGTCATCGCGTCGGCGCTGTTCGTCATGGCCGTCGCACTTCTTTACGGCGTCGTCGGGACGCTCAGTCTCGCTGACTTGGCACAGAAGATCCCGCTCGTCGAAAATCAAAACGTCATCACCGTCATCGGTGTCTTGTTCGTCATCGTCTTCGGTATGAAAGGGGCGCTCGTCCCGTTGCACTACTGGCTGCCTGGATCGTACGTCGTTGCCCCGACGCCGATTCTCGCTATGTTCGGTGCCTTGCTCACAAAAGTCGGCGTCTATTCGATCTTACGGACGTACACGCTCTTGTTCGACACAGGGTCGTTCATGCAGACGTTCTTGATCGTGCTCGCCGTGCTGACGATCGTCATCGGGATGACCGGGGCGATCGCATATAACGATGTGAAGTTGATCATCATCTACAACATCATGATCGCGGTCGGCGTCATCCTTTACGGGATCGCCCTCAATACGCAGACGTCGCTCGAAGGGGCGCTCTACTATTTGATGCACGACATGCTCATCAAGGCCGCCTTGTTCATGCTCGTCGGGATGATGATCGGGATCACCGGTTCCGGTCAACTTCGCGACATGGGTGGATTGATCACCCGGTTCCCGCTGTTCGGATGGACGTTCTTCATCGCCGCGTTGTCACTCGCCGGCATTCCGCCGCTCAGTGGCTTCTTCGGTAAATTGTTGATCGTTCAAGGCGGGGTGGCCGACGGCGACTTGTTCGGCCCGCTTCTCATCTTGCTGTCGAGCTTGTTCGTTCTGTTCTCGGTCATTAAGATTTTCCTCTATGGGTTCTGGGGAGAAGAGAGACGCGTCTATGACGGTCCGCTCGTCCCGTATATGAACCGACTCATCGTGCCGACGTTGTTACTCGTCGCAGTGGCCGTCGCGTACGGATTCGGGGCCGAGGCGATGCATCCGTTCATTACCCAGGCAATCGAACCGCTCGTCGACCCGGAAATCTACATCGATGCCGTGATTAAGGAGTGATTTAGACATGGCTTACCAACTACTCATCAACTTTTTCTTGGCGTTCATCTGGATGTTCTTCTCCGGTACGTTCACGACGAGCGGGTTTCTCATCGGTTACTTGCTCGGACTGCTCGTCATCTTCATGATGCGGCGGTTCTTCAAATCTGAAGGTACGGGCTTTTACTTCACACGTGTGATCAAGCTGTTCAAGCTGTTCTTGATTTTTGCACGTGAGCTCGTCATGGCGAACTTCGAGGTGTTACGTCTCGTCTTGAGCCCGAAATTGAAGATTCAACCTGGTATCTTCCGATATGAAACGTCACTGCGCACGGGTTGGAAAATCAGCCTGTTGTCGATGCTGATCTCGCTCACACCAGGGACGCTCGTCGTCCAAGTCTCGAAAGATAATAAAATACTTTATATCCACGCACTCAACATGCCGGATAAAGAGGCGCTCAAACGCGACATCTACAATAACTTTGAATCAACGATTAAGGAGGCGACGGAATGAGCATATTAGATATTTTAATTTACATTGCGCTCGCCATTCTCTTGTTTGCCATGCTCGGCATGCTGTATCGGGTCATCAAAGGGCCGACGACCGCTGACCGTGTCATCGCGCTCGACTCGATCGGGATCGCGTTGATCTCGGTCGTCGCGCTATTGTCGATCTTGCTCGACACGACGATGTTCTTCGAGGTCATTCTTTTGCTCAGTATCCTCGCCTTCATCGGTACGGTGGCGTTCTCGAAATTCTTAGAGAGAGGGGAAATCATTCATCATGACCGCGACAACGATCTTTGATATATTGACCGGCGTTTTCACGATCATCGGGGTGTTCTTCACGGTCGTTGCGGCGATCGGCCTCATCCGTTTGCCAGACGTCTATTCACGGACGCACGCGGCATCGAAGTCGGCGACGCTCGGCGTCATGTTCGTCTTGTTCGCGGCGGTGCTCCACGTCTGGGTCGACCAACGTATCTTCGACGCACGTCTCTTGCTCGGCTTGTTCTTCGTCTTGTTGACCGCACCGGTCGGCGGACACTTGCTCGCTCGGGCGGCTCACGCTAAAGGCGTCCCGCTCTGGGAGAAGTCGTTACAGGACGCGCTCAAAGAAGATAAGGAAAAAGGGATCGAATGACGAAAGGCTCTTCCATACGACATGGAAGAGCCTTTTTTTACATCAAGTGTGTCAAATCAGAGGCGGACGTCGGATAGGCGAACTCTAAGTGCTTAACGTGTTGATGGCTGATATTGTTTTGTATAATAAACGAGAACAAGTTGATGAGCTCGGGCGCGTGTTGCCCGATCAAGTGAGCGCCGATGACGCGGCCGTCTTTGCTGAGTAAGACGCGCGAGAAGGCGGTCGCGTCATTGACCCGTTCATACGTAAGAAAGTGGGACATGTCATTGTCCCTGCATTCATAGTCGATCCCGAGCGATTTCGCCTCGTCGACCGTCAGACCGACTTTGGCGATTGGCGGCGTCGTGAACACGACCGTCGGGGCCGGACGCTCCGGCAATGGACGTGTGTTGTTCCGCAACAGGTTAAGGGCGGCGATCCGTCCTTCTTGCCCGGCAAACGGAGTGAGCGCCGGGTTCGGACTTTTGGCGACGTCGCCGGCCGCATAGACGTTCGCATTCGTCGTCTGTAAATAGTCGTTGACGGTGATCCCGTCCTTGTCCGCCTCGATGCCGGCCGCATCCAACCGTAGCCGCTCGATGCTCGGGATACGACCCGTGGCGTTAAGGACGAGCCCTTCTAGGGTAGAGTCATCTGATAATGTCAAGATGTTCCCGTCGAGCTTGACGGGCTCAAGCCCGAACCGGACGTCGATGCCGATGTGGACCGTCTCATCGATGAGCCGTTTCACAATTTTTCGGTCGAACTGTTTAAGCGCCCGCGACCGGATGAGGAGTGTGACAGCGCTGCCGAACCGGCGGAGAATGTGCGCGAACTCGAACGCGATGTATCCGGCACCGACGATGGTGATCCGCTCGGGCACGTCCTCGAGGTCGAACACGTCGTCGCTCGTGATGGCGTCTTCACCGCCTGGGATGTCGAGCGGGCGCGGGAGTTGGCCGGTCGCGATCAAAAACTGATGCGCCGAGATCTCATGGCCTTCGATGACGATCGAGTCCTCATCGATAAAGTGGGGCTCGCCCTCGTATAAGTCGATGTCATCTTCTTTCCACTTGTGCATCTTCGTCGTCGGGATGGCGAAGCGGTATTCATCGACACGTCGCTTGAAGGCGTGCCAGTCGAGCGTGATGTCACCTTTGACGCCGAGCGGTTTCATGCGTTCGACTTTGGCGATGAGTTCCGCCCCTTCCGCGAGCATCTTTTTCGGATCGCACCCGCGTTGTGGGCACGTCCCGCCGAACGTCCAATTCTCGACGATGGCAATCCGTTTACCGGCGTCGCGTAAAACGCTCGCGGCTTGACTCGCTGCCGAACCGCTGCCGATGATGATTACGTCATATCGTTTCATCAAAAACCCTCCCTCTGAGACTACACCGATTTTTTCCCGTCTTGGAGGAAGCTAAACTGAGGTGATAAAATTTGAGTCAAACTGACCACATTAAACATAAATTGGCGCTGCTCCCGGACGAACCGGGCTGTTACTTGCATAAGAACGAGTATGGCGAGATCGTCTACGTTGGGAAAGCGAAAAACTTAAAGAATCGCGTCCGCTCTTATTTTACTGGGGCACACGATATTAAAACGATGCGTCTCGTCGCCGAGATCCGTGACTTCGAATATATCGTCACGGCGAGCGAGCTCGAGGCACTCTTGCTCGAGATGACGCTCATTAAAAAACACGACCCGAAATACAACATCCGGTTGAAAGACGACAAATCGTATCCGTATATTAAAGTCACGAACGAGCCGTACCCGCGGCTGCTCACGACACGTAAGTTGAAACGGGACGGCGGCCATTACTTCGGGCCATACCCGAACGCCTACGCCGCCAACGAGACGAAACGGTTGCTCGACAAGCTGTATCCGCTCCGGAAATGTCAGCCGATGCCACGGAAGCTCTGTCTGTACTACCACATCGGCCAATGTCTCGGTCCTTGTGAACTCGCTGTCGACACCGACGAGCAGAAGTCGATCGTCCAAGAGATCCGCCGTTTCTTGAACGGGGAGACGAGCGAGACGCTCGCCAAGCTTCAAGTCGATATGCACCAGGCGGCCGAGGATATGCAGTTCGAGCGGGCGGCCGAGCTCCGCGATCAAATCCGGGCCGTCGAATCGATCATGAACAAACAGAACATGATCACGGCCGACCCGACGGCGCGCGACGTCTTCGGCTATACGCTCGACCGGGGCTGGATGTGCGTCCAAGTGTTCTATATGCGCGGCGGCAAGATGATCGAACGCGACGTCTCGTTGTTCCCGCTCCACGGGGAACCGTCAGAAGAACTCGAGAGCTTCATCGTCCAGTTCTATGAGCAGAACGTGTTGCCGAAAGAAGTGCTCGTCCCAGAGATTGTCCGGATCGACTTGTTAGTCGAGGCGCTCGGGACGAAAGTGATGCAACCGAAACGCGGGGCGAAACGACAGTTGCTCGAGCTCGCGACGAAGAACGCGGGCATCGCCTTGAACGAGAAGTTCGAACTGCTCGCGCGTGATGAAGAGCGGACATTGCTCGCGATGCGTGAGCTCGGTGAGGCGATCGGTATCCCGAACTTGTCGCGCGTCGACATCATCGATAACGCCAACATCCAAGGGGCTGACGCCGTCTCGGCGCTCGTCGTCTTCGAGGACGGCAAGCCGCTCAAGAAAGAATATCGGAAGTACAAGATCCGGACCGTCCAAGGACCAGACGATTACGAGACGATGCGCGAAGTCGTCCGTCGCCGTTTCCGGCGATTGTTGACCGAGGAGAAACGTCTGCCGGATCTTCTATTGATCGATGGGGGACTCGGCCAGTTGAACGCCGCCCTTGACGTGTTGCAGAATGAGTTCGGCCTCGATTTGCCAGTCGGATCGCTGAAGAAGGATGACCGCCACCGGACGAGCCAGCTTCTGTTCGGTGAAGGCGGCGGTGTCGTCGAATTGAACCCGCGGTCAAGCGCGTTCTATCTGTTGCAACGGATGCAAGACGAGGTTCACCGTTTCGCCATCACGTTCCACCGCAGCTTGCGGACGAAGAAGATGACGCAGTCGGTGCTCGACGATATCCCGGGTGTCGGACCGAAGCGGCGTCAGCAACTGATCCGTCATTTCGGGTCGATGAAACAGATCCGTCTCGCCTCGCTCGAACAGTTGAAGGAAGCAGGCCTGCCGGAGAAGTTGGCTGAGACCGTAATCCAATACGTCCATGAGGAGACAGATGAATGAGAAAGAGCCGATGCGACCGCATCGGCTCTTCTTATTCGTACGTATCTTTTTGGTCTAATTGGACGGTGATGTGGACGGCCTGACGCCCCGGGTCGGCATAGCCTTCGGCGACGCATTGGAAACGACCGGCAATCTGTTCGGCCAAAAATCCAGCCTCAAGCTGGTAATACCCGTTCGCTTTCGCTTGGGTCGCAGGCGGAGGAGTGAGTTCGAACACGAACTTGCTCTCTTTTTCTTTCACGAGCGTCAACTCTCCCCAACCGGCTTCCGAAAAGAACGCAGTCAGTTCTTCATTCGGCATCGTCGGGAATTTGCGGGCGACCCGTTTTCCGGACCAATAGATGACTTGGGCGTAATCGTCCCCAAGCAAATCTGTCAACACATAGTCGCGAAGCAGTTCGATCGCGAAAGTGGGTTGGCTCATCGTTTCCATCTTATTCCATCACTCCAATCTTTCTATACTATTATAACGACAAATTTGGATTTGGTCACCGGGTATTTTCTAAAAGAATGTGGGACAAATCGGCTAGGTTATCTTGTCATACAAATTTCACAAGAGTAGAATAGGAGACAGAAAGCTATATTTACATTTGAAAACGCTTTTATTTACAAAACGAGCCAAGGGCTCGTGAAAAGGGGGAACTAGAATGGCAGCGCGTCGTGACTATTTCAGTCGTAAAGTCCATTCGCTACTTGGGGTCATTCCTATCGGCCTGTTTTTGATCGTCCATTTGTCGGTCAACTACTATATCGTCGATGGGGTGGAATCGTTCAACAAGGCAGCAAAATTTATGGAGAGCTTACCGTACTTGTACTTCCTTGAAGTGACAATCATCGCTTTGCCGATGATTTTCCACGGTGTGTACGGCGTGTATTACGCCTTCCTCGGTTCGATCAACACGAACCGATACTCATACGCGCGGAACTGGATGTACATGATCCAACGCTTCACGGGCGTATTCCTCGTCATCTTCATCGCGTGGCACGTTTGGGAAACGCGCTTGGCGAAGTTGCGTGGCGTCGAGGTCAATGCGGAGATGATGCAAAACATCGTCGACAACCCGCTCATGCTCATCTTCTACATAGTCGGGATCCTCTCGGCTACGTTCCACTTCGCGAACGGTCTCTGGTCGTTTGCTATCACGTGGGGAATCACACAGTCGCCGCGTTCACAACACTTCATGAGCTACGTCTCTGGAGCCGTGTTCTTGGCACTATCTTTTGTCGGCATCCGTTCAATCTTGACGTTCGCAGGCATCTTGTAATAGGGGGAAATGTATATGGCAAATCAAAGTTTGATCGTCATCGGTGGCGGTCTAGCTGGACTCATGGCGACAATCAAGTCGGCAGAGATGGGTGTTCCGGTTAAACTATTCTCGCTTGTACCGGTCAAGCGTTCACATTCAGTTTGTGCTCAAGGCGGCATCAACGGAGCCGTCAACACGAAAGGGGAAGGGGATTCTACTTGGCAACACTTCGATGACACGGTTTACGGCGGGGACTTCCTTGCCAACCAACAGCCAGTCCAAAAGATGGCAGAAGCGGCACCGAAGATCATCCACATGTTCGACCGGATGGGCGTCATGTTCAACCGGACGCCAGAAGGTCTGCTCGACTTCCGCCGCTTCGGCGGCACGCTCTATCATCGGACGGCTTACGCCGGCGCGACGACAGGGCAACAGCTCTTGTACGCGCTAGACGAACAAGTCCGTCGCTTCGAGGCGCAAGGTCTTGTCGAGAAGTATGAGGGCTGGGAGTTTCTCCGTGCCATCGTCGACGAAACGGGTATCTGCCGCGGTGCGGTCTGTCAGGATTTACGCTCGATGGAAATTAAAGCGTTTCCATCGGATGCGGTCATCCTCGCGACAGGCGGCCCAGGTGTCATCTTCGGCAAATCGACGAACTCGGTCATCAACACAGGGCAAGCGGCTGGAGCGGTTTACCGCCAAGGTGCCGTCTACGCCAACGGGGAGTTCATCCAAATCCACCCGACGGCGATCCCAGGGGACGACAAGCTTCGGCTCATGAGTGAGTCGGCGCGTGGAGAAGGTGGACGTGTTTGGACATACAAAGACGGAAAACCTTGGTACTTCCTTGAAGAGAAGTATCCGGACTACGGAAACCTCGTACCGCGTGATATCGCGACACGTGAGATTTTCGAAGTCTGCGTCAACCAAAAGCTCGGCGTCAACGGCGAGAACATGGTCTATCTCGATTTGTCGCATAAAGATTCGAAAGAACTCGACATCAAGCTCGGCGGTATTCTTGAAATTTATGAGAAGTTCGTCGGCGACGATCCGCGTAAAGTACCGATGAAGATCTTCCCGGCCGTTCACTACTCGATGGGCGGACTATGGGTCGACTACGATCAAATGACGAACATCCCAGGGCTGTTTGCAGCCGGCGAGTGTGACTATTCGATGCACGGGGCGAACCGTCTCGGCGCGAACTCACTCTTGTCTGCCGTTTACGGCGGGATGGAGGCCGGTCCTGCGGCGGTCAACTATATGCGCGGTCTCGACCAAGCGACCGAGAGCGTGCCAGAAGCGCTCTTCAACTTCAACGAACGTGAAGAAATCGAGCGGTTCAATGACATTCTCGCGATGGAAGGTACGGAGAACGCCTACCAGATTCACCGGGAACTCGGCGAACTCATGACCGACAACGTCACGGTCGTTCGTTACAACGATAAGCTCGAAGCGACAGACTTGAAGCTACGCGAGCTACGCGAACGCTTCAACAACATCTCAGCGACCGATACGGCGCGCTGGAGCAACCAAGGTGCCTCGTTCATCCGTCAACTCGACCACATGCTCGACCTCGCGCGCGTCATCACGCTCGGCGCCCTTAAACGCGACGAGAGCCGTGGCGCTCATTACAAACCGGACTTCCCGGAACGGAATGACGAGTTGTTCATGAAGACGACGATGGCACGTTACAACGAAGGGGAAGTCGATATCTCGTTTGAAGAGATCGACGTTTCGTTAATCCCGCCACGTAAACGGGATTACTCGAAGAAAGGGGCGAAGACGAAATGACGACGCCGATGCAGTCTGAGCATAAAGATATTCGTTTTATCATCGAACGCCAGGACGGTCCGGATCAAGCGGCCTACTCGGAAGAGTTCTCGGTCCCATATCGTCCGAACATGAACGTCATCTCGGCGCTCATGGAGATCCGCCGCAACCCGGTCAACGCTGAAGGCAACAAGACGACACCGATCACCTGGGACATGAACTGTCTTGAGGAAGTGTGCGGCGCTTGTTCGATGATCATCAACGGCAAGCCGCGCCAGTCGTGTACGGCGCTCGTCGATAAACTCGAGCAGCCGATCCGCCTTGCTCCGATGAAGACGTTCCCGGTCATCCGTGATCTTCAAGTCGACCGTCAGCGCATGTTCGACGCTTTGAAAAAAGTGAAGGCGTGGGTACCGATCGATGGCACGTACGACCTCGGTCCAGGACCACGGATGCCAGAGAACAAACGTCAATGGGCGTATGAACTATCGAAATGTATGACGTGCGGTGTCTGCCTTGAGGCTTGCCCGAACGTCAACGACAAGTCGAACTTCATCGGCCCGGCCGCACTCTCACAAGTCCGTCTCTTCAACTCGCATCCGACCGGCGCTTTCCACGCGGAAGAACGTCTCGAAGCGCTAATGGAAGATGGAGGCATCATGCAGTGCGGAAACGCGCAAAACTGTGTCGAGGTTTGTCCGAAAGGCATTCCGCTCACGACGTCAATCGCCGCGATGAACCGTCAGACGACGCTTCACTCGTTCAAACAGTTCTTCGGCAGCGACAAAGGTCGTACCGGTTCTGCGGTCGAGGCGTAACGTTTGCCGATGTCAAAGTATTTTCGGGAACCCGGTTGGGAAACGCGTGTCAGGTCAGGAATCGAGCTCGACGTCAAAGTCCGCTTTTCGGAGTGCGACCCGTACGGCCATATGAATAACACGATCCCGTTCATCTATTTTGAGGATGCGCGGATCGAGCTACTCGAAACGACAGGATTTTCCTTGAAAGACGGTTTCGTCGTCGTGGCGGACGCCCAGTGCGATTACGTCCGACAAGTGATGCCGCGGCAACAGTTGAAGGTATATGCCAATGTCTTGACGGTCGGAAACACTTCATGTGATATTCATTACGGCGCATATGATGGAGATCAACTCATGTTCGCGGGCCGTACGAGCCTCGTGCATTTGTCAAAAACCGGTCGCCCGGCCGAATGGACTCCAGAATATAAAAATCGCTTGCAGAATTTTTGCGAATCCGCTATCATTTGATAATGAGTTCACAAACAAAAATTTCTGCCGGTTCGCCTGCAGAATTCAGATTTGAAGGGAGACTATCACGTCATGGAAAAAACATTCACAGTCGTTGCTGATTCAGGAATCCACGCTCGTCCAGCTACTCAGTTGGTCAACACAGCTTCTAAGTTCCAATCAGATATCAACCTTGAGTACAATGGTAAGACAGTTAACTTGAAGTCGATCATGGGTGTACTTTCACTCGGAATCGCTAAAGATTCAACAATCAAGATCACTGCAGCAGGTGACGATGCAGAAGAAGCGGTTAACACGCTCTCTGACATGCTCACTAGCGAAGGTCTTGCTCAGTAATTCGAGCAACGGACGAGGCGGCCAATCGGCTACCTCGTCTTTTTTGTTTGTCATGACACCGTTTCTTTTTTGGATACGGCTTTTTTGGTAAGATAGATGGGAATGGAAGTGATATTTATGAAACGAGCGATTGGAGTACTCGATTCAGGTGTTGGCGGCTTGACCGTAGTCAAAGAACTGATCCGCCAGCTGCCGAAAGAAGAAATCATCTATATCGGCGACACGGAGCGCTGTCCGTATGGGCCGCGCCCGCACGATGAGATTGAAGCATATACGTGGGAATTGATTGAATTCCTATTAGAAAAAGACGTTAAGATGATCGTCATCGCCTGCAACACGGCGACGGCCGTCGTCTTGAAAGAAGCGCGCAAACGCCTCAACATCCCGGTCATCGGTGTCATCGACCCGGGCGCCCGGGCCGCCGTCAAAGGCACGCGCAACAAACATATCGGTGTCATCGGCACGAAGATGACGGTCGAAAGCAATTCGTACGAGACGGCGCTCCGTCACGTCGCGGGCGAGATTGATGTCTATTCGCTCGCTTGCCCGCCGTTCGTGCCGCTCGTCGAAGCCGGCGAACTGAGCGGCGAACGCGTCCGGTCGATCGTCGCCGAGACAATCCTGCCGCTCCAAGCTTCGGAGATGGACACGCTCATCCTCGGGTGCACCCATTATCCGTTGCTTGCGCCGGTCATCCAAGACGTCGTCGGGCCCGATGTCCATTTGATTTCGTCAGGTGATGAGACAGCGCTCGAAGTGGCAGCGATCCTTGATTTTAAAGAACTTGAGAACGATTTGGATACCATCCCGACGCATCAGTTTTATGCGACCGGGGATGTCGCCATCTTCAACCGATTGGCGACAGAATGGCTTGGCCAACCCGTGAAAGCGGAGAAAGTAGAGGTGTCTGGTGTCGATGCGTAACGAAAGACAACATGATGAACTGCGGACCGTTGAGATCATTCCGCACGTGAACAAACATGCCGAAGGCTCGGTCTTGATCTCGATCGGGGACACGAAAGTAATCTGTACGGCGACGGTCGAAGAACGCGTCCCGAACTTCCTGCGCGGGAAGAAGCAAGGCTGGATCAACGCCGAGTACGCGATGCTGCCACGGGCGACGGGCAACCGGACCGTCCGGGAATCCGTTCGCGGTAAGCAGACAGGACGGACGATGGAGATTCAACGGTTGATTTCGCGCTCGCTCCGTTCGGTCGTCGACTTGGAACGGCTCGGTGAACGGACGATCTGGATCGATTGTGACGTCATCCAAGCGGATGGTGGCACACGGACAGCGTCGATCACAGGCGGTTTTTGTGCGCTCGTGCTCGCGGTCGACGCGCTCATCCGTCAAGGCAAGCTCGGCGACACACCGATCAAAGAAGGCGTCGCCGCCATCTCGGTCGGTCGGACGAACGAGCTGTTGCTCGACTTGAACTATGAAGAAGACGCGGCGGCCGAAGTTGACATGAACGTCGTCATGACGGCGAGCGGACGCTTCGTCGAAGTGCAAGGCACGGGTGAAGAAGCGACGTTCACGCTGCAAGAAATGAATGAGATGCTCCAGATGGCCCAAGGCGGGATCGAGACGCTGTTCAAAGCAGCAGAAGACGCGCTCGGTGCCTCATGGTGGTATGTCGGGGAACAAATGGAGGAAACGATATGAAACTGATTGTCGCGACACGCAACAAAGGGAAAGTGGTTGAAATCGAAGGGATGCTCACGCCGCTCGGATTTGAAGTCGAGTCGCTCTTGGACTATCCGGATGCACCGGAAACGGATGAGACGGGCACGACGTTCGAAGCGAACGCCGAACTGAAAGCGACCGAGGCGGCCCGTTACTTCGGACACGCCGTCCTCGCCGACGACTCGGGGCTTGAAGTCGATGCGCTCGACGGTGCCCCAGGCGTCCACTCGGCCCGCTTCGCCGGTCCTGAGAAGTCGGACGCGGCGAACAACGCGCTCCTGCTCGAGAAGTTGAACGGGGCGAACGATCGCTCGGCCCGCTTCGTCTGCGCGCTCTGCCTCGCCAAACCGACAGGCGAGACGTTGACCGTGCGCGGGACGATCGAAGGTACGATCGGCTATGCGCCCCACGGGGAAAATGGATTCGGGTACGACCCGCTCTTTATCGTCCCATCGCTCCATAAGACGGCAGCAGAGCTCGAGCGTGACGAAAAGGCGGCGGTCAGTCACCGCGGTCAGGCGTTAAGAAAACTAGAGGCAGAAATCATTCCATTTATGAAAGGTTGAGGTGTATGCGTTTTCTCGTAGTCAGTGACAGTCACGGATTGACAGACGAACTATCGACTATCTTTACTCGGCATGAAACTGAGATTGAGGACGCGTTTCATTGCGGCGACTCCCAGCTCGCGCTCGTCGACGAGCACTTGCTGCCGTATCGGACCGTCCGCGGCAATTGCGATTTTGGGGGCGACTTGCCGCTCGAACGGGTCGAAGCGACACCTGAAGGTACGGTTTTAATCGTCCACGGCCATCACCATGACGTGAAGTTCGATTTGAACCGGTTGCGTTATCGGGCCGAGGAAATCGGGGCGAACGTCGTCTTGTACGGTCACTCACACGTGGCCGGGGCCGTCATCGAAGACGGGGTGCTCTACGTGAACCCGGGCTCGATCCGGATGCCGCGCGGACGCTCGGACAAGACGTACGCGTTGATCGACCTTGACGCCGGTCAGGCAGCGGTCCGGTTTTACCGGTCTGAGGACGGGACGCCCGTCGAAGATTTGGACTTGTCAGGACAACTTTGAACAAAACAGAAAGAACCAATTGACAGCAAAGCGTTTTTCTATTATAGTTTTCTTGTCAATGTCCCAATAGCTCAGCTGGATAGAGCAACGCCCTTCAAGACAAATAGGAGCCTTTATAGGGAAACAGAAACCTATAGAGTGGACGACACTATATCGGTGAAGCCTTAACAGATCATGCTGATGGTAATACCGAGGAAACTTGTATCCTTTCGAGGTCAAGGTGGTTCAAAGGACTAAAGGGTCAGCCTTTAGAGGTAGAACCATTGAAGGAACAATTTGTTCGTGAGGTTCCGTAGAGACTACACGTGTCGCACCTGAAATGGTGAAGATATAGTCCAGACTACAAACAACATGCGTTGGTGGCGAAAGCCATGGTGGTAAGCTAAGGCGTCGGTCGGGGGTTCGAATCCCTCTTGGGACACTTCCATTTAAAATAGAGATAGCCTCCACGGAGGTTGTCTCTTTTTTCGTTTTCCGGGGTATTGATTGACAACGCAGCAATTCCTAAGGAAGATGGAGATGGATGGAAGAAAGGGTGTGTGAAGATGGAAAAAGAGCGGGAGTACCCGTTTCCGGGGAACTGGTCGCGGCTGCAGAAGATGATTCAAGAAGCGGACGCGGCCGGGGAGCGGCAACGGGTCGAGCCGATCCTATGGGATTGGTACGCAGCCGTCAAAGGCGATCAGTTTATTTTCATGGAAATTTTTCAATGTTTGATGGAGCGTCCGGAAGAGCCGGAAACGCTTGAAAAACTCGAAGAACTCGTCACGACGCAGATTCATGAGGCAGAAGAACCGGCAGCCGGCGGGCTTCAAATTGCCCAGTACTACATCATGCGTGACCAACCTTTCGAGGCGGCACACTGGATCCATCAATATTTAGAGTGGCAAGACAAGGCCGATCAAGTGAACACCCAAGCTTACCAAGTGCTCCAAGTACTTAAGATGACCGAGTTTCCGGCGGCCATCGCCAAACTGAAACGGACGGTTCATCGTGGCAGTGTCGGGGAACAGATTGAACTGCTCGAGCACGTCCATTTCAATATCGATGACGTACTCGACAACGTATTGAAGGGACTGCTCCTTGAAGATCGCCCGAAATTGATGAAGCTGATCGTGCTTGAAAAAGCGTTCGAAGAACTGTCCGTCATCGAATGGGTCGACCTCGAAACGCATCATCGGCTGACGCAGGCAGAGGCACAAGTGAAGATGGACGAATGGGAGCATGCGGTCCATGATTTGCAGAAGGCCGTCAAAGGCGACGAAATCGCGACGCAACTGCTCATGAACTACATGTATACGCACTATCCGTTCACACCGGGTGAGGCATCTGAAATCGAAACAGCCGTCGTGAGAGCGAAAGCAGCGATCCTGAACGATGAAGAAACAGACGGGCTCGCGGCTGAAATTTTAGAGGCGGATATCCGTTTCACGCAAGCGTTTCTAGACTAAATCCTTGTGTGCAGTCACCGGATTTATGCTATAATACTGATTGTTGTACATTTTTGTACGGTATAGAAGAATAAACGAATTTGTTGGAGGGACTTAGCATGACAGCAAAATGGGAAAAAACATCAGGTAGCCAAGGCGTACTCACGTACGAAGCACCTGCAGAAGCATTCAATAAAGCAGTCGACGCAGCATTTAAAGATGTCGTCAAAAACTTGAACGTACCTGGCTTCCGTAAAGGGAAATTGCCACGTCCAATGTTCAACAAAATGTACGGAGAAGAAGCACTCTTCCAAGATGCGCTTGATATCCTCTACCGTGACACAATCCAATCTGCAGTCGAAGAAGCTGGTTTCGAACCAATGGCTCTCGAAAACATCGACGTTGATGGCACGCTCGAAAAAGGTCAGCCGGTTACTTTCAAAGTAACATTCGTGGTTGAACCAGAAGCTGAGCTCGGCGACTACAAAGGTCTCGAGTACGATGCTGTAGAAACGAACGTCACAGACGAAGAAGTCGCAGCAGAACTTGACGCCCTCAAAGAGCAAGGCGCAGAACTTGCTGTTAAAGAAGGCGCAGTCGAAAACGGCGATACAGCTGTCTTTGATTTCGCAGGTTTCGCTGAAGGCGAGCAATTCGAAGGTGGCACGGCTGAAAACTACACACTTGAAATCGGTTCAGGTCAATTCATTCCTGGATTCGAAGAGCAAATGGTAGGCATGACTGCTGGTGAAGAAAAAGACATCGAAGTAACATTCCCTGAAGAGTACCACGCTGACAACTTGGCGGGTAAACCAGCGACGTTCAAAGTCAAACTTCACGAAGTAAAAGCGAAGCAAGTTCCTGAGCTCGACGACGAGTTCGCAAAAGACATCGACGAGTCAGTAGCATCACTCGACGAGTTGAAAGCGAAAATTCGTGAGCGCTTAGAAGCTGCGAAGCAACAAGAAGCTGATGGCACGATGCGCGACCAACTCGTTGAGCAAGCAACTGCTAACGCGACAATCGACGTACCTGCAATCCTCATCGACCAAGAAGTAGACCGCATGGTTCAAGAGTTCGGTACTCGTGTATCTTCACAAGGCATCGACCTCAACATGTACTTCGAACTCACTGGCACAACAGAAGAAGCTATGCGTGAAGAGATGAAAGAGCAAGCTGAAGAGCGCGTTAAAGCTCGTCTCGTCTTGAAAGCAATCGCTGAAAAAGAAGCGATCGAAGTGACTGATGAAGATGCTGAGAAAGAACTCGAAGAAATGTCTAAACTCTACAACATCGCACCGGACCAACTCCGTACGATGCTCGCACCGCAAGGCGGAATCGAGACACTTAAAGGTGACCTCAAATTCCGTAAGGCGATCGACATCCTCGTTGAAACTGGTAAAGCGAAGTAATTAGATGAGATGAGGGCGACTGCCACGCAGTCGTCCTTTTTTCTGTAATGACACTTTGTATGTGTTAATCTTTGATGTCGCTATATGTTCATGCTACAATTATTGCAACGCAGAGATGTAAATGTTTTTTCGTGAGTGCTTTGCACCTGAAAATACAAATAGGCGATTTATCGCACTTACATCCATTTTCATTCAGAAGGGGTGTACCGAATGTTCAAATTTAACGAGGAAAAGGGACAACTTAAATGCTCGTTTTGCGGGAAATCGCAAGAACAAGTCCGTAAACTAGTCGCCGGTCCTGGCGTATACATTTGTGACGAATGTATTGAACTTTGCAATGAAATCGTTGAGGAAGAGCTCGGTGTCGAAGAAGAAGTCGAATTCAAAGACATTCCAAAACCACAAGAGATCCGTAACGTCCTTGACGAGTATGTCATCGGGCAAGACCGGGCGAAACGTGCGCTTTCGGTAGCTGTCTATAACCACTATAAACGTATCAACGCCGGTGGCCGTTCTGATGATGTCGAACTTTCGAAGTCGAACATCGTCATGATCGGACCAACTGGTAGCGGTAAAACGCTTCTCGCTCAGACGATGGCTCGCGTCTTGAACGTCCCGTTCGCAATCGCGGATGCGACGAGCTTGACGGAAGCCGGTTACGTCGGGGAAGACGTCGAGAACATCTTGCTCAAGCTGATCCAATCGGCTGACTACGATGTCGAGAAGGCTGAAAAAGGGATTATCTATATCGATGAAATCGATAAGATTGCCCGCAAGTCGGAAAACCCATCGATCACGCGTGACGTGTCTGGTGAAGGGGTCCAACAAGCCTTGCTCAAGATTCTTGAAGGGACGACTGCGAGCGTACCGCCACAAGGTGGACGGAAGCATCCGCATCAAGAGTTCATCCAAATCGATACGACGAACATTCTCTTCATCGTCGGCGGCGCATTCGCCGGCATCGAAGCGGTCGTCAAACGCCGCATCGGGAAGAAAGTCATCGGCTTCGGGAACGAACAAGAAAATCGCGAGATGACGCAAGAAGACTTGCTCGCCCGCGCATTGCCGGAAGACCTTCAAAAATTCGGCTTGATCCCTGAATTTATCGGACGTCTACCGGTCATGGCGACGCTCATGACACTCGACGAGTCAGCGCTCGTCGAAATCTTGACGAAGCCGAAAAACGCGCTCGTCCGTCAGTACGTGAAGATGCTCGAACTCGACGATGTCGAACTCACGTTCACAGACGAGTCGTTGATTGAAATTGCCAAACTTGCGATCAAACGTAAGACAGGTGCACGTGGTCTCCGCTCGATTATCGAAGAAATGATGCTCGATGTGATGTTCACCGTCCCATCGCGTGACGATATCGAGAAAGTCATCATTACAGACGAAACGATTACGGGTCTTGCCGGTCCGAAATATGTTCTCCGTGATGGTACTGTCGAACAGACAGGGGACAACCAAGAAACAGCTTAAAGTTCTTAACGAAAAAGGCTCAAACACTCGGCACAACCGAGTTTTGGGCCTTTTTGCACAGGAGGCGTTGTAATGGAACAATTACCAATTCTTCCTTTGCGTGGAGTTGTCGTTTATCCGCTGATCGGAGTGACGATCGACGTCGGGCGACCGCTCTCATTACGAGCACTCCTTGCCGCAAAGGAACACGAGACAGACTTGATTGTCGTCACACAAAAAGAGACAGGCAAAGAATCACCTGAACCGGAAGACCTTTACGCGATCGGGACGCGGGTCCACATCGCCAAGATGAGCGAACTGTCGAACGATACGGTACGGGTCCGCCTCGTCGGGAAAGAACGCGTCAAAATCAACGCCGTCGAAGCGACGAAAGACGGCTGGTTTGCTGACGTCGACTCGCTCGAACTCGTCGAAGGGGAAGAAGTCGAGCGGACGGCACTCGTGCGTCTCTTGAAAGAACAGTTCGGCAAACTCGTCGGGACGATCAAAGGCTTGTCACCGGACGAGCGTCGTCGGTTTGAGATGTATGAGCGGCTCGAGTCATTGACCGACTACATCTCATCGAAACTCGATGTCGATGTCGACATTCGCCAAGCGATGCTTGAAGAACCAGACGCGGTCAAACGCGGGCTCGAACTGCTCGAGATCATGACGCACGAAGTCGAGATCATCGAGCTCGAACAAGAGTTGCGTGAACGGACGAAGAAGACGATTGAACAAGCGCAAAAAGAGTACTACTTACGTGAACAGATGAAGACGATTCAACAAGAACTCGGAGACCAGTCGCAAGAGTCGGAACCGAACCGTCTTCTCGAGAAGCTCGAGGCGCTCGACTTGCCGGAAACGACACGGAAGAACGTCATGCGGGAAGCGGAACGGTTGAACGTCGTCCCGGCGACGTCACCTGAGTACGCCGTCATCCGCAACTACCTCGATTGGATCGTCTCGCTGCCGTGGGGAATTGAAACCGAAGATAAATTGGACGTCAAACATGCGGCCGGTGTCCTCGACGATGACCATTACGGGCTCGAATCGGTCAAAGACCGGATCCTCGAATACTTGGCGGTCCGTCAATTGACGAACTCGCTGCGGGGACCGATCCTTTGTCTCGCCGGACCTCCTGGGGTCGGGAAGACGTCGCTCGCCCGCTCGATCGCTTCGGCGCTCGAACGTAACTTCGTCCGCGTCTCGCTCGGTGGGGTGCGTGACGAGGCTGAGATTCGCGGTCACCGCCGGACGTATATCGGCGCGATGCCAGGCCGGATCATCCGTGGCTTGAAGCAAGCTGAAAGTAAGAACCCGGTGTTCTTGCTCGATGAGATCGACAAGATGGCGTCGGACTTCCGGGGCGACCCGGCTTCGGCCATGCTCGAAGTGCTCGACCCGGAACAGAACGTCTCGTTCTCGGACCATTACATCGAGGAGCCGTTCGACTTGTCGAACGTGCTGTTCATCGCGACGGCGAACGACGTCTCGCAAATTCCGGCCCCGCTCCTCGACCGGATGGAACTCATTCAAATCGGCGGCTACACGGAGCTCGAAAAAGTCGAGATCGCGAAACGCCACTTGATTCCGAAACAATATAAAGAACACGGCTTGAAAAAGAGCCAGCTCACGATTAAAGAAGACGCGCTCTATGAAGTCGTCCGCCGCTACACACGCGAGGCCGGCGTCCGCAACCTTGAGCGTGTCATCGGATCGCTTTGCCGGAAAGCGGCGAAACAGATCGCGATTGGCGAGAAGAAACGTGTCACCGTGTCGCTCAAAGTCCTAAGCGACTACCTCGGGAAACCGAAATATCGTTACGGCAAAGGCGAGACGGAAGACTCGATCGGAGCGGTCACAGGCCTCGCTTACACGGCGTTCGGCGGTGATACGCTCACGATCGAAGTCGCGCTCGCACCGGGCAAAGGCAAGCTGCAGTTGACGGGGAAACTCGGCGACGTCATGCAGGAGTCGGCGCAGACGGCGTACAGTTACGTCCGCTCGAACGCGGAACGGTTCGGGATCGACCCGACGTTCTACGAGCGGCAAGACGTGCACATCCACGTCCCGGAAGGTGCCGTCCCGAAAGACGGGCCATCCGCGGGGATCACGATCGCGACGGCGCTCATCTCGGCCTTGACCGGGAAGAAAGTCCGGCGTGATATCGGGATGACCGGAGAGATCACGCTCCGTGGCCGTGTCCTGCCGATCGGTGGCTTGAAAGAAAAAGCGCTCGCCGCGCATCGGGCCGGACTCACGACCATCATCATCCCGAAAGACAATGAACGTGACATCGATGATATTCAAGACACCGTCCGTGAAAAACTGACGTTCGTCCCGGTCACGATGCTCGATCAAGTATTAGAAGTAGCATTTGGAGGAAAACAATGAAAATCAATAAAGCAGAATTTATTACGAGTGCTGTGGCGCCGGACCATTATCCGGTCCACGAGTTGCCAGAAGTCGCACTCGCCGGCCGTTCGAACGTCGGGAAATCGTCATTCATCAACAAGATCTGTCAGCGTAAAGCACTCGCCCGGACATCATCAAAACCGGGGAAGACGCAGACGCTGAACTTCTTCAACATCAATGACGAGATCATGTTCGTCGACGTCCCGGGCTACGGGTATGCCAAAGTTTCGAAGACCGAGCGTGAGAAGTGGGGCGTCATGATGGAGCAATACTTGACGTCGCAAAGCGCACTCAAAGGTGTCGTCCTCTTGGTCGATATCCGACACGAGCCGTCGGGTGATGACGTGACGATGTACAATTTCTTGAAACATTATGAGATTCCGGTCATCGTCGTCGCGACGAAGCTCGATAAGATCAAGAAAGCGCAGCGCCAGAAACATGAGGCGGCCGTGAAGCGGAAGCTTCAATTCGAATCGACTGACCGATTCGTCTCTTTCTCGGCCGAAACGGCAGAAGGAAAAGACGAAGCGTGGAAAGCCATCTACGATTTGTTGACGGACGACGAGGGATAACCCCCTCGTCTTTTTGTTTTTAGGGTTACGTGAACGGGTAAATATCGTATAATTGTCATATTGTATAGCAATACATTAATGAACGAGGTGGAAAGATGCAGAGAATGTTTGAAAGCAAATGGTATCGCTTCTTATTTTGGACGTTGACGATTTTCTTAGTGATCTTGGTCGGGACAGAGATTTCATTCGTGTTCGAACCAATCCAAGTCATATTGGCGCTCGTCACGGTACCGCTTATTATTTCAGGACTTTTCTTTTATTTTCTCGTTGGAGTCGTCGATTATTTAGAACGACGGTCCGGGAAACGTGGCATGTCAGTCGCAATCACGCTAACATCGCTTATCCTGATCATCACGCTCGTTTTCAGTATTCTCGGGCCCGTGCTCGTCGAACAAGTGACCGATCTCGTCAACGCGATGCCGAGCATCGCCAAAGAGTTGCAGCAACAAGCGTTCTCAGTGCGTGACTCGCTCATGCAAAACGAGT
Organism: Exiguobacterium sp. SH0S2; assembly: GCF_004337185.1. Lineage (NCBI taxonomy): Bacteria > Bacillati > Bacillota > Bacilli > Caryophanales > Exiguobacterium > Exiguobacterium sp. SH0S2. The sequence goes on along the minus strand of NZ_SJVB01000001.1, from coordinate 734,199 downwards.
TCCTGTCGCGCTTCATGGCGGAGAACGATGACATGTTCACCGACTTGACCAACAATGTCACCACATACCTCGGTGATATTTTTGGCAATATTGCTTCTTCATTCGGCCAAGTCATCGGATTCATTACATCAGCTGTCATCACGATCGTCGTCATTCCGTTCATGTTGCTCTATATGCTGCTTGACGGGAAGCATTTGCCGGACTCGATCGTCAAGCTGTTGCCATCGAGCTATGAGAAAGAGACACGTAAAATTTTGAACGACATGCACACGACCGTTAAGAACTACGTGCACGCCCAACTGATCGTCGCGTTCTTCGTCGGGATCACGTCGCTCATCGGTCTTTGGATCGTCGGTGTCGACTACGCCATCTTGCTCGCACTCTTCATGATGGTGACGAACATCATCCCGTACGTCGGACCGTTCCTCGGGGCGGCACCGGCCGTCGTCGTCGCCTTCATCCAAGATCCGATCAAAGTGCTCTGGGTCATCCTCGTCATCATCATCGTCCAACAGATCGAGGCGAACGTCATCTCCCCGCTCATTCAAGGGAAAACGCTTAAAGTGCATCCGCTCACGATCATCATCGTCTTGCTCGTGGCCGGTAACCTGGCTGGGATCATCGGGATGTTGGTTGCGGTTCCGACGTATGCGGTGGCGAAAGTCGTCGTCAAAAACATCGTCCGCATCTATAAATTGAAAGAGCGACAACATTACCTCGAGTCGGAAGAAGAAGACAAGCCGGAAAGTACGATTATCACAGATTCATCGTCACTTAAATGACAAAACAAGTAGAAATGGCCAATTTGACCGTTTCTACTTTTTTTCGTCACAAAAAGTTCTTAAATTATTTCACGAAAATCGAACAGAAGATTATAGTTCCTAAATAAAAATTGTTATACTGTACGGTAGAGACGTAAAAAAGAAATGACAACCGCCACTGTGATTTTAGATGAGGGGAAGAGGTACATGCATATTGTCGTCGTTGGACTAAATAACAAGACAGCCCCTGTCGCGATTCGGGAGCAGTTCTCGTTTGGGGAGCAAGAAATCGTGGATGCGATGATTGCGCTCCGCGAAGAGAAAAGCATTTTTGAATCGGTTATTTTGTCGACCTGTAACCGTACCGAGCTATACGTCGTCACAGACCAGCTCCATACGGGTCGTTATTATACAAAACGTTTTTTAGCGAACTGGTTCGATCTTGAGATGGATCAGTTCACACCATACTTGTCGATTCGTGAAGGGGAGGAAGCGATTCGTCACTTGTTCCGTGTCACGTCGGGTCTCGACTCGATGATCATCGGGGAAACGCAGATTTTAGGACAAGTGAAGTCAAGCTTCTTCCGCGCCCAAGAGAACGGGACGACGGGGACAGTGTTTAATAAATTGTTCAAAGAAGCCGTGACGCTCGCCAAACGGGCCCATACTGACACGCAAATTGGGGAAATGTCTGTATCGGTCAGCTCGGCTGCGGTCGCGCTCGCCCAAGAGATGTACACGCGCCTCGATGACAAACAAGTTGTCGTCGTCGGTGCAGGTGAGACGGGTGAGCTGACAACGCTCAACTTGTTCGAAGCCGGCGCAAAACAAATTGCCGTCTTCAACCGGACTGAAAGTAAAGCGAAAGCGGTCGCTGCCAAGTTCAAAGGCCGAGCCCACTCGATCCGTGAGATCGCCTGTGGACTGCTCGATGCCGATATTTTGATCAGCTCGACCGGGGCCAAAGAAGCCGTTATCGCGTATGACGACGTCGCCGCAGCGCAATTGTTGCGTCGGGAACGTCCACTTCTTCTCATTGACATTGCCGTGCCGCGAGATATCGATCCAGCGGTCCGGTCGCTTCCGGGCGTCCGTTTGTTTGATGTCGATGACTTGAACGGGATCGTCAATAAAAACTTGGCAGCCCGTCTCGTCGAGGCAGAAAAGATTGAAGTGAAGATTGATGAGGCGATTCAAGAGTTCCAAGCATGGCTCGTCACGCTCGGTGTCGTGCCGATCATGAACGAGTTGCGCGAACGAGCGCTCCGCGTCCAAGAAGAGACGATGGAAAGTCTTGAGCGCAAGCTCGACCATCTGTCGGACCGGGACAAGAAAGTCATCGGCAAGCACATGAAGTCGATCATCAACCACATGCTGCGTGAACCGATCGACTACATTAAAGACGCGGCCGCACAGCCGGACGCGAACACGCGCATCGCCCAGTTCGTCGAAGCGTTCGCGCTAGACGTCGACGTTCCGACTGCGGACACAGAACCGGAAGAGCTAGAAGCGATGGCGGCTAAAGCACCACTTCGCGCGTTGATGCGCTAATACAAACCAAAAAGGCGGCGAATCTCGTCGCCTTTTTCTATGAAGGGGACTAAACATTATGCGTAAAATTATCGTCGGCTCACGCCGCTCACAACTCGCGATGACACAGACGAAATGGGTCATCGAACAATTGAAGCAAGCCGGGGCCCAGAACGAGTTCGAGATCAAAGAAATCGTGACGAAAGGTGACCAAATCGTCGACGTCCAACTGTCGAAAGTCGGTGGGAAAGGCTTGTTCGTCAAAGAGATCCAACAACAGATGCTCGCCGGGGATATCGATTTTGCCGTCCACAGCATGAAAGACGTCCCGGCCGAACTGCCGGAAGACCTCTTTATCAGCTGTATGCCAAAACGTGTCGACGCACGTGACGTCTTGATTTGCGAGGACGGCTACACGCTCGAGACGCTACCGCAAGGCGCGGTCATCGGGACGAGCTCGCTCCGTCGCGGTGCACAGATGCTCGCAGCCCGTCCGGACTTCGAGATTCAGTGGATTCGCGGCAACATCGACACGCGCTTGAAAAAACTCGATACCGAGAACTTCAACGCCATCTTGCTCGCGAAAGCGGGACTTGAGCGCATGGGTTGGACCGACCGCGTCAAGTTCGAAGCGCTCGACGCCGACATGATGGTACCGGCCGTCGGACAAGGTGTACTCGCGATCGAGAGCCGGAAAGACGACGCCGAAGTGACGCAGATTTTACAGCTCCTTCACGATGACGTGACGGCGAAAGCTGCGACGGCGGAGCGGACGTTCTTGAAGGCGATCGAAGGCAGCTGCCACGTACCGGTCGGCGGCTACGCGACGGTTGACGGGGACACGGTCACGCTCACCGGCTTGATCGCCTCGGTCGACGGCAAAGACGTGCTCCGTGTGACGAAAACGTCAACGGACGAAGTCGCGCTCGGTCAAGACGTCGCTGACGACTTGCTCGGACGTGGCGGACGCGAGATCCTCGCCTCGGTCAATGTGTGACGTCTGGTACACAGGGACAAAACGACTGACCGCTTCGCAACGGGCCTTGCTCGACGCGAGCGGTCTTTCCGTTCATCACGTCCCGATGATCGAGACACGGCTGACCGGGAAACCAACGCCAACTGATTCGTTCGACTGGCTCGTCGTCACGAGTCAAACCGCTGTCCCAGCGCTTCAAGACGTTCCTCGGGACGTTCAAGTCGCTGCCGTCGGCGAGAAGACGCGGGACGCGCTCGAGGCAGAAGGATTCACCGTTTCGCTCATGCCGGAGACGTATACGGGCGAGGCGTTGTTCCGCGAGTTGGCGAACGTCGTCGGTGAGGATGACGTCGTCTTGTTCGCCCGTGGGGATTTGGCGAACACCGAGCATATGCGACAATTGCCGCATGTGTACGACTGGGTCGTCTATGAGACGGTCGAGAAAGCACTCACGGCCGATCAAGCGGCCGCGCTCGAACATGTCGAGGCGCTACTCGTGCTCAGCCCATCCGCGGTCCACGCGCTCACACCATACCTCGAGCGGTTCCACGGCACGTGGTATGCCATCGGCGAAGTGACCGAGCGGGCCGTCCGAGAAGTGTCGACGTTACCGGTCCGAGTGCCTGAGTGTTATACTATGGATGCATTAATACAGTGTGTAGGGGGAGATTTTTCATGAACCAATTCGACCGTCACCGTCGTCTGCGCTCGTCGAAGTCGATGCGTGCACTCGTACGTGAAAACCATGTTCGGAAAGAAGATTTGATTTATCCGCTCTTCGTCGTCGAAGGGACAAATATTAAACGCGAAGTCAGCTCGATGCCTGGCGTCTTCAACTTCTCGCTCGATCGTCTCGAAGACGAGATCCGTGAGCTCGTCGACCTCGGGCTCGAGTCCGTTCTCTTGTTCGGTGTACCTGAGCATAAAGACCCGGAAGGCACGGAAGCGTACCACGACCACGGCATCGTCCAAGAAGCGATCCGCAAAGTGAAAGAGTGGGCACCACAGCTCACGGTCATCGCCGACACGTGCCTCTGTGAATATACGTCGACGGGCCACTGTGGCATCGTGAAGAACGGTGACGTCGATAACGACGCGTCACTGCCGCTTCACGTCCAGACGGCGATCACGCAAGCGCAAGCGGGCGCAGACATCATCGCGCCGAGCTCGATGATGGACGGCTTCGTCGCCGCCATCCGCGAAGGGCTCGACCAAAACGGTTACAGCCACATCCCAATCATGAGCTACGGCGTCAAATACGCATCAGCGTACTACGGACCGTTCCGTGACGCAGCGCAGTCGGCGCCTGGTGAAGGCGACCGCAAAGGCTATCAGATGGACCCGGCCAACCGCCGCGAGGCGTTCCGGGAATCACAGTCGGACGTCGAGCAAGGTGCCGACTTTATGATCGTTAAACCGGCGCTCGCGTTCATGGACATCATCCGCGACATGCGCGACTCGCTCGATATGCCGATCGTGGCGTATAACGTAAGCGGGGAGTACGCGATGATTAAAGCGGCGTCGATGAACGACTGGATCGATGAACAACGTATCGTCATGGAGACGATGGTCGGTTTCAAACGGGCCGGTGCCGATTTGATCGTCACGTATTTCGCAAAAGACGTCTGTCGCTATTTGGAAGGAGAATTCGCATGACATACAAACAAACTCGCTCAGAAGCAGCGTTCAAACAAGCGCTCCCACTCATGCCGGGCGGGGTCAACAGCCCGGTCCGTGCCTATAAATCGGTCGGGATGACGCCGATCTTCGCCGAACGCGGTGAAGGTTCACGTGTCTACGACATCGACGGCAACGAGTACATCGACTACGTCCTCTCATGGGGACCACTCATTCTCGGTCACCGCGACCCGGTCGTCATGAAAGCGATTCAAGATCAGGCTGAAAAAGGCTGGACGTTCGGGACACCGACGGAGCTCGAGACGAAGATGGCCGAGCTCGTCATCGACCGCGTCCCATCGATCGAGATGGTCCGCATGGTCAACTCCGGTACGGAAGCGACGATGGCGGCTCTCCGCCTCGCACGCGGCTATACGGGCAAGACGAAGATCTTGAAGTTTGAAGGCTGCTACCACGGCCACGGGGACTCGCTCCTCATCAAGGCCGGATCAGGTGTCGCGACACTCGGTCTCCCGGACTCACCAGGCGTCCCGAAAGACTTGGCGAGCCACACGCTCACCGTCCCATACAACGACCTCGACGCGCTTCGCATCGCGTTCGAGAAGCACGGCGACGACATCGCCGGCGTCATCGTCGAGCCGGCTGCCGGCAACATGGGCTTCGTCCCGCCGCAGCCAGGATTCCTCGAAGGACTGCGTGAGATCACGGAACAAAACGGCGCACTCCTCATCTTTGACGAGGTCATGACCGGCTTCCGCGTCGGCTACAATTGCGCCCAAGGTTACTTTGGCGTGACGCCTGATCTTACGTGCCTCGGCAAAGTCATCGGCGGCGGCCTTCCGGTCGGCGCTTACGGCGGCAAACGGGAGATCATGGAACACATCGCACCGCAAGGGCCAATCTACCAAGCAGGGACGCTTTCAGGCAACCCGCTCGCGATGATCGCCGGCTACACGACGCTGTCGCAACTCAAGCCTGAGCACTACGAGGAGTTCGAGCGCAAAGCCGACCGCCTCGCGGCAGGTTTCACGGCAGCGGCCGAGAAATATAACATCCCGCACGACACGAACCGGGCCGGCTCGATGTTCGGCTTCTTCTTCACGAACGAGAAAGTGACGAACTTCGAGAAGGCGAAAACGTCGAACCTCGACATGTTCCGCTCGTACTATCAGAAGATGGCGGCGCGTGGCGTGTTCTTGCCACCGTCACAGTTCGAAGGCTTGTTCTTGTCGACTGTGCATACGGACGAGGATATCGACGTGACGCTCGCCGCGGTCGATGCGACGTTCAAAGAGCTGCAACAAGAGTTTTCACTGTAATCTTGACTGAAACGTCTTCAATCGCTACAATTGTTTAACAGATACGTTTAAAAGCTATGATGAGGAATAGTACGCAACAACACTCCTTTCTAGAGACGCGGCCGCACGGTGCAAGGTCGCGAGGGAAGTGTGCGGAAGTCGCCTCGGAGCTGACCTTGTGAATCAAGTAGGAAGGTCCGGTCCATCGACCGTTATTCGATTTTGAGGGCGCCACGTGTTGGCGAACTAAGGTGGTACCGCGGAAGATACGGCTTCTTTCGTCCTTAGCGTTAAGGACGAGAGTAGCCGTTTTTTGTGTAGACAGATAGAGGAGGATTGGCACAATGACCAACGAAACAAACGAAATCAGCATGCCGACGAAGTACGACCCGAGTGCGACGGAAGCGAAATGGTACGACTATTGGATGGAGAACAACGTGTTCAAGGCGGACGAGGACGACTCGAAACAGCCTTACACGATCGTCATCCCGCCACCGAACGTCACAGGGAAACTTCACCTCGGACACGCGTGGGATACGACGCTCCAAGATCTACTCACGCGCTTGAAGCGCATGCAAGGCTATGACGTCCTCTGGCTCCCAGGGATGGACCACGCCGGTATCGCGACACAGGCAAAAGTTGAACAGAAGCTCCGTGAGGACGGCATCATGCGTTACGACCTCGGACGCGAGAAGTTCCTCGAGAAGACGTGGGAATGGAAAGACGAGTACGCCGACACAATCCGTGCCCAGTGGTCAAAACTCGGCCTCGGCCTCGACTACTCGCGTGAACGGTTCACACTCGACGCGGGACTCTCGAAAGCGGTCCAGGAAGTCTTCGTCCGCTTGTATGAAAAAGGCTTGATCTACCGCGGCGAATATATCGTCAACTGGGACCCGGCACAAAAGACGGCCGTCTCCGACATCGAAGTCATCTACCAAGAAGTCGAAGGCGCGTTCTACCATATGAAATATCCGCTCGCTGATGGCTCAGGTCACATCGAGATCGCGACGACGCGCCCAGAGACGATGCTCGGCGATACGGCCGTCGCCGTCAACCCGAAAGACGAGCGCTACGCGCACCTCGTCGGTAAGACGATCATGCTCCCGGTCATGAACCGTGAGATCCCGATCGTCGCGGACGATTACGTCGACGTCGAGTTCGGTACCGGTTGCGTGAAGATCACGCCGGCGCACGACCCTAACGACTTTGAGATCGGTAACCGTCACGAGCTTCCGCGTATCCTCGTCATGGACGAGTCGGGGACGATGAACGAGAATGCTGGCAAGTACGAAGGGCTCGACCGCTTCGACTGCCGCAAGCAGCTCGTCAAAGACTTAGAAGCAGATGGCACGCTCGTCAAAATCGAGCCGCATACGCACTCGGTCGGTCACTCGGAACGTTCAGGCGCGGTCATCGAGCCGTACTTGTCGAAGCAATGGTTCGTCGATATGGAGCCACTCGCCAAAGCGGCGCTCGCAGCGCAAGGCAACGACGAGACGAAAGTCAACTTCGTCCCAGAGCGGTTCGAAGGCACGTACCTCCGCTGGATGGAAAACATCCGTGACTGGTGCATCAGCCGTCAACTTTGGTGGGGCCACCGCATCCCGGCTTGGTACCATAACGAGACAGGCGAAGTGTATGTAGGCAAAGAAGCGCCGGCTGACATTGAGAACTGGCATCAAGACGAAGACGTGCTCGACACGTGGTTCTCGTCAGCGCTCTGGCCGTTCTCGACGATGGGCTGGCCGGACACGGATTCAGCAGACTTCAAACGCTACTTCCCGACGAGCGCGCTCGTCACGGGTTACGACATCATCTTCTTCTGGGTATCGCGGATGATCTTCCAATCGCTCGAATTCACGGGCAAGCAGCCGTTCAACGACGTGCTCATCCACGGTCTGATCCGTGACTCGGAAGGCCGCAAGATGTCGAAATCGCTCGGTAACGGCGTCGACCCGATGGAAGTCATCGACCAGTACGGTGCCGACTCGCTCCGCTGGTTCCTGCTCACGGGCTCGACACCAGGGAACGACCTGCGCTTCTACTGGGAGAAGATCGAATCGACATGGAACTTCGCGAACAAGATTTGGAACGCGAGCCGCTTCGCCCTCATGAACATGGACGGGATGAAGTTTGAAGACATCGACCTCTCAGGTGAGAAGACGCTCGCCGACAAGTGGATCTTGACGCGCTTGAACGACACGGTCGACCAAGTGACACGCCTCGTCGACAAGTACGAGTTCGGTGAAGCCGGTCGTTACTTGTACAACTTCATCTGGGAAGAGTTCTGTAACTGGTACATCGAGATGGCGAAACTCACGCTCTACGGTGAGGACGAAGCGGCGAAAGCGACGACACGTTCGGTGCTCGCGCATACGCTCGATTCGATCATGCGTCTCATGCATCCGTTCATGCCGTTCTTGACAGAAGAAATTTGGCAGCACTTGCCGCACGAAGGCGACTCGATCGTCCGTGCGAGCTATCCGACGCGCCGTGACGACCTCCACTATGCGGAGTCGGTACCGGCGTTCGAAGCGGTCATGAACGTCATCCGTTCAGTCCGTAACATCCGTTCGGAAGTGAACGCACCGATGTCGAAACCGATCCAACTGTTCATCGCGACGAGTGACGACACGACACAAGGCTACTTGAGCGAGAACGAAGCGACGATCGGCAAGTTCACGAACGCGACAGAACTCGAAATCGGTCGTGGCTTGACGGCACCGGACAAGTCGATGTCAGCGATCATGACGGGCGCGGAGCTGTTCATCCCGCTTGCCGACCTCATCAACTTCGAGGAAGAGATCGCCCGTCTTGAAAAAGAAGTGACGAAGTACGAGAAAGAAGTCGAACGCGTGCAGAAGAAACTCGGTAACCCAGGTTTCACCGGCAAAGCACCGGCTCACGTTATCGACGAAGAGAAAGCGAAAGAGAAAGACTACCTCGACAAGCGTGACGCCGTGCGCGCGCGTCTTGAAGAGTTGCGCAAGTAAGACATCAACCTTCTTTGGAGAATTGTTCTCCGAGGAAGGTTTTTTTGTCGTTTGGGAGAATTCTGGCATCTAAACGAGAAGAACCCCCGACGTCACGAACGACGTTTGGGGGTTCTTCGACGTAGCCATAAAACATAAAGTCCGATTCCCGTGATCCACAGGAAGTGCATGTAGAGCGAATCAGTCAGCCCGACTCGATACAAATGGACGAGATACACGGCATATAGGAATCCGGCGATGAGCATGATAGTGAAGTAGACGAGCCTCATGTGTCGTTCTCACCACTCCATTCAAGCTCATTCAAATGTTTCATGAACTGGAAAAACGAGACGATTAAGAAGAAGGCGGGCATGGACCAAATCCAGCCACTATAAAACGGACCTTGCCATAGCTCGAGCGAGATCAGGCAAGCGAAACCAAGCGAGATGAGTGAAGCAAGTAGTCGCATAGTAAACCTCCAGAGTGTCGTTTGTCTATAGTACGCATCCAAACGCTAAAAGGTTCCTAAAAAACCATTCCGCGAAAGCGAGATGGTTCATGTGCCACAAAACGTCTGATACGGATACGTTCGCTCTGGTCCCGGCGACACGTAACGCCCGTAATCGGCTTCGTAGTCATACGGCTGACGCAACACGTCAAGCAAGGCGGTTGTCGGACCGAAGTCACCTCGTTCAGCTGCCATGATCGCTGATTCGACGTGATGGTTGCGCGGGATGACGGCCGGGTTGTGCTGGCGCATGAGTCGCGTCACATCTTCGTCCGGAAGAGCTTGTTCAGCGAGACGTTTGCGCCATGCCGAAAGCCAGTCCTTCCCATCGTCACGCGACGCGAACGGAAGTGACTCCGTTTCTCCTAGCGTGAGCACGCGGAACGTGTTCGTGAAGTCGGCCTCGGTCTCCATCATAAGTCGGAGCAATTCGTCCGTCAGCGCGTCATCGCCGTCTTTTCGGATGTAGAGACCGATCTTATGGGCGAGTCCGGTGAAGTACGCTTGTTTATAAATCTCCGTATAATCGTTCAACAAACGATTGGCGATATCGACGGCAGCTTCCTGCGTGTCGGCGAGCAGCGGCAACAGCGTCTCGGCGAGTCGGGCCAAGTTCCACGACCCGATATACGGCTGGTTCGCGTAGGCGTAACGGCCCTCGCGGTCGATCGAGCTGAAGACGGTGTGCGGATGGTACGAGTCCATGAAGGCGCACGGGCCGTAGTCGAGCCCTTCACCGCTGATGAACGTGTTATCCGTGTTCATGACGCCGTGGATGAAGCCGACGAGTTGCCAGTCGGCGATCAGTTTCGCCTGACGTTCGATGACGCGTCCGAGGAACGCCTCGTAGCGGTCGGGACGACCTTCAAGACTTGAGTCGTGACGATGGATCGCATAGTCGGCGAGGGCGGAGACGTCATCGATCGACCCGGCCGCGGCCGCGTATTGGAACGTGCCGACGCGAAGATGGCTCGAGGCGACACGCGTCAGGACGGCACCGTGCTTCGGTCCTTGACGCATGACCGGCTCGTTTGTCGCAACGACGGCGAGGGCGCGGTTTGTCGGGATGCCGAGCGCGTGCATCGCTTCGCTGATGAGGTATTCACGTACCATCGGCCCGATGGCGGCCCGTCCGTCACCGCCACGCGAATACTCCGTCGGTCCTGAGCCTTTCAACTGCACGTCGACCCGTTTACCGTTCGCTGTGACGTGTTCCCCTAAGAAGAGGGCCCGTCCGTCACCGAGCATCGTGAAGTTGCCGAACTGATGCCCGGCGTATGCTTGCGAGAACGACGTGTCGGTCTGCCGGTTTCCGGACAGGAGCGCCACGTCTTCTTTCAATGCATCAATATCGAGTCCGAGTGTCTCGGCGAGGGGTTCATTCAATAAGACGAGTTCTGGTTTGTCGACCGGGTTGATCGGCCCACGGTCGTAAAACATGTCACGAAGTTCGACGTATGTCGCTTCAAAGTTCCAACCTGTGTCTTTCATCTGAATTCCTCCTATCTCTGTTCGCTTCGAGTATAGCACAGCCGATTCTCTGCGTAGGCCTTCGTGAATTTTGGTAAGATGGGAGGGAAGTGTTAGAACAGGGGTGGGTTAAAGATGGAGACAAGACAAGACGTATTTGAATGGCTGAACGGACAACTGCGGTTTGGGATCAAGCCTGGATTGAATCGAGTCGAGTGGATGCTCGAGACGTTAAAAATTGACGAATTGCCGTCGATTCACGTGGCCGGGACGAACGGGAAGGGATCGACCGTCGCGTTTTTGCGGGCGATGGCGATCGCTGAAGGGTTGAACGTCGGGACGTTCATCTCGCCGTACATCATCCAGTTCGAGGAGCGGATCATGTTGAACGGCGAACCGATTCACGAGATTGATCTCGTCCGCATCGCGAACCGTGTCCGTGACCGTGCCGATGAGTCACCGGAGACGTTGACCGAGTTTGAACTGCTGACGGTCATGGCGTGGCTGTACTTCCATGAACAGCAACCGGACCTCGTCATTTGGGAAGTCGGTCTCGGGGGCCGGCTCGATTCGACGAACGTGTTGAAGCGACCGCTCGCGACGGTCGTGACGTCGATCGGGCACGACCATCAAGGTATACTCGGCGATACGCTCGCAGAGATCGCCATGGAGAAGTTCGGCATCATGAAACGAGGTGTCCCGATGTTCCATAGTTTGGACGATGCGCAGTTGATCACGTTGCTCGAAGAACAAGGTCGGACGATGGAGGCACCGGTGCATGCGGTCATGCCGCTCATCGAGTTGATCGAAGACGGGGCCGACACAACTGTTACATATGAAGGACTGCCTGCTGCGGCTCTCGGCTTGACGGGTCATCATCAAGCCTACAACGGAGCGTGCGCCGTCGCGGTCGCCCGTCATCTCGGATGGAAGACCGAGGCGATATTGATAGGGCTTGAGACGGCACAACATCCGGGGCGCTATGAGCTCATCTCAAAAGAGCCGCGGATCATTTTAGACGGGGCGCATAACGCGGAAGGCGTAGCGGCACTCTGTGAGCAACTTCGGCTAGAAGAAGATGTCACCGTGCTTGTCGCGACTCTTGCCGACAAGGACCGTGAAGCGATAATCAAATCGTTAGGGACGATCGCGACCGTTTATGAGACGACGTTCGACTTTCCGCGGGCACGGACGAAAGACAGTCTAATCGAGGACGGGGCCCGTTACGTCGAGTGGAAAGATTGGTTGGCGGAATGGGTACGTTCGCCGCGCTCGAAAACACTCGTCGTGACGGGATCGCTTTACTTTATTAGTGAAGTGAGAACGTATTTCCAAAGTTTTCAAAAATGACCTTGCGTTATGGATAAATACGGGGTATGAATGAGTATGAGAACGTATGTCATCATCACTTCATCATCCAAGGAGGAAATGCAGCATGGTCAGTCAACAAAGATTGAAACGACCCGTATCAGCGCTTGTCGCGATCGTCTTTTTAACATCACTCCTTATTACAATGCTATTTGAAGTTTATTCAACAGTTTCGGCGAACACACCGATTAAGCCAGTTATTTTAGAGTTGACCGATCTTGCGGAGTCGAATAAAGATACAACTTCTGCAGCTTACACAATTCCTTCGCAACTGAATCTAGGAAACGCCTATATTGTCAAGACGATGACCGTCAAACAGTTCAACGCATCTCGGGAAGATTTACTCGGTAAGTATGATGCGGTCGTTTTTGGTCCGTCACGCGTAACTAATCTTACAGGGGCAAAAAAATATTCTCCGGAAAAAGCAGTGTATGATTTCTCGTTGCAAAAAACTTTGAAGTGGAATGCTAGTAAAAACCGGTTTGAAGATGATATAACGCCGATTACGAATTACACGAAAAAGGCGCATAACACAAGTTTACTCGAAAATGATATTACCGAGTTAAAGCAACGTGAATTGAAAAAATTAATGGATTATGGAGTTCCTGTATTTTTTCATAAAGACGTATTTACAACAGACAATGAGAACGCGACAGGATTAAAACGAAACTTTGATTTCTTTAAATTTGAACAAAATAATGTCTTTTCAAATATTTCGCAAGGAAAAGAGAAAGTCGTGCAAGTTTTTTCAAATAAAAAAATAAATCGTGTTATGTCAGTCGACGTCATTCAAGATAATCGAACACTATCAAACAACGTAAATGCAAACACGATAAATACGAATAACATTGCAAGCGCTGGAAAACCAATTCTTTTTGAGTATCAATTGGCTACAGCTCCTTCTGCAAATGCAATTATTGAATTGTATATTGATTTTGATAGTAATGACCGTTTCACTGACCAAGAATTTATTGAACGCAAAACAGCTTATTCAAAAGGGGAATTTTCCTACACAATCGATGTTCCAAGTTATACGAGTCCTCGTTATTGGAAAATCATCGTGCGAGATGATGTCAACAATTCTGTCTCGTATCAAACAGGCCGCTTTTTATTAAAAGATGAGAAAGCAAACGTTAATGTCCTTCAAGTAGTAAGTGGAACAAATAATGACAGTAAGACAGGGAAGACCACAAAAATCGGAAGTTTAGAAGACGCATTTGCGGGTTCTGATTTGTTGAGTAATAACGACCTATTTGATTTCAAAGTCGAGGTAATCGATTTTGCAGAGTTTGATGCTAAAATTTGTGGAAATAACGAGTCAACGTATAGCGAATGGCTATTTAAATACGATTTAATTATTTTTGGATTTAAAGACACATACGTATCAGGACTAAACATATCTTGTTCTGAGCCAGCTTTAACCAAATTTATGGATGAAGGGCGAGGCGTCATGTTTACTCACGATATGCTGTATCGAATTGAGAAGGACAATAAATTCTCAAATGATTCGGCAAATCAAACATCGTGGGAAAAATATTATGCAAATCGATTTGCTGTCAACCAGTTCACGAATATGGGGATTTATGCTCAAAAAACGACTAATCAAGTCCAACAAGTGTCTAAAGGACTCTTTACTGAATATCCATATAAGTTGGCAGAAAAACCTGCTACATCAAATCAGAAAATGATTGAAACCACGCATAATCAATATTTTGCACTTGATTTGGAAAATCCGTCTGTCACTCCTTGGTACAATTTGGTCGGTGAAAGAACGATTGGAGATAGTGCTCATCATTACTATATGTATACGGTTGATAACTTGACTTATTCAGGTGCTGGCCACACAAATACTTTTACCACACAAATCGAAAAAGAGATATTTGTGAACACGATGTTCCGTGCCTTCATTGGATCGAACCATGCTCCAAAAATTGAGGTGATCAACCCTCAACTGGAACAGAATCGACAAGCAAGCGTATATGACATTGAACCGCTTTACTTGTCATGGAAGTCGCTTGACTATGATTTTGCAGACCGCTTTTTAGATACACGTGTCTTGATCAACGAGAAGCAAGTGTATCCAGCGGAAAACGGAAAGTTTGCCAGTGTTCGAAACGGGGAGACGAGCGGTTTCTTTTATGAACATAACGCACAGGCTGGTTCGCAGTTAAACGTTCGGATTGAGACGAAAGAACAGCGTACTAAAGGTGCAATCACATCGACTGAATCCTTTGTCGTCAACGTCTTAGAATCTGAGGAGGCTGCGTTCGTGTCTCGGACGATTAGCCCGTTAACGACAGAAGTCGAGAATCAAATCGCTCTTACGTACAACCTGAACTATTCGGTACCATTTATTCAAAAGCCGAACGGTAACGCGTATAAAGAATTTGCGTGGACTGTGAACGTTGAAGAAACGATTCCAAGCGGTTATACAGTGCTAGACAGTTCGTTACCAACAGGATGGAAGCGAGTCGGCGATAAACTTGTAGGTTCTATCTCAGATGAATGTGTTATCGAAAAAAATGATAGCAGCTGTAAGGTGAATGACACAAAAATCGAAGTGAAGCTTGTTGCGAATAAAGTAGGAAACTATACGTTCGACCAAGGGACATTTGATTATGTTTTTGAAGCGAACCATAATTCGAACGGTACGGACAAGCATGATGTTGAGAAAGAAGGGGCTGGCAAGCTGACTTCTGTTAATACAACCGTTCTCGAAAAAGAAATTGAACGGTTGCAGCTCGAGGGCCCAATTTATTTGAATATTGGGGAGACACGTCAAGTGACACCTATTCTAACCCCTGAAACAGCACGCAAACTCGATTTAAAATGGGTAATTGGCTCTTCGGCTGCCGAATTGACGCCGAGCTACGTCAACAACAGTGCGTCGATTAAAGGGATGAAGCCAGGGAAGACGACAGTACGAGTAGAATATACATCTCCAGTGACGGGGAAAACGATTCAATCAAATAAGATTGAAATCATCGTCGATGATCCGCCAACGCAGTTCTCAGCGAATAACTTAAATTTGTTGGTCGGTGAAGAGGGGATCATTCGACCGTCTATTAAAACGACGAATGATGAGTATCGGAACTTCCGATTTGATATCGTTTCAGGTCAAAACGCCGTCAAAGTCGTTCAGCAGACGAAGCAAGAACTTAAGTTGAGCGGAAATGCACCAGGAACGGTTCAAGTCAAAGTCTCGCTTGTGAATCAACCGGCGAATCAGCCGGTCGCACCAATCTTTGTCAATGTACAGGTTTCACTGCCGGGGTTGAGCGTGTCTCCGACTGAGGCGACGTTATGGGTATACCGTGATTCAGAAGGAACACTGGTTCAACAATCAACCAATCTATCTCTTATTCAAACAGGGTCAGTCCGATTGCCGGTCAGTTGGGAGCTTCCATCCGGTACAAGTGAAATCACGTTAGGTACGCCACGAGCTGATGGTGTGACTGTCCAGGCTGTTCAAGGGACAGGGACGACGCAGCGCTTGATCCCTGTCACAGGAGCATTCACGAATTTTGCTTCTCAACGCGTCACAGCGATGATTGATGTTAAAGAGTATCCGCAAGACATGCTAGCGTCGAACATCGAGCTTTACATGGAAAACTCACCGTACACGTATGAACCGGTCTTCTTGCCGAGTACAGCGAACGTTCGAGGTTTTGGAATGCAGGTGGCGGAAGGTTCAGACGTCGTAGAAATCGTGGATCAAACAAAATTGCGGTTAAAAAAACCGGGACTTGCAAAAGTACGAATTGCGACAGAAGACGTCAGCCGCTTCTTCTCTGGAACGAATGGACCGAAAATTATTTATCGTGAATTTTATGTGCGAGTTCGTGAAGGCGCAGATCCTAATCCCGGTTCACCGGAAGATGCAGGAGATTACTATTGATGAAATGGAAAGTGATTAGTGTCATCCTGCTCGTAGCTTTCATTGGTGCGGCAGGATGGGGCTACACCTATTACCAGACAAAACAAGTAGATGAATCGCTTCAAACAGCTGATGCTGAGCAACTCGCTACGATTTTAGAGCGACCGTTCGTTGACGTACAAGATGAGTGGATGGAGAAGGCGGTCGAACAGTACGATGTTCCTTCAGCGCTCGTTCTGTTCGAACATGGTGCAATGCTTACAGATAAGCAATGGATTTACTTGGCCGACTTGATGACGTTCGGAGAGTTCGAGCGCATGGTGAAGGCCGGTGCACCGCTTGATGTTTCAATCCCTTCGAGCACGTTGTTAGAAGGGTTGTATAGCTTGAATGACGAGCCAGAAAAATGGCGCTTGGCTCACGAACAGATTGATGTTGCGTTTTTAAATACACATCCTAATATTCTGATTCAAGCCGTCTATGATGGGAATACGGAGGCTTTTACAGACTTGATTGAACGTATGGATGCAGAAATTGTGCCGTATGAAGAAGTCGCATCTGTTGTCATGGAAATGAATCAGCAATTGATGTTAGAAGCGATGGTTAAAAAAGGGTATCAGCCCGAATGAAAACAAGGACAATCCTGCGACGGATTGTCCTTGTTTTCATTTTAACGAATTTGCACAGGCTGACTGACGAAGAACTGCAGTTGGTTTGTCACAGGCAACGTATCTAATTGATTGAAGACTGCATCGTTATACGAAAGTTTTAGTCGTGATTGTGACGCGTCGTGCGCAGAAATACGGCTATCGAAGTATTCAGCTGGGCTCAGATTGTCTTGACTGCTGAATGTTCCACGAAAGACGTTCACATTCATCGGACCTTTACTATACAGTCCACCTTTAATCTGTAAAATTGAGCCGACGGCATAGACGTATGTCGGTTCGGAAGAATCGCTATACAGAAACGCCTGTAATGTCGTCGGAGTTTCATCGAACTCATTGATTCGGTTCAATAAAATCTTCCCTTTTGAAAGCAAAATCAAAGAGTTCCCTTTGGACTCGTCAATCGGTAAAATATTGGCCCGATCGATAAACGTATCACCGAGTGTGTAAACGGTCGATTCAAACGAGATGTTGCCTCGAATCGTCAAATTCCCTCTCACAATAAGGGGTCGCTCAATCGTTAAACGGTCAGTCGATTCAATAACTAAATCTCCGTCAAATAGCAACGGGGCTGATGCTTTCGCAATTGATTCAGTCACATACATGGCACGATCAGCTAACGTTGCAGGTAATTCGATAATTGTTGGGTTCGTGAACGCATTATACGTACGTGCGGTTAAGTAAGGAGTAGGTCTTTCGATAACCGTCACACCGTCTTCGGCGAGAATACGCTCGACTTCAAACGTTTGATCTGTTGATGGAATCAAAACACCATTGAAAATTGAAGCGTCGACGGTATTCGTGTAGCTTAGCTTTTGATCCAAATAGCGATTTAAAAATTCAATAATCGAATAGTCATATTGGAATGGAGAAAACTGACTCGTCGATATGCCGGCGTCCGGCAATTCACCAGCCACCTCTTCACCAGACGTGAAATAGTCCGATTTGCTGCAGGTTGCACAATCATTCGGATTCTTCAAGTCGATGCGACCATCGAGATGGAGCAAGCTTGTACGAATGTTGTCTATACGTTTCGCCACGCCGTCCAGCTGATAATTCGCCGTCCGGTCAAACGTCAAAGGCCCACCTGAGAAGATGTTCCCTTTCACGGTCGGCATCCCGTTCACCGTCAACTGCTCGTCCGACCCGAGCACGTAATACAAAAACGCGGGCAGAGCCGTCAAATAAAGGTCTTGTGTGTATTCGACCGACAGGAGCGGTTGCTCGGGATTTGTTTGCCGGCTTGCGACGACGTTTACTTGTAAAATCTTCGTGAACGGTGCAGTATCGAGCAGGTTCGCGTCCGCATTCTCTTTTAATTGAATTGAATAGCTGATCTCGCTGTCGCTCTCGCTGTCGCTCTCGCTGTCGCTCTCGCTGTCGCTCTCGCTCGGGAGATTAAGGAACGGTTCGTTTGAGACGAGTGCGCCTTGAATCGCGTCATTAAAAGCGGACTCCGATTCCATATGAGCCGGTACATCATTTGCGTCATGAAGTGGGAAACGATTTCGAACATCCGCCGCAATCAGATTGAGCGCACTTTTTGCGTCTTCGTTCAGCTGCGTATCTTCCGTGCGGATGACCGTCAGCTTATTCGTGACCAAGTTCACTTGCATGGCAGCGAGCGATAAGACGGCGAGCGCGGCCATCGTCACGAGTACGAGTACGAGCACATAGCCTTCTTCTCGTTTATGCATAAGTGGTGCCTCCTTTCTTCTCAAAATGGGATCGAGCTTTTAAACGTTTTAATGGAATCGGGATTTGCCTTCAACGATAGGTTCATCTCGATTTCAATCAAGCCGCTCGTTATATAGTCCGGACGCCGTGGATCATAGACGGGCTCGATCAGTTGAATTGAAATATCATCTAACAAGACGTTCGGGTTGCTCGGCACGTATGAATCTGCTGATAAGTTCAAGCTGATCGGTTCGTATCCGGCTTCCCGATAAATCATCCCAGTCGATGAGATGCGAGGTTCGGATAGTTGGTGGAATTGGTAGGTGTCATTTATTTCGGTGACGGCATCAAATTCACTCCGGTTGACTTCGGATAGGATGGACGTGACTAAATAGTCGGCCTCACTGCGCAGTTCGCTCGTTTCGTTCGTCAATTGAAAACCGAGCGTACCTGAAATGAAGGCAGTGATGATGACACCGCTTAAAATCGCGGCGACAACGACAGTCACGAGAAGCTCGACGAGCGTAAAACCTTCGGATGCTTTACTGAACGAGTTCACTTTCTGGGACAGCCGTTTCAGGGAACGGCTCGCGTAACGTTGCATTCGAAATCACTCCTTTCAACGTGACAGGTGTTCGGAGTCGATCGGTCGTCACGGAAATCTCGACTTCGATTGTATTTGGCGGCAGCGTTGACGATTGGGAGATGGTAGCGACGTACGTCTCACCATGAATCCGATAATCAGAACAAAAATCACATTCTGAACTCACGCCGTTTCGATTCAACAGTTTATTCAAGTCAAGCGTTTCTTGAACAGCTGAGGCTCGTCGATCTAATGTATGCAGTGCGTTTTGAGCGACTTGGTTGGCGATGGTCGTACTAAGACTATCATTCGTCGTCTTCAGACTTTGGCTGAATATGTTTAATAAGGAGAACGAAACAATCGATAAAATGACGATTGACACGAGTACTTCGACGAGCGTAAAACCTTTTTCGGAACGGGCCAACGCATTGACCTCCTTTTCAAATATAATAAAATACTAGGAAAAAAGCGTATGATTACCTAAATAAATGTTAATTTATGTCCAATGCATATTATACTAAAGTTAGAGTACGAACGGATAGTAAATTGAAAGTCTCAGTTTTTTACATAGGGGGAATTGGAATGAAGCAATATGGGATGCACTTTTTCATCCTGACATGTCTTGTGTTGCTCGTGTCGTTACCGACGATCGGGCTCGTCAACTATCTCGACGCGTCAGCGAAGACAAGCGCTACATATAAAGACACACGTGTCGCCGGGATCGACATATCGGGGATGACGAAAGAAGAGGCGGTCGTCCGTCTCGACAATGCCGTCAAAGACTTCGCAAACGCACCGTTCACGGTCACGCTCGTCGACGGGACGGCGCTCGAAGTCGGTAAAGACGTCGTGACATTTAACGTGAATGATACGCTTGAAGCCATATCCGAACCAGGGGACTATCCGCTCATCACAACAATCGATGAAGAGCGAATCGCTCCGTATTTAGAGAATCAACCCGTCACGATGACGATGGTGACCCCACCGCTCGTCGCCTCAGCGTCTAAGCTCGATTCGAACGTCGCCCTTGAGATGGTCGCAGAAGAGAACGAAGTCGTCGCGTCGATGACGATTAGTCCGACGCCGGCAATGCGCTCGGCGTTAGAACGGATGAACGGATTTGAAATGGATGCAGGCGACATGTTCAGCTTGAAGTCGTTCGGGGAAGATTTTGAAGCACTCACGCCGATCGGTTCGTCTCTCTATAAATTGTTTGCGGCGACTCCGTTCAAAGTGCTCGAGCGCGTCCCGCATGAAGTGCTTCCGAGCGGCATCGAGCTCGGCTACGACGTCAAAATCGATGCCGGCTCGAACTTCGCCGTCCAAAACACGGAACAATCACCTTACGCCATCATCGTCTTAGATGAAGGGAACGTGATGACGGTGCAACTGCTCGGGAAAGCGTTCGTCGGCGCGTACGAATCGCGGGTCGAAGAAGTCGCAAGCGTGCCGTACCAGAACGTGATCCGCTTCTCCCCATCACTCCCGGCCGGAAGTTCTTCGGTGACGCAATCCGGTCAAACTGGAGAGTCAGGGAAGTTGTATCGCATCCGTGTCACCGAGGCAGGCGAGACGCGTGAACTGTTGGGCTTTGACTTCTATGAGCCGGTACCGGAGATCGTGACGAAAAGTTCAGTCCCGCTACCGCCGCCTGAACCGGTTGAACCGATCATTCCGACGTTCCCGGATGAAACACTGGACGACGATCCGTTTAATGACGATATAGAAGATGATGGATTGAATGAATTTGAAGAGCAACCGCCGGTGGACGAGGATGTCCCGGCGTCTAGCGAGGAGGCAGTCGGATGATCGGATATGTAATACTGCTCGCCTTTTGGGTGCTGGCCACGTTGACGCTGTTTGCCTTGTCGATCCCATACGTACGGAAGCGCGAGACGAAACTCGTCGTGTCGGTACTTGTGGCCGTGTTATCGCTCGGTATGTATATGCTGTATGCGGAATCGCTTGAACGGACGTGGTGGGCTTGGCTCCTCATCGTCATCGGTTTAGCGGGCGGCGCAGCGTTGAGCGTCTTCATTGAACAGCGAGACGTCGAGCAGGAGGTACCTCAGAGGATGGTGAAGTAAGGTGAGACGAACGAAAAAACGATTGGGCGAGATGTTGATCGAGGCTGGATTGATTACGAACGAGCAACTCGACGAGGCGCTCGCCCAAAAGCGGCGAGGCGAAAAACTCGGCGATGCACTCATGCGGTTGCACTATTTGACCGAGACACAATTGATTCAAGTACTTCATGAACAACTGGACGTACCAATCATCGCATTATATTCGCAAGACATTAACGTGACCGTCACAAAACTCGTGCCAAAAGCGATTGCCCAAAAGCACGACATCATGCCGATTGAATTACAGGGGAACACGCTATTCGTTGCGACGGCGGATCCCCTTGATTTGATTGCGATCGATGACGTCCGGTTACAGACCGGGATGAATATTGAGGTTGGCATTGCGACGCGGGAACAAATTCGGAAGACGATCAGCCGGTATTACGAAATGGACGCCTCGCTCATCGAGATTTTAAAAGATGAGGCGCCGGAATTCGAACGGCAAGAGACGGCGTCACGTGACGACGCCCCGGTCATTCGGCTCGTCAACCAGTTGTTTTTGAGCGCGATCGATCAACGAGCATCGGATATCCATTTCGATCCACATGAGAAGCAACTACACGTCCGCTTTCGTGTCGACGGTGATTTACGGACAGAAGCGGTTTATCCAAAGAAAATTCAAAGCGTCATGCTGACGCGACTAAAAGTGATGAGTAATCTAGACATCACGGAAAGCCGGCTGCCCCAAGATGGACGGATCAAGTATACGCTGCGCGACCGCCCGTACGATTTCCGCGTCTCGACGCTCCCGACGATGTACGGCGAAAAGATCGTCATCCGGGTGCTCGATTCCTCACAAGGGTTGACCGACTTGACGAAACTCGGGTTCGGCGACCATAACGAGATGTTGTATCGCGACATGTTGAAGCGGCCGAACGGCATTATTTTGATCACAGGGCCGACCGGTTCGGGTAAATCGTCGACACTGTACGCATCGCTCAAAGAACTGAATGACGAGTCGAAGAACATCATCACGGTCGAAGATCCGGTCGAGTATCAACTTGACGGCATCAACCAAGTCCAAGTCAATGCGAAAGTGGGCCTCACGTTCGCCTCCGGTCTTCGCTCGATCCTCCGCCAAGACCCGAACATCGTCATGGTCGGGGAGATCCGGGATACCGAGACGGCCGAGATTGCGATCCGTGCCTCGCTCACTGGACATTTAGTCTTATCGACGCTCCATACGAACTCGGCGATCAGCTCGATTACTCGCCTCGTCGATATGGGGGTCGAACCGTTCCTCGTCGCGGCTTCAACGTCCGGCCTCGTCGCCCAGCGCCTCGTCCGCCGCGTCTGTCGCGACTGTGGTCATGAGCAACCGGTCTCGAAACGGGAGCAAGAACTGTTCGACGCCGAACGTGTGACGATCACGCGCGTCATTCGCGGAAACGGGTGTGCGTCGTGTAACTTTACAGGCTATCGTGGGCGACTCGCCATCCATGAAGTCGTGCCGATTGATGAAGAGTTGCGTCGTTTGATCATGAACCAAGCGACCGAGGCCGAGATGGTCGAGCAAGCGAAACGATCCGGTGCCCGGTTCTTGCTCGCCGACGGTCTCGAGAAAGTCGCGCAAGGTTTGACGACGACCGAGGAAATACTGAGAACAGTCATAACGGAGTGAACCTATGATCCATCAATCAATCGAAGCGATTTTAACGAAAGCGGTCGAACAACGTGCCTCAGACATCCATCTGACCGCGGGTTCGCCACCGATTTTCCGGATTGACGGCAGTCTGATCACGATGGGCGAGGAGAAAGTCCTCCCCGTCCACATCGAAGGATACTTGCAGGAAATCATGACCGACGAGATGCGAGGCCGCCTTGAGATCCAGCGCGACCTCGACTTCTCGTTCGGTGTGCCCCGCGTGTCGCGCTTCCGCGTCAACGCCTACTATCAACGTGGCACGATCGCCATCGCGTTTCGTTCTATTTCCGGGGAAATCCCGACGTTGAACGAGCTCAATTTACCGCCGGTGCTCAAGCGGCTCATCGAGAAACCACACGGGTTGATCCTTGTGACCGGACCGACGGGGTCTGGGAAATCGACGACGCTCGCGGCGATGATCCATGAGATCAACCGGACGCAGCGAAAACGCATCATCACGCTCGAAGACCCGATCGAATATTTACACACGCACGATCAGAGCATCGTCGACCAGCGGGAGATTGGCTCGGACGTTATGAAGTTCGTGAGCGGCCTGCGGGCGGCGCTCCGCCAAGACCCGGACGTCATCTTGCTCGGGGAGATGCGCGACTTAGAGACGATCTCGACGGCGATGACCGCCGCTGAGACTGGTCACCTTGTCATGGCGACACTCCATACGTCGAGTGCGATGTCGACCGTCAGCCGGATCATCGACGCTTTCCCGGCCGAACAACAAGACCAAATCCGGACCCAACTCGCCAACGTATTGCTTGGGGTCGTCAGTCAGCGCCTGTTCCCGCGTGTCGACGTGCCGAAGGGTCGGGTCGCGGCGATGGAGATCATGATCGGGAACGCAGCCGTCGCCAACTTGATCCGGAACGAGAAGGAGTTTCAGCTCCCGACCGTCATCCAGACGAACCGGCAGAACGGGATGCAATCGATGGAAATGTCGATCGAACAGCTGATCCGTCAAGGGGTCATCAATCCAAGCGCCGTGCCAAGCGAAGAAATGAGGTGAGACTATGGCCATCTTTCAATACGAAGGAAAACTGCTGAACGGGAAGCGCAAGAAAGGGCGGATCACCGCCGTGTCGCTCCGGGAAGCCAAAGATAAACTTCGGCAAGAGTCGATTCTCGTCACCGACCTGTCCGAACTCGAGTCGACCGGACTGAACACGGAAGTCAACTTATTGCCGGAACGCGTCAAGATCGAACATTTGATCATGTACGTCCGTCAGTTCGCCACGCTCATCCGGGCCGGCGTCCCGATCGTCCGGGCGACGTCGATTTTGCGCGTCCAGACGGAGTCGAAGCTGTTGAAGAAGACGCTCAGCCAAGTCGAGGACGACCTTCGAGAAGGGATCGCCTTCTCGGAAGCAATCAAAAAACATCCGCGCGTGTTCTCGAACTTCTTTAGCTCGATGGCGCTCGCGGGTGAGGCGAGCGGTAACTTAGAAGAAGCGCTCGACCAAATCGGGCTGCAGCTTCAGAAACAGTACGATATTAAACGTAAAGTCATCTCGGCGCTCACGTATCCGCTCGTCGTCTCGATTGTCGCGATCGGCGTCGTCGCTTTCCTGATGGTGAACGTCGTCCCGACGTTCGCGAGCATTTTCGGACAGCTCGGCGGTGAGCTCCCGCTCATCACCCGGATCGTCGTCGCCGTCTCGGACTTCGTCGCCGCCTATTGGTGGTTATTGTTCGGTGGCGCGCTGCTCGGCGTCCTCCTGTTCTCGTGGATGTTGAAGCGCGACAAGGAACGGTTCTTGATCGACGGGTTGTTGCTGAAGATGCCAATTTTCGGTCCGATCGTCCTCAAGTCCCAGATCGCGCTCTTGACGCGAAGTTTGGCCGTCTTACTGCAAGCGGCCGTGCCGATCTTGTCAGCAATCGAGATCACGGAGAAGATCGTCTCGAACCGGGTCATCCGTAAAGGGCTCGGGCAGGCGCGCAATATGATGGCGCAAGGGATCCCGCTCCATGAACCGCTAGAACGGAACCCGAACTTCCCGCCGCTCATGACACAAATGATTGCTGTCGGCGAGGAAAGCGGGGACTTAGATTCGATGTTGAACGAAGTCGCCGAATTTTATGAGACCGAGGTCGAGACGACGACAGACCGGTTGAAGTCGATCATCGAGCCGCTGTTGATCGTCGTGTTGGCCAGTATCGTCGGGGTCATCGTCATCGCCATCGTCGTCCCGATGTTCCAAATTTATGGCGACATCCAAAATCAGTAGAAAATTCTTAGTTTATGCATATAAACTACTTTTCAACTCCATATTTTGAATGTATAGTAAAATTGTACTACTTGTTTTAGTACTACAGTAATGAATCCAGCACAAAATACAGCAAAACACACAAAAGGGGAGAATCAGTCATGTTAGAAAAAATGAAAATGATTTGGCAAGATGCGAAACAATTAAAAGATGAGCGCGGTCTCACACTCGTCGAGTTACTCGTCGTCGTCGTTATTTTAGGGATTATCGCAGCCATCGCGGTCGTTGCGATCGGTGGGATTATCGAGAACTCGAAGAAGGATGCGATGGTTGCGGATGCGAAACAGATGGTAAGTGCTGCGAAATTGTATGTTGCTTCAAATCCTAATGCTACTAACTTAGATTTTATAACTCCACCTGCAACAACAGGAGGGGCGGCCGTTAAAGGAAAAGGTTATGAATATATTTCGAGTTTAAAAGATCCCTTTGGAACTGGTGAGTATACTAACGCCTCAGTAGGGATAACAAACAGTAGCGGTAAATATTCTTATACTGTTACACTTACTAGCACAGATACTAAATATAGTTATGCGCTAACTCCGGAGAATATGCTCAATAAAGACACTTTAGAATCAACTACTAAAAAATAAATAATTCTCATTCCGGCTGGCGCTGGGCTCTCGCTCAGCCTAGTCGGTTTTCTATTTTTGGCATATACTTACAAGTAAGGAAGTGACCAGTTTTGGTTGACCTCATTGGACTCATTTACAGCATCGTGCTCGGGATGATCATCACCTCGTTCACAAACGTCGTCGGGCTCCGCGTGCCACGCAAGCAGTCGATCGTGACGCCGCGGTCGCATTGTCCGTCGTGCGGACACGTCTTGTCCGCTTGGGAACTCATCCCGGTGTTCGGTTACATATTGTTACGCGGCAAGTGCCGCGGCTGTGGCGGACGGATCGCGCCGACGTACCCGCTGTTCGAACTGCTCGGGGCGGTCGGTTACGGCTATAGCTTTTGGCTGTACGGATTCTCCGGGACGACGTTGCTCGCGTTCGTCTTCTTATCGACGCTACTCGCATTGGCGATGTCAGATTTGTCGACGATGCTCGTGCCGAACGTGATTCTTATGTTTGCGGCACCACTGCTGCTCGTCCTCGCTTATGCGTCCGGAGCCACGTGGTGGAGCCCGCTCGTCGGGGCCGCGCTCGGATTTTCTGTCCTCGCCACCGTTTTTTTCGTCTCAAAAGGGGGACTTGGGGCCGGCGATGTCAAACTGTTTACAGTGATCGGGCTCGTGCTCGGACCACGTGACGTATTGGTCGCCTTATTTTTAGCGAGCTTGATCGGAGCAGTCGTTGGACTGTTGCTCATCGGACTGAAACGGATCGGCCGCAAGCAACCGATCCCGTTCGTCCCGTCAATCGCACTCGGTACGATGCTGACGTTTTGGTTCAGCGAACGTTTTTTTGATTGGTATTTTGATTTGATGTAGGGGGAAACAAGCATGAGCCGGGCTATAGAAAAAGGAACGGTCGCGTACTTCTCGTTCGATGCGCTCAGCATCCACGGGGCCGTGATTAAACAAGGCGTCTTTAAACGAAGCGCTTCCGTCCAATTGGCGAAAGGTGCCTATGCGGAAGGTTTGATTCAAGACGAGAACGCGTTCGGACTCGCCTTTGACGAGTTGTGCCGTAAAATAAAAGTAAGAAAAGGGATGGTGTGCGCCGTCGATATGGCGGAGACGGAAGTGCTGTCCCGCAAAGTCGAGATTCCATCGAATATCCCGAAAGACGAGATCCGTGGCTATTTGTTCATGGAGATCGGCAGCTCGATCATCCTGCCGTTCGACGACGTCGCCTTCGACTACGAAGTGCTCGGCGAGACGGATATGAAGACCGAGGTCATGTTGCATGCCGTCTCGGTCGATTTGACGAAAGCGATCCGCGCCTACATGAAGAAACGCGGCTTCGCCTTGAAAAAAATCGTCCCGCGTCCGATCGCGATCGCGAACGGGGTGTCTCGACTCGAGACGCTCGACCCGCTCAAGTCGACGCTATTGTGGCACGTGACACCGTTCGCGCACCAACTGCTCGTCCTCGAGGAAGGGCAGGTCCGCTTCATCCGTGCCATCGAGAATGACTTATCGTATCGTGCCGACACGACAGACGGCATCGTTACATATACGTTCAACGGCTCAAACGAGGCGTTAGCGAATCGGACCGATGAATGGTTGAACGAACTCGCCCGTTTCCTCGATTTCTACCGTTACTCGCTCCGTACGGACGGACGGCCAATCGACGAACTGATCATCTCCGGGACGGTCCCTGAACTCGATGACCTCGTCCGGACGATCGAACTGGAATCGATGGTCCCGATCAAACGCATCGATGACCCGTTGCCGTTGTCGCACGCGACGCCGCTAACACATCAGATGTTGCCGCTTCTCGGGATGGCGACGCTCGACCGCGACCATGACGCCAACTTCATCAACGCGACCGACGTGACGCTGCGTTGGCCGATCGTCGCAAGTCTGGCCGCTTTATTGATCGGTGGCGGACTGACCGGCTATCTTTATTACGAAGTGAACGGGATCGAACAGGATAAAGCACAAGTCAACGAACAGTTACAGCTCGTCCGCATCTACCAGACCGAACAAGTGAACTCGAAAGGTCAACAAGTCATCTCGCTCGAGCAGACGGTGACCGCGCTGACGACTGAAGAGAAGCAGGCGGTCCCGGCGCTCCGTGCGCTGACCGAACAGCTGCCGCCGACAGGTTACGTCTTGACGTACAACTACGCCGACGGTTCGCTCATGAGCGTCCGGACCCAGTTTGAGACGTTACCTGACTTGAACGCGTTCCAACGAGCGTTGTTGAACGATCCACGGTTCGATAACGTCAAACTGCTCGGCGTGACGACCGAGACGAAAGCAGAAGCGGACCAAGACGCGGAAACGGATACGGGAACACCGGTTCTCAATGCGTCAGATGAGCCGCTCCCACGCTATATCGGAGAGTTTACGTTCACGTTCATCGATGCCGAACCTGAGACGCCTGAAGGCGAGACGGAACAACCCGAGGAAGATGAGGAGGTGGTGAGCGAATGAAACGTTCAACGATTTATTTGATCTTTACAATTTGTTTGTTCGCAGCCATCGTCGTCCCGTCGTACTTCGGCTACCAGTACTTTATCAACCAAGGTGAATTGAAGGCGCTCGAGCGCGAGCTGTCACTCGAACAGACGAAGCTCGAACTGTTGCGCCAAGAAGGCGAAGTCGTCGACGTCGCCGACTCGCAGCGCTTGCAGACACGTGTCCCGACGGAGCCGGCGCTCGATACGGTCGTCGAGACGCTATCGCAAGCGAGCCAGCTGTCTGACGTGCGCGTGACGAGCATCGCTTTCGCGGACGGGCTCATCGCCGAATCGGAAGTGCCGGAACCAATCGCCGAACCGGAACCGAACGATGTGAGCGCGACGGCCGAACCGGCTGAACCGGTCGAGATCACACCGGTCAACGCCTCGTCCGTCCGCTCGACGGTGTCGCTCCAAGCGGAGACGTATGAGGCGCTCGTCCTCTTCCTCGAGTCGGTCGAGTCGATGAACCGGATCCACATTTTGCGGACCGTCCAGTTCACGGGACCTGCCGAAACGGGTCCGAACACGACCGAACCGGCCGCACCGCTCGACTTCACGGTCGAACTCGATGCGTTTTACCGGCCCGACCTCGATCAACTCGTCCCGGACCGCTACGTGCCGACGCAGACGTTCCCACGAAAAGATATCCCGGTGTACGATTACACGACACCGTAAACGAGCGTCCCTTCGAAAAAGAAGGGGCGTTTTTTTTTGGCGTCTTGGATTGTGTTTGGGTGACGCTTTGCCTACAATCAACAGAGAAGCGTGAAACGGCAAGGAAGCCCGTTTCGAAAGTATGGAAGGAGTCGATACAATGAACACAACACAGAAACGTGTCATCCTCGCCTCGATGTCACCGCGGCGGACCGAGTTGTTGAAACAAGCCGGCATTTTGCACGAGGTGATCCCGTCAAACGTCATCGAAGGAACCGACGGACGTGAGCATCCGGACGAGTACGTCGGACGTCTCGCCCGTGAGAAAGCGATGGACGTCGCCCGAGACAACCGCGACGCGATTGTGATCGGGTCGGACACGGTCGTCGTCCTCGACGGAACGATTTTAGAGAAACCGAACGACCGCGATGACGCACGCCGGATGCTCAAGCACTTGTCAGGGGCGACCCATGAAGTGCTCACTGGCGTCAGCATCATCGGACCAGACCGGCACGACTTGTTCGTCACGACGACGCACGTCACGTTCATCGACATCCCGGAGTCTTGGCTCGACGGCTACCTCGATTCGTCGGAGCCGTATGACAAGGCCGGTGCCTACGGGATCCAAGGGTCGGGCGGTTTGTTCGTCGAACGGCTCGAAGGGGATTACTATAACGTCGTCGGCCTCCCGCTCCGGCCGCTCGTCGAGACGCTCGAGCGTCACGGGGTATCGCCGCGCTTTCTGTGAATGATGCGAGAGTAGGTGAAGGAATGACTATGGTGCTCGACCGAAGTGTTGAATCCGCTATTGCCAGACTGCTTCAAATCGGTGGACGGGGCGGGGACCCGCAGGCGACGGCCCGGCGGTTGTCAGATGTATATCCGACGCTTCGGGCACTGTCACAGGCGTCCGTGCACGACCTCTGTCAAATCGAAGGGATGACGAAGAAGAAAGCCGAGCAGTTGCTCGCAGCGTTCACGATCGGCATCCGTTACGTCGAGGAGCCGAAAGTGGAGTCGCCGACGATCCGGTCGCCGCAGGACGCATACGAGCTGCTGCGTGATGAGCTCCGGCTACTTAATCAAG
The DNA here is from genome assembly GCF_004337185.1 of Exiguobacterium sp. SH0S2. Lineage (NCBI taxonomy): Bacteria > Bacillati > Bacillota > Bacilli > Caryophanales > Exiguobacterium > Exiguobacterium sp. SH0S2. The sequence goes on along the minus strand of NZ_SJVB01000001.1, from coordinate 704,004 downwards.
AACATTTCGTCTGTTTGTACTTAAACACGAAAAACCAATTGATCGCGCGCAAGACGTTGTTCGTCGGCGGGTTGAATTCGTCGATTGTTCATCCGCGCGACGTCTTCCGCGAAGCGCTCAAGCTGTCGGCGGCGTGTTTCATCGCCGTGCATAACCATCCGAGCGGGGACGCGACGCCGAGCCGGGAAGACATCGAAGTGTCCGAGCGCTTGGTCGAAGCGGGCAATATTGTCGGTATCGCGTGCCTCGACCACGTCATCATCGGCGAGGATCATTATGTCAGTATGAAGCAACGTGGGTATATGAACGGGTGAAATTAGGAGACGTTTCCCATATCCCTCTTGAAGTTTGGTATACTAACGGACGAGGTGTTCGTATGGAGAAACTAGTTTGGATTGTTATGATTGGGATCGCGCTAGCCGCGAGTTTTGTTCCGCTCGAGCCGTTCGCGTTGTCGCTCGTCGTCTTCGCGTTGTTCGTCTTTGTGAGTATGGCGCTATTTCAACAGTTTTCAAAAGACGGGCATTGGCTTGACCGGTACCCGCCGCTCGTCGGCGTCGGTGTCGGAATTGTGTCGCTCATCGCCTACATCGGTCTGTTCATCGCCTGGGTAAATGCGTCAGGAGACAGTCAAGTGTGGCGTGTCATCCCGCAACTCATCTTCGTTTACGTCGGGATTTATTTGTTCACCGTGACGATGGCGAGCTTTTTGGCGGGTGCGACGCGCGAGCGACCGTCCCGTTTCTTTCGGCCGATCCTCATCTTTTCGGTCGTCTTTTATGCGGCAATGCTGTTGCTGCCGCTCCAACCCGGTCTTTAAATGATCGGTTCATCTAAGCAGACGCCTTCAGACGTCTGCTTTTTGATTTGCGTTTTTTTTGAAAAGCAGGCACACTAATATACGGTGGAACAGGACTGAGATGAAGGGGATTGTAAATAACCTGTAATCGATTGAACGTTTTCAAACATGATTTTTCCGTTATAATAATAATTAGTGTAACCAGGAGAGGGGCAGTACGTATGTTTCGTAGTTTTAACCGAGAAATCGGAATCGACCTTGGAACGGCAAATACGCTCGTTTATGTAAAAGGTCAAGGAATCGTTGTTCGTGAACCGTCCGTAGTGGCGTTCCGTACAGATACAGGTAGAATTGAGGCCGTAGGTAATCAGGCCAAAGATATGATTGGACGTACGCCGGGGAACGTCACGGCACGCCGTCCGATGAAAGATGGGGTTATCGCTGACTTCGAAACGACTGCAACGATGATCAAATATTTCATGGAGCAAGCACAAAAATCGAAGAGCGGGTTGTTCTCATCGAAGACGAACGTCATGATCTGTGTGCCAAGTGGCATCACGTCAGTTGAAAAACGTGCGGTTGAAGATGCGGCCAAGCAAGCGGGCGCTCGCGAAGCGTACACGATTGAAGAACCGTTCGCGGCAGCAATCGGCGCCGGTCTCCCAGTTTGGGAACCGACAGGCTCGATGGTCGTTGATATCGGTGGCGGTACGACCGAAGTCGCAGTGATCTCACTCGGCGGCATCGTGACAAGCCAGTCGATCCGTGTCGGTGGTGACGAAATGGATGACGCCATTATTCGTTACATTAAAAACAAATACAACCTCATGATCGGGGAACGTACGTCAGAAGCGCTCAAGATGGAAATCGGTTCGGCCCGCATCGACGAGTCGAACGAAAACGAAACGATGGAGATCCGCGGACGCGACCTCGTGACCGGTCTTCCGAAACAGATCGAAGTAGGGGCAGTTGAAGTGTGCGAGGCGCTTTCAGACACGGTAGACGCGATTCTAGCCGGTGTGAAACAAACGCTCGAACAAACACCGCCAGAACTCGCAGCCGACGTCATGGACCGCGGCATCGTCCTGACAGGCGGCGGCGCGCTCCTTAAAAACTTGGACGGTGTTATCTCTGATGAGACGCACATCCCGACACTCATTGCGGATGAACCGCTCGATTGCGTTGCGATCGGGACTGGAAAATCTCTTGAAATGATGGACGTCCTCCGTTCAAAATCAGGCATCTCGTCACGCCGATGAAAGGTGTTAAACGATGAGCCGGTTTGTACGCAATAAAAAGCTCATCATCACGCTGATCGGTATCATCTTATTTCTCGTCATTTTAGGGGTTTCGATTCGAGGACGGTCGGAATCCGCCTGGTACCAAGACGTCACGCGTGATGTGGTCGGAACGTTCCAACGGGTGTTCACGGTGCCGATCGGCTGGATGGATAGTACCGTGTCCTCGATTTCGAACGTCCGTGAAATTTATGAAGAGAACCGTGAATTGAAGCAACATTTGACGAAATACGCCGAAGTGTCCGTCGAAGCTGACGACCTGCGCCGTGAGAACGAGGAGTTGCGTCAAATGGTCGAGGCGGGCGAAAGCTCGCTCCGTGACTTTGATTTGATTCCGGCCGAGGTCATCGGGCGCACGCCAAACGACTGGCAGCGCTATGTGACGATCAACGTCGGGCAAGAACGCGGCGTTGAAAAAGGCATGGCCGTGACGGCCGCTGGCGGCATGGTCGGACGCGTCATTCAAACGAGCGCCTATACGTCACAAGTTCAGCTCCTGAGCGACAACAACCGGACGAACAACGTCTCGGCGGTCGTCAAAGATGCGGACGGTAAAGCGGCGTACGGAACGATCGACGGCTTCGACAGCGAGACGAACGAACTCTTTTTCACAAAGGTTTCGAACAGCGTCAAGTTGAAAGAAGGCGAGATCGTCTCGACGTCAGGGCTCGGCGGACGTTATCCGGCCGGTCTCGTCATCGGTAAGGTGAAGTCGATCGAGACCGATGAATATGGTGTGTCTCAAGTTGCCCGCATCACGCCAGAGGCGGACTTCAACGAGTTCTCGCAAATGTTTGTCATCGATCGAACGCTAGACGAACCGTTTTTGACGGGTCCCGAGGAAGGAGGAGCAGCGGGTGAGTAACATGAAAGTGTTCATCGCCCTGTTCCTCCTCTTTCTTATTGAAGGGACATGGGCTGCCATCTTTTCATGGCACTACGCGACGCCGTTCGTGTATTTGACGTTGATTGGGTTAATGTACGTCGGTTTGTATGGCCGGTTTGAGTCGGCACTCGGATTCGGTCTCGTATTCGGGTTGTTGTATGACATCGTCTACACCGACTTGCTCGGAATTTACTTATTTACTTTTTCACTCATTCCTCTCTTAGTCAGCTTCGTGTTAAAATATATAGGTGAGAACTTCTTCTCGGTCGTCATCACGTTCACGTTCATGATCCTCGTCTTCTCCTTCGGGATATACGGTATCATGGCAGCGGTCGGTGGGACGACCATGACCATACAAACACTATTAGTTGAACAGATTCCAGGGACGCTCGTCGTCAATGTGATCGCCATCGCGATTCTTTATTATCCGATGACGCGATACGTGGCGGTGCGCCCTGTAGCGAAAAGAGGGTAGCCATGATGGAGCGTAAACGACACATTACGATAAAAGGACATCGCAACGGTATTGCAATCCACTTCAATCCACGGAGTGGCGTCGATGAGGTGCTCGGAGAGCTTGAGGCCACGTTACAAGAAATGGAGCCGCCCTCTGGGGAGATTGCACTCAAGTTGCACGCGGGTACTCGTTATTTGGACGAGGAGCTGTCACGTCAAATTCGTGAAGTCGTTGCTCGTCATGGCGTTTTTTATATCGAGGAGCTGTCGAGCGAGGTCATGTTGACCGAAGAGGCGAAAGCGACTTACGGGAAAAAGACGTTCCATTATCATAGCGGGACGATCCGCAGCGGGCAAGTGCTCTCATTTGAGGGTTCGGTGCTCATTATCGGCGACGTCAATCCGGGGTCTGAAGTTCGGGCGACAGGAAGTATCTATTGTTTAGGCACAATACGAGGAAATGTCCGGGCCGGTGTCGAAGGATGGGAAGACGCGGTCATTACCGCAAGTCTGTTGCATCCGCTGTTTCTAGCGATCGGTGAGCACGTGCTCACGCCAGACGACGATACCGAGATGCCAGAGATCGAGATGGGCTGCGCGTATCAGACGAATCATGGCATTGAAATGACGCGTCTCCGCCAAGTCATGACAGGGCTTAAAGACGCATATGCAATGGAATTACAGAGAGGGTGAGTTTGATGGAGCAAGTAGTAGAGCCTGTACATACAGCAAAAGAAGTGAAGAAAGGTCGGGCCATCGTCGTGACGTCGGGGAAAGGTGGCGTCGGCAAGACGACGACGACCGCTAACCTCGGGACGGGTCTCGCATTGTCCGGACACTCGGTCTGTCTCGTCGATACGGACATCGGTCTACGGAACTTGGATATCATCCTAGGACTCGACAACCGGAGCATCTATAACCTCGTCGACGTCATCAACGGGCAGTGCAAGCTGCACCAAGCGCTCGTCCGTGACAAACGGTTCGAAGAGATGTATCTGCTGCCGGCGGCCCAGTCAAAAGACAAGACGTCGGTCCAACCGGAGCAAGTCAAAGAGATCATCGACCAGTTGAAAACGGAATATGATTTCGTCTTGATCGACTGCCCGGCCGGTATCGAGCAAGGGTTCATGAACGCCATCGCCGGTGCCGACGAGGCTGTCGTCGTGACGACGCCTGAGAAGGCGGCCGTCCAAGACGCGGACCGCATCATCGGTATGCTCGAACAAGCGGAACACGTCGCGCCGCCTAAACTCATCGTCAACCGCGTGAAGAATCATCTCGTCGCATCGGGCGACATGCTCGACATCGATGACATCATGCGCATCCTGTCGATCGACCTGCTCGGCGTCGTCGTCGATGATGAAGAAGTCATCGCCGCGGCAAACCGAGGTGTCCCGGTGACGATGAACCCGGACAATAACGCCGGACAAGCGTATCGCAACATCACGCGCCGTATTCTCGGTGAGTCGGTGCCGCTCATGTCCATCCAGACGGACCAACAACCGACCGGATTTTGGGCACGACTCTTATTGAAGTTTGGAATGAAAAAAGCCTAAGGCAACGAAAGTTGCCTTTTTGTGTCGAAAGGAGTGCTCGTATGAAACTCATCTATGAACGGACCCCGTCGATCGAGCGGGCCATGCTCGTCGACGGCGAGCGTCTGCTTGAAGTCGAGGAGCGCTTTGTCGACCAGCTCTCGGTCGGGACGATCCTTGAAGCTGCGATCGAGCGGATCCATCCGTCACTCGGCGCCGCTTTCCTCGTCAACGGCGAGACAACGTTTTTCTTGCCGATCGCCGAGACGCTCCGGGCGCTCGCTGTCTACCCGGAAGTACTGGGCATCGGTCAGGCGGCCGTCGTCGGGGAGAAACGTCTCGTCCAAGTGACGAAAGAGGGCATCGGGGGCAAGCACCACAAAGTGACCGAGAACATTCGGTTCGGAGGGCGCTATCTCGTCTACTTCCCGTATGGACGGCGCCAGTTGTTCAGCCGTAAGCTCGACCTCTCTACGCAGGACCGGTTATCGAAAGTGTTCACGCTCAATAAGGCGGAAGGTGTGTTGTTCCGGACCGAATCAGGACAAGCCAGTCCTGAGGCGCTTCGCGAGGAGCTGGCCTTGTTGCGGGCCCGGGCTGCTGACGTCGAGACGGCGCGCCGCGGGCAAGACGAACTGCTCTGTGAGCAGTTCGTCCGGCGCCATTCGGTCGAGTCGGTACTGTTGAACGATAAAGAGGCGCAAGAACGTTTGAAGCGGCTCGACGTCCCGGTCGAACGCCACGTCGGCAAGGGCCGGATGAAAGAAGCCGCGCGTTTAGACACAGCGATCGAGAAGCTCGAGAACCGTGTCGTCTGGCTCGAAGGCGGGTCTTACGTCTTGGTCGAACAAGTCGAGACGATGACCGTCATCGACGTCAACAGCGGCAAGAACGTCGCCGTCAAAGATAAAGGGCGCGCCGCCGACACGATCAATGAGGCGGCACTGTATGCGGTTATGGAACAGCTCCGCCTACGCAATATCGGCGGCATGGTCGTCATCGACTTTTTACGCGGGTCAAAAGATGGACAAGACCGACTTTTGAAACGAATGAAAGAACTCGGGGCCCGTGACCCACGTCGTGTCGAAGTGTACGGCTTCACACGGATGGGACTGTTCGAACTATCACGCGAGCGGACCGGACGTTCAATTCAAGACCGGATGACGTATAACGGTTCACCGTCAAAGCTGGCCGTGTTCTCACGGCTTGAGCGCACGCTCATGGAGCTAGACGGAAAACAGGAGGCGGTCGTACTGTCGCTACCGGCGAAGTGGCAAGGCGGGGCCTGGGACGCGTCAGGTCTTCATGTGTTCTTTATAGAAGGAGAGCCCGACGTCGCTTTTCATGGTACACTCGAGGAATGTGAGAACTTCGTATCTCGTCATTGACAAGCTTCGCGCGAGAGTGGTAATATCTATAACGTTAGTTCGTTTGGAAGCACCCAAATGGCTACAACCGCACAGAACGGGTTGAAACGGTTTCGCCCTGCCCTGGATGGCGAGTCTGAGTTTAATAAGGAGGTGCACGTATATGTACGCAATCATCAAAACTGGTGGTAAGCAAATCAAAGTTGAAGCAGGTCAAGAGATCTACATCGAAAAACTCGATGCTGATGTCGAGGGTACTGTAGAATTCGGTGAAGTTCTTTTCGTTGGTGGTGACGATGTTAAAGTCGGAGCTCCATTCGTAGAGGGCGCTAAAGTAGTAGCAACTGTCGTTAAACACGGTCGCGCGAAAAAGATCACTGTCTTCAAAATGAAAGCTAAGAAAAACTACCGTCGTAAGCAAGGTCACCGTCAGCCTTACACGAAAGTTCGCATCGAGAAAATCGAAGCGTAATTTCTATGATTCAAGTAACGGTCAGACGAGACGAGACGAAGTCGATTCGTTCCGTCGAAGTGACAGGTCACGCCAACTTTGCTGAACCCGGTTCTGACTTAGTGTGTGCCGGCGTTTCCGCTATCATTTTTGGGGCGTATAACGCTGTTGAGGTACTCGCAGGCCAGTCGCTTCTTGTAGAAATGGCAGACAAAACAGAGGGTGGTTACTTTTATGTCGAGACATATCCTGAACTATCACCGCAGGATATGACTCGCACCCAGCTGTTATTAGAAGGGATGCTCGTGCAACTAGACACGATCGCCCAAAGTTACGGTGATTATATCCAAATTGAACAATAGGAGGTGGACCTCATGTTACAATTGAACCTTCAGTTCTTCGCATCGAAAAAAGGAGTTGGATCGACTAAAAACGGTCGTGACTCGATTTCGAAACGCCTCGGCGCTAAACGCGCTGACGGACAGACAGTTTCAGCTGGATCGATTCTCTACCGTCAACGCGGTACGAAAATTCACCCAGGTGAAAACGTCGGCCGTGGTGGCGACGACACATTGTTTGCTAAAGTTGACGGCGTAGTACGCTTCGAGCGTCTTGGTCGCGACAAGAAACAAGTGAGCGTTTACCCAGTTGCGTAAGTAGAACCACGCAAAAGACTCTAGCCACTTATTTGGTTAGAGTCTTTTTTACTAGGAGAGGATCAAATGGACTCACAGGCAACGCTGAAATTATTATCGACCGTCCGTCACGAATGGATGAATCGGCTTCAGATGATCTCCTTGTATGCGGCGCTCGAGCCTGATAGACTCGAGGAGCTGTACGAACGTTATCGTCAGCACGCCGACGAGGAGAGTGCGCTCGTTCGCTTAAATATGCCGGCGACTAGTCTCGTCATCATACAGGCGAATTGGGAAGGGCGGTTGACCTATAAGGTATCGACCGACCGTGCGTCGTTGGACGACGCACGCGTGGCGGATAAACTTGTCCGTCTTCTGTCAGGAACGGATGGACCGATTCATGTGACGTTCACGGACGGACTGGCGGTTCGCGTCTTCGGCAACGTGCCTGGAGATGTGTTCACGTCAGACGAAGTGCACGAACAGACTGTAGAATGTTCTACGTTTCGTTTAAAAGGAGGGAATTAAATGTTTGTCGATCAGGTGAATATTTTTGTAAAAGCTGGAGACGGTGGTAAAGGAATGGTCGCGTTCCGTCGCGAGAAGTATGTTCCAGACGGTGGACCAGCAGGTGGTGACGGTGGTCACGGTGGCGACGTCGTCTTTGAAGTAGAAGAAGGATTACGGACGCTCGTTGATTTCCGCTTCTCGAAGAAGTTCATCGCCTATAACGGTGAAAAAGGAATGTCGAAAGGGATGCACGGACGTAAAGCGAAGCCGCTCGTCGTCAAAGTCCCGCCAGGCACAATCGTCTTCGATTCAGTGACGGATACTGTCATTGCCGACCTTACCGAGCACGGCCAACGGGCCACGATCGCTAAAGGCGGCCGCGGTGGACGCGGAAACTGTCGATTTGCGACACCGTCGAACCCGGCACCAGAAATCGCTGAAAACGGGGAACCAGGCCAAGAGCGCGAGTTGCGTCTTGAACTGAAACTCCTCGCCGACGTCGGTCTCGTCGGATTCCCGTCAGTCGGGAAATCGACGCTCTTGTCGGTCGTCTCATCGGCACGTCCGAAAATCGGAGCGTACCACTTCACGACGATCACACCGAACCTCGGTGTCGTTAAAACAGCTGACGACCGTGACTTCGTCATGGCCGACCTTCCTGGACTTATCGAAGGTGCGAGCCAAGGCGTCGGTCTCGGTCACCAGTTCTTGCGTCATATCGAACGGACGAAAGTCATCGTCCATATGATCGATATGAGTGGGATCGAAGGACGTGACCCGTTTGAAGACTACACGACGATCAACCGTGAGCTCGAGTCGTACAATTTACGTCTCCTCGAGCGTCCACAGATCGTCGTCGCCAACAAGATGGATATGCCGGATGCGCCAGAACTTCTTAAAGAGTTCCAACAGAAAGTCGGCGATGACGTCAAAGTCTTCCCGATTTCGGCACTCGCGAAAGAAGGACTTCGCAACTTGCTCATCGAAGTAGCTAATCTCGTCGACGCGACACCTGAATTCCCACTCGAAGAGCTCGAAGCGAAAACGGCCACACCACGTGTCGTCTATCGTTACGAGAAGGAAGAGAAAGGGTATCAGATTCATGTCGATGAGTACCAACGCTTCGTAATCACGGGGCCGCGCATCGAGAAACTATTCAAGATGACGAACTTCGATCACGATGACTCGATCAAACGATTCGCCCGTCAGATGCGTCAAATGGGCGTCGATGAGGACCTTCGTAAGCTAGGTGCTCAAGATGGCGACGTCGTTGCGATCTCTGACTTTGAATTCGAATTTGTCGAATAATCTTTTAAATAGGAAATGGAGTGTGAAGTAAACGTGGACCCTGTGCCCTCGTCTAGTTTAATTCTTTATGCAGTTCTAGTATTTTTGTCAGCTTTCTTCTCTTCAGCAGAGACCGCGCTCTCGAGCGTGAACCGCGTCCGGATGATCCGGATGAGTGAAGACGGGGACAAGGGCGCCAAACGCGTCCTCCACCTCGTCGACCGGTTTGACGATACGCTCTCGACGATCCTCGTCGGGAACAACATCGTCAACATTGGTGCCGCGACCGTTTCGACGGCGATCGCCACGAGTATCTTCTCGGGTGGAACCGGCTTGATTGTCTCGACGTTCGCGACGACCGTTGTCATCTTGATCTTCGGTGAGATCTTGCCGAAATCACTCGCCAAAGAATTCGCTGAAAAGTATTCACTTTTGATCAGCGGAATCTTGTTGTTCCTTGTTAAAATCCTGAAGCCGGTCACGATGATCTTTACAGGTCTCAAGCGCTTGACGCTTCGCATGATCGGGATGGCCGACAAAGAACCGTCGGTGACGGAAGAAGAGTTGAAAGTGCTCGTCGATATGGGTGAAGAAGAAGGAGTCCTCGGTGAGAAAGAAGCCGAACTGGTGCATAGCGCCTTCTCTTTCAACGACATCACCGTCGATGACGTGTTGACGCCGCGGATCGACATCCTCGCCGTCGATATCGACGATACGCTCGAAGAGGTCAAAGACACGATCTTTAGCGGGGGGCATTCTCGTCTCCCGGTGTATAAAGACTCGATCGACAACGTCATCGGGGTGTTGTCGGAACGTGACTTCCTTCGCTCGATGATGCGAGATGAAGTGACGGATATCCGTTCACTCATCCGTCCGCTCACGTACGTGTCACCACAGACAAAATTGATCGAACTGCTTCCAATTCTGCAGCAAAAACAATCACACATGGCTGTCGTCCTCGATGAGTTTGGTGGGACGGCTGGTCTCATCACGCTCGAGGATATGCTTGAAGAGCTCGTCGGCGATATTTGGGACGAGCACGACGAATCGATCGTCTACTTGAGACGGCTTCGAGACGGCGTATACGAGTGTATGGCCGACATGGACGTCGATCAGTTCGCTGACGAGATGGGGATTAAAGAACCTGAAGTAGATGCCAACACAATGGGTGGTTGGATCGTCGAGCTGCTCGGCGACATCCCAGAGAAAGGTGCGCGTGTCACGTATGACGACATGACGTTCACCGTTCTCCACGTCGAAAAACGACGCATTCGCAAACTGTTAGTCGAAACGAGTCAATCCGAATCGGCTGAACAGGCATAAGAAAAGGAGATCGCCACGTGGCGATCTCCTTTTTGTTTAGACGGTATGGTGGCGCTCGACGCGCTCGAGCAACTCGTAAGGACGAACCTTATAGATTGCGTGCGGGATGTACGTCGGGTCGATCGCATCAATGAGACGCATCTGGAAGTGGTCACGTTTGATGTAGTCCGACACGTTCGACGCATCGATCGGGAAGAAGCCGACCTCGTGTGTCTCGCCTGCTTGCGGACGAAGGTCGCCCGAGACGTAACGCCCATGGAACGAGACGCAGAGGACGCGTGACGACACGTTTTGATAGATCCCGATGATGCCGTCGATCTCGATGTCGGCCCCGGTCTCTTCTTTCACTTCACGATGGATCGCATCGATGATCGATTCGTGTTCTTCGACCTGTCCGCCCGGCATCTCGTACGTGTCGCTCCGGTGCGTGTTTTTGACGAGCAGCACCTCGCCGTCATCGTTCGTGATGTAGGCGGTCACGGAGACGATCGTGCGCGGCGGGGTGTAGTGCCCGGTCGGCATCATGAACTCTTCGCTCGACTTGATGTACAAGTCTTTCCCGAGACGGGCCCGCTTCTTCATCGCCTCGCGACGGAGTGCGCTCGAGCGGTAATCGCGTTCGACTTGTTCATAGTGCTCACGGTCGCGGTATTCCCAAAGTGCCATGACCTCGGTTTGGTCCTCGGTCACCCAACGGCCGACGAGCCGTGCGCCGTGCGATACCTGAATCGGATACAGGTATGTATGGAAAAACTCAGTGAATTCTTGCAAGCGTTCGGGACGGATCGTATACGTTTTTCGACGATGGAACATGAAAATTCCTCCTTTGACGGTTGCTGTCTCTGTGCTTTAGAAATAGATTGATTTCCTCACTATGACGTATTCGCCATACGTATCAGTTTACCCTCTATTTAAAAAAAGTCAGCCCGAACTTTTGTTCAGGCTGACTTTTTCATGAAGTTCGGATGTGAGCGGATATAGCGGGCGACAAAGAAGATGCCGATGCCGAGCCCGATATAAGGAAACAGGCCGTGTGTGTATTCGCCGATATATCGCCAATTACTGCCGAGCATCATGCCGACTTTGACGAAGACGAACGACCAGACCGCGAAGACGATCGTTGTCATCGTCAGGAATTTACGGAACGACAACCGCATCACGCCGGCGCTGATGGCGAACAATTGACGCCAAATCACGCTGAGGCAGACGATCCACGCCCCGTACTTCTCAAACCACGACTCGGCTTGAAGCTGTTTCTCCTGCTTGATCCGAAACGAGCGATACAATCGCAGGGCGACCGGTCGTCCGCCGTAGCGGCCAATCCCATACAATGCGACCTGGGTCACGACGAAAGCCGACCAAGCGAGCAAAAAGATGAACAGGAATGACGCGTCAAGGGAACCGACGAGATAACCGCCGTATGCGAGGACGAGCTCGTTTGGGATGACTTGGATGAAGATGCCGAGCGGGATACTGAAGACGCCGCATCCGGCCAAGAGTTGCTCGAGGAAGTGCCACATGACAGATCACTCCTTTCAATACGTAGTAGGGAATTTGTTCCATCCATCAGTATAACGGACAAACTAGGAAAGCAAAAGAAAAGATGTCACAAAGGCGTGACATCTTTTAGTCGAGTTCGGAAACGAGCACGCCGAGGCGCTCAAGTTCAGAGACGGCGGCATCGATCGCTTCCGCACTGTCGGCTTCGAGCGTGTGAATGTGCAGCCCACCCGTCAAATGGGACAGTGGGGCAGCCTGGTTGGCCTCGACGCGTTCGAGGAAGGCCCGGACGTCGCGCCGGCTCTTCACCATCAACTGACCAGTCAGCGACCCGTAGACGGGGTGATCGATGATGACGTCACGAATCGTGACACCTTCGTCGACGATGGCGTTCATCTCGGCTTCCATGTCCTCGGCTTCGTGCCGACAGACGATTTTTCGTGTGTAGGCGGACGGTGATGCCTCGCCGGGTAGATAGACATAGCCGCGGGCGGTCGCGACGATTTGGTGGCCTTTCGCCTTCAAGAGCGACAAGTCTTGGACGATGACTTGGCGGCTGACCGCGACGCGGCGGGCGAGCTCGGAACCGGTGATCGGTTCCGTACTCGCTTCAATCAATTCCAATAAAGTGCGCCGGCGTTCTTCACCGGCTAAACGTTTGTTCATGGTGTTCAACTCTCCTTGCTAAAGTGACGATGGCATCGGCGAGTGCCGCCGTGGCTTCGGCGGTTGTCTGTTCGCCGAAGGAAATTCGGACGAGCCCGTGGCAGGCGCTCGTCTCATAGCCGAGTGATTCGAGCATGCGGTTCGGTCCGTTTTGACCGGCCCGGCAAGCCGAGCCGGCCGACACTTGGAAGCCGAGTGCGTCGAGTTCGGTCATCCACCATTGGCCGTCTCGTTTGTCCGAGACGAATGAGAGGATGGCCGGACTTTGGTCGTCGAACTCGAGCCAGTCAACATGTGACGATGTCTTCTCTTTCAAGATAGCACGAAACGCTAAGAAATTTCTTTCGTGACGTGTCCGATTCTCGTGCCGATTGGTGAACGCCTTGACGAACGCAGAGATGCCGGGCACGTCAATCGTCCCAGGACGGATGCCGTACTGATGGTGACCCGGGTAGTAGGGTGGAGGCAATAGACGTTCCATATAGAGACCGCCGACTCCTTTCGGCCCGCCGACTTTATGGGCGCTGAACGAGTAAGCGTCGATCCCGTCGACCGAGACCGGTATTTTTCCGAGCGCTTGTACTCCGTCGATATGGAGCAGTACTTTCTTATATTTAAGTTTACAGAGGATGTTATGGAGCGGCAAAATCCAGCCGGTGTCCGAGTTGACGTGCTGAAACGTGACGAGTCCGATATCACGATCGAGCAAGTGGAGGAACTTGTCGTGGTCGAACTGGCCGTCTTTCAGCTTGAGGCGATGGACGATCACACCTTCAGCTTCCCACTCGTCGAGGAGGAGCGAGACCGAGTCGTGCTCTTGCCAGGACGTGATGACCTCGCTGCCTTTCATGCGTTTGCGCAGACTCGTCAGCGCGATGTAATTGCTTTCCGAGCCGCTCCCGGTAAACAACAGCTTCCCTCTCAGCATATCGAGACCGAGCGCCTGCTTGACGAGCCGGCGCGCCTCTGTCAAATAGTCCTCGGCTATGAACCCATGCGTATGAAGCGACGAGGGATTGCCGGGGACGCCTTTGGCCATGGCGACGTAATGGTCAAGGGCGGCTTGGGTCATCGGGTGTGTCGCCGCGTAGTCAAAGTAACCGTTCATCGAAGTATCCCCTTTTCTCATGTTGTCTTCTTCACAAAATTATGCGAAACTAGTTTACAAGTCAACATTACATATGAAATACAGGTGATATACAGATGTCTTTACAGTTAATACAAGTCGATGTTTTGATTATCGGGGCGGGGTTGGCCGGGGTCACGGTGGCACTCCATTTGCCGGAGACGTACCGCATCCTCCTCGTCTCAAAACGTGACGTGACCTCCTCGAACTCTGACCTCGCCCAAGGCGGGATCGCGAGTTCATATTTGGAGCCGTCGAGTCTCGATCACGCACACGATACGCTCGTCGCTTCCAAGATGACGGCGCAAGCGGACCGGGTCGTCACGCTCGTCGAGGACGGCCGTGGTGTCGTTTCAGAGATGGAGCGGTTCGGTGTCGTGTTCGACCGGGACGAGTCCGGGTATAAGATCGGCCGAGAAGGTGCCCACGGGAAACATCGGATCTACCACGTCGGTGGTGACGAGACGGGACGTCATGTGATGACCGCGTTACGAGAACGGCTCCCGCAAAACGTTGAAGTGATGGAACACGTCTTGATCGACGGACTGACAAAAACGGGCGGCCGAGTCGTCGGTGCGACCGGTTTCCAAGGTGACGAACGAATCCATATTCAAGCGGGCGCGGTCGTCTTGGCGACAGGTGGCATCGGCGGGCTCGTCGATTGGACGTCGAACTGTCGGGCCGTGACGGGGGATGGACTTGTCTTGGCGAGCGCTGCCGGTGCCGAACTTTCCAACTTGACCGAGATCCAGTTTCATCCGACACTGCTAGCGGTCGAGACGCCGCACCTCGTGACCGAGGCGCTGCGAGGTGCGGGCGCGGAACTCGTCGATGAGGACGGGTGTCACGTGATGCGGCACCATCCGCTAGGCAGTCTGGCGCCCCGTGATGAAGTGGCGGCCGTGCTCACGCGTCACTGCGGCCCGGTGTATCTCGATACGAGTCGCGTCAAAGACATTGCGGCCCGGTTCCCGAAATTGTGGGCGACGTGTCAGGCCGAACGGATCGACGTCGCTCGCATCCCGGTCCGGCCGGGTCTGCATTTTCATATGGGCGGGGTGCGAGTCGATGAAACCGGGTCGACGGGTGTGGCCGGGCTTTACGCGGTCGGTGAAGTCGCCGACACGGGTGTTCACGGGATGAACCGGTTGGCTTCTAATTCACTACTTGAATGCTGGGTGTTCGGAAAACGGGTCGCCGCATCGGTGCGACTTGAAGAAGGGCCGTTCACGGTGACTGAAGTGACCGCTTATGAGTTATCGAAGGAGGCGTTTCAAGCGTATCGTCGGCGATTAGGCAACTGGCTGACAATCTCGCCTGAGTTTGGAGAAATGAGAAGTTTCTTAGAAAATACCCAACAACTGGCACGGACGAAACACGTGACAAGACAATTGGCAGAACGAACATTACAACTTGAGGCGGGCCGGATTTTAGCACGCGCCTTTATGAGAACGGAGGAGTTCCATGAACAGAACGTTACTGCGCGAACAGCTCACACAATTTCTAAATGAGGATATCGGATTTGGAGACGCCTCGAGCGCGCTCATCGACCCGATCGACGTGGCGACAGCCGTCGTCACCGCCAAGGCGGACGGGGTCTTCTCCGGTGTTGACGTCGTGATGGAACTCGCGGCGATGCAACGGCTCGTCGTCGAACAGTGCCGTGACGATGGGACGGATTTGAAAAAAGGGGACGTCATGTTCGCTTTGCGCGGCAAGACGCGGACGATCCTCGAGACGGAACGGATACTGCTCAACCTTGTGCAACATATGTGCGGCATCGCCACGCTGACAAGGCGCTGTGTCGAGGCGCTCGCCGACCCATCGATCCGGGTCACCGACACACGGAAGACGACGCCGGGACTGCGGATGCTTGAAAAATACGCCGTCCGATGTGGTGGGGGATACAACCATCGGCTGCGTCTCGACGACGCCGTCATGATCAAAGACAACCATATTGCGGCACTCGGGGGCATCACGCGGGCCATCGAAACGGCGAGAACTCAAAACGGGCATACGACACCGATCGAAGTCGAGGTCGAGACGATCGAGCAGTTGCGTGAGGCGATCGCGGCAAGTCCTGACATCATCATGCTCGATAACCGGTCACCGGAAGAGTTGAAGGCGTGGGTTGCGCTCGTGCCGTCCCACATCACGACGGAAGCGTCGGGTGGGATCACTGTCGACACAATCGCCGCCTACCGCGGTACGGGCGTCGACGTCATCTCGGTCGGACAGTTGACGAATTCGGTGACGGCTCTCGATTGCAGCTTAAATCTTAAAGGAGGGGTCAAATATGCAGTTACTCGGAACGATGCCAGCACAATACGCTAATATGACGATCGAACAGATGGAAGCGCGGATCGAAGCCATTAAAGCACGGCTCGGCAGCCGGCTGTTTCTACCGGCACATCACTATCAAAAGGATGAGGTCGTCCAGTTCGCGGACGCGACCGGAGATTCGCTCCAGCTCGCACGACTCGCCGAACAAATGAATGGGGCCGAGTTTATTGTCTTTTGCGGCGTCCATTTCATGGCCGAGACGGCCGACATGCTGACACGCGACGACCAACTCGTCATCTTGCCGGACATGCGGGCCGGTTGTTCGATGGCGGATATGGCCGATATCGACCAGACCGAGATTGCTTGGGAGGAATTGACCGACTTGTTCGGTGACGACATCATCCCGATCACGTATGTCAATTCGACGGCAGCCATCAAGGCGTTCGTCGGAAAGAACGGCGGTGCGACCGTCACGTCGTCAAACGCACACGACATCGTCCGTTGGGCACTCGAGACTGGCGAACGGATTATGTTCTTGCCAGATCAACACCTAGGGCGCAACACGGCGTTTGATCTCGGTGTGCCGCTGGCGGCGATGGCCGTCTGGGACCCGCTTCGTGAGCGTCTCGACTACAAGGGCGACATCGAAGACGTACGGGTCATCCTCTGGAAAGGGCATTGTTCGGTCCACGAGAAGTTCAATGTCGCCCAAATCGAGGCGTTGCGGAAGCATGACCCGGAACGACGCATCATCGTCCATCCCGAGTGTACGTTTGACGTCGTGCAGGCGGCGGACGAGGCCGGGTCGACATCCTACATCATCGACCAGATCGAGGCGAGCGCTCCGGGGACGAAGTGGGCCGTCGGGACGGAGATGAACTTGGTCAATCGACTAGCAATGACGCATCCCGAGCAAGACATCGTCTCCCTCAACCCGTACATGTGTCCGTGTCTGACGATGAACCGCATCGATTTGCCGCATCTGTTGTGGGCGCTCGAGTCGCTCGAGACGGATCCGGTCAACATCATTCGTGTCGATGAGGAAACGACGAAATGGGCAACGCTCGCCCTCGAGCGGATGTTAGCGAGATAACGGACAGGCGATCGCCTGTCCTTTTTTCACGGCGTTTTCTATGGTACAATGAATGCAGTTTTCCTATGAAGAGGAGATAACAAAGTGATTGAATTCGTAAAAGGATCCGTCGCCTACGTGTGTGCGGAATATATAACGTTGGATGTTTCGGGCGTCGGCTACAAAGTACATGTGCCTAACCCGTTTTTTTATCGTGAACAAGACGAACATGTAATCGTGTTTACGCACCATTACGTCAGAGAAGATCAACAGACGCTGTACGGTTTCCGGTCACGCCGGGAGCGCGAACTGTTCAATAAACTGCTCGGCGTCAACGGCATCGGACCGAAAGGCGCGCTCGCCATCGTCGCCTCGGGCGACATGGACGCGTTGATTGACGCGATCGAGACCGAGAACGAGAAGTACTTGATGAAGTTCCCGGGCGTCGGCAAGAAGACGGCCAAACAAATGGCGCTCGATTTAAAAGGGAAGTTGTCAGAGCTCGCACCGGACTATGTGCCGAACACAGGCCTGTTCGCACAAGGCTCGTCAGAACTTGACGAAGCGTGTGAAGCGCTCGCCGCCCTCGGTTATTCGGAACGTGAAATCACACGTGTCCGCAAAGAACTGAATTCAGAAATATTGACGACAGACGCTTACATAAAGCGCGCCCTGCAATTGTTGTTGAAATAAGGAGGAACCTATGGACGAACGATTGTTGTCACAATCCCACCAACAGTATGAAGACTCTGAAGAGTGGAGCCTGCGTCCGCAACGGTTCGAGCAGTATATCGGACAAGAGAAGGCGAAAGGGAACTTATCCGTCTTTATCCAAGCGGCAAAAATGCGAAGCGAGACGCTAGACCACGTCCTCCTTTACGGGCCACCTGGTCTAGGGAAGACGACGCTCGCGCAAATTATCGCCAACGAGATGGGTGTCGGCATCAAGACGACAGCCGGTCCCGCCATCGAACGCCCAGGTGACTTAGCAGCGATCCTGTCGACGCTCGAGCCGGGGGACGTCCTGTTTATTGACGAGATCCATCGGCTCAGCCGGACGATTGAAGAGATCCTGTATCCGGCGATGGAAGACTACTGCCTTGATATCGTCTACGGACAAGGCGAGATGGCGCGCAGCGTCCGCATCGACTTGCCACCGTTCACGCTCGTCGGCGCGACGACACGGGCCGGCATGTTGTCGGCCCCGCTCCGTGACCGTTTCGGGGTGACGCTCAAGCTCGAGTATTACGAAGCGCACGAACTCGCGGCCATCGTCAGCAGGACGGCCCAGCTGTTCCGTCTGTCGATCTCACCGGAAGCGAGCGGCGCGATCGCCAAACGCGCACGCGGGACGCCACGGATCGCCAACCGGCTGTTGCGTCGTGTCCGTGACTTCGCACAAGTGGAAGGGACGAAAGAAATCGACCCAGCCATGGCATCGAGTGCGCTCGATCGCCTGCACGTCGACGCCCTCGGGCTCGACGAGGTCGACCATCGGCTCTTGCGGGCCATGGTCGAACGGTTCGGCGGCGGTCCGGTCGGGCTCGAGACGCTCGCCGCGACAATCGGTGAAGACGCCCAGACGATCGAGGACGTCTACGAACCATACTTGTTACAACAAGGCTTCCTCCAGCGGACACCGCGAGGACGCATGATCACACAATACGCTAAGACGCATTTTGGATACGAAGAGGAGTAAATGATGCAAGATATTCAATTGAACGTAAACGACTATGATTTTGACTTGCCAGAAGAACTGATCGCCCAAGTCCCGCTCCTTGATCGGACGAGCTCACGTTTGCTCGTCCTCGACCGGGACACAGGTGACATCGAGCACCGCCACTTCCGTGACGTGCTCGACTATTTACAAGCAGGCGACGCGCTCGTCGTCAACGATTCACGTGTCTTGCCGGCCCGTCTGTTCGGGGCGAAGCAAGAGACGGGCGGCAAAGTCGAGCTGCTGCTCTTGAAGCAGACCGAAGATGACGTCTGGGAAGCGCTCGTCAAACCGGCGAAGAAAGTCCGCGTCGGCGCCATCGTCGAATTCGGGAACGGATTGCTCCGGGCCGAATGCGTCGAAGAGCTCCCGGAAGGCGGACGCCGCTTCAAGTTCGAGTATGACGGGATCTTCTATGAGATTTTAGACGAGCTCGGCACGATGCCGCTCCCGCCTTACATCCGCGAACAGCTTGACGATCAAGACCGCTACCAGACCGTCTACGCCCGCGAACGCGGCAGTGCGGCCGCACCGACGGCAGGTCTTCATTTCACAGAAGAATTGCTCGAGGCTGCCCAGGCGAAAGGGGTCAACTTGATCCCGCTCACACTTCACGTCGGGCTCGGGACGTTCCGCCCGGTCACGGCCGATACGATCGAAGAGCATACGATGCATAGCGAGTACTTTGAACTGTCCGAGCAATCGGCACGGGCGCTCCGTGACGTCCGCGCGAGCGGAGGCCGCGTCTTCGCGGTCGGAACGACGTCGACACGGACGCTCGAGACGATCATGCGCGATCACGGGGATTTCGTCGAGTCATCGGGCTGGACGGACATCTTTATTTACCCTGGCGTCGAGTTGAAGGCGATCGATGGACTGATCACGAACTTCCATCTGCCGAAGTCAACGCTCGTCATGCTCGTCTCGGCGTTCGCGTCACGCGACATCATCTTACACGCCTACCGAACCGCGGTGGAAAACGAATACCGCTTCTTCAGCTTTGGAGACGCGATGCTCATTACGAGGAAGGAAGAAAACAAATGACCAAACATGCAGTCACATACGAACACATCCACACGTGTAAACAATCAGGAGCGCGGCACGGGATCGTCCATACGCCGCACGGCTCGTTCGAGACGCCTGTCTTCATGCCGGTCGGCACGCAGGCGAGCGTCAAGACGATGGCACCTGAACAAGTGAAAGCGATGGGTGCGAACATCATCTTATCGAACACGTACCACCTATGGATTCGTCCCGGACACGAGGTCGTCAAGCAAGCGGGCGGACTTCACAAGTTCATGAACTGGGACGGCGCGATCTTGACGGACTCAGGCGGCTTCCAAGTGTTCTCACTCGCTGACCTGCGTAACATTCAAGAAGAAGGCGTCCATTTCCGTAACCATTTGAACGGGGACAAGTTGTTCTTGTCACCAGAGAAGGCGATGGAAATCCAAAACGCGCTCGGTGCGGACATCATGATGGCGTTCGATGAGTGCCCGCCGTTCCCGGCGACGCATGAATACATGAAGAAGTCGGTCGAGCGGACAAGCCGTTGGGCCGAACGTTGCCTCGCGGCGCACGAACGTCCGGAGGACCAGGCGCTGTTCGGCATCATCCAAGGTGGTGAGTACGAAGACCTTCGCCGTCAAAGCGCCGAAGACCTCGTCTCACTCGATTTCCCGGGTTATGCGGTCGGCGGTTTGTCGGTCGGCGAACCGAAAGACGTCATGTATCGGGCGCTCGAGTTCACGACACCGTTCATGCCGGAAGATAAGCCGCGCTACTTGATGGGCGTCGGATCACCGGATGCGTTGATCGAAGGTTCGATTCGCGGGATCGACATGTTCGACTGCGTCTTGCCGACACGGATCGCCCGTAACGGCACGCTCATGACGTCTAAAGGTCGCGTGACGATCAAACACGCCAAACATAAGACGGACTTTGGCCCGATCGATGAGAAGTGCGATTGCTATACGTGTAAGAACTATTCACGGGCATACGTGCACCATTTGATCCGTGCCGATGAGATGTTCGGTCTCCACCTTTGCTCGACGCATAACCTTCATTTCCTCGTGAATTTGATGGAACAAGTCCGTCAAGCGATCCGCGAAGACCGTCTCCTCGATTTCAAAGAAGAGTACTTCGAAGAATATGGATATAACAAACCGAACGCCAAGAATTTCTAATTCTTCTAACAGCGATTATGTGACAACGAATCGGTTTCACGGTATAATGAACCTGATATTGAAGGAAAGGGTGAATTCTACAAATGGAAACTCTCGTAGCACTATTACCGATGATCCTTATTTTCGTCGTGTTCTACTTCTTGTTGATCCGTCCACAGACGAAGCGACAAAAGCAAGTACAAACGATGCAAAATGCGCTTGAGCGTGGCGATCATGTCGTGACGATTGGCGGCCTTCACGGTGTCGTCCATCAGATCGAAGACACAGAAGTCACATTGAAATGCGACCAAGCACTTCTCAAGTTCAATCGCAGTGCGATTGCTGAAGTGACGAAAAAAGGAAACTCTTCATTCGCTGAGTAAGCAAATGACGCCTGACCAGTATATGGTCAGGCGTTTTTTCGTGCGGGTAATAGGCGAGGAATGATACGACGAGCCCCTTCTTGACCGCCGTAGATGGCACGAGCGAACGGGCCGACGATCAAGTCGGCGTAAGCGCCAGTCATGTAGAAGTTGTCCGTCCAAGCGAGTGAGGCGTCGAGTACCGGTGTGCCGCATGGGGTGAGCGGTAAGTCGAGCTGCTCCATGAGCGGCCGTAAAAACGTCTCTTTCGGATGGAGCGGGCGGATCCCCGTGCAGCAGACGATCTCGTCAGACGGCAACGCAATCCCGTCGACGAATAACTGGTCACCGTCACGGACCGCTTCTCCAATGATGTGTCGAATTTTACCAAGTTGCACGAGCCGCTTCACTTTCAAGACGAGGTCGTTCGGGGACGTCCCAGGCTTTCGTTCTTGCTTGACGAAGTCACGTTTCTCGATCCAATTTTCTTCCAACTGATGAAAAGCGCGTAACCCCTTTGGACCCATGAAACTGCGGTCGGCGTCGAACTGGCTCACCTCGAGCGTTCGCTTCGTGACGAGCGTGACGTCATGGCCTTTACTATGACGCGATACCGTATAATGTAACGCCGTGATCCCGCCGCCGACGACGGTAACGTTCGATTGTTCCTGCTGATCGTTAGCTGAAAAGACGTGTCGGCATGTCGGGATGTCCGCAAAGCCCGGTAGATGCATCGAGCTCGATTGACCGGTCGAAACGATGACCGTCTCGGCGGTAATCCGTCGAGTCGATGTCGTCACTTCGTAGACGTTGCCGGACCGTTTAATCGAGGACACGGGTTGATTGCCTAAAAAACGAGAACGAAGATTAAAGTCCGCAATCACTTGATCACAGTGATCGTTGAACAACGCTAAAGACGGCCGGCCGAATGTATCCTTGAAATGATGAGAGCCATAGTCGTTCGCCGCCGCGAACTGTTTCAACGCGTATGGATTAGACGATATATGATGGACGCGCGTCGAGCGCAAATGTGACATTTCAATATGAGCGGTTTGGGACTTCCAGTTCTTGAGTAGTTGATCGTGAGCGTCAATTAGCAGAAGCTCTTCTAACGCACCGCCTTGTTCTAAATAAGATACAGCGAGGGTCATACCGTGAACGCCGGCGCCGATGATTAATACCCGTGTTGACAGATCAGTCATGCTTCCACCTCTTAAATAGTAATAATTACGATTTGTATCATAGGGCAAGTGTCTGCTTTTTGTCAAACTTCATCAATCCGTCGAATCATCGACCTCATTTCCAAAAATCAAATTGATTAGTGAAAACGTTTGCATTAATGTCAAGTTGAGAAGAAATTGGAAATGAGGAAACGGACATGGACGTTAAACGATTATTACAACCGATTAAAAAATGGCAAGGTTGGGCTCGCGTCAAACGACTGAAAGGCCGTTCGTCGATCAAACGAACGAAAGGCCGTTCATCGATGCGACGGAAGATGGCGATCGCGCTCGTGCCGACAATCATTGCCTTGCTCCTCGTCGGTGCGCTCGGTTCTTATCAATTAAAAAATGCCACTGCCGAATACGATCGGGTGTTGAACGAAGGTCTCCGTGACATGTTGATCGCCGAAGATTTGGCGTTGACCGTCACGGATGCCGAGCGCTACTTGAATTATTATTTACTCGTCTCGAACCCGAAGACGCTGATCAGTTTAGAAGCGTCGCAACAAAAGCGCGACGAATTGATGGATGCACTTAAAAAGTCTTCATCTGACGACAAAGTGCTCAGCTGGCTCGGGGATCTAGAGAAGTTCAATCAACTGCTCGATACCGAGATGGCACGTGCCATCGAGCTGCGCCAACAACAAGATGAGATCGGATACAAGACGGTACTCAACACGAGCGTGACCCCGACGACCGATCGGGTCCGGATGACGGTCACCGATCTCGTCGCCCATCAAGCGGAGATGCTAGACGATGAGACGGCGGCGGTACAAGCGAACGCCGGCACCTCGATCGTCTGGATGATCATCATCAGTATCATCGGTGTCGCCATCGGGCTGTTGTCGCTCTATGCGCTCCAGAAACTGTTCTTAACACCGATCAACCGTCTCGTCCGTGAAGCACGAGTCGTCGCGGAAGGGGACTTGACCGGGGAGGACATCGCCGTCGAATCGAATGATGAGCTCGGTGATCTCGTGACGGCCTTTAACGAGATGAAACACAACCTCGTCGGGTTGATCCGCCAGGTCGGCGCGGCCTCGGATAAAGTGACGGCGTATTCGGAAGAGCTATACGCGAGCACGGACCACGTCGCGACGACGACCCAAGGCGTGGCTGGACTGTTCGAAGACATGAATATCGCGGCCCAAGTGTCGGCCAAGCGCGCCGAGGAAGGGACGTCTGGCGTCAATCAGGCCGTCACCGGCTTGAATCAAATCGCTGCCGCCTCACAAGGTGTGAATGAACAGACGATTCATACACTTGAGGCTGCGAGCGGCGGACTTGAGACGATTCAGTTGGCCGAGAGTCAGATGCAAGAGATTCAACGGGCCAACGACCTGACCCAACAGATGGTCGAACGTCTTTCGAACCAATCGCTTGAGATTGAAAAGATCACCCGGTCGATCACGGCCATCACCGAACAGACGAACTTGCTCGCTTTGAACGCCGCCATCGAGGCAGCGCGGGCCGGCGAGCACGGGAAAGGGTTCGCGGTCGTCGCCGCCGAAGTCCGTAAACTCGCCGAGGAGTCGAAACAATCGGCCAAGAAGATTCAAGCGGTCGTCGTCGATATCCAACGCGACACGAAACAAGTCGAGGCGGCGTTTGACGTGACGAGCGGTCACGTGACGAACGGCGTCGCCCAAATGGGTGAAGTCGCCGGGGCGTTCCGTGAAATCGTGTCGGTCATTCAAGAGACGTCGCGTCAGATGAGCGAAATTGCCGCGGCGACAGAGGAAGTCAGTGCGAATACGACCGAAGTCGCAGTCTCGGTCGAGGACATGTCGACGAACGCGGTCTCGACGCAACGCAGTGTCGAAGAAGCGGGGGCGAACGTGGAAGAACAGCTCGCCGCGATTCAAGAAATCAATGGCATCGCCGAGACGATGAGCCATATGTCGGTCGAGTTGAAAGATCTCGTCCACTTGTTCAAGACTTCTACACCGCATTGAAAAGGGGTTTAAGTGTGGACAATACGAGCGATTTAATCGGGATATTATTAGACAAGACAGCAAATGATGCAGAAAGAGACGATGCTGCTATCGATTTGGGTTTTATTTCAAACAACGAAGCAGTAGAGATTGCATTGTTGACCGTCGCAAATGATGAAGGCACGGATGAGATGATTCGAGCAAGTTGTGGAGAATCTTTAGCACAAATTTGGATTGAAAATAATGTATTAAACCTTAAAAACATTTCATTGCTGACAGGAATCGCTTTTTTTGAAGCGCTAGAAATTTTTAAGAAGAAAAATTCTGAATGATGAGTAGAGAACAAAATCATCTTAAGTGAACTACTATCTATGAAATGAAAAGAGGTCATTGAGACGGATAATCCGTTTCAACGACCTCTTTATTGATAGGTGCATAGATTGACACATGTCTTCTTTACATTAAAAGGACGAGGCTCGCTGCCATGACCATCATTCCGGCGACCATGCCGTAAATCGAGTGATGGGCCCGGCCGTATTCACGGGCGGCCGGTAACAGTTCGTCGAGCGAGATGAATACCATGATTCCGCCGACGGCTGCGAACAACAAACCGAAGATCGTATCGTTTAGGAATGGCATCAAAATCAAGAAGCCGACGATGGCACCGACCGGTTCCGCTAGACCTGACAGGAACGAGAGTTTTAACGCTTTCTTCCGTGAGCCGGTCGCGTAGTAAATCGGCACCGACACGGCAATCCCTTCCGGAATATTGTGCAAGGCGATGGCAATCGCGATGGCGATACCGACGGCCGGATCATCGAGCGCGGAGATGAATGTGGCCAGTCCTTCAGGGAAGTTATGAATCGTGATGGCGAGCGCCATGAACAGACCCATTTTGTGAAGCCGTTGCTTCGTCTCCTGATTTAGCGGAGCGGGCTCATCCTTAGTTGCGGTCGTGGCCAGTTCTTGAGACGATGGGTCGTTTTGCATCGTCTCGACGAACTTGACTTCATGCGGGTTTTCAGGGGAAGGGATCAACTTATCGATTAACGCGATCAGGAGCATCCCTCCAAAAAATGCGAGCACGGTATAAATTGTGCCGGCCTTTTCCCCGTGGGCACCGACGAGTTCGACAAGCGCTTTCGGGAAGATTTCAATGAACGAGACGTAAATCATGACCCCAGCCGAGAAGCCGAGCGAGATTGACAGAAAGGCTGTGTTCGTCCGCTTCGCGAAGAAGGCAATCATGCTTCCGATCCCGGTCGCGAGCCCAGCGAATAGTGTCAACAAAAAGGCGAAAATAATTGTACTATCCATTGTAGAGGACTCCTTTGCAAACGTAATATATTTCCGATAATCATAGCATAACGCAAGTTTTGCCCTAATGCAACTTTTAGTCGTTCGGGCAAAAAAGCCAGAAAATCTCGAGGTTGATGTTACAATTTTAGGAAAACGATTGATAAATGTTTAGAATATTTGTAATGTTAACGGGAGAAGTTTTATATAGAACACGTATCTAGAAAGGAAATAGCCGTATGTACAAAAAAGGGAATATCGCGATTTTTGCGGTCATCATGATCGCAACGATCTTGCTCGCCGTGTTCACGACGCCATGGGTCGTCAAGAACACGAACCTTGGACTCGACTTAAAAGGCGGGTTTGAAGTGCTGTACGAAGTCCAGCCACTCGAAGATGGTGATGTCATCGACCAATCGGCGATGAATGCAACCGTTCGCGCTATCAACAACCGTGTCAACGTCTTGGGTGTCTCTGAACCGGATATCCGGATTGAAGACGAGAATCGCATCCGCGTCCAACTCGCGGGCGTATCGAACCAGAACGATGCGCGGGAAGTGCTGTCATCGACGGCCCAGCTCACGTTCCGTGACATCGATGATAACGTCCTCCTTGATGGGAAAGACCTCGCACCGCGAGGCGCTGCTATCAGTTATGACCAACAAGGGAACCCGGTCGTCGAGTTGACGCTTCAGTCAGCCGATCAGTTCGGCGAAGTGACGTCGCAAATCGCAGAGCGTCCGGCCCCAGAAAACCGTCTCGTCATCTGGTTAGACTTTGAAGAAGGCGATTCATATGAAGAAGAGATTCAAAAGGAAAACTCGAAAATCGTCTCAGATGCTTCGGTCAACGGACCAATTCTATCTGACAAAGCGATCATTTCGGGCGGCGATATCGATGCTGAAAGCGGACAACGCTTAGCCGACATTTTGAACGCCGGTGCGCTTCCAGTCAAGCTTGAGGAGATTTACTCGACGTCAGTATCAGCCCAGTTCGGACAAGACGCGCTCGATAAGACCGTCTTCGCTTCGCTCATCGGGATTGCAGCTGTCTTCTTGTTCATGTTGTTCTTCTATCGTTTACCTGGACTCGTCTCGATCATCACGCTCGTCTTGTATATCAATTTGATCATGTTGTTCTTCAATGGTATCAACGCCGTCTTGACGCTGCCAGGGATTGCCGCTCTCGTCCTCGGGGTCGGGATGGCAGTTGACGCGAACATCATCACGGCCGAGCGGATTAAAGACGAGCTTCGTTCAGGCAAGTCGGTACTGTCGGCGTTCCGCGCCGGTAACCGCCGTTCGCTCAGTACGATCATCGATGCCAACTTGACGACGCTCATCTCAGCCGCTGTGTTGTTCTACTTCGGGACAAGCTCGGTTCGAGGGTTCGCCATCATGCTCATGATCTCAATTGCGATGACGTTCATCTCGAACGTCTTCATCTCACGTTATTTGATGCACCTCCTCGTCGCTAGTCGCTTGTTCGACAAACGTAAAGGTTGGTTTGGTGTGAAGGAGAGTGAAATCCGTGAACTTTAAGCTCACTGAATTAAACTATGTGAAACATATGCGCACGCTGTTCATCATCTCGTGTGCCGTCGTTATCATCGGTCTCGGTATTTTATTCTTCCGAGGGTTAAACCTTGGAATCGACTTCGCGTCAGGGACGCGTGTCGAAGTGCAGACGGAGACACAAGTGTCACAACAAGAACTTGAAGCCGCCTTTACAGAAGCAGGCGTCAACGAGTCGATTTCTTCGATTCAATACGCCGATGGCGGGTCGCTCGCGAACGTGACGTTCGTCGGTCAGCTCGGCCAGGATGAAGTCGCTTCAGTTAAGACTGTATTCACGGAAACGTTTGGAAGTGATCCGAATATTAGTACCGTATCAGCCGAAGTCGGTCGCGACATCGCCCGTAACGCCGTCTATGCGGTTGCCCTTGCGTCGCTCGGGATCATTCTCTACATCACGTTCCGGTTCCAATTCTCGTATGCGGTCGCGACCGTCGTCGCGATGTTGCACGATGCGTTCTTCATGATCGTCGCATTCTCGATTTTTGGGATCGAAGTCAACTTGTACTTCGTCGCCGCGATCTTGACGATCATCGGGTACTCGGTCAACGATACGATCGTCACGTTCGACCGGGTGCGCGAGAATATTCAAGCGTATGAAAAAGAGCGGAAGATCAAGTCGATGGACGTCTACCGCGACATCGTCAACACGTCGATTCAAGAGACGATCGTCCGTTCGGTCAACACGGTCATCACCGTACTCGTGACGGCGCTCGCTTTGTACATCTTCGGAGCCGAGTCGATTCGCGGCTTCGCGGTCGCGCTTCTCATCGGACTTGTCATGGGGATGTATTCATCGATCTTCATCGCGTCATACCTCTGGCTCATGCTCAAAAAATTAACAATCAATAAAAAGAAACAAGCCACACCCGCCCCTGAGGCGTGATGACAAGGTCTTCCGATTCGTTCGGAGGACCTTTTTCATATGTCAAGACGGCAAAACACGTCCCCGTTCTGATATAATCAACAGTTGATTGGAGTGAAGGATATGTATCATGCAAAGAAACGGTGGGTGTATCCGGAGACGGATGCGGCCGCGATCGAACAACTACAGACAGAACTAAATATATCAGAACAACTCGCGACGTTGCTCACGCAACGGGGCCATCGAGAGCCTGACGCAGCGAAGGCGTTCCTCCAGATCGAGGACGAACTCGAGTTCCACGACCCGAACTTGTTCGAGCAGATGCCGAAAGTCGTCGAACGCTTGAAGCGAGCGGCTGACGAAGGCGAGATGGTGCTCATCTACGGAGATTACGACGTCGATGGGGTCAGTGCCTCGGCCGTCATGTGGCATGCGTTGACTGAGATCGGGGTCATGGCCGAGTGCTATATCCCGAACCGGTTCACGGAAGGCTACGGGCCGAACAAAGAAGCGTTCAGTTGGGCGGCAAGTGAAGGGTTCACGCTCGTCATCACGGTCGACTGCGGGATCTCGGGGATCGAAGAAGCGGCGCTGTTGAAAGAACTGAACGTCGACTTGATCATCACCGACCACCACGAGCCGAAAGCGACGCTACCTGACGCGTTTGCGATCATTCATCCACACATCGATCCGTCGTATCCATACGACAAGCTCGCCGGAGCCGGAGTCGCCCTTAAAGTGGCACACGCCGTGCTCGGGCGGATGCCTGACGAGCTGCTCGACTTGGCTGTCCTCGGGACGATCGCCGATCTCGTCCCGCTCGACGGAGAAAACCGTCTGCTCGCGAAGCTGGGTCTCAAGGCGCTCGATGAATCGAAGCGGCCCGGGATTTTAGCGCTGCGCGAAGTGTGTGCCTTGACGGACAGCATGCTCAACGAAGAGTCGGTCGGGTTCGCGTTCGGTCCCCGCATCAATGCGGCCGGACGACTTGACTCGGCGATGCCAGCCCTCCAGATGCTGCTCGCCGAAAGTGTCGAAGAAGCACTCGTCTTAGCGAATCAACTCGATAATCAAAACAAAGAGCGTCAAGACATCGTCAAGACGATCGCAAAAGAAGCGACTGAACTCGTCGAAGCATCGATGACAGACGACCGTGTCCTCGTCGTCGCGAGCGAACGTTGGAATCCGGGTGTCGTCGGAATCGTCGCCTCACGTCTCGTCGAGGCGTACTATCGACCGGTCATCCTGCTCTGCCACGATCCGAAGACGGGGAAAGCAAAGGGTTCGGGCCGCTCAATCGATGGTTTTGACTTATTTAAAGAGCTTTCTAAAAACGAAGATATTCTCCCGCACTTCGGGGGACACCCGGCAGCGGCCGGGATGACGCTCATGTCAGAGAATGTGGCGGAGCTGAGACGACGCTTGAACGAGCAAGCGGAATCGATTCCGGACGAGACGTTCGTCGCCCGCGTGAACGTTGATTTGAAGCTCGACGTCAGCGACGTATCGCTCGACTTGATTGCGGAGATTGGCAAGCTCGCCCCGTTTGGGATGGGCAACCCGTCACCTCGGGTCGTCGTCGCGGACGCGAAACTGCGCGATATTCGTCAAATCGGGCGCGACAACACGCACCTTAAAGTCCAACTTGCTGGAGACAAGCGCGAACTCGACGGCATCGGCTTCGGGTTCGGTCACGTCGTCTCGGAAATCTCGAAGATGGCACTCGTTTCGGTCATGGGGAGTCTCCAAGTGAACGAATGGAACGGGATGCGCAAGCCGCAACTCATGATTCAAGACATCCGTGTCGATGGGTTCCAAGTGTTCGATTATCGAGGCAAGAAAAACTCGATTGATGAATTGAGACAGCTTCCGAGTGACGCGACATCGTACGTGTCGTTCAGAGGCGAGTCGAACGAGTTTTCACTCCACGATTTTAAAACGCCGGTCAAACGGTTCGTCGTCTTGCTCGATTTACCGGACGACGAGACGGCGCTGTCCGACCTGCTCAACGAAGACGTCGAGCGCGTCTATTGCGCGTTCGGCCAAGCGGGAAATTCGTTTTTCGAGAAATTGCCGAGCCGGGAAGATTTCCGAACGTATTACGTCCATATGGCCACGTGCGAACGGAAACACCTGCGTGAAAACTTGATTCGTTTGTCAATCGAACGAAAATGGACAAAAAATACGATTCAATTTATGCATCAAGTATTCTCTGAACTCGAATTTCTTGTTACAATGGAAGACGGACTGCCTGGAGTGAATCCAGAAGCACCGAAACGTGATTTGACCGAAGCGCCTTGTTACAAACGTCGCGTCGGACGAGAACAACTCGAAGAACGTTTCGTCTATGCGTCGTTGGCAGAGCTGAAAGAGCGGTTACAATCATTGCGATCGAACAAGATGCAGGAGGCTTACACATAAAATGGATTTCAAACAGCATATTAAAGAAGTAGCGGATTACCCGAAAGAAGGGATCAGCTTTAAAGACATCACGTCGCTTATGCAAGACGGACCTGCCTATAAGAAAGCGGTCGACGAATTGATCGTCTACGCGCAGGAACGTGGCGCTGAACTCATCGCCGGACCAGAAGCACGCGGGTTCGTCGTCGGATGCCCGGCGGCTTACGCCCTCGAACTCGGCTTCGTCCCGGTACGTAAAGAAGGCAAGTTGCCGCGCGAGACGGTTCGCGTATCGTACGGTCTTGAATACGGCACGGACATTTTGACGATGCACAAAGATTCAATCAAGCCAGGTCAGCAAGTCGTCATCCTCGACGATTTACTGGCGACGGGTGGCACAATCGAAGCGACGATCAAAATGATCGAACAACTCGGTGGTGTCGTTGCTGGAATCGGGTTCTTGATCGAACTCGACGGCCTCGGTGGACGCGAACGTCTCGAAGGATACGACGTGTTCTCGCTCATCCGCTACGAAGACTGAGGAAACGGGAAGCTCATGCTTCCCGTTTTTTGAATAGTTTTTGAGGAAAACAACCTACAACCTTTGACAGTTCGTCAGATTTTTTTGATAATGGTAATAAAAAATAGAACAACTTGTACGCAAACTACTACCATGCTGCGACGAATCCGAGACGTTGGGAGCGGTAAGAAAAAGGGTGTCGAATGTTATGACCAAAAAACAAATCGTAAGTATTGAGGATCTTCTCGACGCGCTCGGGAAGTATATGGATGAGCATGATGTTGCCGAAGTGAAACGCGCTTACGAATACGCAAAACTTCATCATACCGGTCAGTTCAGACGTTCAGGTGAACCCTACATCCTGCACCCGGTGCAAGTGGCCGGTATTCTCGTCGACATCGGCTTAGATGCGACGACGATTGTCGGTGCCTTGTTGCACGACGTTGTCGAGGACACGGATGTCACGCTCAAAGAACTAACTGACGAATTTGGGGTTGAAGTCGCCATGCTTGTCGATGGTGTGACGAAGCTTGGGAAGATCAAGTATAAGTCGAAGAAAGAAGAACTCGCGGAGAATCACCGTAAGATGATCATCGCGATGGCTGAAGACGTGCGCGTCATCTTGATCAAACTCGCCGACCGCTTGCACAACATGCGGACGTTGCAGCATATGCCGAAAGAGAAGCAAGTCCAAAAAGCCGAGGAGACGCTTGAAATCTTTGCGCCGCTCGCGCACCGGATGGGGATCTCGACGATCAAGTGGGAGCTCGAAGATATTTCGTTACGCTATATCAACCCGCAGCAATACTATAAGATCGTCTCGATGATGAAACAGAAACGGACAGAGCGTGAAGCGCTCGTCTCATCGGTCATCACCGAAGTGAACGCCGTGCTCGATGAAGTGAGTATCGAAGCCGATGTCAACGGTCGACCGAAACATATATACTCGATTTACAATAAGATCGTGAAGCATAATAAAGAGTTCAATGAAATTTACGACTTGATGGCGGTCCGGATCATCGTTGATTCGATCCGTGATTGCTACGCTGTCCTCGGGATCATTCATACGCAGTACAAGCCGATGCCGGGTCGTTTCAAGGACTATATCGCCATGCCGAAACCGAACATGTATCAATCGCTTCACACGACGGTGATCGGACCGAAGGGTGAGCCGCTCGAGGTGCAGATTCGGACGAAGGACATGCACTTCATCGCCGAGTTCGGGATTGCCGCGCACTGGGCTTATAAAGAAGGCAAAAATGTCGCGACGAACGGGTTCGATGAAAAGATTGCCCATCTTCGTGAAATTTTAGAGTTGCAAAAAGATACGACCGACGCCGAAGAGTTCATGGAGTCGCTCAAAGTCGACTTCTTCAGCGACATGTTGTACGTCTTCACGCCAAAAGGTGACGTGTTCGAGTTGCCGAAAGGCTCGGTCCCAATCGACTATGCGTACCGCATCCATACCGAGATCGGTCATCGGATGACCGGTGCGAAAGTGAACGGACGCATGGTGCCGCTCGACCATAAACTTGAGACGGGTGACATCATTGAGATCATCACGTCGAAACATAGTTATGGACCGAGCAAGGACTGGCTCAAACTCGCCGTCTCGAGTCAGGCGAAGAATAAGATCCGCCAATGGTTCAAGCGCCAACAACGTGAAGAGAACGTCGAGAAAGGCAAAGAACTCGTCGATGTCGAGATCAAGAAGCTCGGCTTCGAACCGAAAGAAGTCATCGATGACCAGTCGATCAGCATCGTCGTCGAGAAGTTCAACTTCGGGAACGAAGAAGAGATGTACGCCGCAGTCGGCTATCACGGTATCACCGCGGCCCAAGTCGCGCACAAGTTGACGGAGAAGCAACGGAAAGAGCCGAAACTCGAACTGTCTGACGCGATCAACGAACTAAAAGTCAGCCAGTCACCGAAGAAGAAGACGGCCGAGGCCGGCGTCTCGGTCAAAGGGATCGACAATATGCTCATCCGGATGAGCCGGTGCTGTAACCCGGTGCCGGGCGACGAAATCGTCGGATATATCACCCGCGGTCGCGGCGTCTCGATCCACCGGAAAGACTGCTTGAACATCATCAACGAGCAACACCCGGAACGCCTCTTGACCGTCGAGTGGGAAGCTGGCCAGGCGAAAGAGAAGAACTACAACGTCGATA
Source organism: Exiguobacterium sp. SH0S2 (assembly GCF_004337185.1). NCBI lineage: Bacteria > Bacillati > Bacillota > Bacilli > Caryophanales > Exiguobacterium > Exiguobacterium sp. SH0S2. The sequence continues at coordinate 670,583 of NZ_SJVB01000001.1, read as the reverse complement.
TCGAGATCACTGGTTATGACCGGTCGGGACTGTTGAACGACGTGCTCCAAGCCGTCTCAGCGACGAACACGAACATCATCGCCGTCAGCGGACGTGGGGACCAAAACAAACAAGCCCGCATCTCGATGACGATCTCGATTCCGAACGTGAACCATTTGCAAAAAGTCGTCGACCGGATCAAACAGATCTCGGACGTATACTCGGTCAGCCGAGTCATGATGACGTAACGAAAGGAAGATTTTAAGTGCGTGTATTGTTGCAACGAGTGAAGGAAGCATCTGTCAAAGTCGATGAACAGACGGTCGGACAAATCGACACCGGCTATCTGCTCCTCGTCGGGGTGACCCATGAGGATACCGAGCAGGAAGTGAACTGGCTCGCCGATAAAGTGGCGGGGCTCCGTGTGTTCGAAGACGCGGAAGAGAAGATGAACTTGTCGATTCAAGACGTCGCCGGCAAAGTGTTGTCAGTGTCGCAGTTCACGCTGTACGGCGATACGTCGAAAGGCCGCCGTCCCGCGTTCACGCAGGCTGCGAAACCCGACATCGCCGAACGTCTTTACGAACAGTTCAACGACCGCCTGCGGACGCACGGACTCGTCGTCGAGACCGGAAAGTTCGGGGCGATGATGGACGTCGGACTCGTCAACGACGGCCCGGTCACACTCATGCTTGAAAAAAACGCTTGACAGAAGGCGCCAAAATTCGGCATCATGAACCATATAACCTAACACCTACGATAAAGAGAAGTACGGTCACCCCACCAGCAAAGAGAGCGATGCCTTGGCTGAAAGCATCGACTGGATGATGACCCGAACGACACTTTGGAGGTGCTTCCTTGAACGTTTAGTAGGGGAAGCCGTTTCATCGGGCGTTAACCGATTTCGAGTGGCAGAGTATCGATTTTGGCTCTGCAACGAGGGTGGTACCACGGGAAACTTTAACAGGCTCTCGTCCCTTTGCGGACGAGGGCCTTTTTGTATTCTAAGGAGGGAATTTTGATGAAAGCACCACGCGGTACACAAGACCTGCTCCCGGGCACGGTCGAGACGTGGCAGTATGTCGAAGACAAGTTACGCGACATTAGTGCCCGCTACAACTATAAAGAGATTCGCACACCGATTTTTGAAACGACGGACCTGTTCACACGCAGCGTCGGCGAAACGACGGACATCGTCCAAAAAGAGATGTTCACGCTCGTCAAAAAAGGCAAGGACGAGTACACGCTCCGTCCGGAAGGAACGGCCTCGGTCGTTCGCGCTTTCGTCACGAACAAACTGTTCGGCAGTCCCGATCAACCGACAAAGCTGTACTATATGGGACCGATGTTCCGTTACGAGCGTCCGCAAAAAGGCCGTTTCCGCCAGTTGCACCAGTACGGTGTCGAGGCGATCGGCAGCAGTGACCCGGCCGTCGACGCCGAAGTGATCAGCCTCGCCTACACGATCTACAAATCGTTCGGCTTACAAAAAATCAAAGTCGTCGTCAACTCGCTCGGTGACGCGGAAAGCCGCAACGCCCACCGCGAAGCGCTCATCCGTCACTTCGAGCCGGTCGCACACGAATTGTGCCAGGACTGTCAGACGCGCTTGCACCAAAACCCGCTCCGCGTCCTCGACTGTAAAGTCGATCGCGATCACCCGGCGATGAAGTCGGCACCGTCGATTCTCGACTTTTTGAACGAAGAGTCGAAAGCGTACTTCGACAAAGTGCTCGAGCACTTGGACGCGCTCGGTGTCGCATACGAGGTCGATCCGACACTCGTGCGTGGACTTGACTACTACACGCACACGGCGTTTGAAATTATGTCAGAAGCAGAAGGATTCGGCGCCATCACGACGCTTTGTGGCGGCGGACGTTATAACGGGCTCGTCCAAGACATCGGTGGCCCGGACATGCCAGGTATCGGCTTCGGCATCGGGCTTGAGCGACTCATCCTCGCGCTCGAGAACGAGAACGTGCTCCCTGAGCTTGCGACCGGGCTTGATGTCTTCGTCGTCGCCCAAGGCGGTAAAGACGTCGAGACGACGGCGACGCGCTTGTTGCAACTCCTCCGTATGGAAGGGTTCAAAGCCGATCGCGATTACCTCGGACGTAAGTTCAAAGGTCAATTCAAACAAGCCGACCGCTTAAATGCGGCATTCACCGTCATCCTCGGAGACGATGAAGTCGAACGCGGCTCGGCCTCGCTCAAAGTCATGGCAACTGGAGAACAAGTCGACGTGCCACTCTCGGCCGTCGCAGACAAAATTCGTGAACTATCGGAAGGAGCAGGACAATGATCGGACGCACACATATGAACGGCCGCGTGACAGAGTCACTGATCGGCCAAGAAGTACAATTGAAAGGTTGGGTCCAAAAACGACGCGACCTCGGAGGACTCATCTTCATCGACCTTCGTGACCGCACAGGCATCGTCCAAGTCGTCGTGCGCCCTGAGAACGAAGCGGTGCACAAGCTCGCGGAATCAATCCGTAGCGAGTACGTCTTAGACATCAAAGGGACCGTCCTCGAACGTGAAAACAAAAACCCGAACATGCCGACAGGGAACATCGAAGTCATCGCTTCAGAGATCAACATCTTGAACGCGGCGAAGATGACACCGATCCCAATCGGCGACGAAGCGGAAAATGTCTCAGAAGACCTTCGCCTCAAATACCGTTACCTCGACCTGCGTCGTCCGGCACTCCAAGAGACGTTCCGTCTCCGCTCGAAGGCGTCGAACACGATCCGTAACTTCTTGACAGAAGAAGAGTTCCTCGAAGTCGAGACGCCAATCTTGACGAAGTCGACACCGGAAGGCGCCCGTGACTATCTCGTCCCGAGCCGTGTCCACGGTGGCGAGTTCTACGCGCTCCCACAATCACCGCAGCTGTTCAAACAGTTGCTCATGGTCGCTGGGTTCGACCGTTACTTCCAAATCGCCCGCTGTTTCCGTGACGAAGACCTCCGAGCCGACCGTCAACCGGAATTCACACAAGTCGACATCGAGACGAGCTTCATGGACGTCGAAGACTTGATGGCGATGATGGAAGCGATGATGGGGCAAGTGATGGAAGCGACGCTCGGTCGCACAGACACACCGGCCAAGTTCGAGCGCATGACGCACGAGGAAGCGATGCGTCGCTTCGGTTCGGATAAGCCGGACACACGTTTCGGTCTCGAACTCATCGACGTCGCCGACGCTGTCACAGGCGCAGGCTTCAAAGTGTTCGATATGGCGCTCGAGTCGAACGGACACGTCAAAGCGATCAACGTCAAAGGTGAGGCCGACAAGTTCTCGCGTAAAGACATCGACAAACTTCAAGAGTTCACGGCCGTCTACGGCGCGAAAGGCCTTGCTTGGCTTAAAGTGACGGCTGAAGGCTTGAACGGACCGATCGCGAAGTTCTTCGACGAGACGTACGCACAGAAGTTGATTGAAGCGACGAACGCGGAAGCGGGCGATCTTCTCTTGTTCGTGGCGGCAAAACCAACTGTCGTCGCCGACAGCCTCGGCGCCCTTCGTGTCAAGCTCGGTCATGAGCTCGGACTCATCGACGAGTCGAAGTTCAACTTCCTTTGGGTGACGGACTTCCCGCTCGTCACGTTCGAAGAAGAAGACGGCCGCTTCTACGCCAACCACCACCCGTTCACGATGCCAAACCGTGACGACCTCCATCTTCTCGAGACGGACCCAGCAAGCGTGCGCGCGCTCGCGTATGACCTCGTCTTGAACGGCTATGAGCTCGGTGGCGGATCGCAGCGGATTTATGAGCGTGACATTCAAGAGCGCATGTTCAAACTGCTCGGCTTCACGGTCGAAGAGTCGGTTGCCCAGTTCGGCTTCTTGCTTGAGGCCTTCGAATACGGCACACCGCCGCACGCGGGTATCGCGCTCGGTCTCGACCGTCTCGTCATGATCCTCGCGGGTCGCTCGAACCTTCGTGACACGATCGCCTTCCCGAAAACGGCGTCGGCGAGCTGTCTGTTGACGCAAGCACCAAGCCCGGTCGCGGACGCGCAACTCGAAGAGTTGTCAATCCGGACAGCGGTGAAAGAGAAGAAACAAGGATAAACAAAAGGAGGTTCGCCGCGGCGAACCTCCTTTTGTTTACACGGAAACAGATATGACCCAGTTTTCTTTGATTTCTTGAACGATGCGGTCTGGATTTTCCCAATGTAACATGTGTGAGACAGATGGAACAGCTTTGACGGTCGCACCGGTCAATTCGGCAAACTGACTTGACGCATCAACTTTAAATGGCTCATCCGATTCTGGAAGAGTGGCTCGCAACAGGATCATCGAGTTCGTTTGCACCTGGCTCGAAAAATCGAGCACTTCGTCACGATACATCGATCGAATGATGGCTGCACCAGTGCTTCCACGAGCATGCCAATAGTAACGGTTATCATTATGTAAGGCCAGGTCTTGCGCGGCCAGGTCCAAGAGCGGTGAACGTCTTGAGATACCATCGTACACTGCTATCGATTCAAATTCACCCCATGACTCACAAAAGTCCTCGAAGTCTTTCTCATAAAATGCGGCTTCATTTTCAGGAGAGTTTCCGCGAAGTCGCTTACTTTGATAACCGCCATCAATCAAGATTGAGCCTTTTACGCGATTGCCTTGCCCAATCAAATAGTATAGGTGAATGAAGGAGCCCCATGAGTGAGAAAGAAAATAAAAGCGATTCACATCGAGCATGTCGAGCACTTGATTCAGCCACTTACAAAAACGTGGAAAATCATATGAATGGTCATCATGGAAAGATTGTGACATTCCATGGCCCGGTGCATCAATTGCGAGGATGCGGAAGTCGTTTTGCAGTTTGTCCGCAACTTCGATGAAACTGAGTGCTGTACTGCCGAGGCCATGTAAACAAAAGATGACTGGCTTGTCGCGCTCACCCCATTCGGTCACGCGGATATCGATGTCTTGGCAATGAATCATATAGCGTCTCATTTTCAAATTCCTCCAAATCGTATGTATAAAAAAAGAAGGTCCGACTGAATCGTACGGCGCCTTCTCTAATAATTCTTTATCTCTTGTTATTTATCCTCTTGCTCATGCATCTTCTTTGCTGTCCGCTGCAACGCCAACCCGAACGCGAACAGCGATGCGATCACGGCCGTCATCGTATAGACGGAGTCCGTGAAAGCGAGATAGATGCCGAACAAACCGAGGCCGAAGCTGAGGAGGAACCAAAGCATCAACTTCGGGTGCTCCTGGAGCGCTTGTTTCATGCGCTCGGCACGTTCAGCTGGCAACCGGTCCCGTCGGTCACAAGCAGGTTCGAGTTGAACACTTGACCGTTGCTCTTCAAGACGAGCGACCGTTTATCGTCGCGGTAGTCGATGATCATGTCTTCATCTAGGAAGACTTTCGTCCAGTTCTTGATGAGGATTGGCCCGACGTTCGAGTCGATCTCGACGTCTTCTGGCGTCGTCTCGGTCACGTAGCGGATCTCGAAGATGCCGCTATTGCCGCAACCGCAGCCTTCCGTCTCATAAAACAAATGCATCTGTCCGTCACGGTCGCCTTTTAAGGCGTTGATACGCTCTCTCGCGCGGTCTGTAATCTGTACGTTCATTGTTATCACTCCTTACGTCCATTATACATCGTCTGAAAAAAGATTGAAAAAGACGTGCTTCCCATTTTCCACTTCCTGCAAAAAAGCGTAAACTATTTGTTTAGAAGGGGGAAAGGAAATGATCTCACGTTTTTTTAGTTATTACCGTCCACATAAGAAGTTATTCATCCTTGATTTCACGTTCGCCATCCTCGTCGGCCTGCTCGAGCTCGGCTTCCCGCTCGCTGTGAAATGGTTCATCGACGTTCTGTTACCGGGCGGCGAATGGAACTGGATCATTATTATCAGTATCGGCCTGCTTATTCTGTACATACTCGCTATGATGATGCAGTACGTCGTCAACTATTGGGGACATAAGCTCGGGATCAATATCGAGACCGATATGCGCGAAGAATTGTTCACGCACATCCATAAGCAATCGTTCCGCTTCTTCGACAACCATAAGACCGGTCACTTGATGAGCCGGGTCACGAACGACTTGTTCGACATCGGCGAAGTGGCACACCACGGCCCGGAAGACTTCTTCATCGCCATCATGACATTGCTCGGCGCGTTCGGGATCATGTTCTCGATCAATCCGCAACTTGCGCTCGTGACGGTCATCGCCGTTCCGTTCCTCGTCATCATGATCACGTACGCCAATAAAAACATGAACAAGGCGTGGCAAAAGATGTACGGCAACATCAGTGAAGTGAACGCCCGCGTCGAAGATAGCGTCTCTGGCGCGCGTGTCGTCCAGTCGTTCACGAACGAGACGTTCGAGATCAACCGGTTCCAACAAGACAACAACTTCTATCGCGGTTCGAAGATCGAAGCGTATCGGGTCATGAGTAAGTCGCTCGCCGGGATCTATATCACGACACGGCTCATGACATTGCTCGTCCTCGTCTACGGGGCGTACTTGACGTATGAAAACGAATTGACATACGGTGAGCTCGTCGGTTTCATCTTGTATATGAACTTGCTCATCAAACCGGTCGAGAAGATCACGGCGCTCCTCGAGATGTATCCGAAAGGGATGGCCGGCTTCAAACGGTTCACAGAACTGATCGATGAGGCACCGGACATCGAGAACCGTCCGGACGCGGTCGAGGTCAGTTCACTGAAAGGGAACATCGCTTTCCACGACGTCTCGTTCGGCTACTCGGACTACCGAGAAGTGTTGACGCATATCGACCTCGACATCACGACCGGATCGACGGTCGCCCTCGTCGGGACGAGCGGTGCCGGCAAGACAACGATCTGCTCACTCATCCCACGCTTTTATGACGTGACGGGTGGGGCCATCACGATCGACGGGATCGACATCCGTGACATGACGAAAGAGAGTCTGCGTCGCCAGATCGGGATCGTGCAGCAGGACGTGTTCTTGTTCGCCGGGACGCTCCGCGAGAACATCGCCTACGGCAAGCTCGAGGCGAGCGACGCGGAAGTCATGCACGCGGTCGAGAAGGCACATTTGAACTCGCTCGTCGACGAACTCGAGCACGGGCTCGACACACAGATCGGAGAGCGGGGACTGAAACTGTCGGGCGGACAGAAACAACGGATCGCCATCGCCCGCATGTTCTTGAAGAACCCGCCGATCTTGATCTTAGATGAAGCGACGTCCGCCCTCGACACCGAGACGGAAGCGATTATCCAAGAGTCGCTTACGGAACTCGCGGCCGACCGGACGACGCTCATCATCGCTCACCGTCTTGCGACCGTGAAGAATGCCGACCGCATCCTCGTTGTCACCGCCGACGGCATCGTCGAGGACGGCACGCACGACGAGTTGAGTGCCAAAGGCGGCGTCTTCGCCGGGCTGCTCAGACGGCAGCAGCTATAACTAGTCGGGCAGCCACCAGTGATTCAAGTCTTGGTGGCTGTTTTGCGTAAAATGGGTATAAACAAGCATCAGTGTGTGTGTGAGGAGGAAACGAATTGATGAAAGCAGTTCAAGTTATCGGATACGGTGACGTCGATCAATTACAGGTCGTCGACGTCCCGGTCCCGACACCGAAAGACGATGAGGTGCTCGTCCGCGTACAGGCGTGCGGCATCAACAATACGGAGATATGGATGCGAGAAGGGGCGTACGGGACGGATCAGGAGTCGGGCTGGCGTCCGGAGGGAGTCCAGTTTCCACGGATTCCAGGATCAGATATTACCGGAGAAATTGTCGGGGTCGGGAATCAAGTGGATGAAGGGATGATCGGCCGGCGTGTCGTCTTGTTTCCGTTCACGTCGAGTGGGGCTGACGGTGCGGAGCATATCGCTCCCGACATGTCGTTCATCGGCTCGGAATATGACGGCGGTTATGCGGAATATGTCGTCTGGCCGGCCGAGCTTTGTTATGACATGCCGCTCGACAGTTTCGTCGACAGCGCCGTCTTCTCGGTGAGCGGGTTGACGGCTTGGCACATGAACGAGCAAATTCAAATCCGTCCTGGTGAGACGGTCGTCGTCACCGGTGCGAGCGGCGGTGTCGGCTCGTTGAACGTGCAGATTGCAGCGCACGTGTTCGGAGCGAACGTCATCGCCATCATCGGCGATTTGAAAGACGCACCGAAACTGAAAGCGCTCGGGGCGAGCCACGTCGTTTCCTATCGGTCGAAGACGCTCGCGGACGAGATTTTAGCAGCGAACGGTGGACCGGTCGATGCCGTGCTCGACGTCGTCGGGGATGCGTTGTTCGCAACGTCGCTCGATGTATTGAAGAACGGCGGTAAGTTTTGCATATCCGGATCGGCCGGGGGACAACGGACCGATCTCGATTTCCGTACGCTCTATTTGAAGCACATTACGATGTATGGATCGGTGCTCGGGACACGAGCGGAATTCAAAGCGATGCTCCAAGCGATTTCGAGCGGTCAGATCAAGCCGGTCGTCGACCGCACATTCTCGTTAGAAGAGGCCCGGGCGGCGCAAACGTATTTCAAACAGCAAGGCAAGGTCGGTAAGATCGTCCTCGTCCCGTAACAGCAAAGAGAGGAAATCGGACCCCTTGAGTCCGATTTCCTCTCTTAAATTCAGGCGATATCGGCTTTCGCCCGGTCGATGACCGAGACGAGCCGGCGGAACTGTTCGAGCCAAAACTGGAAGAACGGACCGATCAAGAAAATCGACAGCACCGTCCCGAAAAAGACGGGACCGCCGAGCACCCAGCCGATCAAGCAAGCGGAAAGCTCCATCCACGTCCGCATCATGCGGACCGATGTATTGAAACGGTCGGCCAAGGCGAGCGTCAGTCCGTCACGCGGGCCGGCGCCGTAACCGATGGCGACATACAGCCCGGCGCCCATGCCAATGACGAAGATGCCGAGAACGAGCCAGGCGATATTGAGTGCGGTTCCGTCGAGCGTCGGCAACAAGTGGTGGTCAAGGATCAAGTTCATGAACACACCGACGAAGACGGCGTTGACGAGCGTCCCGAACTGGGGTCGGATGCGGTCCAATATGTATTTGCATAAGACGAGCAACAGGCCGACGAGGAGAATGATCGTCCCGACCGAGATCGGCGTGTGCCGGGCGAGCCCGAGATGGAGCACGTCCCACGTCGAGACGCCGAGGTCGGCTGTGATCATCATCGACGACCCGAGGGCGAGCAGGAACAAACCGCCCATGAACAACGCCCACTTCAAACTAATTCGTAAAGACTGTATCCATACCGCCTGCATATTGGTCGCCTCGATTCCCTAAAATGTTCCATCATCATATCATAATTGGTTTCAAGGCAAGAAAAAAACGCCTCAGCTTGGCTGAGACGTCATTGATTATTTTTTAGGTGTTTCTGCTTTTTTTGCTTTGTTCTTTTTATAATAATTGTAGACGAACGGAGCGACCGCCGTCGCGACTTTGATGAGTGTACCAAATTTTCCTTTTCTAGCCATGTTGTTGCACCCCTTTCTCTTCTCTAAAGAGTTATATTCCACACGTTGCGGAAATGAAAACATATTTCGAACAGGTTCGACACGATTGATGGTAGATGCATCACGCATAATAGAGCCAGGAGGCGAAGGATATGAAGACGATTATTTGGTATCAGAACGATTTACGGATCGATGACCATCGGCCGCTCGAAGAGGCGCAGAAACATGATGAAGCGATCGAGGGGCATTACTTTATAAGGGAAGACGAGCTGAACGAAAATCGGTTCGGCGTCATCCCGCTCGGGGACAGACGGCTTCAATTTTTAAAAGAGTCGTTAGAAGACTTGGCCGGATCGCTCGATGCGCTAGGGATTCCGCTCTACGTGCATGTCGGTCATCCACTCGACATCCTCGACCCGACAGACCGCGTGTTGTTTCAACGGTCAATCGGGTTGAACGAACGCTTGCTTGAAAAAGACGTCATCGCACGTTGGCAAGGGGAGTGGCAATCGTTCGACGGATTCACGCTGTACCCACGCACCGAAATCCCGTTTAAAAAAATGCCGTTTTTGTTCACCGAGTTCCGAAAAGCGGTCGAGGACGATGCCCGTCCTGAACAGCTGATCGAGCGGACGAGCTCAGGTCAGTCGCGTCCGCTCCCGTTTCCTGTCCCGTTCGAGCGTCCGACGCTTGACGCCCGGTCCGCTTTTCCGTTTCAAGGCGGCGAGACGTCGGGGCGGAAACGTCTGAGCGACTATTTGGCAGGCCCCGTCCGCACGTATAAAGAGACGCGGAACGGCTTTGGGGTCGACGACTCATCCAAGTTGTCGGCTTTTCTTGCCAACGGGTCGCTCTCGCCGCGGCGTGTGCTCCATGAACTAGAGCTTCATGAACGACAGCACGGGGCGAACGAGTCGACATATTGGCTCTATTTTGAACTGTTGTGGCGCGAGTTTTTCCAATGGGTCGCGCTCGAGCAAGGGAAGCGGTTGTTCCGTCGCCAAGGGATACGTTCGAAGGACAAGGCGTGGAAAGTGGACGAGGATGTGATTCATCGGTGGCAGCAAGGCGAGACGGGCGTCGCGTTCGTCGATGCGTTCATGCACGAGTTGAACGAGACGGGATGGATGTCGAACCGGGGCCGGCAAATCGTCGCGAGCTATTTCGCCAAAGAGCTCGGACAAGATTGGCGCTACGGTGCGGCCTACTTCGAAGCGATGCTCATCGACTACGACGTCGCCAGCAATTATGGCAATTGGGCGTATCAGGCCGGTGTCGGCAACGATTCACGCGACCGGCGTTTCAACGTCTCACGCCAACAAGATACGTATGACCCGACGCGTGCGTTTCGTGACACGTGGATGTGACGAAACCGTCACCGGAAATCGAGGTTTCTGATTGACTTCTTTTTACATGGGATGCTATAGTAAGGGCATCAGATGGGATACCTGAGGTGTTCGAGAGCCGCCTTCGTTATTTTGAGCCAACACTTTGAATACGGGAGATCGAACTGCTAGCCGGATCAACTGCCTCATCACGTGCAGGAGGACTTGTGAAGGGGACGCTAGATCACCCACCTGCTTAAGCAGGTTCAAAAGCAGGGCATCGTCACGGCACTCCGGGCCCCATCGATTTTATTGTAAAAACGTCGCTAGACGTCTTTTTTTTGATTATAATTCCGAGTAAAATAGTGTGAAAAAATAGTATTAATTTGGAGGAAGATTATGTTACACCAGTTTTCACGTAATGAGTTGGCCATCGGTCAAGAAGGTATTGAAACGTTGAAAGGGAAGACGGTCGCCATTCTTGGTGTCGGCGGTGTCGGCTCGTTCGCAGCCGAAGCACTTGCCCGAAGCGGTGTCGGTCGGATTGTGCTCGTCGATAAGGACGATATCGACATAACGAACGTCAATCGTCAAATCCACGCGCTCTTGTCGACAGTCGGACAACCGAAAGTCGAGGCGATGGGGGCACGTCTGCTCGACATCAACCCGGATGTCGAACTCGTCCAGTTGAAGATGTTTTATACCGAAGAGACGTTCGAAGAGTTCTTCGCTCAAAACATCGATTTCGTCATCGACGCGTCAGATACGATCATCTATAAAATCCATTTGATCGTCGAGTGTAAACGTCGTGGTATCCCGGTCATTTCAAGCATGGGGATGGCCAACAAGATGGACCCGACCCGGATTCAAGTCATCGACATTAAAGACACGTCATACGATCCGATCGCGAAGATGGTACGGACGCGTCTGCGTAAACATAACATCTATAAAGGCGTGCCGGTCGTGTTCTCGGACGAGTCACCGATCGTGACGCGCGAGGACGTGAACGAGGTCGTCGGTAAGAAAGACGCCCCGATCCGTAAAGCGAAGATGCCACCGAGCTCGAACGCGTTCGTGCCGTCGGTCGCAGGACTCGTCGCCGCCGGGTACGTCGTCAATCAAATGCTCGAGACGGCTGGTGTCGAGATCAATCGCATCCAGAACTAAGAAAACGACGCCGACTCTGGAAGAGTCAGCGTCGTTTTTCCCAATAGTCGAGCCGTTTTTGGAGTTGTTGCTCGAAGCCACGGCTCGTCGGTGTATAATATTTAGGACGTTTCCGGGCCAAATTTTCCGGCCAGTAGTTTTGCGGGACGTACCCGTCTTTCTCGTCGTGTGGATATTTGTAGCCGGCGCCATTACCGAGCTCGCGTGCCCCAGGGCTATGCGCGTCGCGGAGATGGACCGGGACGGGACCACCTTCGACCGTCCGGACGTGATGGATCGCCTTGTCGATCGCGGTGATGACGGCGTTCGACTTCGGTGCCGTCGCGAGATAGAGGACGGCCTCGGCCATCGGGATGCGCGCTTCCGGGAACCCGATATGTTCGCTCGCCCGTGCGGCTGCGTCGACGATGACGAGCGCGTTCGGGTCACTCAGACCGATATCTTCGGCCGCGTGAACGTACAGCCGGCGCATGATAAAGCGCGGCGATTCGCCCGCCTCGATCATGACGGCGAGCCAGTACAGGGCGGCGTCCGGGTCCGAGCCGCGGATCGACTTGATGAACGCCGAGATGACGTCATAGTGTCGGTCGCCCGTCTTATCGTATTTGATGGCTTTTTGTTGGATCGACTCTTCGGCGACGTCGAGCGTGATTTGAATCTTGCCGTCGACTTCCGGCGTCGTCAAGACGGCCAGTTCGAGCGCGTTCAATAAGACACGGTAGTCACCGTCCGCCATTTTGATATAATGGTCAACAGCCGCGTCTTCGATTTCAACCGGGTAGTTGCCGAGCCCTTTCTTGTCGGCGAGCGCACGCTCAAGCACGACCCGGAGCTCGTCTTGTCCAGGCGGCTCGAGCCGAAACACGGTCGCGCGCGACAATAGCGCCGCATTGACCTCGAAACTTGGATTTTCGGTCGTCGCCCCGATCAAGACGAGCTTGCCGGCCTCTAGCGCCGGGAGCAACGCATCTTGTTGCAGTTTATTGAAACGATGGATCTCGTCTAAAAATAAAATCGTCCGCTCTTGCTCGAAATCAAACCGAGATTCGGCTGCACGGATGACGCTCCGAAGCTCATCTAGTTTTGCCGTGACGGCGTTCAATTGAACAAACGTCGCTTTCGTATAGTTTGAAATGACGCGAGCGAGCGTCGTCTTGCCAGTGCCGGGCGGACCATAAAGAATAATGGTGCCGAGCCGGTCGGCTTCGATGGCGCGTCGCAACAGCTTGCCTTCACCGATGATGTGGCGTTGACCGATGACTTCGTCTAACGTCTCCGGGCGCATCCGGTTGGCGAGCGGCCCGCTATTCGATTGTTGAAATAAATCACTCATACGTACACGTTCCTTTCGACAAACGTTTGTTCGAACAGTATAACAGAAGGAGAAACCAATATGAAAATATCTACTAAAGGCCGTTATGGTTTAACGATTATGATCGCGCTTGCCCGTGAGACGGACAACAAACCGCTCAGTTTGAAGAAAATCGCGGCGCGCCATGAACTGCCAGAACATTACTTGGAACAATTGATCGGCCCGCTCCGTAACGGCGGTCTCGTCAAAAGTGTCCGCGGTGCCTACGGCGGTTATCAGCTCGTCAAATCCCCGCGCGACATCACGGCCGGTGAGATCATTCGATTGCTCGAAGGTCCGCTGACGATCGTCGAAGACTCGGAGACGGACGACGCCGTGAAGCGAAAACTTTGGGACAAGATCAAAGCGGCGATCGAGACGGTGTTAGAAGAAACGACACTCGCCGATCTCGCGGAAGAAGATTCAGAAGGCTACATGTTCTATATTTAACGATGAGGTGAACGGATATGAACTATTTTGACCACGCGGCCACGACGCCGATGCGTCCCGAGGTGCTCGAGGCGATGACTCCCTATTTTTTAGAGCAGTACGGCAATCCGTCGAGCATACATGGTGTCGGCCGGAAAGCACGGGCAGCACTCGACGCGTCACGACGGACGCTCGCGACATGGATCGGTGCGACGCCAAACGAGATCGTCTTCACGTCGGGCGGGACCGAGTCAGACAATTACGCCTTGTTCGGCGCGGCTTATGCGAACCGACATAAAGGGAAGCATGTGATCACGACGAAAGTCGAGCACCACGCCGTCTTGCATGCGATGGGGCAACTCGAGCGTGAAGGGTTCGACGTGACGTACTTAGACGTCGACGAGTCCGGTGCCGTATCGGTCGCTGCGTTTAAAGACGCGCTCCGTGACGATACGATCCTCGTCTCGGTCATGTACGGCAACAACGAGGTCGGCACGCTCCAACCGATTGCTGACATCGGGATGTTGCTAGCCGGCCGGGATACGTTGTTCCATACGGACGCGGTCCAGGTGCTCGGCACAGAAGCGATCGACGTGCACGCGCTCGGCGTCGACTTGTTGTCGGCGTCGGCGCATAAAGTGAACGGTCCGAAAGGTATCGGTTTTCTTTTTATAAAAACAGGTGTAAAATTAGCGACGCGTTCTTTTGGAGGACAACAAGAACGGAAACGTCGAGCCGGCACGGAAAACGTTCCGGGTGCCGTCGGATTTAGCCGAGCGGCCGAACTGGTCATAGCCGAACGGAACGAGCGGGTGACAGCTTACCGAGAGATGGCTGACACGTTGCTACACACGCTTGATGAACTTGGCGTCGAGTACGAAGTGAACGGGGCGAACCGCTTGCCGCACATCGTCAACTTGTACCTGCCGGGCATCGAGCTTGAGCCGTTCCTGATCATGATGGACATGCGTGGTTATGCCATTTCGAGCGGCAGTGCCTGCACGGCTGGAACGATTGAGCCGTCGCACGTGCTGACTGCCATGTACGGTCAATCTGACCGGACGAAACAATCGGTCCGCATCAGTTTTGGACTGGGCAACACGGTCGATGACGTGACACGGCTCGCCGAACGACTACATGAAGTCGTCTCGACATTTATGAACGGAGTGAGATAGATGAACTTACGAACAAAAGCCCCTGAAGACACGACGGTCGTCGTCGGAATGTCAGGCGGCGTCGATTCTTCGGTGACGGCCCATCTGTTAAAAGAGCAAGGGTATAACGTCATCGGGATCTTTATGAAAAACTGGGACGATACGGATGAGTCTGGATTCTGCACGGCGACAGAAGACTATGAGGACGTCATCGCGGTCGCCAACCAAATCGGGATCCCGTACTACGCGGTCAACTTCGAGAAAGAATATTGGGACCGCGTCTTTGAATATTTCTTGGCCGAGTATCGCCTCGGGCGGACGCCGAACCCGGACGTCATGTGTAACAAAGAGATCAAGTTCAAGGCGTTCCTTGATCATGCGCTCCGGCTCGGGGCCGATTTCGTCGCGACAGGGCATTACGCCCGCGTCGAGTTCGTCGACGGCGAGCACCGTCTGTTGCGTGGGAAAGACGACAACAAGGATCAAACGTACTTCTTGAACCAATTGTCGCAAGACCAACTCGCACGGACGATGTTCCCGATCGGGCACATGGACAAAAAAGACGTCCGTGTCATCGCTGAAGAAGCTGGACTCGCGACGGCGAAGAAGAAAGATTCGACTGGCATCTGCTTCATCGGAGAGCGGAACTTCAAAGAGTTCCTCGGTCAATACTTGCCGTCACAACCAGGTGAGATGCAGACGCTCGACGGGATTGTGAAAGGACGCCACGACGGGCTCATGTATTACACGCTCGGTCAGCGGCACGGTCTAGGCATCGGCGGAGACGGAGAGCCGTGGTTCGTCGTCGGGAAAGACGTCGAAAAGAACATCCTCTACGTCGGCCAAGGCTTCCATCACGACGCGCTCTATTCAGACGCGCTCTTTGCGTCACAATTGTCGTGGACCGGCTCGGCTCCTGAGGCTGAGTTCCGGGCGACGGCGAAGTTCCGCTATCGTCAACAAGACGTGCCGGTAACGATCGCGCCGCTCGATGGTGGCGAAGTACTCGTCAAATTTGATGAGCCACAACGTGCCATCACGCCAGGACAAGCCGTTGTCTTTTATGACGGCGATATCTGTCTAGGCGGGGCGACGATCGACAAAGCGTATATTAACGGGAAACAACTCGACTATATCGGATGAGGTGATGACAGTGAACGCAAACGAACAAGGCATCCAAGCGATGCAGCAAGGTGAATTTGAACAAGCGGCCAAACATTTCAACGACGCCATCGAGGCGAACCCGACGGACCCGACCGGTTACGTCAACATGGGCACACTGCTTCAAGCGATCGGTGACCATGAACGGGCGGTCGTCTTTTACGACAAGGCGCTCGAACTCGACAATGCGTTCGGTGCGGCCCATTACGCGAAAGGCGCGCTCGCCTATGAGCTCGAACAAGTCGACTTGGCCGAGGCGTCGCTGCGACAAGCGCTTCTTTCCGGCATGAATGATGCGGACTTGCACTTTATGCTCGGTTTGACGTACAAGGCGATGGGCGACTTCGTCCGCGCGTTGCCGCGACTTCGGGAAGCGAAAACGCAAGCGCCGGAAGACGTCGAGATCACGTTCCAATACGGGCTCGCGCTCGCGCAAAACGAGCAGCTCGACTTGGCGGTCGACGCACTCGAAGACACGCTCGACTTGGATGCGTCGCATACGGACGCCCGCTACAACTTGGCCATCGCCTATGCGTTCCTCGGTGAGCAGGACAAGACGTACGCCGAACTCGAGCGCGTACTCGAACTGCAACCTGACCATGAGCTCGCGCGTGACGCGAAAGCGAAAATGGATGAATTGCTCGGAAACTGATTACGAAAAGCGCCTCTCGCTATTTTTGCGAGAGGCGCTTTTCGTCCTGTTGTCAGTTCACAAGTTCTCCGGCGAACCAGACGAACAAGTTCAACGTCGTCAACAAAAGTGTGCAGGCGAGCACAATGTAGCTCCACACGACGCGTTTCCCTGATTTAGCCCGGCGTATACCATCCGTCAAAATGAGGAAGGTCACACCGAATGAGACGAATGTTAATGCGGCAAAAGAAGTCGGGCGATCGAGCGTCGGAAAAGCATCAATCATGAAATACAATACAAACGTGAGCATTCCGAGACCAATCATGAGCAGAAGAGGGAAGAATCGCATCTGGCACAACCTTTTCCATTTTCTCTCATCTTATCATGAAGAGAGAACAGTCGAAAACAGCCGTCATAGCTGTTTCGTCGTGATCTTCACCGGCTCGCCGGCAAACTCGCCGTACGCCTCGTCCATATTTTTCGTATACAGTTCGATGACGTTCTTACTCGGGTCTTTAAAGTAGGCCGAGCGCTCTTTGCCGTTGACCGTCTCATCCTCGTCCCACGTCCGCAGCTTCGTCGGGATCGCTGACGCCTCGAGCACCTCGAGCGCTTGATCGAACGATTTCATCGGCACGAAAAAGGCGCAATGGACGTGGGCGCCGCCTTCGTCATACAGCGTGTCCCATTCGGTCACTTGTTGCTGGCGATTTTCTTCCTCGTCTGTCGTAAAATCACGCTTCAGCCATAGACCGAGCCGCGTATTGCCGCCGACGTACAGCCATGTCGCCCATGGTTCGTTCGCCCCTTCTTGCGACGCGCTCGGTTCGGCGTCATCGCCGACCCATTGCTCGACGACCGGCAGACCGAGCTTGCCGTGCCAAAAATCGACGGCCTCGGTCATGTCGGTCACTTCTAAGACGAGTTCACATAGTCCACTGATTGGTAGCCGTTTCGTCATCATTGTTTCCTCCTTCATGGTTTCACTTCGACAGTTCCCGCTTTGATTCAACGAAAAACGTGCATAGCTTGTTTCAGGTTCGGGGAAAAGAAGGGGAACGCTAGAAAGGGGAGACATCATGCGCATACTTAGTCTATTCAGTGTCGTCGTATTCTTCATTGTCGAATGGTTCATGCTCGGACGTTTATTTACAGCGGTCGATGACCGGCTTGCCAGCGGGGAGTGGACGAATAACGTGCTGTACCGGGTCGTCATCGAGTCCGAGCGGGCGACATCGACGCTTTTGTTATTGTTTGTGACGTTCCTCGTCGTCGGGATCCTCATGCATTGGCTATTGTCGTCAAACCGGTCGTGGACCAAGACGCTCGGGACGGTCGGGGTGGCGTGGGTCGTCCCAGCACTGCTCGCGCTCACCGCTTGGTTCATCCCGAACCCGTACGTTCAACTCGTCATCATCGTCTTGCAGCTCTCGTTCATCCCGCTCATCCCGTTCGTCGGACAGACGGTACGGCTCGGTCACGTCGTTCTCAACTGGGGTGTCCACGTAGCGGCCGCCGGGCTCGTCTTCTTCATTCAACGACCGTCACTCGAGCAGCTGTTCCGCATCGAGCGGACCGAGCTATTTGATCGGCTCGAAGGATACGTCAACTCAGGTGAACTCGAACGGTTCGAGCGGTTGCTAGAGACCGTCGACTTGGAACAACTCGAACGCATCTTAAATCGGGTCGATATCGACCAATTGATTCGGCTGCTCGAGCGGCTTAACCTCGATCAACTCGAGCAAATCTTGAATCTATTCAGTTAGTCCATTTGTTCTACCGTTCGAACTCGGGCTATAATGGGGAATGGAAAACTAGCTGGAGGTGGCTCGAATGATAGCAGCACCTTACGAGTTGACAGGAAAAGTCATCCGCGTCCTGTTTCAATCGGAAGAAGAAGCGCATACCATTGCGCTCGTACGTATAAAAGAGAAAAATTTTGAGACAGACGAGACCGAAATGGTCATCGCCGGCGTCGGTGTCGGCATTGAGAAAGGCGAGACGTACAAAGCGCACGGCCGTCTCGTCGACCATCCACGGTTTGGCAAACAGATGAAAGCGGATTGGATCCGCCGCGTTGTCCCGATGACGAAGCGGGCCGCTGTCCGTTTTTTGACGAACGGATCGTTCCCAGGGATCGGCCAAAAGACGGCACAAAAAATCGCGGACACGCTCGGTGACGATTGTATCGACCAGATCGTCAAGCATCCCGATGTCTTATCGAAAATCGATGGGTTGAAAGAAAAACAAGCCCGCGTCATCACCGAGCGGTTGAACGTCTTATACGGGGTCGACCAGCTGTTGCTGTTTTTAGCCCCGTTCGACGTGACCCCGCGACTCGCTTCGAAGATTCATAAAGAGTATGAAGGCCGCGCCATGGAGACGATTGAAAAGAATCCATACGCGCTCATGTATGACGTGCAAGGTATCGGCTTCAAGACGGCCGACGCCATCGCCGCTCACTTCGGGATTCAAGGCATCCATCCGGAGCGGATCGCGGCAGCGGTATTGTATGTGCTCGAACTCGAGCAAGGGAACGGACACTTGTTCGTCACGGCCGATCAACTCGCGAGCGAGATGCCGCGCATCATCGGCGGCGACCCGGGCGAGGCACTCAACGGCGCGCTCGAGACGCTCGTCAAGGATGAGCGGATCATCGTCGAGGACGGTGTCGTCTATCATCCACGCATCTACCGGGCTGAACGAAAAGCAGCCGAAGAACTGGCCCGGATCATGTCGACATCGACGACGGAAGACGTCGATATGACGACGATCTTCGACGCGGTCGGCCGGGTCGAGGAGATGTTCTCGATCGAGTACGCCAAACAACAGCGCGAAGCGATCGAGCTCGCTTTGAAGTCCCCGCTCATGGTGCTCACCGGCGGACCGGGAACAGGGAAGACGACCGTCGTCCGCGGCATCATCCACGCCCTCAGCGACGTGTTCGATTGGAAGCTCGAACCGGTACCGAACCAACCGTTCCCGTTCGTCCTCGCCGCACCGACCGGCCGCGCCGCCAAGCGGCTCAGTGAATCGACCGGGCTACCGGCCTCGACGATTCACCGGTTGCTCAAGTTCGACGGCAGCTCATTCCAAGTCGATGACACGAACCCGCTCGTCGGCAAAGTGTTGATCGTTGACGAGGCCTCGATGATCGATATCTTCTTGTTCCGCAGCCTGCTGCGGGCCGTGCCGAACGGGATGAAGATCCTGTTCGTCGGTGACCGTGATCAACTCCCGTCGGTCGGACCGGGCCAAGTGCTCGCCGACTTGATGGCGACCGGCGGCATCCCTGTCGTCCGGCTCGACGTCGTCCACCGGCAGGCGTCCGAGTCGAGCATCCTGCGTTTGGCGCACGCGCTCAACGCGAAACAAATGCCGGACGACTTGCTCGCGGCGTTGCCGGACCGCCGGTTTTATACGGCGAACCAAGAGACGGCGCTGCAGGCGATCTGTCAGATGGCCGGCGCCGCGCTGCGAAAAGGCTATTCGCCGTTCGACATCCAAGTGCTCGCCCCGACGTATCGCGGGGTATGCGGCATCGATGGGTTGAACGAGGCGCTCCAAAACGTGTTCAATCCGAAGTCGGCAGCAAGGGAAGTAAAACACGGCAATCGGACGTACCGGAGCGGCGACAAAGTGCTCCAACTCGTCAACAACGCCGAAGAGAACGTCTATAACGGTGATATCGGCGAGATCACGAACATCTTCTTCGCCAAAGAGAACGTCGACAAAGTCGATAAGATCTACATCCGCTTCGACCAGACCGAGGTCGAATACAATCGCAGCGAATGGGACCAGTTCACCCACGCCTATGCGATCACGATCCATAAGTCGCAAGGCTCCGAGTTTCCGATCGTACTCATGCCCGTCTTCTTCAACGGCGGCTTCCGCTCGTCGCGCAACTTGATCTATACGGCCGTCACGCGGGCGAAAAAGAGTTTGCTCTTGTTCGGCGACGTCCGGGCGCTCGAGGCGGCGACGCGGGAAGAAGAGCCGGTGCGGCGGACAAAACTCGTCGAACGGCTTGGCGGCAAGTCTTGACGTCTGGTTTCTGACATGTGATAATGACCAATAGAAAACTGAAACGATTAAAGACGATGAAGGAAATGAGTACGTCGTAACCGCCTCACCAGAGACATCTTCCTAGGCTGTGAGAAGATGGGGGTCGGTCGACCGAAGCTAGTCTGGAGTCCCCACTCACCCTGGGCGTCTCATCCGCGTTATCGGATGTTTCGAGGCACGGTAAATCCGTGCGAACGAGGGTGGTACCACGAAGCGATGCTTTCGTCCCTTTCCACAGGGACGGGCATCGCTTTTTTTTCGTTTCGTTCAGAATAAGGAGGAATTGTTGATGAAACCGCTCAAACCATTAACCGGCGCCGAGATTCGCCAAATGTATTTAGATTTCTTTAAGTCAAAAGGACACGCGGTCGAGCCGAGTGCCTCACTCGTACCGGTCGAAGACCCGACACTTCTTTGGATCAACTCAGGCGTCGCGACGCTTAAAAAATATTTTGACGGCCGTGTCATTCCGGCAAACCCGCGTATCGTCAACGCCCAGAAGTCGATTCGGACGAACGATATCGAGAACGTCGGGAAGACAGCGCGTCACCATACGTTCTTCGAGATGCTCGGGAACTTCTCGGTCGGTGAATATTTCCGCGAAGACGCCATCAAATGGGGTTGGGAATTACTCACGAGCGACGACTGGTACGGGCTTGACCCGGACTTTTTGTCGGTAACGATTCACCCGGACGACGAGGAAGCGAAACAAATTTGGCTCGAGTTAGGTGTTCCTGCTGACCGGATCATCCCGCTCAAAGAAAACTTCTGGGAGATCGGCGAAGGCCCGTCTGGCCCGAATACGGAGATCTTCTTCGATCGCGGCCCGGCGTTCGGTGACGACCCGACCGACCCGGAACTTTATCCAGGCGGCGAAAACGAGCGTTACCTTGAAATTTGGAACATCGTCTTCAGCCAGTTCAACCATGACGGTCACGGCAACTACACCGAGCTCCCGCGTAAAAACATTGATACAGGGATGGGACTCGAGCGAATGGCGAGTGTGCTTCAAGACGTGCCGACGAACTTCGACACCGACTTGTTCATGCCGATCATTCGCGAGACAGAAAAAATCAGCGGTGAGACGTATCGGGCTAACAACAGTAAAGACGTGGCGTTCAAAGTCATCGCCGACCACATCCGGACCGTATCGTTCGCGATCGGGGACGGGGCACTCCCGTCAAACGAAGGCCGCGGCTACGTGTTGCGCCGTCTGCTCCGTCGTGCCGTCCGTTACGCGAAGATGCTTGGGATCGAGCGCCCGTTCATGTTTGAACTCGTCGACGTCGTCGGCGACATCATGGTCGACTTCTATCCAGAAGTGAGTGAGAAAAAGGACTTCATCAAAAAAGTCATCAAGAACGAAGAGGAGCGCTTCCACGAGACGCTTCACGACGGCCTTGCGATCTTGAACGAAGTCGCGAAAGCACAAAAAGCAACTGGATCGAACGTGATCAGCGGAGAAGACGCGTTCCGTCTATATGACACGTACGGTTTCCCGCTCGAGTTGACGATCGAATACGCAGAAGACCACAAGTTGACGGTCGATGAGGATGGATTCAAGCAAGCGATGAACGCACAACGTGAACGGGCCCGTACGGCACGTGCTGACGTCGAGTCGATGCAAATTCAATCCGGTGTCCTCGCTGACATCACGCTCCCGTCATCATTCGTCGGGTACACGAACCTTGAGTCTGAAGCGAAAATCGTCAGCTTGATTCATAACGGCGAGCTTGCGGACGTTGTCGCGGCAGGAGAAGAGGCGCAAGTCATCCTTGACCACACGCCGTTCTACGCCGAGAGTGGCGGTCAGGTCGGCGACAAAGGCCGAATCGTCGGAACGGACTTCGTCTTGCGCGTCACGGGTGTATCGAAAGCACCGAACGGTCAAAACTTGCATACGGTCGTCGTCGATTCAGGGATCGCCAAGGCTGAGGTCGCGGTGACGGCTACGGTCGATAAAGACGAGCGCCAAGCGATCATCAAGAACCATACGGCGACGCACTTGTTGCACCGCGCTTTGAAAGATACGCTCGGTGAGCACGTCAATCAAGCCGGATCCCTCGTGACACCGGACCGTCTCCGCTTCGACTTCTCGCACTTCGGTCAAGTGACAGCGGAAGAACTCCAGTCGATCGAACGTCAAGTGAACGAGAAGATTTGGGCATCAATCGGTGTCGATATCGAAGAGATGAACATCGCCGACGCGAAAGCGAAGGGAGCGATGGCGCTGTTCGGAGAGAAGTACGGGGACGTCGTCCGCGTCGTCGCGGCCGGTGATTACTCGGTCGAGCTATGCGGAGGTTGCCACGTCGCCAACACGGCTGAAATCGGTTTGTTCAAAATTTTGTCTGAGTCAGGTATCGGGGCCGGGACTCGCCGGATCGAGGCAGTCACAGGCGCTGGCGCGTATGAAGTCATGAACCAACATATCGAGACGCTTGAAGCGGCTGCGAAACTGTTGAAGACGAAACCGTTCGAAGTGCCTACTCGCGTCCAAGCGCTTCAAGTTGAAATGAAAGAGACGGAACGCGCGACCGAGTCGTTGAAAGCCAAACTTGCGAACATCGAGGCGTCAACGCTCACGGATTCGATCGAGACGTACGGCGACGTCCAATTGATCGCCAAACGTGTCGACGGACAGGATATGGATGCGCTCCGGGGCATGGTCGACGAGTTGAAAGGAAAACTTGGATCAGCCGTCATCATTCTCGGATCAGCGAACGGTGACAAGGTCAACCTCGTCGCAGGTGTGACGAAAGACTTGAACGACCGCGGTTTCCACGCCGGGAAATTGATTAAAGAAGTCGCGACTCGTTGCGGTGGAGGCGGCGGCGGCCGTCCTGATATGGCGCAAGCCGGAGGTCGTGATGCGACAAAACTGGACGAAGCATTGAAGTTTGCTTCACATTACGTTCAATCACTGGCATAATAGAATGTGAAGTGCAAACGGAAAGAGGTGGATTCTTGTGAGCCAAATGGATCGCACGATGCAATTCAATTTTCCAGAAGATGATAATCGAGCCAATACTCGAGAGACACTGATCACGGTGTATCAAGCACTCGAGGAAAAAGGCTACCAACCGATCAATCAAATCGTCGGATACTTGTTGTCAGGTGACCCTGCCTACATTCCGCGTCATAACGATGCGCGAAACTTGATTCGCAAAATTGAGCGAGATGAACTGCTCGAAGAGTTGGTCAAATCGTATTTGAACGATCGGAAAGAGGACTAATATGAAGCGAGTTATGGGGCTTGATGTCGGTTCGAAGACGATTGGGGTCGCAGTGAGCGATCTCATGGGTTGGACGGCGCAAGGTGTGGAGACGGTCTATTGGACGGAACCCGACTTTGAACAGGCTGTTCGTTTGCTTCGACCGATTATCGAGCAGTACGATGTGAAAGAAGTCGTCGTTGGTCTTCCGAAGAACATGAACGCAACGATCGGTCCTCGGGGTGAGGCGTCACAGGCGTTTGCCGCCGCCCTCACCGAGGCGACCGGTTTGCCGACGGTTCTTGTCGACGAACGTTTAACGACGATGCAAGCGGAGCGGATGCTCATTTCAGCAGACGTCAGCCGTAAAAAGAGAAAGGCCGTCATCGATAAGATGGCAGCCGTCATGATTTTACAAAATTACCTGGATCGTCCAGGGAAATAAGGAGGAACTACGCATGGCAGAAATCCGTCGTGAAGAAGAAATGTACCGTATTCCAGATGAAAATGGAGACGAGCATTTATTTGCAGAAATTTTCCGTATGACGAGCGACCGTTCGAAAAAGACGTTTGTTGTCCTCGAACCAGTCGGTAACCCGGAAACAGAAGATGAAGATACAATCGAAGTTTACGCGTTTGAAATCGAAGAACTTGAAGATGGTGAGTTCATCTTGAAACTCGTCGAAGATGATGACGACTTTGAAGAAGTGATGGAAGCGTTCGACATCGTCAACGACGAAGTCGGATTAGACTAATAAATGGACGGGCGGCTAGGGTAAACCCTCGTCGCCCATCTTCATACAGAAGAACAGGGGAGAACACGCATGAACCATCCATCGATGCCTGATGAGAAGCGTGCGCGTAGCCGGATCGTTCGACGCATCACGGTTATTATCCTTGCTGTCTTTCTTCTTGTCATCGCCACGGGCGCCGCTGTCTCGTATGCATTCGTAAAGCGGTCACTTGAGCCGATCGATCCCGCTTCGTCCGAAACGGTCGAAGTCGAGGTTCCGCTCGGTGCAGGCTCAGGTTATATTGGCGAACTACTCGAAGAGAATGGACTTGTGAGGAATAGCACGATTTTCCGTTTATACACACGGTTTAAAAATGAGTCATCGTTCCAAGCGGGGACGTATACGCTGTCGCCGTCACAGTCACTTGACGAGTTGATCGCCACGCTGAAGACGGGTAAAGTGATCGTCGTACCTGACATCAAACTCGTCATTCCAGAAGGATTCACAATCGATCAAGTCATCGCGCGGCTCGCCAACGTGGCTGAAATTCCAAAAGAAGAGATTTCGGCACAGCTGAGCGATCAGGAATATATCCGTTCACTCGTTGCCGAACACGAGATGTTGACCGAAGAAGTATTAGCAGAGGGGATTTATCATCCGCTCGAAGGCTACTTGTTCCCGGCCACGTATGAGTTCGACAAAGGTGTCACGCTCACACAAATCATCGATGAGATGCTTAAGCCGACCGAACAGCTTTATCTCGAGTATGCTGATACTGTCGAGGCGTCAGGACGTACGTTCCACGAGACGCTCGCCCTCGCTTCCGTCATCGAAAAAGAAGCGGTATCGACAGAAGACCGTCAAGAGATTGCCGGCGTGTTTGAGAACCGGCTTGCGGACGGGATGAAGTTGCAGTCCGACCCGACCGTTTGGTACGGAACGGGTGAGACGTCAATTTTCACGTCGTTCAATGATTTGCAAAACGATTCACTGTATAACACATACCGTTACGCAGGGATCCCGATTGGTCCGATTGCCTCGGTCAGTCGTGATGCGTTCGTAGCGACGCTCAACCCGAACGATACAGACAACGTTTATTTCTACGCACGGCCGCCTCGCGAAGGTTTCCCTAGCGGAGAAGTTCTGTTTGAAGTGACATATGAGGCACATCAACAGAACGTCAACAAATATCGCCCCGAATGGGAAGCGTTCGAAGAAGCGAACAACTGATAGATATGCGACCGGAGGCCTTGGCTTCCGGTCGTTTGAATGAATAGAGAGTAAGAGGTGTAAGACGTGGAACATTCATCCTATGAAGGATACGTGGAGGACTTGATTTTAAACCGGTCACCGCTCTTAGCGGAGATGGAAGAGTTTGCGCGCGTTCATCACGTGCCGATCATGGACTTGACCGGCTCAGAGGTGTTATTATCGTTACTCGCGATGCAACGGCCGCAGCGTATACTTGAAGTCGGGACGGCGATCGGATACAGTGCGATCCGCATGGCTGAGCTGTTGCCAGAGGCCGAGATCGTCACAATCGAACGCAACGCACGTCGTTACGAGGAAGCGCTCGGCTTTATCGGACGGTCGGACGTCTCGGACCGGATCACCGTCATTCACGGCGATGCGGTCGAACTGATTGGGTCGATCGAAGGACCGTTTGATGCGGTTTTCATCGATGCAGCCAAAGGCCAATATCAAAAATTCTTTGATGGGTATGGCGCTTTAGTACCAATTGGTGGTACTATTTACAGCGATAATTTGTTTTTGAGAGGAGACGTCCTGCTCGAAGACGTGTCAGTTCTTGACCGTCGGAGACGCCGGCTCGTCCGTCTCGTAAAACAGTTTACTGAGCAATTGATGGCACGGACCGATTATCACACCGCGATTTTGCCTCTCGGTGATGGCCTAGCAATCAGTCGTAAATTACGATGAGGAGGATTTAACTTTGATGCAACATAAACCCGTCATTATCGGCGTGGCCGGTGGGACTGGATCTGGAAAGACGACCGTCGCCCGTGCACTCGTGGATGCGTTCAAAGGACAATCGGTCGTCATGATCGAGCAAGATGCCTACTATAAAGACCAGTCAGAAATGACGATGGAAGAGCGATATAAGACGAACTATGACCACCCGTTCGCATTCGACAACGATTTGTTGATCGAACAGATCAAGCAGTTGCAAAATCATCAGGCGATCGAGAAGCCGGTTTACGATTATGCGGCCCATACACGTTCGGACGAGACGATTTTGATCCAACCGGTCGACGTCGTCATCGTCGAAGGGATTTTAGCACTCGAGGACGACCGTCTTCGTGAGTTGATGGATATTAAAGTGTTCGTCGACACAGACGCCGACGTCCGGATTTTACGCCGGATGCAACGCGATCTTAACGAGCGGGGACGCTCGATCGATTCGGTCGTCGCCCAATATACGAACGTCGTCCGTCCGATGCACTTGCAATTTTGCGAGCCGACGAAGCGTTACGCGGACATCATCGTCCCTGAAGGCGGCGAGAATTTTGTCGCCATCGATCTGCTCGTGACGAAGATCCGCTGGGTGCTCACGGAACGCAATCGGGCCTACTAAAATAAATCGTTTTCAATTCTGATTTGCTGTAATATACTAGGAGACAATGAAGGAGTGACGGATATGGCTGAAAAGCAACATTACATGACGTTAGAAGGACAAGACAAGATTGAACATGAATTGAATGAACTGAAGACAGTGCGCCGTAAAGAAGTCGTTGAAAGTATTAAGATTGCCCGTGACTTCGGAGACTTGTCTGAGAACGCTGAGTACGATGCAGCGAAAGAAGAGCAGGCTATGGTCGAAGGACGCATCGCACAACTTGAAGAGATGCTTCGTAACGCCGTCATCATCAAAGACGACGGTGCGGACAATTCAATGGTCGCAATCGGGAAAACGGTGACGTTCTTCATTCAAGCAGACAATGAAGACGAAACATATACAATCGTCGGCAGTGCCGAGGCTGACCCGTTCACCGGGAAAATCTCGAACGAATCACCGATCGCGAAAGCGCTTCTCGGTCGTACCGTCGGAGACGTCGTGAACGTGCAGACACCTGGTGGCGACATGGTCGTCGAAATTAAAGAAATCAAATAATGACAAAAAGAGCGGCATCCAATTGGAGGTCGCTCTCTTTCTGAGGAGGCTATCACATGAAAATCGGAATCATCGGGGCGATGGAAGAAGAAGTGAACTTGCTTCGTAACGAATTGACAGAACGGACGGATACTGAGATTGCGAACTATCACTTCTATGAAGGATACCTTGGCAACGTCAAGGTCGTCATTTTAAAGTCAGGGATCGGAAAAGTGAACGCGGCCATCGGGACGACGCTCTTGCTCGACAAGTTCAAACCAGACGTCGTCATCAACACCGGTTCTGCCGGGGGCTTCAAGAAAGGGATGAAAGTCGGAGACGTCGTCGTCTCGACGGAAGTCCGCCACCACGATGTCGACGTGACAGCGTTCGGCTATGAGTACGGCCAAGTCCCGGGCATGCCTGCTGCGTATAAAGCGGACGCGCACTTGGTGGACGTCTGTAAGGAAGTCATTGAGAGCTTGCACGATGTGAACGTCCACACCGGGCTGATCGTCACAGGGGACTCGTTCATCAACGATTCAAAACGAGTCGCGGAAATTTTAGGACACTTTGATGGTGTCGCAGCCGTTGAAATGGAAGCGGCCCCGATCGCCCAGACGTGCCACCAGTTCGGAGTGCCGTTCGTCGTCACACGTTCAATCTCAGACAGCGCCGACGAAGAGGCGAACTTGTCGTTCGATGAATTTTTAGAGACGGCATCGATCAACTCGGCGAAAATGGTCATGGCGGTCACGAAACGGCTCGGACAAAGTGAATAATTCGAGAGGGATGCGTTGACATCCCTTTTTCATTCCCTTATATTAGTACCAGATACTAAGAATAGGGGTTATAGCTATGAACATTGGAATCATCGGCATCGGTTCGTTCCTTCCGGATAACCGGGTCACGAACGTCGATTTGGAAAAACGTATGGATACGAGCGACGAATGGATTCGGACCCGGACCGGGATCGAGGCGCGTCATTTGGCCGATGCGGACATGTCGGTAGCGGACATGGCGACTCGGGCCGCTGAACGGGCGCTTGCGAGCGCGGGGGTTGTGATCGAGGACATCGACGCAATCGTCTGCGCGACGGCGACGGCACCATCATTCCCGGCGACAGCTTGTCTCGTCCAAGCGAACTTAGGCGCGAAACGCGCCGTCGCATTTGACGTCAGCGCCGCCTGCAGCGGCTTCATCTTCGCGATGGATACGGCGAAGAGCTTGATGCAGTCGAAAGGTTTTAAACGTACACTCGTCATCGGAGCCGAAAAGATGGGCAATTTGATTGATTGGGACGACCGCTCGACCGCCGTCTTGTTCGGTGATGGAGCAGGTGCCGTCGTATTGGGGGAAGATGACGTCGCGGCAATCGATTCGATCGTTCTTGGGAGCGATGGTACGGGTGGGAAGTTCTTATATGAGAATGCAGATGGTAAAATCGTCATGAACGGGCGCGAAGTGTTCAAGTTCGCGGTCCGGAAAATGCCGGACATCGTATTAGAGGCGCTTCATCAAGCCGGTAAAGACATTGCCGACATGGACGTCTTAGTCCCGCATCAGGCGAATCGCCGCATCATTGACGCGGCGATTGAGCGGTTAGGGCTCGCTGAAGACAAAGTAGTCGTCACGATTCAAGACCATGCGAACACATCGGCCGCCTCGATTCCGCTCGCGCTTGCTGAAGCGGTTAAAATCGGGAAGGTCACGGCCGGACAAACGGTCGTCATTGCCGGCTTTGGTGCCGGGCTCACTTGGGGAGCGAGCTGTCTCACATGGAATAACGCTAAAATCACGGAGGAGATTTGTTCATGAAACGAGTAGTCATTACAGGGTTAGGTGTCGTATCACCGTTAGGCAATGATGTCACAGAAATGTGGGGTCGGCTATTGAACGGGGACAATGCGGTCGATACGTTGACGAAGATTGATATTAGCCAGTACCCGGCAAAAGTCGGCGCTGAAGTCAAAGAATGGAATATCGAGCATTTGGTTGAGCCAAAAGAAGCTCGGAAGATGGACTCGTTCATCCAATACTCAATTTTAGCAGCGGACGCCGCACATCGGGATAGCGGTCTAGATGTGACAGCGATGGCGGACAAAGTCGGGACGTGGATCGGGAGCGGAATCGGCGGCGTCGAGACGATCGATAAACAAGCGAGCATCTTGCATGAACGCGGACCGCGCCGAATCAGCCCGTTCTTCATTCCGATGATGATCCCGAACATGGCAAGCGGCCAAGTCTCGATCTACCTCGGGGCGAAAGGACCGAGCAACTGCTCGGTGACGGCTTGTGCTTCGGGCACGAACTCGATCGGCGAAGCGTTCCGGGTCATTCAACGCGGTGATGCGCTCGCGATGTTCGCAGGCGGGGCCGAAGCACCAATCACTCCGTTGTCGTTTTCAGGGTTCTGTGCCAATAAGGCGCTATCGACGAACCCAGATCCGGTGACGGCATGCCGTCCGTTCGATGCAAATCGTGACGGGTTCATCATGGGCGAAGGCGCAGGCGTCCTCGTTCTCGAAGAATATGAGCACGCGAAAGCGCGCGGTGCCAAAATGTATGCCGAAGTCGTCGGATACGGGATGAGCTCGGACGCCTACCATATCACGGCACCGTCACCGGAAGCGGAAGGCGGGTCGAAAGCGATGAGTGAAGCGATGCGTGACGCCGGAATCGCACCGGAAGACGTCCAGTACATTAACGCCCACGGGACGAGTACACCACTCAACGATATGTTAGAAACGAAAGCGATCCGCAACGTGTTCGGGGAACATGCTGATCAGCTCGCCGTCAACTCGTCGAAATCGATGATCGGGCATTTGCTCGGTGCTGCGGGCGGCGTCGAAGCGGTCATCACGGCGTTGTCGATTCATGAGGGTCGGATTCATCCGACGATCAACTGTGACGAACCGGCAGAAAACTGTGACCTTGATTATGTTCGAGAAGGAAAGCGGGAACTTGATATTCAGTACGCACTGAGCAATTCACTCGGCTTCGGGGGCCATAATGCGACACTCGCATTCGCAAAAGTGACAGACTGATTGTAGAAAAATAGGTTAAAAACGGGTAGGGTATAAGGGTTGGTCTAACAGAAGGGAGAATGCCGAATGAAACGTTTTATCATCGGTGCCGCCTTGTTGGGTTCAGTCCTTATACTTTTTTTGATCATTTGGAACGGACAACGCGAGCAGGCACGTGAACTAGTACCGCAAGAAGAACAAGTCGTGACGATCCACGGGGAGACGTTACCGGAGCAACCGAACACGTTACTCGCCATCGACCCGAGTTCCCAGACGATATTGTCTCATGTCTATGAGGGATTGTATCGCTTCGGGGCGGACGGTGAAATTGAACCGGGTCTCGTCGAGAAATTGACCCGGTCAGAGGACGGTGCGACGTACACGTTCTCGCTAAAGCCGAGTCAGACGGTGGGCGGCAAGGCGGTAACCGCCGAGACGTTCGTCGACCATTTTAGAAAACTCGCGGACGACGATACGAACTCACCGTTTAGTTTCTTACTTGAAGATGTTAAAAATGGAAAAGCGATCAGTCTCGGAACAGCCGAGCCGGAGACGCTCGGTGTCAAGGCGGTCGATGCGCAGACACTCGAATTGACGCTCGAACGACCGATGGAAGGGTTCGAGGAGATTTTGGCAATGCCGGCATTTCTTCCACAAACAGCCATCGGGGCTTGGCAAGAACTCGATGCGAACGGACCGTTTCAAATCGAATCGATCGATGCGGCCCAAGTGACGCTGACGAAAAACGAATCTTATCACGACGCTGATAATGTGACGCTTGAGCGCATCATCATGTGGGCGGACGCCGCGCTCGGGACGGAAGCAACGGGCATTCACCCGCTTCCTTATGGGACGGAAGAAAGCGTGATCGACTCACTTGAAAGTGAAATCATCGATGTACCTCGGAGCGGTGTCTTCTATTTGAAATCGAACGTCGATGAATATCCGTTCGATGACCCTGACTTCCGCCGGTCGCTCGCGATTGCGCTCGATCGAGAGGCGTTCAAAGACACACTCGCCCGCGCCGAACAAACGACGGACCGGTTGCTCGTCACAGACGGAAGTGCGCAAGACGTCTCGTTTGAAGAAGATGCGTCTTCGTTGTTCGAGTCGGTCAAAGAGCGCTACGAAGAAGAAACGATTGACATCGAATTACTCAGCTTTGTCGATGAAGAAGCGAGACAAATCGCCGAGACGATTGAAACCGAACTTGAAAAACTTCCGGGGCTGTCTGTTTCTATCACGGAACTGCCGCTCGGTGACAAAGTTAGGAAAGAAGTCGCAGGTGACTATGCGCTGTCGCTGTCTGGTTGGCAACCGGATTATCCGGCGTTCAGTGCTTATTTGACTCAATTTGAAACAGGAAATTATTTGAATTCGAGTGGTTATAAAGACGAGACGTTCGATCGGCTGATGGAGGAGGCACGCTCGACTGAGGTACTCGAGGCGCGGAACGAAGCGTATCGTCAAGCCGAAAAACGCTTGTTGGAAGAGGCAGTCGTTATTCCAATCTACCAAGCTGGAAGAACTTACGCGGTCGATTCCACCTATGCGGAAATTGGATTTCCGGTCATCGGTCCTTCGTACGTCCTAACTTTTTCAAAAGTTTATAAAAAATGAGCTAAAAGCCCGTCTCCCTAGGCGGGCTTTTAGCCTATGGTAAAAATTTTTTAGAAAAATCAAAATAAATACTTTGCAAAATTATCAGAATATTGTATTATTGCATCAACGGGATTGTGGTAACAAATTTTGTAAAGTTAACTTTCAGAATTTTCTACCATCGTTCATTTCGTTAAAACGAAAATAATCAGGGGGTCATCGTAATGAATAAGAAAAAAGGTTTTGCATTAGCAACGTCGGTAACGCTTCTATCTAGCGCGTTCCTAGCAGCTTGCTCGGGTGGGGAAGAAGAAACAACGACAACAAACGGAGACGGAGGTTCAGAAGGTAGTGCAGATGAAGCGCAAGTCCTCAACTTGCTCGACAGTGCAGACATTCCTTCACTTAACCCAACTCTCGCGACTGACGCAGTATCGTTCAACGTCTTGAACAACGTTAACGAAGGTCTCTACCGTATGGACGAAGAAGACAACCCAACACCAGGGATGGCTGAGTCACACGAAGTTTCTGAAGACGGTAAAACGTACACCTTCAAAATCCGTGAAGGCGCAACTTGGTCTAACGGTGAGCCTGTAACGGCAAACGACTTCGAATACGCTTGGAAAGAAGTACTTAATCCGGACAACGGATCACAATATGCTTACGTCATGTCTGTCATCGAAGGCGCTGAAGCTTACAACACTGGCGAAGGCGAGCGTGACGCGGTCGGCGTTACAGCAACTGACGATCAGACACTTGAAGTTAAATTGACAGCACCAGCTGAATACTTCCTTGGTCTCACAAGCTTCGGCGTATTTATGCCTAAACTTGAAGCGTTCGACGCAGAACAAGGCGAGAACTTCGGTACGTCTGCAGAGACGACGCTCTACAACGGACCGTTCAAACTCGAAAGCTGGGAGCGCGAGCAAGGATGGAAAATGGTCAAAAACGACGACTACTGGGATGCTGAAGCCGTCAAACTCGACGAAATCGACGTTAAAGTCGTTAAAGAAGTTTCAACGGGCGTCAACTTGTACGAAAACGGCGACGTTGACCGCACTGGTTTGACTTCTGAACTCGTTGCTCAATACCAAGACAGCGAAGAATTCTCGACTGTCGTTGAACCGACACTCTTCTACCTCCAGTTCAACACTGAAGTTGAAGCGTTCGACAACCAAAATATCCGTAACGCGATCGACCGTGCTTACGATAAAGCAGCAATCTCTGAAACGCTTCTCGCGAACGGTTCAGTACCTGCGAACTACCTCGTGCCGAAAGACTTCGTAACAGGCCCAGACGGTGCAGACTTCCGTGACGCTAACGGCGACATCGGTGGTTACAACGTTGAAGAAGCACAAAAACTTTGGGAAGCAGGACTTGAAGAGCTCGGGACAGATTCTGTCGAAATCGAACTCCTCAACTACGACTCAGAGTCTGCGAAGCAAATCGGTGAGTTCATCAAAGGTGAACTTGAGAAGAACCTTCCAGGCATGACGCTTACGATCAAGCAACAACCGTTCAACAACAAACTCGACCTCGAGAACAAAGGTGACTTTGAGCTTACATTCGCAGGCTGGGGACCTGACTACCAGGATCCAATGACGTTTGTTGACCTCTTCGTAACTGACGGACCATACAACCGTGGTAAGTGGTCGAACGAAGAATTCGATGCACTCATCGAATCTGCGAAAGCGAACACAGATGCTGAAGCACGTTGGAAAGAGCTTCAAGATGCAGAGAAAATCGTTCTTGAAGAGAACGCGATCTCGCCAGTTTACCAACGCGGATCAGCTCGTCTCACGAAGCCGTACGTTAAAGGAATCGTTGAACACGGGTTCGGCGCTGACTACTCGTACAAGTGGGCATTCATCGAAGGCAAAGAGCAATAAGCAACATTCACCAGAAAGAGACAGGGACGCCTGTTTCTTTCTTTTTTTGTGTTCTTCCATAAAGAAGCCGCCCAACGCATGCGTTGGGCGGCTCTGTCTTATTTTTTCACTTTGGCACGTTTTCGGCTTAAGCCCATCGCTTTCTCGATCTTGGCGAGGTTCTTGTTCGCGACCGCTTCGGCTTTCTCACGGCCGGCATCAAGGATCGCATCAAGCTCTGACGAGTCGACGAGTTCGTGATAGCGCGCTTGAATCGGTTCGAGCATGGCGACGACCGCTTCGGCGACGTCTTGCTTGAACGTTCCGTAGTTCGAGTCTGCGTATTGAGTCACGAGATCTGTTATCGAAGTACCCGTCGACAACGAGTAAATCTCGAGCAAGTTCGAGATGCCCGGCTTATTCTCCCGGTCGAAGCTGATGACGCCGCTCGAGTCCGTGACGGCGCTCTTGATTTTTTTACGGATGACGTTCGGTTCGTCAAGCATCGAGATGAAGCCTTTAATGTTCGCGTCCGATTTCGACATCTTCTTCTCGGGGTTCGTCAAACTCATGATCCGAGCCCCTTCTTTTTGAATGAGCGGCTCAGGAATCTTGAACGTCTCATAATAGCGTTTGTTGAACCGTTCGGCCAAGTCGCGCGTCAGTTCGATATGTTGTTTTTGATCGTCACCGACCGGCACGAGCTCTGTCCCATAAAGTAGAATATCCGCCGCCATGAGTGTCGGATAGATGAACAGCCCGGCCCCGACGTTATCGCTACCTTGCGATTTATCTTTGTACTGCGTCATCCGACCGAGTTCGCCCATCCCAGCGATACACGTCAACATCCATCCGAGTTGGGCGTGCGCTTTTACTTCTGACTGGACGAAGATCGTTGCCTTCTCAGGGTCAAGTCCGCAGGCGAGATAGAGCGCCGCCAGCTTGCGGGTGTTGTCCATCAGCTCGACGCGGTCAAGTTGGACCGTGATCGAGTGAAGATCGACGATACAATAGTACGCGTCATGTTCTTCTTGAAGATCGACGAATTGTTTCATCGCCCCTAAGTAGTTACCGAGCGTCACGACGCCGGTCGGTTTAATGCCTGAAAATATCGTTGCCATGCCTACACCTCCATAAAATATAAAAAACCGCAGTTCTCCGCCCGAAAAATCGGGACGAATAACCGCGGTGCCACCCAAATTTGCATGAAATCATGCCACTTGATCGCGTTAACGGGCGTAACCGTCTCACCGTACTACCATTCAGGTGAGCCACTCTGAAGTCCATTCGCTTGAACGCTCTCCGTCTACTCGCAGCAACGTAGACTCTCTGGGGGAGAGGGAGTTCGAGGTACTTGTCTTCTTCCTTGTGTTTCCTATGTTCTGCATTTAGTTTAGCATATTGGTGGAAAAACAAAAAGGTCAAACGAGGGTGATGACGTATGACAGGATCACACTACCGACCCCGACGTATACCCAACGCCAAGCCGACTGTTTACGGGCGGAACGTTCTTCTTTCATCTCGTCGTCGTCTTTTTCGTCTTCTTCATAATCGGAATCGATTTCCTTTAGTTTGGCGCGGCGATTTCGTTTAAACCCGTACATGATCCCGTCGAACAATCCTGAAGCGCTCATCTGTGAGAACATCCCGTACGCGAAGACGATCATGCCGGCGACGAACAAGCCGCCACTCAAATGAAACGCGAACGATTCCGCGCGGTAGTACGACACATACGACCAAACCGTATAGGCAATTGTGACAATTCCCCAAACGATTAATATACTTCTAAAATTTTTCAATGTGACAAACTCCTTTCAACGTGACGACGTCAATTTGTCACGTTTGCTTATGGTTCTATGATACGCGTAGTCCCGCTATTATGGCGAGAAGGAAGTTTTTCAAATGACAGCGGTTTATTCCGTAGTTGACAGTTTGATTAAAAATTTTTTACAATAGCCCTAACGTTCTTTCGTCGGATACTTTATGTAATATTCAGAAAATTAAAGAAAAAGAGTAAGATGTTAGTCCGACGGAATGCTAAGCTTCACGAGATTAGAAAGGGGACATCGCAATGAAGAAAAAATCGATTTTGCTAATGATGACACTCATCTTGGCACTCGGTACAGTGCTCGCCGCTTGTTCGACTGGCGGAGACTCTGACGGCGGTTCGTCTTCGAACGGAGAGAAAGTACTTCGTTTGACGGACACGTCTGACATTACTACAGCCGACCCGGCGCTCGCAACGGACGCAGTCGCGTTCAACTTGATCGCCAACACAATGGAAGGTCTTTACCGTCTTGACCAAGAAGGGCAAGCCGTTCCAGCCATCGCTGAAGGAGAGCCGGAATTGAACGAAGACGAAACCGTCTACACGTTCACGCTTCGTGACGCCGAATGGTCGAACGGTGAGCCGGTCACAGCGAATGACTTCGTTTACGCTTGGCAACGTGCCGTGGACCCAGAAACTGGTTCGCAATATGCGTATATCATGAACACGGTAAAAAATGCCGAAGCAATCAACACGGGTGACCTTCCTAAAGAAGAACTCGGTGTGAAAGCAATCGATGAGAAAACGCTAGAAGTTACACTCGAGCGTCCGGACCCATCGTTCGTCTCACTCACATCGTTCGGTACGTTCACACCGATCAATGAAGCGTTCGCAACTGAGCAAGGAGCGGACTTCGCAAAAAACACAGAGAACCTTCTCTACAACGGTCCGTTCACATGGTCAGAGTGGGATCGTGAACAAGGCTATGTCTTGACGAAAAACGATACGTACTGGGATGCCGACAACGTCGCTCTCAACAAAGTCGACGTTCGCGTCGTCAAAGATACGTCAACGGTCGTCAACTTGTATGAAGCAGGCGATGTTGATTACGCAGGCCTCGCGTCTGAGCAAGTCGCTGCTTTCCAAGAAGACGAAGACTACAACACAGGACTTCGTTCAACGGTCGGTTACTTCAAGTTCAATCATGAAGATGAAGTATTCGCTGATGTGAACGCACGTAAAGCAATCGCTCGTGCCGTTGACCCGGTCGGTATTGTCGACCAACTGTTGAACAACGGTTCAATCGCAACGACTTCGTTCATCCCGAAAGAATTCATCAAGTATGAAGACGGAACGGATTACACGGAAGGCGTCCAACACTTCGAGACGAATGCTGACGAAGCAGCAACGCTTTGGGAAGAAGCAACTGGTGGCGAAGCGACCACAATCGAATTGCTTTCATTCGATAGTGAAGTTTCAAAACAAATCTCAGAGTACATGAAAGGCCAAATCGAGTCGAACTTGCCGAACGTAACGGTCAACATCTCGCAACAACCGTTCAACAACAAGCTCGAACGCGAAGCGAACGGGGACTACCAGATGTCATTCGCCCTTTGGGGACCTGACTATCAAGACCCGCTCACTAACCTTGGCATCTTCACGTCAGACAACGGTCAAAACGACATCAAGTACAAGTCGGCAGCATACGACAAGTTGATCGATGAAGCTTCGGCTGAAACAACGATCGATGCTCGTTATGACAAATTCAAAGAAGCAGAAACGCTCTTGATCGAACAAGACCAAGCAATCATGCCGATCTATCAGGCCGGTGTCGCTTACTTGATCCGTCCGAACGTTGAGAACTTCAACCGTCAACTTTTTGGTGCTGATTACCAGTACAAATACGTTGATATCAACTAAATAGGAGAGGGGACATGCGCAAGCATGTCCCCACTTTTCTAAAAAAAATATCGAATTGAGAGAAAATACTATTCAAATGTTTTGTTGGTAAAGTATAATGGAGTAACAGTGAAAATTCAGAATACTTCAGAAACTGAGGGTTTTTTGATTTTCATATGCTGTGCTAAGAGCCTTGAGATGACGTTTGACCTATTCTTTCAGAAAATTCCTTTCATTTTGTGAATTCAAGAAATGGGAAATATGTCATAGTGACGCTGTTGGTGCAAGCATAGACACAATTAGAAAAACAGGGGGTTTTTATTATGGGACGTTATATTCTTCAGCGGCTGGTTTACGGCCTCATCACGTTCTTCTTGATTGCGACGTTCACATTTTTCCTGATGGACCTGCTTCCAGGTTCACCGTATCAGAACCAGGAAAAATTGACGGAAACGCAAATTCAGATCTTGAACGATCGTTACGGACTCAATGATCCGCTTCCAGTTCGTTATGCGACTTACTTAGGGAACCTTGTCCAAGGCGACCTCGGCGTATCGTTCCGTACGGCCAACCGGCCAGTGACGGAGTTGATCATGGAACGAATCGGACCATCGGCCCAGTTAGGTATTCAGGCACTAGTGCTTGGTACGCTGACAGGACTATTGCTCGGGATCGTTGCAGCGATTCGCCATAACACGTACATCGATTATGGTTCAATGTTTGTGTCGGTAATCGGGATCTCTGTCCCGTCGTTCGTCTTTGCGGCCCTCCTTCAATACTACGTTGGGGTAAAATGGGGCGTATTGCCTGTCGCGTTCTGGGACTCGCCGGCGCATACGATCCTTCCGACCATCTCGTTGTCGCTCGGGGTCACCGCGTCGATCGCCCGTTTCGTACGGACCGAGATGCTAGAAGTGACCGGACAAGACTATGTCACGCTCGCGAAAGCGAAAGGATTAACCGGGAATGCAATCGTGTGGAAACATATGGTGCGTAACGCCATGATTCCAGCGATCACAATCCTTGGACCGATGACGGCTGCGCTACTCACAGGTACGTTCGTTATCGAGAAAATCTTTGCCGTTCCGGGACTTGGTGAATTGTTTGTAACGTCGATCACGTTGAATGACTATTCGGTCATCATGGGCACGACGCTCTTCTTCTCGGCTCTGTTCATTGTAATTATTTTACTTGTTGACTTGCTCTACGGAGTCGTTGACCCACGTATTCGTCTTGGGGGGGATAACTGATGATTGAAAATAAAAAAGATTTCGAGCAGTTCGACCAAGACATGTTCCAACGTGTCGAAATGAACGAACAGCTCGGTGAACGAATTGCCGGGAAAAGTTTGAACTTCTGGCAAGATGCATGGCTTCGTCTTAAGAAAAACAAAGCGGCCATCTTCTCGCTGTCGATCATTTTAATTTTAGTGTTGCTCGCGTTGTTCGGTCCGATGCTTTCAGCCCGTGACGCCTATGAACAAAATATCTCACAAGCGAAACTACCGCCTAAAGTCACAGGACTTGAGTGGGCCGGATTTGACGGCATGGCCAACCTCGGTGGGCGTGACATCAACTTCTATGAACAGAAAAACGTCGAAGAGAACTTCTGGTTCGGTACCGATTACCTCGGGCGTGATCTTTGGTCGCGTGTTTGGGAAGGGACTCGTATCTCGCTCTTCATCGGTTTGATGGCCGCAATCATCGATACGGTCATCGGTGTCGCTTACGGCGGCGTCTCGGCTTACTTCGGTGGCCGCATTGACAACATCATGCAACGGATCGTCGAGATTTTGACTGGTGTTCCTAACTTGATCTTGATCATCTTGTTCATCTTGATCTTTGACCCAGGTGTCTTCACCATTATCTTGGCGATGGCCATCACCGGCTGGATCGGGATGAGTCGACTCGTCCGCGGTCAGATTTTGAAACTGAAAAACCAAGAGTTTGTGTTGGCTGCCCGTACGCTCGGTGCTTCAAGTAACCGTTTGATTTTCAAACACTTGATCCCGAACACGCTCGGTGCGATCATCATCACACTCATGTTCACGATTCCATCTGCCATCTTCTTCGAGGCGTTCCTCAGCTTCATCGGGATCGGACTTCAACCGCCACAAGCGTCACTTGGTACGTTGATCAACGACGGATACAAAGAGCTACGGACGTTCCCGTACTTGCTCGTCATTCCGTCAATCATCATCGTCTTGCTCATGGTCAGCTTCAACTTGCTCGCCGATGGCTTGCGTGATGCGTTCGACCCGAAAATGCGTAAATAATTTAAACAGAGGGGGACTCGTGCATGGAAACGATTTTATCTGTCCGAGACTTAGCGGTCTCGTTCCATACGTATGCCGGAACGGTACAAGCCGTCCGCAACGTATCGTTTGATTTGAAAAAAGGCGAGACGCTCGCAATCGTTGGTGAATCGGGTTCTGGTAAATCCGTCACATCGAAAGCGATCATGCGTCTCATTCCGAACCCGCCAGGTGAGATCACGAACGGAGAAATTTTGTTCGAAGGAAAAGACTTGGCGAAGTTGTCAGAAAAAGAAATGTTGAAAATCCGCGGGCGCGACATCGCGATGATCTTCCAAGATCCAATGACGTCACTCAACCCAACGATGACAATCTTCAAACAGATTGCCGAAGGATTGAAGCAACACCAAGGATTGACGGGGGAAGATGCGAAGAAGCGTACGCTCGAATTGCTCACACTCGTCGGGATTCCGAACCCAGAGGCACGTCTTAAACAATATCCGCACCAACTTTCAGGCGGTATGCGTCAACGGATCGTCATCGCGATCGCGCTCGCATGTAACCCGAAAGTGTTGATTGCCGATGAGCCGACGACGGCACTCGACGTGACGATCCAAGCCCAAATTTTAGAATTGTTGAAAGACATTCAGCAAAAAACGGGTACGGCTATCATCTTCATCACGCACGACCTCGGTGTCGTCGCGAACATGGCTGACCGTGTCGCCGTCATGTACGCCGGTAAAATCGTCGAAAGAGGAACGGTCGATGAGATCTTCTATGAGCCGCGTCACCCGTACGCTTGGGGACTGCTCGGATCGATGCCGCGTCCGACCGATGATCCGAACGAAGCGCTCCCGGCCATCCCGGGCACGCCGCCTAACTTGCTTGACCCGCCGAAAGGTGACGCGTTCGCACCGCGTAATCCGTATGCGATGAAAATTGATTTCGAGAAAGAACCGCCGATGTTCCAAATTAGCGATACACACTATGCAGCGAGCTGGCTCTTGCACCCACAAGCACCGCAAGTGACGCCGCCGCGAGCGATCCGCGATCTCGCGCTCAAATATCGTCCTGACAGCGCGTTCGCGAAATCGATTTTGAAAGGTGGTGCTGAATAATGGAACGTGAAAAATTATTAGAAGTACGAGACCTGAAGCAGCACTTTAAAATTGGCCGAGGCCGCGTCGTCAAAGCGGTCGACGGCATCTCGTTCGATATTTACAAAGGTGAAGTGCTCGGTCTCGTTGGAGAGTCGGGTTGCGGTAAATCGACGACAGGTCGTACGATCATCGGCCTTTACGATGCAACCGACGGCGATGTTCTTTTCAAAGGTGAGAACGTCCACGGGAAAAAGAATAAAGCTGAGAAGTTAAAATTCAACCGGGCTATGCAGATGATCTTCCAAGATCCGTATGCGTCGCTCAACCCGCGGATGACGGTCGCTGATATCATCGCTGAAGGCATCGATATCCACGGCCTTGCCAAGACGAAAGAAGACCGGATGAACCGTGTGTACGACCTTCTCGAGACGGTCGGCCTCACGAAAGAGCATGCGAGCCGTTACCCGCACGAATTCTCAGGCGGACAGCGTCAGCGGATCGGGATTGCCCGTGCGCTCGCTGTTGAACCGGACTTCATCATCGCCGATGAGCCGATCTCAGCACTCGACGTGTCGATCCAAGCTCAAGTCGTCAACTTGATGAAAGAGTTGCAACGTGACCGTGATCTCACGTACTTGTTCATCGCCCACGATTTGTCGATGGTCAAGTATATCTCGGACCGGATCGGCGTTATGTACCAAGGTCACCTCGTCGAGCTTGCACCGGCAGAGCGCCTGTACGAGAACCCGATTCACGCTTATACGAAATCGCTCTTGTCTGCAATCCCGCTTCCGGATCCAGAACATGAACGGACACGTAAGCGGATCGTCTACGAATCTGGCTCACTTGGTGCTGTCGGACGGTCGGATGAAGATTCGAGCATCCCTGCGCTTCGCGAAGTCGAACCAGGTCACTATGTTTCGCTCACAGACGCAGAATATGAGGCGTATAAAGCCCAGCTCGTCTAATACGAAAAGCCCTAAAATCCAATTGGATTTTAGGGCTTTTTTGCTCAAACGAAAACACCGTGGGAGACCCGGACGGTGTTAGGCGTTTGAGATGCGCGGCAAGTTCGAGAGACGCTCGACGACGGCATCGATTAAACGGACGCGAGCGAGCGCGTCTTCAATCTCCATCGTCTCGTAGTGGTGGAGGCCGCCCGGCTGTTCGACGAACGTATCGGCGTCATGGACGAGCTGTTGGAGCGGGGTCCGTTGGATGCGGTTAGGCGGAAGGTAAGAATCCGTATGAAGCAGGATCATGACGGAAATTTCCTTGGCCCGAGCCGGATCTTCTCCGAGCCGGATCAACAGTTTATGGGCTCGTTCCGCGCCTTTGATGGCGTGGATATCGTTTTGGCGATACAAGTCGTAGTTCCACTTGCCTTCGGTGTACCATTCGTAATGACCGATGTCGTGGAGCAGTGCAGCCTTCGTTGCTAGATCGGTGTCGAGCCCTCGTCGTGTCGCCAATTCGAGAGCGCGTTCACAGACGTCAACGGCATGTTTTAATCCAGATCGTGTCAAGTATTTCTGGGTGACGTGATGCTGCATGATCGTTTCTAACGTGATTCTCATTCGTGCTCTCCTCCTTGGTGATTTCAAAGATTATTTCTATTAACTATACGGGAATGGATAAGCAAATGCAAATTTGGAACATGTGAAATCATGATTTTTTACGAGATTGTTCAACATTTTTCAATAGAATGTGCTATAATTTAACTATAGATTAGTGCAACTTTAAGATTTTCAGATACAGTAATGGTTGGTTTTTTCCTTTCGTCCATGGGGGTGAGAGACCATGAAAGAGCGTGACAAAGTACTGCAACAGAAAAAGAAACTGTTAAAAGAAGTGCTCAAGAAGAAATTGAAAGACTTGCAAGTGAAGCCAGGGAAAGAAACGGTGTCACAACCGGTTTCTCGGATTCCAGCTTCGTAGAACGGTCGATCAAGGTCGCATTCTTCTGAATGCGTCCTCTTTTCTTACCCCGATGAGAAAGAATATCATTGAAGTTTCAATAAATAAGAATTATTATAATTACGTGAACGAGATTTTGGGTATACAAGAAGAGTCACTAAAAAAATGGACGAACATTTGATCAGGGAGGAACGAAAATGGTCACACTTTATACGTCTCCGAGCTGTACATCGTGCCGAAAAGCACGGGCTTGGCTCGAAGAGCATGATATCCCATTTACAGAACGAAACATATTCTCAGAACCACTCTCACTCAATGAGATTAAACAGATTTTACGCATGACAGAAGACGGCACAGATGAGATCATCTCGACCCGCTCAA
The DNA here is from genome assembly GCF_004337185.1 of Exiguobacterium sp. SH0S2. Classification (NCBI taxonomy): domain Bacteria; kingdom Bacillati; phylum Bacillota; class Bacilli; order Caryophanales; genus Exiguobacterium; species Exiguobacterium sp. SH0S2. The sequence continues at coordinate 627,004 of NZ_SJVB01000001.1, read as the reverse complement.
AAGTTTTCTCGAAAATCGATGTATCGGTCGACGCACTTTCGCTTCAGCAGTTGTACGATTTGATTCAAGAATATCCGGGCCTCCTTCGCCGTCCGATTTTGATTGATGAAAAACGCCTTCAAGTCGGATATAACGAAGATGAGATTCGTCGATTCTTGCCTCGCAAAGTTCGTACGTTCCAACTTCAAGAAGCGCAACGACTCGTCAACGAGTGAGGAAGCATACTGTCTAAGCAGTGTGCTTTTTATTATCTCGTTTTTCCGATAAAATAGTGGTACACACCCCATCATCAATAGATTGACAGGTCAAAAAAAGGGTACTATGATAACAAGACAATTTCCCCTCTCCTCCTTAAGAAGTAGGAGTGAGGTCAGAAGGGAGTGGACAATCGTGAAAATTGAGCGCATCAATGACAATACCGTCAAGTTTTTCATCACTTATGTCGATATCGAGAAACGCGGATTCGCCCGGGATGAAATTTGGTACAACCGAGAACGTGGTGAGCAGCTGTTCTGGCAGATGATGGACGAAGCGCACGAACGGGAAGATATCTCGTTCGATGGTCCACTATGGATACAAGTACAAGCGTTTGAAAAAGGACTTGAAGTGACCGTCACGATCGCGAAAAATGTGATCGACACAGAAGACGACGCAGAACTCGGGTCGCTCTTGCGCAACGCAATCGACGAAGCGCGTGATCAACAGTCTGTCCTCGACCAGTTGAGTGAACTCGATGAAGTCGAAGCTGAACCGGAGGCGTGGGCTCCGTTAGCTATGGATACGGATGACTTTGAGGCGATTATCGCTCTGAGCAAACGGGCCGGTGATACGCTGAGTAACGTCACCCTCAAGTTATTCCATTATGAAAACCGTTACTACTTGTGGATCGACTTCCCGGACGAGATGGAGCCGGAAGAAGAAGAGAACGTCCTCAGTCTTTTAGCCGAATATTTGTCGTTCAGTACGCAAACCCTCGCTATGCTCGAGGAGTACGGTAAACCGATTCTCGACGGAGACGTGTTCTCGAAAGTACGTCACTATTTTTAAACTCGAATCGCCTGTTCAAGCGGACAGGCGATTTTTTTACTAATTTATACATATGAAGAGGTGACTTGATGCTCAAGCGTTTACAATTGACGTTGTCAGACAGTACGTGGTTCGTCCCGTTTTTGTATGGGACAGGTGGTATCGTATTAACGTTTCTGACGCAGTATTTCGGTAGCTTTTTCCGCGAACTGTTGCCAGAAATCATTTATTTGGATCAGGATTCAGCGGCTTCCGTCCTTTCGTCGTCGTTCACGAGTCTCATGACGATGATGACGTTCAGTTTTTCGACGATTTTAGTCGTGCTGACGACGTATTCATCTCAATTCTCGCCCCGTACGATCAATAACTTTTTAACAAACTCGGCTTCGAAACATACGCTCGGTATTTTCATCATGACGACCGTGTACGGGATCACGAATTTATTTCTCATTCGGACTTCGGAAGAGGACGCCGTCCTCGCTTCAGGTGTCAGCGTCGTATTGGTCGTCAGTTCGATCTGGGCGTTCGTCAAGTTCATTCAGACGATCAGCGTCTCGATTCAAGCTGAACGCCTGTTATCGTCCTTACATCGAGAGGCATTATCCGTCATCGAAAAACAGAAGCAAGCGGTCGAAGATGGGAAGGTGAGCATCGTGCTGAAGCGATCGGTCCATACGTTCGAAGCAGGGCAGGCGGTGTACGCCTCACGGACCGGCTATGTTCAACTGTTCTCGAGCGAGAAACAAGAAGATCACGACATCAGTTTCGAATCGGTCGTCGCGGTCGGCGACTTTGTGGCGGAAGGAGATATTCTCGGATATTGGCTAGGGGATGACGCTCTCGACAAAGACGTGTTTCAAATCGGCGAGATCCGTTCATCGATTCAAGACCCGGCGTTCGTCATCGAAAAATTGAGTGAGATCGCCCTTAAAGGAGTGTCACCGGGAATTAATGACCCGAATACGGCGATTCATGCGATTCACTATATCGGGGACATCTTACGGGAATTAAGTGAACTTCCGGAAGGGGATTTCGTCTTCTCAAACGGCAAGAGTGATTGGCACATCAAACGGAAAGCGATGGAAGCGACGTTGTTCGAGGCGCTGGCGCCGATCAAGACGTACGCGAGCCATGACATTTTCGTGATGGCGTCGATTTTCGAGGCGATCCGAATCGGACGCCTGCGCGCTCATCCAACGCATCACGACACGTTTGAAGAGTTCGTCGATTACATTGAAGACGTGCTCACATGGGACGACTTACATCCGCGCGAAAAGGCGTTCTTGACGACCCAGATGATGCAAGCGAGGAAGATCAAGGCATAATATACAGCTGTTCGCACAAAAGCGAAAGGGGCCGTCTAATTCGTAGACGACCCCTTTTTGCGTTCAAGACAGGCTGTAGCCACCGTCGATGGTGATGGCTTGGCCGTTAATATAGCTCGACGCATCACTCAATAAAAACGTGACGACCGGTGCGACTTCTTCCGGTGAAGCGGCATTCCCACGGAAATGATGGCTCATCGCGTCTTTGAATTTTGCCTCGCCGCCGTACAGCTTATGGCTGAGCGGCGTATCGACCGGTCCGAAACAGACGGCGTTGAAACGAATCTTTCCTTTCATCCGATGGGCGAACGTCTTCGTCAACGCGATGACGGCCGCTTTCGAAGCGGCGTATGGACCGAGCATCGGCGGGAATTTGACGTGTCCGACGATCGCTGCGTTGTTGACTACGCTTGAACCGGTCGCGAGGAGCGGAATCGCACGTTGAATGAGGCGGTTTGTCGCCAACACGTTCAGTTCGAACACTTCGTCAAAAGCAGAGGCCGGCAACCGTTCAGGCGTACCGGGACGACCGAACGTCGCGGCGTTATTGAATACTCCGTGCAGGACGACTTGATCGGCTTCGAGGCGATCCATGAGCGCCTCGACCTCATCAGCTTGAGATAAATCACATTTCAGGAACGTGATGGTGTTATCCGATTCGAGTTCGAGTGCCGCACCTCTCGTCTCATCACGTCCGACGCCTAAGACGTCGTGTCCTTCTTCCGTTAACCGTAAGGCGACCGCATGACCGATGCCGCTCGTCGCCCCCGTCACTAGAAAAGTCCCCATATTTTCTCCACTCCCCTCAAAAAGATATCGTTCCGATGTATAATTAATGATAATACATGACAGAAACGGGGTCAGCTTATAATATGTTGCGACGCATACAAGTACTATTATCCCTTCTTTTGCTCGCAGGGCTCATTGCCGTATTATCTTATTACTGGAGCTCGCAAGTGATTGGGCTGTTCACGATCCTCGTCTTTCTGACGACGTTTAGCATCCTGCTCGTCATCTTGCTCGAGAACCGTAATCCGCAACGAACGCTCATCTGGGCAATCGTCATGCTCGGATTTCCGGTCGTCGGTTTATTCGCATACTTCGTCTTCGGTCAAAACTATCGGCGGAGACGCATGTTCAATGAGAAGGCGATGTTGGATGAAGAAACGTATCTCGCTTATCGGCAAAAAGCGATGACACTCTCGCCATCGCTCATGTTTCCGCACGATGATTATGAGAAGTTGCTCCACTTAACGTCTTCATTGAATCAATTACCCGTCTCGTCGAACACGTATACACAAATCCTCACGAACGGAAAAGAAAAGTTTTCGAAACTATTGCCAGCCTTGAACGGGGCGACGCGTCACATTCACCTCGAGTATTACATTTTCCGGGAAGATCGTATTTCTCGGGAAATTCAACGTATTTTGATTGAAAAAGCGCGGTCAGGGGTCGAGGTCCGGTTTTTGTACGATGCAGTCGGATCGATCCATACGAGCAGTTCTTTTTTCGAAGAGATGCGACAAGCTGGTGTTCACGTCCAGGCGTTCTTTCCCGTCGTCTTACCGCTCGTCTCGAGCAAGACGAACTACCGGAACCACCGGAAGATTGTCGTCATCGACGGGACCGAAGCGTTCACAGGCGGTTTGAACGTCGGGGACGAGTATTTAGGAGAGCATACGAAGTTCGGATTTTGGCGTGACACGCATCTCTACGTCAGAGGGGAAGGGGTATCGGAACTGCAGCTGATCTTCCTACAAGACTGGTACTATATGACGGGTGAGCGCTTGTTCACGCCGTTCTACCTAGAGCCGCTCGAGACGGTGCGGAGCGCGAGCGGCGGTGTCCAAATCGTCGCCAGCGGACCGGACGAGCCGTACGAGACGATGAAGTCGATTTATTTCGCACTTATCAATGCCGCCAAAAAATCGGTGTACATCTCGTCACCGTACTTGATTCCTGACGAGGATATTATGAGTGCGTTGAAGACAGCTTCTTTGTCGGGGATCGACGTCCGCATCGTCTTACCGAGCTTCCCGGACCATAAAATCGTCTTCTATGCGAGCCGATCTTATTATGAGGAGTTGCTCAGCTCTGGCGTCAAGATTTATTTGTACGAGGAAGGATTCATGCACTCGAAAGTCATCGTCATCGATGACGGCCTGGCGACGATCGGGACGGCGAACATGGACTTCCGCAGTTTTCATCTCAATTTTGAAGTGAACGCACTGCTGTACAACACGAACTCGGTTCATCAACTCAAGCAAGACATCTACAAAGATTTTGAAGGGTCTCATGAGTTGGAGTTGGGCGCGTTCGCAGAACGATCTTATTTCATCAAACTCGTTGAATCTTTGGCACGAATGTTTTCACCATTATTATGAGGGGGAAGCGGGATGCGGTTCGCAATCGATCAGACAGGGGAGTACGTCGATGCCCATACGTTGAGTCGGAGGCAAATCGAACCGGCTGCCCCTTTTTCATGTCCACAGTGCGGAGAACGGGTCATTGTAAAACGAGGAGCGAAGCGACGGCTCCATTTTTCTCACGTTCAAACGTGTGGGCGCGGAGAGTCGGCTGGTCACCGAACCGATAAATGGGGCGTCAGACAATGGCTGCAGGCGGGCGGATATGATGTCGAGCAAGAAGTGGATCTGAACGGGAGACGGGCTGACTTGGTCGCGTCAAAAGCGGAGGCGTCGTTCGTCGTCGAAATACAGGCCTCACCGTTAGCAGTCGATTCTTACGTAGAACGGACGAGACACTATGAGCGAAACGGTCTTGCCGTCATCTGGATCGCGAGCGGATTGCGTCTTGAACCGGTGCCGTCCTTCTCACCGTGGATGAGGTGTGAGATCGCACGGCGACGTACGCTGATCGTTCCGGTCAAGAACGCGTTGTACCGGTTCGTCGGGTGTCCGATCTCGCTCAGACGGGCACAAGGCACGTGGGTGCCCGTGACATCTTTCGACGTCTCGCCGTTCGAACCTTTTTATCGATTTGATGCGCACCGATGGATTCAACTCGTGCGGCGTAAGCGTATGGCGCCGCCTTATCCGACACCGCTCTACAGACGGCTGATTTTGAATCGTCTCTATCCGCTCGGCATGTTACCGTCACTGTTGCCGACGGTCTGTTATTTGCCGCTCCCGGCGCTGTGGGGTGTTCATGTTCATCCGTTCGAATTTCAAACGGTCTTGTATTTAAATCGACGGGAAGCGCCCAAGGATTCGCTCGCTTTTAGCATCGAGAAGACATGCCGCCAGTTCAACGCGACCCCGACAAGCGACTTTGTTTCTTCGTTTCAGTTACAATGGAGACAACTCTTGAACGTATTCGGCTTGTCAGAGTATGTCATCGACTGGCAAGTCCCGGTCACGCTCGAAGCAGCACTTCGTGACGATATTCGTTTGTTTCAAGGGTTTCAGCGATTCATGGCGAAATCGTATATAAACTGAGAAAAGGAAGTGGACATATGTCAGAAGTACTAACACGACAACAAGTACCCGTCGAGGAGACGTGGAACTTAGAAACCATCTATGCAGACGACAAAGCGTGGGAGCAAGACTTTGAGACACTCAAAGCCCGAATCCCTGAACTCGTTGAATTCAAAGGGAAACTCGGGGAATCGGCCGAGACACTTTACGCGGCGCTGCAGCTTCGTGACGAGATCTCGCGTCAACTGCATAAGCTGTATACATACGCCCATATGCGCTATGACGAAGATACGGCCAACAGCCATTATCAGGCGCTGAACGACCGTGCCGGGTCACTCGCCGCTCAAATTTCGGCTCAACTCGCCTTCATGACACCAGAACTGCTCGCCATCGACGAAAGTGAGATCACAGCGTTCATGGGCGGCCACGAAGGGTTGACCGTCTACCGTCATGCGTTCGATGAGTTGGCGCAAGAGCGGCCCCACGTCTTGACGGAAGCGGAAGAAGCGATCCTCGCCCAAGCCGGCGACGTGCTCGGGCAATCGAGCTCGACGTTCGGCATGCTCAACAACGCCGATTTGAAATTCCCTAAAGTAAAGAATGAGCAAGGAGAAGAAGTCGAACTGACGCACGGACGTTACATTACGTTTTTAGAGTCGGCAGACCGCAGCGTGCGTGAGACGGCTTTCAAAGCGATGTATGGGACGTACAAACAATACTTGAACACGTTCGCGTCAACTCTGTCTGGGAGCGTGAAGAAGGACAACTTTTATGCGACGGTGCGCAAGTTTGAGAGTGCGCGTCAATCGGCACTCCACAACAACTCGATTCCTGAATCGGTATACGATGGACTCGTTGAAGCGGTGAATGAACGGCTCGATCTGTTGCACCGTTATGTCGCGCTTCGTAAACGAGCGCTCGGTGTAGACGAGGTGCACATGTATGACCTGTACACGCCACTCGTCAAAGACGTCGAGATGAAAGTGCCTTATGAAGAAGCGAAAGAGCTCATGATCCAAGGTCTGGCTCCACTCGGAGACGAGTACGTCCAAATCGTCAAAGACGGTCTCGACTCACGTTGGGTCGACGTCCGGGAGACTCGCGGCAAACGTAGCGGTGCCTATTCGTCTGGCGCGTACGACACGCAACCGTTTATCTTGATGAACTGGCAAGACAACGTGAACAACTTGTTCACACTCGCCCACGAGTTCGGTCATTCGGTACACAGTCACTACACGCGTGCCACGCAACCGTACCCGTATGGGGACTATTCGATTTTCGTGGCAGAAGTCGCCTCGACGACGAATGAGGCGCTCTTGAACGACTATTTGTTGAAGACACGGACGGACAAAGCCGAGCGTCTTTACTTGCTCAACAATCAACTCGAGACGTTCCGGGGGACGCTGTTCCGTCAGACGATGTTCGCCGAGTTCGAACATAAGATCCATCAAGCGGCCCAAGATGGCATCTCGCTCACACCAGAATACTTGAACGAGACGTATCTTGAGTTGAACAAGCGTTACTTCGGCGACGACATCGTCATCGACGAAGAGATCGCGTTCGAGTGGGCCCGTATCCCGCACTTCTACTACAACTACTATGTATATCAGTATGCGACAGGAATTTCGGCGTCAGCGGCGTTGTCGCAACAAATCATGGACGAAGGCGCGCCTGCCGTTAAACGTTATATCGATAAGTTCTTAAAAGCCGGGTCGAGCGATTACCCGATCGAGGTGTTGAAGGCGGCCGGCGTTGACATGACGACGAAAGCACCTGTGTTAGCGGCGCTCGATCAGTTTGAATCCGTCCTCGATGAGATGGAATCACTCCTGTTTTCGTAAGCGTGCATGCGCGTGAACATTATGTGACAATATGAACAAAGTGCTTGTCAACAGGCGAGCCTATGGTTATATTATAAGTGTGAAATCAATCACAAACCCCTTTATTGACCGTAAACTTTCTCCCGTCTTGACACCTTCCCCGGGTGTTAAGATCGGCGTCTCTTGTCCCCGCTTGAGACGTCAAAAACCCACGGCTCCCCGGCCGTGGGTTTCTTTTTGTATCCGTTTATTTTTGTGTGGCCCATGCTTGACCGCTGCAGCCGGGAACAGGGCGGCAACGTTGCTGGAGCGACAGTTTTTTCAGTTCCCGCTCGATGATCGGCTTGTCGAGCTCTAAGATGAATGCGAGCTCAGTGATTGTCGAGGCGTCGTAGTGACGTAACACTTTTTCAACGTTCCAACCGGTTTGCCGATTCGGTACGTATCCGAGCAGTTCACTCATAACGGCTTGGTACACGTCGTAAGGATAGACGCCTTCGATTTTGAGCGCCTCGTCACGGGTGACGAACGTCATGGCGGGAAGTGATTCGATTTCCCAGTCTTTTAATATTTGATGGTCGACAGCGAGGGCGCTCAAGAGTTGATTCGACTGCATATCTGCCGCCAACTCATCGATGTCGAGTCCGTATCCAGCGTAAGAGCGCGCGATCTCCCACAGGTCGGCATCGTTAGAAGCGTCCTTCGTAAAGGCGTCGTTAATATGAAGGTGACGCAAAAAACGCATCGCATGGCGTTTCCCTTGTAATTCCATAGCCTTGATCATCGTGAGAAGGCGAACCTCTTCCTGACATCCGCCAACACAACTAGGAACCGTCGAGACCATCCGAAAACGAATCAAGTGCCCGTATTCGAGCTCGAGTTTTTTAATGAGTGTCATCACGTGAAAACCGTCGGGATCAGAGATGTCCATGAAATAGAATAACTCTAATGGCTTATATGTTACTTGGATAGAAGATTCTTCCAGTGAACAGGATGACTCATTACATTGTTCAAGTTCCATTGTGTCGCCTCCTCTCGTAAACAAAATCAAATATATCGTATGCTCATTGTAGCAACGAAAAAAAAAGGTTGGCAACGTATCTGCTCAACCTTCACTCCGTCCCATCTTTTCTTCCATGAATCGGACGATTTTATTTTTGGCCGGACGTAACGGGATATTGTGGCTCGAGAGCAGCTTTTCAAACGCGATTCGTCCTGCCGCTTCGTCCGTCACTTCGAATTCTATTTCATAATCACAAATCTCCAAATAATGACTTTCATCGAGCACGAGCAGACCGTCTGCCGTCTCGATTTCAGCACGCTTCGTCTCGAGGCGGCCCAAATGTTCGAGGGGTCCGGTCAAATTGAACGTGGCGAGGGCTTGTTTCATCTGTTCGTCGTGGACGATGCCGTACTTGAACAAATTTTCCGCCGCTTCTTCATTGATCGGTGCATGCGTCTCAAGCAGTCCGACATCGTGCGGTTGTTTGAGCGTCAAAACTTGACCGGTCTTCTTCTCGCGGATGCGCAAGGCCGCGCCTTGGCTGCGCAGTTCAAACGTGGGCGTATCGAAATAATCGTTGGCTTGCCATTTAATTTGGTCGGATAACTGATACGATTCGAGCAACGTCTCATACTCATCTTTCGTCAGCATCGATTTAAACTCAATTTCCACTTCTTGGGTCATTCATCATCGCTCCATTCTATGAACAATTGTTGGTTTATGATACCATACAATCGGATACATACGGAAAAAAGCAAGGTTTTCCGAAACGAACGAAAGTGGTGACAGCATATGCAATCAGTGGACTGGGATCAATTTTTAGTGCCGTATCAAATTGCGGTCGATGAGCTGAAAGTAAAGTTTAAAGCGATCCGTAAGCAATACAACTCGCAAAATGACCATTCTCCGATCGAGTTCGTCACCGGCAGGGTCAAGCCGGTCGGTAGCATCCTCGAGAAAGCGAAACGCAAACAGATCGCCTATGATCACTTGTCGACCGAGATGCAAGACATCGCTGGGCTTCGAATCATGTGTCAATTTGTGGACGATATCGTGCAGGTCCTCGAGCTGTTGCACCACCGGACCGACTTTAAAATCGTAGAGGAACGGAACTACATCACGAATCAAAAAGAATCGGGTTATCGGTCGTATCACATCATCATCGAATACCCGGTCCAGACGATCCACGGGGAATTCCCGACGCTCGTCGAAGTCCAAGTTCGGACGCTCGCGATGAACTTTTGGGCGACAATCGAGCACTCGTTAAACTATAAATACGATGGCGACATGCCGCAAGAAGTCCAAGAACGGCTGCGTCGGGCCGCGGAGGCGGCGTTTCTGCTCGATGCTGAGATGAGTCAGCTCCGCGTCGAGATTCAAGATGCGCAGCAAGTGTTTCGTGATAAAGAAATGAACGTCCAAACGGACCAAGACTAGGGGGGTGAGTGTATGCAGTTTGCGATTGTGTCAAGGGGAGATGCGCGTTCCGCGGAGATCGCGCGTGAGTTGACAGACAAGTTGACCGAGGCGGGACATTCCGTCTCGGAACAACCTCGGATCGTCGTTTCGGTCGGTGGGGACGGGACGATGCTACAGGCGTTCCATGAATATGTCGATCGGTTAGACGACACCCTTCTCGTCGGCATCCATACGGGCCATCTCGGTTTTTACGCCGACTGGCAACCGGACGAGCTCGATGAATTGACAGAGATGATCACGAGCGAGTCGTTTGAACCGGTATCTTATCCGCTCGTCGAAGTGTTGATCGACTATGAGGACGGGACGACGGAGCGGCAGTTGGCGATGAACGAGTGTACGATTAAAAATTACAAGCGCACGCTCGTGTGTGACTTGTCGATCCGTGATGATTACTTTGAAACGTTCCGCGGAGACGGGCTTTGCATCTCGACACCTTCCGGCTCGACCGCCTATAATAAAGCGCTCGGCGGTGCGATCGTCCATCCATCGATCGAGGCGATCCAAGTGACCGAGATGGCGTCGATCAATAATCTCGTCTACCGGACGATCGGCTCACCACTGTTGTTGCCGAAGCACCACCAAGTCAAAATCAAACCGCATACGAAAACGGAGTTTGAGCTCGCGTTCGACCATCAGGAAGCACTGTCGTGGTCGAACGTCCAGTCGATCCGTTGCGCGGTCGCGAGAGAAAAAGTGACGTTCGCCCGGTTCCGCCCGTTCCCGTTTTGGCGTCGGGTGCGCGAATCGTTCATCGAGGAAGGGAAGTAACATATGTACGGTTTTACATTACGTCGTGTCGCGGAGACGAACGTCCCGCTGCGCGATTTTTTGATGGGGGATTGTGGCATCTCACGCAAGATGTTGACGCAAGTCAAACACGGTGGCCTCATCTTAGTGAACGGGGAGCCGCGGACTGTTCGCTTTGATGTGTCGAGCGGCGATGAAGTGACGGTTCATTTTCCGCTTGAGCAGCCAGCGGAAACGATGGTCCGTTCACGGCGTCCGCTCACGGTCATCTACGAGGACGACTATTTGCTCGCCGTCGATAAGCCGGCAGGCATCGCGACGATCCCGTCTCGGCTTCATCCTGACGACACGCTTGCGAACGCTGTGCTCGGTTACTATGAACGAATTGGATTGCACTCGGCGATTCATGTGATCAATCGGCTCGACCGGGATACGTCTGGTGTCGTCTTATTCGCTAAATATGCGTACGTGCACCATCGTTTCAGCGAACTTCAAAAGCGAGGTGGTTTGTCCCGGACGTATATCGCCCTCGTCGAAGGACTGGTCGAACGACAGACGATTGATGCGCCGATCGGTCGGGCCGAACACTCGATCATGGAACGTGTCGTCACAGACGACGGGCAACGAGCCGTCACACACGTCCGTCACGTCGAGTCGCACGGTGACTATGCGGCGTTGACGATCCAACTCGAGACCGGACGGACCCATCAGATACGCGTCCACATGCGCCATATTGGTCATCCGTTACTCGGGGATACGATGTATGGCGGACGTCCCGTGCTCGCCCGTCACGCGCTTCACAGCTCGTCTGCCGCGTTCGATCATCCGTTGACAGGGGAGAGTATCGTAATCGAAGCGGCTTACCCCGTCGACTTTCAACTCGAACACGAGTGAACAAAACATAGCCCCGCGCTCAAATGAGTGCGGGGCTATGTTTAATCGTCGTCAAACATATACGTTTTTGATTTTGAGGCGACGTTCATGACGAGCCCGATGGCAATCATGTTCATGATGATCCCGGTACCCCCGTAACTGATGAACGGCAAGGTTAGGCCGGTGATCGGGAGGACACCGATTGTCATTCCGATATTTTGGAAGATCTGGAACGTGAACATGGCGATGACGGCGGTCACGATGTAACTTCCGAACGGACTGCTCGCTTCGAGCGCGATATGAATCATCCGGTACAAGAACAAGAAGAAGACGATAATCACGATTGCTGCACCGATAAAACCATAATGCTCAGCGATGACGGCGAAAATAAAATCGGTTTGCGACTCTGGTAGATAGACTAAACCTTGACCATAGCCAGTTCCGAACATTTGACCAGAACCGATGGCTTGAAGCGATTTGATCAACTGGAACGCTAAATCGTCAGAGTACTCATATGGGTAAATCCATGCTTGAAAGCGATTCAAGGCGTGGCCCGGAACGAAGCTTTGAAGCACCTCGAAATGCGAGAAAAACAAGTACATGAACCCACCGATCGTCACGGCGGCAGCGCTAAATAGACCGAGCAACCACTTCCAACCGATTCCTGACACAATGATGATGGCACCGAGCATCGTGATTAAAACAAGCCCGGTCCCTAAGTCTGGTTGCGTGACAATCAGCCCAAGAGGCGGGATAGCGAGTAATACTAGTTTCATTAACAGCCACGCATCCTGTTGAGACGAACCGTAACGTTTATTGTGGTCGTAGACGATTGTGGCCATGGAAATAAGTAAAAACAACTTCATAAATTCAGCTGGTTGAAAACTGAAACCAGGCACATTATACCATCCATACGCCCCATTAATATTTGGAACGAGTGTGGTATCCCGGAGCGGAATTAAGCCAACTAAAAGCAATAAACCAAAGGAATAGAGATACCAATGAATTTTTCGCAACTGCTCGTATTCGATTGTCATGATGGCAAACATGGCGACGAATCCAATGATGTAACGGATTCCTTGATCGAAGGCGAAGTTAATATGTTGTAATCGTGTTGGCAACATCGGTTGTGCCGTGTAAATGGCGCCTAGGCTAATGACCATCAAGAAGAAGACGATTGTCAGAAGTGTCGTGTCTAAACTTTTTAAATAAGATTGAATGCGGTTCATGATGAAGTCGTCTCACCCTTTCTATACGTAGTTTATCTTACCGTAACTATAAAAAATCGCAATACGTTACGAGGCGGTTGACAAAACAGACACCATTCTGTAATCTGATAACAGATGTTATAACCAGGTACTAAAAAGGGGAGTTCACAATGTCAATTTATCCAACGTTAACGAACAAGACGTACGTCGTCATGGGGATTGCCAATAAACGCTCGATCGCTTGGGCGATCGCGAAAACGCTCGACGCGGCAGGAGCGAAGCTCGTGCTCACTTATGCGTCTGAACGTTTCAAGTCAGGTCTCGAATCACTCGCTGCTGAATTGAGCCAAGAAGCACTGTTGCTTGAGTGTGATGTGACGAACGATGAAGCGATCGACACGACGTTCCGTTCGATCCATGAGCAAGTCGGCCTGATTCAAGGGATTGCGCATTCAATCGCTTTCGCGGATAAAGAAGCGTTGCGCGGTGAATTCTCGGAGATGACGCGCGGTCAGTTCGCACAAGCGCTCGATATTTCGGCGTACAGTTTGACGGCGGTCGTCAAGGCGGCAAAACCTTACTTCGCAGAGAACGCTTCGGTCATCACGCTCACGTATCTCGGAGGGGAACGGGTCGTACCGAACTATAACTTGATGGGTGTCGCTAAGGCCGCGCTCGATTCGAGCGTCAAATATTTAGCGAACGAATACGGCCCGCAAGGCGTGCAAGTCAACGCAATTTCGGCTGGACCGATTCGGACGTTGTCGGCGAAAGGCGTCGGCGACTTTAACAGCATCTTGTCTGAACTCGAGCAAAAGGCACCACTGCGCCGGAACGTCTCGGCTGAAGAAGTGGCCTCGACCGGTCTGTTCTTGTTATCAGGCATGGGGAGTGGCATCACGGGAGAAGTCATCCACGTCGACAGCGGCTACCATATTTTATAAGTTTGGGAAAGGGCGCGTAAATGCGCTCTTTTTGTATTATAGCGTAACCGTTTGGGGTAAGGACTTGTGAGGGAGGGAAGATCATGGGTCCTTATCAGATTGATTTTACGGTCGTCCAATATGGGAATCGCCAGGTCCAACCGACAGAACGGGCGAACATCGAACCGGTCACTCGCATCCAGCGGGTCCAGCGGATTATTCCGCGTCAAGAAGAATGGTTAGAAGCTGAACAAGAAAAAAGCCCCGGTCGTTTCGTCGACCGGAGCGTATAATATTAACCTCGGAACCGGAACGTCTCATAGACGTTCCATGTTTCGTTTTCGAGCTCATACATGACGGCCATACGGTTGATCGTCTCTTCAAAATGGACTTGTTCCATCCGCATCCGTTCGAGCACATCGAACAGCTCGGCGTCGGTCAGATCTTGTCCGATCGTGATGTGCGGGAGGAACTCGTACTTCGGAGGCTGATCGAGTGCACCTTCGTGTAAGCGAGTTTGTAGCGCAGCGAGTTCGCGCGTCGGCAACACTTTTAAGTAAAGGACGTTGTTCGTCGGCGCGAACGAGCGGGCACCGTCGATCTTCAACTGAATCGGCTTCGTCGTTTCAGCGATTTGTTGTAAATACTCGAGCACTTTTGGTAACTCGGCTTCGTCGACTTCGGTACGTTCTTTGATCGTCACGTGTGGCGAAATCAAAGCGTACTTCGTATCGTACCGTTTTCGATACGAGTTGGCGAAGTCTTGAACTTGTTTTGATGGAAATAAGACTACCCCAATCTTCATTCCAGTTCCCCCTTTATGAATGGTCTACTAGTTTATGATGACCGATTTATCGAATGAAGTCAAAGTGGGCTTAGTGTTTTTTTTTAAGTTTTCAGTATAATAGAGAATGAGTACTTCGAGACATGCTGTTCTCGAGATGAAGGGATGTGACGCGGGTAATTGCCCGCAACAATTATGAAACAAGTACCACACTCACGAGACGTAACAGAGGCTGCACGGGCCCGTTTGATTGAACGGGGCGTATCGATCGAATCGATCGCAGAGATCGTCTACCAAATGCAGGCGCCTTATTCACCGCACTTATCATTAAAAGACTGCATCGAGTCGGTTGAGGCCGTCCTTGAGAAACGCGAACTCCAACACGCGATTCTCGTCGGCTCAGAGCTCGATATGTTAGCCGAAAAAGGGCAGTTGTCAGAACCGCTCCTTTCAATCGTCGCTTCAGATGAAGGCCTATTCGGAGTCGATGAGACGATCGCGATCGGGGCCGTCAACACGTACGGATCGATTGCCGTCACGACGTTCGGTTACTTAGATAAAGCGAAGATCGGGATCATCAAGCAGCTCGATACGAAGATGGACGATGGTCAAGTTCATACGTTCATGGACGACCTTGTCGGTGCGATCGCGGCTAACGCATCGGGCCGTCTCGCGCACCGGTTGCGCGACATGAACGATTTCGGTGAAGACGAGATGCGTGAACGCAAAGGATTATATTGATGCATCGCGCAAAAACACTGACAATCGCCGGGACGCTTGGCTTCGCCATCGTCTCGGTGATTGTCATTTTAGGTGGGGCGGTTTCGCTCGATGGGTTCGTCTATCGGATTGTCGCACCGTTGTCTGGCCCGCTGTTTGTCTATGTGACGGAACTCGGCAGTGTGAAGGTATTGATCGCCCTCTCCTTTGTCGGCATGCTTTATTGGTTATGGCGCGGGGACAAACTTGAAGCGTTCCGGTTACCGCTCGTCGTCATCGGGACGTTAGTTTTGACTCAACTATTGAAGCGCGTGTACGGGATCGACCGGCCGCTCATCGATGCCGCTCTCGATGCGACGACGTATAGTTTTCCGAGCGGGCACGCCTCGGGTTCGCTCGCATTGTACGGTTTGCTCGCTTTTAGTTTATACCGGCGAAAGTACTCGCCTGTTTGGGTCGCGGTGCTCGTCGTGCTGCTCGTAGCCGTCTCGTTCAGCCGGGTCATTTTGAACGTTCACTATTTCAGTGACGTCGTGGGCGGATGGCTCGTCGCGTTCACGGTGATTGCCGGATCAGAATGGATCATAGGGAGGAAGAATCGTTGATACTCGTGTCTGAAGTTGAAAGTTGGTTGTTTATGGGAAGGGATCAAGCGGACGCGGCGAGTTCGCCGACGATATTGGTCGAAAAAGATGCGACTGGCGCGAAGTCATTTGCGTCGATGCGGACGTTGTTTCAATTGAAGAAATGGACGGGACAACGCCGCTTCGTTCCGCTCCTATCATGTGATGAAACGGGCTATCGCGCCTACGAGGTGTTTCATGTCGACGCGAAGCCACCGTTCGCGCTGCTCGAGCACGGACGTGTTCTGTTGAAAGATAATGAGGTGGACGCGGCCTATGCAGCGGCTCTTGCGAACGAGGGAACAATGTCTGCGGATGAAGTGATCACGTTTGCTTCCGACTACATCGAAGCAGCACTCGGCGAACCGGTCGTGCTCGCAATCAATCGAGAGATTCCGTCGCATGCACACGTGCCGATGGAACTGTTCGTACCGGGAGACGCGATTCAAACGGGTGCGTACTTATTTGCCTGGGCGAACGAAGCACAGAAGGAAAGGAATGAAGCAAAATGAACGAGTGGGAACAAAAGGTCAAAGCGTTACTCGACGGCTCAATCGATGAGTTGCTCGTACCGAAAGACGACTTTTTGACAGTACGGTCACTGTTGATCGAGAAAGAGTGGTTGTTCCAAGTCGTGGGCGCCGCCAAACATGGGGGCGTCACCATCTATCGGAGGAATGATTCGAATTAGAACTTGTGATCAGGCATGTATATCAGAGAGGTGGAGGACGGATACAACCCTTCGCCTCTTTTTCATGGACGAACGACTAGAGACAGAAATTTCGGGGGGATGGTCCGAAAACTCTGTAGTAAACGCTTACAATACCAAGGCGTAATTCACTTATACTGAACGTGTAGGAGGCCACTACCATGTTACTAAACGAAAAGAGCAAGCGAATCCTGAGCGTCATCATGCATGAGCAACGAGTGACGATTGAATCGCTCGAGCTGATGCTCCCGTATTCACGACGGACCATCGAGTATGAGCTGGAGCGGATTCAAGAATGGTTGGTCGATTGTGGACTGCCCGACATGCACGTGGACGGGGCAATGATTCAATTATCGGTGACACCTGAGCTGACGGAGCGGTTTGAACAGGCCGGGTTGATTTGGTCCGAAGAAGAACGTGAGTTGTTGATCGTTTTCTTCACGTTGGTGAACCGAGAGTTTTTATCGGCGTTCCATTTTCAACAGCTCCTTGACGTCTCCAAATTCACGGTGCAAGAAAGTTTGAACGGTGTGAAGAAAAGTGCGGCGCATTTCGGTCTCGATTTCGCCTATACCCGGAAATCAGGGTATCACGTGAACGGACATCCGCAAACGATCGCCCTGTATTTATATCGGATGATCGAACGTCTCGTCACCCGTTCGACGAAAGAACGTCTCGTCAGTGCCGTGCTCGCGGATTGGGAGACAGAATATGAAGAGCTTCTTCATCAACTGGAAACGTACGAGACGGTTCGACAGTTCCGCTTGGTCGAGAGCCATCGAGAAAAGCTCGCTTACTTCCTCTTGTTCGGAAGCCGAATGACGATGCCTACGTCCACTGACGAAGAGGACCTCGTTATGACGGAGAATACGGATGACGCGCTCCGACACCACTTTAGTCAAATGCCCCATCTTTGGGTGACGCTCGATATGCTGATCAAGAGCGGACCGAAAGTGGAGGAAGAGATGGATGAAGCGACGCAACATGAATTGGCTAGCGTCATGATGGACGTGATCGAGCGATTCGAACTTCTCAGTTGCACGTTCATTATCGAACGAGAAGCGCTTTGCGAGAAACTCGTGCTTCACTCGAAGGCGACGATGCAACGCGTCTATACGGGACTCGAGGCACCCGAAGAGCTCGAACGGTATGTCATGAAAGAGCATCAAGTGTTGAACGTGCTCGTGGAACGTTCGCTCGAGCCATTCCGGCAACGTCTCAGCAAAGACGTGCCGGCGACAGAAGTCATGTATTATACGCTCCATTTCGCGGCGAATCTCCATCAACAAGGACAGCATCTCGATGAGCAGATGAAAGCCATCGTCGTCTGTCCGAGCGGGATTAGCGTCTCGCATATGCTCGACCATATTTTGAAGAATCAATTTCCGGAAATCGTCTTTTTGCCACCAATCTCACAGCGGGACGTCGAGCAGTATGCGCCGCTCGTCGACTTGATTTTCACGACCGTCCCATTGCCGCGGAACATTCATGAGTTGGCGAATGTGACACTTGTCCCGGCCTTGCCGACACGGCTTGAACAAATCCAGTTGAAGCGACAAATCGAGCAACGGTTTTTGAAACGGAGCGAGCACTTCCCGATTCAACTCGACGACGTGTTGCAAGTCGTGAAAAAACATGCGACCGTCACGAACGAACGGCAACTGCGCCAAAATTTGCGGGCATTGCTGTATGCTGACACGACTCAAACTGTACACCAGGGGGGACAGCCGGTGCTGAATGAACTGATCACGCGAGAGAATATCCAACTGTTAGACAAAGTCGACGATTGGCAAACGGCCATCCGTCTCGCGGCCAAGCCGCTTGAAGCGAACGAATCGATTGTAACGAGCTACATCGATACGATGATTGAGAACGTAGAAGAACACGGACCGTATATCGTCCTCATGCCGGATGTGGCCATTCCGCACGCTCGGCCCGAGGATGGGGTCCGAAAGCTTGGCATGAGCGTATTAAAAGTGGGGGATCCGGTCGTCTTCCCTGAAAATAAATCGGTGCGGCTCTTCTTTGTGCTCGCGGCGATCGACCAGACGACACATTTGAAGGCGCTCGCCCAACTGACGGAACTGCTCGGTAACGAGGAAGATGTCACGAAATTGTTGTCGGCTCAGACGAGTGACGACATGTTACCAGTCATCAACAAATATTCAGAGGAGGAATAAATCATGAAAAAGATTTTAGTTGTATGTGGAAACGGGCTCGGTTCAAGTTTCATCATGGAGTTAAATGTGAAGAAGGCGCTCGATCAAATGGGTGCGGAGGCGGAAGTGTCGCATACGGACATCGCGACGGCACGTACGGAACCGGCTGATATTTATCTAGGAGCCAAAGACATCATCGGTACGCTCGATGACGGGACGCGTGAGATCGTGGCGCTTGAGAACGTCATGGACATCGAAGGGATCAAGGCACAACTAGAAGGTAAACTGTAAACGACTTCGGGGGTCGGAAGGGGGAACAATGAATGCTTGATTTGATTATGCGTGACATATTAGGGACACCTGCCATCTTGGTCGGTCTGTTCGCGTTGATTGGTCTCGTACTCCAAAAAAAAGATGTGGCATCGGTCGTTTCTGGGACGTTGAAGACGATCATGGGCTTCGTCATCATAGGCGCCGGGGCCGGGGTCATCATCGCGGCGCTTGATATTTTCGGACAGATGTTTGATGAGGCGTTCAGTATTCGCGGGGTCATCCCGAACAATGAGGCGATCGTCGCGGTCGCTCAAGACGCGTTCGGCGTCGAGACGGCGATGATCATGGTGTTCGGGATGGTCATGAATATCGTGCTCGCCCGGTTCACACCGTTCAAGTACATTTTTCTGACAGGCCATCACACGTTGTTCATGGCGAGTCTCCTCGCCGCGATTCTATCGGTGTCAGGTCTTGAAGGGGTCGTACTCGTCGCGGTCGGTTCAGTGTTGCTCGGGTTATGTATGGTTCTTTTCCCGGCGCTCTTGCAACCGTTCGTCCGCCAAATCACCGGCTCGGACGATTTCGCGATTGGTCACTTTGGTTCACTCGGCTATTTTGTTTCGGGTACAATCGGCAAATATGCAGGTAACAAAGAGCATTCGACAGAGCACATTCAAGTGCCTAAGCAGCTCGGGTTCCTGCGTGACACGTCGGTCGCCGTCTCCTTGACGATGACGCTCTTGTTCGTGGTCGTCGCCATCTTCGCCGGACCAGGTTTTGTCGAGAGTGAACTATCGGGCGGTTCGAACTATATCGTCTTCTCGATCATTCAAGCAATCACGTTCGCAGCAGGGGTATACATCGTCCTCGCCGGGGTTCGGATGTTGATTGCCGAGATCGTTCCGGCGTTCAAAGGGATTGCCGACAAGATGGTGCCGAACGCAAAACCGGCACTCGACTGTCCGACCGTGTTCCCGTTCGCTCCGAACGCGGTCATCATCGGCTTCTTGGTCAGCTTTGCGGCCGGACTGATTTCGATGTTCTTCTTGCCGCTGTTCGGGCTCGCCATCATCGTTCCAGGGTTAGTCCCTCACTTCTTCACGGGGGCGACGGCAGGCGTGTTCGGAAATGCGACGGGAGGTCGACGTGGTGCGATTTTAGGAGCGTTCGCCAACGGTCTCCTCATCAGTTTCTTGCCGGCACTGCTTCTACCGTTGCTCGGGAACCTTGGCTTTGAGAGCACGACGTTCGGGGATTCGGACTTCGCGCTCGTCGGTATTCTCATTAGCTGGTTCGTCTCGTTGTTCACATGAATCTGAGCACAAACGAAAGACCACGTCCGAACGGACGTGGTCTTGTTGCTGTTTTAGGCGTTGGAAGCCAATTTGATTTTTTGTCGTTTTAATTTGTGAAGCAGCCATGCATATAACACTTCACAAGAATGGTGAGGAAGGGTCAGTTCCACGAGTGGGCGCGACTGACCGAATATAGTGAAGCGCGAATGGTCCTCGTCGAGCATCGAGACTTGTATATCGGTCGCTTCTTGAAGCGAAATCCGCTGCTCGCCGGCAATTGCGTCTTTTAATTTCAGCATGTTTCCATTCGTCGCAAACTTGGTGAACGAAGAAATTCCCTGTACTTTCAGTTGTTCCATTTCGTAGATCTATCCATCGACAGATGAATAGATTTTCACCTCGCTTTCTCTATATTGCCTTCCGTCCCTCCAGAAGGTTATTCCTAGTATACCGTCCTATCGTTAAAAGAAAAGACTTAATTTAACGAAAAATTAAGACAATTTGTTATCAATTTTTAAAAATAACGATAAAGTCGTTAGACAAAGCGATTTGGAACGAAATAAAGACGAGCACGATAGCAAAAAAGAGCCTGAATTTTCCAGGCTCTTTTGACTTTCATACACGTATGAACTTAAAATCGTTCGATTTCCCATGCTCGGCGGCGATAGGTCAATTGCCCTTTTAAGGCGATCGATTCCTTCTTGGCGTCAAAGTCTTCTTCAAGCACAGACATGTCCTCGTATCGTCCGGCGACGTAAAACGAGATGGCGACTTGTCGATTGAACAGACTGCGTTTCGTATGGTCGAAATCGATAATCAGCCCTTGTGGGGATAAAGCCAAGATTTCATCGATGACAGGCAGTGGGATCGGGACGAAGCTGATATTACGGATGTCACGGTCGAGTTTACTTTGAAGCACGCTTTGCAGGAACTGATTGATCGTCGACCAGTCTTTTATGTAGAGGCTACTGTGACGATCGTTCGACTCGTTGAAATAAGCGATCTCATTTTGGATCGAGTTGAGGAACGGCGCTTTCAGCCCTCGTTCCATGTGGCTCAAAAACAAGATTTCCGCAATCTCATGGTCTGATAATGATTCGAGTAAATTATAGTCTGGAAAGTCGATGGCGGTGAAACTCGTCTGGTTGTTCAAGTATTTCGTCGAGAACGTTGAGAGTTCGTGTGCCTCGATATAGCGAAACCTCGTCCGGGATGATTGTCTCATCCCTTTAATGTCTGTTCGACAGATGATCATCGGTCGGGCGAGTGATAACGCTTCGACGACATCCGTCAGTGTCACCCCATGAAGGGTAAAACGTTGTAGTTCCCGGTCTTGTTTAATGTAGAACAACTGTTTTGACATATTAATCCCCTCAGTTCGAAGTCACTACAATTTGATTTTAGCAAATCCGTCTCGAGTGTGCCATGTTGGAGCGGTCGAGATGATTGAGATGATGGTTTTTGAGGAAAACTAGGTATAATTAGAGAAAAGGTAGAAGAAAGGCGGGTTCAGCATGTGGGGGTTGAAGAAGAGTTTTCCAGAGCTCGCTACAGATCGTTTTATCCTGAGAGAACTCGAGCCTAGGGACGCGCGGGCACTCTACGTGATCCTCTCGACCGAGGAAGTCATGCGCTATTACGGATCTGATCCGTTGCTTGCCGTGTATGAGGCGAAGAACGTCATCGCCTATTTTAAAGATCAATTTCAACAAGGGAAAGCAATTCGATGGGCGATATGTGACCGTGTGACCGATGAGCTCGTCGGGACGATCGGCTTTCATAACTGGACGCCCCAATATTTCAGGGCTGAAATCGGATTTGAAGTCGCGCCTAGTCATTGGCGCAGAGGTGTCGCCTATGAAGCGGCGACAGCCGTCATCGGGTACGGGTTCGACGAGTTCAAGTTTCACCGGATCTCGGCGCTCGTCGCACCAGAGAACGATGGGTCAAATCGGTTAGTGCGAAAGCTCGGCTTCACCGAGGAAGGCTTGCTGCACGACTATGCTTACAGTCACGGCCGTTTTATGGACTTGACGATGTACCGTCTACTAAAAGACGAATGGCCACAGAGAGGGAGATGACGATGAGACAAGTTGTATTGCTTCACGGCCTATGTGGGTCACCGGATTATTTTGACGAGCTCGTCCCGATGCTTGAAGCGGATGTGTACGCGTTGACGCTTCCAGGACATGATGACACCGAATCGGGTCCCGAGACGATCGATCAATTCGCGGATTGGGTGATCAGAGAGATACGTTTGCGCGAGCTCGATCGTCCGGTCGTACTGGGACATTCGTTCGGCGGATACATCACGACGAACCTTGTTCGACGCTATCCGGATGAATTATCTGGCTTCGGGTTGATTCATTCGACGGCCGGCGCGGATTCGGATCAAGCGAAGGCGAAACGAAACGCCGCGATTGAGAAAGTGATCGAAGAAGGTGTCCATCCGTTCATCGACGAGATGATCCCAGGCGTGTTCGCCCCGGATTCTGATCACACACTCATCGAACGTGCTAAACGAATCGGCTTCAACATGTCGAAAGAAGGAATCATCTCAGCTCAAGAAGCGATTCGGGACCGGGATGATGAGACAGGAACGGTGCGCGAGACGAACTTGCCCGGATTATTTATTTACGGCTCGAAAGACCCGAACATGGACGCGGAACGAGCTTTCATGGGGGCGGAGCGTCATACAAAACAGACGGTGCAAGCCAGTCATATGGGGATGATGGAGGCGCCTGAAACCGAAGCGCAACTCATTAACGCTTGGCTCGACGCGGAAGTGCGCTCGGTGCATAAGTTCAAACTGATCGCCGTATCAGGCAGTTTGCGTAAAGCATCGTTCAATACGGCGCTACTTCATTCAATCATCGAACTCGGTCGTGATCGGTTTGACGTGGAGGTCGCATCCATCGAATTGCCGCTCTATAATGACGACTTGATTGACCCGGATGAACCGGACGTCGTTGTCGCGTTCAAGCAAGTGGTCAGAGAAGCGGACGGTCTGCTCGTCGTTACCCCGGAGTACAATCACAGCATACCCGGCGTCTTAAAGAATGCGATCGACTGGCTATCGCTCGAACCGGGAACGCCACTTCGTGATAAACCGGTCATGATTGCCGGCGCCTCACCCGGCATGCTCGGGACGGTAAGGTGCCAAGTCCACCTCCGACAAGTATTTGCCACAAATCGGGCAAACGTTTTACCAGGAAACGAAATCTTTATCACGCATTGCAAAGAGAAGATTGGTGCTAAAGGACTTGAACATGAACCATCAATCCAACAAATCGATAGAGTGTTATCTGAGTATTACAATTGGATTGATTTTTGGAAGCGTAACGCAAAAAAATAACTTGAAGTCACGACCTTTGTCTGATAGAAATGAATTGTGAAAACAAACACAAAGGGAGCGACAACACATGGAAACGTATATCGAACTGTACAACGGCGGCGAGTTAGGGGACCAGGCAGTCATCAATGACGGGATGACGTTCGGCCGGGTCACGATTGTGGAATTATTTTATCAGACGAACCACATCTTCGGTTACGTGAAAGCGGACGGGGAGAAACGCTTCTTCCTAGAACCGATTGCTGGAGATGACACGTTCGACGTCGAAGGAGAGCGCTATTCCCTCCAACAGTTCATCGCCCTATTTTGATGTTCACGACGCAAGCGACTCGCTTGCGTTTTTTTGTTGTTTTCGTCACGATTGGTGTGAGGTGATGAAGATGAAACTTGTAGCAATTGAACCAACACCAAGTCCGAACAATTTAAAGATCATTGTCGAACCGGCTTTTTCTGGCCGCGGGGTCACATATGACAAGGCGAGTCAGGACGTCCCGGAGACGATCCGAGACATCATCGCGTTACGAGGCGTCAAATCGGTATACGCCGTCTCTGATTTTTTAGCGGTCGAACGGCATCCGAAACACGATTGGCACGACGTCATGAACGACATCCGTCGCGCGTTCGGCGAAGACGTCGCTGAAGGAGAAGCGAGCCAGTTGACGGCAGACTATGAGCCGGTCCACGTATCGGTCCAGTTCGTATTAGACGTCCCGATGCAGTTGAAACTCGTCAAAGGCGACGAGGAGAAACGGGTCGGTTTGTCTAAACGCTTTGTCGACGCAGCGATGCAGGTACAGCAGCAAGTGAAAAACGTCATTCAAGATCGCCGCTGGGTCGAACAAGCTCCGCGTTACGGGGAACTCGAAGACGTGAGTGCTGTCGCCCAAGAAGAGCTTGAAGCGGCCTATCCAGAAGATCGCGTCGCTCGGATTGTCGCCCGTGCTTTCGGGCGCGAGGCGGATTACGAGGCCAACGTGTCGCAACTCCAGTCGGAGGACTGGAAAGCACGGATGGCATTCTTGGATGAACTGCAAATCGAACCGGAGAACATGAATTACTTCCGCCGGGCACTCGAGGACAAGGTGATGGCGATCCGTCGTCAAGCAGTCGTCATGATTGGTACGTTTGAAGAAAATCGGGAGGATTACGTCACCTATATCGAGCAGGCACTCGTCGATCCGTCACCGATCGTGAGACGGACCGCGGGGGACACCGTCTCTGATTGGGCGTTGTCAAAATCTCAGCCATCGATGATCGAGGCGCTCAAAGATAAAAGTAAGCTTGTCCGTTGGCGGGCCGCACGCTTCTTGTTCGACTGTGGTGATGAGCAGGCCGTACCGGCTTTGAAAATCGCCGAGGACGACCGTGAGTTCGAGGTTTCTCTCCAAGCACGTCTCGCCAAAGAGCGAATTACGAGCGGAGAAACGGCACTCGGAACGGTATGGCAACAAATCTCGAACCGTTCGAAATAAACCATTCGACAAGTCAGGTTTGTTCAAATTTACAGTTATAGGAAGTGAGAGGAGTTCGCTTGGCGAATTGCCTCTCTTTTTCGTTTGTCCTTACATAATTCAACCAATCGGTTAACAATCGGTGCCAGTTATTCGACAGACAAGTCGAGCTCGGAGCGGGACTGTCGAACGATAGGACGTTTTTATTTGAATAACGTTGGTACACTGAAAGTATCTTATTTGGACAAAGGAGCAACACTCATGATTCTTTTTGCAGAAACAACTGAACTCGTAGCTTACAAAGAAGTGGTCGATGGCATGATCACCGTCATTTTTGAGACGATTCATAGTGAGACGTTCTCAATCTCTGCACAAGTTCGTTCTGACATCGACGTCGCTGACTCGTTGTTCGTGACCGGTTGGCAGCAATACGTGGAAAACCTACAAGTTTCTTAAAAAAGGTAAATAATATAGGGAAATCCATTACAAACGTCTGCACGAACGTATACACTAGTGCTATAGACGTTTTTTTATTTTGTTGAGGAGAGTGGAATACGTGAAAAAAACTTGGTTGCTAGTCGTGGTCGCTGCGATGATGCTCGTGGTAGCGGCGTGTGGTAAAGAAGAAGCAACTCCGAGCGATGTGGACGGGAACTCGTCGGCAGCTCCAGCTTTATTGACGCTTGAGACGGACGCGAGCTACAATGCCGACACAAAACAATTATCGGCGACGGTTTCGATGACGAACCCGAATGAAGGACCGGTCAAGGTGACCTTCAATTCATCGCAACGTTTTCAGTTGACGGTCATGAACGGAGAAACGACCGTTTTTGATTACGGCAGCGAATATATGTTCACTGAATCAATTATCGAAGAGACGTGGGAACCGGGTGAGACGAAAGTGTTTGACGAAGTGTTCCCGCTCACACTCGAGAGCGGAGAGTATACGGTTGATTTCGTCAGTCTCGCTCAAGTCGAAGGCGCACCAGAGATGGCAGCCACCGATCAAAAAACGTTATCAGTTGAAGCGGTAGAGGCGCCGCCTGCGGAAGAACCGGCAGAAGAGCCTTCTGAAGAGCCAACGGATGAGCCGAGCGAGCAGCCGGCCCAAACGGACGGTGCGTTCAGCGATGTCTCGATTAAGAGAAACGGGAATTTGATTGAAGTGGCTGGGTACACGAACGTCGAGGAGTTCGAATGGAGCGTCTCGGACGGGCATAACGTGTTTGCGCAAGGGGCGTCGCAACCGACGGCCGGCGGCTTCACGTTCGGTGTGTTATTAGATGAGGAACCGACATCAGGACAGTCGCTCTTCCTAGAGATGACACCGATCGGCGGAGACGTCGCATCGTTCCGCGTTCAATAACCGTTAGACGGAAACTCACGTTTCCGTCTTTTTTTTGGAATCCAAACGTATTGACGACAAAACCAGATTGTCAGACAATAAGGCAAACCGACTTACAAACAAGGAGGAAACGAAAGATGCAACAACACATCATCGAATCGACTCATGTGAAATCGCACATCGATCCAGTTCAAGAAGTCCGTCGACGAATCGACTTTTTAAAAACGTACGTCAAACGTGTGGGGGCGAAAGGACTCGTCCTCGGTATTTCAGGTGGACAAGACTCGACACTCGCGGGCAAGTTATGCCAACACGCGATGGAAGAGTTGCGGGCTGAGACCGGCGGCGACTATACGTTTTATGCGGTGCGCCTCCCATACGGCGAACAACATGACGAAGACGACGCCAAGCGGGCGCTTGATTTCATCCGGCCTGACAAGACGTTCACCGTCAACATCAAGCCGGCCGTCGATGCTTCGGTCGAGGCGTTCAAACAAGCAACGACGCTCGAACTCGGCGATTTCCATAAAGGGAACACGAAAGCGCGTGAACGGATGAAAGTCCAATATGACATCGCGGCGACGTTCGGGGCGCTTGTCGTCGGGACTGACCATGCGGCAGAGTATGTGACTGGATTTTATACGAAGCACGGGGACGGGGCAGCCGATTTGACGCCACTCACGGGACTGAGCAAGCGCCAAGGAAAAGCGTTGCTCCATGAGCTCGAAGCGCACGAGAGTCTGATTTATAAAGTGCCGACGGCTGACCTCGAGGACGACAAACCGGGTCTTCCCGATGAAGTCGCACTGGGGATGACGTATGACCAACTCGACGATTATTTAGAAGGGAAAGCCGTCGACCCGGCTATCGCCGAGCGGATCGAGACGATCTTTAAACGGTCGCGCCATAAGCACCATATGCCGGCGTCGCTCTATGACGAGTGGTGGCAATAAGCTAAATAAAGAGGAGACGCGGTCAATTTCGACCGTGTCTCCTCTTTCCATTCAACGAACAGTACGTTTTGGAACGAATTGAATAGCTAAAATCAGCGTGAACGCGATGAAGCTCAAGAGCGGGATCGTGACGAACCCGAAGTAGTTCACCCAACGGATGAGACAGTCGTTGCTGCAAAACGCATCCCCGTTCGGAATCCGTTCGAGCACGACGTGGTATAGGCTGATCAGCCAGCCGGCACCGGCCATCAGTCCGATGAAGAGACGGTTGACTTCACGGTTCGTTAACATGATAGTCAAGTAATAAATCGCGAGCGGGTACATGAATATGCGCTGAAACCAGCACAGCTTGCAGGGCAGATAAAGCATGACTTCGGAGAAGTACAAACTTCCAAGCGTCGCGACGGTCGCGACAATAAAGGCAAAATGATGACGTTGCATACGATTTCCTCCTGACGACTCAAAAATTGCGAATGAACATGATATGATACAGGTTAGCAACAATGAATTTAGTATACAGTCTTAGAAACGATATAGAAATAGGTGACGTCATGCAAGTATCAGAAGTGGAAGTGTTGATCGTCCTCGCCGAAGAGTTGAATATGAGAAAAGCCGCCGAGCGGTTGTTCGTCTCCCAACCGGCTTTAAGCCAACGCCTCGTCACAATCGAGCATCAGTGGGGCAAAAAGATTTTCGTCCGCTCGACGCGAGGCCTCGCCCTCACCCCGGACGGTGAGAAAATCATCGACTTCGCGAAAAAGATGTATAGCGAAGAGCAAGAACTTCGGGGAGAGTTGACGGCCAAGCAAGGCGAAGTGTATGGGACGCTCAAAATCGCGGTCGCCTCGATCATGGGACAGTATTGGTTGCCCCGCGTCTTGAAACGATTCATGGAACGGTATCCGTCCGTCCGAGTCAAACTCGTGACGGGCTGGTCGAGCGAGATGATGCGCTATATGCTCGAAGAGAGTTTCCATATCGGGATCATTCGCGGTAATCCGGACTGGCGCGGAGAAAAGATGAAACTGTTCTCAGATTCGCTTCACCTCGTTGATATGCGGATGACCGATTTAAAGCAGTTGAAAAATAACGAGCGCTCGTTCATTCAGTTTAAGAGTGACTCGACCTATTATCAAGAAATCCTTGAATGGTGGCAAGAGCGGTTCTCGAGTCCGCCGCTCACGACACTCGTCGTCGATCAGATCGAGACGTGCAAACAGATGGCGCTGCATGGGATTGGTTTTGCCATCTTGCCGGAGTCGACGATTCGCGATGTCGAGGCGATCAATAAGATCCCGCTCACGTCGTCGAACGGGACACCGCTCGTGCGTGACACGTGGATGTTGTCGACCGACTCGATGCTCGAGCTCGCGCAAGTGAAAGCGTTTTGGGAAATCGTTGAAGAAGTGACAAAGGAGAGTGTGGAATGAGTTGGGCCATAGAAGCTAGAAGACAGTTACATTTGATTCCAGAACCGGGTTACAAAGAGTTTAAAACACAAGCGACGCTTGAGGAGTTGATTCGTTCGTTTAACTCGTCACGGGTCCACATCTCGCATTGGCGCACCGGACTGTTCGTACGTGTCGACGGTCTTGTCGGCGACAAGACGATCGGGTATCGGGCCGATATGGACGGATTGCCGATCACGGAAGAGACAGGACTGGAGTTCGCCTCGGTCCATGAAGGCATGATGCATGCCTGTGGACATGACGTCCATATGGCGATCGCGCTCGGCTTGATCAAACGCGCGATCGAAGAGCCGCTCGATCATCATCTCGTCGTCTTTTTCCAACCGGCCGAAGAAGGGCCGGGCGGTGCGGAACCGATGGCGATGTCGGAGTTGTTCTATCATTTCCGTCCTGACGCGATGTTCGGTCTCCACGTGGCGCCGGAATATCCGGTCGGCACGATTGCCTCACGACCGGGCGTCTTGTTCGCGAGTGCGCGTGAGCTCCACCTCACGATTCACGGCAAGGGTGGGCACGGCGCTTTCCCGCATGCCGGGATTGACGCTGTCATCGTTCAGGCGGCATTGATCATGCAGCTGCAGACGATCATCTCTCGCAACATCGACCCGATGGGGAGCGCCGTGATCAGTAT
Organism: Exiguobacterium sp. SH0S2; assembly: GCF_004337185.1. Classification (NCBI taxonomy): domain Bacteria; kingdom Bacillati; phylum Bacillota; class Bacilli; order Caryophanales; genus Exiguobacterium; species Exiguobacterium sp. SH0S2. The sequence continues at coordinate 597,399 of NZ_SJVB01000001.1, read as the reverse complement.
CGGTAAAGTCGCCGCCGGCACGAAAGAGAACATCATCGCCGAGACGGCCAAGCTCGATGGGACGATCCGGGCCCTGTCGGATAAAGAAATGGTCGTCCTTGAGCGCCGGATCCGTCAAGTCATCGCCGGTGTCGAGATGACGTATAACGTCCATATCGACCTCGAGTTCGGCAACCGGTACCATGAAGTAGTGAACGACGAACGGTATTTGTTCCAGTTCGAGGAAGCGGTCGAAGACGTCGGCTATTCGTATAAGACGTGCGTTCCGGCCATGACCGGTGAGGATTTCGGCTATATGTTGAAACAAGTGCCGGGGTTCATGGTGTGGCTCGGGGTGAACGACATGGGTTCAGGTCTTCATCAAGCGACGCTCAATCCAGATGAGCGGGCGATCGATGTCGCGGTCGAACTGTTCGACCATTTCTTTAGAACGGTCATTGTGAAGTGAACGAAGCGGACACGTTGCTGTCCGCTTTTTTTGTTGAAATGTGTTGAATTGTGCTTCCGATGTGAGGAAAAAGGGAAATTATTATGATTGTAAAGCGTCAATATTGTTAAGCTTGTTCAAATGTGAACATTTTGCGAACTCAAGCATTGAGACATTACAGCGCTATATAAAATCATTATGATAGGGGTATCCAAAGGAAATTATCTATGATGTTTCGTTTCACGCATCGGTGTGAAGCGCTAGAGAGAGATAGGAGGTAATCAATAGATGTTTCAAGATCCGGTCCTGATGAGTCGGGCGCTAACGGCACTCACGTTAGGTTTTCATGTGATTTTTGCCACAATCGGCGTCGGGGTTCCACTTTTAATTTTATTGGCAGAGTTTTTAGGTATTAAAAAGAAAGATCCGAAATACACTTTGATGGCTCGTCGGTGGTCGCGGGGCTATGTCGTGACCGTCGCGGTCGGTGTCGTCACCGGTACAGCCATCGGGCTGCAGTTATCACTGCTTTGGCCAAACTTGATGCGCGTCGCCGGTCAGACGATCGCGCTGCCGTTGTTCATGGAAACGTTCGCGTTCTTCTTTGAAGCGATCTTCCTCGGCATTTATTTGTACACGTGGGATCGGTTTAAAAACCCGTGGCACCATATGCTGATCGGGATTCCAGTCGCCGTTGGTGCACTGTTCTCAGGCTTCTTCATTACGACAGTCAACAGCTTTATGAACCAGCCTGTCGGATTTGATATCGTCGATGGGAAACTTGCGAACGTGAGTCCGCTCGAGGCGATGTTCAGCCCGGCGATGCCGACAAAGATGGCGCACGTATTAACGTCTGCCATTTTGACATCGGCGTTCATCTTAGCGGCGATTGCGGCCGTGCAGTTATTGCGCCAACGCCGTAACCAGCTCGACAAATTGTCTATCGAGTATCACAAAAAAGGTCTTCGTTTAACGATGACCGTCGCGCTCATCTTTGCGATTGCGACTGCGCTCGTCGGAGACTTCTCAGGTAAATACTTGGCGAAGTATCAGCCAGATAAGTTGGCGGCGGCAGAGTGGCATTTTGACACCTCCTCCGAAGCCGAACTCATCTTGGGCGGATGGCTCGAAGACGATGGTGAAGGTGGTTACGAAGTACGCGGGGCCATTAAAATCCCTTATGCGTTGTCAATCTTAGCGGGCGGTGTCCCAAACTATGAAGTGACGGGTCTTAATGAATTTGCGAAAGAGGACCAACCGCCACTGTTCATCCACTATCTGTTTGATGCGATGGTCGGAATCGGGATGCTTCTTGCGCTCATCTCATTCCTGTTCGTCCTCGGACGCTACATTAAGCGATTGCCTCAATTCAGCAAACCGATGCTGATTGCGATTGCGGCGGGAGGCCCTCTCGCCATGATGGCAATCGAGTTCGGGTGGTTCTTCGCCGAGTTTGGCCGTCAGCCATGGGCGCTCTATGATTTGATGCGCACGAGTGAGGCAGCGACGACGTCGGCTAACGTAGGTTGGATGCTCATCGCCTTCGCGATCCTATATGCGGTTCTTGGCGTGGTCACAGTGCTCGTCTTGACACGTCTGTTCAAGGACAACCCAGTCGGGAAAGAACTAAAACAATCGGAACATCGCGGCGAAGCGATGTTTGCGGATGAAGTGTGATCGGAGGATATGACATGCAAATTCAAGAATTAGGGATTGCCGTATTATGGACGTTTTTATACGGCTATCTCATCGTTGCATCGATTGATTTCGGTGCCGGCTTCTTCGCTTTCTATAGTAAGTACACGAAGCGAGACCAAAAAATCAATCGCCTGATTCAACGGTATTTGTCACCGACATGGGAAGTGACGAACGTCTTCTTCGTCTTCTTCTTCGTCGGAATCGTCGGGTTCTTCCCGGATACGGCTTACTATTATGGAACGGCCTTGTTAGTACCGGCCTCTGTCGTGTTGATCTTGCTCGCGATTCGCGGAAGTTTTTATGCGTTCGCGAACTACGGTTCGAAAGAGAGTACGTTTTACGTGTTCTTGTACGGGGCGACAGGTTTATTGATTCCGGCGGCGATGTCGACCGTGCTCACGGTCAGCCAAGGCGGATTCATTAACGAGACAGAGTCGGGTGTGTTCTTTGACGGATTGAAGTTGTTCACAAACTTCTACTCATGGACAGTCGTTATCCTTGCGATCGTGTCGGTGCTCTATATTAGTGCGATGTTCCTCTTGTTCTATGCGGACAAGGCACGTGATGTCGAAGCAGTCGGCCTCGTGCGCAAATGGGCGCTCTTCTGGAGTGTTCCGACGATCCTCGCTTCGGGCCTCGTCTTCTTCGGCTTAAAGTCACAGGCGGCATGGCACTATGAAAACATTTTGGCGGGTAACTGGTGGTGGTTCGCCGCGAGTTTCGTCTTCTTCATCATCGCCGTATCGTTCGTCTACTTGAAACGCAACTACGGACTCGCTTTCTTAATGGTCATGGGTCAGTTCTTCATGGCGTGGTTCGGATATGGCTATACGCATTTGCCGTATATCCTCTATCCGTATATCGACATTAACGGAAGCGTCGTCAACGAGTCGATGGCGATCGCGCTCGTCATCGTGTTCATTCTAGGATTGCTCTTACTCGTACCAGCGTTGTATTTATTGCTTCGTCTGTTCTTGTTCGACAATGACTATGTGCGTGGAAAGCGTTCAAGCGGTAAAGCATAAGACCGGGATTTCCCGGTCTTTTTTGTATAGTTTTTTTAGGGCGAATCGGTTACACTGTACGAAGAATCGGGAACAGAAACCGCTGTAGGGAAAGGGATGTTTTGAATATGACAGGTGAATTTGCAGTCATCGGGTTAGGTCGGTTTGGTGGGTCGATCGTGCGGGAGTTGTCGTCGAACGGATATGACGTGCTCGCCATCGACGTGGATGAAGAACGCGTCAATGAGTTCATGGGCCTAGCCACGCACGCGGTCATTGCTGACACGACCGATGAGAACGTCTTAAAGAGTCTTGGGATTCGTAACTTCGAACATGTGATCGTGGCAATCGGAGAAAATATTCAAGCCTCGATTTTGACGACGTTGATTTTGAAAGAGCTCGGTGTCCAAATCATCACGGTGAAAGCGACGAACGACTACCACGAAAAAGTCCTGCGTCGAATCGGTGCGGATAACATCGTCCACCCGGAACGCGATATGGGCGTCCGGATCGCCAACGGATTGATGAGCCAAAGTATCTTGGACTACCTCGAACTTTCAAATGAACATTCGATCGTCGAGATCAAGGCTTCTGATAAACTATCGAATAAATCACTGATCGATTTGGACCTTCGTGCCAAATACGGAGTCAACATCGTCGCCATCCGTCGTGGTGACGACGTCTTGATTTCCCCTCAAGCCGACGAGATGATCCTGCCGGAAGATATCTTGATCATCATCGGAAAAGATACTGACCTCGACCGGCTCGAACGCTCGCTTCGGTCAAGATAAAAACGAGAGGCGCGCGCCTCTCGTTGTTTTTAGATTAGCTTCATAGTTTTTAGTCCGTACTCGATCCCGTCTTCAAGAATCGATTTCGTCACAAAGTCGGCCGCTTCTTTTGCCTCGGCTCGTCCGTTGCCCATCGCGATGCCTGTACCGACGTATCGGAGCATCGCCAAGTCGTTCAACGCGTCACCGAAGGCGTATGTGTTCTCGAGGCGATAGCCGTTCGTCTCGATGAAGTGGCGAATGCCGTCCGCCTTGCTCGCCCCGCGATTGATGACGTCCATCGCATGCGGGTGCCACCGGATAAAATCGAATTCGCTATAAGCGTCGAGATAATGATGCTCTTCTTCAGGCGTGCAGTAGAGCAACGTCTGATAAACGTCCTGTTCAATGTGGAAGTTTGGCGCGTACGTCGGGATCGGCATATCGAGTTCACCGAGCGACTGTTCGACGACGTGGTCGTTCGGTTTCGTCGCGCCGCCACGGTCTTGTCCGAGATAGACGAGTGTGTGGTCAAACGTTCCCGCATGGTCCGTCAAACGGCTGAGCGCATGAGTCGGTAGCGTGTTCCGATAGACGATTTCCCCACGGTGGACGACGATTTGGCCGTTGTAGCACACCATGCTCTCGATTCCAAGTTGCTGCGGGATGTCTGAGAGCATCGCCGGGCCTCGTCCCGTCGCGATGAACGTCTCGACTCCGTTCGCACGAAGTTGTTCGATCGCCGCAATCGTCGAAGGCGGAATATACGTCCCTTCGTGGAGAAGTGTGCCGTCAATGTCAAAAAAGACTACTTTTTTATCTTCCATTCGAATCACCATGCTTTCTCTGTCTTGTTTAGGGTATTTCTATACAGAAAAGCATACCACGAAATCAAGAAACCGCCCTCAATCTGACGTCATTAGTGAAATTTTGTCACAATATGAGCTATAATGAAGAAAGAATCTTACGGAGACATAACTTTATCACGAGAATCACTTATGTATCACATAGATGAAAATCAACTAACTAGAAGTAAGGAGAGATTAAATGAAGTTTGTAAAGAACCATCAAACCGCTGTGTTCGCATTAGGCGGACTCGGAGAAATCGGGAAGAATACGTATGTCGCTCAATTTCAAGATGAGATCATTGTCATCGACGCCGGGATTATGTTCCCAGAGGATGACTTGCTTGGGATCGACTACGTCATTCCAGATTACTCATACTTGATCAAAAACAAAGAAAAAGTAAAAGGGGTGTTCATCACCCACGGTCACGAAGACCATATCGGTGGAATCCCGTTCTTGTTGAAACAAGTCAAACTGCCGATCTATGCGACAAAGCTCGCCCTCGGGTTGATCAAAGTGAAACTTGAGGAGCACGGCTTGCTTCGCGAGGCCGAATTGCATGAAATCGATGAGGATACGATCGTCAAGTTCAGAAAGACGAGTATCTCGTTCTTCCGGACGACCCACTCGATTCCGAACTCGCTCGGTGTCGTCGTCAAGACGCCACAAGGCAACATCGTCCATACCGGCGACTTCAAGTTCGACTTCACACCGGTCGGCGAGCCGGCTGATATCGCCAAAATGGCTGAGATCGGGAAAGAAGGCGTCCTTTGTCTCTTGTCGGACTCGACGAACGCAGAAATCGAAGGGTTCACGATGAGTGAAAAAGTCGTCGGCGGGACGATCAGTGAGACGTTCCGTAAAGCGGAAGGGCGCATCATCTTCGCGACGTTCGCCTCGAACATCTATCGTCTGCAACAAGTCATCGACTCTTGTGCTGAGACGGGCCGCCACTTGCTCATCTTCGGTCGCTCGATGGAAAAAGTCATGACGATCGGACAAGATCTCGGCTTTATCAACGTACCAAAAGGAATGATTATCGAGACGAACCAGATGCGCAACTTCCAACCACATGAAGTGGCGATTCTCTGTACCGGATCACAAGGTGAACCGATGGCTGCGCTCAGCCGGATTGCGAACGGGACACACCGTCAAGTTTCGATCATCCCTGGCGACACGGTCATCTTCTCATCGTCACCGATTCCTGGTAACGCCGTGTCGGTCGGTAAAACGATCAACCAACTGTACAAAGCGGGCGCTGACGTCGTCTACGGTAAACTCACGAACATCCATACGTCAGGTCACGGATCGCAACAAGAGCAGCTGCTCATGATCCGCTTGCTCAACCCGAAATTCTTCATGCCGATTCACGGAGAGTACCGCATGTTAGTGAAACATGCCGAGCTCGCGCAATCGGTCGGGATCCCGAAAGAGAACACGTTCGTAATGGACAACGGCGAAGTGCTCGCCGTCGATGCCGATTCGGCTGCCATTACAGGAAAAATTTCGGCGAACGCCGTCTATGTTGACGGAAACGGCATCGGTGACATCGGCAATATCGTCTTACGCGATCGCCGGATCTTGTCAGAAGATGGACTTGTCGTCGTCGTCATCAGCATCGACGGCAAGACGCGAAAACTCGTCTCCGGACCCGATATCATCTCGCGCGGATTCGTGTACATGCGTGAATCGGGCAGCCTGATTCGTGACGGTGAGCGCTTGCTCAAGAAGACGGTCGAACAAGGCTTATCGAACAAGCAGATGAAATGGTCAGAGATGAAGCAACTTGTCTCGGATACACTCACGCCATACTTGGCTCAAAAAACACGAAGACACCCAATGGTTCTTCCGATCATTATGGAAGTATAAACGAACGGGCTGTAGGTGACTACAGCCCGTTTTTTAGAGAATGAAAAAAGGGGCGGTGCGTATGGAACGGAAGAAGCGTAAGACAGGTTGGCTCAAGTGGGGACTTGCCGCATTTGCGATCTTATTTTTAGTCACGATGATTTATCATCAAGTAAAACCGCTGCCAGAAGGGGTGTCTCGAGCATCCGAACCGGTAAACATCTCGGATGACCAAATCGATTTTTTGTCTGATTTGACATACCAAGGAGAAGACACCGAAGTCAATGAGCAAGAGATCTTCCAAGATGTCGAGCGATCGATCCGCGAGGCCCGGGAGTATATCGTCATGGACTTTTTCTTATTCAATCCATATTCAAATGAAGATCGACCGTATCCGGACATCACGGCCCGCCTGTCGTCAGCACTCATAGAACAGATGGAGCTCTATCCGGACTTGAACGTCGTCTTGATCACAGACGAGATCAACACGACGTATAACGGTCACGCGTCTGACCATTTAGACGTGCTCAAGGAAGCGGGCGCGGAGATCGTCTACACGAACCTCGACGCGTTACGTGACCCGAATATCTTGTACTCGACGTTGTATCGCATCGGATTCCAATGGTTCGGGGACAGCCAAAACGGTTGGCTCCCGAACCCGATGGCGAAATCGGCACCGGACATCACGATTCGTTCTTATTTACGGTTACTGAACGTGAAAGCGAACCATCGCAAAGTCATGGTGACGGAGAACGACGGGTTCGTCCTCTCGGCGAATCCGCATGACGCGTCCGGTTACCATTCAAATGTCGGCGTCCGACTCGACGGTCCGATCCTAGCTGACATTCTTGAAGGGGAAGAGGCGATCGCCCGGTTCTCGAAAGGGGACGCGAGCCGTTTCCCGAGTGAAGAAAAGCTCGCCGCCTTACGTGACGAGGATTCGGACGGACCGATGCAGGTTCGTTACGTCACCGAGTCGAAAATTCAAGAAGCCGTCGTGAAAGCGATGGACGAGGCGGAAGCGGGCGAGACGATTTGGATCGGCATGTTCTATTTGGCCGATCGGAACATCATCCAAGCAATCCACGATGCCGCCGAGCGCGGCGTGTTCGTCAAGCTCATCCTTGACCCGAACACGAACGCGTTCGGGCGTGATAAGTCGGGTCTCCCGAACTTGCCGGTCACGGCTGAGCTCGTCGAAGTCAATCCGGAACAGATCGAGGTCCGTTGGTACGAAGTCGGGAAAGAACAATATCATCCGAAGATGCTCTACGTCGAAGGCGAGCAGCGTGTCGTTGTGATGGGGTCAGGCAACTATACGACCCGGAATATGAACGACTATAACCTCGAGGCGGACGTTGAAGTGACGACTGCGACCGAGACTGAGTTCATGCGCGAAGTCGATAGCTATTTCAAACGGCTTTGGAACAACGAGGACGGGACGTACACCGTCGCTTATGATGAGATTCAGACCGACTTGCCGATCGGCAAGTACTTGCTCTACTGGTTACAGAAGTTGACGTGGACGATGACCTACTGACCTAAAAACAAGCCCGTCCTCATCAGAGGGCGGGCTTCAGCTTGTTGACTAACATGATTGCTATGGCTCGTCCTTTCGGCGCCCACGCTTTCCGCAGGCAATCCCGGAGCCGCATCGCGACTCGCGTCGCTGCTGGGTCTCCGTTGGATTGCAATCCTGCAGGAGTCGCGGCGCCATCGGACGAGCAACGCACACGGTCCCATCTGGCGGCGGTCACCGCACAAAACATGAAGAAGCTGACCAGTTCATTGGCCTGGAGAGACCGTATACATACCATTTTTTCAATCTTGTGCCGGGCAGAGTGACTCGAGGTCATCGAACATAAAAAAGACGAACCAATTCGCGAAAAGCGAATTGGTTCGTCAACAGCCTAAGTCCGTCCTCATCAGAGGGCGGGCTTGTTTTATTGCGTTTCGACTGGATTGAACTCATTTGAATACTCGTATAAGAACTCGCCCGTCTCACGGAGCACGTCCGTCTTTCGATGAAGTGAGAAGTGATCGTATGGGACGGTCTCGGTACCGATATTGTTCGTGTATTCCTCGAGCAAGAGCGAGCTCGACGGTTCGATCAAGTTGAACTCGCCGCCTCGTCCTGAGAACGAATACACTTGGACGGAGCGGGGCCACGTTTCAAGCTTGGCCTGGAACGACTTGAGCCCATCAGAACTCGGCGACAAGTCGCGGATGGCCGGACTGCCCGTGTTCACACCGAAGTTGCTGGCGGATAAACCGAAGTTGGCGAGGCGCGTCCCGGCGAACGGGCTATCAAACGTAACGAGCTTATCGACGATATACTCGTCTTGGTTCAAAATGTAGTTGGCTGCGGCGACACCGCCCATACTGTGACCAATTACATACATGCGGTCGAACGAACGGTTTCGTTCCGCTTTGTACTCTTCGATGGCGAGGTTCAACCATTTCGTCTGGTTGTTCAAGGACGCTTCAGCATCCTCATATTCAATCCGGACGATCGGTCGGTTCGAACTGTAATCATTGATGACGCAGTCGACCGCTCCTTTCGCTGTCACCGTACAAAGCGCACCGTCTTTGGCAAGTCCGCGCTGCTCCATGTATTGGGAGAAGCGGAGGAACGTCCGGTCGGTCCCGAGCAGGCCGTGGACGGCGAACGTCGGGATGAACTCATCGGTTTGAGCGGCTTGACGGATGGCTTCGACTTTTCGATCGTTCGTCAGTTCTTCACGTACGGTCACGATAATGATGGCTAACGCTAACAGGATGATCAACATACCGAGCACGCGCGAACGGATTGATGTCCGGTCGGGGTTTCCGACATTTTTCCGAGATCTCCGCCAAACGAAGAAAGCAGTCACACTAGCAATGAGGGCAACGACGATCGTGATGATCCACGCTTTGACGTTCGGTACGTGCGCGACAAGCATCATATTGTTTTGGCGTCCGCCGTACACTTGCCACTCGACTTGTTTCATCGAACGAGGGTCAAGGCCGGTCCCGTCCTCGACGAACACACCGGTCGGTACCGTCAAATTGAAACGGATGTCGGCTTGGCGGATGTAACGCTCGGCGAGTTCTTTCGGGGAACCGCTCAAGTTGACACCAGGCAAGTCGACGCGATCGAGACGTAAATCCAAGTTCGTCTTCAATACGTATGAATCGAACCAAATGCCGTCTTCCTTTTGAACGTCAAATTCCACGTCGGGGGGAACGAGGACACCGGCCGGTCCGGTCTTCCATTCCTGTTTAATGTTTTGCAGCTCATCGACGTTTTTGAACGTCTTCTTTAACACCATACCTTCGTAATCGTCTTCGCTCGAATAGTCTCGAGTCGCATAGCCGTTATCGTTCGCTTGTTGTTTCCACGTTTCCCAGTCGAGCCGTAAGTTTAATAGCTTCATGACCGGGTGATCGCGGAACGCATACGTCGTCTCGAGCGTGACAGACTGATCGTAGTGGACGGTGGCGTCATATTCGATCCGGACGCATCCACCGATTAAAAGAAACAAGAATGGGAATAGGAACAACAGTGTCTTTTTTTTCACGCTCGTCACCTCAGATCGGTTCACCGTATGTTTCTAGCGGATTGGTCGTATTAATGCGGTCATAAAACAGGACGCCGTCCAAGTGGTCGAGTTCGTGTTGGCAGACGATGGCTCGCATCCCGCGAAGACGTAACTTGATCGGATTGCCGTCACGGTCAAATCCTTCGAGGGTGATGCGACGGTGACGGGGTACGTTGCCTTTGACGATGCGATCGACAGATAAGCAGCCTTCACCGCCGTTCAAATACGTCTGTTCGAGCGAGTGACTCGTGATTTTCGGATTGAAGATCGACAGCTTGAACGTCTCTTCTTCCTCTTTTAGTAGGACGGTGAAGAACCGGCGATTGACACCGAGTTGTGGTGCAGCAATTCCGACACCGCCGCGAAGCTCATATTTCTCACTGATCTCAGGGTCTTGGCTGTTGACGAGGAACGTTTCCATCTCGTCGAGCAGGGCGAGGTCTTCTGCCGTAGGTGGAAGCGAGACTTCACTTGAACGGTTACGGAGCCGCTCATCTCCTTCACGAATCACGTCTTTCATTGTTAACATGGGTAAACTTCCTTTCCAATTGCGATATGTCCAATTATATCATATTTAATGAGCGAATCGCTCAGATGGTACAGAAGGTGAAATGAAAATGATACAGAGCGTAAAACATTCGAAAAATGTGTTCATGTAAGCGTTTTTATGGAGTGAGCATATTTTTTGCGTTATTGTAACAACCCGTTTTATACTGACAAGGAAACGGCAGGAGAAGTCATACTTTCCTGAATCACGTTAATACAGATTGCTTTTTTGGACAGATACACTTAAGATTTGAGGTAGTGTTTGATCACAAAAAAAGACAATTGTCTCATAGTTGAAAGGATGAGGTGAAACGAATGAACAACGTTCAGGTACTTCAAAACGTGGAAGAAAACTTCCAAACGTTCCGTATTCTCGACGAGAAGGGCGAGGTCGTCAACCAAGACGCAATGCCAGATGTAACGGACGAGCAACTTCAGGAGCTTATGCGCCGCATGGTCTATACTCGAATTTGGGATCAGCGTGCCATCTCGCTTAACCGTCAAGGACGCCTAGGTTTCTACGCGCCAGTGGCAGGGCAAGAAGCAACGATGATCGGGACGCAATACGCGCTCGACAAGCAAGACTGGATTCTTCCGGGTTACCGCGATATCCCGCAACTCGTATTCCACGGACTTCCGCTTTATCAAGCGTTCTTGTTCTCACGTGGTCACGTGGCAGGAAACCGCATCCCAGAAGACGTTAACGTCTTAATGCCACAAATCATTATCGGTGCACAAATCATTCAAACAGCGGGTGTGGCCATGGGTCTCAAACGCAACGGCAACACGAACGTCGCCATTACTTACACGGGTGACGGCGGATCGTCACAAGGTGACTTCTACGAAGGTATGAACTTCGCAGGTGCATTCAAATCACCAGCTATCTTCGTCGTTCAAAACAACCGCTTCGCAATCTCGACACCTGTTGAGAAGCAGACGGCAGCTAAAACGATCGCGCAAAAAGCTGTAGCAGCGGGCATCAACGGAATCCAAGTTGACGGTATGGACGTACTTGCTGTCTTCGCCGCAACACAACAAGCGCGTAAAGACGCACTTGATGGGACACCGACGCTCATCGAAGCACTCACATACCGTTACGGACCACATACGCTCGCTGGGGATGACCCAACACGTTACCGTACGAAAGAACTCGATTCAGAGTACCAAGAAAAAGATCCACTCGTACGTTTCCGTCTTTTCCTCGAAGGCAAAAAGCTTTGGAGCGAAGACATGGAGAACGAAGTGATCGAACAAGCGAAAGCAGACGTGAAAGAAGCGATCAGCCTCGCGGACAAAGAACCAAAACAAAAAGTTTCGGACTTCATCAACAACATGTTCGAAACACTCCCTTCAAACTTGAAAGAGCAGCTTGAAGAATATACAGCAAAGGAGTCGAAGTAAGTTATGGCTCAAATGACAATGATCCAAGCGATTACTGATGCGATGCGCGTTGAAATGAAGCGCGACGAGAAAGTACTTCTTTTCGGAGAAGACGTTGGTAAAAACGGTGGGGTCTTCCGTGCAACGGAAGGTCTCCAAGACGAGTTAGGCGAAGACCGCGTCTTCGATACGCCACTCGCTGAGTCTGGTATCGGCGGTCTCGCGATCGGTCTTGCACTCACAGGCTTCCGTCCAATCATGGAAGTTCAATTCTTCGGATTCGTATTCGAAGTGTTTGACTCAGTTGCTGCCCAAATGGCACGTATGCGTTACCGTTCAGGCGGCGCTTACAGCCAGCCGGTTACAATCCGTTCACCTTTCGGTGGCGGCGTTAAAACACCAGAACTTCATGCGGACAGCCTTGAAGGATTGATGGCTCAGACACCTGGTCTTAAAGTCGTCATCCCGTCAACACCGTATGATGCAAAAGGTCTTTTGATCGCGTCAATCCGTGACAACGACCCAGTCGTATTCCTCGAGCACATGAAACTTTACCGTTCGTTCCGTGGCGAAGTACCAGAAGGCGACTACACGATCGAGCTTGGAAAAGCAGACGTGAAACGCGAAGGTACTGACGTTTCGATCATCACATACGGTGCGATGGTTCATACTTCACTCAAAGCAGCTGAAGAACTCGAAAAAGAAAACATCAACGTCGAAGTAATCGACCTCATGACAATCAGCCCGCTTGATATCGACACAATCGTCGAGTCAGTTAAAAAGACTGGCCGCGCGATCGTCGTTCAAGAGGCACAGCGTCAAGCAGGGATTGCGGCGAACGTCGTAACTGAAATTCAAGAACGCGCGATTCTTCACCTCGAAGCACCAGTGCTTCGTGTAACTGCACCAGACACGGTCTTCGCTTTCGCACAAGGTGAAGATGCATGGTTACCTGACCATAAAGATGTCGTTGCAAAAGTTAAAGAAGTTATCAACTTCTGATCGTGTTCATTTAACGATAAGGGAGAATTGTCTCCCTTGTCGTGTTTACATGATTATTCGATAGGAGGAAAAACCAGTGGCAGTATTTGAATTTAAATTACCAGACATCGGTGAAGGAATTCACGAAGGTGAGATCGTCAAGTGGTTCGTCAAAGCAGGGGATACAGTGAAAGAGGATGACATCCTCCTCGAAGTTCAAAACGACAAAGCCGTCGTTGAGATTCCTGCTCCGGTCGACGGAACAGTCAAGGAAGTTAAAGTCTCTGAAGGAACAGTTGCCATCGTCGGCGACGTCCTCATCACGTTCGATATCGAAGGTGACGCACCAGCCGGTGAAGAAGAGGCAGCTCCTGAACAGCCAAAAGCTGAAGAGAAGACAGAAGAGATTCAAGAAGACGTGAAAGAAGACGGTCCACGTGAAGTTCAACTTCACAAGTCTGAGCGTGTTATCGCCATGCCTTCGATTCGCAAGTACGCTCGTGAAAAAGGCGTCGACATCCGTGAAGTCAAAGGAACTGGCGACAACGGTCGCGTTCTTAAAGAAGACATCGACGCGTTCGCAAACGGTGAAGCACCGACAGCGGAAGCTACAACAGAGAAAACAGAATCTGTAGCGACGGCCTCGGCTGCGAAGACGGAAATCAAGCCTTACGAGTCAGCTACACCTGAACTCGAAACGCGCGAGAAAATCCGTGGTATCCGTAAAGCGATCTCGAAAGCGATGGTCAACTCGAAACATACGGCTCCGCACGTAACACTCATGGACGAAGTCGATGTCACGAAACTTGTCGCACTCCGTAAAGAGTTCAAACAAGTCGCGGCTGACCAAGGCGTGAAACTCACGTACTTGCCATTCGTCGTCAAAGCATTGACAGCGGCAGCGAAAGCTTACCCAACAATCAACGCGTCAATCGACGATGTAAACGAAGAAATCGTCTACAAAAACTACTACAACATCGGTATCGCAGCTGATACGGATAACGGCCTCGTCGTTCCTGTCGTCAAAGATGCGGACCGTAAATCAGTCTACGCACTTGCAAACAACATCAATGAGCTTGCTGGCAAAGCCCGTGAAGGCAAACTTGCTGGGGACGACATGAAAGGCGGATCGATCACAATCACGAACATCGGTTCAGCTGGTGGACAATGGTTCACACCTGTCATCAACCACCCGGAAGTTGCAATTCTCGGTATCGGCCGCATTGCTGAAAAAGCTGTCGTCAAAGACGGAGAGATTGTCGCAGCACCAGTGCTCGCACTTTCATTCAGCTTTGACCACCGTCTCATCGATGGTGCGACTGCTCAAAACGCGCTCAACATGGTCAAACGCTTGCTTCAAGATCCAGCACTTCTAATGATGGAGGGATAATAACATGGTAGTAGGAGAATTCGCACAAGAAACTGATTTACTTGTCATCGGCGCAGGTCCTGGTGGATACGTCGCAGCAATCCGCGGCGCACAACTCGGACTCAAAGTTACAATCGTTGAAAAAGGCAACTTTGGCGGTGTCTGCTTGAACGTCGGTTGTATCCCATCAAAAGCGTTGATCACGGCTGGGCACAACTTCCAGCACGCTAAAGGTCACTCGTCAATGGGAATCACATCTGACAACGTGTCAGTTGACTTCACGAAAGTCCAAGACTGGAAACAGTCGGTCGTCAACAAATTGACTGGCGGCGTCAAAGGTCTTTTGAAAGGCAACAAGATCGAGATCGTTCAAGGTGAAGCGTTCTTCGCAGCTGAAGACACAGTTCGTGTCATCACAGAAGATAGCTCAACTCCTTACAAGTTCAAGAAAGCGATCATCGCGACTGGTTCGACACCAATCGAGATCCCATCGTTCAAATGGTCAAAACGCGTTCTTTCTTCAACTGGCGCATTGGCTCTTCCAGAAGTTCCGAAAAAGCTCGTCGTCATCGGTGGCGGCTACATCGGAATGGAACTTGGGACAGCGTATGCGAACTTCGATACTGAAGTCGTAGTCGTTGAAGGCGCAAGCGACATCTTGTCTGGCTTCGAGCCACAAATGACGCAAATCGTCAAAAAGAAACTCAAACAAAAAGGCAACGTCACGATCCACACGAACGCTCTTGCAAAAGGCGTCGAGGAAACGGAAGACGGCGTTATCGTGAAGTTTGAAGTGAACGGCGAAGAACAGACTGTTGAAGCGGACTACGTCCTCGTCACAGTCGGACGCCGTCCGAACACTGGCGACATCGGCCTCGAGAATGCTGAAGTTAAAATCAGCGACCGCGGCATCATCGAGATCGACGACCAGTGCAAGACGTCGAACGAAAACATTTTTGCAATCGGCGACATCGTACCAGGACCACCGCTCGCACACAAAGCTTCTTACGAAGCAAAAGTTGCAGCGGAGGCAGCTGCAGGTAAGCCGGCTTACCTCGACTACTCAGCAATCCCAGCGGTCGTCTTCACTGACCCTGAACTTGCGACAGTTGGTTACACAGAACCGCTCGCTAAAGAAGAAGGACTCGATTTCACAGTATCGAAATTCCCATTCGCAGCGAACGGTCGTGCCCTCGCTCTCGACGAGCCAGACGGCTTCATGAAGCTCATCACGCGTAAAGAGGACGGTCTTTTGATCGGTGCTCAAATCGCGGGTACAGGCGCTTCTGATATGATTGCCGAGCTTGGTCTCGCCATCGAAGCAGGCATGACAGCTGAAGATATCGCGCTCACAATCCACGCTCACCCATCACTCGGTGAGATGGCAATGGAAGCGGCAGAAATCGCAATGGGTATGCCAATCCACGTCGTTAAGTAATACAAAAACTCTCTCGCTACTCGCGGGAGAGTTTTTTGATGTAGTGGACGGTTCGTTCGACTTCATCGAAATCGATTCGAGCATGAAAACGTTGGCTCCCCTCATTGTCAAGCTCCGTATCTGAAGCGAGTTCGTCACAGCCTTTCGACCGAGCGTATGATGCGGCAGCTTCGACGAGCCGGGTCGCCACATCCTGCCCGCGTACGGATTCGTCAACGTATATCCCTTCTAAGAACGCAGTTGGAGAAGAGACGGCGCCGGGAACATAGTCATGTCTGAAACTGAGCTGGCAAAACCCGACTGCCGTGTTGTCGGTCGCCAAAAAATAATGCATCTTGCCGGAACGCAATCCGAGACGAAGCTCGGCCGTCAACTCGATCAACGGGGCGTCGGGCCAGAGCGCTTGCATGAGCGTCAATAGTGCGGCTTCGTCGCGCGCGCTTGCTTTTCGAATGTTCATGAGTCATCCTCCCTAGGTTTCACAAGTTCAGTATAAAGGAAAATAACATATGAAGTCAGAAAGGAGGGAATGATCATGGCGTTTGATGAGGAGCTATTATATACCGTTTCCGAGACGAGCCGCGTTCGGTTTACCGGCATCGAAACCGAGACGTCTCGTTATGATTTCGGATTTGTCTATACGCACCAGTTCATGGGGAAAGTACTCGTCGTCTGCATGCAGACCGGACAGTCAGCCCTTCTCGATATGCATGCGCTCGAAGAACCGAGACAGCTTTATCCGATGCTCGGAATCAATCTGTATGACACCGATCATGTTGCTGAATTTTTGCGTCTTTGTCTCGAGGAAGGGACGAAAGATGAAAAAACTTCAGAATCACCTCTTGAAAAAATGTAAGCGTTTTCTTATAATGGGTAGTAGGGGAAGCAATTCGATCATCATAAGCATCTTTTCTTCTGATGACACAAAGCGAGCCGGTCAATTTGACCGGCTCGCTTTCGTTTAGCGGATTGCTTTCGTTTGTTGGATGACTTTAATCATTTGAAGCGACTCGTCTTCAAGACCTTGAACCGGTAAACCAGCTTCGATATTGGCCGTGATGTATTCGAGTGTCGATGCCGTGATCAATTCTCCAGGAATGATGATAGGAATCCCTGGTGGATACACCATGATGAACTCAGCCGAAATTCGTCCGACAGCGTTCTCGAGGGGAATCGTTTCCGTCTCTTCGTAGAACGCGTCTCGTGGGCTGAGCGCGAGTGGTGGGATCTCGGGGAGCATGATCGATAAAGAATCGTTCCCAGACTGCTTATACACCGATACGACATCGTGCATCGCATCGATAAGTGCTTGAATCGTCGACTCATCGTCGGCACTCGTCACGATGAAGAGGACGTTCAACAAATCGGACATCTCGACTTCGATGCGGTGATGTTCGCGCAAATATTTCTCGATTTCAAATCCGGTAATTCCAAGCTCACGAACCGATACGAGTACTTTCGTCTCATCTAAGGCGTACGTCGACTCAGAATGGAGCTCAGAGTGGCCGTAGACCGATAAATGCGGCATGTTGTTGATGGCGACGCGTGCCATTCGTGAGAGCGTGAGGGCGCGTTCGTTCATGGCCTCACCTTTTGTCGCCAATTGGCGCCGGGCTGCGTCGAGCGAGGCGAGAAGTAGGTAGGACGTCGACGTCGTCGTAATCATCGAGAGCATCGCGTGGATCCGCTCTGGAGAGACAAGACCGCGGCGTACGTTCAAAATCGAGCTACCTGTCATCGAGCCACCGAGCTTATGCACGCTCGTCGCAGCGACGTCTGCGCCCGCTTGCATCGCCGACAGAGGGAGCTCGTCGTGGAATGGCAAGTGGACACCGTGCGCTTCGTCAACGAGTACAGGGACGTCCTGAGCGTGAGCAACGGCGACGATGCGTTCGAGGTCACCAGCGACACCGAAGTACGTCGGGTTGATGACGAGGACGGCTTTCGTGTCAGGATGCAGCTCGAGCGCGCGCTCGACAGCGCTTGCCGTGATGCCGTGGGCGATCCCGTACGTCTCATCATATTCAGGATGAATGAATACAGGATGGGCTCCGGTCAAGACGAGCGCTGACATTACGGATTTATGCACGTTACGCGGGACGATAATTTTTTCGTTCGGCCCGACGACGCCCATGATCATTGCCATGATGGCGCTCGATGTACCTTGGACCGAGAAAAATGTCTCATCAGCACGGAACGCTTCAGCAGCGAGACGCTCGGCTTCAGCAATCGAAGCTTTCGGATGATGCAAGTCATCAAGTGGAGCGATGTTGATCAAATCGATTTTTAAAGCATTTTCGCCGATGAAGTCACGAAATTCGGGATCCATTCCTTTTCCGCCTTTATGACCGGGAATATGGAACGCAATCGGATTTGTATTGACGTGTTTGAGCAACGTCTCAAATAGCGGCGTGTCGAGCTGTGTAGACCCTTTAATTTTCAATAGTAAGCCCTCCTTGAAATCAGCGTTTGTATGGGATCGGTCGTTTACGTATACTAAGTTTCTTTACCCGGTGAATGATTGGTCTGCTATGCAGAAAAACGATGCAACAAAAAAACTATAGAGATTTCCAAGTCAACTTGCAATAGTTTTTTTTGTTGATACAATGGTTGTCGAGGTGAAGAATATGCAAATCAACTATCCAATCAATCCGGACTGGACGACGGAAGAACTGATCGAAGTCGTCGAGTTCTATAATCAAGTCGCACTCGCCAACGAAGGCGGCGTCGATCGGGAAGAATTTTTAGCAACGTATCGGTCGTTCAAACAAATCGTGACATCAAAATCAGAAGAGAAGCAACTGAGCGCTGTCCACGATGAGCAGACCGGATACTCTACCTATCGTACGGTCCAAGCGGCCTTGAAATCAAATACTAAGATTATCAGGTTGTAACAAATGAATTGCAGGAACCGACGAATCTGTCGGTTGCTGCTTTTTTTAGTTAATACCTTAAGAAATAGGGTACATATCACTAACGGTTATTTAAGGTTTAGGACCGGTTGAAGTGGGAATATATCCACTAAGATAAAAAATTCAAAATAGTCAGACAATTCTCTTTCTTTTTTGAATCTCATCTGATATACTCAATTCAACTTACTAAACCGTAACTTGTAGCCCAACAAAAGGAGTGTGGCATCTCATGAAACAAGTGATTGAGGCATTCAAAAGAAAAGACGCAGAAAAACGGATTCCGGTGCTGCGCCTAGAGATTGATTATGAATTGGCAACACTCTTCGATGCAATGGCGTCACAAGACGATGCCACTGTCCAGGCTAGCAAGCATCGGTTAGAGAAATACCGCCAAGAACTTTTGCGTCTCGAAGCCTGACCCACAACCGCTCATTCAACCAGTATTCCACGCGAATACTGGTTTTTGTTTGCTATAATACATAGAGAGGTGATAAATATGTTGGAATGGTTTGCGATTGATCTAATCAAACAAGCAGGGGAATATATCCGCCTTCAAATTGATGAAAGTTATCGGATCGAGCGGAAGACGGGCAAAGGGGACTTGGTCACTGAAATCGATCGAGCGGTCGAACAACTGATCGTCGACCGCATCCGAGCGGCATATCCGGAGCATCAGATCGTCGGAGAAGAAGGCATCTCGACACAGCCTGACAAGTTGACAGGGACGGTTTGGTTTGTCGATCCGATCGACGGGACGCTCAATTTTATTCATCAAAAGCGGATGTTCGCCATCTCGATCGCGATTATGGTCGATGAGGTCGTCGAGTATGGATTTGTCTATGATGTGATGGCTGACGAGCTGTTCGTGGCACGACGTGGTTATGGGGCGACGCTCAACGGACGGAAGTTGCCGCAGCTTCATGAACATCACGTCCGTGACGCATTTTTGAGTATGAATGCGACGTGGGTGACCCCGAACCAACAGATTGCGCCGGAAGTGTTGGCACCGATCGTCCGCGACTCTGTCGGGACACGAGCGCACGGGGCCGCCTCACTCGAACTGGCTTGGGTTGCGGCCGGACGGGTCGACGGCTATATCACGATGCGCAATATGCCGTGGGATTACGCGGCCGGAAAACTTCTCGTCGAAGAAGTCGGGGGACGCGTCGTCTCCTTATACGGTGAACCCGTCAGCTATAAAGGGAAGACATCGGTCCTCGGCGGGAGCGAGACGTTCGTCAAGGACGTCATCAAGCATTACGTCATCGCCAAAAACGTGGCGCCTGAAGTGAGGCCAGACCTTGTGATTGAACCGAACAAAACGTACGATCGCGTGCGCGATTTGCTCGTCTTGGCGAATCCGAACGAGGCGATGGTGCAAGCGCAATACGCACAGGGCACGACATTTGAGGCTTTACTCGGCGGTGAACTCGTCGGGGCGTATATGCTTGTCCGTCGCAGTGCGGAATCGGTCGAACTCGTCAACATCGCTGTCAAACCTGACCGTCAAAACCAGACGATCGGGCAACGGATGCTCCAAGACGCCATCCGTCGGGCGGCTAGCGGAAGTGCGAGCGAACTGCTCGTCTGCACGGGCAACTCAAGCATCGTCCAGTTGCGCTTCTATCAACAAGCCGGATTCCGTTTTGCTTCGGTCGAACGCGATTATTTTCCGAACCATGGCTACGAGGCGATCGAAGAAGACGGACTCGTGTTGCGAGACCGCATCTGTTTGACGCGAGAATTATAAAACAAGGCCCAAGGCGCTCGCCTCGGGCCTGTTCGTTATGGGCGTCGGTCTGCTAGGACACGGCGGCGCAAGTTGATGCCGAAGAATGTAGCGACCGCGCTCAACGCGAGACTGCCAACGATGATGGCGGTACTCGCTTCGGCGACACCGATGCCGATACCGACAAAACCGGCGACGACGGCGATTGCGATCAAGACGAACATGAGTTGCATCGAAATTCCCCCTTTTTTTCTTGGCTCTATCTCATTGTAAGCAAAATCAGCGCAATTGGAAACGGTAACAGACTATATAACGTGACAAAGGTGGTAGCACCTGTGCTATACTCTTTAAGTTGAATACAAAGTTGAAACTTTTCAAATAAGAGAGGAATAACTACATGAATTTAAGAACTAACCTCCGTAACGTAGCCATCATCGCCCACGTTGACCATGGTAAAACAACGTTAGTCGATGAACTATTGAAACAGTCTGGTACTTTCCGGACAAACGAAATGGTAGCAGAGCGCGCCATGGACTCGAACGATATCGAACGTGAGCGCGGGATCACAATCCTCGCTAAAAACACGGCAATCGATTATAAAGATACTCGCATCAACATCGTAGATACGCCAGGACACGCCGACTTCGGTGGTGAAGTTGAGCGGATCATGCGTATGGTTGACGGCGTTATTCTTGTTGTCGATGCACGTGAAGGCTGTATGCCACAAACACGCTTCGTATTGAAGAAAGCACTTGACCAAGGACTTCGCCCGATCGTTGTCGTCAACAAAATCGACAAAGCGATGGTCCGTCCGCTCGACGTCGTCGATGAAGTCGTAGACTTATTGATCGATCTCGGAGCAGATGAAGATCAACTTGAATTCCCTGTCGTCTATACGTCTGCAGTCAGCGGTTCAAGTTCGTTCGATCCTGATCCTGAGAAGCAAGAAGATACAATCACGCACGTACTCGATACGATTCTTGAGAACACACCGGCACCAATCGACAACTCGGATGAGCCGCTTCAGTTCCAAGTCACGATGCTCGACTATGATAACTACCTCGGTCGTATCGGAGTCGGTCGCGTCTTCCGTGGGAAAATCAAAGTCGGAGACCAAGTCTCACTTTGCAAAACGGACGGATCGATCAAACAACTTCGCGTCACGAAGCTATTCGGTTACTTCGGACTCAAACGTGTTGAAATCGAAGAAGCTAAAGCTGGTGACTTGATCGCCATCGCCGGGATGGAAGACATCAACGTCGGTGAAACGGTCACACCGGTCGGTAAAGAAGAGCCGCTTACGCTTCTTCGCATCGATGAGCCAACGCTTCAAATGCGTTTCATGACGAACAACTCTCCATTTGCAGGACGCGAAGGCGATTTCGTGACAGCACGTAAAATCGAAGAGCGTTTGATGAAACAACTTGAGACGGACGTTTCGCTCCGTGTCGAAAACACAGACTCGCCTGACCAATGGGTCGTATCAGGACGTGGTGAACTTCACCTCGGTATCTTGATCGAGAACATGCGTCGCGAAGGGTACGAGATCCAAGTTTCGAAACCACAAGTTATCATCCGTACAGCTGAAGACGGTACGAAAATTGAGCCTTTCGAGCGCGTCATCATCGACGTACCGGAAGAGTACACAGGTTCAGTCATGGAATCGATCGGTCTCCGTAAAGGTGAACTCGCGAACATGAACACGAACGATAACGGTCAAACTCGTATGGAATTTATCGTTCCTTCACGTGGTCTCATCGGATATCGTAACGAGTTCTTGTCGGCGACACGCGGATACGGAATCTTGAACCATACGTTCGAAGAGTATCGTCCGTTCATTCCTGCTGATATCGGCGGTCGCCGTAGCGGTGTCATGGTTTGTATCGAAGCTGGTAAGTCAACGGCTTACTCAATCGGTGCACTCGAAGACCGTGGGACGATCTTCATCGAACCAGGTACAGATGTATACGAAGGTATGATCATCGGTGAATGTAACCGTGACGTCGATCTCGCGATCAACGCCGTCAAAGGGAAACAGTTGACGAACATGCGTGCATCATCGAAAGACTCGACACAAGTCTTGAAACGTCCGCGCGTCTTCTCGCTTGAAGAGTCGCTTACGTTCTTGAACGATGACGAGTACTGCGAAATCACACCGCTCTCGATTCGACTCCGTAAAAAGGTCTTGAACAAGAACGAACGTGAAAAAGCTGACAAGCGTCGTAAACTTGGTAAAGAATAAGTAGAAAAGGGAGCGCCGAGGCGTTCCCTTTTATTTTGATTCGTGTAGAATAGACGTGTAGGAAACAAAGGGGGATTATTTGCCTTGAAAGCTTCTCAAACGATGGACATTACCCAAATCGACGTTCCGTGGATCGCCTCGCTATTAGGTGTCGGCAGTGACGCGAACGACTTTTCGGTCGGCTTTAACGCCTTGATCATCACGGTCATCTTATTGACGTTGCTCGTCTTTAAATTAGGTTTTGCCAAACAACTCGCGTGGTGGAAGGCGCTCATCGTCTACATCATTCTCGCGCTCGGAGCGGGGACGATGGCGCTCGTCTTCTTCACGTGGCCAATCCCGGAAGTATTGCTCGTCATGGCGGTCGTCCTAGCCATTTATCGGGGCCGGCTCTGGTGGAACCGCCGTCAAGACCAAGTCAATGAACCAACCTAAAAAATGGACGTCCCGTTAAAGGGACGTCCATTTTTGTTACCATCTTCGCTTTTGGCGAAACGATGGATATAGGTGGAATTGGCCTGTTGCCGCACGCTCAGCCGTTCGTTCCGTAATGCGTGCATGACATTCTTGGCACATGTACGTTTTAGCAGGTTTATTGCGAAGTCGTTTCGCTTCGAACGACCACGAATCAATCGTATCGACTTTATCACAAAGAGAGCACTTTACGCGCATGGTCTCACCTTCCTCTTCGTTGATTATAGCATGATTTCCAGATAGAAAAGCAGGGAAAGAAGTCATTAAGGGCGAATCCATTTCATATACCCGTTTAAGAAGGAGGGGAGTGCATGGCGAGTAAAGCAACGTTCGAACTTTCCCGGGCGCAACAAGAAACGTTAAACGAGATGCCGTTGACGTTTCTCGTCGCGTTTGATGAAGCGAAGCGGTGGCCGATCACCCACGCCATCAGTTGGGTGCAGGCGACCGATCAACAGACAGTCCGATTTGCCCTGACAAAAAACTCGCATCTCATCACGCTTTTGACAAGCGAAAAGACGGCGGGGCTCATCTTTTTAGAGGACGGTCTCGCTTACAGTGTGACGCTCTCGCACGTCCATGAATTTGAACCGGCTGTAAAACCGGGACTGCACCTGCGTTTTTTTAAAGGTTCGGTCGAAGAAGTCCGCAACATCTCCTTTTACGGGGCGACGTTCGGGCAACCGGACATCGTCAAGACGTACGATATCGAAGCAGCGGAAAAATTGGACCGAGAAGTGAAGGAAAGCTTGAACTCTTGATCACCAACAATTTTCGAGGGGCGGCAAAGCTTATGAAAAAAACGTATGTGCTCGATACGAACGTACTTCTACACGACCCACTCTCACTCTTTCAATTCGATGAGCATGACGTCGTCATCCCGGCCATCGTCCTAGAAGAACTCGATGGAAAAAAACGAAACATGGACGAGCTTGGCCGTAACGCCCGAGAAACGGCGCGTGTGCTTGACCAGCTCCGATCGACCGGCAAACTTCATGACGGGGTGCCGCTCGAGAATGGCGGCCATCTCTTCGTTGAGATCGGTCATGAACATACAGTCGACTTCCCGTTCGACGTCATGACGAATGACAACCGGATTTTGACGGTCGCACTCGGTTTGATGAAACAGTATGAGCATGATCACAACCGGAAAGTCGTGGTCGTCTCAAAAGATATACTGGTCCGTGTCAAAGCGGATGCGATCGGCATCGAAGCCGAAGATTATTTGACAGACCATATCGTCGACACGACGAATTTGTACGCCGGCTATCGCGAGATTGAGGTCGATCAGGCGATAATTGATGAATTCTATCAAGTTCGCCAGCTACCGACGTCGGCTTTTTCAAAAAACCAACTGTACCCGAACTCATTTGTCATCTTAAAGAGTAACGTTTCGAAAGCGAGCGCACTCGCGGTCGTCGATCCGTTACAACCGATCGTTCGACCGTTATCGCTCGACGCCGAGCACGTCTGGGGCATTCATCCGCGGAACGTCCAACAACGAATGGCGCTCGATTTACTACTTCGCGACGATATTCCGTTCGTGACGCTCCTCGGGAAAGCCGGGACCGGGAAGACGCTCCTCGCACTCGCGGCGGGACTTGCCCTCGTCGAGGACGAACGTCGCTTCAACAAGCTCGTCGTGGCGCGTCCGGTCGTGCCGATGGGCAACGACATCGGATACTTGCCGGGTGAGATGGAAGATAAGCTTCGTCCGTGGATGCAGCCGATCTATGACAATCTTGAATTCTTGTTTAATGCCAACTCGAAAGACGAGCTCGGAAATATCCTCGCCGGCATCAAATCGATTCAGCTCGAGGCGCTCACATATATTCGGGGGCGAAGTATGCCGGATCAGTTCATCATCATCGATGAAGCGCAGAACTTGACGAAGCACGAGATCAAGACGATTTTGACCCGGGTCGGGGAGAATTCGAAGATTGTTCTCGTCGGCGATCCGTATCAGATCGATCATCCGTATTTAGATGAATATTCGAACGGGCTCTCGTACGCCGTCGAGCGGTTCAAAGGGCAAAACGTATTCGGTCACGTCCAACTCATCAAAGGCGAACGCTCGTCGCTCGCCCGGTTGGCGGCCGATTTGCTATAGAAATAGACGCCGAGCGTAAGCTCGACGTCTCAGCTTGTTGACCAACATGAACGATATTGCTCGTCTTCCGGCGCCCACGCTTACTGCAGGCAATCCCGGAGCCGCATCGCGACTTGCGTCGCTGCTGGGTCTCCATCGGATTGCTGTCCTGCAAGAGTCGGGGCGCCATCGGACGAGCAACGCAAACGGTCGCCATCTGGCGACCATTTGTCTTTTTCTGAGGCCCCGACAGTCGAAAGAAAAAGCCCGATTTATGTCGGGCAGTTCACTTCGAGGTCTTCGGACATAAAAAAGACGAACCAGATCGCTATTAGCGACCTGGTTCGTTAACAGCCTGAGACGCCGAGCATGAGTTCGACGTCTATTTTGTGTTTGGGTGGAGCAAAACTTGCACGTTCGCTTTCTCAAGAAACGCGTTCGTCAACATGATCAAACCGGTCACGATGAAGAGCGCAGAGAATCCGAAGTGGGCGACGATTTGGGATCCGAACAACGGTCCGAGCAGGTTGCCCATGAACTGGGCCGACTGATTGTAAGAAAAAATGCGTCCGGTCGCGTGACTCGGTGTATGTTTCCTTAGCAGTGACTGCACAGACGGCATGAGTGCCGCGGTCGCGAAACCAAGGCCGAAACGCAACATGACGAGCTGTGTCGTCGACGTCACGAACGCCTGAGGAATCAAGAACGCGGTATAAATGATGAGCGCCCAAAACAAAATCCGTTCCGGCCCGTGGCGGTCTGACAGCCGCCCGAGATGTTGTGCGGACAGGAGGGCGGCCACCCCCGGCGCTGAAGCGACGATTCCCGCGATGAATGCAAGGGAAGTCGTGTACGGGTTCAGTTCGCGGACGTACAGTGTCAACAGTGGCCCGATTGACTGCGTTGAAAACTGAATTAAAAACGTCGTTAAAAACAAGCTGAAGATGAGTTGGGGATGACGGAGCGAGGCGATGATCGACTTTGTCGAATCAAGTCGCTCGCGCGCCACCGGGACGAAATCTTCTTTCACGAACAGGAGTGTGATTAAAAACGTGACGAAGAGTGCGCTACCGGTAAAGAGAAAAACGGGTCGAAGCCCAATCCAATCTGCGAGCAGTCCACCGATCAATGGACCGAGGAGTCCGCCGGTGATACCACCGGTCGACAACGTGCCGAGCGCCCAGCCGCTTTTCTCTTTTGGTGTCTGTGAGATGACGAGAGTGATGCCGGCCGAGATGAATCCGGAGACAGCACCCATGATGAGTCGTAAACCGACGAGTTGATAAACGTCTTGCACGAAGCCGATCAAGAACATGACGACGGCCATTCCGAGGCTCGCCCGAATCAACATGAGCTTGCGCCCTTTCTGGTCAGCGAGTCGGCCCCAAAGCGGGGAGACAATGGCGGCCACGAGGAAAGTGGCGCCGAAAGCGACGGCGGACCAGGTGACGACGTGGTCAGGGTTGGTCACGCCGAGCTCTTCGATAAATAAGGGCAGGAACGGCAAGACGAGGCTCATCGAGGCGGCCGTCAAGAAGCTGCCGATCCAAACGATGATCAAGTTCTTTTTCCATAAAGGTATCGTAAGCGTCACGACCTTTCTGCATAGAGTATATTTCGATATCACACATGTTACACTTTGTGAAGTAAAAAGTCCAAAAAAAAGACGAACGAGATCGCTGATAGCGACCGCGTTCGTCAACAGCCTGAGACGGCGAGCGCCTTCCCATCAGCCATCCGTTCGGACGACGATATGGTCGACTTGACGAATGATTTGGTTGTTGTAGAGTGCATAGACTGGTCCGTCAGCCAACACTTTTCCATCTTGTGAAAACTGAAGATAAATCGAACCGACTTCGGCGAGCGGGATCGTCAATACCGTCTCCCCATAAAAGCTGACATGCGTCGCCGTATTGAGCGGCTCGGCGTTTTGGAGAAATGGTGCGAACGGCATCGCGAACGAGTCACGAAGCGCGGCGTCTTTATCGGCCCGCGACATCGGCTTATTGTGGTCGACGCGCGTCCCTAGTGTCAATCCGTCGTCCCATGCCTTCCCCATTTTGGCATAGTAGGCGTCTGAATCATTCTCGACGGCCTGGTCGAGTTCGTCGACTTTGCGTTTACGTTCGTCAAAAATCCATACAGTCGGGTCAATCGTCAGCGCGTGACGGACCGCTCCATCTAACGGAAAAATCATTGATACTCCCCCTTAACTAGCGATACAATGTATATTATACAGCTCTTCCGTGCAAAAAGGAAAACTGCGAGAAACACGCTTTGAATCTAGACTGTTCATTGAATTATGATGAAATATAATGTACAGTTGAGTTATGACAAACAGTCTGTCATTGTACGGAGGAGGGGTCGTAGTGGCGACAAATTTGGCTGCAGTCCAACGGGAACAGGCGCTTCACTTGCTTGAAGCAGATGCTGAAAAAATCCGTTGCTTGATTGAGGTACAATTAGAAAACTTGAAAATGCCGAAGTGCCCGCTTTATGAAGAGGTACTTGATACACATATGTTCGGTCTGTCGCGCCAAATCGATTTTGCGGTCCGGCTTGGACTTATTTCAGATGTCGAAGGCAAGCAACTGATCGATTCATTGGAACAAAAGTTATCCGCGCTCGCGGAAGCTTCAGAATTATGAACCTTATACTCAAACTGTGCAGGCGGCGCTGTTTGAGTATTTTTTTATAACGGGTTGCGGATTGCTGTACATAAGGAAGTGAAAACATGAAAACTCGGTTTCGGTACTTTGATTTCTCACTGTTCATTGCGGTGCTCTTGCTCGTTGGGATCAGCTCGATCATGATTTACAGCGCCAGTGTTTGGAATCGTGGGGATTACGCGAACAGCGGCTTGTTTTATCGGCAACTGTTCTATGCAGGGTTCGGGATTGTCGTCTATTTGATCGCGACGATGTTCCGGTATGAAAACTTCCGCAAAAAGAACGTGTTGCGAAGCCTGTATGCGCTCTCGGTCATTCTACTGTTTGTCACTTGGGCGATGCCTCCGCTGAACGGTGCCCGGGCTTGGCTCATTATCGGCGGTTTCACGATCCAACCAATCGAGATCGCTAAGTTTGTGTTAATTTTATTGCTCGCCAACTACTACCATCAGTTATGGAATCGTGAACTGACAGGATGGCCGGGCCGAATCGGCCGTGCGGCGATCGAACGGAAAAAGCTACGCGCCCAAATCGGGGCTTTCTTCATCATCCCGGGTTTGTTCTACTTTTTCCCGTATGCCTTCGTCATAAATGGACAGCCTGACCATGGCGGATTGTTCGTCTTAGGGGTAATTATGTTCATGATGTGGTTAGCTGCCGGGGCCCCGCTTCGCATCATCATCCCGGTGATTATTGCTGGAATTGGTTTTGTTTATGCTATGTATACGTTTGTTTTCACAGAAAACCAAGTTAGTCGGATTAACGTCGTCTTCAATCCATTCATGGACCCAGAAGGCTACGGGCATCAACTTCTCATGTCGATCATCTCGATCGTGCATGGGGGATTGACCGGCGTCGGACTTGGGAATAGTTATCAAAAGTATGGCTATTTGCCGGAGCCGGAGACGGACTATATCATGTCGATCATCGCCGAAGAACTTGGCTTTATCGGCGTCCTCGTCGTCTTGGTGTTGCTCTTTTTCATCGCGTTCCGGGCAGTAAATATCGCCAACCATACCGACAGCCATTTTGCGATGTTCGTCTCGTTCGGGATTGCCGCGCAAATCATGGTCCAAACCGGGATCAATATCGGGGCGATGTCGGGCTGGTTCCCGGGTACGGGTGTGACGCTTCCACTCGTCAGTTACGGCGGCACGTCGCTGATCATGACGATGGGAATTCTCGGTGTGCTCAGCAGTATCTCGATGCGTAACCGTCACCGAGAGGCGACACGCCGCGCGGAAATTCGCGAAAAATCAGAAGAAAACGTTCAAAATGCATCACTACATGTAGTAAGGTAAAGATGTATATGTAAACGATTTCCAAAATGGGGGGATTTAGGTTGAAATCAATTAGCAAATTGCTTGTAGCCAACCGTGGAGAGATTGCCATTCGTGTATTTAGGGCAGCCTCAGAATTAGGAATGCGTACTGTCGCCATCTATTCGCAAGAGGATAGTGGATCGTTACATCGTTTTAAAGCCGATGAAGCGTATTTGATCGGTCTCAACAAGAAACCGATCGACGCCTATCTCGACATCGAAGACGTCATTCGAATCGCGAAGCAATCGGGGAGTGACGCGATTCACCCGGGGTACGGTTTCTTATCGGAAAACATTGAACTAGCTCGTCGTTGCCGCGAAGAAGGCATCATCTTCGTCGGACCGGACGAATCGCACCTGCACGCGTTCGGAGATAAAGTTCGGGCTCGTCAAAACGCGATCGCAGCCGGGCTACCGGTCATTCCAGGCTCGAACGGTCCATTGACTTCGTACGAAGACGCGCTCGACTTTGCGAACGTGCATGGTTTCCCGCTCATGGTCAAAGCCTCAATGGGCGGCGGCGGACGCGGTATGCGCGTCATCCGGACCGAGGCTGAGATGAAAGATTTGATTGAACGTGCCAAGTCAGAGGCGAAGCAAGCGTTCGGCTCAGACGAAGTGTACATAGAAAAATTAGTTGAACGTCCGAAGCATATCGAGGTGCAAATTCTCGGGGATGATCACGGGAACATCATCCATTTGTTTGAGCGTGACTGCTCGGTTCAACGTCGTCACCAGAAAGTCGTCGAAGTCGCACCGTGTGTGACGTTGTCGGAGGCGTCTCGTCAAGCAATCTGTGACGCGGCGGTTCAAGTGATGCGTCACGTCGGCTATGTGAACGCAGGGACGGTCGAGTTCCTCGTCACTGAGGATGAGTCGTTCTACTTCATCGAGGTCAACCCACGGATCCAAGTCGAACATACGATCACTGAGATGGTTACTGGGTTCGATATCGTCCAAACACAGCTCATGATCGCCCAAGGCGAGTCGCTTCACGGTGACGTGATTCACATGCCGAAGCAAGAAGATATCAAACTGCTCGGCTATGCGATCCAATCCCGTGTCACGTCGGAAGACCCGGCTAACAACTTCATGCCGGACACAGGGAAAATCATGGCGTATCGTTCGCCAGGCGGTTTTGGGGTTCGTCTCGACGGCGGGAACGCCTATGTCGGGTCTGAAATCTCGCCGTACTACGACTCGCTCCTCGTCAAGCTGTCGACGCATGGGATGACGTTCGAACAAGCGGCAGCGAAGATGGTCCGTAACTTGAACGAGTTCCGGATTCGCGGCATCAAGACGAACATCCCGTTTTTGATCAACGTCATGAAGCACCAAAACTTTATTAGCGGGGACTATAGTACGTCGTTCATCGATGATACACCCGAACTGTTCGTCTTCCCGAAACGGAAAGACCGAGGGACGAAACTCCTCAACTATATCGGGGACGTCACCGTCAACGGATTCCCGGGTGTCGGCTTGAAAGATAAGCCGATCAGCCGCTCGGTCCGAATCCCGCAAAACCTTCCGGCCGAAGCGAAGCCGGGGACGAAACAAATCCTGACAGAACTCGGTCCAGACGGTTTGGCTGACTGGATCAAACGTCAACCAGAGCTGCTCTTGACGGATACGACGATGCGAGACGCCCACCAGTCGCTCCTCGCGACACGGATGCGGACGCAAGACATCTTGAATATCGCCGAGCCGACGAGTAAACTCATGCCAGAACTGTTCTCGGTCGAGGCGTGGGGCGGGGCAACGTTTGACGTCGCCTACCGTTTCCTCTCGGAAGACCCGTGGGTACGTCTCATGCGCCTTCGTGAGAAAATGCCGAACGTCTTGATTCAAATGCTCCTTCGCGGTGCCAACGCCGTCGGGTATAAAAACTATGCTGACAACGTCATCGAGAAGTTCGTCCACGAGGCAGCTTATGCCGGCGTCGACATCTTCCGAATCTTCGACAGCTTGAACAACATTGAATCGATTAAACTCGCGATCGACGCGACGCTGCCGACAGGGAAAGTCGCAGAAGCGGCAATCTGTTACACCGGTGACTTGTATGACGGAAACCGTCCGAAGTATCACTTGCCGTACTACGTCGATCTCGCCAAGCAGCTCGAAGCGAGCGGAGCTCATATTCTTGCGATCAAAGATATGGCTGGCCTCTTAAAACCTGAATCGGCGTATGCGCTCGTGTCGGCACTGAAAGACGCCGTCGACTTGCCGATTCATTTGCACACGCACGACGCTTCGGGGAATGGGATCTTCACTTACGCACGGGCGACTGATGCGGGCGTCGATATCGTCGACGTCGCAGCGAGCTCGATGTCGGGTATGACGTCGCAGCCTTCAGGTGGAAGTTTGATTTACGCACTCGACCATCACGAACGCCAGCCGAAGATCGATGCGAAGCACTACGAAGTCATCAGTGACTACTGGCAAGACGTGCGTCATAACTATGAACCGTTCGAAAGTGACATGCGTGCATCGAATCCATCGGTGTATGAGCATGAGATGCCGGGCGGACAGTATTCGAACTTGCAGCAACAAGCGAAAGCGGTCGGTCTCGGTGACCGCTGGAGTGAAGTGAAGTCGATGTACGCCCGCGTCAACATGTTGTTCGGCGATATCGTCAAAGTGACCCCGTCGTCTAAAGTCGTAGGGGACATGGCGCTCTTCATGGTCCAACATAACTTGAGCGAACAGGACGTCATCGAACGAGGAAATCAACTCGATTTCCCAGACTCGGTCGTCGAGATGATGCGCGGTGAGCTCGGGTCACCTCCAGGAGGGTTCCCGAAAGACGTCCAACAAGCGATTCTCAAAGGTGAGGCGCCGCTCGAGGTCCGTCCGGGTAAACTGATCAAGCCGTACGACTTTGAAGCGGCTCAAACGAAGTTATTTGAGAAGCTCGAACGTCCGGTGACGGACTTTGAACTGCTCGCGAACGCGCTTTATCCGAAAGTGTTCGAGGACTATGTGACCCATACGAACACGTACGGTGACGTCTCGGTGCTTGACACGTTGACGTTCTTCTATGGATTGAACGTCGGCGAGACGATTCAAGTCGAAATCGAGACAGGGAAGACGCTCATCATCAAGCTCGTTCAAGTGAGCGCTGCGAACGAAGACGGAATCCGCCTCGTCTCGTATGAGATGAACGGCGTACCACGTGAAATCGAGATTAAAGACGTCAACGTGAAGTCGGCGACGACGAGCCGACCGAAAGTGGAACGCTCGAATTCGAAACAAGTCGGGGCCTCGATGCCTGGTTCGGTCTTGAAAGTACTCGTCGAACCAGGAAGCCGGGTCCATCGTGGGGAGCAACTTCTCGTCACTGAGGCGATGAAGATGGAGACGACGATCCAAGCCGCACAAGACGGTGAGATTAAAGCGATCCATATTAAAGAAGGCGACACAATCCAAAGTGACGACTTGTTGATTGAATTTGTATAATCAAAAGAAGCATAGCCAAGCTATGCTTCTTTTTTAGATAGGGAGTGGGAAAGATGAGACGAGTATGTTGGTTCCGGTCAGATTTTCGATTAAGTGACAACCATATGTTACACCGGGTCTTGAAAGATGCCTCAGGTGACGATGACATCGAGTTCGTCTTTTGGCTCAATCCGAAATACTGCGAGCCGTTCGAGACGAGACACGATTATTTTTTCGCGACGATGAAGCAGTTCATGCAGGAGCTCGCCGATCAAGAGATCGGGCTTCGCACCATTGTTGCCAACTCAGCGGAAGCGTTTGTCGAGCAGCTCGGACGACCCGACGCGCTTTATTTTAACGCTGAGTATGTCGAGCCGTTCAAACAACGTGACGATGCGGTCATCGAAGCGCTCGGGGGAGACGTGTTAGTCATCCGTTTACTCGACCGTCATTTATTCGCCCCGAACGCGTTCACGAAAAAAGACGGTACTCCGTATAAAGTGTATACGCCATTCAAAAAAGCGGTGTACGCTGAGACGCCGCCACAACCGTACGACGTCGACGTCGCTCGATTGAAACAACTCGCGACGAAGCAACATGAACTACCTGATGAATTGAAACAGCAGTTTGACCGGTGTGAACGTTCGTGGAAAGCGCTCGGAGAGGAAGCGGCTATGAAACGGTTACGCGATTTTGTGGAACACCGGGTGACGAGTTACGCTGAAGACCGTGACATCCCGGCGACCGCCGGGACGAGCCGGCTGTCACCGTATTTACGGACCGGTGTGTTGTCGATTCGTACGGTCGCAGCAGCCGTCCTCGAGGCGCGGCAGTCAACAGGACGTGACACGTATTACGATGAGTTATTGTGGCGCGAGTTCTACTATATGATCATGGTCCAGTTTCCGGGACTGAAAGACCGGCCGTTCAACGATAAATATAAACATCTCGACTGGGAAGACAATGACGACCAGTTTGAGAAATGGTGCCGTGGCGAGACCGGGTATCCGATCGTCGACGCGGCGATGCGTCAATTGAACGAGACCGGTTGGATGCACAACCGGCTCCGGATGATCGTCGCTTCGTTTTTGACGAAACATCTGTTGATCGACTGGCGCAAAGGCGAGCGCTACTTCGAACGGAAGTTGATCGACTACGAGGCCGCCTCGAACATCGGCGGATGGCAATGGGCCGCTTCGGTCGGAACGGACGCCGTGCCGTATTTCCGAATCTTTAATCCGACGATCCAGTCGGAGAAGTTCGACGCGGACGGGACGTTTATCCGCAAATATGTAACCGAGTTGGCTGACGTTGACAGGAAAGCGATCCACTTTCCGGACCCGTCAGATCGGGACGGTTATATCGAACCGATCGTCGATCATAAGGCGGCGCGTGCAAGGGCACTCGAGCGGTTCAAGGGCGTGCAGTGACAAATAGGCATACAAAAAGGAGCGGTCGCCCGCTCCTTTTTGTGATTCGTGATTTAGTTTGATTCGTCAGACCGTTTCTTTTCGAGCTGCGTCTACCGCTCGATTGGTGCTTCGATACGCATGGTACGCCAAGTACGAGATGATCCCGAAGTAGCACGTGATCAAGAAAGCGTGCAAGAGCGGTACATATGTGGCGTGGCCGCCAAGGACGATCCATGCACCCGTGCCGACTTGAAGCATGATGAAGAATAGTGAGGCCCACATGCCCCGTTCGACGAGACGGTTCGTTTCGCGTCGGGCCAAATAAAGGACGTAGAGCGTGTAGAAGACGAGGAGTGCCGCCATGATGCGATGCCCCATTTGAACGTATGATTCGAACGTCCACACGTTTTGCTCACAGATCGGCCAACCGACACAGGCGTATGTCGCACCGAGGTGTCTGACGTAAGCTCCTGTGTAGACGACGACCATCGTGTAAATCGTCAACCCGTACAAGTGAATCTTTAGTTTTTCGGATACCGCTTTGTGTACCCGTTCACCTTCGAATAAAAGAATCGTCAGGATGAGCAGGGACGCAAACGAGACGAGCGAGATCCCGAAATGGAGCGCGAGAATCGCGTCCGACTGTTGCCAGATGACGGCTCCGGCGCCGATGATCGATTGGATCAACATGAAAATGAACGCTAGGAACGCGAACACTTTGACATCGAATCGATTTTTGACGACCGTGAACGTCCAAATCGTCAAGGCGATGATGAGGAGTCCCTCAATCCCTGACACGACGCGGTGACTGTATTCGATCATCGTCTCGACGCTCGGGTTCGTCGGGATCAGTTTCCCGTGACAGAGCGGCCAGTCCGTCCCGCAACCGTCACCTGAGTCGGTTTTCGTAACAGTACCGCCCATGATCAAGACGAGCATCATACCGAGGGTGACGAGGCTTGAGAATAGTGCGAGTTTTTTATGCATTCGTTTCCACCTGCTTTTTGAGAAAAATCACTAGAATTGTGCCTTGTATGTTTTTATTTTTTTCGCCATACTTATTATACGGCTTTAGTCCGGAAAAACGAAACGGAAAAGCTTGCAATCGCTATCAAAATCGTTATCCTAGTATTAGTACAGGAATTTTACTGTGACAATTATCACACGTTCGCCATAAAAAACTCGCTATTTTACAAGCATAAACGACGTATTCTTTTTGGAAATATGGTATCTTTGTAATGAGTTAGGTGTACTTTGTTCATATTGTGTTTTTTCTGTGAAAAGAATACGAGGATTTCGTGATTATGTGGGGGGGTCAGCATGACAAAAGTCAACCCGGGAACAGTGGCAGAAGTAGACTATACAGAATCCGCCGCCTCGTTCCGTGACTATGTTGCTTTGGCAAAAATGGGAATCGTACGCGCTAACCTTTTGTTAGTGTTCGCCGGTTTCTTTGTGGCAACAACATACCAGAGTGACACGCCAGTGCTTTATTTGTTTGAAGTTTGGCCACAGCTCTTATTAACGATGTTAGGAAGCGCGCTCGTCATTTCCGGGAGTTGTTACCTAAACAACTTCGTGGACCGTGATATCGACTACTTGATGGGACGTACAGACAATCGACCGAGTGTCACCGGTAAAATTTCAGGGGAGCGCATTTTACTTCTCGGACTTACGCAACTTGCGGTCGGGACATTGCTTTTATTGATCGTGTCGTACGTAGCAGCAGTCTTCGGTTTAATCGGGGCATTTTTTTATGTCGTTATTTATACGATGTGGCTAAAACGGACACATACGTTGAACACGGTCGTCGGCAGTATCTCCGGAGCGGTTCCACCGCTGATCGGATGGGCCGCGATTGACCCGGCGCTTCATATCGACGCCTGGCTCATGTTCCTCGTCATGTTCTTGTGGCAACCGCCACATTTCCTCGCGCTCGCGATGCGACGCGTTGAGGAATACCGGGCGGCAGGCATTCCGATGCTGCCCGTTGTAAACGGCTTCGCGATCACCAAGCGGCAAATCATTTGGTGGATTGCGACGCTCATTCCAGCATCGCTCTTGTTTATGCATTACGGTACGGTCTACGTGATCATTGCGGCCGGTCTTGGGGGCTACTGGTTATATCTCGGTTTGAAAGGGTTTAAAGCCGAAGATGAGATCAAGTGGGCTAACAAAATGTTCTTTTATTCATTAATTTATTTAGTCGTGTGGATTGTCGCACTCATGCTGACGGCACTGCCTTCGTCATGACGGCACTTTGGTAATCGCACTCACTATATAGAAACCATTGCACATCATTTTGGGAGAAAGTGGGGATTGTTGTGAAATCATTTAAGAAGCTTCTGTTTGGCATCGTCCCGATGATGATGTTCGCGCTGCTATTGTCAGGGTGCGGCGTAGAGGGATTGTCTGCATTGAAGCCGATGGGAGAAGGCGCTGAAATTCAGCTCCGGATCATTCTCATCAGTTTGGCAATCATGCTCTTTGTACTTGTCATCGTAACGGTCATTTACGTGTACGTGCTCATGAAATTCCGTCGGAAAGATGAATCGATTCCGAAGCAAGTGGAAGGTAGCAGCACGCTCGAGATGATTTGGACAGTCGTTCCAATCATCTTGCTCATCATTCTCGCTGTTCCGACAATCACAACGACTGTCGAACTCGCGAAAGCGAAAGAAGCGAAAAAAGAAGAAGAAATTAACGTTACAGCCAACCTGTACTGGTGGGAGTTCGAATATCCGAACGCTGGTGTTGTCACAGGACAAGAACTTGTCATCCCGGTCGGTAAACGGGTCGGTATCAACTTGACATCAAAAGACGTCATTCACTCGTTCTGGGTACCGGCTTTGTCTGGTAAGACGGATACGAACCCAGGGTTAGATAACGAGATGTGGTTGCATGCGAACGAAGCAGGTACGTTCTACGGTAAATGTGCCGAGCTTTGCGGACCATCGCACGCGCTCATGGACTTCAAAGTCATCGCCCTCGAGCAAGCTGATTACGATCAGTGGCTCGAAGACATGAAAGCGAAGCAAGACGAGAACACAGAAAACCTTGTCGCCGACAATCAAAACTTGACGACAGGTGAGCAAGTGTACGTCGAAAGCTGCTTGAGCTGCCACGGTGGCGGTAAAGTCGCGCCGAGCTTGACGAACTTCGGTGACCGCGAGTGGTTGGCGGGTTACCTCGAAAACAACGAAGAAAAGTTGAAAGAATGGATTCGTGATCCACAAGCATTAAAACAAGGCGCGCTCATGCCTGGCTTCAGTGAAGGCCAAATCAGTGATGAAGAGTTAGATGCACTCGTTGACTTCTTGTACGATCAGAAGATTGACTAACGGGAAAAGGGGGATTTCACGTGGCACAGACCACTGCTATGCAGCAACCGCGTAAATACAATGGCATCATGGATTGGGTTACGACGGTTGACCACAAAAAAATCGGTATTTTGTATTTGTTCTCAGGAATCTTCTTCCTCCTTCTCGGTGGAATTGAAGCGTTACTTATTCGTTGGCAACTCGTCCGTCCGATGAACGATTTCGTCAGCGGCGAAGTGTTCAACCAGTTGATCACGATGCACGGGACGACGATGATCTTCCTTGCGGCGATGCCGATGCTATTCGGTTTTATGAACGCCGTCGTGCCGCTTCAAATCGGGGCGCGCGACGTCGCGTTCCCGTTCATTAACTCGCTCGGTTTTTGGTTGTTCTTCTTCGGTGGCCTCATGTTGAACCTTAGCTGGTTCTTCGGCGCTGCACCGAACGCGGGTTGGACGGCTTACGCGCCGCTCTCGACGCAACCGGAAGCGACAGGGGTCGACTTCTACGCCCTCGGTCTTCAAATCTCAGGGTTCGGTTCACTCATGGCCGGGATTAACTTCCTCGTCACGATTTTGAACATGCGGGCACCAGGCATGAAACTCATGCGGATGCCGCTCTTCACGTGGACGACGTTCGTCGCTTCGGCGTTGATCGTCTTCGCGTTCCCGCCGCTTACAGTCGGCTTGTTCATGTTGATGTTCGAGCGTCTGTTCGGAGCCGTTTACTTCAATCCGGCAATGGGCGGTAACGTCGTCATTTGGGAACACCTCTTCTGGATCTTCGGTCACCCGGAAGTTTACATCTTGATCTTACCGGCATTCGGTATTTTCTCGGAAATCATTCCGACGTTTGCCCGTAAACGCTTGTTCGGTTACACGACGATGGTATTCGCTACGATGCTCATCGGGTTCCTTGGCTTCATGGTTTGGGTTCACCACATGTTCACCGTCGGTCTCGGGCCGGTCGCGAACTCGATCTTCGCCGTCGCGACGATGGCCATCGCCGTTCCGACAGGGGTCAAAATCTTCAACTGGCTGTTCACACTTTGGGGTGGGCAGATCAAGTTCAACGTTCCGATGCTTTACTCGGTGGCGTTCATCCCATCGTTCCTCGTCGGAGGGATGACAGGGGTTATGCTCTCGGTCGCACCGGCTGACTATCAGTACCACGATAGTTACTTCGTTGTCGCCCACTTCCACTACGTAATCGTCGGTGGGGTCGTCTTCGGTCTTTTCGCAGGACTGTTCTACTGGTTCCCGCTCATGTTCGGCAAAGCGCTCTCTGAGAAGCTTGGCTACTGGCAGTTCTGGTTGTTCTTCATCGGGTTCCACTTGACGTTCTTCCCGCAACATTTCCTCGGATTGTTCGGGATGCCACGCCGCGTCTTCACATACTTGCCGAATCAAGGGTTTGAGACGATGAACTTGCTGTCGACGATCGGTGCCTTCTTCATGGGTGTGTCGACGATCATCTTGCTCATCGCCGTCGTCAAGGCGTTCTTGTCGAAAGACGTCGTCAAGCCGGACCATTGGGAAGACGGACGTACGCTCGAGTGGACACTTCCTGTGCCGACTCCAGAGTACAACTTCGCACAAACACCGCTCGTCAAAGGGTTGGACACGTTCTGGCTCGAGAAGATGGCGGGTAACAAACGGGTTTCTGTCGCTGAACCAGTGTCAGACATCCACATGCCGAATAACTCATTGATCCCGTTCTTCATGTCACTCGGGTTATTCATCGCTGGACTTGGCGCGATTTTCCAAATGGACAACCCGGTTGTCGGTTGGTCACTTATCGTCATCGGTTTACTCATCACGTTCGTGTCGATGTTCCTCCGTTCATGGATCGACGACCACGGATTCTACATTCCAAAATCACAAATCGAAGCGGATTTGAAAGCGATTCGTGAGAAAGGAGAACAATAAATGGCACATGCAGTTGAAAAACACCCAGTGACCGGTATTCCGGCCAATCCAGAGAAAGCCACGCTGGAAGGGAAAAATAAATATGTGGCCTTCTGGTTCTTCCTTGGAGGAGAGACGGTTCTCTTCGCCTCGTTGTTTGGAACGTACGTCGGGCTTCTAAATTCTGGTGCGCCAGAGGAACTTCGCTCGTACAACATCTTTGAGATGGGGCTCGTCTTCATGATGACGATGCTCCTCCTCACGAGCTCGCTCACGAGCGTGCTCGCGATGATGAACATGAAAGCGAACAATCCAGGTCGAATGAAGTTTTGGTTGATCGTGACGCTTCTTCTCGGGGCAGGGTTCTTAGGAGCTGAGATTTACGAGTTCATCCACTACTACAGTATCGGTCACACGTTCACGTCGAGTGCGTTCGGTTCTGCGTTCTATACGCTCGTCGGATTCCACGGCGCTCACGTCACGTTCGGTCTCCTTTGGATCACGACGCTGTTGATCCGCAACTGGAACCGTCCGATCGATGTCTACAACGCACCGAAGTTCTATGTGTCGAGTTTATATTGGCACTTCATCGACGTTGTTTGGGTCTTCATTTTCTCGATCGTCTATCTCTTAGGGATGGTGAGCTGACATGGAAAAAAATCCAATGAACGAAACACACAAACAGTTAGAGCTTGAAGTGAAGGCAGAGTCGAGACGCGAGTATCAACTTCAGTTGATCAGTTTCGCGATGATGATTTTGCTCACGTTTGTCGCGTTCGGCGCGGTCTACGCGGAGCTCATGCCGGTATGGGCGGCGGGTGGCTTCTTGATCATCCTCGCCATCATCCAAGTGTTCTTGCAGCTGTACATCTTCATGCATATGAACAACCGTGGCAACACGTGGATCGTCGGAATGATGTGGCTTGGTATTTTCGTCGCCATCATCACTGTCGCGGCACTTCGTTTGCTCATTTGGTAAAAATGTGACAAAGGATTGAACATCTGTGGAAACATAGATGATTCAGTCCTTTTTGCTTTACTTCAAAAATAAAGGAATAGTAATCTTGAAGTGAACGGTTTCATTGGTTTGGGAGAGAAAGAAAAGGGGTGAAGGGATGCTCTGGAATACATCAGAGCTACTCAAACAGTTCGAATGGACAACGCTTTGGAGTCCGTTGTTCGGATTGTTGATGGTAGGGTTGTACGTCCTCTATGCGTTCGTCACAGAGAGAATGGCGAAACGAGGGTACGAGTCGACCACGTTGCTACAAAAGTTCAGCATGTTGTTTGCGATCGTGCTCTATTACATCGGATTTGGTAGTCCAGTCGACGTGCTCGCGCACATCATCTTCTCGGTGCATATGTTGCAGATGGTGCTCGTCTACGTGTTAGCGCCGGCGCTCGTCATTTACGGATTGCCGTATTGGGTATTTGAAAAATTATTTAGTTATAAAGTAATCGGGCCGACGCTTAAGTTTATGACGAAACCGCTGATTGCGCTCGTGTTGTTCAACGCGTTATTTACGTTTTACCACATGCCATTCATCTTTGATTACGTGTTAACGAACTACGGGGTGCATCGCATCTTTCACGGGGCTCTCGTCGTCTTTAGTTTGACGATGTGGTATCCGGTAATCGCCCCGTTCCTCTCGGATGAAGAAGAGGGGATGTCCGATTTGAAACGGATGGTGTACATCATCGCAAACGGTGTGCTATTGACGCCTGCTTGTGCGTTCATCATCTTCAGTCAAGGAATTCTCTATGACGCCTATACGGACGTTGAGACGTTCGCGACGGTGCTCGGATACTGTATGCCGAACGGAGACGTATCCGGTCTCGACTTAAACGCCTTGATGGGTGCGACGAACAGCGCCCTCGAAGACCAGCGCTTCGGCGGGGTATTGATGAAGCTTGGACAGGAAGTCGTGTACGGTTTCTTCTTCGGCTGGACGTTCTTCGGTTGGGTACGCCGGACGAAATCGCTCGCGCTTGACGAAGGCATGTCATTCACACCGAACGAACCGAAAGAGAAAAAATGAACTAAGTCAAAGGGGAAACATCGATGAACTATCTTGCCTTAATTAGTGTGACATTCATTGTAATCAGTGCGATTTTGGTCGCCATCGGCTGGACGATTATCGCGCGCGACCGCCGCAATATTGAAAAGCATAAAAAAGTCATGACAGCAGCTGCCGTCGCGGCGACGACGTTCTTTATCCTTTACGTCTCGCGGACGATCTTTGTTGGGAATACCGCATTTGGAGGTCCGGACTCGGTGAAGCCGTACTATCTCGCTTTCATGATTTTCCACATCATCCTGGCGACGACAGGTGGTATCCTCGGATTGATCACACTCTATCTCGGCTATAAAAACAAGATCGAGAAACATCGTAAAATCGGACCGAAAGCATCAGTCGTCTGGTTTTTCACAGCCATTACAGGTGT
Source organism: Exiguobacterium sp. SH0S2 (assembly GCF_004337185.1). Taxonomy (NCBI): domain Bacteria; kingdom Bacillati; phylum Bacillota; class Bacilli; order Caryophanales; genus Exiguobacterium; species Exiguobacterium sp. SH0S2. Next base: position 555,556 of record NZ_SJVB01000001.1, on the reverse strand, counting down.
GATGGTCTATGTTCTTCTCTATGTGGCGTTTGAACCGGGTGAGACGACGAACGTCTTCCGGGCCATCATCGGAGGATGACCGAAGAGAGGGGGATGAGCATGAAACGGAATAGTTACTTGACGGTCGGGTTGACGGTCGTCATTTTGATCGCTATCGGAGCGGCCTCGTATTTCCTCTTCTTCAAAGAAGATGATTTGCCGGTCATCCAAGAGCCGACCCCGTTCACGTTGACGAACGCGCTCGATGGCCAACCGTACGACTCAGATAACGGAAAAGTCAAAATCGTCACGTTCTTTTATACGAACTGTCCCGATATTTGTCCGCTCACGCTACGCGACTTCATGAAACTCGAGCAAGACTTGAAGGCGAACGACTTGTACGGCACTGACGTCGAACTCGTCGCCATCACGGTCGACCCGGAAGTCGATACGATCCCGGTACTTGAGAACTACGGAGCGGCGTTCCAAGCTGAGCCAACTGGATGGAAGATGTTGACCGGTGACAAAGCCGACATCGACCGGATCACCCGTCAGCTTCAGTTCTATTATTCGAAAGCGAATAGTGGACTTGTCACCCACGCGACGACGATGTATATCATCGACCGTCACCATGATGTTCGTGCAGTCGCGCAAATGGCGACGACAGGAGAAAAACCAGTCGACATCGAAACCATTATGGAGGACGTGAAAGTGCTCGTTGCAGAAAAGGAGTGAAGAAGATGAACGATACGATGGCTGTCATCGGAAACGATTATTCATACGGAGATGTGACGATTGCAGAGCGGGCGATCGAGGATTTGATTGCGTGTAGCGCGATCGAATTCGGATTGCGTGAAGTGAAAGTCGTGTCGCTCTCGAAAGAGCGGTACGATTATCTACTGATCGCACCCGTCTCGCTTAGCGAGGCAGAGCGGTTGTACCGTTACGTCCGCGACCAGTTCGATCTATTGCTCGGACAAGTCGATGTGACACTCAATGTGATTGCTACATGAGAGAAGGGAGGACCCATTGAGGGCCTCCCTTTTTGTGTATCATATTATCTGAAATGACATGTCTATATTTTCCAGAAGCAACCTCTGGTATGATGAGAGATGAGTCATACGACAGTTCGTTTCTTATTATGAAGGAGGACGTAACATGCAGAATAACGCGTTGGTCATCATTGATATTCAAAATGATATCACGAAGAATTATAAGGCGATTATCGATCACATTAACCGCTCAATCGATTGGGCGGTCGAGCAAGGGATTCCGGTCGTGTATATTCGCCATGAGAATCTGTCGCCCGGCACTAGGACGTTTAAAACGGGTACGCGCGGTGCTGAGCTGGCCCCGGAGTTGAAACGCGTGTCCGATCATGTATTCACAAAATATAAGGGCAACGCCTTGACGAGTGACGCGTTCAGCGAGTTTATTCAAGCGAATGAGATTGGCCACTTTTATATTGCCGGCGCGGATGCGATTGCCTGCGTGAAATCGACGTGCTATAACTTACGCAAATTAGACTATGCGGTCAGCGTATTAACGGACTGTATCACGAGTTATGATTTAAAGAAAATTGACGGGATGCTCGACTATTATGAGAGTAAAGGGTGTGCCATCATCCGGTCAGAGGACTTACCGGCGTAAAGGGATCCTCGGTCTGAATCCAGCCGCCCTCTACATAGATGAATCGCCGTTTCAGCCAAAAGAAAAACCCCTTCGTTTAGAGGGGTTTGACTTCCAGTGTTTCCGCAAGAGCCGCGAGACGACGCTCACAGTCGCGAACGATTTCTTCTGGGAACTCTTCGTCGTACTCGACGCCGTGCGGGTAGTAATGTTTCCCGAGAATCGGTGTCACCATTTTAACGACCGCATGACGGTCCTCGATTTGGCCTTCAATCGCATAAACCGGCAAGCGCAGGTAAAACGTCTCGCCCGTCGATTGCTTCTCGTACTTCATATCATACGTCGCACGCTCATAGTCCCAAGCGCCTTCACGGATGAAATGATGATGATCCATGATCGTCTCGAGCAAACCGAAGCGGATCTCTTTTCCCTCGATGTGGAACTGCTCAAATTTCATCATAATCCCCCTTTTCCCTAATAAACCTCATATGTCATCATATCATATTCGAAAACGTTCTTGGAATAACGTGTGTTCAAATTGTGAAAAAAAGATGAACGGTCAAGACATCGTTTCGAGATACGCCGCAATCTTGTCGATAAGTCTCACGCCGAGCGGCATCAATCCTTCTGAACCGAAGAAGACGTTGAATTCCAAGATGTAAAAATTATCCCCTGAGACGATGACGTCGAACGCGGCGTGATTGATGTGAAGCGTCTTCGCGATCGAGAGCACTTCTTCCACGACGTGACCTGGGATATCGTCATACGAGAAGTGGGCACCTTGGGCGACGTTGTTTAAAAAGGCCTCACTGACGCGCCAATAAGAACCGACGACTTCTTCGCCGATGACGATGATGCGCAGGTCACGGTCGTTCGGGATGAACTGTTGGACGTAAAACGTCTCGTGTTTGTCGACGTATTCGAGCCATTCTTGTTCATTTTTAATGAGCCAGACGCCTTGACCCATCGAGGACTTGGCGGTCTTGGCGACGAACGGGTATTCGAACTCTTCAAGGACGCGTTCGATCGTGTACGGGTTCTTCCCGTAAATTAACGTCTTCGGGATGCGATGCGGGAACGTCGCTGTGAAAGCGCGTGTCATCTCGATTTTATCGTGCCCGAGGTGGTACGTTGCCGGAGACGGGAAGATCGGTTTGTTCAATCCGTAAATGATCGAGTTGACCATCCAGTACTCCGGGAAGAGGACGAGATCGGCCGCCCGGACTTTATCGAGCTGATCATAATAATATTCTGGTTTCGCATAGTCGGTTTTCATACCGGCCGAGCGAATCATGTTAAACGAGACTTTTTTCATCGTACACCGCACGAAGCGGTGGTTCACTTCCTTTCTGCATTTACGTCACGTTCAATTATAAGTCCGATTGCTCACAGAGGGAATCAATTGTGGTAAAATCATGTCAGAAAGGGTGAAAGCCATGATTATTACTGAACAGACGATTGATTTGCTCGATCAAACAGAAGCATTGACTGCCTTGATCGAGACGAGCGAATCGTTCCAAACATATATCGCGACAAAACAAGCTCGCGCTCGCTCGAAAGAAGCCCAGGAAGTCGAACGGGAATTTTTACGAATGAAAGAAGATTATGAGTACGTGCAACGGTTCGGGAAACATCACCCAGATCACGATCGTATTAAAAAAGAGATGCATCTCGTGAAGCGTCGTCTCGACGTGCAACCGGAAGTGGCCGCCTTCAAAAAGGCGGAACGTAACTTGGATAAGTTACTCGGAGAAGTGAGTGAGCTGTTGGCGTTCTCGGTATCTCCAAAAATCAAAGTGCCTACCGGCAACCCGTTCTTCGATGAGGGTGGCTGTTCCGGTGGCGGAAGCTGTGGCGGAGGAGGCGGAAGTTGTGGATGTGCTGGCTGAATCATTCGAGTTAAAAGGTCGAATCGGACTCGTCGTTTACGTGCAGTCGCTCAAACAAGTGAAAGCGCTACGTCGCTACGCAAACTTATATTACGTCTCGAAGCGTGAGAAGTACGCCTTTTTATATACGGACTTAGAAGACCATGAGACGATCATCGAGAAAATCAGTGCCTTGCCATTCGTCGACGCGGTCGTTCGGAGCGAACGGCCTTTCATTGCCGAGACGTACGAGCCAAAGCAGAAATAAACGGGCGAGATGAAGGTGGTGACGCCTTCATCTTTTCTAATGGAGGATCAACGATGCGAGTCATTTCAGGAGAACGAAAAGGGACGCGCCTAAAGGCGGTCCCAGGGTCGACGACACGACCGACGGCAGATAAAGTAAAAGAATCATTGTTTAATATCATCGGCCCTTACTTCGCCGGGGGGGATGCCCTCGACCTTTACGCGGGGAGTGGCGGTCTCGGGATCGAGGCGTTATCACGGGGGTGCGACCGTGCCGTCTTCGTCGATCGTCATGGGAAGGCGATTCAAACGATACAGGACAATCTACGGGCGACGCGTTACGAGGCACAAGCGACGATTCAAAGACAAGACGCGCGGGCCGTCCTCGACCAACTCGCCGAGACGGGGCGGTCGTTTAAACTCATTTTCATGGACCCGCCGTACCATGAGGAAGAACATGAATCGTTTTTACAACTCATTGAATCGAACCGACTGTTGACAGACAACGGCGTCGTCGTCTGCGAACATGGCAGCGAGACGACGTTGCCGGATCGGGTCGGTCTGCTCGAAAAAATTAAGGTTCAACGCTACTCGTCTGTCATTACGATCAGCCTTTACGAGTACGCAACGACCGAGGAGTGAACATATGAAACGGATCGCGATTTGCCCGGGGAGCTTTGACCCGATTACGAACGGACATTTAGATATTATTGAGCGGGCGGCAGCCATCTTTGATGAAGTGATCGTCGCGGTGCTCGAAAACTCGAGCAAGGCACCGTTATTCAACGTCGAAGAGCGGCTCACGCTCATTCGGGAAGTGACATCGCATTTACCGAACGTGTCAGCGGACGCGTTTGGCGGGCTGCTCGTCGAGTATGCCGCTAAACGAGAAGCAGCGACGATCGTCCGCGGTCTTCGGGCCGTCTCTGACTTCGAATACGAACTTCAGATCGCTTCGATCAACAAGAAGTTAAACGAGGACGTCGAGACGCTGTTTATGATGACGAACAGCAAATACTCGTTCCTCAGCTCGTCGATCGTGAAAGAAGTCGCCAAATACGGCGCCTCGGTCGCTGAACTCGTTCCCGAACAAGTCGAACAGGCACTTCGGAAAAAATATGAAGTGAGTCAACAGCAATGAAGTCGCTGAAGATCGGCTTCGGTATCCTCGTCGCCGTGCTCATCTTTCTGTTTGCCCCGTTACCTTATTACATCACGTATCCGGGCGAAGCGACGACCATCGAAACCTTTATGACGGTTGAAGACGGGACGAAAGATGCGGGTGAACTGATGATGGTCACGATCTCGCAACGACGGGCGACACCGCTTTGGCTCGTCGGGAGCTGGTTCACGCCGTTCACGGAAGCGAGTCCGTCTAGTCGCTATTTGTATGACGGCGAAGGGGAAGACGATTACGAGCGAAGACAGCAGCTGCTCATGTCATCGTCGCAGCAAGCGGCCATTCAATACGCGTACGGTCTAGCCGAAGAGGACGTGACCGTCACGTTTGACGGCATGTACGTCTCGGCTCCAATCACCGGGTCGCTCGCGGCGAACGTCCTTAAACCAGGTGACGTCATTACAGCGCTTGACGGCCAATCGTTCGCGTCACGTCTTGATTTCATCAACCGCGTCTCGGCGTTCGAGACGGGGGATGAAGTGACGATCACGCTCGAACGGGATGGACGGGAACGTGTCGTGAAGACGCTCGTTCAACCGCTCGACCGGAGCGGGGACCGTGTCGGTCTCGGAATTTATGAACCGCTGCCGGTGCAAGATGTGCGCACAGAACCGGACGTCACGTTTGAACTGACGAACGTTGGGGGGCCCTCGGCCGGGCTCATGTTCACGCTAGAGATTTATGATCAGTTGACGCCGGGTGACTTGGCGGGCGGTGAGACGATTGCCGGTACTGGCACGGTCGATGAAGAAGGAAACGTCGGTCCGATCGGTGGGGCGTGGCAAAAAATCGTCGCGGCTGACCGAGCCGGTGCCTCGGTGTTCTTCGTGCCGGCCGGTTCGAATTATGATGAAGCGCTGGAATCACTCGACCGGCTCGAGAGCGATATTGCAGTCGTTCCGGTCGAAACGGTCGAGGACGCCATCGATTATTTGGAGTCGATGAATTGAGGGGTTTGCATATGCTCGAGCAGTGACCGGTTGCCGAGAGGTAACCGGTACGCCTCGGTCACACGAGCTTCGAACGCTAAATCGGACTGGTACTTGCTGACGAGCGGTACCGTTTTTTTTATGTCTTTTAAGACGCTACGGCCAATCGCATTGAATGCGAGCGGACGGACGTATGGGACTTCGTCAAATCGTTCCGGAAGTTCGTCACGTTTCCAATGGATGAGGACCGAGACGAGAGCGCGCTGGATGGCCGTGCGTGTATAGCGTCGCGTCAACAGGCCGCCCATAGCTTGTTCGAACGTCGGTGCGAGACCTGCTTCAATCAAGCGAGGGGACAACGAAGCGTCAATGCCGACGAGTTGTTCGAGTTCTGACTTTGGGATCGTCCGTAACTTGAATTGCAAGACAGGCCAATAGAGCGACCAGTGGGCCATCGACGTCTGCTGGAATAACGCCCGTGTCGCTTCTGGGACAGCCCGGACACTCCCGGTCTCGAGATAGTGGGCCCGGACGCCCGTTGCCGACATGACGTCCGAGACGCCTGTATCGTGGTAGCCGGCCCCAAGACGCTTTACGGTATGGAGTGAGATGGTGCGAGCGGCTTTCGCATAATGATAGGCGAGAATGTTGTTTGGAAGCGTCAAGTCAAAAGTTGGATAAAGTGCCGCAAACGCCTCGCTCGATGCTTTGGCGGATGACTTGCCTGCTTTTAAGGCGTGTTGGAGCGCGTCATGATAGGCGGGTGTCGCTTCGATGCCAGCGTGTGCCGCGCGCAGGACCGCATCGGCGTCGCCGCTCTCACTGCCGAACGAGAGCGTCTGGCATCCGATTTGTTCCGCGATGGCGACAGCCGCGCTCGCGAACCGGTCGGCGCGTTGGACGCCGTAACAAGTCGGCAGTTCGATCACAAGGTCGATCGCCCCTGTTTTGACTGCCGCCGCAGCCCGGCTCCACTTGTCAAAAGCAGCCGGTTCACCGCGCTGTGTGAACTGGGCACTCATGATGGCGATCATGGCGTCGGCATCCGTTTCGATTCGAGCTGTTTTTGCCTGATAGAGATGTCCGTTATGGAACGGATTGTACTCCGCGATGATGGCCGTCTTTTTCATAAATTTACTCCTTTGCATTGTCGATTGGATTGGTGTAAGATAGGTAAGTACGCTTTGGCAAAGCGCCGTCGCCAACTGATTTTAGTGTAAAGAAAAAACATTGACAAAACAAGTTGGCCTATCTATAATTCATATTGTTGCAATTGAGGTGATTCGGATGAAGTGGTCTATTGCACAGCTACTTAAGCTACGAAACCAGGATGACAGTTTTTCCATCGATGAGATGGTTGAACTCGAAGAGCTTACTCAGCTCCATCCGGATATCCGTTCGATTCGCCCGGTGCATGTGCACGGGGATGCGTCGTTCACATCTAATCAAGTTACATTCAATTTGAAGGTTCAAGGGGACCTGACGTTGCCAGATGCGCGTACGTTAGAAGATGTCGTCTTTGAATTTGATATTGAATCGCTCGAGCCTTTCTTTTTGGAGAATGGGCGTTATACGGAGCAATTCGATGATGTCAATTTGCCAGAAGGAAATACGATTGATCTGCGACCGATCGTAAAAGAGCTCATCATGTTAGAAGTCCCGATTCAAATTTTCGGGAACGAAACAGACAAAACTCAGGTTGAAGGGGAAGGCTGGTCTCTCATTGACGAACAGCCGGACGACCAACCAAAAATCGACCCGCGCCTCGCGGGCCTTGCTGACTTGTTCTCTAAAAAAGAGGACGAGAACGGCTAACTTTTCAAGGAGGTGGACAACGATGGCAGTACCATTCCGTAGAACGTCGAAAACTCGCAAACGTCTTCGTCGTACTCACTTCAAACTTAACGTACCTGGTATGAACGAGTGCCCGAACTGTGGCGACATGAAACTTTCACACCGTGTTTGCAAATCTTGCGGACATTACAACGGTAAAGAAGTAACAAGCAAATAATGCGAAAAGAAGCGGTCTCCTTGGGAGATCGCTTCTTTTTTTAATTGTGTGGTCCTGGAAACAGATTGTGGTAAAATTCTTTGTGCACACTGTTTGTGGAGGGATAGCGAATGAAGCCGATCAAACGAATTGGGATTATAGGGAACGGGGCTATCGGGATGTTGATGGCGTCGTTACTCGCGAAAGACTACAGCGTCACCTTGTACGGTCGAGGCGAAGAAACGAAAGACGTCATGATCGAACGAGCCGGTATGACGAAGGGGACCGTCGCTGTCCCGCTCAAACCGGTACATACACTCAACGAGACGGATGCGGACGTCTTTTTCGTGACGACGAAAGCGCACCAAGTGCGCGCGGCGACAGAACGGCTTACCGGGGGCGTCCCTGTGTTCATCTGCTCGAACGGGATTGCCCATCTCGAGTACGCTCGGGAACGAGGATTCCACTTAGGCGTCATCGAGCACGGGGTGACGCGAGACGAAAATCGAATTAACCATAGCGGCCTCGGCCGAGTTCGGATCGGGAGCTTGGATGCCCTACAGCCGCTCACGTTCATCGCCTCGCCGCTCCAAGTCGTGTGGGAAGCGGATATCGAACAAGTCGTCGTTGAAAAGTTGTTTGCGAACGCGATCATCAATCCGATCACCGCACTTTGTCGCGTCCCGAACGGAGCCGTCGCCGAACCGCCTTGCCGCGAAGTCGCGCAAACGATCTATGAGGAGCTGACACCGCTGTTCGATCAGTTCGTGCCTTATACATATATTGAGACGATCATCGAGAAGACAGCTCAAAACCGCTCTTCGATGCTTCGAGATATCGAGGCCGGACGTATGACCGAGGTCGATGCCATCTTGACCCCGCTCTTGAAACGGGCCGAGGACAGAGGCCGAAAACTGACGGTCATCCCACTCATGCAAAAATTGATAATAGGAGCGAGCGCATTATGTTAGTGTATATCGTTTCATTTCCGCTTGTCATATGGTTTATGGTGTATATGATACTTAGAAAAATTATGCCGAAATCGGTCAATACGTTTAAACTTGTCTGCGATGCCGGAGTGTTCCTCTGGTTTTATGCGTGTGCGGTCCTATTAGAGACACTCGTCGGGGACGACGTCTTTTGGTTGCTCTTAGCCGTCTGCTGCGCTATTTTTCCGGCAAATGCGATTTGGCAGCGAGTCCGACACGAAGAAGTCTTATATACAAAAATGTTCGTACACGGCTGGCGATTGTTATTTTTACTACTCGTCCCGTTACACGCCGTGTTGTTCTCGCTCGGTGTCGCAAAAGAAATGATTCATTGACCGTTTGAAAGGAAGTCGTTATACGTGAGGATAGAGTCGCTAGACGCCATGTACAGTCCATCTTCCCCGATGATCCAAATCGAAGCGGGATATACGAAGTGGCTGGACTATAAAGGAATGGACGAGCTCGAAGCTCGAGCGAGCGAGCTTGAAGGACGCTCATACCCGCATCTGGAATCGTTAGCAGGGATTCTTCGGGCGCAACAGATGGTTCACGGTCCGCTCTCGGACGTGCTTGACTCAAAACTCGACGCGCTCGCGAAAGGCGAGGCGTTCACGATTGTGACCGGACAGCAAGTCGGCGTCTTCGGGGGCCCGTTGTTTGCGGTGTATAAGCTGTTAACCGTGCTCAAACGAGCGAAACAGGCGGAAGCCGTGCTCGGTAAGCCGGTCATCCCGATTTTTTGGATGGCGACCGAGGATCATGACTTCGCCGAGATCAACCATGTGTACGCCCCCCAGCCGTTGTCACGGCAACTGCGGAAAGAAGCGTTGTCGACCGTTCCGCTCGCAGGGAAAGCATCGGTCGGAGAACTCGAATTCGACCGTCTCAAAATCGAACTCGTCCAAATGTTGCAACGTCTGTTCGTGTCGGAGACAGAGACTGTCCATACGGCGACGCTTTATCATGAGCTTGTCGTCTTACTCCAAGCGAGTCACTCGTTCGCACAATTTTTTGGGAAGATGATGCGGCGTTTCGTCGGGTACGATTTTCTCCTGTTCGACCCGCATCAGCCTGACGTACGCCGGCTCGAACGTGAGGCGTTCAAACAGTTGATCGTGCAACACGACCGCTTGCACGAAGTGTTCCGCGACTCATTTGAGGACGGCATGCCGACCGTAGAACTGAACCGCGATGCGGCCCACGTGTTTTATCATGACGGGACGCGTGAATTGTTGACGAAAGAACAAGATGTCTTCACGACGAAACGCGGTCACCGCTTCACGGAGGCGGAACTGTTACAAGAAATTGATGAGCATCCCGAACGGTTCTCGAATAATGTCGTGTCACGGCCGCTCATGCAAGATTACTTGTTTCCGACGCTCGCATACGTCGCTGGTCCGGGGGAGATCGCCTATTGGCTCCAACTTCGTCCGTTGTTTCATGTATTCGGTTGGAAGATGCCGTTGTTGATCCCGAGACTTGGCGCTGTCGTCATGTCGACGAACGACGAGAAAAAACTCGCTCAAGAAGGGACCACACTCGTCGATTACTTGACGAATCCGCTCCCGGACCATTCGTTCGATGACGAATCGTTTGACCAAAGTCTGTATGCCTACCGCACGCTGTCTGAAGCAATCGGGCAAGAGGCAGGAAAGCGCGGGCATCGCTTTGAGACGAACGCGCGACATATCCTTGACCGTCTCGCTGACGAGATGCGGGCCGAGGCGAAGCGCGAGCAGTATCGTTTGAATCGACGCCGGATCCATCTGTCGACACGCTTGCTGCCGATGGACGCACCGCAAGAGCGGATCTGGTCGATGGTCCCACTGATGAATCGTCACGGAGACGATTTATTCGTTCGGTTACGCGCCGCCTATGAACAGGCGGAATGGGAGCGTTGTTTAGTCAAAATTTGATTGTGAAATCGTAAATGATCGAGGTTCTCCACTTGTTTGGAGAACCATTTTTTGTTTGTTACCTTTTTGTTTCCTATTTTCTCTAAAAACCAATGCGTAGCTTGACATTTTTATGATAAAGTAAATGTAATAAACTAGTTGAAAAATGTAGGTTGAGAGGGTTTTTGTATGTTTGAGCATGAAACGGTTTTAAAAATGGAGTCTGTTGATGGACTGAACATCAAACCGGACGGAATTTACGTCGATTGTACGTTAGGGGGAGCCGGTCATAGCGAAGAGATTGTGAAACGCCTGACGACGGGCCATCTTTACGCCTTCGACCAGGACGACGTCGCACTCACGCACGCTGCTGAGCGTTTGGCTCCATATGAGGACCGGGTTACGTTTATAAAGAGCAACTTCGTCCATCTGAAAGACGAGTTAGCGGTACGAGGTGTGACACAAGTCGATGGAGTATTATTTGACCTCGGTGTCTCTTCACCACAGTTAGATGAGGCAGAACGCGGCTTTAGCTATAATTTTGACGCTCCGCTCGATATGCGAATGGACCGGTCACGAGATTTTTCGGCGTATCACGTCGTCAACGAATGGCCGTTCGGGGACCTCGCCCGCATTTTCTTTACATACGGGGAAGAGAAGTTCTCGAAACAGATTGCGCGTAAAATCGAACAAGCCCGTGCCGTCAAGCCGATTGAGACGACGTTCGAACTCGTCGAATTGATTAAAGACGCAATTCCGGCGCCGGCGCGACGCAAAGGCGGCCATCCGGCGAAACGGACGTTCCAAGCGATCCGCATCGCTGTGAACGACGAATTGAACGTGTTCGATCGTGCCGTCCAAGACGCGATTGACATTCTCGCCATCGGTGGACGGATTTGTGTGATCACGTTCCATTCACTTGAAGACCGCATCTGTAAGCAGGTTTTCAAAGAGAAGAGCCAGTATCCACAGTTGCCAAAAGGATTGCCGATTATCCCAGAGGAGTTCGAACCGGAATTGAAGCTGATCACACGCAAGCCGATCACTGCCGGAGATAACGAACTTGAAGACAACCGCCGGGCCCGGTCGGCCAAACTTCGGATCGCTGAAAAACAAAAATAGATTGTACGTAGGAGGGATACCTGATGCCAGAAGCTGCCCGCAAGGCTCTGCAGCCTCAAATTTCACCGAATCGAAATCCGATTCCGCAAGAACGACCAATACCAGCTCCGAAACGACGTACGTTGACCTTGTTCGAATCCATCCTGTACCCGACGATGATTTTCTCGGTCGTCTTGTTCGGTGGCATCACGGTGTCGAAACATAACGAAGCGTACAATATTATGCGAGATACGGCTGTCATCAGCCAAGAGATGAATACGATCTCGAAAGAGAATGAAGAACTGAAGTATGAGATTGCCCAACTAAGCTCACCTGAGAGAATTTATGCGATTGCTGAAAAGCTCGGCATGCAGTTCAATGAAAAGAACGTTTTGGTGATCGACTGATGAATTCTCTACAACAGAGTAAAAAAAGAGTGGCGTGGGTGGCGATCGTTTGCTTCACACCGCTCTTTTTATTTTTTGTCGGCTGGTTCCTCTACTTGTCCGTCTTTCAGACGTACAAAGGGGAGAACATGCTCGCTTTCGCTGAAGAAGAGCGTTGGAAGGCTGTCAGTACACTTAAGGCGGAGCGTGGAGAGATTTTTGATCGGTTCGGGCAACCGATTGCCATCAATATCCCGTCCTACCGGATTGTCGCGGTCTTGAAGCTAGGGGGAGAGCGGGTCGAAAACAAGACGCTCTTGCCTGACGAGTTTAAGGGCGCGTCTAAAGAGCTTGCGACGGTCATTCCGATGACTGAAGCCGATATTTTGAAACGGCTCGAACAAAATGTCGATCGCGGTCAAATCGAGTTCGGGGTACCGGGCCGGGATTTGACGGTCGAACAAAAAGAAGCGATCGAAGCGTTTGAGATTCCGGGCATCACGTTCGTCGAAGAACCGAAACGCTATTACCCGAATAAAGTCTTTGCTTCATCCGTCGTCGGCTACGCCCAAAAGATTGATCAAAACGGCCGCATCGAACTCGTCGGAGAACTTGGAATCGAAAAATCGCTCAATGACGTGCTGAGTGAATCGTACGGTTTATATCGTTTCGAGAAAGATTTAGCAGGCCGACAGCTCGTGTCGAGCGATGAACAACTAAAAATCGACCCGGAAGACGGGGCGGACGTCCAGTTGACGCTCGATCATCGCATCCAACAACTGCTTGATACGAAAATGGATGAACTGTATAAAGAATATAAACCGAAAAATGCGACGGCGATCATCATGGATCCAAAGACCGGTGAGATCATCGCCTTGTCCGATCGTCCGTCTTTTGATCCGAATACCCGTGAGATCACGTCTTACAGCAACTTCTCTGTCTCATCTCGCTTTGAGCCGGGTTCGACGATGAAAATCTTCACACTCGCCGCAGCGATCAATGAAGGTGTTTACAACCCGAACGAGTTGTATAAATCCGGGTCTTACAAGTATGGCAAGACGGTGTTCAATGATTATAACGTCACCGGATGGGGTACGATTCCTATGGTGGAAGGCGTCTGGCACTCTTCGAACGTCGCCTTCTCGATTTTAGCGAATGAACGACTCGGACTCGGCCGGTACGAAGATTACTTCAAGGCGTTCAAGTTCGACCAACGAACGGGCGTCGATTTGCCGGGAGAAGTGAACAGTCAATACGACTTCGATAGTCCGATGAACGTGTTGATCACAGCATGGGGACAATCGACGGCGATGACACCGATGCAAATCCTACAAGCGACTTCAGCGATCGCGACCGACGGGACGATGAAACAACCGTACGTGATTAAAAAAGTCGTCAACCGTGAAACGGGCGAGACGATTCGGACGACCAATCCGAAAACTGTCGGTCAACCGGTCACGGAAGAAACGGCCAAGCTGACACGCGAAGCACTCGACGGTGTCGTCAATAGTGATCTCGGAACCGGTCAACTGTATGCGCTCGATAATTATCGCGTCATCGGAAAAACCGGGACGGCTCAAATTGCCGAAAATGGGAAGTACTTGAGCGGTCAGTACATCCACTCGTTCGTCGGAATGGCACCGAAAGATGATCCGGAACTCGTCATGTATATTGCGGTCGACCGACCAAACGGCGACTCGTCGACGACGGGTCCGCGCATCATGGCGCCGCTGTTCAAGGATGTCATGGACGTGGCGTTGCGCTATCGAAGCGTCGAACCGGAAAAACAAACGAAAACAATCGATGCGTCGACGAAGACGACGGAAACATACGTCGAGCTTGGTCGTGATGAGGCGGTCAAGCAGGCGAAAGCCGCTTCGTTCGAACCGATCTTACTCGGTAGCGGGGACGATGTCGTCGCTCAAAGCCCGGTCGAAGGGCAGTCGTACGTCGTCGGGGAGCGTCTCCTGTTGAAGACGGAGGACTCGTTCACGATGCCGAACCTATCAGGCTGGTCGCTTCGTGATGCGAAACGATTGGCGACGCTCTATCAATTGAATTTAGAAATAGACGGAACGGGCTTTGTCACTTCCCAGTCAATCGGGAAAGGCAAGCCGGTCAAGAATGGGGCGACACTCAAAGTGAGGCTCCAAGCACCGTCGAACTAACGCATAGGGATGAAGAGGGCCTCGGCTCTCTTTTCCTTTGTCACAGGAGGAAATAAGGATGGAACAGTTAACGATACAAACACTTGCTTCTTGGTTTGGGATGGAGACGGACGACACACGTGAGGTCCGTCATGTCGCGACCGACTCGAGAGACGGTAATGAGGACGGATTGTTCGTGCCGATCATCGGGGCTCGCGTCGATGGCCACGACTTCATCGATGCGGCCGTCCAAAAAGGCGCAATCGTGACGTTTTGGGAGCAGGGGCGTCCGCTGCCGGAAGGGATTGTGGCGATTCCTGTCGAGTCACCGCTAAAGGCGCTGCAAGAAGCGGCGGCACGATACTTGGCTGAAATCGATCCGTTCGTGGTCGCGATCACCGGTTCAAATGGCAAGACGTCGACGAAAGACATGGTTGCCGTCGTTCTCGGGGAAAAGTTCAAAACGCACAAGACGGCTGGAAACTTCAACTCGGACGTCGGTTTGCCGCTGACCGTACTGCGAATGCCTCGTGATACGGAAGTCGCGGTGCTCGAGATGGGGATGAACGGATTCGGGCAAATCGAGTTGTTATCGAAACTTGCCAAGCCTGACGTCGCGTTCGTGACGAACATCGGCGAGTCGCACGGCGAACAAGTCGGAGGTCGCTCAGGGATCGCTAAAGCAAAACTTGAGATTAAAGCCGGGCTCAAACCGGACGGGGTGCTCATCGTCGATGCCGACGAGCCGCTTTTGGCCAACGAAGGTTACCGAGTCGGTTACGACGCGACGGCGGATGGGAAACTTGAAGTCGTCGAATCGACGTTTGACGCCTCGATTTTCCGCTACAATAACGAGTTTTATGAGTTAAAAGTGCTCGGAGCCCACCAAATCCGGAATGCGGCGTATGCGATCGCGTGCGGACTCAGATTAGGTCTTGATCACGAGACGATCCAACGCGGTCTGAATCGAGTTCAATTGACATCGATGCGGATGGAGAAGCAAATGTTCGGTGACGCGCATTTGATCAATGACGCCTACAATGCGAGCCCGACATCGATGATTGCCGCCATCGAGACGGTGAAAACGTTAGAAGGCTTTAGCCGTCGTGTCCTCGTCCTCGGGGATATGTACGAACTCGGAACAGATGAACAGGCCCAGCACGAGAGTGTCGGCCACGTCATCACGGCACCTGTGACCGATTGCGTGCTGATCGGCGACAAAGCGAAATGGATCGCACAAGGGATCAGTGACCCGCGCGTGAATGTGACGATGGTCCCAACGGTAGAGGAAGCGAAAGCACTCCTCAGCAGTTATCAACGGCCACAGACTGTGATATTGTTAAAAGCATCGCGAGGACTTGCGCTTGAGCGCTTAGTCCAATAAATAGAGTAGTGAGGTACG
This sequence comes from Exiguobacterium sp. SH0S2, assembly GCF_004337185.1. NCBI lineage: Bacteria > Bacillati > Bacillota > Bacilli > Caryophanales > Exiguobacterium > Exiguobacterium sp. SH0S2. Next base: position 539,815 of record NZ_SJVB01000001.1, on the reverse strand, counting down.
AATATGTTAATCAGTTTAATCGTCTTAATCAGTTCATTATTGACCGTATTGGTCGTCATGCCGCGAGCCATCCCGGCGCTTCGTAACTTAAAGTTTGGTCAGGAGATCCGGGACGAGGGTCCGGATTGGCATCAAAAGAAATCAGGGACACCGACGATGGGCGGGATCGTCATCCTGCTCGCACTTCTTGTCGGCTTTCTCGTTTCGATCGTGTTTGGAGAAGCGGTCGCCGGATTCGGGACGCTCTTGTTCGTCACGCTCGCGTTCGGGATCATTGGATTCCTTGACGACTACATTAAAGTCGTCAACAAACGCAACCTTGGATTGACATCGCTCCAAAAGTTGATTGGCCAAATCATTGTCTCGGTGTTGTTCGTTTGGTTCTTATCACTTGGCGGCGGGCTCGACACAACAATCAGCATTCCGTTCACATCGATCGCGTTTGATACGGGCTGGTTCTACATCGCCATCGTCATCTTCTGGCTCGTCGGTTTCTCGAACGCCGTCAACTTGACGGACGGTTTGGACGGTCTCGTTTCGTTCTCGGCCATCCCGACGTTTGCGTTCTTTGGAATTTATGCGTTAGGACAAGATGAAGTCGGCATCGCTTGGTTTGCGTTTAGTACGGTCGGAGCACTCCTTGGGTTCCTCGTCTTTAACAAATACCCGGCGAAAATTTTCATGGGTGACACGGGTTCGCTCGCTTTAGGCGGAGCGGTCGCTGGTCTCGCCCTCATGTTGAAACTTGAATTATTACTCGTCTTCGTCGGTATTATTTTTGTCATTGAGACGCTCAGTGTCATCTTGCAGGTCATCTCGTTTAAAACGACGGGGAAACGAATCTTTAAGATGAGTCCGATCCACCACCATTTCGAGATGGTCGGCTGGTCAGAATGGCGCATCGTATTGACGTTCAGTGGAATTAGCTTGATCACGGCAGTATTGTCGTTACTTCTCATGTAATGGATGGTGGAAGACATGAATCAACAGTGGAATGGTAAGCGAGTCCTCGTACTCGGGGCGGCTCGGAGCGGTATCGCAGCTGCCGCCTATTTAAAGGCGGTCGGCGCAGACGTAGTGATCAATACGGGCAGTGAGCCAACAGAAGCAGAGCGGGCAAAGATTGAAGCGCTAAACGTAAAAACTGTCTTCGGCTCGCATCCGCTTGAACTGTTAGACGAAGCTGAACTGATCGTCAAGAATCCGGGTATCCCTTATCAGATCGCGTTACTAGAAGAAGCGATTGCGCGTCACATCCCGATTTATACGGAAGTCGAGCTCGCTTATTTGGCAACAGAGGCAGATTTTGTCGCCATCACCGGGTCGAACGGTAAAACGACGACGACGACGCTCGTCCATGAGCTGTTAAAAGGTGGCGAACGTCCCGTCCACGTGGCGGGAAATATCGGGTTTCCGGCCATCGAAGTCGCGACGCAAGCCGCGCCGGGCGACCTGATCGTGATCGAACTATCGAGTTTTCAGCTGATGGGAGTGGAAGCGTTCCATCCCCGCTCGGCAGCACTGCTCAACTTGTCAGAAGCCCATCTTGACTATCACGGGGACTTTGAATCATACGCTGACGCGAAAGCGAATCTGTTCCAAAACATGACACCTTCAGACCGGGTCGTCGTCAAAGGTGAGGATCGAGAAGTCATGAAGCGAGTGCCGACTGGACTTTCAGCTCAAACGTTTGGCTATGAAACCGGTGACGCGCATGTCGATTCAGGATGGATCACTTTGCATGGCGCACGGATCATGCCGGTGTCAGAACTTGCGCTTGGAGGCGCCCATAACGTCGAGAACGTATTGGCCGCGCTCTTATTGATCGAGCCGTTTGACATCCCGACTGATCATATCGAGCACGTCTTGCGCACGTTCGGCGGCGTCGCCCATCGGACGGAGAGCCTCGGCCGTGTGCTTGGCCGTCGCGTCTACAACGATTCAAAAGCGACGAACAACGTCGCTGCCGAGGCGGCACTCACTGGTTTCGAAGCACCGATCGTTTGGTTATGCGGCGGGCTCGAACGTGGAGCCGACCTGACATCACTCGTTCCGGCGATGAAACGGGTGAAAGCTGTCATCGCTTACGGCGAGACGGCTGAACGGTTCAAAACGTTAAGTGAATCAGAAAACATTCCGGCGCAAGCCGTCGCCACGCTCGACGAGGCGGTGCCGCTCGCGTTTGAACAGTCCGTTGCAGGCGACGTGATCTTGCTGTCGCCGGCCTGTGCGAGCTGGGATCAATATAAGACGTTTGAAGAACGAGGCGAACATTTCGTCAAGCTCGTGAACGCATATGAGGAGGCAAACCGATGAGAGTCATCATTTCTGGTGGAGGGACGGGTGGTCACATCTATCCGGCGCTCGCCCTGCTCGATACGTTGAAAGAGCGGCATACCGATTTAGAGGTGCTCTATATCGGGACCGAGAACGGGCTTGAAGCCGATCTCGTACCGCGAGCGGGTATCCCGTTCAAATCGATTCGAATCAGTGGCTTGAAACGGTCGCTTTCGATTGAGAACGTCAAGACGGGTTATCGGTTCGTCCAATCGGTTCTCGCATTACGAAAAGACATGAAAGCGTTCCGACCTGACGTCGTCATCGGAACGGGCGGTTTCGTGTCCGGGCCTGTCGTCTTCACCGCACAACTGCTCGGTATTCCGACGATTTTGCATGAACAAAACAGCATCCCGGGACTGACGAATAAGTTTTTGTCTAAAAAAGCGGATCGTGTGGCGCTGTCGTTCGCCGGTTCTGAACACCATTTCCCAGGGGCGAACGTGCAAGTCATCGGGAATCCACGGGGTAGTGAGGTCTTGAAGACAACGGCAGACGAGATGAAACTGCGCACCGAGTACGGGATTGACGACCGACCGATTGTTCTCATCTATGGCGGCAGCCGTGGGGCGGAAGCGATCAATCGAGCGGTCATCGAGGCGATCCCGGAACTCGCGACTGAACCTGTGAACGTCTTATATGTGACCGGAAAAGTGCATTTTGACGATGTCGTCGCCAAAGCGCCGAGCTCAGATAACGTCCAAATCTTGCCTTACGTCTACGATATGCCAGAGCTCCTCGCCTGTGCGAGTCTCGTCGTCTCACGGGCCGGTGCTTCGACAATCTCGGAATTGACTGCGCTCGGTTTGCCGAGCATTTTAATCCCGAGCCCTTACGTGACAGCGGATCATCAGACGAAAAATGCGTCGGCGCTCGTCGAGAACGGTGCCGCTGAACTGATTAAAGAGCAAGCGTTGACAGGCGCCACGCTCGTCGCGTCGATCCGTCACGTCTTGAATCACCATGACGAGATGGCCGCAGCGTCGAAACGATTAGGATTCCCGCACGCCGCGGAATCACTCGCCGATCTTGTTGAAGAAGTAAGCCGATAAAGGAGAGAAGTTAATGGAGACGCGTCAGAATACCGTTCGCAGTTTGGAAGATCGCATTCCGTATATGAAGGACCAACGGCGCAAAAAAGCGAATCGACGCTTGGCGACGATTCTACTCTTGTTTGCCGTGCTCATCGCACTCGTCGTCTATATGCAGACGTCGGTTTCTGACGTGAAGGCAGTGAATGTGTCCGGACTCGACTGGTTGACTGAAGCTTACGTCCTTGAGGGAACGGATCTCGACACGTCTTCAAAGATTGTTCGCATCTCTCCGAACGACATCGAGCAGACGATTCGCGCACTCCCGGGAGTGCGGGACGTCAAAGTCGATCGGTCTTGGTATAACATCGTCACCGTGGACATCGAGGAAGAGAAGATGATCGCCTACTCGCGAAACGACTCAGAAGAAGTCGTCGTGCTCGCAGACGGATCACTTCACCCGACCGGACAAATCGATGATCCGGAGAAGTTGCAGGATGGTCCGCTCTTACGTGAGTTCACGGACGTCGCCGAGCTCGAGAAAGTGGCAAGTGAACTCGAGCAAGTTGATGACGCGATGCGGGCCCGGATGTCTGAAATCGTCTTTTCGAAAAAAAAGGATGAACCAGTCCGGTATGAGATTTACATGAACGATGGAAACACGTTGCTCACACCGACGTTCAAACTGAGCCAAACCGTCTCAAAATACGGGGATATCTTTGAAAACATCCCAAAAGGTCAACGCGGAACCGTCGTCATGGACGGAGGCTTTTATTTCGTCCCTTACGAAAAAACGAAAGAATAATCTGATTTTTTACAGTCCTTAGACACGTAAGGACTGTTTTTTTATGGTTTGTAATCGAATTGACACCCCAAAACCGCTTAATTTGTAGGATTCTACCTTTTCTCACTATGTTATTTGTTGTAAACTTAGACGTGAGATATCTTGCCGGACCTATCAATATTTTTGGATATCTGTAACAATGTAACGGAAATTCAGAAACAGAAATTTAAGCGCGGAGGTGTTTCCCTTTTGGAAGCGAACGGTTATGTTGCCGCATTGGATATAGGAACGTCAGAAATTAAGCTCGTCGTGGGCGAATTGCTCGGAGGAACGCTTAACATTTTGGCGGAGGGGTGCGCCCCGTCTGCAGGAGTAAAACGTGGCGCCGTCGTCGACATCGATAAAACGGTTCAAGCCATTAAGCAAGCCGTCGAACATGCCGAAGCGGCGCTCGGTGATCAAGTTCGTTCGGTATATGTTGCCATCGAAGGGGAACATATCCAAATTGCCCCGTGTCATGGGATCGCATCGGTGAAACGAGAAGACCAAGAGATCACGGACGTCGACGTCATCGAAGTCATCAATTCGGCGCAAGTGATGCGTTTGCCGGATGAGATGAGCGTCATCGATGTCATCCCGACGTCGTTCACAGTCGACCAACAGACAGGGGTCGTCGATCCCCGTGGTATGCTCGGCTACCGGTTAGAGATGCACGGAAAAATGGTAACGGGTTCAAAAACGGTCCTACATAGCATCCGTCGTTCGATTGAACGGGCAGGCCTTACGCTAGAAGGATTTGTACTCGGTAACTTGGCGCTCGGAATGAGTGCTGCTTCCGTCGATGAAATCGACCTTGGGATCGGCCTCGTCGACATCGGACACGAAAAGACGACCGTCTCTGTATTTTATCGCGGTGATCTCGTCTACTCGTATATCCTCCCAGTCGGCGGGGACCACATGACGCGAGACTTGGTATATAAACTCAACTGTAAGTACCAAGACGCAAAAGTGGCGAAAGAAGAATACGGACTCGCGCTCGAAGAAATGGCGGACGCTTCTGAAGGATTCTCATTTACGAATATTAATGGGGAAGTGGCATTCGAGCCACAAACAGAAATTAGTTACGTTTTAGAGGCGCGAATAGAGGAAATGTTCACACTCGTGTTGAATAGAGTGCAAAAGGTAGGTGTTCCACCGCTCAGCGGAGGTTATCTCCTCTGTGGCGGAGCGGCTGCCTTGCCTGGCATCCAGGAATTGGCGACGCGCGTCATGGGTCAAAAGACAAGACTCTACCAACCTTCGTCGATTGGTGTCAGACATCCGAAATACGCGACGGCTGTCGGTGTTCTCAAGTATGTGCTCATGAGCGACCATCATGTCTCGAAGTCGCAACTTGAGAAGCCAGATGAGCGCGTGACTGTTCCAACACCAACTGGCGGGACAGAACGCGACATCGATCGTGATGACGAGCCTGAAACAACAGAGCGCGAATCTAAAAATGGATTCGGGCGTTTAATGGAAAAATTATTTGGCGTGTAAGCTGATGATGTGTTAACAATTGGAAATTACGTAGGGGGATACCTGAAATGATGTACTTTGATGAGGCGATTGACGCCGTAGCAAAAATTAAAGTAATTGGAGTCGGTGGTGGTGGTTCAAACGCCGTCAACCGAATGATCGAGCACGGAGTGCAAGGTGTCGAGTTCATCGCGGTCAATACAGACGCACAAGCACTCAATATGTCGAAAGCGGACGTCAAGCTTCAGCTTGGCGCTAAATTGACACGCGGCCTTGGTGCCGGTGCGAACCCGGACATCGGTAAGAAAGCGGCTGAAGAAAGCCGTGAGCAATTGATCGAAGCACTTGACGGTGCCGATATGGTCTTCGTCACTGCCGGTATGGGTGGGGGAACAGGTACGGGCGCTGCACCAGTCATCGCTGAGATTTCAAAAGAAATCGGAGCGCTCACAGTCGGTGTCGTCACGAAACCGTTCATGTTCGAAGGACGCAAACGGATGCAGCATGCGCAACACGGAATCCAAGCGTTCAAAGAAAAAGTCGATACACTCATCGTCATCCCGAACGACAAGTTGCTTGAAATCGTCGAGCGGAACACGCCGATGATCGAAGCGTTCCGCGAAGCGGATAACGTGCTTCGCCAAGGTGTCCAAGGGATCACAGACTTGATCGCCATCCCTGGTTTGATCAACCTTGACTTCGCCGACGTGAAAACGATCATGACGGAAAAAGGATCGGCGCTCATGGGTGTCGGTGTGGCAACTGGTGAAAACCGTGCCATCGAAGCAGCGAAAAAGGCGATCTCATCTCCACTGCTCGAGTCTTCAATCGAAGGCGCGAAAGGTGTCTTGATGAACATTACAGGTGGACTCAGCCTCAGCTTGTATGAAGTAACAGAGGCTGCTCAAATCGTTCAAAGCGCCGCTGATGAAGAAGTGAACTTGATCTTTGGTTCGGTCATCAACGAAAACTTGAACGAGGAGATCATCGTCACTGTCATCGCGACTGAGTTTGCGGAAGAGTCACAAGGCACGAACCCGTTCCTTCAGCAACCGAAGAAACAAGCGGAGCCTGAGGCGAACAAAGAAGTTCAACCGAAACCGACTGAACCTGCTCAACAAGAAGAAGGGAACTTCCATAGACCAGTCTATGGTGGGGACGTCCCAGACGAGACGATCAACATCCCAGCGTTCGTAAGACAACGCCGTAACTAAACAACAGGGGGTGCCGTTCTCGGCACCCCCTTTTTCTAAAAAAAGGAGACTGGTATGCAACTCATACATACATGGGAAACCGAGGCGTATCGCTATCTGGCTTATGTGACGACTCGGACGGATGGACACAATGAAGGCAATGTCGGTTTGCACGTCGGCGATGATGCGGAACAAGTCATTGCCAACCGGGAACGTTTCTTCACCGAAGCAAACTTGTCGCTCATCGATTCGGTTTGGGCCGATCAAGTGCACGGGACGCGTGTCGCGACCGTCGACGAAGCGGACAAGGGCAAAGGCGCCTATCGATACGATGAGGCGATTCAAGCGACTGACGGACTCGTCACGACCGCTACCGATTTGCCACTCGCTCTCGTGTTCGCCGATTGCGTCCCGTTGTTCTTTTGTGCGAAAGATCACGGAATCATCGGCATGGCTCATGCCGGGTGGAAAGGGACGGTCGGAAACATCGTGTCTTCGATGGCGGACGCATTCGCTCGGCTCGGGGTTCCGGAACACGACATCGAGATGTACGTCGGACCGGCCATCACGGCCGAGCATTATGAAGTCGACCGCCGTGTCCTCGATGCCGTAAATGCCGTCTCGCCCGAAGCATATGCGGCCTCGGTGTATAACGAATCAGAACGTCATGCGAATCTGTCATTGCAACGAGTCAATGAGACACTCGCTGTCGAAAGAAACATGGACGTCAAGCAGTCGAACTTGTCGACCGCTTCCGATCGAGACTTTTTCTCTTATCGGAACGGAGACGCCAAGCGTCGATTTGCCGCCGTCCTCGTCAAGGAGAAGAAATTGTGAGCATAGCTGATAACGTCAAACAAGTGAGACAGAATATTGAGAACCTTCAATCGGAAACAGCGGTGACGCTCATCGCGGTCACGAAGTCGGTCGGTGTCGACGTCGCGAACGCGCTTTACGCAGAAGGTGTCCGTGATTTCGGTGAGAACCGTCCGGAAGGCTTGCTCGAGAAAGTCAATGCGATGCCGTCGGACGCCAAGTTCCATTTTATCGGCAGTCTACAGACGCGCAAAGTGAGACAAGTCATCGATCATGTTGCCGCAATCCATTCGCTCGACCGATTATCGCTCGCCGAAGAGATTGACAAACGGTCCGACCGTGTCATCGATTGTTTCGTCCAAGTGAACGTATCGGGCGAGACGTCAAAACATGGGCTTGAAAAAGAGGAAGTCATCCCGTTCATCGAGAACTGTAGACAGTATCGCCATATTCGGGTCATCGGACTGATGACGATGGCTCCGTTCACAGAAGATGAAGGTGAGATCCGTGAAACATTCCGTGCTTTACGCGAATTGCGCGACCGCGTCGCGGCAAATCGCTTCGAACATGCACCATGCAACGAATTGTCGATGGGTATGTCTAACGACTACGAGTTGGCAATCGAAGAAGGCGCATCGTTTGTTCGTATTGGGACCGTACTTGTGCAATAATATATTCTAAGGAGGAATCCGTTATGTCAATCAAAAACAAAATGAAAGACTTCTTTGGACTTGAGGAAGATCCGAATCACGCGTATGAAGGGGAAGAGTATGCTGTCGCAGAGACGAACACTCAACCGACGACTGATGCGCTCGTCAAAACCGAGGAGCGTCCGAAACCATCGAACAACCTCGTCGCGCTAAACACGAAGAAGAAAGAACGTTCGAAAGTCGTTCTTGCCGAACCGCGCGTCTTTGCCGAGGCACAAGATATTGGCGACCAGTTGAAAGAAAATCGTGCCGTCATCGTCAACCTTCAGCGCATGTCGAAAGAGCAGTCTCGTCAAGTTGTAAACTTCTTGTCGGGTGTCGTTTACGCCCTAGAAGGAACGATGACGTCGATTGGACATAACACGATTCTATGTGCTCCGAACAATATCGAATTGACTGGATCGATTTCGAATTTGATTTCGGAGGACGAACTAAACAGTAAAGGGTGGTAAATGAATGGAAAATGCGATCCCTGCATTAGGCAATACGATTGTTACGCTTCTTGGATATTATAGTTGGGTCTTGATTGCCTATATTTTATTATCGTGGTTCCCGAATGCGAGAGAATCAAAATTCGGACAGATTTTGACATACTTGTGTGAGCCGTTTCTTAACCCGTTCCGTCGGATCATCCCGCCAATCGGCGGTATGCTCGACATTTCTCCAATCGTCGCCCTGTTCGTGCTTCGTATGGCGCAAGCAGGAGTGCGAGCGATTTTCGGTCTGTAAATGAGCGTCTTCGATCATTATCGACCGAATGAACGCCCGTTTGTCGAGCAAGTGCTCGACTGGGTGCGACAAGTCGAGGACAACTACTTGTTTAAATTGACGGATTTTTTAGACCCACGTGAGCAACAAATCGTCAGGCAACTCGTTGGCAAACGGCTCGCCATCTACGAGGACGGCGGTTTCCCTGGAGCTGAGCGGAAACGGCTTTTATTGACGCCCGACTACTATGAGCTCGACGTGAACGACTTTGAAGTCAAGATTCTTCAAATCGATTATCCGACGAAGTTTGTCGACTTGACCCACCGCCAAGTGACAGGCACGCTTCTTAACGCGGGCCTGAAGCGGCAAAAGTTTGGCGACGTTGTCCTCGCTGACGGGATCGCTCAGTTCGCGACGACGGCTGATGCGGCTGGATTCATCGAAATGAACGTGGATCGCGTCGGCAAAGCCCGGGTGCGGCTGTCTGATGTGCCGGCCGCATCGATTTTGACCGTCCCAGAAGTCAAATGGAGCGACGAGTTTGGCATCGTCTCCTCACTCCGCTTTGATGCGGTCGTTAGCGAGGTGCTCGGTCTGTCGCGCCAGAAAGCACAGGCGCTCGTCAAACATGGTGACTGCAAAGTCAATCATAAAGCGATCACGGACGCGAGCTTTTTACTCGAACCAGACGATTTGGTTTCAATCCGGGGTTACGGTCGTGTCAAATTGACGGCAATCCTCGGCTCGACAAAGCGTGAGAAAATAAAAATCCAGTATGGCATCATACGTTGAATTTAGGAGGAAAGTCGAATGGCGTTGACACCGATTGATATTCATAACAAAGAGTTCTCGACTCGTTTTCGCGGGTACGATATCGATGAGGTCAATGAATTTTTAGATCAAATCATTAAAGAGTTTGAGCTATTGATTCGTGAAAATAGAAGGTACGAAGAACTCGTCAACGATATGCAAGCCCGTATTGACTACTTCTCCTCGATGGAAGACACGTTGAATAAATCGATTATCGTCGCACAAGAGGCGGCAGAAGAAGTCAAGACCAATGCGGCCAAAGAAGCCAGCCTCATCTTGAAGCAGGCTGAACGCGAAGCGCTCGCCCGAGAAGAGGAAGCGTCGCGTAAAGAGCAGATGGCAGAGCGTGAAGTCATTCAAATGTTGAAAAAAGTCGAACTGTACCGGACCCGGTTCCGTGTTCTCGTCGACGCACAGATGGAACTTCTAAATAGTACCGAATGGGACACGATTGTCGGAGAGCCGCCTGTCCAGACGGTTCTTGACGATACGAGTGAACTTGCGTATAATGACGACGAAGTCACACCAAACAAACATCACGGATAATAAACAATACGTTGATTAGGACACGTCAATAAAGTCACACCTACGAAGCGACTTAGGGAAGGTGCAAGCCTAAGAGAAAGACTTTATTTGGTATCCCCTATGAGTGTCATGCTGAATTGAGTAAGCGTGACCGCTTGACCTCGTTATCGGTTACCGAGAGCGGTCTCAAGGTCTACTTGAGATTAGTAGGGTGGTACCGCGAGTCGATGAACTCGTCCCTATTTAGGGGCGGGTTTTTTTTGTTTTTCAAAAAAGATGCAGGAGGAGTTTCAATGAACTACAAAGACACATTATTGATGCCTGATACAGAATTCGCGATGCGTGGAAATTTGCCGAAGCGCGAGCCAGCAATGCACGAGGCTTGGGAGCAGATGGACTTGTACAACCGCGTCCAAGAGAAGAATGCAGGAAAGCCGCAATACATTCTACATGACGGACCTCCGTACGCCAACGGTGACATCCATATGGGCCATGCACTCAACAAAGTGTTAAAAGACATCATCGTCCGTTTCAAGTCGTTGAACGGCTATCAATCACCGATGATCCCAGGTTGGGACACACACGGTCTTCCGATCGAGAACGCGCTTCAAAAAGCAGGCGTCAACCGTAAAGAGATGACTGTCGCCGAGTTCCGCGAAAAATGTGCCGCTTACGCGATGGAGCAAGTGAACTCACAACGTGAACAGTTCAAGCGTCTCGGACTGCTCGCTGACTTTGACAATCCATACATCACGCTCCAGCCTGAATATGAAGCGGCGCAAATCCGCCTGTTCGGCACGATGGCTGAAAAAGGATACATCTATAAAGGGAAAAAACCGGTCTATTGGTCACCGTCTTCTGAATCGGCACTCGCTGAGGCGGAAATCGAGTACTATGACAAAAAATCACCAGCCATCTATGTGGCGTTCCAAGTCGTCGATGGCAAAGGCGTCCTCGGGACGACCGACCATTTCGTCATCTGGACGACGACACCGTGGACGATTCCGGCCAACCTCGGGATCGCTGTCAGCGATGAGCTGACATACACACGGATCGAGCACGATGGCAAAGGGTATATCGTTGCCGAGACGCTCGTCGAAGAAGTGACGACAGCACTCGGCTGGGATGAGTACTCAGTGAGCGGATCTTGGAACGGACGCGAGTTCGAGCACATGACGGTACAGCACCCGCTTTACGACCGGACGTCACTCCTCATCCTTGGCGACCACGTCACGGCTGAAGCGACAGGCTGCGTCCATATCGCACCTGGCCACGGGGAAGACGACTACCGTGTCGGCCAAGCGTACGGACTTGACGTGTTGTGCCCGGTCGACGACCGCGGGTATATGACGGACGAAGCACCAGGCTTTGAAGGACTGTTCTATGAAGATGCGAACAAAGAGATCGGCATGAAGCTCGAAGCAAATGGCAACTTGTTGAAGCTCAAATTCATCAAGCACTCGTACCCGCACGACTGGCGTACGAAAAAGCCGGTCATCTTCCGGGCGACACCGCAATGGTTCGCTTCGATCAAAGACTTCCGCAGCGACATGTTGCGTGAAATCGAAGAAGTAAACTGGGTACCGGAATGGGGCATGACGCGCCTGTTCAACATGGTCCGTGACCGTGGCGACTGGGTCATCAGCCGTCAGCGGGCATGGGGTGTGCCGATCCCGATTTTCTACGCAGAAGACGGAACGGAAATCATCACGAACGAAACGATCGACCATATCGCCAACTTGTTCCATGAGCACGGATCAAACGTCTGGTACGAGCGCGAGGCGAAAGACTTGTTGCCATCCGGCTTCACACATCCGAACAGTCCAAACGGCGAGTTCCGTAAAGAAGTCGACATCATGGACGTCTGGTTCGATTCAGGTTCGTCACACGCAGGCGTGCTCGAACAGCGCGACAACTTGCGCCGTCCGGCCGACCTGTACCTAGAAGGTTCGGACCAATACCGTGGTTGGTTCAACTCGTCACTGTCGACTGCAGTCGCGACGACCGGCAAAGCACCGTATCGCAACGTCCTCAGTCACGGCTTCGTCCTTGACGGCGACGGCCGGAAGATGTCGAAATCGCTCGGCAACACGATTGCACCGAACGACCTCGTGAAACAGTACGGTGCTGAAATCGTACGTCTTTGGGTCGCGTCTGTGGACTATCAGTCAGACGTCCGCGCCTCGCATGACAACTTTAAACAAGTGTCAGAAGTATACCGGAAGATCCGTAACACGTTACGCTTCTTGCTCGGTAACTTGAACGGGTTCGATCCGTCGATGCGCGTCGCGTTCGAAGATATGCCGGAAGCCGACCGCTTCATGGCGACGAAGCTGAAACAACTTCAGACGAAAGTCGTCAAAGCGTACGATACGTTCGACTTTATGGCTGTTTACCACATGAGCCACAACTTCTGTGTCAACGAATTGTCGTCGTTCTATCTCGACTTCACGAAAGACATCCTCTACATCGAACGTGAAAACGATGCGCGTCGCCGTGCCGTTCAGACGGTCATGTATGATGCGGTCATCACGTTGACGAAGCTGCTTGCCCCGATCCTCCCGCATACGGCGGACGAAGTCTGGCAAGAAATCCCGGCCAAGACGGCGGATAGCGTCTTCTTGTCGGACCTTGAAGAAGTGGCGCCGCTCACGGAAGCAGAGACGGAATTACTCGCGAAATGGTCGAAATTCCTCACGTTCCGCGACGACGTCTTGAAAGCGATCGAGATCGCCCGCGGCGAGAAGTTGATCGGGAAACCGCTCGAAGCAAAACTTCAAGTCGCACCGAAGGGTGAGACGAAAGCGCTGCTCGATACGATCGATAACGTTCGTCAACTCCTGCAAGTGTCACAACTCGACTACGTCGATACGGCCGACGTCGACTACGCGACGGCGAAGATCAGCGTCGCGAAAGCAGACGGTGCCGCTTGTGCCCGCTGTTGGACGTATTCGACCGAACTTGGTCAGAACGCAGATCATCCAGAACTTTGCCCGCGCTGTACAGAAGTCATCGCATGAGCCGGACCGGAGTGGCGCACAGTCCACTCCGGTTTCTTATGACTTGAAAGGAGAATTTGATGAAACGTTATTACGGATTAGCAGTCGTTCTCATTTTGCTCGACCAAGTGACGAAATGGATCGTCGTCCAGACGATGACGATCGGTCAATCGATCGAATTGATTCCAGGATGGCTCTATTTGACATCGTACCGCAACAGAGGCGCGGCCTGGGGCATGCTCGAAGGACAGATGGTGTTCTTCTTCGTCGTCACCGCCGTCGTTGTCGTCGGTCTGATCTACTTCTTGCATAAAGAAGTGAATGGGTTCAAACTGCTCGGCTACAGTGTCGGCTTACTGCTCGCCGGAGCGATCGGCAACTTTATCGATCGTCTGTTCCGGGGCGAGGTCGTCGACTTCGTCGACACGTACCCGTTTGGCTACAACTTCCCAATCTTTAACGTCGCCGATATGGCACTCACGTTCGGGGTCATCTTTATGATCATCGGCGTCTTGTTCGAAGAAAAATTAAACAAAGAAAGGGGACAATCGTAATGGAAACTTACACATTTGTCGCCGAAGAAAAGGCACGGATCGATAAATGGATGAGCGAACGAAGTGACTGGTCACGTTCGCAAATCCAAGACTGGATTAAGGCAGGGGATCTGCTCGTCAACGGTCAACTCGTGAAGCCGAACTATAAACTGCAAGAAGGGGACGAAGTCGTCGTGACGGTGCCAGAAGCCGTCGAACTCCAAGTCCTCCCCGAAGATATTCCGCTCGACGTCGTGTTCGAGGACGAGGATGTCATCGTCGTCAACAAAGCACGTGGCATGGTCGTGCACCCTGCGGCTGGTCATACGTCTGGAACGCTCGTCAACGCGCTGTTATATCACTGTGACGACCTCTCAGGCATCAATGGTGTGAAGCGTCCGGGTATCGTCCATCGTATCGATAAAGATACGACGGGACTGCTCATGGTCGCGAAAAACGATATGGCGCACGAGTCACTCGCGCAACAGTTGAAAGACAGAACGATCAAACGCGAATACGTCGCACTCGTCCACGGCGAGCTCGTCCATGAGCTCGGATCGATCGAGGCGCCGATCGGGCGCGACACGAACGATCGTCAGCGCATGACGGTGACAGACAAGAATGCGAAAGAAGCGGTAACACACTTCCGTCTGCTCGAGCGCTATAAAGACTTCACGCTCGTCGAGTGCAAGCTCGAGACAGGACGGACGCATCAAATCCGTGTCCATATGCGCTATATCGGCCATCCGCTTGCCGGAGACCCGAAATACGGACCGCGTCGGACAATCGATTTGAACGGGCAAGCGCTCCATGCAGCCACGCTCGGCTTCCATCATCCGCGGACGAACGAATGGCTCGAGTTCGAGGCGGCACTCCCGACCGACTTCGAGGCAGAGCTCGCAAAATTGGACAAAATCGAGAAAACACGTTGACTTTCAACCGATTCAGATTTATAGTCTAGAAAGCATAACACCTTTAAACCCAGTCCAGAGAGGCTGTGAAAGGATCGTGGCCGCGGCCACAACCGTCTATCATATACGGCACTCGTTTGCCTTCGTGAAGACTTCCTTTCCAGCCGGATGAGGAAGTCTTCTTTTTTTATAGATTACGAGAGGAGGAATCATATGAAACGCTCGACCATACTAGACGAAGCCGCGATCCGACGCGCCTTGACGCGAATCGCCCATGAGATCATTGAACGCAACAAAGGAACGGACAACGTCGTCCTCGTCGGGATCAAAACGCGCGGTGAGACGCTCGGCGACCGACTCGCCCATCGCATCGAAGAAATCGAAGGAAAACCGATCGCGCTCGGTAACTTAGACATCACGCTCTACCGGGACGACCTATCGAAGAAGTCGCTCGACCCAGAAGTGAAAGCAACCGAACTCCCGCACGATATCAATGGCAAGACGGTCGTCCTCGTCGATGACGTCTTGTACACGGGACGGACGGTCCGAGCCGCCATGGACGCACTCGTCGACCACGGTCGGCCCGATTACATCCAACTCGCCGTCTTGATCGACCGGGGGCACCGCGAGTTGCCGATTCGCCCGGACTTTGTCGGGAAAAACGTCCCGACATCGAAAACAGAACAAGTCGTGGTCCGACTCAGTGAAGTCGACACGACAGACGAAGTGTACATCCAACAGCAATAAATCCAAAACCTTTAAGGTGGTCCAGAGAGGCCAGGAAGGAGAACTATTTATGAAAACCCCCATCCTCAACATCCACGAGCGTCCCGCTCACTTGCCGCAATGGCTGCTCTTCAGCTTGCAACACGTCTTCGCCATGTTCGGAGCGACGATCTTAGTCCCGATTTTGACCGGACTGAACACGTCCGTCGCCCTCGTCGCTTCCGGTGTGGCCACGCTCTCATTCCTAGTCATCACCCAATTCAAAGTCCCGACGTATCTCGGGTCAAGTTTTGCCTACATCGCACCGATCATCGCGGTCAGCCAGCAATGGGGCGTCGAAGCCGCACTGTTCGGCGGTATTATCGCCGGTTCGGTCTACGGTGTCGTGTCGCTCATCATCTTTAAGACGGGCGTCGGTTGGTTGTTACGACTGTTGCCGCCGGTCGTCGTCGGTCCGGTCATCATGGTCATCGGCTTATCGCTCGCACCGGTCGCCATCGACATGTCGATGAACCGCGACGGAGCGTATAACGGCACGTTCATCACGGTCGCCCTGCTCACGCTCGGCATCACGATCCTCGCGATGACAAAGTTAAAAGGAGTATGGGGCGCGGTTCCAATCTTGTTCGGCATCGTCGGCGGATACGCCATCGCCGCCATGTTCGGCATCATCGACTACTCGGCCATCGGTCAAGCGAGCCTGTTCCAACTGCCTGACTTCACGATGGTGTTCGTCGACTACATGCCGATGTGGCAAGTCGGGGCACTCCTCGCCATCGTCCCGGTCGCGCTCGTCACGATGACGGAGCACATCGGCGACCAAATGGTCACGTCGAAAATCATCGGACGCGAGACGATGAAAGATCCAGGCCTGCACCGGACGCTCCTCGGCGACGGCGTCGGCAAAGCCGTCGCCTCAGCGCTCGGTGGACCGCCGTGTACGACGTACGGTGAAAACAACGGGGTCATGGCGATCACGAGAGTGTACAGCGTCTACGTCATCGCGGGAGCAGCGCTCATGGCCATCAGTTTCGGCTTCCTCGGTCACGTCGAGGCGTTCATCTCGACAATCCCGAATCCGGTCAAAGGCGGTATCTCGATCCTCTTGTTCGGTGTCATCGCCTCGAACGGACTGCGGACGATGGTCGACAGCAACGTCGACCTCGCCGAGAAACGCAACCTCATCATCGCCTCGGTCATTCTCGTCGTCGGCCTCGGCGGGGCGATGGTCCAACTCGGTAGCTTCCCAGTCCAAGGGATGGCGCTCGCGACGGTCGTCGGTATTCTTTTGAACGCGGTGTTGCCGAAAGAAGAAGTCGAACCGGCTTCGGTCGATACAACTGAAGAAACGAAACAGGCAAGTAACTTTTAATTCGATCCCGTGAGGTCGGCAAAGTGAAGGCTCGTTTATTTGGGTGCAGTCTACCCAAATGAAGGCGTCCCTTCACGTAGGTGAAGAGACGCCTTTTCTCTTTGCCTCCAAACAAAAGGAGGAGACGAACATGAATTTGATCAAACAACAACCGAACCATTTTGTCAGCTTAGAAACGCTCACCCTCGAAGAGATCATGGGGATGATCGAAGAGTCGCTCCGCTACAAACAAGGGGACATGCCGCCGCTGTTTGACGGGAAGACGGTCGCGAACTTGTTTTTCGAAAATTCGACGCGGACGAAAAACTCGTTTCAAATGGCCGAGCGGCACTTGAACATCCAAGAGATCCCGTTCGACGTGGCGACGTCATCGGTGACGAAAGGCGAGACGTTATACGACACGTGCAAGACGCTTGAAGCGATCGGGGTCGACGCGCTCGTCATCCGCCATCCTGAAGCGGGATACTACCATGAGCTCGTCGAGAAGCTGACAATCCCAGTATTAAACGGCGGGGACGGGAGCGGGGAACACCCGTCACAGTCGCTGCTCGACCTCGTCACGATTTATGAAGAGTTCAAGACGTTCGAAGGCTTGAATATCGCCATCTGCGGCGATCTCGTCCATAGCCGGGTCGCCCGCTCGAACGCAGGCGTGTTGAAACGGCTCGGGGCGAATGTCGTCGGTTGTAGCCCGGAATCGTGGTGGGATGGTTCGATGGGGCTTTCGCACCGCGACCTTGATGACATCTTACCGGACTGCGACGTCGTCATGTTGCTCCGCGTTCAGCACGAGCGCCACATTATGGGTGACATTTTTTCTAAAGAAGACTATCATGCGCGCTACGGCTTGACGGTCGAGCGGGTCGAGCGGATGAAACAAGGCGCCATCATCATGCATCCGGCTCCGGTCAACCGGGACGTCGAGATCGCCGGCAGTTTGATCGAACATCCGTCATCGCGCATCTTTCCACAGATGAAGAACGGCGTTTACGCACGGATGGCCATCTTAAATCGAGCATTAGGGGGACAACAATGATTATTCAACACGCAACGTGGTATGACGGGAAGACGAAACGGACGAGCAATCTGTTGATCGAAGGCGGTACGATCCGTTCGGTCGATTACGACGGGACGACCGAAGGACACGAAGTGATTGACGCAAACGGGAAGCTGTTGATCCCAGGTCTCGTCGACGTCCACGTCCATTTGCGCGAGCCGGGTGGCGAGGCGAAAGAGACGATCAAGACCGGGACGGCTGCGGCTGCGGCCGGAGGGTTCACGACGATTTGCGCGATGCCGAACACACGGCCGGTCCCGGACGACCGGGCGACGCTCGATGACTTGCTCGCTCGGATCGAGCGGGACGCCAGCGTCCGCGTGCTCCCGTATGCGGCGATCACGAAACGGCAGCTCGGTGTCGAACAAGTCGATATGCCGTCACTTGCGGACGCGTTCGCGTTCACAGACGACGGAGTCGGCGTGCAGTCGGCGGCGATGATGCGTCAAGCGATGAGGGAAGCGAAACGGCTTGGGAAAGCGGTCGTGGCCCATTGCGAAGACAATACGCTCAAGGCCGGTTCGGTCCATGAAGGGAAGTTTAGTGAGACGCACGGCATCCAAGGCATCCCGAGTCTCGCCGAGAGCATCCATATCGCCCGTGACGTGTTGATTGCCGAAGAGACGGGCTGCCACTATCACGTCTGTCACGTGTCGTCACGTCAATCGGTCCGTGTCATCCGTGACGCCAAACGGGCCGGAATCCACGTCACGGCGGAAGTGACACCGCACCACCTCGTCTTATCGGAAGACGACATCCCGGGGTTAGATCCGAACTTCAAGATGAATCCGCCGCTGCGGAGCCAAGACGACCGCGCGGCGCTCTTAGAAGGGCTGTTCGACGGGACGATCGATTTGATTGCGACCGATCACGCCCCGCACACGGCTGAAGAGAAAGCACAAGGGATGGAGCGCGCCCCGTTCGGCATCACCGGATTCGAGACGGCGTTCCCGCTCCTTTACACGACGTTCGTCAAGACGGGACAAATGGAAGAGGCGGCGCTCATCGACTGGATGACGAGACGACCGAGCGAGGTGTTCGGTCTGCCTTACGGCGTGATTGAAGACGGCCGGGCGGCGGACCTCGCGCTGATCGATACGGAGACGGTGCGTCCGGTCGACCCGGCGACGTTCGCGTCAAAAGGGAAGAACACACCGTTCGCTGGGAAAAGACTCACAGGTTGGCCGGTCGTGACGATCGTGGCCGGAGAAATCGTATATAAGGGGAGATTCGATGAAACGAACATTATGGCTTGAAGACGGGACAGCATTTGTAGGCAAGGCGTTCGGCGCGAACGCCGAGACGATCGGGGAAGTCGTCTTTCAAACGGGAATGACCGGCTACCAAGAGATTTTATCGGACCCGTCTTATTGTGACCAGCTCATCGTGTTGACGAATCCACTCATCGGGAATTATGGCGTCAACCGTGAAGACTTTGAGACGACCGTCCCGATGGCAAAAGCGCTCATCGTCAAAGAAGCGTGTGATCTGCCGTCGAACTTCCGCTCGACGGCGACGTTGCCGGAGACGCTCGAACGCTTCGAAATACCAGGTCTAGAAGGTGTCGATACGCGCATGTTGACGCGTCACCTTCGTTCACGCGGCGTCATGCGCGGCGTGTTGATCGACGGTGAGTCGACGTGGGCAGACGTTTCGATGCGCTTTGAAGCGAGCTTCCCGACCGATCAAGTGGCACGTGTCTCGACAAAACGGGCTTACGTCAGCACCGGGAGCGGCCGCCGGATCGCCCTCATCGATTTCGGGGCCAAACTCGGGATCATGCGCGAATTGTTGAAGCGCGACTGTGAAGTCGTCGTCTTGCCGCACGACGTGACGGCTGAAGAAGTGATGCGCTATGAGCCGGACGGGGTCATGCTCTCGAACGGACCAGGCGACCCGAAAGACGTACCGACGGCGCTCCCGCTGATCGAAGCACTCATGCCAAAACTCCCGATGTTCGGGATCTGTCTCGGCCATCAGTTGATTGCGCTCGCGAGCGGTGCCAACACGTTCAAGCTTCCGTTCGGGCATCGTGGTGCCAATCATCCTGTCCTCGAGCTTGAGACCGGTGCTGTGACGATCACGTCACAAAACCACGGCTACGCCGTCGACGAGACGTCGCTCCTTGAGACGCCGCTCATCGTGACGCATCGCGCCGTCAACGACGGGACGATCGAAGGCATCAAACATTTACATCATCCGACGTTCTCGGTGCAATATCATCCGGAAGCGGCGCCAGGACCATATGACGCCAACGACCTATTCGACCGCTTTATGACACTCGTCAACGAAAACAGACAGAAAGTAGGAATGTGACATGCCAAAACGACCAGATATTCAGAAAATCCTTGTGATCGGATCCGGCCCGATCGTCATCGGACAAGCGGCAGAATTTGACTATGCTGGTACCCAGGCGTGTCTTGCCTTAAAAGAAGAGGGCTACGAAGTCATCCTCGTCAACTCGAACCCGGCGACGATTATGACTGACCCATCGACGGCGGACCGCGTCTATATCGAACCACTCGAACCGGAGTTTGTGGAGCGGATCATCCGTCAAGAACGTCCGGACGCGCTTCTCGCGACACTCGGGGGACAGACCGGACTGAACTTGGCGGTCGAGCTCGATAAGCGCGGCGTGCTCCGCGACTGCGGCGTCGAACTGCTCGGAACGAAATTGTCGGCGATTGAGCAGGCAGAAGACCGGGAACAGTTCCGCGACCTCATGTACAAGCTCGGTCACGGCGTCCCAGACAGCGATATCGTCCATTCACTCGATGCCGCCTGGAGCTTCGCTGACCGGATCGGCTATCCAATCATCATTCGTCCGGCTTATACGCTCGGCGGGACCGGTGGGGGAATCGCCCACGACCGGGAACAGTTCGAGCAGATTGTCGAATCGGGACTCAAGGCGAGTCCGGTGACGCAAGTGCTGCTTGAAGAGTCGATTGCCGGCATGAAAGAAGTCGAATATGAAGTGATGCGCGACTCGAGCGACCAGGCCATCATCGTCTGCGCCATGGAAAACTTCGATCCGGTCGGTGTCCATACCGGTGACTCGATCGTGTTCGCCCCGACCCAGACGTTGTCTGACCGTGATTATCAAATGCTCCGCAGCGTCTCGCTCGACATCATCCGGGCGCTCGGCATCGAAGGCGGATGTAACATCCAGTTCGCGCTCGACCCGGACAGCTTCACGTACTACGTGATCGAGGTCAACCCACGCGTCTCGCGGAGTTCGGCTCTCGCCTCAAAAGCGACGGGATACCCGATCGCCAAGCTCGCCGCGAAAGTCGCGGTCGGCTACAAGTTGTCGGAACTAAAAAATCCGGTGACGGAGACGAGTTACGCCTCGTTCGAGCCGGCGCTCGACTACGTCGTCGCTAAAATCCCGCGCTTCCCGTTCGACAAGTTCGAGACCGCGGACCGTCGTCTCGGCACACAAATGAAAGCGACGGGCGAAGTCATGGCCATCGGTCGAAATTTAGAAGAAGCGCTCTTGAAAGCCGTCCGTTCGCTCGAACTCGGTACTGAAGACTTATACGTACCACGCCTTTCCGAATTGACGGCTGAACAACTGGAACGAGAACTGACGACACCGACCGACGAACGGTTGTGGATGCTGTACGAGGCGCTTCGCCGCGGCTACTCGACAGAACAGCTTCACGGCTTGACGAAAATCGACCGGTTCTTCTTATCAAAACTCGATCGGATTTGGCGTGAGGAAGAAGCGTTGCGCGACGAGCCGTTGACAGAGGAGCGATTGCGCGAAGTGAAGCAACGTGGGTTCAGTGATCGCATGATCGCCCGCATCACGGACCAAGCCGTCGAGACGATCGCGTCGTTACGCGATGAGTGGAAAGTTCGGCCAGTGTATAAGATGGTCGACACGTGTGCCGCCGAATTCGCCTCGGAGACGCCGTACTTTTACGGGACGTACGAAGTCGAGAACGAAGCGGTGAAAACGGATAAACCGTCCATCCTCGTACTCGGTTCAGGCCCGATCCGGATTGGTCAAGGCGTCGAGTTCGACTATGCGACCGTCCATTCGATCCAAACGATCCGTGACGCCGGATATGAGGCGATCATCGTCAACAACAACCCGGAGACGGTATCGACCGACTTCTCGATCTCAGACCGTCTCTACTTTGAACCGCTCACGACAGAAGACGTATTAGAAGTCGTTCGCAATGAACGACCGCTCGGGGTCATCGTCCAGTTCGGCGGGCAGACGGCAATCAATTTGGCCGCCTCGCTCGAAGCGAACGGCGTCCAAATTCTCGGGACGTCACTTGAAGACATCGACCGGGCCGAAAACCGGAAAGCGTTCGAGGCGACGCTCACGAAAGAACGGCTCGCCCAACCACCGGGCAAGACCGCGGTCACGGTCGAGGAAGCGGTCGCTTGTGCTGACATGCTCGGCTATCCCGTACTCGTCCGCCCATCGTACGTCCTCGGCGGCCGGGCGATGGAGATCGTCTATGAGCGTTCGGAGCTCGAGCGGTATATGCGCCACGCCGTCGTCGCCTCGAAAGATCGTCCCGTCCTCATCGACCGCTACTTGACAGGGATCGAGATCGAAGTCGACGCCATCTGCGACGGGACGGACGTCTACATCCCGGGCATCATGGAACATATCGAACGGGCCGGGGTCCACTCTGGCGATTCGATTGCCGTCTATCCGCCGCAACGGCTGAGCGAGGCGTTAAAACAAAAAGTCGTCGATTACACGATCAAACTCGCCAAAGCGTTCCGCATCAAAGGGTTGCTCAACATTCAGTTCGTCTATGCGGACGACTTGTACGTCATCGAAGTCAACCCACGGGCGAGCCGGACGGTGCCGTTCATCTCGAAAGTGACGGGACTGCCGGTCGCACGCATCGCGACGCAGACGATTCTCGGGACGACGTTGAAACAGCTCGGCCTCGGAACGGGCTTGCACCCAGAATCTGACGCCATCTCGGTCAAAGTGCCGGTGTTCAGTTTTGCGAAACTAAAAGAAGTCGACCCGTCACTCGGGCCAGAGATGAAATCGACGGGGGAAGTCATGGCGACGGACCGAACGCTTGAAAAAGCGCTCTATAAAGGACTCGTCGCTGCCGGGATGACGATCGCCTTGAAAGGAAACGTCTTGTTGACGGTCGCCGATCAAGACAAAGACGAAGCGCTCGACATCGCCCGTCGCTTCAACCGGCTCGGCTTCCGCCTGATGGCGACGTCAGGCACGGCGACGGCACTTACGGCAGCCGAGTTGCCGGTCCGACAAGTCGGGAAGATCCATGAAGCGGGTGAGACGATGCTGAGCGTCATCGAGCGGGGCGATGTCGACATCGTCTTGAATACGACGACACGCGACGCCTTAGCGACAAAAGACGGATTCATTATCCGCCGGGCCGCGGCCGAGCAAGGTGTGCTCTGCTTGACGTCGCTCGACACGGTGAAGGCGCTCTTGCAAGTCATCGAGAGCCTATCGTTCCAGACGACGAGCCTGCCGGCGTTCACCGAATTCGGGGTGACTGTATGAGACAACGGGCGACCATCTTATCGAACTTGGAGATCGCGAAAGCGACAATGGAAATGAAAGTGCGAATCGGTGATGGAACAATCGCACCGGGGACGTTTTTCCATGTGAAGACGTCCGAACTGTTGCGCCGGCCACTGTCGGTCGCAAACGTCGAAGCAGACGTCGTCACGTTTCTGTACAAAGTGGTCGGGACCGGGACGGCCGAACTCGCGACGAGACGAGCCGGGGACGAACTTGACGTCCTCGGTCCGCTCGGTAACGGGTTCCCGCTCGCAAAAGACGGCAAGCGCGTCGTACTCGTCGGCGGGGGAATCGGGGTGCCGCCGCTCTACTACACGCGCCGGATGCTCGCCGCACGCGGGATCGAAACGGTGGCGATTCTCGGGTTTGATTCAGAAGCGAGTGTGTTTTATGAAGACGAGTTCCGCGAACTCGGCGAGACGATCATCACGACGGTCGACGGTTCATATGGGGAGATGGGCTTCGTGACCGGACCGCTCGCTAGAATCGACGCCGACGTCTTGTTCAGCTGTGGTCCGGAGCCGATGTTAAAAGCGGTCGCCGCGTCGCATATTAATGAACGCTACATCTCGATCGAGAACCGGATGGGTTGCGGCATCGGGGCGTGCTTCGCCTGTGTGTGCAAAGCGCCGGACGGTTACGTGAAAGTGTGCAGTGACGGACCGGTATTTCGGGCAGAAGAGGTGACGTTATGAGATTACACATCGAACTACCCGGCTTATCGTTAAAAAATCCGATCATGCCGGCGTCCGGTTGTTTTGGATTCGGCGAAGAGTTCGCCAAGCTGTATGACTTGTCGATCCTCGGGGGCATCATGATCAAAGCGGCGACCGGGGAGGCGCGGTTCGGGAACGAGACACCGCGTGTCGCCGAGACGGCGCAAGGGATGTTGAATGCGATCGGACTACAAAATCCGGGTGTCGACGCGATTGTTGAAGCCAAGTTGGCATTCCTCGCCAAGTTTGACACTGAAATTATTGCCAACGTGGCGGGTTCGACCCCAGAAGAATACATCCACGTCGCGCGGAAAATGAGCGCCGACCCGTGCGTGAAAGCACTCGAACTGAACATCTCGTGTCCGAACGTGAAGTGTGGCGGCATGCAGTTCGGGACCGATCCTTTGATGGCGGCCGAACTGACGCGCCTCGTCAAGGCGGCGTCGACGAAACCGGTATACGTCAAACTATCCCCGAACGTCACGTCGATCACGGAGATGGCACGTGCGGTCGAAGCGGCCGGCGCCGACGGCATCACGATGATCAATACGCTCGTCGGCATGAGGATTGACATTGCGACCGGTCAACCGATCTTAGCGAACCGAATCGGCGGATTATCCGGTCCGGCCATCAAGCCGGTCGCCATCCGGATGGTGTACGAAGTCGCCCAAGCGGTCAATATCCCGATTATCGGCATGGGCGGTGTGCGGACGGTCGACGACGTGCTCGAATTTATCTATGCGGGTGCATCGGCGGTCGCGGTCGGGACTGCCAATTTTGAAAACCCATACGTATGCCAGGAAATCATCGAGGCGTTGCCAGGCCGGCTCGATGAACTCGGCATCGATCATATTTTAGACGTTAGGGGGAAGGCGTATGAACAGGTTGTATCTCGCGCTTGATGTCGAAACACGTGACGAAGCGTTTTCACTCTTAAAAAAAATTGACCAACGCCCGGCCGTCAAAGTCGGCATGGAACTGTTCTACCGTGAAGGTGGACGGTTCGTCGAAGAACTCGTCGCGAGCGGCTATCCTGTCTTTCTAGACGTCAAAGTTCATGACATCCCGGAGACGGCAAGGCGGACGCTCCGCCAAATCGGCCGGCTCGGCGTTGAAATGACGAACGTTCATACGCTCGGCGGTGAGACGATGATGCGCTACGCATTGGATGGGTTGCGTGATGTGAACGACACGACCACATTGATCGGGGTGACCCAACTGACATCGACCGACGAGCGGATGCTGTCAGAACAACTCGGAATTGACGGAAGTCTCGAGCAGGCCGTATTGCGACAAGCGGGACTTGCCAAACGGGCAGGACTCGATGGGGTCGTCGCGTCCGTTCACGAAGCCCGCGCGATTCGACAAGCGCTCGGTTCACAGTTTTTGACGGTGACGCCCGGCATCCGAATCAACGAAACGACAGACGATCAAGTCCGGGTCGCGACACCGCAAGCCGCTTTTGACGCCGGTGTATCAGCGATCGTCGTCGGGCGCCCGATCACCCGGGCAGCCGATCCGAACGCAGCTTACGAATACTTTATGAAGGAATGGAGCAAAACGTATGAGACAAATCGCTGAGGCATTATTATCGATTGAAGCCGTCACCTTATCACCGAATGAACCGTACACATGGTCGAGCGGGTTAAGAAGCCCGATTTATTGTGATAACCGACTGACGCTCAGTTATCCAGAAGTGCGTTCACAGATTATCGATGCACTTGTCGACGCCGTCCGTCCGCTCGACGCCGACGTCATCGCGGGAACGGCGACGGCCGGGATTCCCCATGCGACGCTCTTAGCCGACCGACTCGGTCTACCACTCATCTACGTCCGGTCGGGTGCGAAAAAACATGGGAAAGGCAACCAGATTGAAGGTCAATTCGACAAAGGAGCGCGTGTCGTCGTCATCGAAGACCTGCTCTCGACTGGAAAATCGAGCATGGAGGCGGCGCGAGCAATTCAAGCGGCGGGCGGAGAGGTCGTCAAGATTCAAGCAATTTTCTCTTATAACCTCCCAGTTCTGGCAATCAATTCACTCGAATATGAGCTGCACTATTCGGCGTTGACGACGATCAACGAGTTGATTAAAGTCGCTGTCAAAAAACGGATGATCACTAAACAAGAAGCTACTTCGTTGGAGGAATGGCGAACTAATCCGCATGGTTGGAGTGAGCAAGTTTCTTCATAAAATATTTTTTGAAGAATCCACCTCCGGGCGGATTCTTTTTCATTTGGCAACATGTGATACTGAACGTGTTAGAATAGGGAAAGCAGTCGAAAAAGGAGAGAACTATGGCGTATTCTAGAATTAAAGGACAGTCATTGAAAGCACGGTTTCAAAACATCCCTAAACATCGCAAAATCGCATTCGGTCTCGTCCTCACGGTGTTACCTTTATTATTTTTCGTGAATTTATTCGTATTCAGCCACATGTTGGCGCTAGGGGACAAGTATGAGGACCGTTATCAGATGAAAAAGCTTCGGCTTGAGACGGCGCATGGGAATGTTGAATTTATCCGGAGCACGAATGAAAAAGTTCAGATCGAAGTACTGCAGACGAATTCGAAAGAACGTCGCATTAAAGTGAAGTCGGTCGGGGACACGATTTCCGTCGTCGAACGGTATGGACCGATGAGCCAGTTCGGGAGTCGGGCAAGCGCGGAGCCGTCCCGTTATAAAATCCGGGTCGCGTTGCCAAGTTCGATGACATCGATCGAAGTGACGGCTGAGCAAGTGACCGGACAAGGCCTGGTCGCGAAAACCATCGTTCTCGATGCCAACGCGGTCAATCTGAAGAAACTTGAAAGCGACCGGCTTCGAGTCGAGACGAGAAGCGATGCCACGTTTGAGACGGTTCGTGTCGT
This sequence comes from Exiguobacterium sp. SH0S2, assembly GCF_004337185.1. Lineage (NCBI taxonomy): Bacteria > Bacillati > Bacillota > Bacilli > Caryophanales > Exiguobacterium > Exiguobacterium sp. SH0S2. Next base: position 512,660 of record NZ_SJVB01000001.1, on the reverse strand, counting down.
CACGGGTGACATCCGGTCGTATCGGGACGCGACAATCCGTGACGTCGTCGTCAACCAAGCGCTGACCGTCCAGACAGAGGCCGGGGCGCTCATGTATGAGCCGCGAAACGCGACCGGACAAGTGACGGTCACGACAACAGGAAACATCGCGGCGGCTGAGCGCTTTAAAGAAATCAGCAACGGTGTGTACCATCTTTCGAACTCGAATCGTCCGAACGTGGAACTGATTTCTGAGACAGGGAAGGTCGAATTGAAATGATCAACAAACGCTACATTCCTAAAGTCGGACTGCGAACGTTTAAGACCGGGATCGCTGTCGCCATCACGATCGCCTTGTCATGGTACGTCTTCGGCATTTATTCGGGGATGGGTGCCATCGCCGCCGTCGTCGCGATGCAACCGACCGTCAAACGGTCGTCGAAAATCGTCTTTAGCCGTATATTCGGCACGATCGTCGGCCTCATGTGCGGCTTGTTGATCGTCTATGCGTTCGGAGTGAACCCGATTTCGATCGGTCTTGCCGTCATCGTCGCGCTCACGCTCAACACGACGTTCGATAAGACGCACATGTCGACGTATGCGGCGTTCGCGATTGTGCTCATGCTTGAAAACCCGACGACCGACTTTTTCCACTACGCGTGGACGCGTTCGCTATTGACAGCGGTCGGTGTGTTCGTCTCGCTCGGCGTCAACTATGCGTTCATGCCACCGCGTTATGAAGAGCGTCTGCTTGGCGAGATTCGGAAGACGTCGGCGTATATGTTCCATCATTGGCGCGAACTGATCGGCTCCCCGGCAGAACTGCTCGAGACGCGCGCCCGTATCCTCGGCCATCAAGAGCTCCATATGATGTTGCAAGAGGATATGCAAGTGACGAAGGTTAAGTTGAAGCATTTGACGATCAAGCAATATCGGTTATTGATTCATTTAGAGGATAAATTGGTCTTGCTGCTCGAGAGTCTCGCTGAGCACCGGGAAGCGTTACTCATGATGACCGAGGACGAACGCCACGCGTTCGAGTCCGAGTTTTTATTCCTGCTCGCCCACCATCACGACATTCTCTACACGTGTGACAAACCGTACTCGCTCTTCCAATTGAAGCATGAAGACTTATCTGTTTCTGAAATTTTACACGGACATCTGCTCGACTATCATGAACAGCTCGAGGCGTTCAAACATAATCCGAAATGAACAAAGGCCACGTCGCATGACGTGGCCTTTGTTCATTGTTTAAGCGATTTGACTAGCTGCTCGTCCGGAGTCACGTATACCGTCTGCTGATCGGTGTAGATGACGAATCCCGGCTTGGCGCCGCTCGGTTTTTTCACGTAACGGGCTTTCGTATAGTCGACCGGCACCCCGCTCGAGGCACGTGCCTTCGAGAAGTAGGCGGCGACGGTCGCTGCTTCGAGGAGCGTCGTCTCGTCCGGTTCGGTTGACCGGATGATGACGTGTGAACCGGGGATATCTTTCACGTGAAGCCAAACTTCGTCGCGACGCGCGAACTTGAACGTCAAGTAGTCGTTTTGCGTATTGTTTTTGCCGACGTAAAACTCGACACCGGTCGAAGATGTGTAGCCTTCGAGCGCGACTTTGGCCGTTTGTTTCTTCTTCTGACGTTTTTGTCGGATGTACCCGCCTTCGGCCAGCTCTTCGCGAATCTCGACGATATCGCGCGGCGCGGCGACGTCGAGTTGGGCAACGAGCGTCTCTAAATAGCTGATTTCGGTCTCGTTCAGTTCAATTTGCTTTTGAACCTCGATTTTGGCAACTTTTAGTTTGTTGTATTTCTTATAGTAACGTTGCGCATTCTCGTTCGGTGTTTTGAGCGGATCGAGCGGGATATCGATCATGGCGCCGTCCTCATCATAATAGTCGACGACGTGAGCGACTTTCATCCCTTTCTCAAGCTGGAACAAATACGTCGTCAACAGCTCACCGTATTTTTGGAGCTCGTCCGATCGTTCCGTCGCTTTCATATCCTCGAGCAGGCGTTTCCGTTTTAATTGGTTGCGCTCGAGCTCTGACTTGAGCAGACGCTCGACGTCATGGGCTTGCTGCTTGACCCGGTCACGGTTCGCCTTCTCATAGTAAAAGCGGTCGAGCACTTCCCGGCTCGAGTCGTAGCGTTCTTCAGAAACGATATCGCCTGACGTGAGCGCGATCGGACTGAACCGTTCCTTCCCGGAGGCGAGCTGTTGGAATACATAAGCGCCGTCAAGATCCGCCATCACGCTGTCAAACGCCGCCTCTAAGTTCGTACGGTTCGGCGTCTTGGCCCGATACATAATCTCTTGGGCGATCTGCGGGCTCATCCCGGAAAAGTGAGCGACGAGCTGCTTGTCGAGCATACCTGCGTTCCAATCGATTCGTTTCAATCCCGCTTCCCGTTCCGTCAACGGATCGGACTTTTGTTGCGCCGGCGGCAAGATGTACTCGCTGCCTGGCATGATCGTCCGATACGTGTTTTGAGACGGGGGAAGGTGTTTGATCGCGTCTAAAATCTTGCCGTCCTCGTTCGTCAAGACGACGTTCGAGTGACGTCCCATCAGTTCGACATAGACGCGTTTGTTTTCTTCATCACCGAGCTCGTTACGCGATCTGACCGAGAAGACGATGACGCGGTCGCGGCCGACTTGTTCGATCGCTGTGATAAAGCCGCCCTCGATATGCTTCCGCAGCATCATACAAAACATCGGAGGCTCTTGCGGGTTCTTGATCGGGGTGTCCGTCAATTGAAGTCGCGCATACATCGCGTTCGCTGAAACGAGCAACGAGACGCTTTGTCGGTTCGATCTGACTTGAATCATCAAGTCGAGCGCATACGGTTGATGCACTTTATTGATTCGACCGCCAACGAGCGGTTGTAGTTCTTTTACGACACGATATGTCATTAATCCATCATATGCCATTAGTCTCATCACCTTTGTCCTTTTTCTGTCTCTACGTTATCAGATTCACAGAAAATATGGTACGATGAAGTAGGAAATCCGAACTTCTTCTTGCCGTAACAATTAAAGGACTGCTATTATAATGTAATGTGATGTTAGAAGATGGAGGGCTTGCATTGAATTTTAAAGAACGAGGATTATTAATCGTCTTGTCTGGTCCAAGCGGTGTCGGCAAAGGTACTGTTTGCCGAGTGCTCCGTGAAGAGGCGGACAACAACCTTCAGTATTCGGTGTCGGCAACGACTCGAAAACCACGTGAAGGCGAAGTTGAGGGAGTGCATTACTTCTTTAAGACGAGAGAGCAATTTGAAGACATGATTGAACACGATCAACTGCTTGAGCATGCAGAATTCGTCGGCAACTATTATGGGACACCGGTCGAATGGGTGCGCGAGACGCTTGAAAGTGGCAAGGACGTCATTTTAGAGATTGAAGTCCAAGGAGCTTTCCAAGTAAAGGAACGCTTCCCAGAAGCCGTCTTTTTATTCCTCGCACCGCCGAGCCTGCAAGAACTTCGAAACCGTTTAGTCGGTCGAGGCACTGAATCGGAAGAAGTCATCAAGCAACGCTTGCTCGTCGCCCGTGAAGAAATCGAGTTGATGGATGCTTACGATTACGTCGTCACAAACGACGAAGTCGATAAAGCGATCGACCGGATCAAAGCGATCGTGACGGCCGAGCATTGTAAACGTGAACGTGTCGCGTCTCTCTATAAAAAAGCTATGATGGAGGTCATTTAATGTTATACCCTTCGATTGATGCCTTACAACGTATCATCCCGTCGAAATACACAATCGTGACGGTGGCCGCCAAGCGTGCCCGTCAGATCCAAGACGGAAAAGCACCAAAAATCGCTGCGCCAAAATCGTATAAACCGGTCGGTCAAGCGCTAGAAGAAATATTCTCGGGTGACACGACAATCATCGTGAACGAAAAGAACAACGGATGAAGTGTGACCCAAGTCGGATACGACTTGGGTCTCATTGTCTATAAAGGGGAGAAATGTGAATGGTGAACGACCGGAACATCTTGCTTTGTGTGAGCGGCGGTATCGCTGCATATAAGGCGTGCGCACTCACGTCAAAACTCGTTCAAGCAGGCGCGAACGTCCGCGTGGCGATGACAGCATCAGCTGAGCAGTTCGTCGGAAAGGCGACGTTTCAAGCACTCAGTCGCAATCCGATCTATTCGGACGTGTTCGAAGAGCACGACCCGACGAAGATCGCCCACATCGATGTCGTTGATACGAGTGATTTAATCGTCGTCGCCCCGGCGACGGCGAATATCATCGCTAAACTTGCTAACGGAATCGCCGACGACTTCATCACGACCTCGATCTTAGCAGCGAAATGTCCCGTCATCGTATCTCCGGCGATGAACGTCAATATGCTCGAACATCCGGCGACCCGCCGAAATATCGAGACGCTCAAATCATACGGCTATCAAATCATCGAGCCGGGTGTCGGCAATCTGGCCTGCGGCTGGATTGGCGGCGGACGTCTGCCCGAACCGGAAGATCTCGTCCGCATCATCGCGAGCCAGTTCGTCCCGAAACACTTGCTTGAAAAGCACGTCTTGATCACGGCTGGTCCGACGGTCGAACGTATCGACCCGGTCCGGTTTTTATCCAACGATTCATCCGGGAAGATGGGAGTCGCCCTTGCTGAGGCGGCGCGAGATATGGGCGCGAATGTGACACTCGTCCACGGCCCGCTCCAAGTCCCGGTCCCAGACGGGGTGACCGCGATCGCGGTCGAGTCGGGACAACAGATGCTCGAGACCGTGCTCGAGCGATTTGCGACGCAAGACATCGTCATCAAGTCGGCGGCGGTCGCTGACTATCGTCCGAAGACGGTCCACACCGAGAAACATAAAAAAGTCCACGGCCCGTTGACGATCGAGCTCGAGGAGACGACCGATATTTTAAAAGAGCTCGGAACGAAGAAGACGCATCAGCTCCTCGTCGGATTCGCTGCCGAGACAGAGCAGCTTGAAGACCATGCCCGGGCAAAACTCGAGCGTAAAAACGTCGACTTCTTGGTCGCGAATGACGTGTCGAAGCGAGACATCGGTTTCCGGTCTGACGACAACGAAGTCGTCTTATTCCGAGCGGATGGCTCATCTGTCCGTCTGCCGCGGCAGAGTAAACAACGTCTCGCCCACGAGTTGCTCGCCTACTTTAAGGAAGGTTTACGATGATTGCCCACGTCCACGTCGATGCTCCGGTCATCACGATCGACCGACCGTTTGACTATGAGGTACCGGTCCAGTTCGAGTCGTTGATCGAGCCAGGTATGCGCGTATCGGTACCGTTCGGATCGAGACGGTTACTCGGCATCGTGACAGGGGTATCGGACGGAACACGGGAAGGGTTAAAACCGCTCGAAGCACTTCTTGACGAAGAGTCGTCTTTGACCGAAGAGTTGCTCGAACTGTCGACGCACGTGAAACAGACGACGCTTTGCTTCCGCTCGTCGGCACTGCTCGCCATGTTGCCGGCGGCGCTGAAAGTCAGTTACGATAAAGCGATCAAAGGGGAGTCACTTCCTGAGGGTGTTCGGGCCGGCACACACTTGTCCGAGTACCCAAAAGAAGTTCAGTCGTTGATTTTGGCCATGGCCAAAAAAGGGGACTTGTCGCTTTCACCGGTGCTAAAAGAGAAACGAACGGTCAAAACCGACTTGTTGATCGAGTTGAAGGATGCGAGCGTCGTCCCGGCGCGTGCCAAAAAACAGCTCGAGGCGGTCCGTCTACTTGAAGACGTGCCTCGTATGTACTGGTCGTCGCTCCGTCAAATCGGATTGACGCGGCCCCAGCTGCAAAAGCTCGAGACGCTCGGTGCCGTCAAAGTGACCGAAGTCGAATTGAATCGAGACCCGTACGCTTCGATCGAACAAGTGATCGATGATGTCCAACTGAATGACAGTCAAACGGAAGCGGTGCGCGCGATTCGCGAGGCCGAAGCCGGTGAGACGTTGTTGCTCCACGGCGTGACCGGAAGCGGAAAGACCGAAGTGTATCTCGAGTCGATCGGCCAAGTCGTCGATGACGGGAAGCAAGCCGTCTTACTCGTCCCAGAGATCAGCTTGACACCGATGATGGTCAAACGGTTCAAACGTCGTTTTGGCGACCGCGTCGCCGTACTCCATAGCGCCTTGTCGCAAGGCGAGAAGTACGATGAGTGGCGGAAAATCAAGCGACGAGAAGTCGACGTCGTCGTCGGTGCCCGATCGGCCATCTTTGCTCCGCTCGAACACATCGGCCTGCTCATCCTAGACGAAGAGCATGAGACGACGTATAAACAAGAAGAGAACCCGCGCTATCATGCGCGCGACGTCGCAATTTGGCGCGCCCGTTATCACGGCTGTCCGGTCGTGCTCGGAAGCGCGACACCGTCGCTCGAGTCATTCGCCCGCGCCCAAAAAGGCGTCTATCGCTATTTGCATTTGAGTGAACGCTACGGTGGCAAGATGCCGCCCGTCCATATTGTCGATATGCGTCGCGAACTCGCGAAAGGGAACACGACGATGTTCTCGGAAGATTTATTTCTGGCCATCAATGACCGGATTGCGAAAAAAGAACAATGTGTCATCTTGCTCAATCGCCGCGGGTTCACAACGTTCGTCATGTGCCGTGATTGTGGGGAAGGGCTGACCTGCCCGCATTGCGCCGTCAACTTGACGTATCATCAGCACGGCGACCGGCTCAAATGCCACTATTGTGGCTATGAGATCGGAATGCCGCCGAAATGCCCGACGTGCGACAGTAAAAAAATCAAACAGTTCGGCACCGGCACGCAAAAGATCGAGACCGAGCTGTTGAACCGAATCCCGGAAGCACGGATCATCCGCATGGACCAGGATACGACGTCGCGTAAAGGGTCGCACGAACAGCTGTTGAAACGGTTTGAGGACGGCGAGGCCGACATTCTGCTCGGTACCCAGATGATTGCCAAAGGGCTCGATTTTCCGAACGTCACGCTCGTCGGGGTACTTGCGGCCGATGCGACGCTCGGCATGCCCGACTTTCGGGCGACCGAACGCACGTTCCAACTCGTCACCCAAGTCGCCGGACGAGCCGGACGTGGAAGTTTACCGGGTGAGGCGTACGTCCAGACGTACAATCCGGACCATTATGTCATCGAGACGGCGAGTGGGCATGATTATGAGTCGTTTTTCGAGCGCGAGATGAAACTCAGACAAGTCGGCAACCATCCGCCTTACTGGTACGTGACGCTCGTCACGTTCGCGGCTGAAAATCCGCTCGTCGCGCAAGCCGAGGCCGACCTGTTCGCCGCCGATTTCGCGGCAGCGCACGTCGAGCAGTCCCGGCTGAACGGACCGATGCCGGCACCGTTATCGAAACTTAAAAACTTGTATCGCTACCAGCTGTTTATCAAGACGAAACAACCGGAAGCGTTATATCCCGTTCTCGCCATGCTGCAACAAGCGCGGGCGAAAGCAATCAGCAAAAAAGAATATCAATTGAGTATAGATGTAAATCCATACGTCTTCATGTGAGGTGGAACGAAATGTATAAAGTAGTCGAAATTCCAAATGAGATTTTGCGGGTCAACTGTGACCCGGTGACAAAGTTTGACAAGAAGTTGCGCCAGACGGTCGACCGGCTGTTTGACACGATGTATGAGTATGATGGCGTCGGTGTGGCCGCGCCGCAAGTCAATTTGAACCAGCGCCTTGCCGTCGTCCATACTGACGACGAAACAGGTCCGCTCGTATTGATCAATCCAGAGATCATTTCGACTGCAGGCAAAGCCGTCGGATTAGAAGGTTGCTTGAGCATCCCGGGTGAGTTCGGATTCGTCGAACGACATGAGTCGATCGTCGTCAAGACGCAAGACATGAAAGGGCGCTTTCAAGAAGTGAAAGCAAGCGGCTTCTTCGCGCGTGCCATCCAACACGAGATCGACCATTTAGACGGCGTCCTGTTCACCGATAAACTCGCCGTTCCTAAGCCAGGAACCGACAAGCGCATCGTCTTCATGGGCACACCGGCGTTTGCCGTATCCGTACTTGAGCGCTTGCTCGAAGAAGGATACAATGTCGTAGGTGTTGTCTCGCAGCCGGACAAACCGGTCGGTCGCAAGCGCGAGCTCAAACCGACACCGGTCAAAGAGTGTGCGCTCCGTCATAACATCCCGGTATTGCAGCCGATCAAAGTCCGCACCGATTACGAGGATATTTTGGCGCTTGAACCGGATTTGATTGTGACGGCGGCTTACGGGCAAATCGTGCCGAGTGAACTGTTAGAGGCGCCGACATATGGCGCGATCAACGTGCACGCCTCGCTCCTTCCAAAATACCGGGGGGGCGCACCGATCCATCAAGCGATTTTGGACGGAGAGACAGAAACGGGCGTCACGATCATGTACATGGTCGATAAATTGGATGCAGGTGACATGATCGCGAACACGATCGTCCCGATCGAAGAGACAGACACGGTCGGTACGCTGTTCGACAAACTTGCCGTCGCAGGGTCTGATCTGTTGATCAAGACGTTGCCAGCCTTTTTAGAAGGCTGGATCGAAGCGGTACCGCAAGACGAACGTGACGTCACGTTCGCACCGAACATTAGCCGGGACCGCGAACAGCTGGACTGGTCGCAGCCGGGTGCATCGATCTTCAACCACATTCGTGGCATGAACCCGTTCCCGACGGCGTATACATTGATCGCAGGCGAGCGGGTGAAAGTGTTCGCGAGCGAGAAGACGAGCGGGAGCGGTGAGGCGGGCACAATCGTCCGGCTTGAAGAGGATGGGTTTGTGGTCGCGACTGGAAATGACGTCGCCATCAAAGTGACAGAGTTACAGCCGGCCGGAAAAAAACGGATGGACGGTGCCACGTTCATGCGCGGTGCCGGACAAAAGCTGCAAGTGGGCGACCAATTAGGAGGGTGACATGAACGTAAGACAAGCAGCGCTTGATACGCTGATCAAAATCGAACAAGGCGGAGCCTATTCGACGATTGCGGTCAACGATTTATTAAACCAAAAAAAGCTAGCTTCAAAAGACGTGGGACTTTACACAGAGCTCGTCTACGGAACGCTCGGGCGGAAGCGAACGCTTGATTATATATTGGAGAAGCGTGTCCAAAACCCGAAAAAACTAGACAGTTTCGTCTTACCGCTCCTGCGGATGAGCGTGTATCAACTGTTCTATTTAGACAAAGTGCCGGACCGGGCCGTCTTACACGAGGCGGTCGAGATCGCCAAAAAACGTGGGCACTCCGGCATCGGCAAGTTCGTCAACGGCGTGTTGCGCAACGTCACTCGTGACGGGTTCCCAGATTTGAGTGGGCTTCCTGACGCTGAACGGATCGCGATCGAGCACAGTCATCCCGACTGGCTCGTCGCGGATTGGATCAACACGTACGGGATTGAGGCGACCGAGGCGATGTGCAAGTTGAACAACGAGCCGGCCCCGGTGACAGTTCGCGTCAACCGCAAACAAATCACGGTCGAGGAGATGATCGAACGCCTCGCCGAGTCAGGCGTACAAGCGTCACGTTCTGAGCTATCGTCAGACGGTCTCGTCATCGAGTCCGGAAACGTTCATACGACGCCGTTTATCGACGCAGGACTTTTGTCGATTCAAGACGAGAGCTCGATGATCGTCGCCGACGCGCTCAGTGCCGAGAAGACCGAACGCGTGCTCGACGCGTGTGCCGCGCCAGGCGGTAAAGCGATGCACACCGCCGAACGGATGGACGGCGGGACGCTCGTGGCGCTCGACCTTCACCCTCATAAGGCAAAACTGATCGAACGACAAGTGAAGCGATTGCAAATCGATGGAGTGACCGCACTAGCCCTCGATGCAAGAGACGCCGGAGATGAGTTCGAACGTGAGAGCTTTGACCGCATCTTGCTCGATGTCCCGTGCTCGGGTCTAGGTGTCATTCGCCGCAAGCCAGATATTAAATGGACGAAGGACAAAGAATCCCTTTCTGGACTGCCGATCATCCAACGTGAAATTATTGACGCTGTCTTGCCACTACTGAAGCAAGGTGGTACGCTAGTGTACTCGACATGTACAATCGACCCGTCTGAAAATGAACGGCAGGCCGACTATATATTGTCGAACGGATTGACGTGGGATGAAACACTCCGAGATCGTCTTCCTGAAGTGTTACGCCCGATGGTGTCATCGGACCGCGCCGAACTCAAACTACTTCCGACGACGTTCGGAACTGACGGCTTCTACATCGCCGCATTTAAGAAAGAGGTATAAACATGAATCCAAAAGCAGTTGAAAAAACCCCATTAGTCGGCGCCAAGCCGTCTTTATATTCGCTCACATACCCTGAACTCGAACAATGGCTCATCGATGCAGGAGAAAAGGCGTTCCGCGCGAAACAGTTATATGACTGGATGTATGTCAAACGGGTGACGTCATTCGATGATATGACGAACTTGTCGAAACCGCTTCGTGAAAAACTCGATGCTTCGTTCCAGTTGACGACGTTAAAAGAACTCGTCCGCCAGGAATCACAAGACGGAACAATCAAGTTCTTGTTCGAGCTCCAAGACGGTTACTCGATCGAGACGGTACTCATGCGCCACGAATACGGCAACTCGGTCTGTGTCACGACACAAGTCGGCTGCCGCATCGGCTGTACGTTCTGTGCATCGACGCTCGGCGGGTTGAAACGTAACCTTGAAGCCGGAGAAATCACGGCTCAAGTATTAGATGTTCAACGGGCGCTCGACGTGAGCGGTGAACGTGTCGACTCGATCGTCGTCATGGGAATCGGCGAACCGTTTGACAACTATGACGAATTGATGCGTTTCTTGCGCACGGTCAACCACGATGACGGTTTGAACATCGGTTCACGCCACATCACCGTCTCAACGAGCGGGATCGTGCCGAAAATCTACAAGTTCGCCGACGAAGGGATGCGCATTAACTTTGCGATTTCACTTCATGCGGCGTCGACGGAAGTTCGGACACGTCTCATGCCGATCAACCGTGCCTACAACTTGGACAAGTTGATGGAAGCCGTCAACTATTACACGGAGAAGAGTGGACGTCGTATCACGTTTGAATACGGTTTGTTCGGTGGCGTCAATGATACAGAAGAAGATGCACACAAGCTTGCCGATTTGTTGAAAGGCGTCAAATGCCACGTCAACTTGATTCCAGTCAACCATGTGCTTGAGCGCGACTATGTGCGCACGCCACGTAATCAAATTTTTGCCTTTGAAAAAGTGCTCAAAGATCGAAAAGTGAACGTGACGATTCGTCGCGAACAAGGTTCGGATATCGATGCGGCTTGTGGGCAGCTTCGAGCGAAGGAGCGCGAACAAGAAACGAGGTAATCAGGAAGATGGAATTAGCATACCGAACCGACCGTGGGCAGGTGAGGGCTCAAAACGAAGATGCCGTCTTGATTTTAGGGGACGAGCATGCCGGGATCGCCCTCGTCGCCGACGGCATGGGGGGGCATGAGGCAGGAGAGGTCGCGAGCGGGCTCGTCATCGAGCAGTTTCGTCGCGCCTTTCCGACGCTTCCGGCCACACCGTTAGCGATGGAGACGTGGTTCCGTGATAACGTGGAGCTGGCAAATGAGCAAGTGCTTGAATTCGCGAAGCAGTCTAATCTCGTCATGATGGGGACGACCATCGCTGGCGTCTGTTGGCATGACGAAACGATTGTCATCGTGCACATCGGCGATAGCCGCGTCTACGCCCTTCGTGGCGGAACACTCCAACAATTGACGGAAGACCATTCTTACGTCAACGTGCTAAAACAACTTGGGGAATTGACGGAAGAAGAAATGCGGATCCACCCGAAACGAAATATTATCACCCGTGCGATCGGCTCAAAAGAGCACGTCGAACCTGATCTGCAAGTGTTTGCCGACCCCGAGTTCGACACGATTTTAATCTGTACGGATGGCTTGACGACTCACCTGACAGATGAAGCCATCAAACACGCCTTAACTCGTCCCATCTCTGCGGACGCTAAGGCGGACATGTTGATCGATCAAGCCAACCGATTGGGTGGGAGCGACAACATCACTGTGGCGCTCGTCCAATTTACAGATAGAAAGAGAGGATGAATCCGATGCGAAGTGGAGAACGAATCAACGATCGTTATCGGATCGAACAACAAATCGGTAGCGGCGGCATGGCAAATGTCTACCGGGCTCACGATGAGATTTTAAACCGAACCGTCGCCATTAAGGTGTTACGATCTGAATTCTCGCATAACGAACAATTTATACGCCGGTTCGAACGAGAAGCCCATGCGGCAACCAGTCTGAACCATCCAAACATCGTCGCCATTTATGACGTCGGAGATGAACAAGACATTTATTACATCGTCATGGAACATGTCGATGGTATGACGCTCAAACAATATTTACAGGAAGAGTACATATCAATCGAGGAAGCGTTACGGATCATGGGACAGATCTGTGATGCGATCGATCATGCCCATGCCCATCGCATCATTCATCGGGATATCAAACCGCAAAACATGATGATCGACCAAAACGGGAACGTCAAAGTGACCGATTTCGGGATTGCCGTGGCCATGTCGAACGCGACGCTGACCCATACGATGTCAGTCCTCGGGTCGGTCCACTACTTCTCTCCGGAACAAGCGCGTGGCAAGTTTGCCGATGAGAAGTCAGACATTTATTCGCTCGGTGCGGTGCTGTACGAACTTGTGACAGGACGAGTCCCGTTCATCGGTGAGACCCCGGTCGCGGTCGCGTTGCAACATTTGCAAGATGATCCGATCCGACCGCTCGACTTGAACCCTAAAATTCCACAAGCGCTTGAGAACTGTATTATGCAGGCGCTCGCCAAATCGCCGGGGGCACGACATGCCTCGGTCGCTGCTTTTAAAAAAGACTGCTTGACGTCGCTCAGCCCAGACCGAGCGGACGAACCGAAACGGATGCCGACAGAACAAGACGAGTTTGATCAGACGCTCGTCATGGCGCCTGTCGTCCCGGAAGAACCGAAAGAAGTCGTCAAGCAGCCGGCAGCTGCAGTCGAGCCGGAATCAGCGACGCCGAAGAAACAAAAGAAAAAGAAGTGGTGGCTCTGGCTATTGCTCGTGCTTCTATTGATTGGTGGCGGGGTTGCCGCGTATGTGGTTGCAGATGAAATGTCACGTGCCGTCGTGCCTGATGTCGTCGGTATGAGCGTCGGTGATGCGACGACTGAACTGGAAGCATCCGGATTCGTCGTTGAGACGACGGACCGAGTGAGTGACAACGTGTCTGAAGGCGACGTGATTTCGCAAAACCCGCAACCTGGACGGAAGCCGAAGCGTGGAACGGTCGTCACCATCGTCGTGTCTGCTGGGAAAGAGACGGTCGAGATGCCTGACGTCGAAGGGTTGTCTCAAACAGCAGCGGAACGAACGTTGAAAGATCTTGATTTCACAGATATTGAAATCCAATCCGAAGCGTCCGAAACGGTCGACAGCGGAGATGTGATTTCGCAGTCGATCACGCCAGGTGAAGAAGTTATCGCATCGGAAGAGACGGTCACGCTCGTCGTCTCGACCGGCAGCAATAAAATTGAGCTCGCCAATTTGACGGGCTATACGTTCGAAGAGGCGTCAACTTATGCCGAGCAAAACAACTTGAAAATCGTGAAACGCGATGAGTATTCGACGAGCATCCCAGCGAATCAAATCATTCGTCAACTTCCGACGTCAGGGACGGCGGTCGACCCGGGAACGGAACTGACGGTCATCGTCTCACAAGGGGTCGAGCCGACCGACATCTCGATCGAGCGAGAAGTGGACGTCGAAATCGAACCGCCGGCAGAAGGTGAAGAGGCGGAGCCGGTCGAAGTCGTCATCCGTACCGTCGATGCCCGTGGTGAGATCGAAGTGTTGCGTGATATGATCACAGAAACGACGACGTATTCCTATACGCTCGTCATTGCTCCGGACGAAGTCGGTACCGCGACGATTGAAGTCGAGGGAGAAGTCGTTCGGACCGATACGGTGACATACGCCCAAGCAAAAGATTCACAATGAAGAGGTGGCGTGCGCGTCACCTCTTTTCTAAGGAGGAAACAGGATGAAAGGAACGATTATTCGCTTGCAAGGTGGATTTTATGATGTCATGACCGAAACGAAAGTTGAAATCAGATGTCGCGCCCGGGGAAACTTCCGGAACCGAAACATTTCGCCCGTCGTCGGGGACGACGTCGATATTCAAGACCAAGGGGACGGGACCGGCTACATCATGGCTGTCGATGAGCGGTCGAACCATCTCGTCCGTCCGCCGATCGCCAACATCGATCAGGCGTTTCTGCTCTTTTCCGTGAAAGAGCCGGCGTTCTCGTTTCATTTGCTTGACCGCTTTCTCATTTTGATCGAATCGAAGCAAGTTCACCCAATCATCGTGTTGACGAAGATGGACTTGTTGCTAGAAGCTGAAAAAGAAAAAATTAGTGCGGCGGCAGCGCTATACCGTTCGATCGGCTATCAAGTCATTGAGACGTCGACCGAAGACGGAGCTGGAATCGAGCTCATCCGCAGCACGTTCAAAGACAAGACGAGCGTGTTCGCCGGACAGACCGGCGTCGGGAAGAGTTCGTTGCTGAACGCGGTCGCACCGGAGCTCGAACTCGCGACTGGTAAAATTTCGAAAGCGCTTGGCCGCGGGAAGCATACGACGCGTCACGTCACGCTCATCACACTCGCGGACGGGTTCGTCGCCGATACACCTGGATTCTCGAGTCTTGAGTTCCCGGAAGAACTTGAAGTCGAGGAGATGCGTTGGTGTTTCCCTGAATTCGTCTTGCGGCACGATGACTGTAAATTCCGTGGTTGCGCCCATTTGAACGAGCCAGGTTGTGCCGTCAAAGCGGCGGTCGAGGCCGGAGAAATCGCTTCCACCCGCTATGCGAACTATGTTACGTTTATGGAGGAATTAAAAGATAGACAACGGAGGTACTAACATGATTAAAATCGCACCATCGATCCTGTCGGCCGATTTTGCCAACCTTGAGGCAGAGGTCAAAGCGGTCCAAGAAGCAGGGGCCGATTACATTCATTTTGACGTCATGGACGGTCAGTTCGTGCCGAACATCTCGATTGGACTGCCGGTACTCAAAAGTTTGCGTGACAAGTCGGACATGGTATTAGACGTCCATTTGATGATCGACCAACCGGAACGGTTCGTCGAGGACTTCGTTCAAGCAGGCGCCGATATCGTCACGGTCCATGTCGAGGCGACAAACCATTTGCATCGCGTATTGCAACAAATCAAAGGAGCCGGCGCCAAGTGTGGTGTCGTCTTGAACCCACATACACCGTTGTCGTCAATCGAGCACGTGCTCGGGGATGTCGATATGGTGTTGCTCATGACCGTGAACCCTGGCTTTGGCGGCCAAGCGTTCATCGAAGCAGTCGTCCCGAAGATCGCGGCGCTCAGCGAGATGCGCCAAGCGCGTCGTCTCGACTTCGAGATCGAGATCGATGGCGGGGTAAATCCTGCGACGGCAAAACTTTGTATCGACGCAGGTGCCGACGTCCTCGTTGCCGGTTCAGCCATCTATAACGAACCGAGCTATAAAGACGCAATCGATAGCATTCGCAACGCGTCTCGTGTATAATCGTCTGTAGAACAACAAATATTGTCGCAAGGGGTGTCACATCTGTGGCTGAGAGGCATGAGCTAACCCTTTGAACCTGTTCCGTTCACACGGACGTAGGGATGTGGCGAAAATGCACGTTGCTACACGATAGCAGCATGGCGTTTACGTCATGCTGCTTTTTGTCGTTCACTCATATCAAGGAGGGAATAAGATGAAACAACGTTTAAAACTACAGGCGCTCATTGAAATCTCGCTGTTCGCCTCGCTCGGACTGATCTTTGACATGCTCATCCCATATCGGTTGCCGCAAGGCGGAGCAGTCAGCTTGGCGATGCTGCCGATTCTCGTGATGGCTTATCGGCATGGATTGAGAGGCGGACTCGCGACAGGCGCGCTCGTCGGGACGCTACAACTGTTATTTGGGGCCTATATCTTCACGCCGGTCCAGTTTTTACTCGACTACACGGTCGCCTACGGCCTCGTCGGAGTCGCCGGCATCTTCGCCGGGCAAGTCAAACAGTCGGCAAAAGACGGCGCCAAGAAAACGCTCACGTTCTATTTGATTCTCGGGGCGTTGATCGGCTCGGCGCTCCGCTACGTTGCGCACGTCGTCTCCGGCATCGTCTTCTTCGCCGAGTATGCGGAAGGACCGGTCGTCTTATACTCGCTCGGCTATAACTTGACGTATATGTTGCCGTCGTTCCTCGTCTCGGCGGTCGTGATCGTGCTCTTGTTCACGTCGGCGCCGCGTTTCGCGACGCTCGCGACACGGGACATCAGATAATGCGTGTCTTGATTGTGGCTGCGAGCCCGGAAGCGGTCCCTGAGCTTCCTCGGAACGCCGATTACGTCATCGGCGTCGACGGCGGCTATCATACGCTGCTCGACCGTGGGATGAAGCCGGACCTGCTCGTCGGTGACTTTGATTCGTTCACAGGCACCGTGCCGGAGGAAGCTGTCCGTTATCCGTCTGAAAAAGACGTGACCGACCTTGAGATCGCTCTCGAGGCGGCACGAGGGAAAGGGGCGGACGTGATCGACGTGTACGGTGCACTCGGGGGCAGACTCGATATGACGCTCAGCAACGTCGGTCTGCTCGAGGCGTACCCCGAGATGCGGTTGTTCGCAGACGGGCAAGAAGTGCGCCTCGTCGGAAAAGGGGACTATCGTCTCCCGCGTCGTCCTGACCATTACTTGTCGCTCGTACCTTGGAAACGGGCCTCGGTCTCGATTCGTGGCGTCAAGTACCCGCTCGAGAACCATGACGTCGTCAGCCATGAGGCGCTGACGATCTCAAACGAGTGGTCGGCGGAAGAGGCGGATTTGCTCGTTCATAGCGGCAACGTCTTGATTATGTATATAAAGAAATAAACAAAAAAAATCCCATCGGCGCATGCCGCTGGGATTTATTTCGTTCGTGTATGGTAATTATACGCGTTCAACGAGACCTGATTTAAGAGCGCGAGCTGAAACCCAAACTCGTTTAGGTTTACCGTCAACGAGAATGCGAACTTTTTGTACGTTTACACCCCAAGTACGTTTTGTCTTGTTGAGTGCGTGCGAACGGTTGTTACCTGACTTAGGTGACTTACCTGTTACGTAGCATTTACGTGCCATGCGTTTCCCCTCCTTTTTTATGTGGGTTCGTCCTAATAGACACTCGTTTATATTAGCATGGGTTTTTTCACGATGCAACTAGAAAATAACCGGATGACAAGAAAAAAACTTGACATTACGGATGAGGATTTTAATAATGAATGAGGGTTGCGGTTACAATTGACCGAGTTTAGGGGCATGTCCTTTTAATAACTAGGTACTTATTGTAGAATATACTGTAGGAATCATTCCGAATAAAGGAGGCTACTCCATATGGCAATTGAAATGAAGACAACATATGGCAATATTGATATCACGAACGACGTGGTCGCGACACTCGCGGGCGGTGCGGCGATGGAATGTTTCGGCGTCGTAGGAATGGCGTCACAAGCTCAACTGAAAGACGGGATCGCAGAACTGCTCAAACGTGAGAATTATGCGCGTGGCGTTGTCGTACGTCAAGATGGAGAAGACGTACATATCGATATGCACATCATCGTGAGCTACGGGACGAAAGTGTCGGAAGTCGCGTACAACGTGCAAAGTCGTGTAAAATACACGCTCGGTGAAACTTTAGGATTAAACGTTTCGTCGGTAAATATATTCGTACAAGGCGTTCGTCTGACGAATGACTGACGAGAACGAAGGAGGATTTGGTGTGGGGTTAAAACGTTTAGATGGATTGGTGTTTGCGCAAATGGTCGCAAACGGTGCAGCCAACTTGAGCCAAAATGCAGATTACGTGGATTCGCTTAACGTCTTCCCGGTCCCAGACGGCGACACGGGAACGAACATGAATTTGACGATGACTTCAGGTGCGAAGGAAGTGGCCGCACTCGACACAGCGAACATCGCTGACGTGTCATCGAAGTTTGCCCGCGGCCTACTTATGGGGGCCCGTGGGAATTCGGGTGTTATTTTGAGCCAATTATTCCGTGGTTTCGGTAAATCGATCGAAGGAAAGACAGAATTGTCGACACTCGACTTTGCCGAGGCACTCAAACGCGGCGTCGACACGGCATACAAGGCGGTTATGAAACCGGTTGAAGGAACGATTTTGACGGTTGCTCGTGAAGCGGCCGACGAAGCGCTCCGTGCCTCTGAGTCGACGAGCGACTTCAATGAGTTCATGGAGCAAGTGATCACGGAAGCGAAAGCGTCGCTCGAGCGGACACCTGATTTGTTACCGGTCTTAAAAGAAGTCGGTGTCGTCGACTCAGGCGGTCAAGGTCTCCTCGTCATCTATGAAGGGTTCCTCGCGAGCCTTGAAGGGAAAGAGCTCGAGAAGCCGCACGCACCAGTCATGGATGCCCTCGTTGAGGCAGAACACCATGCTGCGCAAGGTTTCATGTCGACGGAAGATATCGAATTTGGATATTGCACGGAGATCATGGTCCGTTTCCAAGACGAAAAGTTGAAACAGACTCCGTTCGATGAGGACGTGTTCCGTAACGAACTGTCTGAACTCGGAGACTCGCTCCTTGTCGTCGCCGACGAAGAGTTGCTCAAAGTCCACGTTCACGTCGAGACGCCGGGCGACGTCATCACGAAAGGACAACGTTTTGGTGAGCTTGTCGCGGTCAAGATCGAGAACATGCGTCAACAGCATTCGACGATTCTTGAAGAAGAGCACGGTGCCAACCAGCACGGCGTTCAAGCGACTGCCGTCAAAGCGAAAGTGCCTTACGCGATCGTCACCGTCGCCATGGGTGAAGGTGTCAGTGAACTGTTCCGTTCGCTCGGTGCCGCACATGTCATCGAAGGCGGGCAGACGATGAACCCGTCGACGGAAGACATCGTCAAAGCGATTGAAGCGGCGAACGCCGAGCACGTCTTCATCTTCCCGAACAACTCGAACATCATCATGGCCGCTGAGCAAGCGGCATCGGTCGCACCTTGCGGCGTCTCGGTCATTCCGACGAAGACGGTACCACAAGGACTAGCGGCTGCCATCGCGTTCAATCCTGAAGCGGATGTCGAGACGAACGAGTCGGTCATGAAGACGGCCGCAACTACGGTCAAGTCAGGACAAGTGACATACGCTGTCCGTGACACGAGTATCGACGGTGTCGAGATTCGTAAAGATGATCATATGGCGATTGCTGAGAAGAAAATCGTCGCATCATCAAAATCGAGTCTAGAAGCGGCAAAAGCGCTCGTAGATGCACTTGTGGACGCGGATGATGAGATTGTCACGATTTTGACGGGCGAAGGTTCGTCGGCGGAAGACGTCGCAGTACTCTCGGCTTACATCGAATCGAAGAACGATGAGATTGAAATCGAAGTTCACGACGGTAAACAACCGCTCTACTCCTACATTTTTAGTGTGGAATAAGCTGTATCTCAGCCCTGCCTTCTGTATAATGAAGGTAGGGTTTTTTTGAAAGGGGGAAATGCGATGAAATATCGCAGTGTGTTTGATATTATCGGACCGGTCATGGTCGGACCATCGAGTTCGCATACGGCCGGAGCCGCACGGATCGGTCTTATGGCCGGCAAACTGTTCGGCCGAACGCCGGACCTCGCGCGGATCACATTTTACGGGTCGTTCGCCGACACGTATCGAGGTCACGGGACAGACGTCGCCATCGTCGGAGGCATCATGGGGTTCGATACGTTCGATCTTCGCATCCCGCAAGCGCTCGACATCGCGAAAGAGCGGGGAATCGAAGTCGTCTTTGAGACGAGCGACGCGCTCACGGATCATCCGAACACGGCTCGGGTTCATCTCGAGGACGCGGAGGGGACGTTTGAGATCGTTGGGATCTCGATTGGCGGTGGCACGATTGAAATCACCGAATTGAACGGATTCCCGCTCAAGCTTTCCGGCGGTGGACCGGCACTCGTCGTCTTGCATCACGATCGCTTCGGGGCGATCGCGGCCGTGACGGGCATACTCGCCAAGCACGAACTGAACATCGGGCATATGGAAGTGAGCCGTCATGAAAAAGGCAAGCAAGCCTTGATGGCGATTGAAATGGATGAACCGATGCCAAAAGACGTATTAGCGGAACTGGAA
Source organism: Exiguobacterium sp. SH0S2 (assembly GCF_004337185.1). Lineage (NCBI taxonomy): Bacteria > Bacillati > Bacillota > Bacilli > Caryophanales > Exiguobacterium > Exiguobacterium sp. SH0S2. The sequence goes on along the minus strand of NZ_SJVB01000001.1, from coordinate 492,505 downwards.
CGGTTACCTCAAATCGAACGGGTAGCCATCTTTGGGGAATAAGGAGAAACGACTATGTTTAAATCAGTAGAAGAATTAGTACGGACGGCAACGGAACGAAACATCCCGATCTCTGAAGTGATGATCGAGCAAGAAGTCCACGTCAGACGCTCGACACGAGAAGAGGTCATGGCGATGATGGAACGTAACCTTGAAGTGATGGAAGAAGCGGTCGAGCGGGCGATGCAAGGCGTGACGTCTGTGACGGGGCTGACTGGGAATGACGCCGTGCTCATGCAAGACTATGTCCGGTCGGGCAAATCACTTGCCGGTGACTTGATTTTAGATGCCGTCGCCAAAGCGATCGGCACGAACGAAGTGAATGCGGCGATGGGACGGATTTGCGCGACACCGACGGCGGGGAGCGCCGGGGTCGTACCGGGGACGCTATTTGCGGTCAAGGACCGTCTCGAGATGGACCGCGATGCGATGATTCGGTATTTGTTCACCTCGGGCGCGTTCGGATTCGTCGTCGCGAACAACGCCTCGATTTCGGGTGCGGCCGGAGGCTGTCAGGCCGAAGTCGGTTCCGCGACCGGTATGGCTGCAGCAGCCATCGTCGAAGCGGCCGGCGGGACACCGGAACAGTCGGCGACGGCGTTTGCGATCGCCTTGAAAAACATGCTCGGGCTCGTCTGCGATCCGGTAGCGGGTCTTGTCGAAGTACCTTGCGTCAAACGGAACGCCATGGGTGGGGCGAACGCGGTCGTCGCGGCTGATATGGCGCTCGCCGGCATCACGTCCCGCATCCCGTGCGATGAAGTCATCTCAGCGATGTACGAGATCGGTCAAATGATGCCGACCGCCTTGAAAGAGACGGCACGGGGCGGACTCGCCAACACACCGACAGCACGTCGGATCGAACGCAATATTTTTGGAGAGAAAGAAAATGCCAAACAGTGACGCGTTGACGACGCTCCGAGGGGTCGGGCCAGAGATGGCCAAAAAATTAGAGACGATGGGTCTCGAACGAATCGAGGACGTGCTAGAGCACGTCCCGTTTCGTTATGAAAATTATAACAGCGGTACCGTGACGACGGCAGTCCACGGGGACCTCGTCAAATGGAGTGGGACCGTTCAAGCGGAACCGCTCGTCCGCTATTATAGTAAAGGCAAAAATCGACTTCAGTTCCGGCTGTTGTTAGAAGAGCGCTACGTCGTCCATGTGACGATGTTCAACCGCGCTTTCTATAAAGACAAATTGGCGCTTGGTGCGACGGTTACGGTCAAAGGGAAATGGGATATGAACCGGATGACGATCAGTGCGACCGATCTCGAGTTCGGTGAGCTCGCGGACGGGTTACAGCCGATCTATTCGCTTCGGGCCGGATTGACGCAAAAGAATTTCAGTCGAATCGTCAAACTCGCCTTCGATCAGACGACGACGTTTGAGGACCGACTGCCGGAATCAATCCGCTTGCGTTACCGCTTGGAGGACCGGGCGTCGATGCTCAGAGGGATGCATTTCCCTGATTCGATCGAGATGTACAAACAAGCGCGCCGCAGTTATGTGTACGAAGAATGCCTGCTCTATCAATTAAAGCTTCAGGCGTTTCGAAAGATGGAGCGTTCCGGGAAAGGAAGGGCGCTCACGCTCGAAAAAACGCAACTGAACGAGTTCGTCAAGCGGCTCGCTTTCCCGTTGACGGGTGCACAGACGCGCGTCATTCGTGAAATCGTGAGTGATATCGAGAAGCCTGAACGCATGAATCGCCTGTTGCAAGGGGATGTCGGGAGCGGGAAGACAGTCGTTGCCGCGATCGCCTTGTATGCGACAGTGAACGCGGGTTATCAAGGCGCGCTCATGGTGCCGACCGAAATTTTGGCCGAGCAGCATGTCGCTTCGCTTGAACAACTGTTCGAGCCATACGGGATCCGTGTCGCCTTATTGACGAGTTCGGTCAAAGGGAAGGCGCGCGCTACGTTGCTCGAAGCGATCAAAGCCGGTGACGTCGACATCATCGTCGGCACGCACGCCTTGATTCAAGGGCCGGTTGAGTTTTCGCGTCTGCACTTGGCGATCACGGACGAGCAACACCGGTTCGGCGTCGAGCAGCGGAAAATGTTACGAGACAAGGCCGATCTTGCGGACGTCTTGTATATGACGGCGACGCCGATTCCGCGGACGCTCGCGATCAGCGCGTTCGGGGAGATGGATGTGTCGACGATCGATGAGATGCCGGCAGGCCGGAAGCCGATCGAGACGTATTGGGCGAAAACGGATCAAATCGACCGGGTGCATACGATGGTCGAGCGCGAACTGTCACTCGGACGTCAAGCGTACGTCATCGCGCCATTGATCGAGGAATCCGATACGCTCGAAGTCGAGAGCGCAACTGAGTTGTATCATTTACTCAATGAGCGATTCCCGAACTATGCGGTCGGACTCATGCACGGAAAACTGTCGAGTGCCGAGAAAGATGAAGTGATGAAGGCGTTCGCTGACAACTCACTGCAAATTCTCGTGTCGACGACGGTCGTCGAGGTCGGGGTAAACGTGCCGAACGCCTCGCTCATCGTGATCCACGATGCGGAACGGTTCGGTTTGGCCCAGCTCCATCAGTTACGGGGGCGCGTCGGTCGAGGCGCACATCAATCTTATTGTATATTAGTAGGAGACCCGAAGTCTGATGTCGGGAAGCTCCGCTTGAAGACGATGACGGAGACGAACGACGGATTCGTGTTAGCGGAAAAAGATTTAGAACTCCGCGGCGCCGGCGACTTCTTTGGGACAGCCCAAAGCGGGTTGCCGAGTTTCCGTGTCGCCGACCCGGTCCTCGACCTCAAAGTGATGGAAGTGGCGATGCAAGACGCCGTCCGCTTGCTCGGCAGCGAGACGTTTTGGCAGGAGTCCTCGTACAGGCCGCTGCGTCAATACTTGAAGCGACTCGACTTACTTGTCGGCGAAAGGTTAGAATAACACTTGAAAATTAAAACTAAAGAATATATACTGCTATTAGTACCAGGTATTAAGTTCTTTAGGGAAGAGTTTAGGAGGGAACTGAATGCGGGTACCTAAGAAGGAGCGGCAACGCTTACTGCAAGAAACGATTGAACATAACCCGTTCATTAAAGACGATGAACTGTCGAAGCAGTTCGCCGTCAGCATTCAAACGATCCGTCTTGATCGGATGGAGCTTAAAATTCCTGAAGTCCGGGAACGGATCAAGCATGTTGCTTCAGAGCACCTCGATGAAGTGAAGTCGCTCGCAATGAGCGAGGTCATCGGTGATATGATTGACTTGAAACTCGACGAATCGGCCATCTCGGTTCTCGACATGGAAAGAGAACACGTCTTTAGCCGCAATGAGATCGCCCGTGGACACGTCTTGTTCGCTCAGGCCAACTCGTTAGCGGTGGCGCTCATCGACGACGAACTGGCGTTGACCACTAAAGCGGAAATCCGGTTTAGTCGCCAAGTTCATCTCGGAGAGCGAGTCGTTGCCAAGGCTCGTGTTGTCAAACTGCGTCGAGACGGACGGACGGACGTCTCAGTGGATAGTTATGTCGGCGAAGAGTGTGTCTTTAGCGGAGACTTCACGATTTATCGTCGCGGTGAGGAGGAACAAGTATGAAGTTAGCAATTGATGCAATGGGTGGGGATCATGCCCCAAAAGCAATCGTGGACGGAGTAAAACAATTTGCTGAAAGTTTTCCGGACGAGCAGATGGAACTGTTTCTAGTCGGTGATGGAGTGAAGCTTGCGTCCTACGGGTTGACCGACCCGCGGATTACAATCGTTCCTGCGAGCGAAGTCATCACAGGCGAAGATGAACCGGTCCGGGCGGTTCGCCGGAAAAAAGACAGCTCGCTCGTCGTAGCGGCTCAGCTCGTCAAAGACGGGAAAGCAGATGGACTCGTATCGGCCGGGAACACCGGGGCGCTCATGGCGGTTTCGCTTTTTGTCATCGGTCGGATTCCTGGAATCGAACGTCCGGCACTGTCGCCAACGTTCCCTACATATACGGGTAGCGGTGTCGTCGTCTTAGATGTCGGGGCCAATCCGGACGCTAAGGCAGAACATTTGGTTGATTACGCGATCATGGGTTCGCTATACGCCGAGCACGTCCGCGGCATCAAGCGCCCACGTGTCGCGCTCCTAAACATTGGGACGGAGGCTGGGAAAGGAAACGCGCTGACGAAAGAAGCGTTCCCCCTCCTCGAACAGGCTCCGGTCCACTTCGTCGGAAACGTCGAGGCCCGCGAGGCGATGTCAGGTGACGTCGATGTCATCGTGACAGAAGGATTTGCCGGAAACATTTTATTGAAAGGTGTGGAGGGTGCTTCGTCAATGCTCATGAAAATGTTGAAAGAACAGTTCACGAGCGATATTGTCTCGAAGCTTGCCGCTCTCGTCTTAAAACCGAAACTGAAAAACTTGAAACAAACATTAGATTATCGTGAGCAAGGTGGTGCGGGCTTGTTCGGAATCAACGCCCCCGTCATCAAAGCGCACGGGTCGAGTGACGCACTAGCCATCATGAGTGCGCTCAAACAGGCGAAAATCATGGTTGACCATGATGTCGTCGCGAAGATCAAACAAGCGAAAGCAACAGACTAACGTAAAGAAGGTGAGTACATGAGAGAAGCGTGGATATTTCCCGGCCAAGGGTCACAAACAGTCGGTATGGGTCAAACGTTCTTAGACGATCCTGAACAGATGCAAGCGATCGATCGTCGACTCGGATTTGATTTGCTCGACGTCATGGCGGCCGGATCAAAAGAAGAGCTTCAACAAACGGAAGTCGCACAACCTGCCATCGTGGCGCACGCGGCGCTGCTCGCGCTCGCACACGGGAAGACCGGTGCCAAACCGGACGTCGTGATTGGCCATAGTGTCGGTGAGTATGCGGCACTCGTCGTCGCGGGCGTCATCGATCTCGAAGAAGCGTGTGTGCTCGTACGTGAGCGCGGTAAGCTCATGTCCGAGGTGAAGGATGGAACGATGGCAGCGGTCATCGGCATGACCGATGTCGCAGAAGCGTTCCACTTGACCGAGAAGATCAGTGCCAGCGGAAACCTTGTACAAATCGCCAATTACAACTGTCCGGGCCAGTTCGTCATTTCGGGTCACGTCGACGCGGTCAAACAAGCAGAGACAGACTTAAAACAGGCTGGGGCGAAACGCGTGTTGCCGCTAGACGTGTCAGGCGCGTTTCATAGCTCGTATATGATGCCTGCTGCGACACGGTTTAAAGATGTGCTCGCATCGTCACCGTTCAAAGATGCGACGATTGGGATCATTTCGAACGTCGACGCGGCGGTCCATACTGACGCCGAGAAACTAAAAGCTCTTCTCACCGAGCAACTGTACGCCTCGGTCCGGTTTGAGGACTGTGTCCGGAAAGCGATTGCTGAGGGGGTCGATACGTTCATCGAGTTCGGTTCGACGTCACCGTTGTCCGGGCTCATCAAACGAATCGATAAAAACGTGACACTTAAACAAGTGACGACGTTAGAAGAGGTTGCAGCGTTAGGGGGAGAAGTGCGTGCATGACCAAGTAGCAATCGTGACGGGTGCGTCCCGGGGTATCGGGGCCGCCATCGCGAAGCGTTTAGGGGAAGACGGCTTTCGAGTCGTCGTCAATTACTCGGGTAGTGTCGAGCAAGCAAAAGCAGTCGTTGCAGCCATTGAAGCGGCGGGCAGCGAGGCGATCGCCGTCAAAGCGGACGTCTCGAACGCTGACGATGTGAAAGCACTCGTCAAGACGGCAGTCGATACGTTCGGCCGTTTGGATTGCCTCGTCAACAACGCCGGGATCACACGAGACGGTCTGCTCATGCGCATGAAAGAGACCGACTTTGACGATGTGCTCGCGACGAACTTGAAAGGCGCGTTCTTGACGTCGCAAGCGGCGACGCGTCCGCTCCTCAAGTCGAAATCAGGGCGCATCATCAACATCGCCTCGGTCGTCGGAATCACGGGGAACGCCGGACAAGCGAACTATGCGGCAGCGAAAGCTGGACTCATCGGACTCACAAAATCGGTGGCGCGCGAGCTCGCGGCCCGTCACGTGACGGTGAACGCGGTCTGTCCAGGCTTTATCGAGACCGACATGACCGGTGCGTTGACAGACGCGCAGCGCGAAGCGACGCTCGGACAAATTCCGTTCAATCGCTTCGGCCAAGTCGAAGACGTGGCGAGCATCGTCTCGTTTCTCGCGTCAAGCGAGGCCGCTTACGTGACCGGGCAGACGATCGCCGTCGACGGCGGCATGACGATGGCGTAAAAACAGAACTTTACCAATTGTAGTACATTTAATATAATTTACTTTGGAGGGATTTTATCATGACAAAAGAACAAATCTTAGTAGACGTACAAGCAGCAGTAGCAGAGAAACTCGGGAAAGACGTTTCTGAAATCACAGCCGAAAAATCATTTAAAGACGACCTCGGTGCGGACTCGCTCGAAGTGATGGAAATGGTCATGGACCTTGAAGACAAGTTCGATATCACAATCGAAGACGAAGATGCCGAGAAGCTTGCAACTGTGGGCGACGTCGTGTCTTACATCGAAACAAAATTGTAATCAAGCCTCCCACCGCTCATAATGAGCGGTGGGCTTGTGCTTATACACGGAGGGACTTATGACAAAGGATAAGCGACGGTTCGACCGTCAAGGGTCGGCGCAAAGACGCCGACGAAATGAAGTGGAGCGAGCACGCATCGTGGAGAAGTTCACGTCACTCGAGGAACGACTTGGTGTGAAATTTACGAACCAAGAACTGTTAATGCAGGCGTTCACCCATTCATCATATGTCAATGAACAACGCGGTTTGAAAAAAGACAATGAACGGTTAGAGTTTTTAGGAGACGCGGTGCTCGAGTTGACAGTGTCCCGGTTTTTATATGAGACGTATCCGGAGCGCTCCGAGGGGGAATTAACGAAGTTACGGGCGGCCATCGTTTGTGAGCCGTCGCTCGTGAACTTTGCCGAAGCCTACGCTTTCTCTGATTTTATCTTGCTTGGAAAAGGGGAGGAGCTGACGGGCGGACGGAAACGTCCCGCGTTACTCGCCGATGTGTTCGAATCATACATCGCCGCCCTCTACCTTGACCAAGGGATCGAACCAGTAGAACAGTTCCTCGCCGAAGCGGTTTTTCCGAAAGTCTTAGCCGGTGTGTTTGAAGAGCAGACCGATTATAAGAGTCAACTTCAAGAGAGTGTACAGCGCGAAGGGCTCGGCCCGGTCACGTATACGATCATCGAAGAACGCGGTCCGGCCCACAGCCGTGAATTCGTCTCCCACGCTCGTCTCAGTGACGATATCGTCGGCGAAGGGATCGGTCGTTCGAAGAAAGAAGCCGAGCAGATCGCGGCTAAAGAAGCGTTGATCGAATTCAATCGGCGATACGCCGGCCTATAAAAAAAGGAGTGGACCCGCGCGGGTCCACTCCTTTTGGTTACGTCAATTGGCCAAGTTCCTCGACGAGACCGTCGACTTCAGAGATCGAGAGTGATGACCGGTTCATCACGTAGTCGTAAATCTCTTTCACGGCCGATGCATCGGCTTTGTTATATTCTTCCGCCTTGATCGCACCGCGGTTGATGATGTTCATTTTATCGAGGATTTCCTCGATCATTTGTTCATTCGTCATGTGTAGTACCCCTTTCTACAGTTCTTTTTAGAATAGCATGATTCTAGCATTTTGACGAACTAGCAACTGTGGTAAAATAAACGAATGAATGCTTACTTAGGATAGGATGGTCACGATGCACTTAAAACGAATCGAACTCGCTGGCTTTAAATCGTTTGCCAAGCGGATTGAACTAGATTTCCGTCCCGGCGTGACAGCCGTGGTTGGACCGAACGGGAGCGGGAAATCAAATATATCGGACGCTGTTCGCTGGGTACTCGGCGAACAGTCGGCCAAATCGCTCCGTGGGGCGAAAATGGAAGATGTCATCTTTGCCGGTAGCGAAGGCGAGAACCACCGCAACGTCGCCGAAGTGACGCTCGTTTTAGATAATAGCGATGCGCACTTGCGCCTGCCGTATGAAGAAGTGAGCGTGACGAGACGCGTGACGCGCAGTGGCGACAGCGACTATTTCATGAATAAAAAGCCGTGCCGCCTGAAAGACGTCATCGACTTGTTCATGGATACGGGTTTGTCCCGTGACGCGTTTGCGATCATCGGGCAAGGACGGGTCGAACAAGTCATCTCGGGTAAACCGGAAGATCGCCGCGCCGTCATTGAAGAAGCGGCCGGCGTGCTGAAGTACCGCCAACGCAAAAAACAAGCGGAACGAAAGTTGCAAGACACCGAGCTGAACTTGTCGCGCGTCGACGATATCTTATACGAACTTGCCGACCGGGTCGAACCGCTTCGTGAACAAGCGGCACTCGCTCGAGAGTTCCAAGTCGCCAAGGCGCGGCATGACGACCTCGAGACCGGGATTCTCGGTGCCGAGATCACTGAGCTCAAGGCGAAGATCACTTTCGCCACAACACAACAGACGGCAGCAGAAGAACAGTTACGCAACCAAGAAGCGGCGCTGAACGCGCTCGGCACCGAACGGGCCGCGCTCGAGGAAACATTGACCGAGCATCGGGCCGTCCTCGAGACGCTCCATCAGGATGAGCGTCTTCAAGCGACTGAGCTCGAACGGCTCTCAGGAGATATTAAACTCGCCAAAGCGCGAGAAGAACACGGGGCAGAGACGAAAGAACGACTCGAGCGCCAACGCGCGGAGTTGGTCGAAGAGACAGAGCAATTGCAGTCGCGATTGTCGGTCGCTCAAACGGACAAAGCCTTGAAGTCAGAAGCGTTGCAGACCGTTGAGGTGACACGTGACGAGCTCGCGCGGAAGCTTACGGCGGCGACTCGCGATTTCAACGCGGAGATCGAACAGCTTCAAAGTGAAGCGTTCGAACTAGCAACGACACGAGCCACGCTCAGCAACCAACAAAAACGGGAACGACGTGACATCGAACAGGCAGAGGAAGCGAAAGCACGTCTCCTGCGTGAGAACAAGGACCGGCTTGATGTTCGAACCGAACAGACCGCCTCGCTCGATGCAAACCGAGATCGTCTTGAAGCGGTACGTACGGCTTGGCAGGAACTGCTGGCCGAAGAAGAGGCATTGGTCGCTAAGGAAGTCGCGCTCCGAGAAAAGTTGTCGCGAGCCGAACAATCGTATCATGACCTCGACCGGCGCCGTCAAAAGACCGAAGACCGGATCGACATGTTAGAGCGGATGAAGCAATCATATGAAGGGTATTTCCATGCCGTCAAATTCGTATTGAAAGACCGTGCGAGCGGTGTGCTCGGAGCGGTTGCAGAGCTGATTCAAGTGCTCCCATCATATGAGGCCGCCATCGAGACGGCACTCGGTCAAACGCAACAACACGTCGTCGTTGAAGATGAAGCGGTCGGCCGCCGTGAGATCGACAAGTTGCGCCGGGCTAATGCCGGGCGGGCTACGTTCGTCCCGATGACGACGGTGAAAGAGCGCTTTATCCCGAGCGAGGTCGCCCATCGTCTCGAGGCGATGGATGGCTTCGTCGGCATCGCATCCGATCTCGTGACGACGGAACCTTTGTTTGACAAATTGAAACGGTCCTTGCTCGGGGCCGTCATCGTGGCCAAGACGCTCGAGGTCGCGAACCGGATCGCTCAGACGACGGGCTATCGCTACCGGATCGTCACGCTCGACGGCGATATCGTCAACGTCGGTGGTTCGATGACAGGGGGGAGCCGGAAACAAGGCGTCGCCCTGTTCACCCAGTCAAGAGAGCTCGATGATTTGAAACAAGGATTGACGCAAGGGTTGGCCATGCTGCACGAACAGCAGCTTCGTGTGACGGAGTATGAAGCGGAGACGAGTCGCCTCAAACAGTCGCTCCACACGCTCAGAACACGGAAACGGCAAGAGGAAGAGACGCTCCGGGCGTTAGAGACCTCGTTCCGGGAATTAGAGCGGACGACCCAGGACGCGAAAGCACAACTTGAACTGTTCGATCACGAGATGAATCGCTATACGCATACGATTGAAACATCTTCGGCAGAATTGACGCGCCTCGCAAGTGAACTCGAGGCGACAGAAGTGTTGCAGACGTCGCTGCGGACAGAGCTCGAGCAGTTGCGTGCGGAGCAGGCGAAAGGCGCGGAGACGACGGGGCAATTGCAAGAGGCAATCCGTCTAAACGAGCTCGACCTGCAACGTCATACGCTTGACCTGGATCGGGTGAATACGGAAGTCGAACGGCTCGTTGCCGAAGTCGACAAACAGACAACCCGACTCGATCAAATCAAACACGAACTCGAGCGGCTCGAAAGCGGACGGATCGTCTCATCCGCGGAACTTCGAATCGAGCATGACGAGGCGACGGAGCAGATGAAAGTGTTGAAAGGGCGAATTGAAGCGCAGTCGCAAACGCTGAAAACAGAGGAAGAGACACATCGTATCCTCAGACAGCGTGAACAGCAGGCGACGGACGTTCGCCGCCAATTCGAGGCCGACGTCCGTAAGCTTGAAACTGAGGCGAATGAACTCGAGTTGAAACAGCAGTGGAAACTAGACGCCCTCGAAGAACGTGGACTCGTCTATGACCTGCTCCCGGTATTATCGATCCCGCTCGACGAGGCGAAAGAAGAGTTCAAGTTGCTCGTCCGTCAAATCGAGGAGATCGGACCTGTCAACTTGAGTGCGATCGAAGAGTTTGAACTCGTCAATGAACGGTTCACGTTCTTGTCTGAACAGCGAGACGATCTCGTCAATGCGAAACAGGACCTGTACGACGTCATCTCCGAAATGGACCGAGAAGTGACACGGTTGTTCAACGAGACGTATGCGACCGTCCGCACGCATTTCAAACAGACGTTCAAAGAACTGTTCGGAGGCGGCGAGGCCGACCTTAAACTCGTCGATGCGACCGATTTATTAAACACAGGGATCGACATCGTCGCCAAACCGCCCGGCAAAAAGTTACAGACGTTAAGTCTGTTGTCTGGTGGCGAACGGGCACTGACCGCGATCGCGCTCCTATTTGCGATTTTAAAGACGCGCCCTGTCCCGTTCTGCGTGCTCGACGAGGTCGAAGCAGCGCTCGACGAGGCGAACGTCCACCGGTTCGGTGAATACGTCCGCACGTTGTCGATCGATACACAGTTCGTCATCATCACCCACCGTAAAGGGACGATGGAGGCGGCCGACACGCTCTATGGCGTGACGATGCAACAAAACGGTGTCTCGGAGGTACTTTCGGTCGAATTATCAGAAGCGAAACGTGTCGTCGAGACAGATGAAGAGATGGAGGAATTGACTTGAGTTTTTTTAAAAAATTAAAAGATAAATTGACGACCTCGACCCAAGAGGTGTCGCAAAAGTTTACAGACGGGTTGACGAAAACACGTGACGGGTTCGCGAGCGCCGTCAACGACCTCGTCTATCGGTTCCGTGAAGTCGATGAGGACTTCTTCGATGAACTTGAAGATTTGCTCATCCAGGCGGACGTCGGCGTCACGACGACGATGGACCTCGTCGAAGATTTAAAAGAAGAAGTGAAGCGTCGCAATTTGAAAGACCCGGCCGCCGTCCGCGACGCCCTCGTCGAAGTCGTGGCGAAACGTCTACAAGAAGACGAGTCAGACCGCGAGTTGAACATGCAGGACGGGTTGACCGTCATCTTGTTCGTCGGTGTGAACGGTGTCGGCAAGACGACGACAATCGGAAAACTCGCCCATCAGTTGAAAGCAGAAGGTCGTTCGGTCATGCTTGCGGCGGGAGATACGTTCCGGGCCGGCGCGATCGACCAGCTGCAAGTATGGGGTGAACGTGCCGGTGTCCCCGTCATTCGCCAAGCGGAAGGGTCAGATCCGGCCGCGGTCGTGTTTGATGCTGTCCAAGCCGCGAAGTCACGCGGTGTCGACGTCTTGATTTGCGATACGGCAGGACGACTCCAAAACAAGGTCAACTTGATGAAAGAGCTCGAGAAAGTGAAACGGGTCATCGAACGCGAAGTGCCAAACGGTCCGCACGAAGTCTTGCTCGCGTTAGACGCGACGACGGGACAGAACGCGATGCTTCAAGCGAAGGCGTTTCAGGAAGCGACGAACGTGAGCGGGATCGTGCTTACGAAGTTAGACGGGACGGCCAAAGGCGGCATCGTCCTCGCGATCAGAAACGAGCTCGATATTCCGGTCAAATACGTCGGTCTCGGTGAAAAAATTGATGATTTACAGGCGTTCGACCCAGAGCAGTTCGTCCTCGGACTATTCGGTGACGTATTTGAAGAAAAAAACCAGACAAACGATGACCTCGCCTAACTTTCACTGTTAAGAAAAAAACTTGACAAGACGTTAGGACGGCTGTACTATTGTTAGTTGTAAAGGGATTTCACTTAACATGTGGAGGTGAGAGGTATGTCGCTCGAAAAGACGAATCGAATGAACTACTTATTCGATTTTTATCAAGCGCTTCTCACGCCGAAACAGCGCAACTACATGTCTCTTTATTACCTAGATGACTACTCGCTCGGAGAGATTGCGGAAGAGTTTGAAGTCAGCCGTCAAGCGGTCTACGATAACATAAAGCGTACCGAAGCAATGCTTGAGCAGTATGAAGAAAAGCTGGAGCTGTTCGAGAAATTCGAGCAACGGCAACTGCTTCTCCAAACGCTCAGACGTCAAGTCGAGCAAATGCCCGACGTGACGGAGACGGTTTCGGCGCTTGAGAATTTAGAGTAGGGGGCTGAAGCATGGCATTTGAAGGATTATCAGAACGGTTGCAATCGACATTGGCGAAAATGCGGGGGAAAGGTAAGATTTCCGAAGCAGACGTCAAAGAGATGATGAGAGAAGTTCGTCTCGCGCTCCTTGAGGCCGACGTTAACTTCAAAGTGGTCAAACAGTTCGTCAACGACGTGAAAGAACGGTCAATCGGCCAAGACGTCATGAAATCGTTGACACCTGGACAACAAGTCGTCAAGATCGTTCATGAAGAATTAACGACCTTGATGGGAAGTGACGTCGTCCCGATCACCTTTAGTTCAAAACCACCGACAGTCGTCATGATGGTCGGATTACAAGGTGCGGGTAAGACGACGACGACCGGAAAGCTCGCGAACTTGATTCGCAAAAAGCATAACCGGAGTCCGCTTCTCGTCGCTGCTGATATTTATCGGCCGGCGGCCATCAAACAGCTCGAGACTCTCGGCAAGCAACTCGATTTACCGGTGTTCTCACTTGGCGATCAAGTGACGCCGGAAGAAATCGTCACAAAAGCGCTCGAGCACGCCAAAGTTAATCATCACGATTTCGTGTTGATAGATACGGCCGGTCGTCTTCATATCGACGAGACGCTCATGGGCGAACTCGAAAATGTGAAAACGATCGCCAAACCGAATGAAATCTTCCTCGTCGTCGATGCGATGACGGGTCAAGATGCGGTCAACGTGGCCGATCGCTTTAATGATTTGCTCGGAATTACCGGCGTCGTGTTGACAAAACTCGACGGTGATACACGTGGTGGGGCAGCCCTTTCAATCAAGGCAGTCACGGGAGCGCCGATTAAGTTCGTCGGTCTCGGTGAAAAGTTGGATGCCCTCGAACCTTTCTATCCGGAGCGCATGGCGTCACGGATCCTTGGAATGGGTGACGTGCTCACGCTCATCGAAAAAGCGGAGTCACAAATGGACCAAGATGCCGCGAAAGAGCTTGAAAGCAAAATTCGTGATGCATCGTTCACGTTCGATGATTTTATCGAGCAATTGGGTCAAGTGAAAAACATGGGCCCAATTGATGAATTACTCTCGATGTTACCTGGTGCAGGTAAGATGAAAGGGTTGAAGAACGTCCAAATCGACGAGAAGCAACTCGATCATGTCGAGGCAATCATCCGGTCGATGACGAAGCATGAGCGCACGAATCCTGAAGTGCTCAACGCCAGTCGTCGCAAGCGGATCGCAAAAGGGAGCGGTCGTTCCATCCAGGAAGTGAACCGTCTCATCAAACAGTTCGATGACATGAAGAAGCTCATGAAGCAGATGTCAGGACAAATGAAAGGGAAGAAAAAAGGTCTCGGCCTTCCATTCTTCTAAGAAAACTTTTGTCAGTCAGGCAAAAAAGCAGTATACTATTAAAGTTGTCAATTCTTAAACACATAATGGAGGTATATTACCATGGCAGTTAAAATTCGTCTCAAGCGCATGGGCGCAAATAAATCACCTTTTTACCGGATCGTTGTAGCAGATTCACGTTCACCACGTGATGGCCGTTTCATCGAACAACTCGGTCACTACAACCCGGTTGCAAAACCAGAAGCAGAAGTTCGCATCAACGAAGAACTCGCGCTCAAATGGTTGGCAGACGGCGCGAAGCCATCTGACACAGTCCGCAACTTGTTCTCTAAAGCAGGGATCATGGAGAAATTCCACAACGCGAAAAACGCGAAGTAACCCTGTGGCCGACCTTTTATGAGGTCGGCCTATTTTTTTGAGGAGGTTTTATGATGGATTGGTTAAACGTAGGCAAAATCGCCAACACGCACGGTTTAAAAGGGGAATTGAAGTTGCTCGCCGCGACTGATTTTCCAGAAGAACGCTTTAAAATTGGTGAGACGCTCTACCTTGACGTCGACGGGAAGAAGATGCCGCTCGAAGTGACGACGTATCGTCCGCACAAACAGTTCCATCTCGTCACGTTCAAAGGGCTAGACAACATCAATCTCGTCGAGAAGTACAAAGGGATGTCGCTCTACGTCCATGCCGGAAACGTCCACGAGCTTCCGGAGCATGAATTTTACTACCACGAGATCATCGGATGCGAGGCCGTCGTCGACGGAGAAGTGATCGGTGTCGTCGAGGACATCTTTGAGACCAATGGCGCGAACGACGTCTGGGTCATCAAGCGTCCCGGCAAGACGGATGCGCTCATCCCGTACATCGAGTCGGTCGTCAAAGACATCGACGTCGAGGCGAAACGTGTCATCATCACGCCGATCCCTGGAATGATCGACGATGAAAATTGATGTCTTGACCTTGTTCCCGGAAATGTTCGCCCCGCTTGATCATTCGATCGTCGGGCGTGCCCGGACACTCGGCCAAGTCGAAGTGCAGTTCACGAACTTCCGTGACTTCTCGACGAACAAACATCATAAAGTCGATGATGCTCCGTACGGAGGCGGCGCCGGGATGCTACTCACGCCGCAGCCGATGTTTGATGCGTTCGATTCGCTCGCAAAGTCGAAGCCACGCGTCATCGTGACGACGCCGACGGGGCGACCGTTCAATCAACGTGTCGCCGAAGAATGGGCGAACGAAGAGCATTTGATCTTCTTATGCGGACATTACGAAGGATTCGACCAACGGATCCACGACGAACTCGCGACAGACGAAGTGTCGATTGGAGACTTCGTGATGACCGGTGGTGAACTCGCGGCGATGGTCATGATCGACGCGACGGTTCGCCTCATCCCGGAAGTGCTCGGCGATCAAGCGAGCCACGAGGACGACTCGTTCTCGACCGGACTGCTCGAATATCCGCATTATACGAGACCGGCTGACTTCCGCGGCCTCAAAGTTCCGGACGTCCTGTTGTCGGGCAATCACGCCAAAATCGAGTCGTGGCGCCGCGAGCGTTCGCTCGAACGAACGTTCAGGCGTCGACCGGAACTGTTAGACCAAATTGATCTGTCGCCGGCCGATAAAAACTTCATCGAATCGTTGCGCGATTCATAAAATTATGCTATGTTTGAGCATGTGGGTTAGCCCCACCGATTACCGATGTTCCGCTATTGGATGCCGAGGCAAACGAAGATATGAACATTGAAGAAAAAGGAGATCAATTCATGAACGCACAAAAACTGTTCCGTGAAATCACAGAAGAACAATTCAAATCGGACGTCCCTGCTTTCCGTCCTGGTGACACAGTACGTGTCCACGTTAAAGTCGTAGAGGGAACGCGTGAGCGTATCCAGATCTTCGAAGGCGTAGTCATCAAGCGTAAAGGTGGCGGCATCAGCGAAACATTCACAGTCCGTAAGATTTCTTACGGCGTAGGTGTTGAGCGTGCATTCCCGCTTCACTCACCGCGTGTCGCGCAAATCGAAGTCGTTCGTTACGGTAAAGTTCGCCGTGCGAAACTTTACTACCTCCGCAACCTTCGCGGTAAAGCAGCACGTATTAAAGAAATCCGTCGTTAAGATGGGGAAAGCTTGTCGCTTGCGACAAGCTTCTTTTTTTCTAGTACAATAAGTTCAAACGGACAGAGGAGTGAGGCAATTTGAAAGAAGTGTTCAGTTGGCTTAAAGCAATCGTAGTGGCGCTCGTCATCGCGTTCGTGATCCGGACGTTCATCTTTGTACCTGTCATCGTCGAAGGTGAGTCGATGATGCCGACGCTCCAAAACGCCGATCGGATGATCGTCAGCAAAATCTCTAACTACGTCGGTGAACTCGACCGGGGCGATATTATCGTCTTTCATGCGACTGAATCAAAGGACTATATTAAACGCGTCATCGCCATTCCTGGAGATACGCTTGAATATCGGGACGATACGCTCTACTTGAACGGAGAAGCAGTCGAAGAACCGTATTTAGAGGATTTTCAAGCCCAAATGAACGGCTTTCCTCTAACCGAGAACTTTACGCTCGAACAAGTGACAGGTGAAGCGGTCGTACCGGAAGGCTCATACTTCGTTATGGGAGATAACCGACAAAACTCGAAAGACAGCCGTGAAATCGGCTTTGTCTCGAAAGAAAGCGTCGTCGGCAAAACGAACTTTGTGTTCTGGCCGATGGGTGACTTCGGGACGGTAGAAGAATAGGGTGGTGTTTTTTTGGCAATTCAATGGTTCCCTGGCCACATGGCCAAGGCGCGAAGACAAGTAACAGAGAAGTTAAAACTGATTGACGTCGTCATCGAACTCGTCGATGCACGTGTTCCGCAATCGAGCCGAAATCCGATGGTCGATGAAATCACGGCGGGTAAACCGCGGCTGATCGTGTTGAACAAGGCTGACATGGCCGATCAAGCCGTCACCGACGCCTGGATGCGCGCCCTGAAGCGTGACGACATCGAAGTCGTCGCCGTCGATGCGAAGCATAGCAAAGGCTTAAAGCAGCTCATGACGGGCGCAGAGAAGCTCATGCAAGACAAGCACGACCGCATGCGTGAGAAAGGCCGTAATCCTGGCCCGATCCGCGCCCTCATCATCGGCATCCCGAACGTCGGGAAGTCGACACTGATCAACCGGCTCGCCGGGCGCAACATCGCCATCACCGGGGACCGCCCTGGTGTGACGAAACGGCAGCAATGGATCAAGATGAAAGGCGGCGAGATGGAACTGCTCGACACGCCTGGTATTCTGTGGCCGAAGTTCGAGGACCAGATGGTCGGATATCGCTTAGCTGCTACGGGTGCGATCAAGGACGACATTTTAAACCTTGATGACATCGCGATGTATGCAGCGCGTGAACTGCGCGCCCGTTACCCGGAACAGTTGAAAGAGCGGTTTAAACTCGACGACTTGCCGGAAGACGCGGTCGAACTGCTCGAGTTGATCGGGAAAAAACGTGGCCTTCTCAGCGGCGGCTACGTCGATTTCGAAAAAGCGAGCGAACTATTATTGAACGAGCTTCGTCATGAGAAGATCGGACGAGTCTCGCTTGAGACGCCGGCAGATCATAATATGGCGTGAAGTCCTGTGAAAACAGGGCTTTTTTGGATAGGAGGCAGATCGTGACGATTCAAGAGATTAAACAACGGCTAAAAACCGTCCGATATGAAGAGTGGGACGATGTCCGGGCCGAACTGAAGGATGACCCGCGCGCGGGCGTCCAGGCGCTCCTGCAGCAACGTCAGAGACGGTTTGACGCAGAGCGGGACGAGCGGGACGACTATACACGCCGCCTGCAGTATGAGGCCGAGCTGAAACAGCAAGGCTTCAAGTTGGTCGCTGGCATCGACGAGGTCGGGCGGGGACCGCTCGCGGGTCCTGTCGTCGCGGCGGCCGTCGTCTTGCCGGACGATTTTTACAGCCCGGGACTGAACGATTCAAAGAAGATGACGAAAGCGGCGCGGGAACGAGCATATGCAACGATCCTCGACGAGGCATTCGTCGGGGTCGGAATCGTCGACGCAGAAGTGATCGATCAAATCAATATTTATGAAGCGACGAAGCTCGCGATGACCGAGGCGGTCCGACAGCTTGACGGGGCCGACGCGCTCTTGATTGACGCGATGACACTCGAACTTGATTTGCCGCAGACGTCGCTCATTAAAGGGGACGAGTTGAGCGTCTCGATCGCGGCGGCGAGCGTCGTCGCCAAAGTCGTCCGCGACAAGATGATGGAAGAGTTCGCCGCGACGTATCCGGGATACGGTTTCGAACGCAACGCCGGATACGGGACGGAACTTCATTTGAACGCGTTGAACGAGCGCGGCATCACACCGATTCATCGCAAGTCGTTCGCACCGATTAAACATATGATATGAAAGGGGGAGCCCGATGCGGATCGATCACCAAGGCGTCCTGCCGTTCAAAGTCACCGAACAGACGTCGCGTCAGCTGCTCGTCGGCAACACGGTCGTCGGCAGGGTACTCCAGCTCTTGCCCGGGAACGAAGCGGTCATGCAACTGCCGCAAGGACTGTTCCGGGTCGGGGTGAACGCAGACGTTAAAGAGAACGTCACGTACAAGATGGTCGTCACCGAGCTCGAGCCGAAACTCGTCCTGAAAGTGATGCCGCCTACGGCGGAACCGGCCCAGGCCGGGAAGACACCGGTGACGTTACTCTTAGAACAACTCGGCCGCTTCTCAAAAGAGGCCATCCAGACACCGGAATCCGTCAAAGCGATGGGACGGCAACTGCTCGAGAGCGGGGCCGGAAGTGACGTCAAACAGCTCGTCGGGGAACTGTTCAAGGCGAAAGGCGACCCGAAGTTTGAACAGTTCGTGCGGGCCCAAGAGACGTTCAACGCGGTCCAGACGCCGCCGTTCGTCGTCCAAGCATTTCACATACCGCAATTAGGACCGTTCGAACAAGTCAGGTTCCGGCTTGAGGCCCCGAAAAGCGAGATGATCGACGCAGACCATGCCCGTATCGTCTTATTTCTAGAAACGCCTCGCTTCGGCGAGACGGGCATCGACCTGCTCGTTCAAAAGCGGCACGTCACCGTGAAAGTATTCAACGAACAACACGACTTGTCCCCGTTCATCAAAGCGTACGAGCCGCTGCTCGGCAGTGCGCTCAAAGCGAACGGCTATGAACTGTCCCGATTCTCGTTCGAAGTGAGACAAGAATCGCTCCCCGAGACGTTCGCCCCGTTAGGAAAGGTGGATTTTCATGTATGATGGACCGTAAAAAAGCAATCGCCTTGTCTTACGAACAATCGATGGAATCTCCGCGCGTCGTCGCGAAGGGCGGCGGCCTCGTCGCCGAACGGATGCTCGCCCTCGCACAAGAGAACGGTATCCCGATCCATGAAGACCCGGCGCTGTTGTCACTCCTGTCGGCGTTACAGATCGAAGAGCATATTCCGGACGACTTGTATCAAGTGATCGCCGAGCTTTTTGTGTTTCTCTATCAGATGGAACAAGGTAAAATCGAAAATGTCTAGGGGTAGATGTGAAAAAAAGATGAAAACTTAAAGCAAGAACGATAGACAGCGCTTTCAGTTTTTCGTTACAATAGATATGCCGATATTAAAGGGGACTAAGGGGGAAACTAAATGAATATCCATGAGTATCAGGCGAAAGAATTGCTTAGAACGTTTGGAGTGGCCGTACCTACGGGCTATCCGGCTTTCACGGTAGAAGAAGCAGTTGCCGCCGCCGCCAAGCTAGACGGTGAATTGAAAGTAGTCAAAGCACAGATCCACGCAGGTGGCCGCGGGAAAGCCGGCGGCGTCAAACTTGCCAGAACGGATGAAGAAGTAAAACAGTACGCGACAGAGATTCTCGGTAAGACGCTCGTCACGCACCAGACTGGACCTGAAGGAAAAGTCGTGCAGCGCCTCTATATCGAAGAAGGTTCTGCCATCGATCAAGAATTTTACTTAGGACTTGTGCTTGACCGTTCGATCGGCCGAATTGTCATCATGGGTTCATCTGAAGGCGGTATGGACATCGAAGAAGTCGCTGAACATACTCCTGAAAAGATTCATAAAGAAATCGTCGACCCGGTCGTCGGACTCCGTCCGTTCCAGGCGCGCCGTCTTGCTTTCAAGATGGAAGTGCCGACTAAACTCGTCAACAAGTTTAGCGACATGGTCATGAAGCTTTATAAAGTGTACGTCGAGACGGACTGCACGATTGCGGAGATCAACCCGCTCGTCACGACGAAAGACGGTAACGTCGTCGCGCTCGATGCGAAATTGAACTTTGACAGCAACGCGCTTTATCGTCATACCGACATCGTCGATCTTCGTGACACGACGGAAGAAGATCCGCGTGAAGTCGAGGCGTCGAAACACGACCTTAGCTATATCGCCCTTGACGGCAATATCGGCTGTCTCGTAAACGGTGCCGGCCTCGCCATGGCGACGATGGATATCATCAAGCACTACGGCGCCGAACCCGCTAACTTCCTCGATGTAGGCGGCGGTGCGACAAAAGAAAAAGTCACAGAAGCGTTCAAATTGATTTTGTCGGATGACCAAGTCAAAGGAATCTTCGTCAACATCTTCGGTGGCATCATGAAGTGTGACATCATCGCCGAAGGAATCGTCGCGGCGACAAAAGAAATCGGACTCGACTTGCCACTCGTCGTCCGCTTAGAAGGAACAAACGTGGATGCGGGAAGACGCATTCTCGATGAATCTGGACTTGCGATCACTTCTGCGACCTCGATGGATGATGGGGCAGAAAAAATCGCGGCACTCGTTCGATAAGGGGGAAACGACATGAGTATTTGGGTGAATCAAGATACAAAAGTGATCATTCAAGGGATCACGGGGAAACAAGGTATGTTCCACGGCGAACAGATGCTAGCGTATAACACGAAACTGGTCGGCGGGGTCACACCTGGTAAAGGTGGTACGACCGTACTCGACAACGTACCTGTGTTTAACACTGTCTCTGACGCGGTCGAGGCGACCGGTGCGAACGCATCGATCATCTACGTGCCACCAGCTTTCGCGGCCGACTCGATCATGGAAGCGGCTGATAGCGGCATCGAACTCATCATCTGTATCACGGAAGGGATTCCTGTCATCGACATGATCCAAGTGAGCCGCTATCTCGAGGACAAACCGGCCCGTTTGATCGGACCGAACTGCCCAGGGATCATCACGCCGGGTGAGGCGAAACTTGGCATCATGCCAGGCTACATCCACACGAAAGGCCATGTCGGCATCGTCTCACGTTCAGGGACGCTCACGTATGAAGCGGTCCATCAGTTGACGACGGCCGGAATCGGCCAATCGACTGCGGTCGGGATCGGTGGGGACCCGGTCAACGGGACGAACTTCATCGACACGCTCCAAGCGTTCAACGAAGATGAAGACACGCTTGCGGTCATCATGATCGGCGAGATCGGTGGGACGGCTGAAGAAGAAGCCGCTGAATGGGTCAAGGCGAACATGACAAAACCGGTCATCGGTTTCATCGGTGGTCAGACGGCTCCTGAAGGCAAACGGATGGGCCACGCTGGAGCGATCATCTCAGGCGGAAAAGGAACGGCCGCTGAAAAAATCAAGACGTTAAACGCAAACGGGATCGAAGTCGCCGAGACACCTGCTGTCATCGGTGAGACACTCATCCGTGTGCTTAAAAATGAAGGTCTGTATGATGCTTGTGTCACGGGACAACCGACGACGTAAGACCAATCGGAATGAGGGGTGCGCGCATCCCTCATTTTTTTAAAGGAGATTGTGATGAATCAAACAATAGCTCGTTTTGCGGCAGAACGTTTGCCGGTCGAGTTCGTCCATCATTACTTATCAAATCCGGGTCTGACGGAACGGAATTCGTTCCATCCGAACGTATGGAAAAAAGCGAATCGGGCGTTCCGTTCAACGGTCACGTATGACCGTTTTTTGACGTGGGAGGACGAATTGTTCCCACGAATGCTATTACATATCCCCAACCCTCCGTACTGTTTGTTTTATCAGGGCGATTTAGAGGTACTACAAGAACAAACGACCGCTTTGGTCGGGAGTCGTGAATTGAATCGGATCAGTCGACCGCTCGTTGAATATTTACACCCTTTAATAGAAGAAACTGTATCGATTTCAGGCGGTGCGCTCGGTATTGACGGACTCGTTCATGAGTTGGCAGTCAGGCGGAACCGACCGACGATTGCGGTCCTCGGTTCCGGCTTTTCGCACATGTATCCACATGTTCATCACCAACTGTTCGACCAGATCTCGAAACAAGGATTGCTCCTCAGTGAATATACTCCGGAAACACCTGTCAAAAAATTTCAATTTTTAGAACGAAATCGAATTGTCAGTGGATTAGGCGACCGGCTCGTCGTCGTCCAAGCGAGACGAAAGAGCGGGACGATGAATACGGTGAGTCATGCGCTCGAGCAAGGCAAGACGGTGTTTGCGGTGCCGGGAAGTCCGCTCGATCCGTTAGCGGAAGGACCGAATAAATTGATTGAAGAAGGAGCGATTCCTTTGACGAATCCCGACCAAATTTTGAATGGTGCGATGATTGCACGTTGACAAACGGTCGGTAACATGAATATTATGGTAGGGATTTAAATGACCTCCAAAAGGGGAGCAGATGTATGGCAAAATATTTGGTGATCGTCGAATCACCTGCGAAAGCAAAGACAATTAAACGTTATTTAGGATCAAATTACACGGTAAAAGCGTCCATGGGTCACGTCATCGATTTACCGAAGAGTCAACTCGGTGTCGACGTTGAACATGACTTTGAACCGAAGTACATCACGATCCGTGGAAAAGGCCCAGTGTTAAAAGAACTGAAGACGGCCGCTAAAAAAGCGACGAAAATTTTTCTCGCGGCTGACCCGGATCGCGAAGGGGAAGCAATCGCCTGGCACTTAGCCCGTGCCCTCGGCGTCGATGAAACGACAGAATGTCGTGTCGTCTTCAACGAGATCACAAAAGATGCGATTAAAGAATCATTTAAACATCCACGCAAGATCAATCACGATCTCGTCGACGCCCAACAGGCGCGACGGATTCTCGACCGTCTTGTCGGATACGGGATGAGCCCGTTGTTATGGAAGAAAGTCAAAAAAGGTTTGTCAGCCGGTCGTGTTCAATCCGTCGCTGTCAAAATGATCATCGACCGCGAACGTGAAATCAACGCCTTTGACCCGGAAGAGTACTGGACGATTAAACTGATGCTCAACCATGAGGGTGAGACGTTTGAGACATCGTTCTACGGAAAAGACGGGAAAAAGATGGAGTTGAAGACGGAAGCGGATGCCGACGCCGTCCTCAAGACGATCGATGAGTCATTCAAAGTCATCGATGTCACGAAGAAAGAGCGGAAGCGTAACGCATCGCTACCGTTCACGACAAGTTCACTCCAACAAGATGCGGCCCGGAAACTGAACTTCCGCGCCAAGAAGACGATGATGCTCGCCCAACAGCTTTACGAAGGAATCGACCTTGGTAAGAAGGAAGGGACTGTCGGGTTGATCACGTATATGCGTACCGACTCGACACGAATTTCTGACTTGGCGAAAGACGAAGCGAAATCGTATATCGAATCGACGTTTGGTGCAGAGTACGTCGCCTCTCAAAAGCAGAAAGAGAAAAAAGCGGCGAACGCACAGGATGCCCACGAGGCGATCCGGCCGACGTCGGCGTTACGTGACCCGGCTTCGATGAAGGCGTACTTGTCACGGGATCAACTCCGATTGTATAAACTCATCTGGGAACGGTTGGTCGCGAGTCAAATGGCGCCAGCAATTCTTGATACGGTGAAAATCGACGTCGAATCGAACGGCATGATTTTCCGTGCCAACGGATCGACCGTCAAATTCCCAGGTTTCATGAAAGTGTATATCGAGTCAAAAGACGACGATATCGAAGACACGAACTTAGAGCGGGAAGGATTGCTTCCGCCGCTTGAAGTCGACGACCAGGTCGCATTCGAGACGGTCGAGCCGAAGCAACACTTCACCCAGCCACCACCGCGTTACAGTGAGGCGAGACTCGTCCGAGCGATGGAAGAGCTCGGCATCGGTCGTCCGTCGACTTACGCGCCGACACTCGACACGATCCAAAAGCGCGGTTACGTCGTGCTTGAAGAGAAAAAATTCATTCCGACCGAGCTCGGAGAACTTGTCATCGAGATGATCGATGAGTACTTTAACGACTTCATCACGGTACAGTTCACAGCCGACATGGAGACGCTTCTTGATTCGATCGCCAATGAAGAAGTCGAGTGGACGGAAGTCGTTGCCCCGATTTACCGGTCATTCGAGAAACGTTTGAAACGGGCCGAATCCGAAATTGAGAAGATCGAAGTGAAAGACGAGCCAGCCGGTATCGATTGTGAGATCTGCGGTTCGCCGATGGTCATCAAGATGGGACGGTACGGCAAGTTCATGGCTTGTTCTGGATTCCCGAACTGTACGAACACGAAGCCGGTTCAAGTCGAAATCGGCGTCCCGTGCCCGAACTGTAAAGACGGACAAGTCGTCGAGCGCCGCAGTAAGAAAGGTCGCCTGTTCTATGGCTGCTCGAACTATCCAGACTGTGAGTTCGTCTCATGGGACAAACCGGTCGCGAAACCGTGTCCTGAATGCGGTAAGTTGATGGTTGAGAAAAAGATTAAAGATGGCGTCAAATATCAATGCACGAACTGTACCCATACCGAGGTACATCAGTTAGAGGAGGATTAACCTTGCAGCAACGTGTAACTGTGATCGGAGCGGGCCTCGCCGGCTCCGAGGCGGCTTGGCAACTCGCAAAACGCGGGATTCAAGTCGATTTGTATGAAATGAGACCAGTCCGACAGACGCCGGCGCACCATACGGATCAGTTTGCTGAACTGGTCTGCTCGAACTCGCTTCGGGCGAACGGACTTCAAAATGCGGTTGGTGTGTTAAAAGAAGAGATGCGCACACTCGACTCGCTCATCTTGAAAGCGGCGGATACGGCAAGCGTTCCGGCCGGTGGCGCTCTCGCCGTCGACCGTCACGACTTCGCGGGCTTCGTCACCGACACGCTCAAGAATCATCCGCTCGTGACGGTACACAACGAAGAGATTAAACAGATTCCGGACGGGATCGTCATCATGGCGACGGGACCGCTCACGTCTCCTGACTTGTCTGCTTCATTGAAAGCTTTCACCGGTGAAGATTATTTATACTTCTACGATGCGGCCGCTCCGATATTAGACGGAGAGACGATCGACCGAGAGAAGGTCTACTTGAAGTCACGTTATGACAAAGGCGAGGCGGCTTATCTCAACTGTCCGATGACGGAAGAAGAGTTTAATCTGTTTTACGAAGAGCTCGTCAAAGCCGAAGTCGTACCGCTCAAAGAGTTTGAGAAAGAGATTTACTTCGAAGGCTGCATGCCGTTTGAAGTGATCGCTCAACGCGGGAAGAAGACGCTCTTGTTCGGACCGATGAAACCGGTCGGACTCGAAGATCCGAAAACAGGTAAACGTCCGTTTGCGGTCGTCCAACTCCGCCAAGACAATTCGGCCGGAACGCTCTATAACTTGGTCGGGTTCCAAACCCACCTCAAGTGGGGCGAGCAAAAACGGATCATTCAATTGATCCCAGGTCTCGAGAATGCGGAGATCGTCCGTTACGGTGTCATGCACCGGAACACGTTCATCAATTCACCGAGCCTGTTGAAACCGACGTATCAGGCCCGTACTCGCGATACGCTATTTTTCGCCGGTCAGATGACCGGTGTCGAAGGCTACGTCGAGTCAGCCGCGTCAGGACTACTCGCCGGAATCAACGCGGCGAAGCTGGTTGCCGGTGAAGAGCTGCTCGTCCTCCCGCGCGAGACGATGCTCGGTTCGATGGCGCATTACATCACGACGACAGACGGGAAGCACTTCCAACCGATGAATGCAAACTTCGGTCTCGTGCCGTCGCTCGAAGATGCGCCGAAGAAGATGAAAAAGCAAGAACGCTATGAGCGCTATGCGAATCGTGCCCTTGAGACGATTCAGCAATATAAAGAGATTTAAGGGAAAGGAGCCAATTTTTGGTTCCTTTTTTTGTGAATTTAAATTTCAATTGTGTAATTTGTGCAATACTTTGAAAATTTTCAGATTATTGAAGGGGTTTCTATTGTCACCTCTGATTCTGTATGCTATGCTAATTTCGATTTGACGGGAACATGCGTTTTTAAGCTGAAAGCAAGGGGGCGAGAGGATGGGATTCGCTGAGGATCAACAATCATTTTTACGCTATTGCCAAGTCGAACGAAGACTGTCGCCTCATACGAAACGCTCTTACGAACAAACACTCGAACAGTACGCCGCTTATTGCCAATCGACACATCAAGAGCCATTTGATGTGCAGTCGGCGCGGCGTTATTTATATGTCCTTTACGAGAATGAAGCGGCGACGACGACCGTTTCCCAAAAAATCTCCTGCCTCAAACAGTTCGGGAAATTTGTGGCTCGAGAAACCGGGA
Organism: Exiguobacterium sp. SH0S2; assembly: GCF_004337185.1. Taxonomy (NCBI): domain Bacteria; kingdom Bacillati; phylum Bacillota; class Bacilli; order Caryophanales; genus Exiguobacterium; species Exiguobacterium sp. SH0S2. Next base: position 465,929 of record NZ_SJVB01000001.1, on the reverse strand, counting down.
GTGAACCGCTGTTTCATGACTTGACGTCGCCGAAACGTCGCAAGACGCTGCCGACGTTTGCCGTACCGAGCGAGGTCGAACACCTGCTCATGACGGCAAACGGCCAAGACGACCCGTTCCTGCGGGCACGTGATGTCGCGCTTGTCGAAGTGTTGTACGGGACCGGGATGCGTGTCGCCGAACTTTGTGGCATGGACATATCGTCATATGATGCGGCGCTCTCATTCGTTCATGTCATCGGGAAAGGCAAGAAAGAACGTTACATCCCGCTCGGGCAATTTGCCGTCGAAGCGTTAGAGCATTACCTTGAGTTAAGGCAAAACTGCGCTGCGGCACACGAAACGGCATTATTCGTTAGTCAAAAAGGGAATCGAGTGACAACAGACCAAATTCGTTACGTGATGAAGCGACTCCGGAAACTCGGCGGACTTCAAAAACCGTTAACACCGCATTCGTTACGTCATAGTTTTGCGACCGACCTGCTCGAACGCGGGGCCGATTTACGTGCCGTCCAAGAGTTGCTCGGACATGAGTCACTATCGACGACCGGTCGTTACACACACGTATCGACTGAACGCCTGCGAGCGGTCTATCAAGCCACACATCCGAGAAAGTAGGGGGTCATTCTATGTTTCATGCAACAACTATTTTCGCAGTCCGGCACGATGGAAAATGTGCGATGAGCGGAGATGGGCAAGTCACGTTTGGCAACGCCGTCATCATGAAAAACAAGGCTAAAAAAGTGAGACGGTTATATGGCGGGAAAGTCGTGGCCGGTTTTGCCGGTAGCGTGGCCGATGCGTTCACGTTATTTGAAAAGTTTGAATCAAAACTCGAGATGTATAACGGGAACTTACCGCGAGCGGCAGTCGAACTCGCCAAAGAGTGGCGCGGCGACAAGATGCTTCGTCAGCTCGAGGCGCTTCTCATCGTCATGGATGCGGAACATCTCTTACTCGTGTCCGGGAGCGGCGAAGTGATCGAACCGGACGATGGCATCCTTGCGATCGGTTCAGGTGGGAATTATGCGCTAGCAGCGGGACGCGCTCTCGTACGTCACTCACCGGAGAAAACAGCCGAACAGATTGCTCGCGCCGCCCTAGAGATTGCCGGTGAATTATGCGTCTATACGAACGACCAAGTTATCGTAGAAACGATCGGAGGCGATATAGAATGAAACGTGAATTGACACCACGTCAAATCGTAGCTGAGCTAGACCGGTTCGTCATCGGGCAAAAAGATGCCAAACGTGCGGTCGCGATTGCACTGCGCAACCGTTACCGTCGCCAGAAGCTAAGTGCTGACTTACGCGACGAAGTCACCCCAAAGAACATTTTAATGATCGGTCCGACCGGTGTCGGGAAGACGGAGATCGCGAGACGTCTTGCCAAGCTCGTCGGTGCCCCGTTCGTGAAAGTCGAAGCGACAAAATTCACTGAAGTCGGATACGTCGGACGGGACGTCGAATCGATGGTCCGAGACCTTGTTGAAGACTCGGTGCGCCTCGTGAAGGAAGAAAAGAAAGAAGACGTGAAGGAACCAGCGGAAGCCGCTGCGACCGAACGTATTCTCGATGCACTGCAAGGTAAGGCTAAAGTTGAGCCGACAGCCGCAAACCCGTTCGAAGCGCTGTTTGGCGGTCAAGGACAGAAGACGCAAGAACCGACGGACGATCAATCGACTGATCGGTCTCAATTACGTAAGTTGCTTGAACTCGGCGAACTCGAAGAGCGATTGATCGAAGTCAACCTTGAAGAGAAACAGACAGTTGATTTGTTTCAAGGACAAGGGATGGAAGGCTTATCGAATCTTCAAGACATGCTCGGCCAAATCGTCCCGAAAAAGCGGAAGAAGCGGAAGCTCCCGGTTCGAGAGGCTCGCCCGCTCATCGTTGCCGAAGAGGCGGAAAGTTTGCTCGACATGAATGAAGTACATGACGAGGCGGTACGACGCAGCGAACAGATGGGCATCATCTTCGTCGATGAGATCGATAAAATCGCGACGAAGTCACAAGACCATGCTGGCGTCTCTCGTGAAGGTGTGCAGCGAGACATCTTGCCGATTGTCGAAGGCTCGACCGTCGTCACAAAATATGGTCCCGTCAAAACGGATCACGTGTTATTCATCGCGGCAGGTGCTTTCCATATGGCGAAGCCGTCAGATCTGATTCCTGAACTGCAAGGTCGTTTCCCGATCCGTGTCGAGTTGAGTAGCCTGACCGAGGAAGATTTCGTCAAAATTCTGACGGAGCCGTCACAAGCGCTCATCAAGCAGTACAAGGCCCTTCTCGAGTCAGAGGAGATCAGCGTCGAATTTACCCACTCGGCCATCGAAGAGATCGCGAAGATCGCAACGCACGTCAACCGAGAAACTGATGATATCGGAGCGCGCCGTCTCTATACGATCATGGAGCGCGTGCTCGAGGACTTATCGTTTGAGGCGGCCGACATGCCACAAACACACGTCGAGATCACACCGGCGTATGTGAAAGAAAAAGTCGGCTCGATCGCGGAAGATCGAGACCTTAGTCAATTTATTTTATAAGAATTCTGTATGCACATACAGGGAGGAAAATTAGAATTATGAACTTACTAGATAAAACACGTCAATTGAACACGATGCTTCAGCAAGAGGCGAGCGCGCACGTCGACTTTAAAGAGATGGCAGATAAGATGCGTGAAGTACTCGAAGCGAACACGTTCATCGTGAGCCGTCGCGGTCGCTTGCTCGGTTTCGCCATTAAACAACAGATTGAGAACGAGCGGATGAAGGCGTTCCTAGTCGATCGTCAGTTCCCTGAACCGTACGCATCGAACTTGTTCAACGTGAAAGAGACGACGGAAAATATCGGCATCGATAGCGAGTATACGGCGTTCCCGGTCGAGAACCGTGAGCTGTTCCTTGATTCAATGACGACGATCGTCCCGATCATCGGTGGCGGGGAACGACTCGGTACACTCGTTCTCGGCAGACTGAACAACGAGTTCACTGAAGACGACCTCGTCCTCGCAGAATATAGCGCGACAGTCGTCGGAATGGAGATCCTCCGTGAGAAAGCAGCGGAAGCAGAGGCGTCGGCGCGCAAGAAAGCCGTTGTCCAAATGGCGATCAATTCGTTGTCTTATTCAGAGCTTGAAGCGATCGAGCATATATTTGAAGAACTTGGGGGTAATGAAGGCCTGTTAGTTGCTTCCAAAATTGCCGATAGAGTGGGAATTACTCGCTCTGTGATCGTCAACGCGTTGCGCAAGCTTGAAAGCGCTGGCGTCATCGAGTCACGTTCGCTCGGAATGAAAGGAACGTATATCAAGATATTAAATGATAACTTCTTGTTTGAATTGCAGAAGCTGAAATCAAATTAAAATCGAGCGAATATCCGTTAGATTATAGCTAAAAGTCCTATCAATTAGGACTTTAGTTGCAAAAAGGCGTCCCTTTGTGAAAAAGGGCGTCTTTTTTTAGTGCAAAAGTAATTATTTTCAGAATATGTCGTGAATTCGACAAAAACAGACGATACCATTTACCTGTTTTAATAAAAATATCTTTCAGAACTGTTACAGATTTGTTTCAATGAAGTAGTAGAATTTCCAAATAAGGTATATACATGCATTCTTTTAAGTGAAAGTGAGTGAGACGCATGAATTGGATCGGCACAGATTATCAATTAATGAAGCAAGCGATCAATCATTCGGTCATGAATCAAAAAGTGATCAGTCATAACTTGTCGAACATCGATACGCCGAACTTTAAAGCGAAACAGGCTGTGTTCGAACAGACGTTAAGCAACGAGATGCGCCTAAAGTTAGCCGGTGGCCGTCCGAGTGACCGCGGTGGTGCAACGAAAATCGTTGACCGGGCCGGAGGGGCGATGCGAAGTGACGGGAACAGTGTCGATCTCGATTATGAGATGAGTGAACTGGCCCGTAACCAACTGCAGTATGAGGCGATGATGGAACAATTGAACCGTCGACTCGGTGGACTTAAAACCGTTATTAGAGGAGGACGTTAATTATGGGTATGTTCGATAGTTTTCACATATCCGCTTCGGCACTCATGTCTCAGCGCCTTCGGATGGATACGGTGTCGGCGAACATCGCGAACGCCCAGACAACTCGCGGCAAACTTGTCGATGGGGAATGGCAGCCGTATACACGGAAAATGACGGTGCTCCAAGAAGCGCCGTTTCGTCAACAGCTGTCGGCGGTGAGCGGAGGCGTCAAAGTTTCAGGCATCGTCGAAGACGAAAGTCCTTACAAACTCACATATGACCCGAGTCACCCGGATGCGGATGAACGGGGATACGTTCAGATGCCAAACGTCGACCTGTTAAAAGAAATGGTTGATTTGACAGGTGCGACAAGATCATATGAAGCGAACATTGCAGCGATGAATGCGTCAAAAGCGATGCTCGTTAAAGCGCTCGAAATCGGTAAAGGATAAGGAGTGACAGACTATGCAAATTAACCCGATTCAATTAATCGGTAACCAGACCGCGGCTCTGCCGACAGTGAAAGAGACACCGTCTCAGTTTGGGTCATATTTGAATGAAGCGATGCAGTCGCTCAATGAAGTTCAACAGGCAACGAGTACGGCACGGAAAGACCTCGCCGTCGGTAAAGCCGATCTTCACCAAGTCATGATCCAAAGCGAAGAGTCGTCGATTGCGATGCAACTCGCCATTGAGGTGCGAAATAAAGCGGTTGAGGCCTATCAAGAAATGATGCGAATGCAAGTTTAATGAAGAGGATGACGAGTTGCGATGAATGATAAGTTAAAAGAACAATTCAGCTCACTGGCCGGCCCACTGAAGGCGATGCAAACAAAACGTAAAATCATTTGGGGCATCGTCATCGTCGGCATACTTGTCGTCGCGGTGCTCTTGACGGTTTGGCTCTCGCGCCCGAACATGGCTCCTCTCTACACGAACCTCTCGGCCCAAGAGGCTGGAGAAGTGACAGAAAAGCTGACGGCTGATGGGGTGAAGTCAGAAATCAAAGCGACATCGAACGGTGTCAGCGTCTACGTGCCGAGCGAGCAAGTCGACCAATTGAAAGTTAACTTGGCAGCCGCCGGGATTCCAAAGTCAGGCGCGATCGATTACAGCTTCTTCAGTGAGAACGCCGGATTTGGAACGACGGATCGAGAAATGGCAGTCATCGAACGAAGCGCGATGCAAACCGAACTCGAACGTTTGATTACACAAATCGAAGGAATCAACCAAGCAAAAGTTATTATCTCGCTTCCGGAGAAATCGGTGTTCTTGGCCGAAGACCAAGGGGAGCCGACGGCTTCGATCGTCCTAAATTTAGGAGCAGGTACGAATCTTGAGCCGGCGACGGTCAAAGGACTTTATCATTTGATCAGTAAGAGTGTTCCGAACTTAAAACCGGAGAACATCTCGGTCATGGACCAATATTTCACGTATTACGATTTGGATCAATCGACGATGGCCGGTGGGACTTCGACCGACCCGTTAGCACTGAAACGCCAAGTCGAGAAAGACGTACGTCAACAGATTCAACAAATGCTCTCGGTCTTACTCGGAGAACGTAGCGTGCTCGTCTCGGTCACGGCCGACATCGACACGACCCAATCGGCAGAAGAGCAAAACCTGGTAACCCCGGTCAACGAGGATACGATGGAAGGGATTGTGACGTCTGCTGAACGGATCGCTGAAGCGTATACGGGGGGTACCGGTGCGGCAGCAGCGGCAGGGACCGGCGAGAACGATACCGTCAACTTCCCGGCTGCCACTGGAACCGGGGAAGAAGAAAGCGAAAAAAACCATGAAATCATCAACTATGAGGTCAATCGCATCACGAAACAAATTCAGAACGCCCCCTACACGATCCGTGACCTCGGTGTTCAATTGATCGTCGAGCCGCCAGACGGCGCTCAAGCAATCGACCCGCAACTTGAGGGCGACCTTGAGACGATGATGTATTCAATCATCCGGACGTCGCTCGCTAAAACGGGCGAGGCGTTGACAGAAGCGGAACTCGAACAGAAAGTCGTCGTCGTGTCACGACCGTTCGCTGAAACGGAAGAAACGGCAGTGGCAGAACAGCCGACAGCGTGGTGGATGTATGCAGCCGCAGCTGGTGCCGTCGTCTTGCTCGCACTTCTATTCTTCGCCATGCGAAGACGGAATCAGCAACCGGTTTCGGAAACGAATGAATGGGAAGTACCGTATGAAGACGAAGTACCCGATCTCGACTTGGAAGAGCGAGGCGAAGGTGCCGTCAAGAAGAAACAGTTGGAGAAATTGGCAGAGAGTAATCCAGAAGAGTTCGCCAAGCTTCTTCGTACTTGGATGTCTGAGGAGTGAGTACTGTGAACTACGCAAAACAACCGAACCGAGAAAAAGCGGCCATGCTCATGATCTCGCTTGGACCTGAAGTGGCGGCAAGTGTATATAAACACCTGTCCGAAGAAGAGATGGAGCAGTTGACGCTACAAATATCGGCACTCCGAAAAGTGTCGTCTGAACAAAAGGAAGCCATTTTAGGAGAATTTCATGACCTGGCGATGGCACAGAGTTATATCACCCAAGGTGGCATCGGGTTTGCGAAAACGGTTTTAGAGAAAGCGGTCGGAGAAGAGAAGGCGATGGCGTTGATTCATCGTCTCACTTCGACGCTGCAAGTCCGACCGTTTGAATTTGCCCGAAAAGCCGATCCGAAGCAGTTGCTCAACTTTATTCAAAACGAGCACCCGCAGACGATCGCCTTAATCTTGGCTCATCTTGAACCGGTCAAGTCCGGGCAAATCTTGTCGGAACTTCCACCAGAGATTCAGTCGGAGGTCGCGAAACGAATCGCGACGATGGATCGCCTCAACCCGGACGTCATTCATGAGATCGAACAGATTCTTGAAAAGAACTTATCACAAACCGATATGCAAGATTACGCCCAATCCGGTGGGATCGAGGCAGTCGTCGAAGTGCTTAACGGTGTCGACCGGACGACGGAGCGGACGATTCTTGACGCGCTCGAGATCGAAGACCCGGAACTCGCGGAAGAAATCAAAAAGCGGATGTTCGTCTTCGAAGATATCGTCACGCTCGACTCGCGTGCGATTCAACGGATTATTCGCGAAGTCGCCAACGACGACCTTCTGCTCGCGCTCAAAGTATCTTCCGAAGAGGTCAAACAGATCATCTTCAAAAACATGTCGCAACGAATGGTCGATACGTTCAAGGAAGATATGGAGTTCATGGGACCGGTCAGACTGCGTGACGTCGAAGAAGCACAAAGCCGCATCGTCGGAATCATCCGCCGCCTAGAAGATGTCGGAGAAATCGTGATTAGCCGTGGTGGAGGAGATGACATCGTTGTCTAACGTAATCAAACGTCAACGAGCGATGCCGCTCGAACCACAACGAATTGATTCGCGGCCATTCCTTGAACCGATTTCAGAGGTTATGGTCGAACGTAATCATGAACAAGAGTTAGAAGTAAGGTACGCTTCCCTCCGCCAAGAGGAAGAAGCGATCAAGCTACACCGTGAAGCAGTGGAACATGAGCTTGAACTGTTACGAGAACAAACGCTTGAGGCTGCTTATCAGGAGGGGCACGGGTCAGGTTTTGACCTAGGACGTCAAGAAGGAAAGTCAGAGTTCGATGAGCTGACGGCCCGATTGAACATGGTCAGCGCCGAACTTGAGAACATGTTCGAACAGAAATGGCGAGATGCCGAAACGAAGTTAGTTGATTTGGCCGTCGAGATCAGTGCACGTGTCACGACCGATCTCGTCCGAAACGAGGAGGCGTTGTTCGCCGACATGATCCGCGAACAACTGCTTCGCCAGATCGATGCCGAAGCGTTGACCGTCTTCGTCCACCCGACGCGACTAGCGTCAATCCAACGTTTCGAGTCGATGTGGCAATCCGAACAGATGCCGCCGTTGAAATATCGGGCCGATGTCTCGTTGACAGAGACGAGCGTGCGGATCGAGACGCCACATCATGGCAACGAGCTCGACGTATCGTACAGTTTTGAACGAATCCGTTCCAAGATTGAGGAGGTTCTATCCGATGGCGCTTATTGACCGCGTATTCGACACAATCACCGCTGCTCCAGAAGATGAGTATGTGCGTAAAGTCGGTCGTGTCTGCCGCGTCGTCGGGCTGATGATCGAATCGAACGGTCCGAGCGCGTTTATCGGTGAGCGCTGCCTGATCGAGTTACCGTCCGGCCAAACGGTTGAAACCGAGGTCGTCGGCTTCAATGAAGAGCGCGTCTTGCTCATGCCTTACGGAGAAACGACACAGATCGCCCCAGGTTGTATCGTCAAAGGGACGGGGCACATGCTCCAAGTACCGGTCGGGTTCGAACTGATCGGTCAAGTCCTTGACGGGCTCGGGCGCCCTTTATCGGGTGAAGCGATGCCGACTGGGAAACGCTACGATGTTCTTCGAAAACCGCCGAACCCGTTAGAACGTCCACGCATTTTAGACGTTTTGTCGACCGGGGTCCGGATCATCGACGGGTTATTGACGGTCGGGAAAGGCCAACGTGTCGGTTTGTTTGCGGGGTCAGGCGTCGGGAAATCGACATTGCTTGGCATGATCGCTAAACGCTCATCGGCAGATATAAACGTGATCGCATTGATCGGCGAACGGGGACGAGAAGTAAAAGAGTTCATCGAAAAAGAACTTGGTCCTGAAGGCATGGCTCGATCGGTCGTCATCGTAGCGACGAGCGATCAACCCCCGCTCGTGCGTTTGAAGGGCGCTTACACGGCGACGGCGATCGCAGAGTACTTCCGGGACCAAGGCAAAGAGGTCGTCCTTATGATGGACTCAGTGACCCGATTCGCGATGGCCCAACGAGAGATCGGGCTAGCGACCGGAGAACCACCGACATCGAAAGGATATACGCCTTCCGTGTTCGCGATGCTTCCGCAACTGCTAGAGCGGAGCGGGACGTCCGTCACCGGTTCGATCACGGCGTTTTATACCGTCCTCGTTGATGGGGACGATATGAACGAACCAATCGCGGATGCCGTCCGTGGGATTTTAGACGGTCACTTCGTGATGGACCGTTCGCTCGCCAACCGAGGGCAGTTTCCGGCGATCCATGTCTTAAAATCGATCAGTCGGGTCATGAACCAGATTGCTTCACCTGTACATCGCGATGCCGCGCAGACGTTTCGGAGTTGGCTCGCCACTTATCTAGACGCGGAAGACTTGATTAACATCGGAGCCTATAAAAAGGGCACGAATCCTGCGATCGATACAGCAATCGATGAATATCCGGGACTGCTCACATTTTTAAAACAGTCGATTGAAGAAGAGGCATCGATCGAGCAGACGCTCGATCGTCTTGTCGGAATTGCGAGAGGTGAATCATGAACAAGCTGTTGTTAGAACGCATCATGCCGATTGCCGAGCATGCAAAAGAAGAATCGGCGACAGAGATGAGAGGTCATAAGGCGCGATTCGAAGCCGAGATGGAGACGCTGTATCGATTAGTCGTGACGTATGAGACGCTCATGAAGAGTCAAGATGAACAATCTGGTGTGATTGACCTGCTCATGTTCCAATATCGTGAAAAGGCGAGGGAACAGTTAAAGCGTCAAATTGAGACGCAACAACTCGTCGTGCAACAGTCGCGGAACCGTTACAATCTGGCTCAAGAGCGTTTGCTCGGAAAAGTTGTCGAAGAGAAAAAATATGTAACGTTGCATGAGAAGGTCAGCCAAAATGAAGTGGCCGTCTCGAAACTTACCGAACAACATTTTATCGATGAGTTGGCAGTGATTCATCACGGGAAAGGGAAGTAAGCTGATGGAAAAAGAGAACAATAAGCGAGGTAGACAGCTCTTGGTCGCTCTTGTCCTCGTCCCGGCAATCTTTTTACTCGTCGGTGGAATCGTCGTCATGAACTATGCGATGGACCGGCCGCTATTATCGGTGCCGTTTATAGAAACGCGCGAACAGGCAGACAAAGATGAGGCAGTTGAAACAAAAGTCAATGTCACCGGCATTGACGCGGACACGACGAATCGATTAAAAGTCGCGAACGCTGAGATTGAAAAACTTCGCACTGAAAACGTCGAATTGACGAATGAAGTGAAAGCGAGACAAGAAGAAGTATCGGACTTGATCAAAGAGCGGGACCGACTCGTATCTGAACTCGGAGCCACTGCGGAAGCGGAAGTGGAGGAAGACACGTCGAACGTGTCTCGTGTCTATGAAGAAATGTCCGCTAAACAAGCTGCCGCGATCATGAACGAACTCGAGAGCCCGCAAGTAGCGACGATCTTAAAAGAACTGTCGCCGAAACAACAGGCCGACATATTGGGACGGATGGATGCGCAACAGGCTGCCGTCGTCACGCAATTGCTCCAATGAAACGTGAAAGGAGGAAGAGATGATGAATATCGCCTTATTTGCTCAAGCGGTCCAAGGAACGACAGCGAAAGGCGGGGAGACAGGATCTACCCCGACCGGACAGTTTTTAGACCTGCTTTCATCGATGCTCGGCGCCTCGACGGAAGCGTTGGCTGAGTTGGAAGCTGCGCCGACGACACTCGCACCGAATGCGCCAATTGTGACAGATAGCGCCCTTCCGCTCGAGAACTTGTCGAGCCAGCTTGAACAGTGGTTACAACAACCCGATAGCTTAGAGTGGTTAAAGTCTTTGCCACAAGACGCCTATCGTAAGTTCATGGACGCCTATATCGGCATCATCGCCCAAGCAGGTGCAGGCACAGGAACAATCGAGGAAACGGTCTCGTCAGACGTCGTAACCACGTTAGCTGCCGCCCAAACGATTTTACCGGGCGCGATGATGTTAGGAAAGACGGAACGCGAGGCGTTGGCCGGAAAACAAAACCAGCCAACCGTAAACGAGAACGTCCAAGTTATCCAGCAAATCGTTTCGCAATTTAAAGGGAGTTTAACCCAGACTTCAAAACATATTCCCCTCCCTTATCAAAATGAAACGCCGGCGAATGTATTACCACAAGCTGGAAAAGAAAGCGTCGACTGGTTGCCGAAAGGCATGACGTGGTCACGACCACAGATCGACTCGGAAACGGTCATGTACGCGTCTAAAGGGTCGCTTCCGGAGAACCTCCAAGCCCGAATCGAGGCTGCTCTTCAAAGAGCACCGTTCCGAAGCGGGGCCGATGGGTCGAAAGTGTTCACCGTTCGCCTATATCCGGAACAGCTAGGTGAACTCGTCGTCAAACTCGAGCGCCATAACGGTGAACTCGTCGTCAAGCTGTTCGCGAGCAACCAAGAAGCAAAACAGTTGCTCCAGTCGCAAATGCAACAACTGCAACAGACGCTCCAGCCGCTGTCGCAGCATATCCGGGTCGAAGTGAGTTTGACGCAACAAGCGCTCGAAGCGAAATCATCGACGTTTAGCGAGTCAGACCAACCTGAACCAGAACAACAGGAACAACCGAAAGGGGAACCCGACGATGACGACCATCCAACCGAAGACGAATGATTATACGTTACCCGATCAATCGCTGCCTAAAGCGACGAACCAATACGATAAGGACATGTTCTTAAAGCTATTGATGGCCCAGCTTGGCAACCAAGACCCGATGTCACCGATGGAAGATCGCGAGTTCATCTCACAAATGGCTCAATTTTCATCACTCGAACAAATGCAGACGATTTCAAAGCAACTTGATTCAGTACTCGTCGATCGTCACATGGCTTCGATTTCCGAGTTCAGTAATATGATCGGCAAGACAGTCGACCATAAAACGGAGACTGAGACGGAGACGATCAAAGGATCGGGACGTGTCGTCTCGATTTCAAGAACGGATGAGTCAGGTTACATGGCCGATCTCGAAGACGGCAGCTCGGTAAGCGTCTACAATATTACGTCCATCAAACAAGCATAAGGGGGATTCATCATGTTAAGAGCAATGTACTCAGGAATCAGTGGATTAAAGAACTTCCAGTCAAAGCTTGATGTCGTCGGTAACAACATCGCCAACGTCAACACGTTCGGGTATAAAAAAGGCCGCGTCACGTTCAAAGACCTCGTCAGCCAGCAAGTCGGTAGCGCTTCAGGCGGTAACGGATTAACAGCCGGCGGGATCAACCCGAAAGAAGTCGGTCTCGGGGGCACGATGGCTACGGTCGATAACGTCTATAACCAAGGCGCGATGCAAAACTCAGGTCGGGCGCTCGATGTCGGGATCTCCGGTGAAGGCTTCTTCGCAGTAAACGTTAACGGCCAAACCCAATACACACGAGCCGGTAACTTTTATACAGATAATGCCGGGGATATCGTCAATGGTGATGGGGCTTACGTCCTTAGCACAGCGGGCGCTAAAATCACTGTGCCTGCCGGAGCGAAGTCACTATCGATTGGAAAAGACGGACAAGTCAGTTATGTCAATGCTGCGGGCGTTTCAACAGACGTCGGTCAAATTCAAGTCGTCACGTTTGCCAATAACGCCGGTCTATCAAAAGTCGGAGCGAACAACTATATTCAATCGCAAAACTCAGGGGATCCAAACCCAGGAATTCCAGGCGAAGATGGACGTGGTGAACTCGTCTCGGGCGCCCTCGAGATGTCGAACGTCGACTTGTCTGAAGAGTTCACCGAAATGATTATCGCGCAACGTGGATTCCAGGCGAACACACGGATCATCACAACGTCAGACGAGATTTTACAAGAACTCGTCAACTTGAAACGCTGATGATACGCGTCACGACATTGCGGGGTGAGGAATTTGTCTTGAACGCCTTGTTCATCGAGACGGTCAAGGCCGAACCTGACACGATCATTCATTTGTATAACGGCAAGACTTATATCGTCACAGAGACGAAAGATCAAATCATCGATCGGACGACGGCATTTTACGGCTCGATCGGGTTGATGGGAACGACAGTCACAAGAGGTGAAGAAGATGAGTGAAGAAAAACCAAAAGGAGGCGCCATGAAAATGGTGCTCATCCTGCTCGTCGTCCTGCTCGTCATGGGGGGCGCTGGGTTTATGACTTATAAATATGTATTCGGTGACAACGTGACGGCTAAAACGAAACCAGTGACGGCAGAAGAACTCGCCGAGCGCAGCTTCACGACCGAGGATATGACGACGAACATTCAAGACGAACGGTTCATCAACGTCCAATTCACGATTGTGACCGATGCGGCTGAGACGAAAGAAGATCTTGAACTTCGTAAGTTCCAAGTCCATAACGTCATCCTCGGTGATTTGGCGGGGATGACGAAGGCACAGCTCACGACGAAGGAAGATATGCAGAAGTTCGAGCAATCCCTTCGCGAGCAATTAAACGGACTGCTGGAAAAAGGTGAGGTCCAGCGCGTCTATATGACGAAGAAAATTATACAGTGAGGTGGCATCATGGGAGAAGTACTGTCTCAACAAGAAATTGATGCCCTGTTATCAGCGCTAAGCAGTGGAGATGTCGAAGCCGATTCCTTTTTGAATCAAGAAGAAGAACGAAAAGTACGGCAGTATGACTTCAAACGGGCCGTCCGTTTCTCTAAAGATCAAATTCGTAGCTTGACCCGGATCCATGAACACTTCACACGGATGCTGACGACATTTTTCTCGGCCCAACTTCGGACGTATGTCCAGTTCACGGTCAATTCAGTCGAACAGCTTCCATACGATGAGTTCATTCATTCGATTCCGAGTATGACGATGATCAACTTGATCGAGGCGCCCCCGCTTAACGGTCGGTTCATCATCGAAGTCAATCCGAACATCTCTTACGCGATGTTGGATCGACTGCTCGGGGGACCTGGCGTCGAGATTGAAAAAGTCGAAAGCTTCACTGAAATCGAGATGCGAATCTTGACCCAGCTATATAAACGAGCTTTTGCCGGTTACGGGGAAGCGTGGGAGTCGATTGCCGAAATCAAGTCCGAAATGACGGCCGTTGAAGTGAACCCACAGTTCCTTCAACTCGTGTCACCAAACGAGACGGTCGTGCTCATTTCGATCGGGGTCACGATCGGAGAAGTGAGCGGGACGATTAACGTCTGCTTGCCGTTCGTGACGATCGAGCCGGTGCTATCGAAACTATCGAGTCATTACTGGATGCAGGAGGCGAACCGCCGCAATGCGAGCGGGAACAGTCAAGAACCGCTCAAAGCCCAATTGATGAACTCGACGGTAGAAGTCGTGTCCCTGCTCGGGGAGACGACAATCACGTTCGGTGACTTGTTGCATTTAGAAATCGGTGACTGTTTGACGCTCGATCAACTAGTGAAAGACCCGCTATCCGTCCTAGTAGGGGAAAATAAAGTGTTCAGAGGGCAAGTCGGTGTGAGTGGGAAGCGGATGGCGGTCCAAGTGCTTCACCGGGTGAAGGAGGAAGAGCAATGAGTGAGATGTTGTCACAAGATGAAATTGACGCGTTATTACGAGGAACGAACGACAGTTCGCCAAAGCCGGTAGACGAGAGCGAAGAACATCTCGACTCGATGGAAAGCGACGCCCTCGGAGAGATTGGAAATATCTCGTTCGGAAATTCCGCGACGGCGCTGTCGACGTTACTGCAACAAAAAGTAGAAATCACGACCCCGGTCGTCAGTGAAGTGACGATCGATGAGCTCAGAGAGCGTTATCCGACACCTCACGTGGCGCTTCGGGTCGGTTACACCGAAGGGTTGAAAGGGGAGAACGTCCTCGTCTTGACCCGCGAAGACGCGGCCATCATTTCTGATTTGATGCTCGGTGGGACCGGGATCGGCGTCGATCCGGAGGGGCTCGATGAGATTCGGTTATCGGCCGTTCAAGAAGCGATGAACCAAATGATGGGGGCTGCGGCCACATCGCTCTCGACCGTGTTCTCTAAAAAGATTGATATTTCGCCGCCGCTCGTCGAAGTGTTCGATGCGACGAAAAATCAAACGATCATTGACCGGCTTGAGCTTTGGGAAACGATGGTGCTGATCGAGTTCAATTTGAAAGTCGGCACGTTGATTGATTCAAAAATTGTCCAAATTGCCCCGATTCAATTCGGGAAGCAACTCGTCAACGAACTGATTGCAGCTACGACGTCAGCCCCGGCCGCGCCTAAACAAGAGCAGCCGAAAGTTCAAGCGGCGGTCACACCAGCGAAAGCTTCGGCACCTGCTCCGGTACGCACTGAAAAAACGTCAGCCCCAGAAGTGGCGGTCAGCCAAGCCGAGTTCATGCCACTCCACGCCCCGACGTCAAACGATTCGGTGCCGGCAAACCTAGGCTTGCTGTATGATGTGCCGCTCAACGTGACGGTCGAACTCGGCCGGACGAAACGGTCAGTGCGAGAAGTGCTCGAACTGTCGCAAGGGTCGATCATTGAACTTGATAAATTGGCGGGGGAACCTGTCGATATTTATGTGAACCAACAACGCATTGCCCGCGGCGAAGTCGTCGTCATCGAAGAGAACTTCGGGGTACGTGTGACAGAAATCATCCAACCGCATGAGCGGATTGGAATCGTTTAAGGAGGAAGAATAATGAGTGCAAAAATTTTGGTGGTAGATGATGCGGCGTTCATGCGCATGATGATTAAAGACATTTTAACGAAGAACGGGTTTGAAGTGGTCGGCGAGGCAGAGAACGGTATTGACGCGGTCGCAAAATACCGTGAACTCACGCCAGATCTCGTCACTCTCGACATCACGATGCCAGAAATGGACGGCCTGGCGGCATTGAAAGAAATTCGCGGGTTCGATTCGAACGCCAAAGTCATCATGTGTTCGGCGATGGGACAACAGGCGATGGTCATCGATGCGATCCAAGCGGGAGCGAAAGACTTCATCGTGAAACCGTTCAACGCGGAACGTGTCGTCGAGGCAGTTTCGAAAACGGTCGCACAATGAACAAGTGGTGGTTGATTTTCCTGCTCGTGGTCGGGCTGTCTGTGCCGGCCACGGTCGAGGCCGCCACCGTGGATAAACAGTTCGAACAACAGCAGCCTGAAGCCAAAGATCAATCTGTCCCTACGACCGTCTCGACGGTCGGGACGTTGGTCAAGGTCGTTTTGAGTTTAGTTGTCGTAATTGGAGGATTCCTCGTCTTGATGCGTTGGTTAAACGCACGGACGCAAGGTGTGAAGACGGCGCAACATATGAAACATCTCGGCGGGGTACCGCTTGGGAAGGACCGCTCGGTGCAGCTCGTCAAGTTAGGGGAGCAAGTATACGTGCTCGGTGTCGGTGAATCGATTCAATTGATTGATCGAATCGATGCGGAATCGATTGATGAAGCAGCGTATGACGCGCCTTCACTGAACACTTCGAACACATCAACGTTCTTAGATACGTTCAAACAACAACTGTCACAGATTGAAGAAGTGAGGAAGAAGCAATGACGACGATTGAACAACTGATCAATTTAGAAACGCCGGACAGCACGTCGACTTCGATTAAATTATTGGTCGTATTGACACTGCTCACGCTGGCGCCGTCATTCTTGATTTTGATGACTTGTTTTACACGTGTCGTCGTCGTTCTTTCATTCATTCGGCCAGCCTTAGGGACACAACAGACCCCACCGAACCAATTGATCATCGGGCTCGCCTTGTTCATCACGCTGTTCGTCATGTCTCCGGTCTTATCTGATTTAAACGACAAGGCGTTGTCTCCATATATGGACGACGAGATCAGTCAAGATGAGGCGTTCGAGGAAGCCGGTAACACGATGAAACGATTCATGGCAAAGTATACGCGACAGGAAGATTTGCAACTGTTTATCAAATACGGGAATTATGAGCAACCGGAGTCGGTCGAAGACGTTCCTTTGCTCGCGATGGTACCAGCTTACGCCATCAGTGAGCTCAAGACGGCGTTTCAAATCGGCTTTATGATTTTCTTGCCTTTTTTAATCATTGATATGGTCGTGGCGAGTGTGCTCATGTCGATGGGGATGATGATGCTTCCACCGGTCATGATCGCTCTGCCGTTCAAATTGTTGTTGTTTGTATTAGTGGATGGATGGCACTTAATCGTGGAATCATTGCTTAGAAGTATGTAGGAGGAACGATTATGACGCATGAAATGGTCATCTATTTGGCGACAGAGAGTGTATGGACATTATTAAAAATTTCGATGCCACTTCTTTTGATCGCCCTCGTCGTCGGACTCGTCATCTCGATTTTACAGGCGACGACTCAAATTCAAGAACAGACGCTATCGTTCGTTCCAAAGCTAGTCGCGGTCTTTATCGGGCTCGTCGTTTTCGCGCCGTGGATGCTGCAACAGATGGAAGGATTTACGCGGATGATCTTTGAACTGATGGTCGAGGTCGCCTCGAAATGAATGCGGTCGATTTCATTAGCTTATATGGATTGACGTTTGCTCGTCTATCCGGATTTTTCGTAAGTGTGCCTTTATTTTCTTCAAGGCAGCTCCCGGTCATGCACCGTGTCGCGTTTAGTGCTTTTTTAGCTTATTATGCGATGTTCACGGTAACAGAGCCGCTCGAACTTGGGCAAGCCTTCATCGTTCAAGTGCTGTACGAAGTGCTGATTGGACTTCTGCTCGGCATTTTGATCAATATCTTATTTTTTGCCCCGCAGATTGCCGGGGGAATCATCGATTTGCAGCTCGGTCTGGCGATGGCGTCAGCGTATGACCCGATGTTTGGCGGACAGTCGCCGTTGATCGGACGATTTTATTACATCTTTACGCTGTTCATCATGCTATCAAGTAATTTGCACTTACTGTTAATCGACGGTATCTATTACAGCTTTCAAATTTATCCGCCTGGTCAGCCGATGATCAACTTTAGCGAAGCATCGCTCATGATGGCCGTGAAGGTCGTCACGATGACGATGATGGTCGCATTGCAACTCGCGTTCCCGCTCATGGCATCGCTGCTTCTCGTCGACTTGGCGCTTGGCTTCTTAGCAAAATCGGCCCCGCAGTTCAACATTTTTGCCATCGGGTTCTCGTTCAAATTGATCGCCGGGTTTTCCGTGATGGTCATGATGATGGGATTGACGCTGAATGGGATCAGCCAATTCATCCCGGTGTTGCAAGAGATATTACGTGATTTTATGACGTTGTTAGGAGACGCTCAATGAAGCCTCTATACTCTTTATCGGTCGATCTTCAGTTTTTTGCAGGAGAAAAAACGGAAAAAGCAACACCTCGAAAACGAGAAGACTCGCGTAAAAAAGGACAAGTTGCGAAATCAGCCGATCTGACCGGAGCGTTCGCCTTGTTCGCGATGTTCCTCATGTTATCTTTTCTCGGACCTTTTGTCGGTCAGCAGTTGTTTGGCCTGACGAAAGAGCTACTCGGTCCAACATATTTGCTGTACGACTTATCAGAAGGCATGTCCGGGATGATGATTGATTTGGTCATTCGCGCCGGGATCATTTTAGCACCGTTCTTGATCGTTGCGGTCGTGTTCGGTATTTTAATCAACTATTTTCAAATCGGTTCACTGTTCTCAACAGAGGCGATTCAACCAAAGTTAGAGCGGATTGACCCGCTCAAAGGGGTCAAGCGCATCATCAGCATGAAAGCAGTCGTCGAATTTTTAAAGTCCTTATTCAAATTATTGATTATCCTGACGACTGCGGTCGCTATACTTTGGCAAAACCAAAAAGAATTGTCACGCATGGCCGTCGAACATGTTCGTGAATCGGTCGTCGCACTCGCTGCGATCACGATCGAACTCGGGCTGTGGGTCAGTGTCGCGTTGCTCGCGCTCGCACTGCTCGACTTCTTTTATCAACGGTTCGATTTTGAAAAGTCGATCCGTATGTCGAAACAAGACATTAAAGACGAGTATAAGAACAGTGAAGGCGACCCGCTCATCAAGTCGAAAATCAAACAACAACAACGGGAGATGGCGATGCGGCGTATGATGCAAGAGATTCCGAACGCGGACGTCGTCATCACCAACCCGACCCATTTCGCTGTCGTCATCCGTTATGACGATACGAAAGACTTTGCGCCGCTCGTCGTCGCCAAAGGGGTCGACCAAGTCGCTTTCAATATTCGTGACGTCGCAAAAGAGCACGATATCCCGATCGTGGAAAATAAACCACTGGCCCGTGCGCTCTATGCGCAGCTAGACATCGGAGAAGTCGTCGACGAGTCGTTTTATCAGGCGATCGCCGAAGTGCTGGCGTTCGTCTATCAACTGAAACAACCGTCTTGAGGAGGAGTATGCGTTGGCTGTAAAAGCTAAAGATTTCGCAGTATTGATTGGCGTTCTTATGATCGTCGTCATGCTGGTCATCCCGTTACCGGGGTTCTTACTAGATTTTCTTATCATTATAAATATATTGATCGCCCTCATGATTTTACTCGTGGCGATGAACGCCCGGGAAGCGCTTGATTTCTCTGTCTTCCCATCTCTCTTGCTGATCGTCACGCTGTTCCGTCTCGGGCTGAACGTGTCGACGACCCGCTCGATCCTCTCGACCGGATATGGTGGGGAAGTCATTGAAACGTTCGGGAACTTCGTCATCGGCGGAAACGTTCTCGTCGGATTTGTCGTATTCCTCATTCTCGTCATCATCCAATTCGTCGTCATCACGAAAGGTGCCGAACGGGTATCGGAAGTCTCGGCTCGATTCACACTCGACGCGATGCCAGGGAAACAAATGGCAATCGATGCCGATTTGAACTCTGGGTTGATCGATGACAAAGACGCCCAAATCCGCCGTAAAAAGATTCAAAGCGAGGCTGATTTTTATGGTTCGATGGACGGGGCCTCGAAATTCGTAAAAGGTGACGCCATTGCCGGAATCATTATCGTCGTCATCAACTTGATTTTCGGTATCATCATCGGCGTTGTCCAAATGGGATTACCTGTCGGTGAGTCGTTTACGACGTTCTCGCTTATGACAATCGGGGATGGGCTCGTCAGTCAGATTCCGGCCCTCCTCATTTCGACGGCGACCGGGATCATCGTCACCCGTGCCGTCTCGGACGGCAATCTCGGGGAAGACGTGGTCGACCAGCTCGGTCAAAATCCGACGTTGCTCTATATCGCGGGCACGGTCATCTTCTTGCTCGGTTTCGTGTCACCAAGTTTACTTCCAGTGACGACGCTGATCGCGGGTGCGACATTCTTCGGGGCATACTCGATGCGCCGCAGCCTGAAGCAAGCGATTGCTGAACCGCTACCGGATGAGGAACCAGCGGCACCGACCGAGACCGTCGTCTCGCTCCTGCAAATCGATGCGATCGAGTTCGAGTTCGGCTACGGGCTGATCCCACTCGCGGATGAATCGCAAGGCGGCGACCTGCTCGACCGTGTCGTCATGATCCGCCGTCAACTCGCACTCGAACTCGGATTCATCTTACCGACGGTTCGAATCCGTGACCACCTGCAACTGTCACCGAACGCTTACCGGATCAAAGTGAAAGGCAATGTCGTCGCAGAAGGTGAGTTATTACTCGATCACTACTTGGCGATGAGCCCTGGAATTGAAGACCCTGAAGTGTACGGGATTGAAACGACGGAACCGGCTTTCGGATTGCCCGCTCTCTGGATCGATGAAGAGACGCGGACGCGGGCCGAGATGAGCGGTTACACCGTCGTCGACCCACCTTCAGTCGTCGCCACGCATTTAACGGAGACGCTCAAGAAACATGCGTCCGACCTACTCGGACGGGAAGAGACGAAACAACTCGTCGAGCATTTGAAAGAGACGCATCCGGTGCTCGTCGAAGATGTGACCCCATCCGTGCTCTCGATCGGAGATATCCAAAAAGTACTTCGTCATCTATTGAAAGAGCACGTCTCGATTCGCAACTTGCCGCTCTTGTTTGAGACGATGGCCGATTATGGAAAAGTGACGAAAGACGCTGATATATTAGGCGAATACTGTCGTCAAGGACTCGCCCGACAGTTGACTGACCAAGTCAGCCCGCCGGACGGTCCACTCTACGTCGTCACACTCGGTGGGCAGACCGAGCAACTTATTCAAGACGCTGTCCAAAAAACCGAGTTTGGCAACTATTTGGCGCTCGATCCGGAGCAAGCGCGCGAAATCATCGAGCGCTCTGGCGAACAACTGTCGATGTTTGAACGCTACGGGGCTTCGGCCGTCATTCTTTGCTCGCCGACGATTCGGATATTCGTGAGACAATTGCTCGAACGGTACTATCCTGACGTTCCGGTCCTTGCGTATAACGAATTGCTCAGCTCGCTCGAAGTGAAAAGTATTGGGGTGATTTAATATGCAAATTAAAAAATATACAGGCAAGACGATGTCCGAAGTGATGGCGAAAGTGAAACAAGATCTCGGCGACGAGGCTGTCATCTTAAATTCTCGCCAAGTCAAGAAAGGATGGTTCGGGTTGTTCGCTTCACAAGAAGTTGAAGTGATTGCCGCACTCGAGAAAGCGCCGCTAACGGTCAAGCCTCGAACCGAGCCGAAACTGCAACCGAAACAAGCAAAGGCGAAGCCGATTCCTGCACCTACACCCACTCCACAACCGGTGACGCCTGTTCCTGAAAAGAGACGTTTGCCAGCGGGTCTGACCCATATCGAGTCGCTCTTAGCGTCTGAGTCGTTCACGAATGAATCGTGGGAAGAGCGAATCAACGAACTGTACTATACGACTAAATCGCTAGAGGTCGTCGAGCAATACGTCTATGACCAGATCCGCAGTTCCTTTTTACCGGTCCCGGATGCGTTGCGCTACGTCATGCTCGTCGGTCCGACCGGTGTCGGCAAGACGACGACGCTCGCGAAGCTTGCCGCCCACTATAAGCTCGACCAAGGGATGTCGGTCGGTTTGATTACGACCGACACGTACCGGATCGCAGCGATCGAACAGCTGAAGACGTACGCCGAGATTTTAAATATCCCCGTCGAGGTCGCCTATGACTTTGACGACTTTAAACGGGCAAAACAACTGTTTGCAAGAAAAGATATCGTCTTGATCGATACGGCCGGACGCAATTTCCGCGATGAGGCGTACGTCGAACAGTTTCATAACCATCACGACTTCTCGGAGACGAGCTTGTCACTCGTGCTCAGTCTGACGTCGAAAATGAAAGACATGGATTTGATTTACCGACAGTTTGAAAAGTTGCCGCTCCGGTCGCTCATCTTCACGAAAGCGGATGAGACGAGTGATATCCACGCGATGTATCGGATGGTGCGCGAGAGCGGACTCCCCGTCGCTTGGCTGACAGACGGCCAGGAAGTGCCGGACGATATGGTCGCCGGCGACCCAGACATCTTGACGCAAAAGATGCTTGAGAAGGAAGGGTGGACACGATGGACCAAGCAAGGCGTTTAAGAGCGAAGACGGATGTCGCACCAACGACAATCGCGTTCGCGAGCGGAAAAGGCGGTGTCGGCAAGACGAACGTCTGCGTGAACACCGCAATCGGGCTCGTCGAACTCGGAAAGCGTGTCTTGATCGTCGATCTCGACATCGGGATGGCGAACGTGCACATTCTTTTGAATGCGGCGCAGTCTAAAACGATGGTCGATTCTGTGAAAACTCGGACTCCGCTTGCGTCTTCGGTTCAGAAAGACGTGCACGGTGTCGATATATTACATGGAGGAAGTGGACTTGACACATTAGTTCAATTCTCAGAAGCAGACATGCAATTTTTAATGCGTGAACTTGAAGTGCTGACGACTTATGATTACGTACTGTTTGACATGGGAGCAGGAGCAACGGACACATCGTTACGATTCATTGAAGGATGTGACGAGATGTTTCTCATCCTGACCCCAGAACCGACATCGCTGATGGATGGTTACGCGTATACGAAACTCGTGCATCGTCAAAGTCCGGATTTACCGATCGGGGTCATTGTCAATCGGGCGCAGTCGGGGGAAGAAGCACTCCAGTGTTACGAACGGATGGAAGTCGCATGCCGACAGTTTTTGAATAAACCGATTCGGTTCCTTGGTTTTTTACCAGATGACGCTTCTGTAAGGAAAGCGGTCATCGCCCAAGTCCCGTTTTACCAATTTGACCGAAAGAGTGATATTAGCTGGCGGCTCGAGCGTATTTTGACAACGCTTACCGGAACACCACCGAAGCCACGGCACTTCATGGATCGGTTGATTGGGAATTTGCGGCAACAGTGGAAGCGAGTCTAACGACAGGGAGGCAATATAGATGGACGTGAACGAATACTTAGGGTTGTTTTTGGATGAGTCACAAGAGCATATCCAATCGGTCAACACACAGTTGATGAAATTTGAGCAGACGGCTAGCGCTGAAGCGGTTCAAGAGATTTTCCGTTCGGCCCATACGCTCAAAGGGATGTCGGCGACGATGGGTTACGAAAGCGTGGCCAATTTGACACACGAGATGGAGAGTGCCCTTGACCTTGTCCGGTCAGGCAAAAAAGAGAGCAACCAATTGTTGCTTGATACGATGTTTATCGCGATGGAACAGATTGAAGCGATGATTGCCGACATCGAGACGGGTGGAACTGGTACGAACGTCGACGTCAAAGCGACGGTTTCGGCATTCCAGTCGTTTATCGGAGGTAAGGAACAAACAATCGCTGCGGCGGAAGAGTCGTCGGTGTTTACTGTCGACTTGTATGCGGATTCGGTCATCGAACAAGCGAAACAGACCGGTTTTGAGGCGTTCCAACTTCATGTTAAGTTATCGGATGCCGTCGTCTTAAAAGCAGCCCGGGCTTACATGGTGTTTGATCGGCTCCAAGAGCTCGGTGAAGTCGTCCGGACCCACCCTGAAACGGAAGCGATTGAGCAAGAACAGTTCGACTTGTCGTTTGACGTCTTGTTCTTGTCACAAGAGACGGCTGCAGTCATCGAACACGCCGTCTCGCAAGTGTCGGAAGTTGAAACAGTCCACGTCTCGGTATTTACGAGCGTGAGCGAGAGCGAGCCGGAAATTGCTGTGAGTGCAGAAGCGGTAGCAGTGCAAGAAATAAAACCGAAAGCGCAAGAAGCAGAAGAACCGAAAGAACAAGCTGTCGCTCAAGCGAAGACGATTCGTGTCAATTTAGAACGGATCGATCGTCTCATGAACTTGTTTGAAGAATTCATCATCGACCGCGGCCGACTCGAACGCCTTGCCGACGAGGTCGGACAGCCTGAACTCAACGAGACGGTCGAGAAAATCAAACGTGGCACGAACGAACTGCAATCACTCGTGTTGACGTTACGGATGATGCCAATCGAGCAAGTGTTCAACCGGTTCCCACGGATGGTCCGCTCGGTCGCGAAAGACATTCATAAAAAAGTTCAACTCGATATCTCAGGAGCTGACACGGAACTCGACCGGACCGTAATCGATGAGATCGGTGATCCGCTCGTTCACTTGATTCGCAACGCGATCGATCATGGCATCGAGCTTCCTGACAAACGCGTCCAAGCCGGCAAACCGGAACAAGGGCGACTCGCCCTCCGTGCTTACCATGGCGGTAACCGTGTCTTCATCGAGATCGAAGATGATGGAGCGGGAATCAATGTCGATAAAGTTCGGTCGAAAGCGCTCGAACGTGGTGTCATCACGACCGAAGAAGCGGCGTCGATGACAGACAACGAGCTCGCGATGCTCATCTTTGCACCGGGCTTCTCAACGGCAGACGTTGTCACAGACTTATCAGGTCGTGGCGTCGGACTCGACGTCGTCAAAAATAAAATCGAATCGCTCGGTGGTGTCGTCACGCTCGAGACCGTGGTCGGACAAGGAACCAAGTTCCAAGTCAGTCTACCGCTCACGTTATCAATCATCTCAGCGATGCTCGTCCAAGCGGGTGATGAGACGTATGCCATCCCGTTGTCATCGATTCTCGAGACGACATTGCTCGATGAAGCCAACATCCTGACGGCCCATCGCGAACGTGTCTTCGATTTCCGCGGACAACTCGTCCCGCTCGTTTATTTAAAAGAAATTTTCGGGATCGATTCGGAAACAAAATCACAGTTCCCGGTCGTCGTCGTGCGTAAAGGTAATAAACTCGTCGGAGTCGTCGTGAACGACTTGATTGGTCAACAAGAGATTGTCATGAAGCCACTCGGGACGTATCTCGAAGGCATTCCGGCTATTTCGGGGGCAACGATTCTCGGAGATGGACGGGTCGCTCTCATCGTAGACAGCAACGATCTCTTTTAAGGAGGAAGAAAGATGGAACAAAAATGGGTAGTGTTTTCACTCGCATCGAACACGTACGGAATCGATGTCCAATCAGTCCGTTCGATTGAACGGTTACAACCTGTCACCCGGGTGCCGAACGCACCAACACACGTGAAGGGTGTCATCAACCTCCGTGGTGTGGTCACACCGGTCATCGACCTCAGGCTTCGCCTCGGTTATGAAGAAATCGCACCGACAGACGAGACACGGATTTTGATCGCTTCTTTGAATCAAGGCGATGCTGGTTTTATCGTCGATCGTGCCAACGAAGTCGTCGAGAGCGATGAAGTCCGGATCGAACCGATTCCGGATTCGAGCCACGAGATGCACTCGGCACACTTGACGGCGATCGCTAAAGGTGAGGACAAGCTGTTCTCGCTTCTCGATGCGAACGCGTTGTTCGAGGACCAACATGCTGAGTGAATTTGAACAAGATTTGTTAAAAGAACTTGGGAACATTGGTTCTGGACATGCGGCGACCGCGCTCTCGACACTGCTCGCCAAGCCGGTCAACATCACGGTATCGTCTGCTGAAATGGAACCGATCACATATTTACCGGACCGCGTCGGTGGTCCGGAGCGCCATGTGGCCTCTGTCCTGTTAGAGCTTGGGGGCGAGATCAGTGGCATGATCCTGATCATGTTCCCGGTGGATGATGCGGAGAGTATGGTGGCTTCGCTGATCGGCTCACCGTTCACGTTCCAATCGAACAACGAGCTCGGTCAATCGGCGTGGGAAGAGATCGGTAACATTATGAGCGGGGCTTACGCGCGAGCGTTAGGCGACTGGCTCAATACGCCGATTATGATTCAAGTGCCGGCGACCGCGATTGATATGGCCGGATCGATCGTCGAGTTTGTCGTCACGTCCGTTCAACCGGAAGAAGATGCCGCGCTCTATATCGACACGACGTTCATGATTGACGAGAAGGTGAGTGCCGGGCATGTGCTCTTCTTACCGACGCACGGCTCGCTAGATCGGATTCAACGAAGGTTGCTTGGCCATGGCTGAAGTTCTTAAAATCGGGATTGCCGAGTGGAAGCAAACGACAGCACCGAACCGGCTCCGCACGGCGGGACTCGGCTCATGCGTCGGTGTCATCTTGTATGATGCCCGGATGCAAGTGGCGGCGATGGCACACGTCATGCTTCCAGATTCGGCGATCGCAAGGAAACACCAGACGATCGAAGTCGGGAAATATGCGGATACGGCCATCGATGCTCTTGTCGAGTCACTCAAACGGGCCGGGGCAGGACGCCTGCAAGCCAAGATGGCCGGTGGGGCCCAAATGTTTCAATTCAAATATGAGAACGCGGCGATGCGAATCGGGGAACGAAATGCCGAAGCAATCCGCATCGCTTTAAAAGCACATCACATCCCGCTAATCGCCGAGGATTGTGGTGGGCATAACGGACGAACGATTGAATTTGACGTGGCAACATGCGTCTTATCGATTCGGACAGTGAGTATCGGAACAAAAGAACTATAAGGGGGGATCGACATGACGACTCAGCTTACCCAGTTGTGGGATCGTTGGAATACTGACCGCGATATGGATACGGCAAATGAATTATTATCACATTATGAATTTCTGATCCATTATCACGTGCAACGAATGATCGTGACGCTCCCAAAGAGCGTCGAACGCGACGAATTGAAAAGTTTGGGTTACATGGGATTGTACGATGCCCTCATGA
The DNA here is from genome assembly GCF_004337185.1 of Exiguobacterium sp. SH0S2. Classification (NCBI taxonomy): domain Bacteria; kingdom Bacillati; phylum Bacillota; class Bacilli; order Caryophanales; genus Exiguobacterium; species Exiguobacterium sp. SH0S2. The sequence continues at coordinate 439,181 of NZ_SJVB01000001.1, read as the reverse complement.
AATATGATCCGGAACATAATAATAAATTCGATACGTATGCAGCTTTTCGGATTCGGGGTGCCATTATCGACGGACTTCGAAAAATCGATTGGCTGCCGCGCTCGGTACGAGAGCGCGTGAAGAAGATTGACCATGTCGCCGAACAACTCGAGCAAAAGCTGCACCGTGCCCCGACGAAAGAAGAATTGGCCGACGCGTGCGCGCTTCCGATCGCTGATATCGAAAAGGCGATGGCGGAAGGGTATTTCGCGAACATGTTGTCGATTGACGAGGCGGTGACGCTCCAAGAAGAAGGAAAAGTCATGTCGGTCACGTACTTTGACCCCGATTCGGAAAAACCGGAAGACACGTTGTTGCAACGCGAGTTAGTCGACGTGCTGACGACCGAGATTGATCATCTGTCTGAAAAAGAACGTCTTGTCGTCTCGTTATTTTATTTTGACGAGTTGACATTGACGGAGATTGGGGAAGTGTTAGAATTATCGACTTCCCGCATCTCACAGATTCATTCGAAGGCGTTAAAGACACTCAAACAGGCGCTAGGCCGCTCGTATCTAGAAGAGAAGACATCGTGAGGAGGTGAAGGGATGACTTTTGTGTTGATGATCGCGGGGATCGTGATTGCCTATGGTCTATTGATCGGGTTCCGGCAGATCCAAACATTGAACGAACGCGTCAATCGGCTCGAAAGCGAGAAACGCGAGACAGAGGCGTTGCTCTTGTCATTCATGGAATCGATGAGCGATGTTGTGAAAAACGACGCGCCTGAATCGTCAAAACCGACCTCGGCTGAAATCGCCGAGACAGAAACTGAAACGTCTGAAGACGGCGCGGTTAACCCGAGCGTCGAAGAGGTGTTGCTCCGTCATTCAGTCCGCGACACGGCACGTCTCCTCGGAAAAGGGGAAGGCGAAGTGGCGCTTTATGCGAAACTTCGACAAAAGTGAGAGTTGCCGGATTCGGCGACATGTGCTATAGTAATTTTCGGTGTTAAACACATCACACACGTCTCGGGATGGTATTCCTCGGTGCCGAAAGGTCGGAGTACAACGATGAACGAGGCGGAGGACTTTTTTAAACCACAAGGAGGAAATTTATCATGGCAGTAATCTCAATGAAGCAATTGCTCGAAGCTGGTGTACACTTCGGTCACCAGACACGTCGTTGGAACCCAAAAATGGCGAAATACATCTTCACGGAGCGTAACGGAATCTACATCATCGACCTTCAAAAGACGGTTAAAAAAGTAGACGAAGCTTACAACTTCGTTCGTGAACTCGCGGCAGAAGGCGGAAACGTCCTCTTCGTAGGTACGAAAAAACAAGCTCAAGATACAATCAAAGAAGAAGCACTCCGTTCAGGTATGTACTTCATCAATGAGCGTTGGTTGGGTGGAACACTCACAAACTTCTCAACAATCAAAAAGCGTATTAACCGCTTGAAGCAACTTGAGAAAATGGAAGCTGACGGCACGTTCGAAGTACTTCCTAAAAAAGAAGTCATCATCTTGAAAAAAGAAATGACACGTCTTGAGAAGTTCCTCGGCGGAATCAAAGATATGCCAGGCGTTCCTGACGCTCTCTTCATCGTTGACCCACGCAAAGAGCGGATCGCGATTGCAGAAGCTCACAAATTGAACATCCCAATCGTTGCGATTGTCGATACAAACTGTGACCCAGATGAAATCGACTACGTTATCCCAGCGAACGACGATGCAATTCGTGCGGTTAAATTGCTCACTTCTAAGATGGCTGATGCGATCATCGAAGCGAAGCAAGGCGAAGAAGAAGTTGCTGAAGAAGCTGTAGCTCCAGAAGCTGAAGCTACAGAAGCTGAGTAATCAGTTAGACAACAGGTGATAAAGGGAAAGCCTTTTATCACCTTTTTTTAGGAAATAGTCTATTCGAAGCCTAGTGCTTTTATTTTAAAAAAATGTAAGTTTTACAAGGAGGAATTTCCGATGGCAGTTACAGCAGCAATGGTAAAAGAACTTCGTGAAAAAACAGGAGCAGGTATGCTCGATTGCAAAAAAGCACTCGTGGAAACAGACGGTGACATGCAAGCGGCAATCGACTTCCTTCGTGAAAAAGGGATTGCTAAAGCAGCAGCTAAAGGCGATCGTATCGCAGCTGAAGGCTTGACAGCAGTAGCGGTTGAAGGCAACAAAGCTGCTCTCGTCGAAGTCAACTCAGAGACGGACTTCGTTTCTAAAAACGAGAAGTTCCAAACACTCGTAAGCGATGTGGCGAAAGCGGTTCTCGCTTCAGGTGCGACAACAGTTGAAGCAGCACTTTCTGCTGAATTCGTGGCTGGTAAAACGCTTGAGATTCACATTCAAGAAGAAGCATCGACAATCGGAGAGAAAATCTCGCTCCGTCGCATCGCTGTTCTTGAAAAAGCGGACGACGCTGTATTCGGCACTTACCTTCACATGGGCGGACGCATCGGTTCGGTCGTCGTCATCGACGGCACGACAGATGAGTCAGTAGCGAAAGATGTAGCTATGCACGTAGCAGCAGCTAACCCACTTTACGCGACACGTGACGAAGTCTCGGCTGAAGAAGCAGAGCGCGAGAAGAAAGTCTTGACTGAACAAGCAATCAACGAAGGCAAACCTGCTAACATCGTCGAGAAGATGATCGCGGGACGCATGAACAAGTACTTCGAAGAAATCTGCCTCGTCGACCAAACGTTCGTCAAAGACGCTGACTTCAAAGTTGGAAAATACGTAGAGTCTAAAGGCGGCCGTATCAACTCGTTCGTACGTTTCGAAGTTGGAGAAGGTATGGAAAAACGCGAAGAAAACTTTGCTGAAGAAGTAATGAACCAACTTAAAAAATAATCTGCGTCATGTATGATGATGCAATTAAAATTGGGAACACGTCTGTATAACCTTGAGTTAGTTCGTTAAGGGAGCGTGTTCCCTTTTTTCAAGCATGAGGAGGCAAAGTATGGAACCGAAATATAAGAGAATTGTGTTAAAATTGAGTGGAGAAGCGCTCGCAGGAGATCAAGGATACGGAATCGATCCGGCAATCGTCAACTCGATTTCTGGACAGATTAAAGAGTTAGTCGCCATGGGCGTCGAAGTAGCGGTCGTCGTAGGTGCCGGAAACATCTGGCGCGGAAAGACGGGAAGCGAACTCGGTATGGACCGGGCCAATGCCGATTATATGGGCATGCTCGCAACTGTACTTAACTCGCTTGCACTTCAAGACAGCCTCGAAACACACGGTGTCCAAACCCGCGTCCAAACATCAATCGAAATGCGTCAAGTTGCTGAACCGTATATCCGCCGCCGGGCGATGCGCCACCTTGAAAAAGGCCGGGTCGTCATCTTTGCAGCAGGGACGGGTAACCCATACTTCTCGACAGATACGACAGCAGCGCTCCGGGCAGCCGAGATCGAAGCTGACGTCATCTTAATGGGGAAAAACAACGTCGATGGCGTCTACTCGGCAGACCCGAAACTTGTCCCGGATGCGGTCAAATACGAGTCACTCACATACTTGGACGTCTTAAAAGACGGTCTCCAAGTCATGGACTCGACAGCGACGTCACTATGCATGGACAACCATATTCCGCTGATTGTATTCTCATTGCTTGAAGAAGGAAATATCAAACGTGTCGTTCTCGGGGAACATATCGGGACGGTAGTGGGAGGAATCAATTCATGAGTGCAAACGAAGTTATGAAAACGGCTGAAGAAAAGATGGTTAAAGCCCATACATCATTAAAACGTGATTTTGGGACGCTCCGCACCGGACGCGCCAGTGCATCGATTTTGGACCCGGTCCAAGTCGACTACTACGGTGTGCCAACGCCGCTCAACCAAGTAGCGAACATCAACACGCCGGAAGCTCGTCTTTTGTTGATCCAACCTTGGGACAAGTCGCTCGTAACGGAAGTCGAGAAAGCGATTCAAAGAGCGGATCTCGGTCTGTCGCCATCTTCGGACGGGACAGTCATCCGTTTAGCAATCCCTGCCTTGACGGAAGAGCGCCGGAAAGAACTCGTTAAAATCACGAAGAAGTATGCGGAAGAAGCGAAAGTTGCGGTTCGTAACGTTCGTCGTGACGCGAACGAGAACTTGAAGAAGCTTGAAAAAGATGGTGATTTGACAGAAGACGACCTCCGCGGTTACGCGGACGACGTTCAAACGTTAACGGATTCTTACATCAAAAAGATTGATGAGTCTGCAGCGGTCAAAGAAAAAGAGATCATGGAAGTATAATCACGGAAGTGGTATACCAAAAAGCTGTGTGGGGACCCTTTTACTGAAAGGGTCCCTCTTTCATACAATCAGGAGGATAGACTATGTTTAAATGGGTGAATCCTAAAACGAAGACTGAGGCGGAATTGAGCATCCCCGAACATGTCGCCATCATCATGGACGGAAACGGCCGTTGGGCGAAGAAACGCGGGCTCCCGCGCATCATGGGTCACCGGGAAGGGATGAAATCGGTCCGTGAATCAGTCCGGACGGCTCAAGAGCTCGGCATCAAGTCGCTGACGCTTTACGCGTTCTCGACTGAAAACTGGACGCGTCCAGAAGAAGAAGTCAATTTTTTGATGAAGTTGCCGAAGCAATTTTTAGAGACCGACTTAAAAGAACTCGACGAACAAAACGTCAGAGTGCTCGTTGCCGGTGACGTGTCGAAACTACCGCGTGGAACACGCGAGGCGGTCGAGGAAGCGCGCACGCGTACCGCGACGAACACGGGGTTAGACCTCGTCTTCGCGTTGAACTATGGCGGCCGTGACGAACTCATCCAAGCAATGCGTGACATTGCGCGCGACGTGTCGGCCGGACAAATCAATCCAGATGAGATCGACGAGTCGATGATCGGAGAGCGGCTCATGACGAATATGCAAGATGTCGATTTGATCATTCGGACGAGCGGTGAACAACGGTTATCGAACTTCCTGCTCTGGCAAGGGGCGTATGCCGAACTCCACTTCACAGACGTATTGTGGCCCGAGTTCAAACGTGAGCACTTCGTCGAAGCAATCGAAGCGTACAATACACGTACGCGTCGGTTTGGTGGAGTGTAATATGAAAACACGAATTATTACCGGACTTTGGGCCGGCGCCATCTTTGTCAGCTTGATCGCCCTTGGCGGCAGCCCGTTCGTCATCTTGATGGGCGTGCTCGCTTTGATCGGTTTGAGCGAGTTTACGATGATGCGTGAACATAAGCTGACAGCGTTCCCGTTCCTCGTGACATCGTTGCTCGTAGCGTTCCCGTTCGTCATGATGCTCTTAGAACGGCAGTTGTTGACGAGTGAACTTCCGATTTCGACGAGTCAATGGATGGTGCTCGGGTTAATGCTGCTTCTCTTTTGGACGGTCGTCACGAAAAACCGTTTCACATATGAAGATGCGAGTTTTTATTTCGTCTCGGCTGTTTATCTCGTCATCGGGTTTTCAAGCTTTGCCCTCGTCCGTCTGTCTGAAGACGGGCTGGCGAAAGTATTGCTCGTCTTATTTATCATTTGGGCGACCGACTCGGGTGCGTATTTCACGGGGAAAGCAATCGGCAAGACGAAACTGTGGCCCTCGATCAGCCCGAACAAGACGATCGAAGGAGCTGTCGGCGGTATTGTTTCAGCTGTGGTCGTCGGTGTCGTCTATGTCTTGATTGAACCGGTCCTACCGCTCGTCGAAGTGCTCGTCTTAGCGGTTGTCGTTTCTGTCGTCGGCCAGCTCGGTGATTTGGTACAATCAGCGTACAAACGTCAGTTTGGCGTAAAAGATTCTGGACATCTATTACCGGGACATGGTGGCATTTTAGACCGATTTGATAGTATGATCGCGGTATTCACCGTCATTTGGATTTTCAATTTGTTGTAAAAGGAGTGTCAAGATGAAGCGAATCAGCTTAATCGGGGCGACTGGTTCGATCGGCGTACAGACGTGCGACGTGATCGAGCAGCACCCCGACTTGTTTGAACTTGAGGCGTACGCGTTCGGAACGAACGTCGAGGTAGCCGAGGAATGGATCAATCGCCTTCGCCCGAAATACGTATCAGCCAAAACGATCGAGGTACTCGAACAGCTCAAGCCACGCCTTACATACGAACCACTCTTTTTTATCGGACTCGAAGGGTTGATCGAATGTGCGACCGCTGAGCGGGCCGATGTGGTCGTCACGGCCGTCGTCGGGGCAGTCGGCTTAGAGCCGACGCTTGCCGCCATTAAAGCCGGTAAAGATATCGCCTTGGCGAACAAAGAAACGCTCGTCACAGCCGGACATCTCGTCATGGCCGCCGTCAAAGAGCACGGCGTCAGTTTGCTTCCAGTCGACAGTGAACACTCGGCCATCTATCAATGCCTGAACGGAGAACGTCGCGAGGACGTTTCAAAAATCATTTTGACGGCCTCGGGCGGAAGTTTCCGTGATCAGACACGCGCTGAATTAGCGAGCGTGACCGTCGAAGAAGCGCTCAATCATCCGAACTGGTCGATGGGTGCAAAAATCACAATCGATTCGGCGACGATGTTCAACAAAGGGCTCGAAGTCATCGAAGCGCACTGGTTGTTCGATATCGATTATAATGATATTGAAGTGGTGCTCCATCGGGAGTCGATCATTCACTCGATGGTCGAGTTTAAAGACGCCGCAGTCATGGCGCAACTCGGAAACCCCGATATGCGGGGACCGATCCTCTATGCGCTCTCTACCCCGAAACGGCTTGAAATCGAAGGGAACAAGCGGTTAAACTTGAGAGAAATCGGGACGCTCCATTTTGCGGAAGCCGATTTAGATCGCTATCCGGCTCTTCGACTAGCGTATGAAGCAGGTCGTCAAGGTGGTTCAATGCCAACTGTGTTGAATGCGGCTAACGAAACGGCTGTCGATTTGTTCTTGAACGGAAAGATTGCGTTCGTCGAGATTGAATCGATCGTCGCGCAAGCGATGGATGCACATACAGTCATTGTAGAACCGACGCTTGAGCAGATCCTTCAAGTCGATCAATCGGTTCGTGAACAAATTCAGCAACGAAAGTGAAGGTGGGAAATAGATCATGCAAACTTTTATCGCCATCGTTTTGATGTTTGGGGTGCTCATTTCAGTTCATGAATGGGGACACCTCGTCATGGCGAAACGGGCAGGGATTCTCTGTCATGAATTTGCAATCGGGTTTGGACCGAAAATCTTTTCGTTCAGAAAGAATGAGACGCTCTATACGATTCGCTTATTGCCGATCGGTGGTTACGTCAAGATGGCAGGTGAGGATTTCGAGCCGATCGAAGTGAAGGCCGGTCAACAAGTCGGGCTCCGGTTAACGAGCGCTGGCACAGTCGACCGCGTCTATTTCCAACCGGACCAAGCGACGGATGTACACGTCGTCGGCACGGTCGACAAGTTCGATTCAATCCGTGAATTGAAGATTCAATTGCTCGTCGACGAAGAAGTGCGGGTGTACACACTCGAGCGCGACACACTCCTCGTCGATCAAGGTATGGAGATTCAAATCGCACCGTACGACCGCACGTTCGGAGCGCAATCAGTTTGGAAGCGAGTGCTCGCGATCGCAGCCGGCCCGGCCATGAACTTTGTCCTTGCTTTCGTCTTGCTCGTCATTGTCGGTCTCGTGCAAGGCACACCGACAGACGATGGTCAAATCGGGACGGTACAACCGGATTCAGCGGCTGATCAAGCCGGGCTCGTCACCGGAGACGAAATCGTCTCGATCGAGGGTGAGACGATTGATAACTGGCTCGACCTGAGAACGGTTTTGGCCGATCGTGCCGATACACCGACCGAGGTGACCTATATTCGGGCGGGTGAGGAACAAACGGTAACGCTCACACCTCAAGCAGTCGAACAAAATGGTGAGACGGTCGGTATCCTTGGCGTGACAAATGCGCTCGAGCGATCACCGACAAAAGCGTTCACAACAGGAGCTGAGACGACGTGGACGATGTCGACATTGATTTTCTCTGCGGTCGGTGATTTAGTGACCGGCCAAGTCGGAGTCGATCAACTCGCAGGTCCGGTCGGGATTGTCCGCATGACCGACGAAGTGGCGGCGAGCGGTTTCATCATGTTGCTCAACTGGACGGCACTTTTATCCGTCAACTTGGCGATCTTCAACTTGTTGCCGCTTCCGGCGCTTGACGGGGGACGACTCATCTTCTTGTTGTTCGAGGCAGTGCGTGGTCGACCGATCGATCCAAAAAAAGAAGGGTTCGTCCACTTTATCGGATTTGCCCTGCTTATGCTGCTCATGCTCATCGTCACTTGGAACGATATCCAATCATTTTTCAAATAGACTGTGTTAGAGAAGGGAAACGTTGATATTTATGAAACAATCGAGATTGCTTATGCCTACTTTGAGAGAGGTTCCTGCTGACGCTGAAGCTGTCAGCCATCAACTTCTCGTGCGCGGTGGATTTATTCGACAAAATGCAGCGGGGATCTACTCTTATTTACCACTCGGTCATCGTGTGTTACAAAATATTCAAACGATCATCCGTGAAGAGATGAACCGGGCCGGGGCGCAAGAACTGCTCATGCCGGCGATCCAACCAGCGGAGCTATGGGAAGAGACGGGACGTTGGGACATCTACGGACCTGAACTGATGCGTTTGACGGACCGTCATGACCGCCGTTTCGCACTTGGAGCGACTCACGAAGAGTTGATCACGTCGATCGTCCGTGACGAGTTGAACTCGTATAAGAAGTTACCGGTCAACTTGTACCAGATTCAGACGAAGTATCGCGATGAGCGTCGTCCGCGGTTCGGATTATTACGCGGACGTGAGTTTTTGATGAAAGATGCCTACTCGTTCCACGCCACACAGGCTGATTTGGACGAAGAGTACGACAATATGTACAACGTTTATTCGCGCATCTTTGACCGCACCGGTTTGAAGTATCGTCCGGTCGTGGCCGATTCAGGCGCGATTGGCGGGAAAGACACGCACGAATTCCAGGCGCTCGCCGAAATCGGTGAGGATACGATCGTCTATACGGACTCGTCGTCATACGCGGCGAACATCGAGATGGCGGAAACGCTTGACCGTTACGACATGCAAGCGGGTGTTGTGCTCGAGCTCGATAAAGTCGATACGAAAGAGCATAAGACGATCGAAGACGTGGCGCGATTCTTGGGCGTGGAGACGAACACGACGATCAAGTCGGTGTTGTTCAACGTCGACGGCGAGACGGTCATGGCGATTGTTCGCGGCGATCACGAAGCGAACGATGTCAAAGTGAAGAACGCCCTTGGCGGACTCGATATCCAAATGGAAGACGAGTCGAAGATCATTGAATTGTTCGGCTGTGAACCAGGAACGCTCGGACCGATCAACGCACCGGTCAAAGTCGTCGCGGATTACGCCGTTAAATATTTAGTCGATGCGGTATGTGGCGCCAACGTTGCGAACACGCACTTCATGCACGTCAATGCAGAACGCGACTTGTCGCACTTGACGTATCATGACCTCCGCTTCGTCGTCGAAGGCGACTTGGCACCAGACGAATCTGGTCCAGTCCGGTTCGCACGTGGGATCGAGGTCGGTCAAGTGTTCAAACTCGGCACGCGTTACTCAGAAGCGATGGGCGCGACGTTCTTGAACGAAGAAGGCCGGGCGGAACCACTCATCATGGGTTGTTACGGCATCGGTGTCTCGCGGACGCTTTCGGCAATCGTCGAACAGCACCACGACGACCGCGGCATCGTTTGGCCGAAGAGTGTCGCACCGTTTGATCTGCACTTGATCGCGATCAACGCGAAAGACGAGACGCAACTCGAACTTTCGAATCGACTTTACGATGAACTATCGTCGAAGTATGATGTATTGTACGACGACCGCAAAGAACGGGCCGGCGTTAAATTTGCCGACGCTGACTTGATCGGCTTGCCGATTCGTATCAACGTCGGGAAGAAAGCCGGCGAAGGCATCGTCGAAGTGAAAGTCCGTGCTACGGGCGAAGTGATTGAAACGACGGTAGAAGAGTTGCCGCAAGTAATTGTCGCGCAGCTCAACGAGACGCATTGATCGATGAAGGTGACGGTTTCTTGCCGTCACCTTCATTTTTCGACATTGTCATATAAAAGGGGGGGACGACTTACCCGTGGAAGCAAATCAAAAGATGCAATTACTGTTGACGGATCTCGGGATCACGACAGAGAGTGATCAGTTCGACGGAGCGGAACTATCGCGTCTTGTCGTCAATAAGCAACGACGGACGTGGACGTTTTACTTCAAGATCCGCCAAGTGTTACCATATGAGGTTTATCAATTGTTCATGAGTCGGGTCGAGAATCGGTACGCGACGTTTGCCGATGAAGTGTACGCTCGTTTTACGACAGAGACGGGTGGAAGCGAGCAGGATTATATCGACTACTGGCCGCGCATCGTCAGTGAGCTCAGTCAAGTGTCGGGGGCGATGCGAAGCTATTTCGCAACTGTCAAACCGCGCTTCGAGCAAAACAAGTTGCTCATTCCCGTCCGCTCCGCACCTGAGGCGAGCTATGTCGATAAAGAGCTGTGCCAAGAAGTTCAAGCGCTCTACAGTGCTTACGGATTTATGAAAAAGCCGTGCCAAGCGAGTTTCTCAGAAGACGCGGAAGCGAATCAGGCGTTGCGTGAACAAGTCGTCCAAGAAGATATCGAACAGGCGAAACTCGCACTCGCGGCCCAGTTCGCCAAAGCGACCGAGACGAACGATGAGCCGATCACGGAAGTGCGGATGGGCGCTTTGATCAAAGACGAGATCGTCCCGATCAAGACGATCATCGAAGAAGAACGCCGTGTCGCCATCCGTGGACTCGTGTTTTCAGCCGAACGGAAAGAGTTGAAGAGCGGGAAGAAGCTATTCACGATCAAGATGACCGATTATACCGATTCGCTCATCGTCAAAGTGTTCGCACGTGACGATGATGACGACCGTATGCTCAGTGCCGTCAAAAAAGGCATGTGGATCCAAGCGGCCGGACGGGTCGAAGACGATAGCTTCATGCGCGAACTGTGCATGATGGCGTCGCAGCTCCAAGAAGTGAAAGTCGAACCGAAGCGTGACGAATGGGCCGGGGAGAAGCGCGTCGAACTGCACGCCCATACGCAGATGAGCCAGATGGATGCGGTCACGAACGTGTCGGCGCTCGTCGCCCGGGCCGCCAAGTGGGGTCATCGCGCCATCGCCATCACCGACCATGCCGGTGTGCAGTCGTTCCCGGAAGCATATTATGCCGGGAAAAAGAATGACATTAAAATCTTGTACGGTGTCGAGGCGAACGTCGTCAATGACGGCGTGCCTGTCGCGTATCATCCGACCGACGTCTCGCTCGACGAGGCGACGTACGTCGTGTTCGACGTCGAGACGACCGGTCTGTCGGCCGTCTACAACAAAATCATCGAACTCGCCGGCGTCAAGATTAAAGACGGTGAGATCATCGACCGGTTCGAAGCGTTCGCCGACCCGAAGCATCAACTCTCGGCGACGACGATTGAACTGACCGGGATCACCGATGACATGGTCCACGGACAGCCCGACCCAGAAGTGATCGCGAAACAGTTCGTCGACTGGTGCGGCGACGGGATTCTCGTCGCTCATAACGCCTCGTTCGATATGGGCTTTCTCGAGGCGACGCTCCGAAGCGGAGGACATGAGCCAGACGATTATCCGGTCATCGATACGCTTGAACTGGCCCGGACGATTTTACCGACGCTCAAAAACCACCGTCTCAACACGCTCGCCAAGCGGTTTGATATCGAATTGACGCAGCATCACCGGGCCATCTATGACGCCGAGGCGACGGCGTACCTGCTCATGAAGTTGCTCGATTTGGCGAAACAGATGTTCGAGATGCAGACGCATCGGTCACTGAACGCGAAAGTCGGCAGTGACGTCTCGAAGATCCGTCCGTTTCATGCGACGGTTTACGCGAAAACGAAAAAGCCAGGATTGCGCCACTTGTATGAGTTGATCTCGTTGTCGCACATCGACTATTTGTTCCGGATGGCTCGAATGCCGCGCTCAGAGATCGAGAAGCGCCGAGAAGGGCTGCTCATCGGCTCGGCGTGCGACAACGGCGAGATCTTTGACGCCGCCTTGAACAAGTCGGACGAAGAGCTCGAGAAGATGATGGCATTTTATGACTTCATCGAGATTCATCCGCCAGCACTGTATATGCATCTGATCGATAAAGAGATCGTCGCGAACGAGCTTGAACTTCGTGATATTATCAAACGGATCATTCGCGTGGCAGGTCAAGCCGGACTTCCGGTCTGTGCGACCGGGAACGTCCATTACTTGGACCGGACGGATCGGTCGTATCGCGAAATCCTGATCCGGACGCAAGGTGGGGCCAACTTCATTAACACGAGAAAAGAGTTGCCTCATGCCCATTTCCGGACGACGAAAGAAATGATGGAAGAGTTTAAATTTTTAGGTGACGAGCTCGCACGGGAGATTGTCATCACGAATCCGAACGCAATCGCCGATCAGATCGAAGCGATTCAAATTATCCCGGATGAACTGTATACGCCGAAAATCGAAGGGGCGGATGACGAGGTCCGCAATATGAGTTATGACATGGCCCGCTCGATTTACGGGGACGAGCTTCCGGAGATCGTCGAGGCCCGGCTCGAGAAGGAACTGAAATCAATCATCGGCCACGGTTTCGCCGTCATTTATTTGATCTCACATAAACTCGTCAAGAAGTCACTTGACGACGGTTACCTCGTCGGTTCACGGGGATCGGTCGGGTCGAGTCTCGTCGCGACGATGACCGAGATCACCGAGGTCAATCCACTACCACCGCATTATGTCTGTCCGAAGTGTCAACACTCTCACTTCTTTAATGACGGGTCGATCGGTTCCGGTTACGATCTTCCGGACAAGCAATGTCCGGAGTGTGGGACGTGGTATACGAAAGATGGACACGATATCCCGTTCGAGACGTTCCTTGGCTTTAAAGGGGACAAAGTACCAGATATCGATTTGAACTTCTCAGGTGAGTACCAGCCTCACGCTCACGCGTACACGAAAGTGTTGTTCGGAGAAGAGTACGTCTATCGTGCCGGGACGATCGGGACGATTGCCGACAAGACGGCGTACGGGTATGTGAAAGGCTATGCGACCGAAAACGACAAGATTTACCGGAACGCCGAAGTCGATCGTCTCGTCTCGGGTGTCACCGGTGTCAAACGGACGACCGGGCAGCATCCAGGCGGGATTATCGTCGTCCCGGACTATATGGACATCGCCGAAATCTCGCCGATCCAGTATCCAGCCGACGATCGAACGTCTGAATGGAAGACGACACACTTCGACTTCCATTCGATTCACGACAACTTGCTCAAGCTCGACATTCTCGGACACGATGACCCGACCGTCATCCGGATGCTCCAAGACTTATCAGGCATCGACCCGTTGACGATCCCGACGGATGATCCGACCGTCATGAAAATCTTTTCGTCACCAGAAGTGCTCGGTGTCACACCGGAGCAAATCGAGTCAAAAACAGGGACGCTCGGTATTCCTGAGTTTGGGACGAAGTTCGTCCGGCAAATGCTTGAAGAGACGAAACCGTCCACGTTCTCAGAGCTCGTCCAAATTTCAGGTCTGTCTCACGGGACGGACGTTTGGATCGGGAATGCGAACGAGTTGATCTATAACGGGACGTGTGAACTGAAAGACGTCATCGGGTGTCGTGACGACATTATGGTCTACTTGATCTACGCCGGACTTGAGCCATCGTTCGCCTTTAAGATCATGGAGTCGGTCCGTAAAGGGAAAGGTTTGTCTGACGACATGGAGTCAGAGATGCGGGAGAACAGCGTCCCGGAATGGTACATCTCTTCTTGTAAGAAGATCAAATACATGTTCCCGAAAGCACACGCGACCGCGTACGTGCTCATGGCCGTCCGGATCGCTTACTTCAAAGTGCACCATCCGATTCTGTATTACGCGACATACTTTACGGTCCGCGCCGGTGATTTTGATTTGTCGGCGATGATCAAAGGGTCTCAGGCCGTCCGCAAGGCGATGTCTGATATCCGGGAGAAAGGCTTCGACGCCACGGCGAAAGATAAAGGGCTTCACACCGTGCTCGAACTCGCACTTGAGATGCTCGAACGCGGCATGAAATTCCAAAACATCGATCTTTACCGTTCGAATGCGACCGAGTTCTTGATTGAAGGCAACACGCTCATTCCACCGTTCAACGCTGTCGATGGACTCGGGACGAACGCGGCGAAAGCGATTGTCGAGGCGCGTGCCGAAGGTCAGTTCTTGTCAAAAGAGGATCTCCGGAAACGGGCGAAATTGTCGAAGACGATTATCGAGACGCTCGATACGATGAAATGTCTCGAAGGCCTGCCTGACGAGAACCAACTTTCGTTCTTTGATTTTGGGGTGTAAGTTGCGAAAAAGCGGGAAAATATGATATATTGGTATCGAACAATGTTGGATACTACGACGGAAAGGAGTAGGGAACCCTACTCCTTTCTTGTATGTAAAAGCCAGAAGGAGGGATGAGAGTGTCCAAAATAACAGAAGTCGTCGAAACAATCGCGTTGCCGATTGTCGAGCAAGCGAACATGGAATTGGTCGATGTTGAATTCGTGAAAGAAGGGCCAGACTGGTTCTTGCGCGTCTATATCGATAAACCGGGGGGCGTCGATTTAGATGATTGCGTCAACATCAACGAGCAACTCTCGGAGAAATTAAACGCTACCGACCCAATCGAACAAGCCTATTATCTTGACGTCTCGAGTCCCGGTGCCGAACGACCACTTAAAAAGCCGACTGACTTTGAGCGGGCGATTGGGAAAAACGTCTACATTAAAACGTTTGCCCCGATTGAAGGTGCCAAAGAGTTCGAGGGCATTTTGACGGAGTACGACGGCGAGACCGCAGTTGTCGAAACGCGCATCAAGACTAGAAAAAAAGCGATATCGCTACCGGTTGATAAAATTGCACAAGCCCGCCTAGCGGTCACGTTTAGTTAAGGAGAGGTAAAGATGGGGCCACAATTACTCACAACAATCGAACAGATTGCACAAGAAAAAGGGATCGAGAAAGAAATCATCATCGACGCGCTTGAACAGGCGCTCATTTCGGCATATCGCCGAAACGTCGCCAACCCGAACGAGCACGTCAAAGTTGAGTTTGACCAAGTGACAGGTGACATTCGCGTGTTCGCGCTTCTCGAAGTCGTTGAACGCCTGACGCATCCGGACCAACAGCTTTCGCTTGAAGAAGCTCACGAAATCGACCCGAACTTTGAGTTAGGGGACTTCCATAAAGAAGAAGTGACACCGAGCGACTTCGGTCGTGTCGCAGCGATGACGGCCAAACAAGTCGTCACGCAAAAGATGCGTGAAGCCGAGCGCGAACGCATCTACAACCACTTCGTCGATAAAGAAGACGAGATCATGACAGGGATCGTCGAGCGGTTTGACCCGCGCAACTTGTACATCGGTTTAGAGAACAACATCGAGGCAGTGTTGACGCCGAACGAACAGATGCCGAACGAGTCGTATAAGATTCATGAACGCATCAAAGTATACGTGACGAAAGTTGACTCGACGACGAAAGGTTCTGGCGCGGCGATTCAAGTGTCGCGGACACATCCTGGCCTACTTCGTCGTTTGTTCGAACTCGAAGTTCCAGAAATCGCGAGCGGGACGGTCGACGTCATGTCGGTGTCGCGTGAAGCGGGAGACCGTTCGAAAATCGCGGTCCATTCAGACATCGTCGATCCGGTCGGCGCATGTGTCGGTCCAAAAGGGCAACGTGTCCAGACGATCGTCGATGAATTGAACGGTGAGAAGATCGACATCGTCCGTTGGTCGAACGATCCAAAAGAGTTCGTTAAAAACGCACTCAGCCCGGCTCAAGTCGTTGACGTATATGTCAATGAACCGAACAAGTCGACGACAGTCGTCGTGCCGGACTATCAATTGTCGCTCGCGATCGGGAAACGCGGTCAAAACGCGCGCCTCGCCGCCAAGTTGACAGGTTGGAAAATTGATATTAAGAGTGAGACGGATGCAGAGAGCATGAACTTGTTCGATACGTATGCCGAAAAAGTTGAATCAACGCCAGAAATTGTTCACAATGAAGTTGAACAGACTGACTCGGTTGATGTGACGCTCGAACCAACCGCGGTAAAAGAAGAGGAATGACCATGAAGCAAAAGAAACTTCCTTTGCGTAAATGTGTGATCACTCAAGAGATGTTACCAAAGAACGATTTGATTCGTGTCGTACGGACGCCGGAAGGCGACGTCGTCATCGACACGACCGGCAAACTGAACGGTCGTGGCGCGTATTTGTCAAGAGATGTCGATGTGATTCGTTTAGCAGAGAAAAAACGAACGCTTGATCACCATCTGAAAGTGAAGACGAGCGAGACACTTTATGAACAGCTAGAACAAGCTGTCACAGGTGCCGAATCATGAGTCAGTGGGAATCATTGTTAGGCCTCGCCTCACGTGCGAGGAAGGTAACGATGGGAGAAGAGTTTGTCTTGAAGGATGTACGGGCTGGCCGAGCCAAGCTCGTCATTCTTGCCGGAGACGCGGGAGCGTCGACGAGAAAACGGATTACCGACAAATGTACATCGTATGGTGTTCCATTAATCGAAGTGAGCGACCGACATACAATCGGAGCTGCTTTAGGTAAAGACATGCGAGTCGTCGTGTCTGTGACAGAATCCGGATTTGCGAACAAGCTTAAGCAACTTCTCTCTTAACTATTAACGGAGGTGGATGCTTTGGGAAAACGCGTCTATGAATTTGCAAAAGAACAGAATGTAACAAGTAAACAAGTCATTACTCAGCTCGAGAAGATGAACAAGTCAGTGAAAAATCACATGGCTGTATTGGATGATGAGTCGGTCAAGCAACTCGACCGTGTCTTCAACCCTGAGAAATATCGTTCGGCTGAGAAGCAAGAAAAACCTGCTGAGTCGAAGCCGGCTGAAGCGAAGCCTGCTGCGAAACAAGAAGCAGAGAAAAAAGAAGCACCGAAAGCCCGTCCACAAACTTCTAGCGCCCCGAGCAATCAAGCGGGCAACCGTGGTGGCAACCGTTTCGGCAACAACCGTAACGATAACCGCAACAAAAAGCGCGGCGGTAAATTTAAAGGGAAGCCTGCAAAAGCGGCAATCCCGTTAGAAGCAGATCCTAATTCAAAAACGAGCCAGCGTAAAGCATCTCGTTTAGCGCAAGAGTCTGAAATGGGCAACGTCATCAAGTACGAGGATGTCCTCAGCGTATCGGATCTCGCGGCGAAGATGGATAAAAAGCCAAACGAGATCATCATGAAATTGATGGGTCTTGGCGTCATGGCGACGATCAACCAAACACTCGATGACGAGACGATCGAATTGCTCGCAACTGAATTCGGTTTCGAAGTCGAAAAAGAAGTCATCATCGATGAGACGGACTTCGAAGAAGTAGAAATCGACTTCTCTGAGTACGACCTCATTGAGCGTCCTGCCGTCGTCACAATCATGGGTCACGTCGACCATGGTAAAACGACGTTGCTTGACTCGATCCGGAACACGAAAGTCGTCGCTGGCGAAGCTGGTGGGATCACGCAGCATATCGGTGCGTACCAAGTTGATATCAACGGTAAAAAAATCACATTCCTCGACACACCAGGTCACGCCGCCTTTACGACGATGCGTGCCCGTGGAGCTGAAGTGACGGATATCGCGATTATCGTTGTCGCAGCAGATGATGGTGTCATGCCACAGACAGAAGAAGCGATTTCTCACGCGAAGGCGGCAAACGTCCCAATCATCGTTGCCGTCAACAAAATGGACAAAGAAGGGGCTAACCCTGACCGCGTCAAACAAGAGTTGACTGAATTCGGACTCGTACCGGAAGAGTGGGGCGGCGAAACAATTTTCGTACCGATCTCTGCTTTGAAAGATGAGGGAATCGATGAGTTGCTCGAGATGATCTTGCTCGTTTCAGAAGTCGAAGAGTACAAGTCGACGCCTGAAATGCCAGCTCGCGGTTCGGTCATCGAAGCGAAGCTCGATAAAGGTCGCGGTCCTGTCGCCACGCTTCTCGTCCAACACGGGACACTTCGTATCGGTGACTCGATCGTCGTCGGCAGCACGTTCGGACGCGTCCGGGCCATGGTCAACGATATCGGTCGTCGTGTGAAAGAAGTTGGCCCATCGACGCCAATCGAAATTACAGGATTGAACGATGTCCCACAAGCTGGTGACCAGTTCATCGTCTTCGAAGACGAGAAAAAGGCACGTGCAATCGGAGAGAAACGTTACCAACGTTACCTCGAGTCGCAGCGCCGTGAATCGGCTAAAGTCAGTCTTGAAGACTTGTTCAGCCGGATTCAAGAAGGCGAAGTCAAAGACTTGAACGTCATCATCAAAGCAGACGTTCAAGGATCGGCTGAAGCGCTCGCTGGATCACTCCGCAAAATCGACGTCGCAGGCGTCAAGATCAACATCGTGCATCAAGGTGTCGGTGCGATCACAGAAGGTGACGTCATCCTCGCTTCAGCAGCGAACGCGATCATCATCGGATTCAACGTCCGTCCAGACGGTAACGCCCGATCAATGGCCGAACAAGAACACGTTGAAATGCGTCTGCACCGGATCATCTATAACGCGATCGATGAAATCGAAAGCGCGATGAAAGGGATGCTTGACCCTGAGTTCGTTGAAGAAGTGATCGGACAAGTCGAAGTCCGTGACGTCTTCAAAGTTTCAAAAGTCGGTGCGATTGCCGGCTGTTACGTCACTGAAGGTAAAATCTCACGTGATGCCGGCGTACGCGTCATCCGTAACGGGATCGTCGTGTACGAAGGTAAACTCGATACGCTCCGCCGCTTCAAAGACGATGTCAAAGAAGTTGCGACAGGCTACGAGTGTGGGATCAAAGTAGAGAAGTACGACGACATCAAAGTGGAGGACGTCATCGAAGCGTTCGTCATGAAAGAAGTCGAACGTAAATAAAGTGAGGAGGGAACACGTATGAACATTCGTGCCCAACGTGTTGCTGAACAGATGCGTAAAGAGATCACAGATATCCTTTTACGCGAAGTCAACGACCCACGTACAAAGAACGCGACCATCACGAGTGTAGACGTGACGGGAGATTTGCAACAAGCGACGGCCTATTACACGGTGCTCGGAGACGACGCCGACGTGAAGGCTGAGACGCAGGCAGGTCTTGATAAGGCGAGCGCCTTCATCCGCCGTGAAATCGGCAGCCGGATCCGTCTCCGCAAGACGCCGGAATTGTCGTTCGAATACGATTCTTCGGTCGCATATGGTAGCCATATCGATTCGTTGATCCGTGATTTGAATAAAGACTAATAAATTGAAGGGGGGACTTGTGTCTCCCCTTTTTTGATATGGAGGAATGAACGTGGAACCGACAGGGATTTTAATACTAGACAAAGACAGCGGGATGACGAGCCACGATTGCGTCTTCAAGCTGCGCAAACTGTTTCAAACGAAAAAAGTTGGCCATACCGGCACGCTCGACCCGGAAGTGACCGGCGTGTTGCCAATCTGTTTCGGCCGTGCGACGAAACTGTCCCGGTTTTTGACCGATGAGGGCAAGCGCTACGTCGCCGAAGTCACGATCGGGACGGCGACGATGACGGAAGACGCACACAGCGAAGTCGTCGCGCAAACAGATGTCGCGCCTGATGCGTTCACGGGTGAAGAAGTCGACCGCGTTCTCGGCACGTTGACCGGAAGCATCGAGCAGGTGCCTCCTTACTTCTCGGCCGTCAAAGTGAACGGGAAGAAGCTATACGAATACGCCCGCAAAGGACAGACGGTCGAACGGCCGCGCCGCATCGTCGAGATTCACCGGTTAGAACGGACGAACGAACCTGTCTTCGAGGACGGCGTCTGCCGGTTTCGCATTGATGTCGAGTGCGGAAAAGGCACGTTTATTCGGACACTTGCCGTCCAAATCGGGGAAGGGCTCGGTTACCCGGCCCATATGAGCGACCTGCGTCGCACACGGTCAGGCACGTTCGATGAAAGGGACGCCGTGACGCTCGCGGAGCTCGCGGCGTTAGAGACGGTCGAGGCACGCGCTGAACGGCTCATCCCGCTCGAGGACGTGATCAAACGTTGGCCTTCCATCACCATTCCAGCCAACCGGGAACGGTATATTCGCAACGGTGGGCGCTTAAACGACGTCTCACTCGAATTTGAACTGTTTACTGTCTATAATGAAGAAGGAATTCCGCTCGCCCTCTATAGACGGCTTGACGGAACGACAGACGCAACAGTCGAGGTCATGTTGACAATCGACTAAGGGGGAATTTGAAGTATGGAAACGATACATCTCACACATCCCGAGACGCCAGAGTTTGTCCCTTCGGTCATGGTACTCGGATTCTTCGACGGCGTTCACATCGGCCATCAAGCCGTGATCGAGCACGCCAAACAGCGCGCGGAGCAGCTTGACGTGCCCGTGACCGTCGTCACGTTCGATCCGCACCCGAAACAAGTGCTGTCGAACAATGCGGATGCTGTCCGTTATATCACGCCGCTCAAACGAAAATTACAGCGGATCGCCGCGCTCGGTGTCGAACGTTGTCTCGTCTTGACGTTCACAAAGCAATTGGCATCACTGTCACCGCAACAGTTCGTCGACGATTATTTGATCGGCGCGGGCGCCGTGCACGTGACGGCCGGATTTGACTATTCGTACGGGAAATTCGGGGAAGGGACGATGGAGACGATGCCCTACCACGCCCGAGGACGCTTCACGACGTCCGTCGTCGCCGAACAGACGAGTGACGGCGACAAAGTCTCTTCGACCCGGATCCGCAAACTTCTTGGCGCAGGCAGTGTCGACCTGGCGAGTGAGCTGTTAGGGGCGCCTTACGTCATCTGTGGCGAAGTCATCCATGGTGACGCCAGAGGGCGGACGATCGGCTATCCGACCGCGAACATGGTGATGGATGCGTCTTATGTCATGCCACGGCTCGGCGTTTATGCGACCCGCGTCCGCCTAGAAGACGGCCGGACGTTTGATGCGATGACGAACGTCGGTCGTCGGCCGACGTTTTATGACACCGGAGACGTCTCGATTGAAAGTCATTTATTTGATTTTTCGGAGGACTTGTACGGACAGTTGCTCGAAATCGAATGGGTTCACTATTTGCGCGATGAACGGGCGTTCGACGGACTCGATTCGCTGATCGAGCAGTTGAAACGAGACGAGACGGCGGCTCGGGCAATCCTATCTTGACTTTGGAGCAGGGGTCATGTATTCTAGTTTGGTACGCAAAGTACACCGCTTCGCTTGGCTGGACGATTCACCAACGACGGCTCGGCAACGCGGCAATTTTCTATTAAATGGAGGTGGAGAGGCAATGGCACTCTCAAAAGAACGTAAAAACGAAATCATCGCGGAATACGCGACAAAACAAGGTGACACTGGTTCACCGGAAGTTCAAGTTGCTGTTTTGACTGAACAAATCAACACTTTGAACGATCATCTTCGCACACATAAGAAAGACCACCACTCACGTCGCGGTCTTTTGAAAATGGTTGGACGTCGCCGTAACTTGCTCACGTACCTTCGTAACAAGGACGTAACACGTTACCGTGAATTGATTCAACGCCTTGGTCTCCGTCGTTAATCCGAACGGGCCAAATGACGGACTGGGACACTCGTTCCTAGTCCGTTTCTTCTTTTTTTGGAGGAAAATCATTAGACAAACATATGAATGAGTTACATAATAAACTAGATAAGGTTTGAGAGGAGAATGTACATGTTAGGTACGAAACAAGTTTTTTCTACAGAATGGGGCGGTCGTCCGCTGTCTGTAGAAGTAGGTCAACTCGCGAAGCAAGCGAACGGTTCTGCACTCGTCCGGTACGGGGACACGGTCGTGCTCGCCGCGGTCACAGCTTCAAAAGGACCAAAGGATTTAGATTTCTTCCCGCTTACGGTCAACTATGAAGAAAAATTATACTCGGTCGGTAAAATCCCAGGAGGTTTCCTACGTCGGGAAGGTCGTCCTGGTGAGAATGCGATTTTAACGTCACGTCTCATCGACCGTCCAATCCGTCCATTATTCCCAGACGGATTCCGTCACGACATCCAAGTCATGATTTACGTCATGTCGAACGATCCGGACTGCTCGGCTGAGATGGCCGGTATGCTCGGAACGTCGATCGCCTTGTCGATCTCGGACATCCCGTTTGACGGACCGATCGCTGGAGCGACGGTCGGACGTGTGGACGGACAGTTTGTCGTCAACCCGACGGTCGCACAACTCGAGAAGACAGATCTTGAACTTCAAGTCGCCGGAACGGCAACTGCGATCAACATGGTCGAAGCAGGCGCGAACGAAGTACCGGAAGACGTCATGCTCGAGTCAATCTTGTTCGGTCATGAAGAGATCAAAAAGCTCGTCGCGTTCCAAACGGAAATCGTCGAAGCGGTCGGGAAACCGAAGTTTGAATACACGGTCTCTAAATTTGACGACGCGTTGTCACAAGAGCTTGAAGCGGCTCGTCCAGAAATTAACGCTGCCGTCCAAGTCGAAGAGAAACACGCGCGTGACGAAGCGATCAACGAAGTCATCGCGAAGTATGTCGCGTCGTACGAAGCGCGTCTCGCTGACGAGCCGGCCAAGTTGAAAGAAGTATCTGGTATTTTGAACAAGTTCGTCAAAGACGAGGTCCGCCGTTTAATCACGGTCGATAAAGTACGTCCAGACGGCCGTCGCCCGGAAGTCATCCGTCCACTCGCGTCAGAAGTCGGCGTGTTACCGCGTGCGCACGGTGTCGGTTTGTTCACACGGGGGCAGACGCAAGTCATGTCGATCGCGACACTCGGCGTCATCGGTGACGCTCAAATCATCGACGGCATCGGCTTAGAAGAGAATAAACGTTTCATGCACCATTACAACTTCCCGCCGTTCTCGGTCGGTGAAGCTCGTCCGGTTCGCGCGCCAGGCCGCCGCGAGATCGGTCACGGTGCGCTCGGTGAACGTGCGCTTCTCCCGGTCATCCCGAAAGAAGCAGACTTCCCGTATACGATCCGTCTCGTCTCAGAAGTGCTCGAGTCGAACGGTTCGAGTTCACAGGCTTCAATCTGTGGCTCGACACTCGCCCTCATGGACGCCGGAGTTCCGATCAAGGCACCAGTCGCGGGAATCGCGATGGGTCTCATCATGGAAGGCAAACACTATACAGTACTCACTGACATCCAAGGTCTCGAAGATCATCTCGGCGACATGGACTTCAAAGTCGCTGGAACGAAAGACGGGATCACAGCGTTGCAGATGGACATTAAAATCGCCGGCATCACGCGTGAGATTTTGGAAGAAGCGCTCGAACAAGCTCGTTCAGGCCGCCTCCACATTCTCAACCATATGCTCGAAACGCTTGACTCATCGCGTCCACAGTTGTCGAAGTATGCACCGAAGATCGTCACGATGAAAATCAATCCAGACAAGATTCGCGACGTCATCGGACCTGGTGGTAAGATGATCAACAGCATCATCGATCAAACCGGTGTCAAAATCGATATCGAACAGGATGGTACGGTGTTCATCGCCTCGACCGATCAAGAAGGTATCGACATGGCGATGACACTCATCGGTGATATCATCCGTGAAGTCGAAGTCGGCGAAGTGTTCGACGCGACAGTCCGTCGGATCGAGAAGTTCGGCGCGTTCGTCGAGTTGTTCAAAGGCAAAGACGCGCTCGTCCACGTCTCTGAGTTCAGCCTCGACCGCGTCGCCAACGTGGAAGACGTCGTCAAGCTCGGTGACACGATCAAAGTCAAAGTCACAGAAATTGACGATAAAGGCCGCGTCAACGCCTCGCATAAAACGTTGATTGTCGAAGGGCTTTCTCCGGAAGAGCGAGAAGCGTATGAAGCGAAACGTAAAGCACAACGCGAGAGCCGTCCGCCACGTGACAGCCGTCCTCCGCGTCGTGACGGAGACCGTCGTCCGTCAAGACCAACAAACTAATTATTTTGGCCATCGTCTGGTGCGATGGCCTTTTTCATAGGAGTGATAAAATGGAATGGATTACCTTAAAGAATGGCGTCCGCATCGTGGTCGAACCGATGGCAGACGTCCGCAGTACATCGACCGGTGTATTCATCAAAGCCGGGACACGGACCGAGGAAGACAATGAGATCGGGATCAGCCACTTGATCGAACATATGTTGTTCAAAGGCACAACAACAAAAACGGCGAAAGAAATCGCTTCATTTTTTGATGAACTTGGCGGCAGTGTGAACGCCTTTACTTCAAAAGACCATACATGCTACTACGTCAAGACGCTCGATGAACATGCTGTCATCGCCTTCGACGCACTGGCCGACATGTTGTTCCATTCAGTCTTTGATGAGACTGAGCTTGAAAAAGAGAAGCGGGTCGTGTTAGAAGAGATTAAAATGTACGAAGATACGCCGGAAGACCTCGTGCATGAGTTGCTCGCCTATGCCGTCTACCGTGACGATATATTAGCGAAGCCGATTCTCGGGACGGAAGCGAGCGTGCTCAGCTTCTCTCGCAATCAATTGCTGCGTTACGTCGAATCAATGTATACAGGCAATCGCGTCGTCGTCTCGATCGCCGGTCATGTGACCGACGAGCTGGTCGAAGCGGTCACGTCGAGGTTTGCGGAACTCCCATCAGGGGAATCACCGAAAGAATCGACGATTCCGGTTCTATACAGTGATGTATTGAAAAAGCATAAAGAGACGGAGCAGGCGCACCTCTGTTGGAATTTCGAGGCGATTTCGGCAACGAACGACCGGCTCCCGCACCTGGCGCTGGCAAACAACGCGATCGGTGCGACGATGTCGTCGCGGCTGTTTCAATCGATTCGTGAAGAGCAAGGGTTAGCTTACTCGATCTATTCGTACTATACGACGTTCGTTGACCATGGCACGTTCACGATTTATATCGGGACGTCACCGGAAACGCTCACTCAAGTCGAGACGATCATGGAGCGTGAACTTGAAGCGCTCAAGGCGCAGGGGTTAACCGAAGAAGAAGTCGCTAAAGGCAAACGCCAGTTGAAAGGTTCGCTCGTCCTCGGCAACGAAAGCACGAGCGCCCGAATGAACCGGAACGGTCGTAACCTCGTCTTACTTGACGAAGTCGAGGATTTGGACGAAGTGCTCAATAAAATCGACCGCATCGAAACCGATGAAGTTAACGCCTTGATTCGGGAGCTGCTCGGGCACGTCCCGGCAAAATCATATGTTCTTCCGTCCGAAGACTGACTTGAAACCAGATTGTAAGTTCTCTA
The DNA here is from genome assembly GCF_004337185.1 of Exiguobacterium sp. SH0S2. Taxonomy (NCBI): domain Bacteria; kingdom Bacillati; phylum Bacillota; class Bacilli; order Caryophanales; genus Exiguobacterium; species Exiguobacterium sp. SH0S2. Next base: position 413,919 of record NZ_SJVB01000001.1, on the reverse strand, counting down.
CACTGATTAAGAGGTATTCTTTACATTGGACAGGATACAGGTGAAAGAAGGGAAAGACTTGAACTTAACGGATTTAGTAACCAAGATACAATTGATTAATCAACCAACTATAGAGGGCATCAACGTGACCCATGTCACGACCGATTCACGGGAAGTCGTACCCGGAACGCTGTTTGTCGCGATTAAAGGCTACACCGTCGACGGTCACGACTATGCTGACTTAGCGGTGAGTAAAGGGGCGGTCGCGGTCGTCAGTGAGCGCCCGCTCGACATCAGCGTCCCAAACCTGCTCGTGCGCGATAGTTCGCGTACGGTCGGCTTATTAGCGTCGGCATTTTATAACTATCCGTCTGAACAGATGCGTCTGTTCGGTATCACGGGGACGAACGGAAAAACGACGACGACGACGATTTTACGTGACGTTTTATCAAAGCTTGGACATAGCACCGGATTGATCGGTACGGTCGAGGTCCGGATTAACGATACGGTCGTCCCGAGCAAGAACACGACGCCGCAAAGTTCTGAGCTTCAGCAGCTGCTGGCTCGCATGCGCGGTGAAGGGGTTACCGATGTGATGATGGAAGTGTCATCACACGGACTTGAACTAGGTCGTGTCATCGGAACGGACTTCGACATCGTCGGTTTCACGAACTTGACACACGACCATCTCGATTTTCACGGGACGTTTGAAAACTATGCGCGGGCCAAAGGTTTGCTGTTCGCCCAACTCGGACAGATGGCGTCGCGCGACAAAGTTGCCGTCTTGAATGCGGACGATCCGTACAGCAAGCTTTACGAGACGATGACGGGTGCTCGTGTCATCACATACGCCATCGACGAAATGGCGGATGTGACAGCGTCAGACATCGTTCAGACACTGTCAGACACGAGTTTCCGTCTCAACTATCAAGGAGTCAGTCTGCCGGTGACGGTCCAGTTCATCGGACGTTTCAACGTATACAACCTGTTGCTTGCGACGGGTTGCCTGCTCGCGGCTGGGTACAGTTTACCTGAGATCATCCAAGCGCTCGAATCGATTCATCCGGCCAAGGGACGGATGCAACGACTCGACGTGCCTGGGTATAACGTCTATGCGGACTATGCCCATACACCGGACGGGATTGAGCAATGTTTGAAGTCGCTTGTCGGTGTCCCTAAAGAGAACATCGTCTTCTTGATTGGAACAGGCGGGAATCGCGATGTGACGAAACGCCCGACAATGGGCGAGATGGCCTCAAAATATGCCGGTACCGTCATCATCACGACGGATGATCCACGTTTTGAGGCGTATGATTCGATCACGAGCGGCATTGCCGCCGGGATGACCCATGACAACTTTGTTGAAATCGGCGACCGTGAAGAAGCGGTGTCTTACGCCGCACGTCTAGCCAAAGCGGATAATATCGTCGTGTTGGCCGGTAAAGGACATGAGAAGTACCAAATCATCGGTAACGAGAAAATCCCGCTCGATGAGGAAGCGATCGTCCGGGCGACAATTTTAAATACGGAGGAATCTTGATTTATGGCAGTACAACCGATTACCTTGACAGAGACAGAGCATGACGATTTCGTCAAAGCACACGACCGCGGCGACTTGCTCCAACTTTCGAGTTGGGCAGACGTCAAAAAACAAAATGGTTGGTCCGCTGAGCGGATTGCCGTCGCTACAAATAGTGAGACGACAGGAGTGGCGCTTCTTTTATTCAAACAAGTGCCAAAGCTACCGTTCACGCTTTGTTACGCACCGCGCGGTTTCGTCGTCGATTACGATGACGTGGCATCATTGCGTGCCTTGACCGAGGAAGCGAAACGCGTCGCCAAAATGAAAAAGGCGATCGTCATCAAAATCGATCCGAACATCGACCGGGACGAAGTACCGGGCTTACTTACGGAAATGTCTAGCCTCGGTTTTACACATAAAGGGTACGGCGGCGGCTTTGACTATGCCCAACCCCGTTTCACGATGGAGACGGACCTCCGTCCGAGCGAGAAAGATATTTTCGCCAAGTTCCATCATAAGTTTCGCTATAATGTCCGTCTTGCCGAGCGTAAAGGGATTGTCTGTACTGAAGTCGGTCGGGACGGCTTGAAAACGTTCGCCGAACTGATGAAAGTCACAGGTGAGCGTGACGGCTTCGCCATTCGCGGGCTCGATTACTTCGAGAACTTATACGATTGCCTGCAGCCGAATGACGCTCGTTTATTTTTGACGAAACTTGAACCGAAACTCGCGCTCGATCAACAAATGGCGACGCTCGACAAAGCAAAACGGGATCTTGACAAGATCGAACGGTCTTTGGAAAAAGAAACGGTCGAGAAAAAACGGATCAGTTTGTCGAATCGTCAGAAACAGACGCGCGATCAACTCGTGAAAGCTGAAGCGGCCTTGCCGGAACTCGAACAGCTTCATGCCAGCTATCCGGACGGTCTCGTGTTATCGGGCGGCTTGTTGACGCTCGCCGGCCGCCGCTCGTATTACTTATACGGTGCTTCCTCGAACGAGTTTCGGGAGTTCATGCCGAACCACCTGATGCAATGGACGATGATGCAATCTGCCAAGGCAAGCGGTGCCGAGCGCTATGATTTCGGTGGTGTATCGGGCAGTACGGAGCCGGACGATGAATATGCGGGCCTGTATGCGTTTAAATCGGGCTGGGGCAGCGATCAAATCGAGAAAGTCGGCGAGTTCGACCTCGTCTTGAACCGGCCGCTCTACTTTGCCCTCGAGACAGGATTACCGCTCGTCAAAGGACTCCGTAAACGGTTAAGAAGATGAAATGGTCAGGCGTTTTGACGTTTGCGATGACGGCGTTTTTGATTGGGATCTTCTTGGCGTATACGTTCTCGCGGCCCGGACCAATGCCTTGGGTCGATGAACCGACGTTCGAAGCCGGGATGTGCGAACGGAGCCCGCGCTCGGAACAAACGATTGTCGACCGTAGTGACAAGGCGTTTGCCAACTTGCATCCTCATGTGCGTGATCGTGGCGAATCGTTCGTAAGACTGGCGTATTCATGTCTCGGGCTTGAAGTCCGCTTGACGTCAGGCTATCGTTCGGCCGATGAACAGAATGCGCTTTACGCGCAAGGACGCTCGAAACCAGGGCAAGTCGTGACGAACGCCAAGGCGGGACAAAGTTATCATAACTATGGACTCGCGGTCGATTTTGTCATCATCCACGATAACCGGGCCGACTACGATTTGAAAGCAGATCACAATAAGTCGGGGGAACCCGATTGGCAAGAACTCGGTGAACTCGGAAAAGCACTCGGCTTCGAATGGGGTGGGGATTGGAGAAGTTTTCCGGACTATCCTCACTTGCAGATGGACTTCGGCTTATCGGTTCGACAGCTCGCAGCTGGCAAGCGGCCGGACACTAAAGCGACGATGCCGCTCGCGGATGTGATGAAACCTCTAGTCGATTGAACGGAAATGGTGGCATATAAGCGTTTTTTCCGATACAATATTCAGTAGCGATAAGTGGACGAAACAGAATATGAATCATCTAGGAGGTTTTTGTTAGTGTCAAAGAAGAAGACTGAGAACGTTAGCGTCTTTGCGCTTGGTGGCGTAGGCGAAATCGGGAAGAACATGTACGTCGTGGAACTAGACGACGACATCTTCGTCATCGATGCCGGCCTTATGTTTCCAGGCGATGAGATGCTCGGGATTGATATCGTCATCCCGGACATTACGTATTTAAAAGAAAACAAAGATCGGGTACGCGCTATTTTCATCACCCATGGTCACGAAGACCATATCGGTGGACTCAGCTACGTACTCCGTGACTTGAAGCATGTCCCGGTCTACGGGACGAAATTGACGCTCGGTTTAATCGAGCTCAAGTTAAAAGAGGCGGGCTTACTGAAAGAAGTCGACCTTAGATTGATTGACGCTAAAACGAAATTGACTATCGCTGATCATTTCATCACTTTCTTCCGCGTCAACCATTCAATCCCTGACTGTGTCGGTGTCTGCATTCAAACGTCACAAGGCGCGATCGTTCATACCGGCGACTTTAAATTCGACTACACGCCGGTCGATGGGAAGCAGTCTGACTTTAACAAGTTAGCAGCCATCGGTCAGCGCGGTGTGCTCTGTTTATTGTCAGATTCAACAAACGCGGAACGACCAGGCCAAACAGGGTCTGAATCGTTAGTCGGTGCTGAATTAAACGATGTGATCTATCAAGCCGAGGGGCGTGTGATCGTCGCGTCGTTCGCTTCGAACGTTCATCGTTTGCAACAAGTATTTGCTGCAGCCGAGGCGAACGACCGTAAAGTCGCAGTCGTTGGACGCAGCATGGTCAACATCGTCGAAGTCGCACAAAAATTGAACTACCTTCGTTTCAAGCCGAAGACGCTCGTCGAGCTCTCGCAAGTGAACCGTTTGCCGGACGATAAAGTCGTCATCTTGACGACCGGTTCACAAGGTGAGCCGATGGCGGCTTTGACGCGCATGGCGCGTAACGCCCACAAACAAGTGAATATTCGCTTGAATGATACCGTGGTGATCGCGGCGACGCCAATTCCGGGTAACGAAAAATCGGTCTCGAAAACGATCGATCTCTTATTCCGTTCTGGTGCGAACGTCATCTATAACCAGCGTAAAGTGCACGTATCCGGTCACGGTTCGGCTGAAGAGCTCAAGCTCATGCTCAACCTCGTCAAGCCGAAATACTTCCTCCCGATTCACGGGGAGTACCGGATGCAGATGGCCCACTCGAAACTCGCCCAACAGGTCGGGATCAATTCAAGTAACATCTTTATCGTCGAGAAAGGTGACGTCGTCGAGTTCACGGGCCGTAAAGCCCGGATGAGCCGTAAAGTTCCTGCCGGCAACGTCTTGATCGATGGAATCGGTGTCGGGGACGTCGGGAATATCGTTCTCCGCGACCGTCGCCTCTTGTCGCAAGATGGTGTCGTCCTCTGTGTCGTCACGTTGAACCGTAAACAGAAGAAGTTGATTTCAGGCCCTGAACTCATCTCGCGTGGATTTGTCTATATGCGCGAATCAGAAGTGATGATCTCAGAAGCGAACCGGATTGTCACGAAACAGATTGAGAAGAGTCTCGAAGCTGGAAGTGATTGGACCGAATTGAAATCAAATATCCGCGAGCGACTCAGCGTCTTCTTGTTTGAACAGACGAAACGTCGTCCGATGATCTTGCCGATCATCATGGAAATTTAAAGAATTGAGATCGAGGCAAAAGTCATCTGACTTTTGCCTCTTTTTTTAGGAGGAATAGAAGTTGGCACAAAAAACGAGAAAGACCCCGGTGAAGCGTAAGCCGCGACCGACGACGAGGAACCGTAAGCGGAAACAGCCAATCCCACTTCGTACATATGGTTGGGCCGGCTTTATTTTGTCGATGATCGCGTTCATCTTTTCGCTGTTCGAGTTCGGCTGGGTCGGGACTCAGACAGCGACGTTTGCGACGACGCTGTTTGGGGGCTGGGGTGCACTCACATATTTAATCGTCGCATTCATCTTGCTTGTATTCTTGAACGATTTCCGTCCGATCCAACGAGCCGGCATCTTCCTGCTGTTCGTGTCCTTCCTATTGTTCGGGGACATGGTGTGGGGAACGGAACGGGGAGTGGTGAACGGGGCGCTCTACGGATTGAACCAATACTTGCTATCGGACTTCGGGATTATCTTCCTTGGCATCATCAGCCTCGTCGTCGGTGTCTCGCTTCTGTCTCCGGCGATTTGGCGGACAATCGGGAACCGGTTGCTCGAAAGTTTCGTTGCGATTAAACAAGAATGGCGTGACCGAGAACGTACACCCGCCAAACCGAAACCGACTGAGAAGAAGCGGGTCGACGCACGCGCGTCCGAATCAACACCCAAGCCTCAAGAAGTGGAGGCCGAGGCGGACGCCGTCGTCATGCATGATATTCCGATTGTCGGGTTTAGTGAGACCATCGACGCCGAGAAGCGTCAGAAAGTGTCTGACGAGACCGTGAAGAGCGAGGTCGTATCAGATATCCCGACCGAGGACATGATGATGACAGCGGCTCAGGACGTGTCTGCGACATACGAATTGCCGAAGTTCACGATTTTAAGTGAACCGGTCGTGACCGACTTGTCAGGAGAGAACGTACGATTGAAGGCGAACGCAACGAAACTCGTCCAAACGCTCAAGTCGTTCGGCGTCGGGGTGAAAGTGCTCAAAATCCATCTCGGTCCGACTGTCACGAAGTACGAGCTGCAACCGGACATCGGCGTCAAAGTGAGCCGGATCACCTCATTGAGTGATGATCTCGCACTCGCACTTGCCGCCAAAGACATTCGCATCGAAGCACCGATCCCAGGGAAGGCGGCCATCGGCATCGAAGTCCCGAACCAAGAAGTCGCGCCGGTCTGTCTGCGTGAGGTGTTAGAAGCGGAGCCTGTCAAACGCGATGAGGCACCGCTCCTCGTCGCGCTCGGTCGCAGTATTAGCGGTGAGACGGTCACGATCGCGTTGAACAAGATGCCTCATCTACTCGTCGCAGGGTCGACCGGCTCCGGGAAGTCGGTCTGTATCAATGGGATGATCGTGTCTATTTTGATGCGGACGCGGCCAGATCAAGTCCGCCTCATGATGATCGACCCGAAGATGGTCGAGTTGAACGTCTACAACGGCGTCCCGCATTTATTGACGCCGGTCGTGACGGATCCGAAAAAAGCGGCTCAAGCGCTCAAGCAAGTCGTTGCCGAGATGGAGCGCCGCTACGAGCTGTTTAGCCGCTACGGTGTCCGTAACATCGAGGGCTACAACGACCTCGTCGACAAGTCAGAGGACGAAGACGCTAAACGGCTCCCGTTCATCGTCGTCATCGTGGATGAGTTGGCCGACTTGATGATGGTCGCCTCAAACGACGTCGAGGACGCGATTATGCGGCTCGCCCAGATGGCACGAGCGGCCGGTATCCATATGGTGCTCGCCACGCAACGTCCATCCGTCGACGTCATCACGGGTGTCATTAAAGCGAACATCCCATCACGGATCGCGTTCGCGGTCTCGTCAGCGACCGATTCAAGAACGATCCTCGACGGCGGGGGGGCTGAGAAGCTGCTCGGGCGAGGTGATATGCTCATGCTTGCGAACGGAATGAACAAGCCGGTACGCGTCCAAGGGGCGTTCGTATCCGATCAGGAAGTCGAGACGGTCGTCAACCATGTCATCGCCCAGCAGCGGGCCCAGTACGTCGAGGCGATGATGCCAAAAGAAGAAGAAGTGACGACGATCGACTCGGACGACTCATTATTCGAAGAAGTCGTCCAATTCATCTTGACGCAAGAAACGGCGTCGACTTCGATGATTCAACGAAGATTCCGAATCGGTTATAACCGGGCGGCCCGCTTGATTGATTCGCTCGAACAAGCAGGGTACGTCGGTCCTTCGGAAGGATCGAAGCCACGGAAAGTACTCATTAACCAACAAGATGCATAATACGAAAAACGAACTATAAGGACGAATGCGTTCGAAATAGTTCGTTTTTTGTTTATTTTTAAAAGTATCGTCAATTCAGTTACCTCGCGTCGGATAAACATGTACAGTAGAAGTTATATAGCACATCTGGACTATATGACCTATTGAGACATACTACTGAAAACGTTGAAACGCTTTCATTTTTTAATACCGTTTTCATTTTACGATTTCTTTTCAAACACTCGTAGAACAGGTAATATAGACTAAGTGGTATACATAATCCCTTGGCTTTAAAACATTTCCTTGATTCCGAACAAAAAAGTATTGCGTTCTTTTTACGGAATCCCTATACTTAGAATTGGCAAGGACATTCATACGTCAGATGTCTGAGCACTGGTAAGAAATAGGTAAAGGTGGTGAGGCCCATGTCGATCAAGCTCGATCATCGCTTGCTCTATCTTCGCGTGATTGAGAAAATCAAGCAGGATATCGACGATGGTGTCTATCGTGAAGGAGAGAAACTTCCTTCAGAATTCGAGTTGTCGAAGCAACTAGGAGTCAGTCGAGCGACGCTCCGAGAAGCGCTTCGTATTCTCGAAGACGAGAAATTTGTCGTGCGGAAACATGGTGTCGGGACATTCATCAGTTCAAAACCCCCATTCACTTCTGGGATCGAGGAACTGTTCAGTGTCACGGACATGATCATGCGCGCCAAGATGACACCAGGAACAAAAGTATTGGTGGCCGAAAAAGTGTTAGCGACAGAGAGAGAAGCCGAGCGTCTGAAAATTGAACCGAACTCACCGATTTATCGGATTGTCCGGATTCGTTATGCAGATGAAACACCGGTCGTTTACTGTGTGGATAAAATTCCAGCCCATCTCGTCTCTAATCCTGAAGCGTTGACAGAAGGAAAGTCGTTATTCGATGCGCTTGAAAAAGAGGTAGGACGTCGGGTCGCATACGCGATCACGCACATCGAACCGAGTGTGAGTTCAGAGATCTCGACCCAACTTCAAACGGACCAACCGTTACTCGCTTTAAAACAACTGCATTACGATGAGAGCGATTTACCGTTGCTCGATTCGGCAAACTTTTTCCGAGCGGACCGCTTCGACTTCCACGTCGTTCGTAAACGCGTCTAAGCAAGTTCTTGTAAAGCGGAAATAGTTATTTTTGGGTAATTGCGTGAAAGCGCTTTCTTATACCGGTGTAAAGACGACTGATGACATGACAACCTTAATTGTTATGATCCGAAAGGGGAAACACGACGATGATGAACAAGAAAAAAACGATTCTTTCAGCTTTAGCAGCAGGTCTCACGCTCTCAACAGTACTTGCAGCATGCGGTGGGGATGACAACGAAGGTACTTCTTCAAATGGCGAAGGCGGAGAAGGCAGCGACTTCAAAGTCGCGATGGTAACTGATACAGGCGGCGTTGACGACAAATCGTTCAACCAATCAGCTTGGGAAGGTCTTCAGAAGTTCGGAGCAGACAACAACTTGACTGAAAACGAAGGCTTCAAATATCTTCAATCTTCAAAACAAGCGGACTATCAGCCAAACTTGCAACAATTGGCACGCGATAACTTCAACTTGATCTACGGTATCGGTTTCTTGATGGGTGAAGATATCCAGAAAGTTGCCGAGCAGTTCCCAGACAACAACTTCGCGCTCGTCGACATGGTCGTTGACGCACCGAACGTCGCGTCGATCACGTTTAAAGAACAAGAAGGTTCGTTCCTCGTCGGTGTCGTCGCAGGTCTCACAACGAAAACGGACAAAGTCGGTTTCATCGGCGGCGTCGAGTCAGACTTGATCAAAAAGTTCGAAAATGGATATAAAGCGGGCGTCATGGCCGTCAACCCAGACGCGACAATTGACGTCAAGTACGCTGAAGACTTCAACTCGGCTGAAAAAGGAACGGCAATCTCTTCAGGGATGTATGGAGCAGGCTCTGACATCATCTATCACGCAGCAGGCGGAACGGGTGTAGGTGTCTTCACAGAAGCGAAAAACCGTAAGAAGAACGGCGAAGACGTATGGGTCATCGGCGTTGACCGTGACCAGTACGAAGAAGGACTTCCTGAAAACGTAACCCTTACTTCAATGGTCAAACGTGTTGATACGGCAACTTACGAAGTATCGAAACTCGCAATGGAAGATAAGTTCCCAGCAGGCGAAATCGTTGAGTTCTCATTGAAAGATGATGGTGTAGGTATCGCTGAAACATCAAGCGAAAACGTTGCAGCTGACGTCCTCACAAAAGTTGAGGAATACCGCACGCAGTTGATTGACGGCGACATCACGGCTCCAGCTACTGACGCTGAGTTCGAAGAGTTCATGAAAACAGTAAAATAATTCATTAAGTTAGGGGGGACCCATGCGGTCTCCCTTTACTTAAAGTTAGGGGTGGACTTTCTTGGAATATGTAATTGAAATGCTCAATATTCGCAAAGAGTTCGGAACGTTCGTAGCCAACGACAACATCACCCTCCAACTTCGCAAAGGCGAGATTCATGCGCTGCTCGGCGAGAACGGTGCCGGGAAATCAACGCTAATGAACGTCTTGTTCGGTCTCTACCAGCCAGAAGGTGGAGAGATTCGAGTGCGCGGGGAGAAAGTGAATATTGAAAATCCGAACATCGCCAATGATCTCGGAATCGGTATGGTACACCAACACTTCATGCTCGTCGAGAAGTTCACGGTGACCGAGAACATCATTCTCGGGTCTGAACCGAGAAGTGGATTGACGGTCGACCGGGCGACGGCTCGTAAAAAAGTAATGGACATTTCGGAACAATACGGTCTTCGCATCGATCCTGATGCCAAAATCGAGGATATTTCGGTCGGGATGCAACAACGTGTCGAAATTTTAAAAACGCTTTACCGCGGGGCTGAAATCTTGATTTTTGATGAGCCGACCGCTGTTTTGACGCCGCAAGAAATCCAAGAACTCATTCAAATCATGAAGCGTCTCATTGAAGAAGGCAAATCGATCATCTTGATCACGCATAAATTAAAAGAAATCATGCAAGTCGCCGACCGTTGTACGGTCATTCGTCGCGGACGCTATATCGGTACCGTCGAAGTCGACGAGACCGTGAATGAAGATAGCTTAGCCGAGATGATGGTCGGGCGTGAGGTAAACTTTGATGCGGAATATTCCAAGGCAGATCCACAGCAAGTCGTACTCGACGTTCAACAGCTCGTCGTCAAAGACAGCCGCGGACTGAAAGTCGTCGAGGGCTTGGATTTACAAATTCGTTCTGGAGAGATTCTCGGTATCGCCGGGATCGACGGGAACGGTCAGACTGAATTAATTGAAGCGCTTTCAGGTCTGAAAAAGCCTGAAGCAGGTAAAATCTTATTGAACGGGAAAGACGTGACCGGATTCACGCCGCGTAAAGTGACAGAGTCCGGTGTCGGGCACATCCCACAAGACCGTCACAAGCACGGACTCGTCCTCGACTACTCGATCCGTGACAATATGGTGCTCCAAACGTACTATAAAGAACCGTTCTCAAAGCGTGGTTTGATGAACTATAAAGCCGTCGCTGAGAAAGCGAAAGCGTTAATTGAGAAGTTTGACGTCCGAACTCCGTCGATCGACGTGCCAGCCCGTGCTCTATCTGGCGGTAACCAACAGAAAGCGATCATCGCCCGGGAAGTCGACCGGTCACCAGACTTGTTGATCGCCGCGCAACCGACGCGGGGGCTCGATGTCGGAGCCATCGAATTCATTCACGAGCAACTCATTAAAGAACGGGAGAAAGGACGCGCCGTCCTGCTCATCTCGTTCGAGCTTGAAGAAATCCTTCACGTCTCCGACCGGATCGCCGTCTTATACGAAGGAAAGATCGTCGGGATTCGCGATCCGAAAGAAACGACCGAGCAAGAGCTTGGCTTCTTGATGGCCGGCGGTAAGAGAGGGGAAGAAACAGTATGAACAAGCTAGCATATAATCGACTTCTCATCCCGCTTTTGTCGATCTTGATGGGACTACTTGTCGGTGCGATCGTCATGCTCATCGGTGGTTACAACCCGGTCCAAGGGTTCTCATCACTTTTCAGCGGCATGGTCGGCAGCCCGTATGCGATCGGTGAGACGCTCCGTGCGGCAGCACCGCTCATTTTCTCAGGTTTGGCCGTCGCGTTCGCGTTCCGGACCGGACTGTTCAACATCGGGGTCGAAGGTCAAGTCTTGATCGGGTGGGTGGCAGCGGTTTATGTCGGGATCAATTTTGACTTGCCGATGTTCATTCACTTGCCGCTCGCGCTTCTCGCGTCCATGTTCGCGGCAGCGCTATGGGCGTTCGTTCCTGGTTTCTTGAAAGCCAAGTTCCACGTCCATGAAGTTATCACGTCAATCATGATGAACTATATCGCCCTCTACACGACGAACGCGATTTTGCGTAGCGTCATCGGTGTGACGAACGAACGGACCGAAGATATTAAAGACTCGGCCTCGCTCGCCTCACCGTTGCTACAAGAATTGACGACGTTCTCGCGTCTGCACTGGGGTATTCTCATCGCCGTGCTCGCAGCGATCGTCTATTACTACATCTTACAACGGACGACGCTCGGGTATGAGCTTCGTGCCGTCGGATTTAACAAACACGCCTCGCAGTATGCGGGGATGAGCGTTAACCGGAACATCATTCTCTCGTTCGTCATCTCTGGAATGTTCGCCGGACTTGCCGGCGCGATGGAAGGTCTCGGGACGTTCAACGGAATGACGCTTAGCGCGTCGTTCACCGGCGTCGGATTCGACGGGATCGCTGTCGCCCTGCTCGGTGCGAACACGGCGGTCGGTGTCTTCCTGGCAGCAATTTTGTTCGCAGGTCTCAACATCGGCGGACTTGCGATGCAACTCGGGGCCAACATCCCGTCTGAACTCGTCAAAGTCATCATTGCCGCCATCGTCATCTTCGTGGCGTCAGGATACGCCTTGAACTATGTGATTGAAAAACTTAAAGGAAACCGTAAGAAAGGAGTGGAGAAAAAATGAGCTTCTTAGAAGTACTCTACATCGTCGTTCCGGTTGCGTTAGCCTATGCGACTCCACTCATCATCGCGGCGCTCGGCGGCATTTTCAGTGAACGTTCGGGTGTCGTCAACATCGCTCTAGAAGGCATCATGGTCATCGGTGCGGCGACGGGAATCATCGTCACGCTCACATTGACCGATATGGGATTTGGCGGGCTCAGCCCGTGGCTCTCACTGTTGATCGCCATGGTCGTCGGCGCGCTGTTCTCGCTATTCTTGGCCGTTCCTGCCATCCTCTGGCGGGCTGACCAAACCGTTCTCGGTGTCGCGATCAACATGCTCGCTGTCGGGCTCGCCATCTTCGTCGTTCGGGTTCTTTACAACAAAGGCCAGACCGATTTCATCGAGTATCGGATCGCCAAAGAGAACGTGCCGATTCTGTCGGACATCCCGGTGCTCCGCATGTTCTTTATCAACGTCCAATACACGTCGTTCATCGCGATCATCCTCGCGTTCGTCGTCTGGTTCGTCATCTTCAAGACGCCGTTCGGTCTTCGCCTTCGTTCAGTCGGTGAACATCCGATGGCGGCGGACACGATGGGAATCAACGTCACGAAGATGCGCTTCATGGGCGTCATGCTCTCAGGTGCGTTCGGTGGTTTGGCTGGTGCGGTCTATGCCGTCACGGTTACGACCAACTTCAGTGGGACGACGATCGTCGGACAAGGCTTCCTCGCCATTGCCGCGATGATCTTCGGGAAATGGAACCCGCTCGGTGCCCTAGGCGCTGGTTTATTCTTCGGGTTCGCCCAAGCGCTGTCGATCATCGGCAGTAACTTGCCGGTCATCAATAACGTACCGCAAGTATTGCTTTTGATCGCGCCGTACGCGTTGACGATCCTCGCCCTAGCAGGTGTCGTCGGACGAGCGGACGCTCCGAAATCAGTTGGTATCCCGTATATTAAAGGGAAGCGCTGACGAGGGAAAGGACATATGTCTCGTTTTGCCAAGGTTGTTTGACGCTTAAGTCAAACAACCTTTTTTGTTATACTGGTGTAGAGGTGAGACAATTGAAACAATGGTGGCAACTACTGCTCGTTCTCGTGCTGAGCGTTTCGTTAGCAGGTTGCTCGGTCGATAACTGGTTCGCCGAGCAAGTCGAGCCGCCGGAATCGCTCGTCGAACTCGAGGCGGATTACCCGGTAGCGGACGTCGGGACAAAAGTCAAAGCACCGATCGGCAAGACGGAGACGGTCACGTTAGACCGCGTCATCGATGGCGATACGCTTAAAGTCGAGTTTGAGAGCGGTGCGACCGAGTCGATTCGACTCCTGCTCGTCGACACGCCTGAGACGAGTCATCCGACGTTGCCGGTCCAACCGTTCGGTGAGGACGCGAAGGCGTTCGTCGCGCGTTGGTTACCGGAAGGTGAGACGATCGTCCTCGAGTACGACGTCGGGCGGTACGACCGCTATCAGCGGACGCTCGCTTACGTATGGTATGATGATGCGATGCTCAATGAAGAGCTGCTGCGTCGCGGTCTCGCACGTGTCGCATACGTTTACGCCCCGAACACCCAGCACGTCGATGCGTTCCGCGATGTCGAACGCGCGGCCCGGCGCGAGCTGCTCGGGATTTGGAGCATCGAGGACTACGTGACCGGCAACGGTTTCGACCATGAAGCGGCGCGACCGGCGAAACCTCGATCGGAGCCGAGCGAAGCGTGTGACATTAAAGGGAACATTAATCGGGAAGGCGAGAAAATTTATCACGTGCCGGGCGGTGCGAGCTATGAACGCACGAACCCGGAGGAAATGTTCTGTACGGAAGGAGAGGCCGAGGCGGCAGGGTTTAGAAGAGCGGCCCGTTAAAAAAAGACATGTGTGTCAACTTGACACACATGTCTCTCTTATTCGTATTTGAGTGCGTCGCCATCGAACGATTCGTCAGCGACTTTGATTGAGTCGGTCGGACATCCTTCGAACGCGTCCATCAAATCTTCCGACAGTTCGTCAGGTACTTCGACTGTGCCTGTGTTGTCGTCCATCAAGTTGAAGGCGAGACCTTCGTCATCATAGTCGAAGATGTCGGGAGCAGCTGCTCCACAAGCACCACATGCGATACATGTATCTTTGTCAACGATAGTAAATTTTGCCATTTGTAACCCTCCAAACGTTTCGTCTCTCTGCATAGAAATGACTTTCTACTGACTATGAGTAATTGTAGTCTACATACCCTAATATTTCAATGAGGAAACGAATAACGTTTTGGAGAGATAGTAATAATGAGAGAGGGTGGAAGGATGGTTCATTTAGCCGACGGAGTGTTGCTCCTATCGATTCAACGCTTAAAAGGGGAGCGCAGCGAACGCAGCCTGTTTCACGTTTTAAACGGAAAACGTTCGGCGACGACGCTCCAAGATGCTTTTTTTTATGACCTTGAACCGATTTTCGGACTGTTCCCTTATACGAAATATGATTATGAGAAGCTGTTAGTCTCGTTTGAGAAAAGAGGCTGGCTCAATCGGGCGACGTTCACGTTAACCGAAGCCGGAAGTATGCTCGCTAGTCCGGACGCGGTCAGCCAGTTGTTTGACCGGCTCGGTGGCGAGTACCGGGACTATACGACGATGACATGGAAACGTCTCAGTTTATTTATCCAGACGTTCATGTCACTCGAACACGAGCGCACGTTTTATCCGGTCCAAGCCGATCGGATGGCCGAGCGGTGGGTCAAGCAAATCGTGCGAACGGAACGAGAGTGGAAAGAACTGATCGCCTCGTTTCATCAAGAACTCGAAACAGCGCTTGAGACGGTCGGTGATCCATATGCGACGGCAGTCGTCTATCGCTTCACCGGAGCGTTCGAGACGGGATACACGTATGAACAGATCGCGACGCTCCTTGACGTCGATGCTCGGACGGCACGGCTTTACTTCTTGGCCGGATGGAACGCGCTGTTACGGACTGTGCCGCGAGACGCCAAAATACTAGGGTTTGCCCACGGGTTGTCGGATGAGCGGATGACGTTATCGGCGCGCGAATCGTTCGATTTGTTTTCGGCCGGCCGCACGTTCGCGCAAGTACAATCGATCAGGCGCCTGCGCACGAGCACAATCGAAGACCACGTCGTCGAGATGGCGATGTATTTGGACGACTTCCCGCTCGATCAATTCGTGCCAGCCGACGCGATTGCCCAAGTCGAACGGTTACGGGAAGAAGACAGCTGGGCGCTAAAGCCGATCTTCGAGAAAACCGACAATCTCAGTTACTTCCAAATTCGGTTAGTGTTCGCGAGATTGAAACGAGGTGAGACATTTGTATGAAAAAACGTTGAAGCGTGTGTTCGGTCACGAGACGTTTCGTCCCGGACAGCGTGACGTCATCGAAGCGGTCGCCGAAGGGCAGGACGTGTTGGCGATCATGCCGACGGGTGCCGGGAAATCATTGACGTTCCAACTCCCGTCGTATTTAAAGAACGAAGGCTTGACGATTATCGTCTCGCCGCTCTTGTCGTTGATCGAAGACCAAATGCTCCATATCCGGGAGCGCGGCGAGCGTGGCGTGGCGAGGCTGACGTCGATGGAGACGTTAGAAGAGAAACAAGACATACTGAATCATTTGAAGCGCTATCGGTTCTTATACCTATCTCCCGAACAGCTTGCCGTGCCGCACGTGACCCGGGCACTCGCAAGGACTCCGATTCAAATGCTCGTCATCGATGAAGCGCACTGTATCTCGCAATGGGGTCACGAGTTCAGGCCGGAATACGCACGGCTCGGGGAGCTCCGTAAACAACTCGGAAGCCCGCAATGCATGGCCGTCACGGCGACGGCCCCGGAAAACGTGAAACGGGACATTATTGAAAAATTAGCTTTATTCTCGCCGTCCCAGTTCGTCCATTCGGCCAATCGACCTGAGATCCGTCTCATCGTCGAACGGCTCGAGACGGAACGAAAGATGCCGCGACTGATCGAACTCGTTCGAGAAGTGCCGACACCGGCCGTCATCTATACGGCGACACGACGGGAAGCTGAAGCGCTCGCGCTTCAACTCGATGACGCCTTGTTTTATCACGGCGGGATGTCGACCGAGGATCGGCGCCTCGTTCAATCGCAGTTTTTACGCGACGAAGTCGCGATCATGGTATGTACGAGTGCGTTCGGGATGGGCGTCAACAAAGATAACGTGCGCTCTGTCATCCATTTCCAACTGCCGGCGACGCTCGAGGCGTATATGCAAGAGATCGGCCGGGCCGGCCGGGACGGCGAACCGGCGTTTGCCGTCTTACTGTATGCCGAAGGGGATGAACGGATCCAACAGTTTTTAATCGATCAACAGTACCCGAAAGATAAAGACATCCGCATAGCTTATCTAGAACGGGACAACGGCACGAGCTTGTCGCAATTACCGCGGCTGTTGAAGATGAACGAGGAAGATCCGGTATGGGGCTTGCTAAACCAAATGCTCGCCGAACGCACGCTTGCCGATGCGGTCGATTGGGTAAAAGAGAGAAAGCGGGCCCGGTACCGCCAGCTCGGTCAAATGATCGACTACGCGCTTATCAAGAAGTGCCGGCGCGACTACTTGCTGAATTACTTTTCAGAGCAACCGGTCAAACAAGCCGATTGCTGTGACGTCTGTGGTGAGATTTCATTCCCGCCGTCGGTTCAAGTTGTGTCTAAAAATGTGACAGATTGGAAACATCGGTTGGCGCGCATCTTTTCCTTTGATTGATATCATAGTAAAATGATAAAAAAGGTAAAGGAGGGCACACGTTGCGACATCGAAACCAAGCAGATTCTCTTCGTGAAAAAGTCGTGGACACGTTGCCGTCTCGGTCGGAACGGCAAGAGCACGAGCGGAAAGAAAAATTGAATGATAATTGGTTGAAACGACCGCTGGCTATGATGCTGACTTTGACGATGTTTGCGATTATCCTCGCATTTTTATATATAGGACGTCATACATTATTTTTCTGATGATACGGTGGAGACGCCGTATTTTTTTATTTTGTTTCAACATCCTTGAGATGTTTACTTGAATTGGAAAAGTCACACCTGTTTCTCACAAATTTGCACAATAAAACAGGTAAAGCTGAAATGATGGGTCTATACTTAAAGAGAAGAACCTGTAGGAGAGGAGGGCTGCTATGCCGAAGTACTCCATCAAGACGGTCGCGTCACTGACCGGTGTGAATCCGACGACGATTCGGGCTTGGGAGCGTCGTTATCAGTTTATCGAGCCGAGTCGGACCGATTCGGGTCACCGGTTGTATTCCGACCAAGACGTCGAAAAAATCAAATGGGTCGTTGAAAAACAACGGGAAGGGTTGACCGTCTCGCAAGCGATTCAGCAACTTCACGAGGCACCGAAGCCGAAGCCCGCTCGTCTCTACGACGAAGAATTGAAGGATGGATTAATGGACGCGCTGCTCAAATTTGATGAACGGAAAGCGCACGATTTGATGAACCGTGCCTTCAACACGTTCAGTTTTGAAAAAGTGACGAAAGATATCATTAGCCCGTTGCTGATGGATATCGGCACACGCTGGGAAAATGGGAAGGTCACGATCGCGCACGAACACTTTGCGACGTCCTTTTTTCGAGCCCGCTTGTCGACGTTGTCTCTTCAAATGCCGATGAATCCATTTTTGCCCCGGATCATTTGCGTCTGCGCCCCGGGTGAGATGCATGAAATCGGCCTTTTGTTCGTGACACTCTATTTAAGACAATACGGCTTTGACGTCATTTTCCTCGGATCGGGGTTCCCGAAAGAGGATTTGAGCATGGCGCTCCATGATATCGACGCGAAATGTTTAATCTTTTCATGTACGTTGACTGAGCACATTGCCAATCTTCAAGAAGCGATGCGTTACATTCAAGCGGAGCATCCAGACCTCGTCATCGGTGCGGGTGGATACGCCGTCAGTCAACAAGCGTCGCAATTTGAAGGAGCGTTTCTAGGAGATACGCCCGAAGCTTGGAACGAGTGGTTGTCAACCATTTGACAGGTCGACAAAACGGGAGTAGCTTATTAAGTAGAATGATTTTTCTTTGGAGGTTTTCGTTTGAGATTTGAAAAACAGACAAAAGAACATTTGAGGGTATACTTGACTGCGAGCGACTTATCGATTCGAGGGATCGCCATCGATACGATTGTCGGAGAGAGCGGTCAAGAACTATGGCGGGAATTGCTTGAAACGGCCGAGGCCGAATATGGGTTCATGCCGCAAGGTGCTGTCGACTTGAATGTGACGATGTTTCCACGCGATGGACTCGTCATCGATGTTCAAAAAGTCGATACGGTCGTCGTGGAATCGGATCAAGAACAAGTCGAGATTCGCTTGACGATCGATGTGATCCACCATTTGATTTATCAGTTTGACGATATTGAAGACGTGATCAATGCGTCGATTTGTGCGTTTCCGCATATGCAAGATACCGACCAAGGTGGGGCACTCTATCATTATGACGGCCGCTACTACTTACATTTTGTAGAAGTTCTCAAACCGCAAGTCGAGGAACGGCTCGCCGCCATCCTGTCTGAATATGGCAAGACGACGACCGTCAGCCCGTATCTCATGATGGAGTACGGGAAGACCATCCAAACTGAACAAGCAGTGAAACAGCTGTACGATACGTTCGCGTAAGTACGGCTTTTTTACTATTCTGTTTCTATTGTTTTCAGCTGACACATGGTATGATAAAACTTGAATTTTTGAGAAGTTAGCTGAAGGAGAGATATGATGAAAGTCGCTGTTTTATATGGTGGAGTATCGGGTGAGCGTGAAGTGTCGCTTACGAGTGGTAAAGGTATGATCGAAGCGTTAGAGGCACGGGGTCATGAAGTCGTGGCCATCGATTTTCACCCGGATCGGGCTGAAGAGTTATTGACGCTTCAAGCAGACGTCGTCGTCAGTGCCCTGCACGGCAAGTATGGAGAAGACGGTCGCGTCCAGTCGCTCCTCGAGATGGCGCAGCTCCCTTATACAGGGTCGGGCGTCTTGGCTTCGGCTCTCGCGATGGACAAGGCACGCGCGAAAATCATTTTCGCCGCTTCAGGTATTCGTGTCGCCCGTGACGTCCTCGTCCAAGCAGGGGATGACCTCGATTTGAAAGTGGCCGAATGGGGCGGCGAGTTTCCTTGCGTCGTCAAACCGGCGCAAGAAGGCTCTTCGAACGGACTGACGATCGCGACCGACGAGTCGATGCTACGCGCGGGCATCGCCAAGGCGTTCCAATGTGATACGGCCGTGTTGGTCGAACAGTACATCAAAGGTCGTGAGCTGACCGTTCCGGTGCTCGGAAACCGTGGGAACGAGCACGCCCTCCCGGTCATCGAGATCATCCCGAAGAATGAATTTTACGACTACGAGTCTAAGTATTCGGAAGGCGGGTCGATTCACGTCTGTCCGGCGGAGTTGCCGGAGGCGTTGACGAAAGAAGTGCAGGCGGCCGCGATTGAGGCGCACCGTGCCCTCGGCTGCAGCGGCTATTCACGTTCTGACTTCTTAGTGTCGGAGCAAGGATTGGCCTACATCCTCGAGACGAACACGCTCCCGGGGATGACGCCGCTCAGTCTGTTCCCGGACAGTGCGAACGTCGCCGGTATTTCTTACGGTGAATTGCTAGAGCGTTTCATCGCGCTCGCCTTAGAAAAATAAGAAGGGATTCCCCTTCTCCGCTTTTTAGAAAACGCTTTCATTATTTTTGTAAAACCCTTTCAAAATGCTTGCTTATCGGCTATACTTTTAAACGAATACGAGGTTGATTCTTGGGGGAGAATTGACAATTTAGGGGAGGAAACCTTCATGATTACGGATCAAGAAAAAGGTCATCAAAAACGAAAAAACATCCTTGAATCGACACAGGAAGTTGTCCACGAGGCGCTCGAGAAACTCGGTTATCCAGAAGAGATGTACGAGCTGTTGAAAGAGCCGCTTCGGATGTTGACCGTGCGTATCCCTGTCCGCATGGACGACGGTTCGACGAAGATCTTCACTGGCTATCGGGCGCAACATAACGATGCTGTCGGCCCGACGAAAGGTGGGATTCGCTTCCACCCGAGCGTGACGGAAGTAGAAGTCAAGGCGCTGTCGATATGGATGAGCCTGAAGGCCGGTATCGTCGACCTTCCTTACGGTGGCGGTAAAGGGGGCATCGTTTGCGATCCGCGTGAGATGAGTTTCCGTGAAATCGAACGGTTGAGCCGCGGCTACGTTCGAGCGATCAGCCAAATCGTAGGTCCGACCAAAGATATCCCGGCGCCTGATGTGTTTACGAACTCGCAGATCATGGCATGGATGATGGATGAGTACAGCCGTATCGATGAATTCAACTCACCGGGCTTCATCACCGGTAAGCCGCTCGTACTCGGTGGTTCACACGGTCGCGAGACGGCGACGGCAAAAGGTGTCGCCATCATGATCCGGGAGGCGTCGCTTCGCCGGGGGATCGAGTTGAAAGGTGCGCGCGTCGTCGTCCAAGGATTTGGTAACGCCGGCAGCTTCTTATCGAAGTTCATGCACGACGTGGGAGCGAAAGT
This sequence comes from Exiguobacterium sp. SH0S2, assembly GCF_004337185.1. NCBI lineage: Bacteria > Bacillati > Bacillota > Bacilli > Caryophanales > Exiguobacterium > Exiguobacterium sp. SH0S2. The sequence goes on along the minus strand of NZ_SJVB01000001.1, from coordinate 392,964 downwards.
CATCGCTGTCAGTGACGCGTATGGCGCGATCTATGATGAGAACGGACTCGACATCCCATACTTGCTCGATCGACGCGACTCGTTCGGGACGATCTCGACACTGTTCAAAAACACGATTTCGAACAAAGAGATGCTCGAACTCGACTGTGACATTTTAGTCCCGGCCGCGATCGAGAACCAGATCACTGAAGATAACGCCGATAACATCAAAGCGTCGATCATCGTCGAGGCGGCGAACGGACCGACGACGAACGAAGCGACGCGTATTTTGACGGAACGCGGCATCTTGCTCGTCCCTGACGTCCTCGCTTCAAGCGGTGGCGTGACAGTCTCTTACTTCGAATGGGTCCAAAACAATCAAGGTTATTACTGGACGGAAGAAGAAGTCGAAACGAAGCTTGAAAAAGTGCTCGTCCATTCGTTCAATACGGTATACAACACGTCATCAGCCCGGAAAGTCGACATGCGTCTCGCTGCCTATATGGTCGGTGTCCGTAAAATGGCGGAGGCCTCGCGCTTCCGTGGCTGGGTGTGATAGCGACTTGCCGATGAACATCGCAAAATGAGGAAGGACCCGCAGCCGGGTCCTTCCTCATTTTAGTTGAACAAGTTTATGACGATGTCACACCGATACGCTCCCGAAGCGCTTCGGCGATCGCTTGGCCGTGAAAACGGCCGTTTTCGATGAAGATTTTGTTGGCATCGTTCCCGGCCGCGACGACGCCGGCGATGAACAGGTTATCGACGTTCGTCTCATACGTCGCCTCGTCAAACTGCGGGATGCCGGTCTCGTCGTCGACGAGCACACCGGCTGCCGAGAACAGCCCGTGGTCAGGCAAGTAACCGGTCATGGCGAGGACGTGGTCCGTTGCGACCCGTTTCTCGTCGCCGTGTTGTCGATAGACGACATGGTCCTGTTCGATGCGAATGATCTCGGCCTCGAGCTCAAGACGTACTTTTTCATGACGAACGAGGGAGTCGAAAGCGGGTAGTACCCATGGTTTGACCGATGGGCTATAGCCGTCACCGCGGTAGAGCACCGTGACGTATGCCCCGGCTTTCTCGAGTTCGATGGCCGCATCGACCGCCGAGTTCTTTCCACCGATGACGGTGACGTGTTGCCGATAAAACGGATGTGCTTCTTTGAAATAATGGGTCACGTGCGGGAGTTCTTCTCCCGGGACGTCTAACTTGCGGGGCCGTCCGTAATACCCGGTCGCGAGAACGACGAAGTCGGCAAGGCGTTCTGTGACGCCGTGGCGGTCGTGACGGGACCGGACGATGAATTTGTCGGCACGACGGTCGACCGATTCGACCGTCTCGAACGGTTTGACGACAAGCCCGGTCCGGCTCACGACTTCACGATAATAGACGAGCGCGTCTTGGCGATGTGGTTTTAAGTCTTTACAGATGAACGGGATATCCCCGATTTCAAGCAAAGTGGCTGATGAGAAAAACGTCTGATGGGTCGGATAGCGGTAAATCGCATCGACGATGTTGCCTCGTTCGATGATCGTGCACGAGATACCGACCCGTTCTAATTCGATTGCCGCCGACAGGCCGCACGGGCCGGCGCCGACAATGATCGCGTGTTTGTCCAATGAAATCACCTCATCCCTCATTGTATGGAACGAAAGCTGAGATGGCAAGTCACTGCTGGAAGCTGAAGCTGTGTTCCATGACCGGTTGCGATGAGCCTGATTCGAGCTCGACGAGAAGACGGAGCCGTGCTTTTTGCGAATTGAGACCGTTCGAGAAGATGATGCCCATCTCTTTCAGTTGTTTACCGCCGCCCTCATACCCGTACACGTCTTGAACGATACCGTTAAAACAGCGGCTGACGATGACGACCGGGATGTGGTCGACGAGTCGTTCGAGTGCCGGGACGATCGACGGTGGAACGTTTCCTTGACCGAGCACTTCGAGGACGAGCCCGTCGTAGCCGAGGTCGAGCACGGCTTCTAGCAAGTCAGGTTCCATGCCGGCGACAACTTTCAACACGGCGACCCGTTTCGTGATCGCTGGAATCATCTTCGGCTGTCTCGTTGTCGGTTGGCTGTAGATGAGGACGTGGTCCTTCGTCACCATCCCGACGTTTCCGAAGTGGACCGATTTGAACGTGTCGACGGAAGAGGTGTGCGTCTTCGTGACGTTGAACGCCGAGTGGATCTCGCCGTTGAAGACGACGAGCACCCCTTTGCCCCGTGCGGCTTCGCTCCTTGCGACCCGGAGCGCCGTGATGAGATTGAACTCGCCGTCCGACCCGATCTCGTTCGACGAGCGCATCGCCCCTGTCAAGACGATCGGCACGGGGGCACCGAGCGTGATCTGCAGGAAGTACGCCGTCTCCTCGAGCGTGTCGGTCCCGTGGGTGATGACGACGCCGTCATACGTGTCTTGCGTCAACTGCTGTGCGATGAACTGGGCGAGCTCGAGCATCTTCTCGGGCGTCATATGAGGAGACGGAATGTTTGAGAAGTGCTTCGTTGTAATTTTTGCGATGTCGGTCGCTTTCGGCAACGTCGCGTCAATCGGATTGACCTCACTTGGTGAGACGTGGCCCGAACCGGTCTGCGACATCGCGATCGTGCCGCCGGTATGGATGAGTAATAGATGATTCATAGTCGACCTCCAACTTTTTTTGTCCTTTTCTTCCATTTTCTAGGCGTTAGCTACTTTTTCTTTCGGCTTATTCAGTGTATGCTTAACGATAGAAAGGAGAGATGCATCATGATTGCAATCGCCTTGTCTGCGGTTGCGCCAGGATTCGCCCTTCTTTCCTACTTCTATTTACGGCATGAGTTGGAAGCGGAACCGCTCGGCTATGTGATTCGTTCGTTTGTCGCCGGTGCCATTCTTGTCTTTCCGATCATGTTCGTCCAATATGCGTTTGTGGAAGAAGGGGTCCTTGTCGGCCCGTTTTGGCAAGCGTTCGTCGCCACCGCTCTATTAGAAGAATTTTTTAAATGGTTCATGATCTATTATACAATATACATACATAAAGTTTTTGACGATTACTACGACGGGATTCTCTATGCGGTCGCCTGTTCACTCGGCTTTGCCACGTTGGAGAATTTTCTATACTTGTGGGTTTATGACTCGCTCGAGATTGCGATTTGGCGAGCCGTCTTACCGGTGAGCGGCCATGCGCTCTTCGCCGTGGCGATGGGCTTTTGTCTCGGTCGGGCCAAACACTCCGCGCATGAACGGTTTTGGCTGTTCACCGCTGTCATGTCGGCAACGTTGCTACACGGAATGTTTGACTATATCTTACTCGTTGAATCGACGAACAAGATGCCGGCCGTGCTCTATATCGTCATTCTATGGATGGTCGCGCTCTTGCTCGTCCGCACTGCAAATCGATCAAATCGTCGTCAATACAAATAGATAAAAGGGGAACGGGTTCATGTTAAAAGTTGGTCAAGAGTTACGAGTTGAAGTTGAAGGGAGAAACGAAGGGAAGACGAAAATCGCTGCCATTAACGGCGGTGTCGTCTGGATCGAATCTCCGAGCGAGATTGCGACGCTAAAGACGTTTTTTTTGCATGAGGATGAACCGATGCGTTTGTACTTTTTCAAAGGCGAAGATCAACTGTACGCTTTCGATTCAGTCGTCACGAAACGGATCAGTGACGCCCAGCTGACGCTTCGCTATGCGTTTAACTTGCCGGATGAGAAAAAAATCAAGCGCGTCCAACGTCGCGAGTACTTGCGCGTGCCGGAGATGATCAACGTGACGGTGCTCGCGGCAGACGGCGAAGCGTTTCCGTCATTCGAGACGACGTCACTAGACGTGTCGGCCGGCGGGATGCGTGTCGTGGCGAACCGTTCGCCGGTCGACGTCGATGAGTCGGTCATCGTCGTATTCCGGATCGAGGACGAGCGAGGGACGCCTCAGACGTTCCGCGTCAAGAGCCGTCTCGTCCGGGTTCAAGAGCAGGCCGTAAAGCACGAACTGTCACTTTGTTTTGAGGATTTGACGCCTCGTGATCAGGAGACGATTTTACGTTATTGTTTCCGGGCCCAGCTCGAAGCCAGAAAACGGACCGGCTCCGTATTTTCTTCACGTTAAAAAACTGGTATGATGTTCTCGGAACAAACGACCGAGAGGAGGTGGGTATCGGAATGAGCCGATACCCAATTTTTATGACTAAACCGCTACAAATCGCATTAGATGGGCCGGCAGGAGCCGGCAAGAGCACGATCGCTAAAACGCTCGCTAAAAAATTAGGTTACGTGTACATCGATACCGGGGCAATCTACCGGGCTGTCACATATCGCGCGCTCGAGCAACACGTCGGATTAGAAGACGGCCCCGCCCTCGCTGAGATGATCGGCAAGATGGAGTTACGTCTCGTCCCGAGCGAGAGCGGGCAACGCGTGTTTGACGGTGACGAGGAAGTGACCGAAGTCATTCGGACGAGTGAAGTGACGAACAACGTCAGCTTTGTCGCAAGACAGCCCGAGGTCCGGGACGCACTTATGGATTTACAACGGGACTTGGCTCGGGACGGCGGCATCGTCATGGACGGTCGTGACATCGGGACGCACGTATTGCCTGAGGCGGACTTGAAAGTGTTCATGACCGCGACCGTCGAGGAACGTGCCCGTCGTCGCCACGAGGAGAACGTGTCAAAGGGTCTCCCGAGCGATTTCGAACAATTGAAACAAGAGATCGCCTTGCGTGATAAACGGGACTCGGAGCGCGTCGTCGCTCCACTCCGTCAAGCGGATGACGCCCACTTCCTCGACACGACCCATTTGTCGATCGATGGTGTCGTCACGGCTGTTGAACAGCTCATGGAACAGGTGGTCGGACGATGAAGCCGCTCAACAACGGCCCGTTCGGGATGTATCGGTTAACGGTCGGCGTCGTTCGAATCATGCGTCTGCTCAGCTTCCGCGTCGAGTATGTCGGTCGTGAGAATGTACCTGAGGACGGCTCGATCATCGTCTGTTCGAACCACCAGTCGAACTGGGACCCGGTCTTGTTGGCCAGTGCCATGCCGAAGCAACGGCCAATTCGTTTTTTTGCAAAAAAAGAGCTGTTCGATGTCCCGGTTTTAAAACGGATTTTGACACGCTCCGGGCAAATCCCGGTGTCACGCGGGGAAGGGGACCGTCAAGCGCTACGTACTGTTCTTCAGAAGTTGAAAGAGGACGAGGTCATCTCGATCTTTCCGGAAGGGACCCGTTCGAAAGACGGATCGCTCGGTAAGGCGCAGGCGGGTGTCGGTTTTTTCGCCCTCCGTTCAAACGCTGCCGTCCTTCCGATCGCGATCATCGGTAAATACAAGTTCCGTTCGAAGTTGAAGGTCGTCATCGGCGAGCCGATCGACTTCTCGCAACTGAAAGCGGACAAAGCGAGTGCCCAAGACGCCGCCGATTTGATCATGGCGACAATCGCCGAACTGTACATGACCCATTCACAGAACGTTCGCTAATTTCAGGTTTAATCTGTTGCAATCAGAGGAACAAACCTGATAACACCTTGACAAATCTGTCGAATTATAAGAAGTTTATACTAGGTGTTAAGCGCCTTAGGGCGCTCCTTTTTGTACTCATCGTGAGGGGGTAGTGTTGGAATGGTCGAAGAAATGAAAGATATGCCTGATTTTGAAATTAATCGAGGTCAAATCGTGACCGGTATCGTCGTCAAAATCGAGGACAAGCAAGCGTTAATTGATATCGGTTACAAAACCGAGGCGATTTTGCCAATCAGCGAAGTATCAAGCATGCATTTAGACGATTTAAACGAATCACTCCATGTCAACGACGAAATCCGTGTCAAAGTGAAAAAGGTCACGGATGAAGAGGTTGTCGTATCGAAGAAAGACGTAGATGCCGAGGCAGCTTGGGATCAAATCGTTGAAAAATTCGAATCGGGCGAAGTATTTGAAGTCATGGTGAAAGATAAGGTCAAAGGCGGTCTTGTTGTCGATATCGGCATCCGCGGCTTTATCCCGGCTTCACTCGTAGAAAACCACTTCGTCGAAGATTTCTCATCATACTTGCATAAGCCGATTACGGTTAAAGTCGTCGAGATGGACCGCGAAAAAAATCGCGTCATCTTGTCGCATAAAGCGGTGGCAGAGGCAGAGATGAGTGCGAAGAAGGCGGAAACGCTTGAATCGCTCGAGGTCGGTCAAATTATCGAAGGAACCGTCCAACGTCTGACTGACTTTGGTGCGTTCGTCGATATCGGCGGCGTCGACGGTCTCGTCCATATTTCTGAGATGGCTCATAGTCGTGTTGAAAAACCGAGTGATGTCGTCACAGAAGGTGACAAAGTGAAAGTGAAAGTACTTGGTCTTGACCTCGACAATGAAAAAGTGAAATTGTCGATCAAAGAGACGCAACCGGGACCGTGGGAATCGGTTGAAGGCAAGATTCAACCTGGGGACGTGATCGCGGGGAAAGTCAAACGTATCGTCACGTTTGGTGCGTTCGTCGAAGTCGCGCCGCAAGTCGAAGGGTTGCTCCACATTTCTCAGATTGCGAACCGACACATCGCGACGCCATCTGAAGTCTTGTCTGAAGGACAAGAAGTGAAAGTGAAAGTGCTCGACGTCCATCTCGATGAGAAGAAAATCTCATTGTCGATGCGTGCACTCGAATCAGAAGACGGTTCACGCGATGATGAAGAGCAGTCGCTGCTTGACGAATATAGCGATCAAGGCGGATTCTCTGTATCTGAACTGACAGGTGAGAACGCCTCGGACGATTCTAAATAAGACGGTCGTTCAAGCGGGAGTCATACTCCCGCTTCTTTTTGTATGGTCACTAATATTCGACTGTGCTATAATTATACAGTTGCAAATAAGAACGATAATTTTTTGAATGAAAGTTAAAGAGGTGTTTATATGGGAATTCCAGCAGTGGCCATCGTAGGCCGCCCGAATATTGGGAAATCCACGATTTTCAACCGGATCATCGGTGATCGCGTATCGATCGTCGATGACAAACCGGGAGTTACACGCGACCGTATTTACGGTACGGGTGAGTGGTTGAACCGAAAGTTTCATTTGATCGACACAGGCGGGATCGAGGTCGGCGATGAGCCGCTTCTCGTTCAGATGCGTCATCAAGCCGAACTCGCGATCGATGAGGCGGACGTCATCGTCTTCATGGTAAACGGTCGTGAAGGGATCACGGCAGCGGATGAAGAAGTCGCGAACTTGTTGTTCCGTTCGAACAAGCCGATCGTGCTTGCCGTCAACAAAGTCGATAACTTCGAGATGCGTGAACTCATGTATGAGTTCTACTCGCTCGGGTTTGGCGACCCGTTCCCGATCTCGGGAACACACGGACTCGGTCTTGGTGATCTGTTAGATCGTGTCCTCGAACTCGCGCCGGACAAAGACGATTACGAATACAACGAAGATGTCATTCAGTTCTCGCTCATCGGACGCCCGAACGTCGGGAAATCGAGTTTGACGAACGCGATTCTCGGTGAAGAACGTGTTATCGTCTCGGCGATCGCCGGAACGACGCGCGATGCGATCGATACACCGTTCACTCGTGATGGACAAGAGTACGTCATCATCGATACGGCCGGTATGCGTAAGCGCGGCAAAGTGTACGAATCGACAGAACGTTATAGTGTCATGCGTGCCCAAAAGGCGATTGAACGCTCGAACGTCGTCCTCGTCGTCATCGACGGTGAAGAAGGCATCATCGAGCAAGACAAACGCGTCGCAGGACTTGCCCACGAAGCAGGGAAAGCGATCGTGCTCGTCGTCAATAAATGGGACGCTGTCGAGAAAGACGACAAGACGATGAAGAAGATGGAAGAGAAGATCCGCAAGGAATTCCTATTCCTCGACTACGCGCCAATCGTATTCTTATCGGCACTCACGTCGAAGCGGTTGCAAACGCTTCTTCCTGTCATCAATCAAGTTGCCGAATCACACCGTCAGCGTATTTCGACGAGCGTGTTGAACGATGTCATCGTCGACGCGGTCGCGATGAACCCGACACCAACGGACAAAGGACAACGACTCAAGATCAACTATGCGACGCAAGTGGCGATCGAGCCACCGACGTTCGTGTTGTTCGTCAACGATCCCGAGTTGCTTCACTTCTCGTACAAACGTTATCTAGATAACCAGATTCGCCGCGCGTTTGACTTTACTGGTACACCGATTCACATCGTGGCTCGTCAGAAAAACTAGTAATGGGGGTGCCTCACATGGCAAAAGTAGCTGTCATTGGTGCAGGAAGCTGGGGAACGGCATTATCGCTCGTCCTCGCTGACAATGGACACGACGTCGTGCTCTACGGACGTGAGGAAGATCACGTCCATGAGATCAACACGTCGCATACGAATTCGACTTACTTGAAAGATGTGCCGCTTCCGGCGTCGATCCGGGCAACGACCGATTTGAAAGAGGCGGTTCTAGATTGCTCGATCATTTTCCTCGTCGTCCCGAGCTCGGCGATTCGTCCGGTTTCCCGTGAAGTGAACGATCTGCTCACGGAACCGGTCACGATCGTTCATGCCGCAAAAGGGATCGAACCGAAGACGCATAAGCGGTTGTCTGAGATCATCGCTGAAGAGATCGATCCGTCAAAACGTCGAGCCATCGGTGTATTGACGGGTCCGACCCACGCCGAGGAAGTGGCCGTCCGCAAACCGACGACGATCACCATCGCGTGTGAGGATTTATTTGTCGCTGATGAGATTCAAGAACTGCTCACAAACGATCAGTTCCGAGTCTATTTGAACTCTGACGTCATCGGAGCGGAATACGGGGGCGCGCTTAAAAACATTATCGCCCTTGCCGCCGGGATGACCGACGGGCTCGGATACGGCGACAATGCGAAAGCTGCCCTCATGACGCGCGGCATCGTCGAGATCGCTCGGCTCGGTGTCAAACTCGGCGCCAACCCGGCCTCGTTCTCGGGCTTGACCGGGATCGGTGATTTGATCGTAACCGCGACGTCACAGCACAGCCGAAACTGGCGAGCTGGTAACGCCATCGGACGTGGGGAGAAGCTTGAAGACGTACTCGATCAGATGGGTATGGTCGTCGAAGGTGTGCGTGCCTGTGAAGCAGCGCATACACTTGCCCGCGAAGCCGGCGTCGACATGCCGATCACGGAAGCGCTCTACAACGTGCTGTTCGAAGGAAAAAGTCCGCATGATGAAGTGAAAAAGTTGATGAGACGCCCGCAAAAACATGAAATGGAAGAAGTTTTCCATTTCGAGGGCGAATAACAGCAAAGGAACTGACGTTTTCGTTCAGTTCCTTTGTTTTTTTTGCTACACTAAATTACGGAGTAAGATTTATAGAGAAAGTCGAGGGGATAGACGTGACACCGTCACTCATCAAGATGTGGATTTCATTTGCGGGGATTGGGGCGTTTGCCGTCGCTGCGCTCATGGTGGCAGTCAGCCACACGAAACTTTCAGGCTGGTTTGCGGTGCTCATTCGAGTCGTCGCATTCGTGATTTTTCTATTCGGAACGATCATTATGATTTATGTGGTCGCTTCTGGACCGACAGGAGGGTAAACCGTGAAACGAATGTTTTTAGCCGTCAGTTTGGCGACGGCGACGCTGCTCGCCGGATGTATGTTCCCGGAAACAAATCGGGTCGACAACGTGCCTTATGAGGACCAGTTGCAATCGGTCCAGACGGCGGTCGACTCGTTCAAAGAGACGACCGGTGTCTTACCGATCAAAACAAAGCCGGCCGAGACGCCGCTGATGGAACGTTACCCGATCGAGTTTAGCCGCCTCGTTCCTGGTTATTTGGCAGATCCGCCGGCAAACAGTTTCGAAGGGGGCGGCTTGTTCTTATACGTCCTTGTCGACGCCGAGACAGAGCCGACGGTCAAACTGATTGACTTGAGGGTGACCGAGCGCCTCCAACAACTGCAGACGAATATCAATTCGTTCCGAGTCAAAGAAGGGAAATATCCGTTCAAAGGATCGCTCGGAAAAAATCAGTTTACGATCGATTACGACCTCGTTTTCGTCTCTGAAGAACCGTTCATCCCGAGCCCATACACGGAAAACGAGTTGCCGATCTATGTGGATGGGACTGGTCAATTGTTCGTCGATTACCGGGCTGACATCGAAGCCGTGCTCGAGAACACGGATGCCGAGCCGAAAGTAGGAGAGGATATTCGTTATTTGCTCTACGATGACGCACCGTTCGCCCCGGCTTATTCGCAAGGGTATACGATTAATGACCAAGGTGAGGTCGAGTTTTTAAACAATTGAGTCGAGCAAGGTGTCCGCTTATGACCTTTTCGCTTAAAAAATGTTGTCATATCAACGTTTGTACGATATGATTAATCCCGTAAACTCTCTGTGAGAGGAGGTGAATCGTGATGAACAAAACTGAATTGATCAACGCAGTTGTCGAGAAAGCAGATGTGTCTAAAAAAGACGCAACGAAAATCGTAGAAGCAACGTTTGAATCAATCACTGAAGCACTCCAAAGCGGTGAGAAAATTCAATTGATCGGTTTTGGTACTTTTGAAGTTCGTGAACGTGCTGCCCGTAAAGGTCGCAACCCACGTACGAAAGAAGATATCGAAATCCCTGCAAGCAAAGTTCCTGCCTTCAAAGCAGGTAAAGCGCTTAAAGATGCGGTCAAATAATGAGCAATACATAAGTCGCCGAGAGGCGGCTTTTTTTGTAGTTGAAAGCAAGTTCACATGGCGTGAATGTGACAAAAATGTGCTATACTATGTCAGAATGACAACGAAGAGGACGAGGGGGGATAGCATGGAACAGTTGACAAACGAAAGCGTTGTCACCGACCTTGCTCGTCAAATCGAACAACGTATGACTCATCCGTATTTGACGAGACACGAGATTGTACCCGCAGTCGACATGCCTTTACTTCGTTGGATGATCGACATGATTGAACTCGAATCGCATCAACATCGACAGCTCGTGCTCGCGACTTATTTTGCCCATCAAGCACTCGAGCTGCACGATCAAGTGAAGGAGTGCCCGAACGGGTCCCTTGAACGGCAACTTAAAGTGCTCGCCGGAGATTACGCCTCGGCTCAATTTTATAAAATATTGGCGATGTTTCCAGCGGACTATAGCAACCGTTTCGGTCGAACCGTGCAGCTTGTGAACGGCGCGAAGTGCACACTCGCCTTGGGGACGGACGTCGCTGTTGTGACGTGGATGGAAGCGAACTTCGGATTAATCAAAACGTTTTCCGAACTGCTAGGTCAATCTTATTTGACATCGTACGGGAAAGAAATCATCGAACAGAAGGCAACAGAACTGCGCCAAGAAAAAAGAGAACAGCTATCGACACTACTCGCGCATGCTGTCGCTTAGAACGGAAAGGGTGTTACGTGTTGCAACCGAAAGAGAAAGAGCAAAAAGTATATGAAGTATTTCAAACAATCTCGCCAAGCTACGATACGATGAACTCGATCATCAGTTTCCGTCTGCATAAATGGTGGCGCAGAGCGACAATGCGGCGCATGCAAGTGTTCCCCGGCGCAAAATGTTTGGACGTTTGCTGCGGGACGGCCGATTGGACGATTCAACTCGCCGAGGCGGCCGGAAACACCGGGGTCGTCAAAGGACTCGATTTTTCTGAAAATATGCTCGCTGTCGGACACGAGAAAGTGGCTGATTATCCGATGATCGAACTCATTCACGGGAACGCGATGGAGTTGCCGTTCGGAGATCATTCATTCGACTATGTGACGATCGGATTTGGCCTTCGGAACGTACCGGATTATATGACGGTCCTCCGGGAGATGCACCGCGTCTTAAAACCGGGCGGGACAGTGGTCTGTCTCGAGACGAGCCAACCGACGGCACCACTATTCAGCGGGCTCTATAAATTTTACTTTGGATCAGTCATGCCGCTATTCGGCAAAGTGTTTGCCGGGTCGTATGATCAATACAAGTGGCTGCAAGAATCGACGGATCAGTTCCCTGACCGGTTGACGTTAAAGCGCATGTTTGAAGAAGCCGGGTTCGAGCAAGTCGAAGTCAAGGCGTTTTCCGGTGGTGCGTGCGCCATGCACCTAGGAAAGAAGTGGTGAACGATGTCTTTAAAGCGACTTTATCGCCACATGAACCGAGAAATCGAACAGATTGATCGGTTTTTGTCGACGCGGGTCCACACGGAACATCCGGTGATCGAAGCCGCATCGAAACAATTGCTAGATGCCGGGGGGAAGCGGATCCGTCCGGCGTTCGTATTGCTCAGTGCCGGATTTGGGACTGGGAATGATATTCGTCTGACGAAAGTTGCGGCGAGCCTCGAGCTGATTCATATGGCGTCACTCGTTCACGATGATGTGATCGATGACGCGACACTGCGCCGCGGAAAACCGACCGTGATGGAACGATATGACGAGAGCGTCGCCATGTATACCGGTAATACGTTGTTCGGGGAAGCGATTCGGCTCGTGTCCGAAGTCGATTCCCCGGAAGTGATGCAAATCATGGCGGAGACGATGGAACTGATCTGTATCGGCGAGATCAATCAAATTCAAGACCAATATGACTGGGCGCAATCCCCGAAGCGGTACTTGGACCGGATCGCCCGGAAGACGGCACTCTTGATCGAGACGAGTTGCGCGGCCGGGGCCGTCGTCTCCGGGGCGTCACCTGACGTCGTCAAACAACTTCGGTTGTTCGGCTACGATATCGGGATGGCGTTTCAGATGACGGATGATTTGCTCGATTTCACGGCGAAGAGTTTTCAACTCGGTAAGCCCGTCGGTGAAGATTTGAAGCATGGGCATAAAACATTGCCGCTCTTCTATTCATCAGAAGATCCTGTGTTTTATGAGCGGTTGCAGCAAGTCACGAACGCCTCGAACGATGAGATGACCCGGACGCTCGTCCGCGAAGTGCAACGGAACGGTACGCTTGAACGAAGTCAACGCACGATCGACCGTTACGTGAACCGGGCGATTCAGCGACTCGATTCACTGCCGGATATTCAAGACAAACGGTCGTTGATTGAGATTGCCGAATATATCGGCAAACGAAAATGGTAGTTCACACCTTGTAAACCCTTTCAAAAATGAAGATGACCGTGTAAACTGATAAAGTACATGGTACACATATTGATTTAGGGGGACTAGGGGTATGGAAAAGACATTTTTAATGGTAAAACCTGACGGGGTGAAGCGTGGTTTGATTGGGGAAATCATCACACGTTTCGAGAACAAAGGGTACACGTTGAACCGTCTCGAAATGCTGACGCCGTCAGTTGAGGTTGCAAAATCGCACTATGCGGAACATAAGGAAAAACCGTTCTTTGGAGAACTCGTCGCATTCTTGACGTCAGGTCCGGTCGTCGCGATGGAGTGGGAAGGCGAGAACGTCGTCGCCGTGTCTCGGTTGATGATTGGCAAGACGAACCCACTCGACGCGCAGCCGGGAACGATTCGTGGCGACTTGGCCTCGACAATGTCACAAAACGTCATCCATGGTTCAGACAGCGTGGAAAGTGCCGAGAGAGAATTATCGCTCTGGTTCGCCACTGAAACATCACACGTTTGATGACGATAAAAGGGACGGGGGCCTCCTGTCCCTTTTTCTATTTGCATTAAAGCGCTTTCGTATGTTCGGACACGACATGATCTAGGATAAGAGAAAGAATTGAGGTTAGAACTGGTGATAAATGATTATGCGATCTTCGTAAAAAAGTTTTATTTAAAGTCTGGAATCGACTTGAATTTATACAAAGAGGCACAAATGAAAAGACGAATGGTCGCGCTCCGCGAGAAGAAGGGCTACGCCACATTTATCGAGTATTTTAAAGCGATGGAGTCAGACCGAGGTTTGTACGACGAATTTTTAGACCGGATGACGATCAACGTCAGTGAGTTTTATCGAAACCCGGTCCGCTGGCAACAGCTCGAGACGGACGTGTTGCCTGAGCTCATTCGTAGAAGCCAAGGGAAACTCCGGGTCTGGAGCGCGGCTTGTTCGACGGGAGAAGAACCGTATTCACTTGCGATGTTATTGTCGAAGCATTTGTCACCCGCCCAGTTCACGATCACAGCGACTGACCTAGATGACTTGGTGATCGAAAAAGCGAAACAAGGCAAGTATCATGAACGGGCGCTCGTCGATTTGCCGCCTGAGTTTCGAGATCGTTATTTCACCCGTCGAGATGACGACTATTTTGTCTCGGACGAGATTAAAAAACTCGTGACGTTCAAAAAGCACAACTTGCTCGCTGACGTCTACGAACGTAACTTTGACTTGATCGTCTGTAGAAACGTTTTGATTTACTTTACGGAAGAGGCGAAAGAGAAAGTGTACAAGTCGTTCCACCGCTCGCTTCGTCCGGGCGGGGTCCTCTTCGTCGGAGGGACTGAACAAATCTTCCAGCCGAAGCGTTACGGATACAAGATGAAACAAAGTTTCTTCTACGAAAAATTTGAGGAGTGAGGTGGCGCATATGCGTTATTTGACAGCGGGAGAGTCACACGGACCGGGATTGACCGTCATCATCGAAGGAGTCCCGGCCGGCTTAAGCGTCGACGTCGAGGCAATCAACGGCGAGTTGGCGAAACGTCAGTCGGGCTATGGCCGTGGACGCCGAATGCAAATTGAATCAGACAAAATCGAGGTGAGGGCTGGGGTTCGTCATGGGATGACGACCGGAGCCCCTGTTTCGTTTTGGATTGAAAACAAAGACCATGCGCATTGGCGGAACGTCATGCAGGCAGAGCCGGTCGACGACGAGTTTGAAATCAAGCGCCGGGTCGTTCGGCCTCGTCCGGGACATGCTGACCTTGTCGGCGGTCTTAAGTATGACCACCGAGACCTTCGGGACGTGCTCGAACGTTCGAGTGCACGCGAGACGGCGGCCCGCGTCGCTGTCGGTGCGCTCAGCAAACAGTTGCTCGACGCAGTCGGCATGTCGCTCGTCAGCTATGTGAAAGTGATCGGCGGCATCGAGTCCGCGCCGAAGCACTACGCAGCACTCGAAGAACTACGGACCGTCATCGAGGCGTCACCCGTACGCACGACTGACGAAACGTCCGGTGAAGCGATGATGCGTTTGATTGATGAAGCGAAAGCGGCCGGAGATTCACTTGGCGGCGTCGTCTGCACCGAAGTGCATGGCGTCATCCCAGGGTTGGGTTCTTACGTTCAATATGATCGCAAGCTCGATGCGGCCATCGCTCGCGCCGTCATGAGCGTCAACGCCATCAAAGGGGTTGCCTTTGGCGATGGATTTGACATGGCGTACCGTCCAGGATCGGAAGTGATGGACCCGATCGCCTATGACGAGTCCGGGTATACGAGACTGAGCAACCATCTAGGCGGTTTTGAAGGAGGGATGACGACCGGGATGCCGATCGTCTGCAGTGCCGTGATGAAGCCGATTCCGACGCTCTACAAACCGTTGCAATCGGTCGATATCGATACGAAACAGCCGTTCCTCGCTCAAATCGAACGAAGTGACGCTTGTGCTGTCCCGGCTGCGTCACTTGTCGTCGAGGCGGTCGTCGCGTTCGAACTCGCGCGTGAGTTGTGTGAGACGTTCGGACACGACACCGTCAAACGAATTCAGTCGCGGGTCGAGTCGTATCGTGAGGAAATCCGGTCGTGGTGACGATTCATGTTGACGCATCAGTCCCTTATGACGTGTCGATTGAACACAGCGACGCCTGGTTGGACCGCGTGGATTATTTCCCGGCTTGCTCGACGGTATGGGTCATTACAGACCGGACGGTGGATGCGCTACACGGTAAGGTGTTCAAACAACGTCTAGCCGGCATCCATCCGCAGATCGTTTGGTCGGTCGTCACGCCGGGTGACGGCTCGAAATCACTCGAGACCGTTGAAAAACTCGTGACAGATGGGTTGACCGCACGTTGTGACCGCGACACGCTCGTCGTCGCTTTTGGCGGGGGCATGATCGGGGACTTGGCCGGTTTTCTTGCGAGTGTGTATATGCGAGGGGTCCGTTACATCCAAGTACCGACGACGGTGCTCGCCCATGATTCAGCGATCGGTGGCAAAGTCGCCGTCAACCACCCGCTGTCTAAAAATGCGATCGGTGCGTTTTATCAACCGATCGGTGTGCATTATAACGTGTCCCGTCT
Source organism: Exiguobacterium sp. SH0S2 (assembly GCF_004337185.1). Taxonomy (NCBI): domain Bacteria; kingdom Bacillati; phylum Bacillota; class Bacilli; order Caryophanales; genus Exiguobacterium; species Exiguobacterium sp. SH0S2. The sequence goes on along the minus strand of NZ_SJVB01000001.1, from coordinate 376,891 downwards.
CGAGACGCTGAGCAATCGTGACGTCTTGAGCGGGCTCGGTGAGTTGATTAAACATGCTTACTTGTCACGTTACGTCCTCGCTGCTTCATTCGAGGACGAACTGTTTCAGGCGTTGTCAGTTGGTACGCTAGACTGGGAAATGTGGCTTGCGCGCGGGATTGAAGTGAAACGTGTCGTCGTCGAGGCAGACGAACGGGAACACGGTGTCCGGGCGTGGCTCAATTTTGGTCATACGTTCGGGCACGCTTTAGAGTCGGTCGAACGGTATCGACTGTCACACGGGGAGGCGGTGCTGTACGGCATGGTATACGCCTTTCTCGTCGGAGGAGACACGGATCGGGCCAGTAAGCTCGCCGCTTGGATGCGGGCGCGCCGCGTCAGCCCGGTTGAATGGAAACCGTTCGAGACGTATTTGACGGTGATGGGGCTCGATAAGAAAAATCGGGATGGACAAGTCCGTTTCGTGTTGCTCGGTGAAGCGGCTACCGTTGAGGCGGTGCCGTCCGAGCGGCTTGCTGAAGCATACATACAGTTGAAAGGGTGGTTCTGATGGGGTTGAATGGATTGATTCGCGTACCGAGTGATAAGTCGATCACGCACCGCGCGATCTTATTCGGTGCGATAGCGAGCGGGGAGACGGTCGTCATGAATCCGCTCCTTGGGGCAGATTGCCGTTCGACGATCGATGCGGTCCGTAGTCTCGGGGCAAGCGTCGAAGAACTCGACGAGCGGCTCCGGATCGAAGGTGTCGCGTCAGTCGTTCCGGCCACGCTTGACTGCGGGAATTCGGGGACGACGATGCGCCTGCTCTCGGGTCTCGTCTCCGGATATTCGGGTGAGTTCACGCTCGTCGGAGACGACTCGCTCTCGAAACGGCCGATGCGTCGCATCACCGAACCGCTTCGACAGATGGGGGCCGACATCGACGGCGAATTCGCCCCTGTTCGGATCAAGGGGCGGCGCTTGAGCGGGATCGATTACACGTTACCGGTCGCGAGCGCGCAAGTGAAGTCGGCTATCCTATTGGCCGGTCTTCGCGCTGACGGGACGACGATTGTCCGGGAACCGATGCTGTCACGCGACCATACGGAACGGATGCTGCCGCTGTTTGGTGGACGAGTCGAGATCACGAACGAAGATGGCGTGCGGACGATCCGGCTATCGTCAAGTCACCTCGACGGGGCGACAGTCGACGTGCCAGCCGACCCGTCGTCGGCTGCTTTCTTCTGGGCCGGGGCCGCCATCGTCCCAAACAGCCGCGTGACGACGACCGACGTCTGTTTGAACGAGACGAGAATCGGCTTTTTACGAACACTTGAGCGTATGGGAGCGAACGTCGAGATCACTCGGCTGCGACCACTCGGGGAAGAGACGGTCGGAGATGTGACGGTGACGACGAGCGAACTTCAAGGGGTGACGCTCGAAGGCGAGGCCATCCCACGACAAATCGATGAACTCCCACTCTTCGCTCTCGTCGCGTCGCAGGCGTCGAGCCCGTCAGTCGTAAAGGATGCGGGTGAACTGCGTGTGAAAGAGACCGATCGGATCAAGACGGTCGCGAGCGAGCTCGCGGCGCTCGGTGTCGATATCCGCGAGACCGAAGACGGGTTCAGCGTTTTCCCGAGCCGGCTTCAGGCTGGTCATGTGTCCTCGCATGCGGACCATCGTCTATCGATGATGCTACAAGTGGCAGCTTTACTGATCGACGAACCCGTCGTCATCGACGGGATCGAAGCCTCTGAAATCAGTTACCCTCATTTTCGTGACGATTTACAACGGCTCGGTCGTGAGATAGAATAACGGCAATACCTGAAAGTGGTAGGAGGAAATTAATTATGTTAGACGAATCAGTATTAAACCATATAATCGAGATGCTCGAAAAAGGTGAGACCGAGCACGCCTTGGCGCACCTTGAAGCGCTTGAGACAGAAGGTTCGGACGAAGATCGGTTGGCGATTGCCGACCTATATCTCGAACTGGGCCTCGCCGACCGGGCTGTGAATTTACTAGCAGCACTGTATGTCGACTACGCGGGCAACCCGCACGTGGCGCTGTCGCTCGCTGAAGCGTATCTCGACAGCGACCGGGAAGAAGAAGCGATCGCCGTCCTTGAAACGATCGATGCGAGCGACAAAGAGGCGCACATGAGAAGTCTCGTCTTATTAGCTGATTTGTATCAATCGCAAGGACTTGACGAAGTCGCGGTCAAGAAATTGATGGAAGCGTTACAGGCGAATCCGGACGAGCCGCTGCTCGTCTATGGGCTGGCCGAACTATACGCCTCGATCGGTTCGTTTGAACAGGCGGTACCGCTCTATGCTCGCTTACCGCACTTGCGATTACCCGAAGAACTCGATTATCAAGCCGATTACGCTGAAGCACTGACGATGATCGGCTCGTTTGAAGAAGCGCTCGATGAATTCGAGAAGACAGAGAACCGCAATCTGAACACCGTGTTCGGACATGCGATGACGGCCCACCGCATCGGACGTGATGAGGTCGCCATCAAACAGTTCGAAGAGCTCCGCTTGATGGACCCTGACTTTACATCGCTTTACTTGCCGTATACGGAAGCACTCGAGGAACTCGGTCGCATCGATGAAGCGCTCGAAGTGATCGATCAAGGGATCGACCGTGACGACTATAACGATGAGCTGCGCACTGTCAAAGCGAAGCTGTTCTTGAAGCAAGGGCGCACAGACGAAGCGGTCAATGAACTCCGCGAAGCGCTCGCCTTGAACCCGGAATCGCTTCAAGCGACCGAACTGCTGTTGTCAATCTTGTTCGAAGCGGGAGACATGGAAGCCGTGCTCGAGACGATCGATGCGCTCGAGGAGCACTCGACGTCGACGCTCATGACGTGGTACAAGGCGAAAGCCGCCTATGAACTCGAGGACTATGAGCAGGCCGTCAATCTATACACATCGATCGAACAAGTTTATAAAGAGGACGTGTCATTTTCGACTGAATGGGCTACACTATTGGTAGAAGAAGGACAGCGTGACAAGGCGCAGCGTGTGCTCGAGCAAACGCTTGCGCTCACCGTGGATATGATCGACCGCCAAATTCTCGAAGAGCGGATCGACTTGTTGACGGATCGCGATTAATCAATATAAAGGAGATGGGGTCATATGGTCGAGCGGAAAAAGAATTTTTTAAAGCGATTCCTCGCTCATCATACGCTTCGTAAGCGAGAGGCCAAATGGATCATTGATTATTGGCTTAGACATCCTGAAAAACTTGGGAACGTTCATTTCGTGACGAACGCCTCGGTTTCACCGCGCAGCCTCGTCATGACGGCGTACGGCTTCGAAGGGGAACCGTTCCGTTACCGACGAGGTGACCTCATCACGGTCAATCCGGAAAAGGCGTACCATGACATTCGGCTCCACGACGGGACGATTTATGTCGAACTAAACTTTCAAGGGATGATGATTGATGAGAGTTGGATCGACATCGTCGAGCTCAATCCGTTTGAGCCTGTCGCCGAGATTAAAGACGAAGTGACGAACTCGGCCCAGACGGTCATTCGAGCATCGGTCGCCCAGTTCGAGGAAGAGCGTCTGCTCGTCGAGATCGACGAGGCGCTTGATCGCCGGGACGAGAAGCTGTTTCGTAATTTGACGAGCAAACTTCATCAAGTGAGAGCATCGAAATTATTTTAGGAAAAACAAGCGCTTCCGTTATGGAAAGCGCTTGTTTTTTGGTATATTAATGACGTAGGAATACACAATAATTTCACATTTCGTTCATAACTTTCGAGAGGAAGCGAATGTAGGTACGCTACAATGGACATGATGATGTATGTCTTCTAAAGAGAGGAGGAGGAAGATGAGGTTCGATGGCATGGATGCGTTGAAATCGCTGACCGAACGCCAATACGTCGATACGCTCATCGTCCCACTCGTCGAACTGGCGTTTGATGAGGAGATGGTGCGTAAAGCCGAAAGCTACGAGGTCGTCCAAGCGGTGGCGCTTGAAACCGAACGACAGCTGTCTGGACGGACGATGCTGAATCCGACGCTTAGCTATCTCGATGTCGAGGCCGGGTACGAATTTGCATGCGCAGTCATGACAAAAGCAACGACGGCCGGGTTTGCCCACGTGTTGTTCATCTCTTCAGACGTTCGCTTCAAAGCGTTCGAGTTACCGGTCATATTCGTTCCGCCGCTTGCCTTGAAAGGCATGTCGGGGGAGCAGTCGCACACGATGGTCCAAAATTTTGCGACGCAAGTCATTACAGAGCTTTCGGGCCGTTGGATGGCGACATGAAGCGGTTGACGTAGAGGTTTTATTGATATACTATTTTGGTGAGTGAGAAATTTTTGTGAAGAATGCATAAAGAATTATGGGGTTATGCACACGAATGAGGGGGGAACCAAATGGCTCAAAATGGGTCAAAAGTCACGCGCCGTCAGTTCTTAACGTATACGTTAACTGGTGTAGGTGGCTTTATGGCGGCAACATTGATCAGTCCGATGGTCAACTTTGCGATCGATCCGGTCTTGAAAAAATCGGGTGCGGGCGACAAAGTGAAGGTCATGAGTCTTGACGACATCACGACTGAGCCGCAACGTGTCGACTTTAAAAAACAAACGCAAGACGCTTGGTATGAATTTGAAGAAACACTTTCAGCATGGGTGTTCAAAGACGAGAACGGTGAAGTAATCGCACTCTCTCCTATCTGTACGCATCTTGGCTGTCAAGTAGGTTATGGTGGAGATCCGACAAGACCGTCAGAATTTTTCTGTCCGTGTCACTTCGGGCGTTACGAAAAAGACGGAACGAACATTCCGGGTACACCTCCGACATCACCGCTGGCACGCTATGAAAAAGAAGAAAAAGACGGCTTCCTATACTTGGGCAGTCCAGTCGCACAGTTGTGAGAGGGGGAAATAGTCGATGTTACAAAAAATTTATGATTGGGTCGATGAACGCGTCGACATCACGCCGTTATGGCGCGACATCGCTGACCATGAAGTACCGGAACACGTCAACCCTGCCCATCACTTTTCAGCATTTGTTTATTGCTTCGGCGGTCTGACATTTTTCACGGTCGTGATTCAAATTCTGTCAGGGATGTTCTTGACGATGTACTACGTTCCAGATATCATCAATGCCCACGCATCGGTGTATTACTTACAGAACGAAATCGCACACGGACAAATCGTTCGTGGGATGCACCATTGGGGCGCATCGGTCGCGATCGTCATGTTGTTCTTACACACGCTCCGTGTGTTCTTCACCGGATCGTATAAGAAACCACGCGAACTCAACTGGGTCGTCGGAGTCCTCTTGTTCTTCGTCGTCTTGGCGCTCGGTCTTACAGGTTACTTGTTACCTTGGGATATGAAAGCGTTGTTCGCAACGAAAGTTACGCTTCAAATTGCCGAAAGTGTTCCTGTCATTGGTGGAATCGCCAAGACCCTTCTCGCCGGTGGTGAGATCGTCGGGGCACGGACGCTCACGAACTTCTTCGCCATTCACGTCTTCTTCTTACCGGCGGCCTTGTTCGGACTCCTCGGAGCCCACTTCCTGATGATTCGTAAACAAGGAATATCTGGACCGCTATAAGCCGATTCGAAGACAAAAAGGAGGAGAAACGATATGCATCGCGGTAAAGGGATGAAATTTGTAACCGACTCTCGAGTAGGAATCGGGAATCGGAAACAAAATATTGCAAAAGACTATTCTGAATATCCAGGACGCACAGAAGCGTTCTGGCCGAACTTCTTGCTTAAAGAGTGGATGGTCGGTTCGGTCTTCTTGATCGGATTCATCGCCTTGACGATCGTCGAGGCAGCACCGCTCCAAAACATCGCCGATCCAACGAACACGTCATACATTCCGTTACCGGACTGGTATTTCTTGTTCTTGTATCAATTGCTCAAGTATCAATTCGCGGCGGGGGACTGGATCCTTCTTGGAACGGTCATCTTGCCTGGGGTCGCGTTCACGGCGCTCTTGATCGCACCGTGGCTCGACCAAGGAATCGAGCGCAGGCCGGCCAAACGACCGGTCGCGATCAGCTTCATGCTGCTCGGGATTCTCTCGATCATGTACTTGACGTGGGAATCTGTTCAAACGACGCATTGGGATCAAGTTCATGAGCAAGGAATCTTAGTCGTACCGGGTGAAGGTCCGGAAATCGACACAGCCGCACCTGGCTATGAGATTTATGCAGCCCAGTCTTGTGTTAACTGTCACGGTCAAAACCTCGAGGGCGGGGCGGCAGCTCCAGGACTCATCGGAACGGCCTACACGGCTGAAGAGATCGCGGAGATCGCGGTCAACGGTGTCGGCACGATGCCGGCCGGTCAGTGGGACGGTTCGGATGAAGACCTCCAAGCCATGTCCGAGTTCCTCGCCTCATACGGTGAAGGCGGCGAAAATAACCAGTAAGCAATCGAGTGTAGTCCCCTATGGGCTACACTCTTTTACTTATCGGTCACGCAAGCTACAATAAAGAAAAAAAGGACGGAATGATTTCATGAACTATACGATGTGGCTTCCCTTTCTAAAACATAAAGCCGTTTTAACATTCCTCTTCATCGTCAATCTGCTCGGCACGATTTACGGATACGTCTGGTATGAACCACAGCTTCGCGACACGCCGCTCATCTATTGGCCGTTCGTACCGGACAGCCCGACGGCGTCACTATTTTTCACAATCGTCCTGGCGCTGTGGCTGCTCAAGAAAAGCTCACCGCTCATCGAGACACTCGCCTTCATCACACTCGTCAAATACGGGGTCTGGGCCGTCGTCATGAACGTCATGTTCCTCATGAAGCTAGGAGACGACGCGGATACGTTCATCGTGCTCATGGCCGTCATGCTCATGCTGTCTCACGGTGCGATGGCGGTCCAGGCGTTTCTATACGCCCCGTTCATGCGTTGGACCGTGTCGTCGTTCGTCTTGACGCTCATCTGGGTCATCCATAACGACGTCGTCGACTACGTGCTCGGACAATGGCCGCGTTATCCGTCGCTCGCCGAGCATATTATGTGGATCGGCTACGGGTCGTTCTGGTTGACGGGAATATGTTTTTTTGTGGGATACCGACTCATCCTGCGCGCTTCGCTTGATAATAAGTTCATAAGAATGTAAAATCGAGATATCAAATATACGCAGAGGTGATATAGAAAATGTCATTAGGTGGCTATATTTTCTATCTCGCGCTGATCATGCTCATCCCGTTATGGGCCCAGATGCGAGTGAAAAGTACGTACAAAAAGTTTTTACAACAACCACTTCAAAGCGGTGTCACCGGCGCTCAAGTCGCTGACTTCATCATGAAACAAAACGGTGTGCACGATGTCCGCATCGAGATGGTCGACGGTTTGATGAGTGACCATTACGACCCGACGCATAAAGTCGTCCGCTTGTCGCGCGAAGTGTATCAAGGATCAACGATCTCGTCGGCAGCGATCGCGGCCCATGAGATCGGTCACGTCGTCCAAGACGCGACGGACTATAAGATGATGCGTGTCCGCCATCGGCTCGTGCCGGTCGTGAACATCACGTCAAACTTGTCGTTCCCGCTGCTCATAGGAGGTTTCCTCTTAGGTGCGATGGGACTTGCCCAGCTCGGTGTCGTCATGATGCTCGGGGCGGTCTTGTTCCAACTCGTCACGCTCCCGGTCGAATTTGACGCCTCGAAACGCGCCATGGCCGAACTGACGAGCCACGGGATCGTGACCGCGACGGAAGAGTCAGGTGCCCGTAAAGTGTTGAACGCGGCTGCTTGGACTTATGTCGCAGCGACACTTGTCGCGGTTGCCGAACTGATCCGTCTCGCACTGATCGTCTTTATGCCACGCGATGAATAGAATCGATCCCGTCGACTGACGGGATTTTTTTGTGTGAGGAGGGGAATTGTATGGCAAAACCACAGTTGACGAAGTCAGGCCGTCTTCGTCTCATCGAACAGCTCGAGTCGCTCCGCGGAAGCGGTCGGAGCGAGGCGCTCGAACGAGTGAAGACGGCGCGCAAATTTTGTGACTTTAGAGAAGACGTGACGTACTTTGAGGCGATCCGGGAACAGGAGCGCATCGAGGCGAAAATTGTTGAACTCGAGCGCGTGCTTGCCGACGCGATGATCGAGGATGATGCGCCAACGGATCGCGTCGGTTTCGGAGTGGAGGTATGGATCCGGGAACTGCCGGACGGTGAGGACGAGACGTATCGGATCGTCGGTGAGCTCGAGGCTGATTTGGCGAACGGGACGATCTCGGTCTCGTCCCCGCTCGGAAGCGGCTTGATCGGAAAACGAGTCGGGGAGACCGCTAGTATCGATTCGCCGGGCGGTGCCCTTTACTTTGAAATTAAACGGATCGAACGATAGAGAGGGCGTCCGCATAAAAAAGACGAACACATCTCCAAATTAGGGATGTGTTCGTCTTTTTTATTTGAGCGGTACGCGATTCTCGTCGAACGTGAACCCTTCGCCGCCGACTTCGTATACGTGATGGAACGTGACGAAAGCGTGCGGGTCAATCTGTTTGACGATCGTCTTGAGGCGGTTGACCTCGTTGCGTCCGACGACGACGTAAATCACTTCGAGCTCTTTATTCGAATAGCCGCCTTTCGCGAGCAGACGGGTCGTCCCGCGGTTCATCGTCGCGTGGATGCCGTCGGCGATGGCGGTCCGGTGGTCGCTGATGATCATCGCGGCCTTACCGGCATATGTGCCTTCCTGCATCGAATCGATGACGCGGGCGCCGATATAGACGGCAAGGAGCGTATACATCGCCTCGCGGATGTCGAGATACGTCAAACTGAGGACGATGACGAAAAAGTCGAACACGAGGAACGTCTTGCCGATCGACCAACCGACGTAACGTTGGACGAGGCGAGCGATAATATCGATGCCCCCGGTCGTCCCGCCGTTGTTGAAAATGATGCCGAGACCGACGCCGATGAACAGACCGGCAAATAAACTCGCGAGCACCATGTCATCGGTCAAATCGATGACGAGGTTCGAGTACTTGGCGATCAGCCCATACCAGAGCGAAAAGCTGAACGTCCCGACGAGCGTATAGATGAACGTCGTCCGCCCGAGCAGCTTGTAGCTGACGAAGAAGAGCGGCAGATTGAGCGCCAAGTTCGTGATCGATGGCGACCAACCGAACAAGCCGCGCAGAATCAACGTGATCCCGGTGAAACCGCCTTCGGCCAAGTTGTTTTGGACGTTAAAATGAAACACGCCGAATGCAAAAATGAATGAACCGATGAGAATAAAGAATATATTGCGAAACCGAATCGGTAATTGTACCGTCATGTGGTTCACCTCCCATCCATAAGCGTACTCGAAAAACCTGTGGATTGCCTACCCTGAACATATGACATTCGACAGTGAGTCCGATATACTTTTCACAGAAGAGGTGATTTTTTATGAAAATAGTAGCAATCGGGGCCCATCCGGACGATATCGAAATCGGCATCGCCGGCATGACGGCCCAGTGGACGGGTGATCGCATCCCAGTCCTGTACGTCGATTTGACGCGGGCCGAACTGTCGTCGAACGGCGATGTCGTCACGCGGGCACAGGAAGCGGCAACAGCCGATAGAATTCTCGGCGTCCGTCGCATCAATCTCGGTTTCCCTGACCGTGGCCTGCTCGGGACAGCCGACCAAATTGAAACGCTCGTCCGCTTGATCCGGACCGAGCGACCGACGCATCTGCTCTATCCGTACGGCGTCGACCGCCATCCCGACCACGGGGCGTGCGCCCGTCTCGTCGAAGAGGCGCTGTTCAACGCCGGGATTCGCAAATATATGTCCGACGTCCCGGCTTACCGTCCGGACAGCGTCTATCAATACATGATCAACGCCCACGTGCGACCGGACGTCTGCATCGACATCACGGCGACGCTCGATAAAAAAGTGGACGCGTTGACGTCATACGCAAGTCAATTCACACCAGTTGACGGCGTCGACACACCATTGACCGATGCGTACGTCGACCGCGTCGTCGCGCGCGACCGTCACTTCGGTAGCTTGATCGGCACGGACTACGCCGAAGGGCTCATGACCGTCAAACCATACGTCGTCACGCAGGCGGGTGAGCTCGCATGAAGCTACGTATCGGAGTCCTCTGTTATCCGTCGGTCGGAGGTTCAGGCATCCTCGCGACCGAGCTCGGGATGAAACTCGCCGACCGGGGGCACGACGTCCATTTCATCACGTCGAGCATCCCGTTCCGGTTGAATGCGTATCATCCGAACATCACGTTCCACCAAGTCGAGATCAACCAGTACTCGGTGTTCCGCTATCCTCCGTACGATATCACGCTCGCCTCGAAGATCGCGAGCGTCATCCGTGCGTTCGGCCTCGACGTCATCCACGCGCACTATGCGGTGCCCCATGCGGTTTGTGCCGCGCTCGGACGCGAGATGGCCGAGAGTAAGACGCCGATCGTCTCGACGCTCCACGGCACCGATATTACGGTGCTCGGGGAAGATGAAGAGTTGAAACCGGCGATCCTGTACGGTTTACGTCAGTCGGACGCGATCACGGCCGTGTCCGACAGTTTGAAGCGCGAGACGCTTGAGCGGATCGATGCAGGCCTTGAGATCGATGTCATCCATAACTTTATCGACGAATCGGTTTATCAGCCGCAAGCCGAGCCGTCGCTCCGTGAACGTTACGGCTTGTCAGCAGCCGACCGCGTCGTCATCCATATCTCGAACTTCCGACAAGTGAAGCGGATCGACCTCGTGCTCGAGGCGTTCCAGCGGATGAGCGTCCCGGGCAAGAAGTTGCTCCTCGTCGGTGACGGACCGCTCATGGGGGCGATGCGTCGACTCGTGAGCGAGATGGCGCTCGAAGACAGTGTCATCTTCGCCGGGAAACAAGAGCAAGTCGCGGCGTTGTTGTCGATCAGCGACGTCCATCTTCTGTTGTCGGACAAAGAGGCGTTCGGTCTCGTCGCTCTCGAGGCGTTAGCGACAGGCGTCCCATCGGTCGTCAGCGATGCCGGGGGCTTGCCGGAAGTGATCACGGACGGAGTGGACGGTTTTGTCGTCGCGCGCGGCGACGTCACAGCGGCCACGACCGCGCTCGAAGCGATCTTGCTCGACGATGCGCTCCATGCGAAACTGCGTGCCGGCGGTCTCGTGAAAGCGAGACAGTTCGCGTCTAAAGACATCGTCACGCAATATGAACGACTATACGAACAGGTGGTGCGCCGATGACAGAATGGGAGTATGCGAAACAAATCATAAAAAAAATCAACGACCACGGGGGCGAGGCGTACATCGTCGGCGGTGCCGTTCGTGACTACGTGCGCGGCACGCTTCCCGACGACATCGATATCGCGACGTCGTTGTTCCCGGAAGACGTCATGAAACTGTTCCCGAAATCGGTCCCGACCGGAATCGATCACGGGACGGTCACGGTCATCCTCGATCATCATCCGTTCGAGGTGACGACGTTCCGTTCGGAAGGGACGTATTCGGACTCGCGACGCCCCGACCACGTCTCGCTCGGCGTCACGCTCGAAGAGGACATGTTGCGCCGCGACTTCACGATGAACGCGATGGCGTTCCATGACGGCAACGTCGTCGACTTGTTCGGCGGCCGGCTTGACCTCGAGGCGCGGATTATCCGGACCGTCGGGAGCCCGTACGAACGGTTCGGGGAAGACGCGCTCCGGATCATGCGTGCGTTTCGGTTCATGTCCCAGCTCGACTTCACGCTCGCTGATGATGTGCGGAACGCGGCGAGGACGCTCGGCCACAAATTGCAAGACATCGCGATGGAACGCATCGCCATCGAGTTCGAGAAGTTGATGACGGGACCTGCTTACCGCCGAGCGCTGACCGACCTTGTCGAGCTCGGCATCCATCAGTACTTACCGGACGTGTCCAAACAGCTCGTCCATCGTGTTATCGCTGACAGACGGGCACCAATCAACGCGGTCGGAGGCTGGGCGCTATTCGTCTATCACGCCGGAGACATCCGTTGGCTCTCGCCATGGAAGCGTTCGAACGCCTTGAAGCGGGAAGCGGGCGTATTGGCCAACCTGTTCGACTCCGGGCTCGATACGTTCACCGTATATGAGACGTCTCAAGCGACGCTCGAGACGTATTTGCGGATGACCGGGAGCACGGAATCGTCCGACGCCTTGAAACGTGTGCTCCCGATCCAGTCACGGCGGGAGCTCCGGTTCGACGGTCGCGATGCGCTTCAGGTCGGGGCGAGCGGCGCACGGATCAAGCACTTGCTCGCCGACCTCGAACGGCGCGTCGTCCTCGGCGAGTTAGCTAACGAGGAACAAACGTTACGAGAGGAGGCGGTCATGTGGCTTCAACGAGAGGAAAGGTCTTAAACTTGCTCCAAGACGGGGCGGTGTGGAGCGGACAGGAATTGGCCCGCCAATTAAATATTTCACGTACCGCTATTTGGAAACATATCGAGACGTTAAAACAAGACGGTTACGACATCGAAACGATCCCGCGTAAAGGGTATCAACTGTTCGGACGGACGGACCGGCTCGATGAACCGGCGTTCGTCTCGTTCCGGCACGGCCGGTTCGGGCAACACGTCTACGCCTACGACCAAGTCGACACGACGCAGCGCATCGCCCACGAACTCGCCCAAAAAGGGGCGCTTGAGGGGACGCTCGTCATCAGCGAAGAACAGACGGCAGGGCGCGGCCAACTCGGGCGTAGTTGGCACAACCCGAGCCACGTCAATATCGCGGCTAGTATCATCCTTCGTCCGGCGCTGCCGATTCGGGAAGCGTCGAAGCTGACGCTCATGGCGGCGAGCGCTTTCGCCCGGTCGCTAAGGCAACAAGGCGTCCCGGCATTTATCAAATGGCCGAACGACCTTCTCGTGAACGGGAAGAAGATCGGCGGGATTTTGACCGAGATGCAAACTGAAGGCGACCGCATCCAAGCCGTCATCCTCGGCTTCGGATTGAACGTCAATACGGAGTCGATCCCGACTGACCTGGTTCACCGGGCGACGTCGATCAAATTGGAGACGGGCGTCGCGTTACGACGCAGTGAAGTGCTCGCCGATCTATTGGCCGAGCTCGAGACCGAATATGACGCGTTGCTCGAATCCGGGTTCGGCCCGGTCCGCGACAACTGGCTAGAGCACGCCGCTTATTTGAATGAAGAAGTGACGTTGACCGCCTCGGGGGAGTCTAAACGCGGTATCATGCGCGGCATCTCAGAACAGGGGGCGCTCCTGCTCGAGCGTCATGGTGCCATCGAAGCCATCTATTCCGCTGAAATCGCAGTCTGGAATGATTGATGGAAACGTATTCGTGGTCTATAATGAACGTGTCGGACGCTATCGCAAGAAGTGTACCGGAATTGCAGACCGTCGTTTTAGTTAATTGTCTGCCTTGATCATTTTGACAGGGACAGAAGGACACTCAACCTTGAGTTCGTTTTCGTGCGCCTTCTTGCCAATCGTGTAAGAAGGCGTTTTTCCTTTCCTGTCTCCACATTTAGGAGGAGAACATATGCATACGATGACTTCATTATTGAAAAAGATGAAGCAAGAAGAGAAGTTGGTCATGTTGACCGCTTACGATTATCCGTCGGCGAAACTGGCCGAAGCGGCGGGAGTGGACATCATTCTTGTCGGAGACTCACTAGGAATGGTCGTGCTCGGTTACGACTCGACGATCCCGGTGACGATTCATGATATGGTCCACCATGCCAAAGCGGTGCGCCGCGGGGCGAAGGACACGTTCGTCGTCGTCGATATGCCGTTCGCGACGTATCACGGTGATTTCGACCGAACGCTTCAAGCGGCGGCGACATTGTTCCAAGACGGACACGCCGACGCCATCAAACTTGAAGGGGCGGGCGAAGTGCTCGAGACGATCGAACGATTGACGAAAGTCGGCATGCCGTGTGTCGCCCATCTCGGGCTCACGCCACAATCGGTCGGCGTGCTCGAAGGCTATAAAGTCCAAGGGAAGTCGCTTGAGGATGCCGAGCAACTGATCAACGACAGCCTCGAGGCCGAACGGGTCGGGGCGAAAATGCTCGTTCTCGAGTGTGTGCCGCATCAACTCGCTAAAAAAATCGCCGAAGCGCTTCACATCCCGGTCATCGGGATTGGTGCCGGTGCCGACGTCGATGGGCAGGTGCTCGTCTATCACGACGTCTTGAAGTATGGCGTCGACCGTCTCCCGAAATTTGTCGAGGCGTACGCCGACGTGAACGCGGTCGCGACGAGTGCCATCGGCTCTTACGTCCAAGCGACGAAAGACGGCTCGTTCCCGCTCGAACGCCACACGTTCACGATGGACGAGACGCTGCTCGACACGTTGTACGGTGGCAAAGCATGAGGATCGTCACCGATCCGATGTCGTTACGTGAAACTCTGTCCGACGGGTTGACCGTCGGCTTTGTGCCGACGATGGGTTACCTGCATGAAGGACACTTGAGTCTCGTCGAGGCGGCCAAACGCGAGAATGATCGCGTCGTCATGAGCATCTTCGTCAATCCGACCCAATTTGGGCCGAATGAAGACCTCGATCGTTATCCGAGAGATTTTGAACGGGACGAACAGTTGGCGCGAGAAGCGGGGGTAGACGTACTATTTTATCCGGATACCGCGACGATGTATCCGCTCGATATGGCGCGCGTGACGGTGCGTACCGGAGCCGACGTCTTATGCGGCGCCAGCCGGCCCGGTCATTTTGACGGTGTATTGACGGTCGTCTCAAAACTGTTCAACTTGGTGCGGCCGACGCGTGCTTACTTCGGCTTGAAGGACGCCCAACAAGTCGCACTGATCGAGGGATACGTCCGGGACTATTTCGTGCCGGTCGAGATTATCCGCTGTCCGATCATTCGTGAGGACTCGGGACTCGCCAAGTCGTCGCGTAACGTCTACTTGTCTGAAACGGAACGGATTGACGCGAGCGACATCAATCGAGCACTCATCGAGGCGCGTGACGCGTTGACTGAAGGGGTCGCGATCACGTCGGTACAAGAACGACTCGTCGAACGGCTGTCGGCAATCCCGAACAGTACGATC
Source organism: Exiguobacterium sp. SH0S2 (assembly GCF_004337185.1). Classification (NCBI taxonomy): domain Bacteria; kingdom Bacillati; phylum Bacillota; class Bacilli; order Caryophanales; genus Exiguobacterium; species Exiguobacterium sp. SH0S2. The sequence goes on along the minus strand of NZ_SJVB01000001.1, from coordinate 361,878 downwards.
GACTATGTCGAACTAGTCGACTATCCGACGCTTTCGCACGTGACAGACTCGTCGACAGAACTGTTGATTGCAGTGGCGGTGCAGTTTGAACGCGCCCGCTTGATTGATAATACGATTTGGAAGAGAGGGTGAATCAAATGATTCGAACATTTATGCACGCCAAGCTACACAAGGCGACCGTGACCGAGGCGAATTTACACTACGTCGGCTCGATTACGATCGATGAGGATTTGATGGACGCGGTCGGGATTATGGAAAATGAGCACGTCCACATCACGAACAACCATAACGGCGCCCGCATTGAGACATACGTCATCAAGGGTGAGCGCGGTTCAGGCGTTATCTGCCTAAACGGGGCAGCGGCCCGCCATTTCCAAGTCGGCGATGTCGTCATCATCATGGCCTACGGTCAGATGACGGCTGAAGAGGCGAGATCGCATCGTCCGAAAGTTGCGGTGTTGAACGATCGCAACGAAGTCGATCAACTGTTGTACGAAGAAATCGCACATACGATTCTATGAACAGAGCGGGGATGCCCTTAGAGGCAACCCCGTTTTTTCGTGCATCGTTCTATGGTAAGATGAGACAGACAGAAAGAGACAGAAAGCACGAGCGTGCCGAAGATGGGATGGATGTTATGGACACTTATGTGATAGTGGATTTAGAGACGACCGGTCATTCCGTCAAATCCGGCGATGAACTGATTGAATTCGCGGCGGTGGTCGTACAAGGTAGTGAAGTGATTGAGCGCTACAGTACGTTGATTCGACCGAGTCGTCCAATCCCTCCTTTTATCACGCAGTTGACGACGATAACAGATCAGGATGTGGCGTCTGCTCCGACGTTTGAAGACGTTATCCCTGATATTTGGAAGATGTTAGATGGGCGAGTGTTCGTTGCCCACAACGTTTCGTTTGATTTGAATTTTTTAAATGAGAGTTTAGAACTGGCAGGATATTTACCTTTCCAAGGGCGGGCCATCGATACGGTCGAACTCGCGCGCATCTTGTATCCGACACTTGAAAGCCACGCGCTCGAGTCACTCGCCGACACGTTCGACTTGGTGCACACGGACGCGCACCGCGCCCTCAGCGACGCTGAGGCGACCGCGGAGTTGTTTATTCAACAACTCGATCGTCTGCGGACGCTACCGGTCGTGACGCTAAAACAGTTGCGCCGTCTGTCCGAGTCGTGGACGAGCAACATCGAGCCGTTGCTCGATGATCTCATCGTCGAGATTGGTATTCGACCAGATGACGAGACGACGTACGATATCCACCGGAAAATCGCACTCCGTCGCCTGACTGATTCGTTTGAGCCGGCGGTCGAGCGCGAACCGTTCGAACCGTTTCTTCATCGGACGATCGAAGAGACGCTTCCGTCACTGTTCGACCAATTCGAACCGAGACAAAGTCAATTCGAGATGATGCGGCACGTCTATAAGGCGCTCGACGATGAGGCGACGCTTCTCATCGAGGCCGGGACCGGCACAGGCAAGACGTTAGCCTACTTGATCCCGAGCGCGCATCACGCCCTTGAGACGAAACGCCCGGTCGTCGTCAGCACGCATACGATCCAATTACAAGAACAGCTGCTCAACCGGGACTTGCCGATCTTAAAAGCCATCTTCCCGGAAATCGAGTTCACGCTTTTGAAAGGAAGACGCAACTATATCGATCTCCGGAAGTTTGAGATGGTGCTCGAGGAGACGAATGACGGGATGCTCTCGGCGATGTGCAAGGCGATGGTGCTCGTCTGGTTGACCGAGACGGAGACAGGGGACTTGGAAGAGTTGTCACTCCCTGGAGCTGCGACACAAGGACCGGCTTCGTTCAAACGGCTCATTCAAGCCGACGCGGCAACGGACTTCGGCCGCTTCGATCCTTGGTATAGCCGTGACTTCTTCACGCGGGCCGTCCTGCGTTCGAAAGAGGCGGACATTATCGTCACGAATCACGCGTTGCTCTTCTCGGATCTGCAGCATCAGGCCGGGATTCTCCCGACCGACACGCCGCTCATCTTGGACGAGGCGCACCAAGTCGAAGAGGTCGCCTCGCATCATTTCGGCGTCACGTTCGACGCGATCCAGTTCGATCGCTTATTCAAATGGTTCGGCTACGGGGCCGACGGAAAGTTCCATTCCCGGCTGCTGCAACTTGCCGACTTGACGTCCGTGTCCGAAGAGACGGAAGCGTTCAGTAAAGAGACCGACCAGGCGTTAGCCCAAATCGATGTCGAACTAGACGACCTGTTGACGGCGCTCCAGTCGCTCGGCAAGAAAAAAGATCAACGGCAAACCGTTCGCTTCGAACGGGAAGGTGACGTGTTCCGACCGATCCGTGAAGTGGCGAAGCGGCTTGAGAACCGTTTACGGACGCTTCGGATGTCGCTCCGGCAGATGCTTCGTCTTCTCGATGAGCATAAAGAGCATATGACGTTCAAGCAACGCGCCGTGATCGGTGACTTGAAGGCGTTCATCGGTGACGTGCGGGAGATTGAGAGCGTGCTGTATGAAACGATGCTCACCCGCGACGACGACGCTGTCAGTTGGGTCGAGTTGAACTTGGCCAACCGCAAATTGACCTCGGTCTATACGCAACCTGTCGAAATCGGGCCGTTGCTCCATGAGCGCTTGTTTACGAAACGGCCGACGATTTTGACGTCGGCGACGATGACCGTGTCCGGTCGCTTCGGCTTTATCGAGCGCAGGCTCGGTCTCGACGGGCAGGACGTGAGACGGGTCGTCCTCGCTTCGCCGTTTGACTTCAAGAAACAGGCGAAATTGTTCGTCCCGTCAGACATCCCGTTGATCAACGAAGTGCCGTTACCGCATTTCGTCGATCAAATCGCCGCTTCGATTGCCCGGATTGCCAACGTGACGAAAGGACGCATGCTCGTCTTGTTCACGTCGAACGAGCTGTTACGTTTGACGCACGAGGCGGTGAGACATCAGCTAGACGACGCGTATACGTTGCTTGCCCAAGGCGTCAGCGGCGGCTCGCGTAGCCGTTTGACGAAGCAGTTCAAACGAATCGATCAGTCGATTTTGTTCGGGACGGCCAGCTTCTGGGAAGGGGTCGATATCCCGGGCGAAGCGCTCACCTGCCTCGTCATCGTGCGTCTCCCGTTCGCCCCACCCGACCAACCGGTCATTCAGGCGCGGTCCGAAAAAATTGAAGCGACCGGGAAGTCGTCGTTTTTCGAACTGTCACTTCCGCAAGCGGTCATCCGCTTCAAACAAGGCGTCGGTCGCCTCATTCGCTCGAAAGAGGATTACGGCGCTATCTTCGTCTTCGACCGCCGTGTCGAGACGACGCGTTACGGGAAACAGTTTCTCAATAGTCTACCGGCTGTCGACCGGATCGAAGGATCGCTCGAGACGTCACTGGCCGAGCTCGAACTGTTTTTAGATGAGAAAGAAGAGACGACTCTAGGAAATCAGAGATAACGCTAGGCAGCGTGAAATTATCGCTTTATAATGATGGGTATAGTGTTTTGAAGGAGGAGTAAACATGAATTCGAATATTGAGACGCTCGCGACCGTTCGGATCGAGCCGACGGCAGACGTGTACAAAATCGTCGACCTATTGAATCGTACACTGAAGAGCCAAGATTTGATGTTCGGTCTTGCACTAGAGAAAAAAGTGAATGATCCGAAGAAAGAAGAGATGGTGTTCACCATCTATCGGACAGAATGACGCGGAAGACAAAAGTAGTGGTTGCTCTTATGACGGCACTCATCGGTGTCGTCATCGTGTTTAGTGGGATTTATTGGTTCACGGTCGGTCATACGGAACGGACAAAACAAAACATGATCGCGGAAGCGCGCGATCGTCTTGAGGCCGAACAGCCGACGGTCCGGATCGAACGGGCTGAGCTCTTTAACGGGACGGAACCGTACGTCGTCTTCGAGGAGACGGACCGCGTCCTGTTCGTGCCGGTCGACAGTAAGCAACCGATCGAGACGCGTGAGATCGAGTCGGTCGACTTAGATAAAGTCTGTGCCGATTCGCTCGAGGAGACCGGTGGTACGCTCGTCAGTTGTAAGTACGGGTTTGACGAGCGGGCGCTCATCGAAGTCGTGACGAAATCAGGGGCGACGTATACGTATTCCTATTACACGCTTCAAACCGGAGACTTTATAAGACGGGTCCAACTGGCGGATTCGAACTGAACGAGATTAGAGGAGGATATCGATGGAACATCTATTGGCAAGACGTGTAAAACAGTTAACACCTTCGACGACGCTCGCGATCACGGCGAAAGCGAAAGCATTGAAAGCTTCGGGACAAGACGTCATCGGACTCGGGGCCGGTGAGCCGGACTTCAATACGCCTGAACGAATTATTGAGGCCGCATGCAAGGCTGCACGTGACGGCGATACGAAGTATACGCCTTCAGGCGGAACGGTCGCTTTAAAAGATGCCATCATCGAGAAGACGAAACGCGACAGCGACCTCACGTTCGAGCGTAACGAGGTCATGGTCGCCTCAGGGGCGAAACATGCGTTATACGCCTTGTTCCAAGCGATTCTCGACGAAGGTGATGAAGTCATCATCCCGGTCCCGTATTGGGTGAGTTATCCGGAACAAGTGAAACTTGCCGACGGTGTCCCGGTCTATGTGGAGACGACCGAGGCGACGACGTTCAAACTGACGCCAGAATCACTTGAAGCCGCCATCACAGACCGGACGAAAGCGGTCATCTTGAACAGCCCGTCCAACCCGACCGGTATGATCTATACGGAGTCAGAGTTGGTCGCGCTCGCCGAAGTCGTCAAGCGCCACGACCTGCTCGTCGTCAGTGACGAGATCTATGAGAAGCTCATCTATGGCGATAGCGAGTTCGTCTCGATCGCCACGCTTCCTGACATGCGTGAGCGGACGATCATCATCAACGGGGTCTCGAAGTCACATGCGATGACCGGGTGGCGCATCGGGTACGCGATTGGAGACAAGACGATCATCGAAGCGATGACGAACCTCGCATCGCACTCGACGTCGAATCCGACGTCGATCGCCCAAGCGGCGGCCGTCGAGGCGTACAACGGCTCGCAAGATGATGTCGAGATGATGCGGGTCTCATTTGAAGAGCGCCTTGAGATCGTCTATGAGCGATTGATCAACATACCAGGCATCACGTGCCTGAAACCGCAAGGGGCATTCTACTTATACGCCAACGCCAAACAAGCCGCGTCGATGAGCGGCTACGACTCGGTCGACGCATGGTGCGAAGCAGTGCTCGGTGAAGCATTCGTCGCGCTCGTGCCGGGATCGGGCTTTGGGCAGGATGATTACGTCCGCTTGTCTTATGCAACAGAACTGAAGCGAGTACTAGAAGCGCTCGATCGAGTGGAAAACTTTATCAAGAGTAGCGCTCGATAAGCGAAAGGATGGATATGAACATGACAACTATTTCAATTAGCCAATTTAAAGATTATGAAGGACAATCGGTCCGGGTCGGTGCCTGGATCGCCAACAAACGTTCGAGTGGTAAAATCGCCTTCCTTCAACTCCGGGACGGGAGCGGGTTCGCCCAAGCCGTCGTCGTCAAAGCAGAAGTCGCGGAAGAACTGTTCGCCCTCGCAAAAGGCGTGACGCAAGAGACGTCAGTCTGGGTGACGGGTAACGTCAAATCGGATGGCGGCCGGACGCCGCTCGGCTTCGAACTCGAAGTGACAGCGATGGAAGTCATCTCGGAATCGATCGACTATCCGATCACGCCGAAAGAACACGGGACGGAGTTCTTGATGGACAACCGTCACCTCTGGCTCCGGTCGCGTCGCCAGCACGCGATCATGAAAGTCCGGAACGAATTGATCCGGGCCACATACGAGTTCTATAACCAAGAAGGATTCGTCAAGATCGATCCGCCGATCATCACGTCGAGCGCGCCGGAAGGAACGACGGAGTTGTTCGAGACGGACTACTTCGGTCAGCCAGCCTACTTGTCGCAAACAGGTCAGTTATATATGGAAGCCGCAGCGATGGCGCTCGGAAAAGTGTTCTCGTTCGGTCCGACGTTCCGCGCTGAAAAATCGAAGACACGTCGCCACTTGATCGAGTTTTGGATGATCGAGCCGGAGATGGCATTCTTCGACCATGATATGAGTCTTGATCTGCAAGAGCGTTACGTATCGTACATCGCGAAGTCAGCGCTTGACCATTGCCGGAACGAGCTTGAGTTGCTCGGACGCGACTTGGAGAAACTTGAAAAAGTTCAAGCGCCGTTCCCACGTATTCGTTATACGGACGCGATCAAGTTCTTGAAAGAAGAAGGCTTCGATGACATCGAGTACGGGGATGACTTCGGGGCGCCGCACGAGACGGCGATCGCCAACGCGCATGATTTGCCGGTGTTCATCACCCATTGGCCGAAAGAAATCAAGCCGTTCTACATGAAAGTCGACCCAGAGAACCCTGAACTCGTCCTTTGTGCCGATTTGATCGCACCTGAAGGTTACGGCGAGATCATCGGCGGTTCGCAGCGTGAAGACGACTACGACCGCTTGAAAGAAGAGATCGTCAAAGAAGGACTGGATGAGACCGATGCGTATGACTGGTATCTTGAGTTGCGTAAGTACGGCTCGGTCCCACACTCGGGCTTCGGGCTCGGTCTTGAGCGGACCGTCGCTTGGATCAGCGGAATCGAACACATCCGTGAAGCGATTCCGTTCCCACGTCTATTGAACCGAATTCACCCATAATCGCCAATCGGGGATGACTAATTGTCTTCCCCGATTGATTTGTCTAGAAAGGATGTGCGACATGGATGCACATAATCTGATCAAGCTGTTTGAACAAAGTCCGGTCGTCGTTCCGAGGAAGCTGTTCACCGATGCACGTCGTCTCAATCTCAACCCGGTCGAGTTTTGTCTCGTCGTCCACTTGTTGGAGTTGACGGGAGAAGGCATCGAGATGCCGCTTCCGAGCGAGCTCGGCGACCGGATGAACGTTCCCGAGAGCGAGGCACGCTCTGTTCTGCTCGGGCTGCTGCAAAAAGAGCTCGTCGCCATCGATGCGTCGGCGGAAGTGGAGCGTTACAGTCTGCTCCCTCTTTTCCAAGCACTCGAAGAAGACGGCGCCCCTGAAAAAAATACGCAGTCGCTAAACGAGAACCTTATCCATACGTTCGAGCGGGAGTTCGGGACGATCACGCCGTTTGAGATCGAGCAAATCGTCGGCTGGTTGACCGAAGACGGTTTCAGTGAAGAACTCATCTTGGCCGCGCTCCGCGAGGCGAAACTACGTAACGTCCGCAACTTCAAGTACATGGATAAAATCTTGAGCGTCTGGCAAGACCATAAAGTCGAGTCACTTGAAGACTTGGTCGAGTATCAACGGAGGAAAAAGTGATGTTGACGAGAGCTCAATTGAACGAAATCTCGGAGACGATGCGGCAAATGTTCCCGGACGCCCATTGTGAGCTGACCCACCGCAACCCGTTCGAACTCGTCGTCGCCGTGGCGCTGTCCGCGCAGGCGACGGACGCGCTCGTCAACCAAGTGACGCCTGGACTGTTCGAGGCGTTCCCGACGGTCGAGGCGATGGCTGCGGCTGACGTAGCGGAAATCGAGTCGCTCATTAAACGAATCGGTCTGTTTCGAAACAAGGCCAAAAACGTCAAAGCGCTATCGATGCGAATTCTTGATCTGCACGGAGGGATCGTCCCGGACGACCGGGAGTCACTCGAGGCGCTGCCTGGAGTCGGGCGCAAGACGGCGAACGTCGTGTTGTCGGTCGCCTTTCATGAACCGGCGTTCGCGGTCGATACCCACGTCGAGCGTGTGTCCAAACGGCTCGGCATCTGCCGTTGGAAAGACAACGTCCGTCAAGTCGAAGACACGCTCATGAAGAAGTTTCCCCGTGAAGAATGGTCGCAGCTCCACCACCAGTTTATCTTTTTCGGACGGTATCACTGCAAGGCACAACGGCCCGGCTGCGAGACGTGCCCGCTCTTGCATATGTGCCGCGAAGGCAAGAAGCGGATGAAGTCGCAACAAGCGACGAATTCATAAAAAAATCGCCTCGTAGATGGCTACGAGGCGATTTTTAATGGTTCCAGGGATGGTCGCTCCATTCGCGACGTTTTTTCGTGATTGGGACTTTTTTGAAGCCCCAGTTGCGGAAATCTTGGTCTGGACTGTCTTTACGAATGTAAATCTTGTCCTTAATGGCTTTGAAGATTCGGTTTTCATCCCCATAATGGACGAACCGTGGTTTCACTTCGATCACGCCGCGGCGCACGCGCGAGAGCGGCAGGCAGACGAGGTCAGCGATTTCAAGACCAGATTGATAGATCGTGCTTTGTTTCTCTGAGAAGATGAACCCTTTGATTTTTTGTCGGCTCTTCTCGACGTCGAGATGGACCGTCCCGGAGTTAAAGATATCGAAAAATGCTTTTTGAATGAGCAGGTTCTGATAATCGTCGCGCGACTCGAGAACGACACGGGCGCTGACAGCTTCCGTCTCTTCCAAAAATGCATAAAACGATTTCATCAAATGGGCGAAAGCGACGACATAAGGGTCTTTCGGCGTCGAGTAGAAATCGTGGAGCTTCTGTTTATCGACCTCGACACTGACGATCGTGCAATTGATATCGCGCAAGAAGTCTGGGAGTTTGTTCCAAAAATCACGGAGCATATCAATTGTGATCCCATCGTCTTTTCCATATGGATGCTCGGCCTTTAAAATTTCTTTTAAATGCAGTGGGATATTTTCCGTTTTGAAGACATCTCGTTTGAACGCTTGTAAGCGTCGCTTCAATTCGCACGGCATTCCGGCCTCATCGGCGTCAATCGCATACTTGTATTCCATCAATACCCCGGTCAAGTTGAACTGGGTGTTGCCTTTTGGTGTACCTGTCTCATCGACGAACATGACATACTTCTTTTGTGTCTCCATCTTACTCCTCCAACAGAGCTTAGGGATGTAGATTCTAAGCCGCCTAGTTTATTTCCAGTCCTCGCGAAGCGCTCTCGATCGCTTACTTTTTTAAAGTCTCGTCAATCAGCGTTTAGCCTGTTCACATTTCGGTTAATAAGTAGAGGACTTATTGTAGAAAAGTATTCAGTGACACGGTAACAAGGTCGTGTCAATTTGAATACACAATGTACTACACACTAGTTTAACATACGGGAGTTTGGTACGATATGGATTGCGGAAAATCCACGGAGGAGTCGAGCGACATAACTCGACAATCAGACTTCAGACGGAAGGAACGAGTGGATCAACCTGTTAAACTAGTAATTAGGGGTGACGACATTGTTCCATTATCCAAACGGGAAGAAACCGAGAGCGGCCGAGATGCCGGCAAAGTCCAGTCCGCCAACGTATGCGAATCGAGGCATGAATTTAGAGACGCTTCTGAACGATACGAACGAGTTTTATCGACTCCACGGAAAAGCGGTCATCCATAAAAAACCGACCCCGCTCCAAATCGTCAAAGTCGATTACCCGAAACGGAGCGCGGCCAAAGTGACCGAAGCGTATTTTAAGCAAGCCTCGACGACCGACTACAACGGGGTCTATCGCGGGAAATACATTGATTTTGAAGCGAAAGAGACGAACAATAAAACGTCGTTCCCGCTCGGAAACTTTCATGACCATCAAATCAATCACATGCGCGAGTGTGAGCGTCACGGAGGGATTTGTTTTGTCATCATCCGGTTTAGCCGCTATAATACGCAATATGTGTTATCAACGGAGCAATTATTACACTGGTGGGAACAGCGAGAGACGGGACGAAAGTCGATCCCACTCGCATACATTGAACAAGAGGCAATCGAAGTTCCAACACGAGCCCTTCCAGCCATCGATTATTTGACGGCGATTGAAGCGTGGCTCGATTGAATAGAAGGAGTGAAGCGTGAATGGAACGAAGTCGGATGGCGCGTCGACAAGATACGACGAAAAAGCCAAAGCAACAAACGAAAAAACCAAAACAACAAACAAAGAAACCGATGTGGAGACGCATCCTACTTATTATAGGATTGTTGTTGATCGTCGGAGTGGTCGTCGGAGGAGCTTATACAGCCTACGCGATTGCGACCGCACCGCCGCTCGATGAGGAGAAATTAGTCGATACGTACCCGATTCAGCTATTGTCGGCTGAAGGTGAACCGCTTGAAGAGAGCGGCCAGATCCGTGAGTACGTGTCAATCGATGATATTTCAGAAGTGATGCAGCAAGCGGTCATCTCGATCGAGGACCGTCGCTTCTATGAGCATAACGGGATTGACTTGCGCCGCATCGGCGGTGCCGTGCTCGCGAACGTGACCGACGGTTTCGGGTCTGAAGGTGGTTCAACGATCACGCAACAGCTCGTCAAACAGTCGTTCTTGTCGACCGACAAGAAATTAAAACGTAAATTACAAGAGCAGTGGCTCGCCGTGAAACTCGAGCGCGAGTACACGAAAGAACAGATTCTCGAGATGTACTTGAACAAGAACTACTACGGTTCAGGGGCGTGGGGTGTGCAAGCGGCCTCGAAGACGTACTTCAATAAGCCGGTGTCAGAAGTGAACTATCAAGAAGCGGCTATCTTAGCGGGACTCCCGCAACGACCGAGCGCTTATGATCCGATTGCTGGCGACCAAGAACTCACGCGTTACCGTCAAGAACAAGTGCTGTCGGCAATGAAGCGGGACGGTCATATCACAGAACAACAGTATAACGAGGCGCTCGACGTCGAGATTGCCGACGTCATCTCGCCGGGTGCGCAGACAGAAGAAGAGTCGTACACCCGTTCGATTTACGCCCGTGTCCAAGCCGAACTCGAAGAAGACTACGGCTTAGAACAGTCTGATATTTACGGGACAGGTTTGAAAGTATATACGTCGATCAATAAAGAGCTGCACGCGAAATTCAATAAAGATATTAAGACAGATAACGTGAACATTCCAAACGGTGAGTTCCCGAAAGATCTCCGCATGGGAGCGACCGTGTTGAACACGAAGACGGGTGAAATCGTCGCCGTCATCGACAGCCAACAGGCGGAACAAGGTGACAAGAACTACCGTGACTACTCGCGCGAGAAACGCCAAATCGGTTCGACGGCGAAGCCGTTCTTCGATTACGGTCCAGGGATTGAGAACGCGCAATGGTCGACCGGGAAGATCTTGATGGATGCGCCGTTTGATGAAGGCGAATTCAATCCAGGGAACTATTACACGGGGTATCGCGGCGCCAACACGATGCGCTACTACTTGACGGTTTCCGGGAACACGCCGGCCGTCCGTGCTTTCCAAGAAGTACAGGACGAGTTCGGTCCGGAAGCGATCGAATCGTTCGTCGAGAACGTCGGCATCGAACCGGCGCGTTCGGGTGATGAGTTGTTGCCCGCGAACAGTCTCGGTGTAGCAGAAGCGAGCACGACGCAAATGGCGGCCGCTTACGCGACGCTTGGTGCGAACGGGATGTATATGAAGCCGCACTTGATTCAAAAGATCGAGTTCAACGACGGATCGACGATCAACTCGCCGATCAAAGCGAAGCAGGCGATGGAAGACTATACCGCGTATATGTTGACCGATATGCTCCGTGACGTCGTCAGTGGTTCGAACGGGACTTACAAGCCAGGCGCGTTCCCGTGGGACGTCGCCGGCAAGACCGGGACGACGAACGATAAAGATAAAAATCCAAACGACAAGTGGTTCACGGGTTATACGACCGACTACTCGATTTCGGTTTGGACCGGGAAAGTACCCGGAGCTGATAAGGATGCGCTTGCTGAGGACCACGCTCAGTACTACTTCGAGTATATGATGCAAGAAGTGACGAATGCGACGGGAAGTCCAGACCGCTTCCAGCAACCGGATTCTGTCTTGTCGCTCGGCAATGAACTCTACGTCAAAGGGACGAAACCGAAAGATTTGGAACCGAAAAATCTTCCGGCACCGACCGGCGCGTCAATCAATTACGACATTCCGGCTGACAGCGGGACGTTGACGTGGTCATATAATCGTCAAGCGGTCGAAGCGGACGGCTATCAAGGTCTATCGTTCACCGTGACGGAGAAACGTCCGGACGGCAGCGAACGTGTCGTCGGAACGACGGAAGACACGAGCATTGCTATTTCGGGCCTCCAGAACGGGACGACGACGTTCACGATCGTCGCGACTGCTTCGAACCAGCTCGTAGGGGAGCAACAGTCGAGCCCGGCCCAAACGCAATACACGGTCGAACGCAGTCAAGAACCGGCTGAAGAAGAGGAAGAACCGGCAACGGAAGAGACGCCTCCAGAAGAAGAGCCGGCTGAAGAAACACCACCGAATGAGACTGACAACAATAACGGTAATGGTAACAGCGAAAACGGAAATGGAAATGGGAACAATGAAGGTGAAGAAGGAGAGACGACTGAAGAGCCGGCGACGGAGGAGACCCCTCCGGAAGAAGAATCTTCGACCGAGCTCGAATCACAGTCTAACTCAGACACGTCTGAATCAAACCAAGACCGTGAAAATGACAATCGCGAATAAATTGACTTACTTTAAACAGGGCGACATCAACGCCCTGTTTTTCTGTGTGGTTTGTTATAATGAAAAGAAAGCGAATAGGATGGTGACATATGGTTCAACTCTCTCTTAAGCGAAAGATGAAAGTGTTGTTTGTAATCGATCGACTGCAAGACGATGATCTTGGCCTGCCCCTTCACGGCGTCAACGGACTGAAGATGGGACGTATTCTGTTAGAAGAATCAATCCCGTTCGGACGATTAATCGATGATTCGGCCGTGGCAGAGGCGATCGGCCATCCTTATTTGAAACGGATCGGCGTCGAGACGATGTTTCTCGGCGATGAATCTTTTTATCCAGAACTTCTTCGCGGTAAGCGCCAAGCGCTGACGACGCACGAGGATTATCATAAAGCGGTGCAACGTTACACGAAACATTTGCAAGCAGTCCATTCGAAATGCACGAAGTTACATACCATCGTCTTGTTCGGCCGTTCGACGCACCTGTTATACAATGATGCGATGGAGCGGCTTGAAGAAGAAAATGAGCATGTCGCCGAGGCGTTCAAAGCGATGGAGGTGCTACACTTGCCTGCGGTTCATCGTCTCTTGCGTGACGAACGAATCAGTCAAGTGAAGACGATCGTGGAGCGACTTGCACCTTCAAAATCATGAAATAAGTTGGTGAGCACTATGCGGAAAAAACGTTCCGTCGAAGAGATGATTAAGACATTAAAGACCGACCCGAGTTTTTCCGCCAATGTCACACACTGGCATACGGTCGAGGCACAACCTGCAAGATACGCGGCCATCCCGTCGAGCGTCCCAGACGATCTTGTCCGGGTGTTAAACAGTCGCGGCATCGAGCAATTGTACACGCATCAGGCCGAAGCGGTCGAACAGACGTCACGTGGGAACTCGACTGTCATCGTGACGCCGACAGCTTCTGGTAAAACGCTCTGCTATAATTTGCCCGTGCTGTCTAGAATGATTGAGAAACCGACGGCACGAGCCCTCTATCTGTATCCGACGAAAGCGCTCGCGCAAGACCAGAACAGCGATTTGATGGAGATGGTCGAGGCGCTCGAAGGCGACCTCCGATGCTTCACGTATGATGGGGACACGTCGCCGGCAGCGCGGACGAAAGTACGGGACGCCGGCAACATCGTTATCACGAACCCGGATATGCTTCACTCAGGAATTTTGCCGCATCACACGAAATGGATCCGGTTGTTTGAAAACCTCGAATATATCGTTGTCGATGAACTGCATACGTATCGCGGCGTATTCGGGAGCCATGTCGCCAACGTCTTTCGGCGGCTCAAACGAATCTGTGCTTACTATGGAAGTTATCCGAAATGGATCATGACGTCCGCGACAATCGCGAACCCGGTCGAGCTGGCCGAGCTGTTGACCGAGGAAGAAGTGACGCTCGTCAACAATAATGGAGCTCCGCAAGGGAGAAAACACCTTATTTTCTATAACCCTCCGGTCGTCAATGAAGCGCTCGGGATTCGTCGGAGTGCCACGCTCGAAACGAAGCGGATCGCATCAAAACTTGTCGAGGCCGATATTCAAACGATCGTCTTCGCTCGGTCACGGGTCCGTGTCGAGGTGCTATTGACGTATTTGCAAGAATTGACGAGACGTGAACTTGGACCGAAGTCGATCGTCGGTTATCGGGGCGGTTATCTTCCGTCAGAGCGGCGTGAGATTGAACGCAGGCTCCGGAACGGTGAAATCAAAGCCGTCGTTTCGACGAACGCGCTCGAACTCGGTGTTGACATCGGTCAACTCGAGGCGTGCGTATTGAACGGATATCCCGGCACCGTCGCCTCGCTCTGGCAGCAAGCAGGAAGAGCCGGCCGTCGCCAGTCGGAATCACTCGTCATCTTCGTCGCCTCGTCGTCATCACTCGACCAACTCGTCGTCGAGCAACCAGACCTGATTTTAGAGCGTTCGCCTGAGGCGGCCCGTCTTGACCCGAACAACTTGATCATTTTAGTCGATCATATGAAGTGCGCCGCCTTCGAGCTCCCGTTCCAAAAAGGGGAGCGCTTCGGTACGGTCGAGACCGAGGATATCCTTGATTTCTTGACGGACGCGCAAATCTTGCATGAGCGTGCCAATAAATACTATTGGATGACGGACGCCTTCCCGGCCCACGACATCTCGCTGCGGACGAGCGATCAAGAGAACGTCGTCATCGTCGACCAGACGGCGAAACATCAAGTCATCGGCGAGATGGACACGTTCAGTGCGATGACGCTGCTTCACGACGAGGCGATCTATTTGCATGGGGCCGAGCAATATCAAGTCGAGAAACTCGATTTTGAAGAGAAGAAAGCGTACGTGCGGCGCGTCGATGTCGATTACTACACAGATGCGAACTTGGCCGTGGAGTTAAAAGTGCTAGAAGAAAACAAGACGAGCGGTGCCAAGACGTTCGGTGAAGTGTCAGTCATCGCGATGGCGACGCTGTTCAAGAAAATCAAGTTCGGGACGCACGAGAATATCGGATCTGGTCCGATCCACTTGCCGGAACGGGAGCTGCATACGACGTCGACGTGGTTCACGCTCGATGACCGGTTCGCTTACTCGGAAGCCGATATGGAAGATCAGCTCGAGGCCGTCAGCGACTTGTTGCGCCGGCTCGCCCCGCTCTACTTGATGTGCGACACGCTCGACTTGTTCACGACGATTCAAATGAAAGCGACCCATACGAATAAACCGACCGTCTACTTGTACGACCGCTATCCGGGCGGTATCGGCTTGAGCGAAGCGCTCTTCCGAGACGCCGCTGAAATTTTAGACGCAGCAATCCGCACGGTCGAGGATTGTCCGTGTGTGAGCGGATGCCCACGTTGCGTCGGGATGATCGGCTACGGTGACTTTAAAGACCAAGTTGTTAATCAGTTGACCGCATTGAAAGGAACGATATGAAAGCGAAGCTATCACGACTCATCAAAACAAATGAACCGAAACAAGCGACGGTCACACCAGATGACGCGGAGCAAGCCAAGTGGATTGCGCGAGGTGGCGAGATCTTGACGTTTGAAAGCGAGTGGTGCGTGCGCTTGAAAGAGATTTATCCGCTTGAAGCGACGTATCACGACTTTACGTTCGACGCGGCGAAACGTGCCCTCGGGACGGCAGACCATCCGTTCTTCACGGTCGACGTGCCGTATGACCAAGTGTTGTTCATGGATACGGAGACGACCGGGCTCCGTGGTGCCGGGACGTCCATCTTTTTGATCGGGTTCGCCCGCTTCAAGCCAGACCATCTCGAGATGATTCAGTACGTATTGCCGCACCCGGCGTTTGAGACCGCGTTCTACTATCACTTTCTCAATGACATCGGCGACGAGGTCCGGTTCGTGACGTACAATGGAAAATCGTTCGATTGGCCGCAAATCAAGACGCGTCATACGTTCGTCCGGACGAAAGTGAAGGCGTTGCCCGCCGTCGGTCATGTCGATCTGTTGCATGCGTCAAGGCGTCTGTTGAAGCCGACACTCGAGTCGGTCTCGTTAAAAGCGGTCGAGGCCCATTTTGGACATGCCCGAACGGACGATCTGCCAGGTTTTCTCGCCCCGATGCATTACTTTCAATACGTCAAAGAGCGGGACCCTGATATTTTACAACCGGTCATCGAGCACCATCACGCCGATTGCTTGAGCCTCGTGTCGCTTTATAAGCGGCTCTGTCACCTCGTCGAAGCAGACGAGCCGACATTTGGAGAAGAGCGGGCCCATTGGTTGAACGATCTAGGGAGTACGGACGAGGCACTCAAACAGTATGAACGGATCGAGCAACCGACAAAACGAGCGAAAATGCGTCAAGCGCTGCTGTTAAAGCGGACCGGCCGCATCGTCGAAGCGCTTCCTCTTTTCAAAGAAGTCGGGACGACCGAGGCGTTGGTCGAGCTAGCCAAGTATGCAGAACATCAGCAAAAAGATATCGTGTCAGCCATTCGATATACCGAGCAGGCGATTGCGATCGTGGAACAGCAAAAGACGGTCTTGAAACAGACCGTCCAAAAACAGCAACACGCGCTCAACCATCGTCTAGCTCGGTTAGAAAGGAAGAGGTTATGAAAGTTGTTGCGATTACCGGGTATCGGCCCCATGAGCTTGGGATCTTTAAAGCCGACCATCCCGGCATCGAGATCATCCAAGAAGCGTACCGCCGAAAGATCACTGAAGCAATCGAACTCGGGGCCGAATGGTTCATCTTCAGTGGAACGAACGGTTGTGAATTGTGGGCAGGACAAGTATTGTTAGAGTTAAGAGAAACACATCCGATTAAAATCGCGGTGTTTCCGCCATTTTTAGAGATGGAAGAACGGTATAAGCCGTATGAACAAGAGTTGTTCAGCCAGTTGCGGCTCGAAGCCGATTTTTTTGAACCGCTCACGCAACGTCCTTATGAAGACCCGAGTCAGTTGCGCGCAAAAACGGCGTTCTTTTTAGACAAGGCAGCAGGATTAATTACGTTGTATGACGAAGAGACGGGAGGAAGCCCCCGTTTCCTCGTTGAAGGGGCTAAACGAAAACACCAGATGGAACTATTCATGATCACACAAGACGACCTGCGTGTGATCGAGGAAGAAAAACAGTGGGAACAACAGTGGGAGTGAAGACTATGCAAACCGAATTAACAGCCGAAGCAATCTATAAACAAGAATTCAAGACGGCCCTCCGCGGCTACTCGCAAGAAGAAGTCGATCAATTTTTAGACGTCGTCATCCGGGACTATGAGAAGATGGCGAAAGAGATCGAACGTTTGCGACAAGAGAACGAATCGTTGCGCCGTGGTTCAAGCGAACCGACCGAGCCGGTGAAACCGGCCCAACCTGTCGCCTCGAACTACGATATGTTGCGTCGGATTTCAAACTTAGAAAAGGCCGTCTTCGGAAAACAAGTCGGACCTAGCGAATAACGAGAGGAGGTGGAATAGATGTTACAAGTGTTGACGGCCGTCAAGAAAGAGCCGGTGAAACGACAGACGAAAGGATTGTTCCGAACGAAAGAAGAGGTCATCTTGCCGCCGAAATCGTATACGGATGAGATCGTAGAAATCATTCGGCACACGTGTCGCTTCGATTGGATGATGATTGAACGGGTCGAAATCGGTGACAACGTGCTCGACTACGTGCTCGTCGGACCGAAAGGCGTCTTTTTAGTCCAAATCAATCGGACGACGACGGCCGTCCATGTGACGAACCGAGAGTGTCGGTTAGAAACCTCACTCGGGTGGAAAAACATCTATCCGCATCCGGTCGAAGGGCTCGAGCAGATGACGAAACAAGTTCGGAGCCTATTAAAAAAAGAATGCGGCAAGGCCGTACCGGTCACGTCATTTTTAATTTTTCCAGAAGCGTCACGTCTTAAAGTCGAACGTGTTAAAGCGAACTGTGAAGACTCGTTTGAAGCGATCGACAAAGTCATCGCCAAGACGAAACTCGAGCTCCTATCCGAGGCGACAATCAAACAAATCGCTTATTATTGTTCAGAGCGCCAGTTACATAAGTAAAAAAGGTGCCGCGGCACCTTTTTTACTTTAGTAGCTCTTTTGCTTTTTTTTCATCATTTCGGTGCACGAACAAGGCGACCCGGTCATCCAGGTTTTTGGCGAGCGGTTTAAACAAGCGTCCGGTCGGCAAGCCTTGTTCGATTCGGCACGTGACGCCTTTTTCCGTCAAATAGGTATAATCTTCGAGTAACTCCTCACCTTGTTTCCCGAACGCCTCACCAAAGCGGACCCATTGTAAGTTACGAATCGTTCGGATTGTCACGAGGATGACGAACAGCGCGCCAAGCGCAATAATCAATATAGTTTCCAACACATTCAACCCCTTCTTTACACAATTTTAAAGGGGGAAACGGTTGAAAGCAACAGCGGCGGACCGTATACTCGAAAAGAAGAGAGGGATGACTGTGAAAACGACGATACAATCACGGCGTGAAGCCGTAAAATTACTGCAAAGTGAGCACGTGCTCTACATTCGAATTCATAACGGACAGACGGGCATGATCAAATCGACGGTCGATGGCATCATCGTCGCGATACCGAACGAACAGACGGACAAAGTCGATTTTCGGAAATTAGAGGACGTGGAAGCGTTCGAGGCGTTTTATGACTTGACCCTCTCGAAACCGGGGACACTTTATTACAATGCACCATCCTGACAAAAGCTCCACTCTCACGAGTGGAGCTTTTGACTTAAGACGGTAACCAGACCGACAGTTTGTCACGTAGCGGTTCAGGTCGCATATGACGCTGTTTATGCAGCAAGTATCCGTCCGGTCGAATGACGAGGACACCCCGGCGCATGAACAAGGATTTCGCAAGTTCGTTGCCTTGGTCAAAGAAAGGACGGCTTGTTTTAGACAACGTGATGATTTGGAAGAATGATTGATGAGCGTTCAAGTATTCATATAACTCACTTGGGTCACGTTTGCCGTCATCGAGGACGAGCACTTGGAAGCGGCCATCGGCGACTTCTGAGATCTTTTGACGAAGGCCATCATCGGATCGGATCATCTCGATCTCGGGAAAAATCTTTCCTTCGGCGACCCGGATGAACGGTACACGTGAGTGCCCAGGGTAAGACAAGTGAAGCTGAGCGATTCGTTCGGTGATCTTTTCATTAATCAAATTGACGCGGGTGAACACGTCCGCTCCGACTGCTTGAAACGGCAATAAAATCGGTAGCGTCGTTTGGAGCACTTCGGTCGCGACGTTCGTCGTCTGCAAGACGTTTCTGGCGACGTGTTCACGCTCGTCCCGGTACGTGTCGACGACACTGAACGGCGCTCCTGCTTTCAGATGAAGCCAAAGCTTCCAGCCGAGGTTGAACGAGTCGGCGATGCCCGTATTCATCCCTTGGCCGCCGACGGGCGAATTGATATGCGCCGCGTCGCCCATTAAGATGACACGGTTATGGATGAACGAGTCGACCATGCGATTGTGCACCCTAAACAGCGAAAACCATTCGACCTCGTCGATTTCTACCGGCATGTGGCTCCGTTGCTCGACCAATTCGTGCAACTCGGCCTCGCTGAATGATTCGTCACTCGCGAGATTACCGGTAATCCGGATCGTGTCATCCGTCAGCGGGAATACTTCTAACACGCCACGGTCCGAGAAAAAGATGTGTACTTCTTCACGGGAGATGTTCCATTTCGCCTTCATATCGGCCAACACCCAAGACTCTTTGAACGACTTCCCGCTGAACGGGAGCGCGAGCATACGGCGAATCGAACTGTTGGCGCCATCGGCCGCAACGATATACTTGGCTTCGATCGTACGGTTCGAGTCGGATTCGAGATGGGCGAGCACACGTGTCGGATAGTGGGTCAACGAGACGAGTGACTCGCCGCGCTTGACGTAGTGCCCGTGGTCGTTCAACGCCTGTTCTAAGATAGCCTCGGTCTCGTTTTGTCGCAATAGCGTGACGAACGGGTAAGGTGTGACGAGACGTGAGAACTCGAGTTTGGCCGTCCACTGCCCAGAAAAGTATAAGTTTCCTTTTTCGATTGTTCTGGCGCGACTGAGTACTTCTTTGGCGACATCAAGGCGTGAAAATACTTCGATTGTTCGCGGCTGAATCCCGATGGCCCGTGAGTTGTTCGAAGGCGTCGTTTTTCGATCGATGATTTCAAAAGAGATTCCATATCTGGCTAATGTCAAAGCGAGTGTGAGTCCTGTCGGCCCCGCCCCGACGATCAATATATCAACTTGTTGAACCAATTCCACCATCTCCTATCATTAATAATGATATTTCCGACATTTGCCACGTTTAAACGAGGAGACGCTGGTGGAACTGTAAAACAGAGAGAGCGAGGTTGAAAATCATGAAACAATCATGGGTTACTGAAGCGAAATTACGAGAAAGTTTCTCGATGGAAGAGAATTATGAACAGACCGCCGCCGTCTTGATCCCGTTGACGCGAATCGATGACGTCTGGCACGTCGTCTTTGAAGTCCGGGCCCATACGATGCGGCGCCAACCCGGAGAGATCTCGTTCCCGGGAGGTCGGCTCGAGCGAGGGGAGACACCTGTCGAGGCCGCGGTCCGAGAGACGAGTGAAGAACTCGAGGTACCGCTCGAGACGATCGAGGTCATCGGTCGCTTACAGCCGCTCGCCACGCCGCACCGTCAACTCATCTATCCGTTCGTCGGGATGATTCCGACAGTTCCGGACGTACGTCAAACGGATGAAGTCGATCATTTGTTCACCGTTCCCGTCGAAACGTTACTGTTAATTGATCCGTTTCACGGCGAGATGGAATGGACGATGAATCCGGATCAAAATATTCCGTTTGACCGAATGGCGAACGCTAAAGCGTATGAAAAACGGGTAATTAAAATGAGAGAACCTTTTTACGAACATGAAGACTACATTATTTGGGGATTGACTGGAAAAATTTTGTCACAATTCATCAAATGTACAAAAGAAAACGTATTCAAACCTATATAATTTAGTTATAATGATAAAAACAAATTTAAGATTGGAAGTGAATGGGTGTGTCTTTAGAATTCGCTGTGGGTGATATCGTTAAGTCAACTCGTGAAGGATGGGTCGCAGAAGTGACTGCCGTATTAACGAATACGGTCATCGGGGACGTTTCCATCATGGAGGAATATCAACAGCTCGGCCTCGAGTTTGAGAAACAAGTTTTGTTGAAAAAAGAATTGGAATTGATTGAACGCGCCAGCTGACCTTTTAACCGAAAGGGATGATTCAGGTGTCCATTGACAAAAAAGTTCGTGAATGGAAAGAGGCGGGTTTGCTAGATGAAACGACCGGTCAACGGTTGATTGATTTTGAATATAAGAAATTGGCGGTTAGTGACAAACGTGAGCACAAACCGCCAATTCTTGTCATTATCGGATCAATCCTGCTCGCCCTTAGTCTATTCAGTTTTGTCGCCGCCAACTGGCAAGCGATCCCAGACCTCGTCAAAGTATCCATATTCCTTGTCTTCATGCTCGGGATGTACGTAGCAGCGGAGCGGCTTCAAGTGAAAGCCCCTCGGTATGTGACGTTGTTCCGCGTCCTCGGCGTCGTTTTCTTCGTCGCCACGATGATTGTCATCTTCACAACGTATAATCTTTCCTCGCAACTACCGCTTCTGTTCTGGCTATTCTTTGCTGTCGCCGTCCTGCACAAACTGATCTATAAGCACCCGATCTTCACGTTCATCGCAGCGCTAGCCGCTTTTTTAGCGGTCACGAACAGTTTTCAAGGAATCGGGATCACACTCATCCTGTTCGGCCTGCTCGTGACGTGGGTTTGGTTCCATTACGGTGATAACGAGCTCGACCGGATTTTCGCCTGGTTCAGCTTTTACGGACTGTTGCTCACGATCGGTCAGTATATCGATTACGAGGGACGGTTTTGGCCGCTTTGGGCACTCGCAGCACTGCATATCCTGTTCCTCGTCTACCGGGAGCGGGCTCAGTGGCAGTATCTCTACTTGTTCGTCGCTGCCATCTTGTCCATCGGTTACTTGGTCAATGCGACCGAGGGTTGGTTGTCTCAACGTCAGCCGTCCGTCATCGAGGCCACGCTGCTTTCCGTCGTCCTCGTGGCTGTGTACTTGACACATCGTCGCCCCGATTTGCTGTGGGTGAGCCTACTCGCGGTCATCCCGTTCTCGCTATTCGAAGATTCAGGTATCTTACTCGCGATCTTGCTTGAAGTGGTGGCGCTCGCTTACTTGATCATGCAAGACCATGAGCGGAAACCGATCGTTTTGGCGTTCATCTATTTCTTACTTGTCCAAATGACGATCTACTTCATTTATGTTTGGGACCGGCTCGACATCTCGCTCTTCTTCTTGATCGGGGCGTTGATCGTATTCGCGTTGTCGCTCGCGTTGTGGTGGCGTAGCCGTACGAGAGGGGATGCTCGGACATGAAACGAATCACTCCTTGGCTTGTACCGATCGTACAAGTATTGATTGCCATCGGTTTTATCTTGCTCGTTTATGCGGTGTCTTGGTTCGGCCAGTCGTATACGTTCAAAGCGACGTCGTACGAGCCGTATGACCCATTTTTTGGGGATTACGTCTATCTCGAGTTCGATTCGTTGCAAGGGCGACAAGATGTCGATTCCGGGACGGTCTACGTCTCATTCAAAACGGATGACGCTGGTTTTGCCACAATCGACCGGGTCAGCTCCCGACCGTTCTTTGGTGGGACGCGGGCTGAATATTACGATCGCCAAGTCTTCATCACCGACATGAGTTCATACCGTGTCGCCGAGGACGAGAAAGCTGTGATCGAAGGTGCGAAAACGTTCGAAGTTGAAGTCGATGTGGCGCCTTGGGGGATGGTCCGGGCTCATGATTTACGTCCAATCGAAGCTGAAACAGAATGACAAACAGATTACAGATTTGTTACGAGAACGTTTGTAACCGATCTGTAATTTTTTTGTTAGGTCGCTTGTATAGCAACGTTTTCGGCAATTGTTACAATCTGTAACTAAGCGTTCGCCCATATGTCAGCAATATTTCACTTCGTCAAAACCACTTCTCGGGTTCGAGACGGCATGGTAAATTTACTCCTGTTCGTTAGAAGACGAGAAAGGGATGACCTAATTTCAATGACATTCTTAAAATATATGATGACGCTTCTGTTTGTCCTAGCCGGTACGTTCGTGGTATCTACGACTGCCCACGCCGCTCAAATTGGAATCGGAACAGAACAGAAAATCGTACAAAACCCGCTTGAATTGGAACGGATTGCGATCGAGCTTGAACGCCAACAAAAAATCGAGCGTGAAAAGCGACTCGCGGAAGAGAAGCGCCTCGCTGAAGAGAAACGAGTGGCAGAAGAACAAGCCAAGCAGCAGGCAGAGCGGGAAGCGAAACGGTTGGCGGAAGCCAAGCGAATCGCGGCTGAGGAAGCGCGGCTTGCAGAAGCAGCGAAACGCCAGGCAGAAGCGACGGCAAAGCAAGCGAAAGCAGAGCAAGCCACGACAAACGCTGTGGCGACACCTGTCTCGACAAGCAGCGGGCGCGTCATTCAAGCCGAGTCGACAGCTTACACGAATGATGCGGCAGACAATGGCTCATACGGAGGCCGGGTGTTGACGGCGACGGGACACGACGTGACGGATTCGATTTTTTATAACGGCATGCGCATCATCGCCGTCGATCCGGGCGTCATCCCGCTCGGTACGGTCGTACAGATCGAAGGGATCGGTCAAGCGATCGCTCTCGATACAGGGGGACGCATTAAAGGCAACATCGTCGATCTACTCGTCGATACGAAGAGCGAGGCGATCAATTGGGGTCGTCGCCACGTTACCATCACACTTCCATAACGAAAAGGTTCTCCCGCGGGAGAACCTTTTGTTGTTTAACAATCGTTGGAAACGGGCAAACTAATATTTGACTTTCATATAACGTGAAAAGCCGAGGAGGGATTGTGTTGATTGAATTTCAAAATGTTTCCAAGCGTTATGATGATGGGACATTGGCCGTCGAAAACTTGAGTTTGACGGTACGAAAAGGAGAGATTTTCGTATTGATTGGGCCATCAGGTTGTGGCAAGACGACGACGATGAAGATGGTGAATCGTCTGATTGACCACACTGACGGGAAAATCCTGATTGATGAGCGCGAAATCTATCAGTTCGATATTTATGAACTGCGACGCAACATCGGCTATGTGCTCCAACAAATCGCATTGTTCCCGCATTTGACGGTCGAAGAGAACATCGCCGTCGTTCCGGACCTATTGAAATGGCCGAAGACGAAGACGAAAGACCGTGTGACCGAACTGATGAAAATCGCCGGTCTCGACCCTGTCCTCCGTTCTAAAAAACCGCCTGAACTGTCGGGTGGTCAACAACAACGAGTCGGCGTCCTGCGAGCGCTCGCGGCCGACCCGGAAGTCATTTTAATGGATGAACCGTTCTCGGCGCTCGATCCGATCAGTCGGGCCCAGCTCCAAGATGACATCAAACGGTTGAACGATGAGTTAGGGAAGACGATTCTGTTCGTCACTCATGACATTGAGGAGGCGATGAAACTCGGGGACCGGATCGCTCTCATGCGTGACGGGAAACTGGTCATCGTCGGCACGCCTGACGAGATTCGAGCGAGTGATGATCCGTTCGTGCTCGACTTTACACAACACGGAAGAGGTGAGGTAGATGCTTGAAACGTTCCAAAACCGACGCGGGGAATTGGTCGAAGCGCTAATCGAGCATTTACAACTTTCTGTCGTCTCCCTTTTGATTGCGGTGTTGATTGCGGTCCCGCTAGGTATCTGGCTGACGCGGCGTAAAAAAGTGGCTGAAACGGCAATCGGCTTCACCGCCATCATCCAAACGATTCCTTCTTTGGCTCTACTCGGTCTTATGATTCCGCTCGTTGGGATCGGTGCACTTCCTGCCACGATTGCGCTCGTTCTGTACGCGTTGTTGCCAATCCTTCGCAATACGTTCACAGGGTTGAACGAAGTCGATAAGTCACTGATCGAAGCCGCGCAAGGTTGCGGCATGAAACCGAACCAAAGTTTGATGAGAGTCGAACTACCGCTCGCACTACCGGTCATCATGGCCGGGATTCGAACGGCGATGGTGTTAATTGTCGGTACAGCCACGCTGGCGGCACTCGTCGGAGCAGGCGGACTCGGGACGTTGATCCTGCTTGGAATTAACCGAAACGACAACTATTTGATTTTGCTCGGAGCGATTCCAGCAGCCATTCTCGCATTACTGTTCGACTTCTTGCTCCGTCAAATGGAAGGTGCGACGGCGACCCGCAACAAGACGAAGCTGATCGCCGTATCGACCGTCTTGGCGTTAATTATCGCAGCACCGCTCGCATTGGGACGCACCCAACAGACCGACCTCGTCGTCGCCGGGAAGCTCGGTCCCGAGCCGGAGATCTTGATGAACATGTACAAACTGTTGATCGAAGAAGAGACGGATCTGACCGTATCGGTCCGTCCGAACTTCGGAGAGACGACGTTCGTATGGGGAGCTTTAAAATCCGGTGATGTCGATATTTATCCTGAATTCACCGGGACGGTACTCGCGAGTTTAGTGAAAGAAACACCGAATTCAAACGATGCCCGTGAAGTGTACGAACAAGCACGGGATGCGCTAGCAGACGACGGCTTCGCTTTACTTGAACCGATGCAGTTCAATAACACGTACGCCATCGCGATCCCGCGTGACTATGCGGAAACTGAAGGCGTCACGACGATTTCTGATTTACGTAGCGTGCAAAATGACATCCAGGCCGGGTTCACGCTCGAGTTCACGGACCGTGAAGACGGATATCCAGGACTTCAGCAAGCGTACGGACTTGATTTCCCTTCTGTCGTTTCGATGGAGCAGAAACTTCGTTACCGCGCCATCGCACGGGGCGACGTCAATCTTGTTGATGCGTATGCGACCGACCCGGATATCGCCGAAAACGACCTGCTCGTGTTAGAAGACGATCAACAGTTCTTCCCGCCTTATCAAGGTGCTCCACTCTTGAAAGCAGAAACGCTTGAAGAACATCCGGAAATCGAGGACGCGCTCAACCAGTTGGGCGGACTCATCACTGACGAAGAGATGTCTGAATTGAACCGTCGGGTCGCTTACGGGAAAGAACGGGCCTACGACGTGGCCGAAGACTTCTTGGAACAAGCGGGTCTATTATGAAGGCGATGATCATTTCGAACCCGAAGTCGGGTGCGAGCGAGACGATGCTCGGCGAAGTGGTCGGGACAATCGAGTCGATGTATCAAGAGATTCTCATCCGAAAGACGCTAGCTGAAGGGGATGCAGCGCACCTTGCTCGAACGAGCAGTGGGTTCGATCATTTGATCGTCATCGGTGGGGATGGGACGCTTCATGAAGTCGTCAACGGATTGATGGCGTTGCCTCGTGACGAACGTCCGAGCGTCGGTCTCGTACCGGCGGGGACGTGCAACGACTTCGCGAGGGCGATTGATCTGCCTGTCGAACCGATTGAGGCGGCTCGCCTGTTTAAAATGAGCGAGCAGCAATCGGTCGATGTGATGCGTGTCAACGACCGGTTCGGTCTCAACTTTGTCGGGGTCGGATTGATCGCGGACGCTTCCCGACAGATCGATCCGCTCCAAAAAGAAACGCTCGGCTCGATCGGATACTTTTTAGCGACGATCCGTCAGTTCCGCGAACTCGATCCGTTCAAGGTCCGTATCGAGCGGGCGGGCGAGGTCATCCACGATGGGGCCGTCAGTTTTCTATACGTCGGCAACGGTGCCTATCTCGGAACGGTCCCGACGAAGCTCGCGACGCAATCGTTCACGGACGGTCTCGTCGAAGTCGTCCATAGCTCGGCCATCGGCTTCCCGATGATTCGTCAGCTATTGACGCAACAGCTCGGACTCGAACAGTCGTCGCCAGAATGGGTCCATCTCCAAATGGAGCAACTTGATGTGTTTTTACGTGAGCCACAAGTCATCGATGTGGACGGTGAACACTTTGAGACGGATCATTTACAGATTGAAGTGTTGCCGAATGAGCTGACATTTCTCGTCCCATAATCGTTTACGAAGGCAGAGGAAAGAATTCAGACTTTTCTCTGTTTTTTGTTGTTCTCGTTTCTGAACCGTGTTAGTATTTCACTATTATTATGAAAATGAAATGAAATTAGGAAGTAGGGATAGTAATGGCGCAAAATTCGTTCGCCTCAAAAATTGGATTCATTTTAGCGGCCGCAGGGTCCGCAATCGGTCTCGGTGCCATCTGGAAATTTCCATATGTCACGGGAACAAGTGGGGGCGGCGCCTTTTTACTCATGTTTTTAGCATTCACATTCTTACTCGGTCTGCCGCTTCTCATTGGTGAGTTCATCGTCGGGCGTTCGACGCAAAAGACGGCGCTCCTTGCCTTTAAAAAACTTGGCCATCGCCGTTGGACATTGGTCGGTTACCTCGGCGTAATCGCTTGCTTCTTACTGCTATCATTCTACAGTGTCATCGGTGGATGGGTGTTGATCTACGTCGGGCTCGGCTTGAGCGGGACGCTCAGCGGCCGGTCACCTGACGAGTTCGGGACCGTGTTCGCGGACGTCGTCGCATCTCCTGGGATTGCCGTCTTCGGACAATTTTTGTTCTTATTGATCACGCTACTCATCGTCTTGAAAGGGGTAGAAGGCGGAATCGAGCGGATGAGCAAAATTTTAATGCCGCTCCTGTTCGTCAGTTTCATCGTGCTCGTCATCCGCTCGTTGACACTTGACGGTGCCATGGAAGGGGTCCGCTTCTTCTTGCAGCCTGACTTCTCGGCACTGACCGGCGAGTCGGTCTTGTTCGCGCTCGGGCAAGCGTTCTTCTCGCTGTCGCTCGGGGTGGCGGCGATGCTCACATACGCCTCGTACATTCAAACGAAAGGGACGCTTAACCGCTCGGCAAATATGATCGTCTTGTTGAACGTCACCGTTTCAATTTTAGCGGGGCTCGCCATCTTCCCGGCCGTCTTCGCCTCGGGGCTCGATCCGGCAGAAGGCCCGGCGCTCCTGTTCGTCGTGTTGCCGGCCGTATTTAACCAAGTCCCACTCGGCGGCTTCTTCATGGTATTGTTCTTCTTATTGTTCACGTTCGCCTCGATCACGTCTTCGATCGCGATGCTCGAAGTCGTCGTCGCCGGTGTGACGGATAAATTGAACGAGAAGAAACAAACGATGTCGAAGCGTAACGTCACGCTCCTCTCGGCGGCCATCGTGTTCGCTGTCGGGATCCCCTCGGCCTTATCGTTCGGACTGATGAGTGAGTTGCAGTTCTTGAACGGCCGTACGTTCTTTGACTCGATGGACTATGTCGTCAGTTACATCCTCATGCCGACAGGTGCGTTACTCACGTCGATCTTTGTCGGACATGTCGTCGATGAGCGTATTTTGCAAGACGAGATTAAAACGTCCGGGACAGGCGCTAAACTGTATCCGGTATGGCGTTTCCTCATTCGTTACGTCATCCCGGTGACGGTCGCAATCGTTATGGTCTCGACATGGGTAATCAGCTAAGCAAGGGGAACTTCCCCTTGCTTTTTTTCGTACTTGCGACCGAGAGAGTGAACGTCGTCATTATGCTAAGCTTATAAAGATGACGAAACTTTTGTTGACGGTTCACGTAAGGTACAATAGAAGTATCATGAGACGAGGTGACAAGGATGAAGACATGGATGAAATGGGCCCTGACTGGGGCGATCCTGTATTTTGCCATAAGTGTGTTTGATTTCTCCTGGCTGTTTATCATCGTCGGGGCGCTCGTATTGAACGAGGTGTGGTCGAGTAACAAACGGCGTAAGCGGGCACCCGCACCGGTAGCGAAACGGGCGAAGAAAAAACTGCTGCTCGATGAAGAAGAACCGTTCGTCGGTTCTCGCATCCTTAAGCCGATGGAAGATGTGGCACCGGTCCGTCAGTTCGAAGCGACAGACGACTTGGAACTACAATTTTTACAACGGACGATCGAGCAAGGGTACGAGAAACTCCAGCAGATCGATCGTATCTTGCCTGAAATAAAAGATGTCGAAGTTCGTCGTGAAATGAAGGCGGTCTCGAGAGAGGCCCACGAACTGTTTGCCGAATTGTTCGAGAACCCTCAAGACGCGAAGCACGTCAGAGATCTGTTCACGTTTTATTTGGACTCGCTCGTGTCCGTCGTCTTGAAATTTAAAGAACTAGAAGGAAAACGTGTCGTCATTCAAGAAGAGACACGAGAGCAACTGATCACCAATATGCGGCTCATCGTCGATAAGTTCAAAGAGCAACGGAGCCGTCTGCTCGAAGACGACGCTGTCGACTTCGAACGCGAATTGATCATGATGGAACGGGTATTGGCAGATCAACCGGAAGGGAGAAAAAAACATGACTTCATCGAATGAAACGAACTGGCAGTCATGGCCAGAAGAAGAGCTCACTTCACAGACGAAAACAAAGACCGAGACAGAGGAAATCTCTGACCCGTCTGTGGATTGGTCCTCGATGACAGAAAAACATGAGGTGCCGGCCATCCAACCGAAAGCCGACGTGCCGCAACAACATCGGGAACGAATCACCCGGATCGCCGAGTCGATTGATATTAAAAAAACAGACTCCGTCATGTTATTCGGATCGAACGTCCAACGTGAACTATCTCAATTCTCTGACCAGATTTTGACCGAGGTCCGCATGAAAGACGGTGGTGACGCAGGCAAGTTACTATCCGATTTGATGCAAAACGTTCGGAAGATGGACCCGGATATGCTTCAACCGGAGAAGAAGAGTTTTATGGACAACTTGCCGCTCATCGGACGAGCGAAAAAGAAAGCTGAAAACTATAAGCTTCAATTTGAAAAAATGAACGTCTATTTGGAAGAAGTCATTCACAATCTCGACCGAGCCAAGTTCGGTCTGATGAAGGACATTACGATGCTCGATCAAATGTATGACAAGAACAAGCGCTACTTCGAAGAATTGAACGTCTATATCGCAGCCGGTGAGACGAAGCTCGACCACGTTCGCGATCACGAGATCGCGCCGCTCCGTCAAGAAGTCGAAACGACGAGAGATCAAGTGAAGCTGCAACAGCTAAACGATATGATTCAACTGACAGACCGGTTCGAGAAGAAGTTGCATGATTTGAAGTTGAGTCGGACGATCAGTCTGCAGATGGCACCACAAATCCGTGTCATCCAACAAAATAACCAAATCTTAGCGGAGAAAATCGAGTCGGCTGTCGTCAATACGATTCCTCTTTGGAAAAACCAAGTCGTCCTCGCTCTCAGTTTGACGCGCCAGAAAACGGCACTCCGGATGCAGCAAGACGTCACGAAGACGACGAACCAACTGCTCGAACAAAACTCGAAAATGTTGAAAGACTCGTCGATCGAGATCGCAACCGAGAACGAAAAAGGGATCGTTTCGGTCGAATCGCTCAAAGTCGCGCACGAGAATCTATTGTCAACGCTCGACGAAACGCTGCGTATCCAACAGGAAGGCAAGCAGAAGCGTCGTGAGGCCGAACGTGAGCTCGATCGGATGGAGCACGAACTGAAAGAAAAAGTCATCGAAATTGCCTCAAAGAATAAAGAGTTGCCAAAAGAGACTGGATACTAAAAAGAAAGTCTGAGCATTCAGACTTTCTTTTTCCATGAGGAGGATCAGGATGGAGAAACAACGATTGTGGGACGAGACGTGGTTGCAGTTCGCCGATATGATGGCGGAACGGCACTCGAAATGTGCCTCGAAGAGTGTCGCCTGTGTCATCGTCAAAGATGAGAAACCGATCTCGATCGGATTGAACGGGACACCGCCGGGACATACGAACTGTAATGAAATCTTTTTAAAACGTGATGACGGATTTTACCAACGAGCCGAATATGTGACGGATGATACGGTCGACTTGACCGAGCCGTCTGTGCGCATCATCGAGCAAGGTGTGACATTTGTTAAATGTAGCGACCCGTTCGAACATCACAATTGGTCAAAACAACATGAGATCCATGCCGAGATCAATGCGATCGGAAAATTGGCCGCTGATTCGACGAACGCGTTCGGTGCTACGGCTTATGTGACCCATTCACCATGCCATTCTTGTTCTCTCGCGCTCATCGCGGCGCGCGTGGCCCGAGTCGTGTACGCTGTCGGTTATGAGCACGGGGATGGCCTTGATTTGATGCGGGAAAGCGGGATTGACGTCTTACATATGCCGCTTGAAAAAAGTTTCAAAAAC
The DNA here is from genome assembly GCF_004337185.1 of Exiguobacterium sp. SH0S2. Lineage (NCBI taxonomy): Bacteria > Bacillati > Bacillota > Bacilli > Caryophanales > Exiguobacterium > Exiguobacterium sp. SH0S2. The sequence continues at coordinate 330,707 of NZ_SJVB01000001.1, read as the reverse complement.
ACATTGTAAACGTTTACATTCGATGTTATATTATTAATGTACTGCCAATGGTGTTTTACTCTTCCATTATTTGCCCCTCCTCGGAGGGGCCTTTTTTTATGTCTAATCATGAGGTGAGACAAAGTTTACACATAATGTTCAATATTTCACAAACTATTCCGCTGAATCTTTTTTATAATAAGAGTAGATAAACGAGAGGGGATATGTCACATGGAAAAACTAGTTCGTTTCACAGATGGTGCCTATGATGTGGAAGCGTTGATCACACTTGAAGAGGTATGGGAAGATAAATTTGCCATCGGCACGCACAAAGAGCTGGCTGTTAAATCACTCAAAATTAATGGGAATGACGTCTCCGAGATGAAGCATGTCCGGGCGTTGCTCCGTTACTACCCGACGCTAGGTGTCTCAGGAATTCTACTCGCCCTTGACGGCGCGGCTGCTGAAATCGTCGCCCTGTCAGGTGATACCGATCCAGCCCTACGCTTCGTCGAGCTCGTCGCCCTTCAGATGGATGAAGCCGCGACGAAACAGTTAAAAGACATGTATGCCGAAATGGCAGTTTAAAAGTTAGGATGACTTTCGGGTCATCCTTTTTAATTTTGTCTTGTAACTCGTGACGAGTGTGGTAATATAGATAGTAGATGAAGAAATGGAACGCCATATCGTTGTCGACAAACCAAACATGGGGATCTAGATAGCTAGATCGCTGTTAAGGAGCCACGTTCATAGGAACGTGGCTTTTTTTTGCATATTTGTGAACTACTCACCACTTATTTGCTTCGCAACTTGAAGTGGGAGCTTCTTGGGAAGACCGTGCTTTGACCAGCCACGGTTGTGGACCAAGCTCGTCGGGCAGTCCCTGCCCTGGGGTGTTTCAGTCCGCGAGGCGCAACAGGTTGAGGCTCGCGTTGACGTCGCGGTCATGGTGCGTGCCGCATACGGCGCATGTCCACTCGCGGACGTGCAGGTCCTTCTTGCCGCCGTTCTCGCCACAGGCCGAACAGACCTGGGTCGAGGCGAACCACGGGTCGGCCTGGATCAGTGTGCGGCCGTGGAACCTGCATTTGTAGGCGAGCTGGCGGACGAACTCGCCCCATCCGGCGTCCCCGATCGACTTTGCCAGGCGGCGGTCCTGCATCATCTCCCTCGGTTTCAGCGTCTCGACGACGACGACTTGGTTCTCGTCGACGATGCGTCGTGACAGCCTGTGGAGGAAGTCATGTCGGCGGTTCCGTACCTTTTCATGCTTTTTGGCCAATAGGAGCCGCGCCTTCTCGCGGTTCCGGCTGCCGGGCTTCTTGCGGGAGAGCGAGCGCTGCGCCCGTCTCAGCCGTTCCTCGGCCTCGCGCAGGTTGCGCGGGTTCGGGACCTTCTCCGTGACGAGCGCGTCGTTCGTCATGACGGCGAAGTCCCCGAGGCCGAGGTCGATCCCGATCTTGTGCTCGGCCGGGACCCACGGCTCGTCGGGCTGCTCGACGAGGAGCGACACGAAGAACTTGCCCGTCTTCGTCATCGACACGGTCGCCGACCGAATGACGCCGTCGAAGATTCGGTGCTGTGTGAAGCGGATGAACCCGACCTTCGGGAGCCGGACCCGGTCCCCCTCGATGCGGATCGTGCCGTGCTGGTTGTTCGTCGTGTAGGACGCGCGTGATTTCCGTCTCGACTTGAACACCGGGAAGCCGGCCGTCCCGGCGAAGAACTTCGCGAACGCCGCGTCGAGGTGAAGCTTCGCGTTCGCGAGCGCGAGGCTGTCCGCCTCGGCGAGGAACGGGAACAGGGGCTTGTACGAGGCCGGTGTCGGCAGTTTTCGCTTCGGGCCGGTCCCAGCCTTCGCCTCCTCGTGGATGGCGATGCGGTCCTCGAGCAGCTTGTTGTAGATAAAGCGGGCACAGCCGATCGTTCGTACCAGAAACTCGGCCTGTGCCGCCGTCGGGTGGAGCCGGTATTTGTAACCCTTCAGCATGTCTCCGCCTCCTCTCGGCCGATGGTCGTGATGCGTGTCTTCTACATCCGATACCCGCGGCGGGGGAAGGGAAATCCGACGGAATCACGAACTTCCGTTCGTCATATCTGTCACAGGGGTGGCCAAGAGGTTTATGTACGGGCGATCCATCTCCCACCTACGCTGGGCTTCGCCCCAGACGCTTAGAGGTGGGAGAATTCTCGCTTAATTATGTTAAAGTCGGCACCGACATCTGCCGCGATATGGGCGTCCGAACCGAGCACGAGTGGGATGCCGAGCCGGGTCGCTTCAGCGGCGACGGCCATGGCGTATGGCTGTCCGCAGGCGGCTTTACGGAGACCGGCGGTGTTGAAGTCTAGTCCGAACCCGCGTGAGGCGATTGTACGCAACAGTCGCGACTCGGCGTCTTTGACGTTCGCACGGTCCCATGAGTAGTTCGTCTGATATTTAATCGGTAAATCGATATGCCCGATGCGCGCGACGTTCAGTCGCTCCCACGGGAACTGTAACCCGGTCTCGAGCGCTTCGTAATACCGGTGTAGCACTTCTTCGAACGACCCGATCCGGCTGACGAGCGCATCAAACGTCTCCGGTGAGAAGTCGACGGGCAGGAGCTCGCCTTCGACTTGTAGAAAGTGTTGAGACAAGATCGTCTCGTCGAGGTATGAGCGATAGGGCTCGAGCAAGGCGAGCGTCTCATCGACATATCCCGGCAAATAATCGATCTCGAGACCAATCCGGATCTCGAGTCTTTCGGCGTAATCTCGTTTTAACTGCCCGACCTCTTCTATATAACGGGGCAATAAGTCGAGCGCCATCGCCGAGTCTTGATCTGGCGTCGGATCAATGAAACGTACCGGCAGCGGGGCGTGCTCGGTGAACGTCAGCGTCCGAACGCCTTGAGCAAGTGCTTGTTCGACGTACGCGTTGAGTGAATCGGTCGATCCGTGCGGACAAAATGGGGTATGGACGTGGCCATCATGGGTATAATCAATCATCAAACATCGTTCCTTTCGAGTTCGCCGGTTGACAGCATTGGCTTGATTTGATAAATTTAACACACTACTTTAGTTTGGTAAAGTGATAATAAGGTAAAGGGTGATACTGATGATTTGGTTCAATAAAAAAGGATCCATCCCGGAAGGATGGCACGAGTTGCAAGGTGAGGACGTGCTGCGTCCGAAGCAATGGATAAAATCATTTTTAGAGCGGGCCGAGGGGGACGGCTATAGTGTGATCGAGCCGCCGCTCGTTGAATACTATTCCCATTATCAAGATCTCGCACTCTTCGATGAGTCGGCGTATTACCGCTTGTTCGGCAACGATGGGGAGTTGCTCGTCATGCGACCGGACTACACGCTCCAGATTGCAAGGAAGCTCGCCGACGGACATGAACCGATGCGCGTCGCTTATGCCGGTGCCGTCTATCGACGCACGCCGAAGCATTCGGGACAACCGCATGAACGTCAGCAACTCGGTCTTGAATGGATCGATGGGGATTCAAAAGATATGGAGTTGATCGAATCGTTCCTTAGTATGACGGAACGGGTCCTGCCGAAAGGAAGCTTACGCATCCAAGTCGGATCTGCTGCATTGATCGCGTTAGTGGCGAACGAGGCCGGTATCCCGGAACGGACGTTGCGTCAATACTTAGCACTCCGTAATTTGGAGTCACTTCGCGACCTCGCAGAATCGTATCAATACCCGTTGATCGCCAAGCTGCCGTTCTTGATCGGTGACTCGGCGTTAGCAGAGTTACGCGACCTCGCGGAACCGGGCTTAAAACCGGCCATCGACGAAGTGGAGCATGCGGTCGAACATCTACGTGCGATCGGATTGAACGTCTCGTACGACTTCGGACAGACCGGCGACTTTGATTATTATTCAGGTTTGACCGTGACCGGCAGTATCGACGGCAGACGCGTCCTCTCAGGTGGCCGTTACGACTCGTTATACGGGCATTTCGGACAGTCGCGACGTGCCTTCGGACTATCGCTCGACTTAGAACAGTTAGGTGAGGTGATCAAATGAAAGTCGCAATCGCGAAAGGGCGCATCGAAACAGCGGCCCGTGAGTATTTTGAACAAGTCGGTCTCACCGTTTGGCCGGAAAAGCGGGGCCGTGAGTTGACCGTCGAAGTAGACGGTCATGAATTCATCTTCGTCAAAGGCGATGACGTCTATAAATACGTCATGCATGGCGCAGCGGACGTCGGAGTCGTCGGCGGCGACATTTTACGCGAGAAGACACCAGGCGTCCTCGAAGTCGTCGATTTGCCATTCGGCCGTTGCCGTATGGCGGTATGTGGTCCGAGAGAACGGAGAAACGGTACGAAGAAGCTGAAAGTTGCCAGCAAGTATCCGAATATCGCCATCTCGCACTTTGCCTCGAAACGTCAAAACGTCGAAGTGATCGCTTTGAACGGTTCGGTCGAACTCGCGCCGTTGACCGGTCTCGCCGACTGCATCGTCGATATCGTCGAGACGGGGGCGACGCTTCGCGCGAACGATTTAGAAGAATATGAGACGATTTTCACGGTTAACGCGAAATTCATCACGAGCGAGACAGCGCTCGCGAACGACCCGGACGAATTGAAAGCGTGGATTCGCCGGTTAAGCAAGGAGGCAGACAGATGAACGGACAAACGAATCGCACGCGCCGAGAACAGTGGGCAGAAGCCGTCAAACCGATTTTAGAATCGGTTGAGGCGAGAGGTGACGCGGCGCTCCTCGAATGGACGACGCAATTTGACGGGGTCGATGTGATTGAAACGGTCGACCTTGAGACGTTTGAACCGCCGGAGGCGTATCGGGAATTGACCGAGGCGCTAACGCTCGCGGCCGAACGGATCCGTACGTTTCATGCGCGGCAACAGCGTCAAGACGACGTCTTCGAAGATGAGATGTTCCGGCTCGGTCGTCGGTTCATGCCGCTCGATTCGGTCGGCGTCTATGTGCCTGGCGGGACGGCGGTCTACCCGTCGAGTGTGTTGATGAACATCATCCCAGCGAAAGTGGCCGGAGTGAAGCGGGTCGTCATGGTGACGCCACCGAAACAAGGCGGGATCGACTTATCGCTGTTGATTGCCGCGAAGATTGCCGGTGCCGACGAATGTTATCTCGTCGGTGGCGCCCAAGCCGTCGCCGCACTCGCGTTCGGCACCGAGACGATTTCGGCCGTCGATAAGATCGTCGGGCCGGGCAACGCTTATGTGGCGACCGCGAAGTCACTCGTCTCGCATTTCGTCGGGATCGATTCCGTCGCCGGTCCGTCCGAAGTGTTGATCATCGCCGACGAAACGGCCAATCCTAGATGGGTCGCAGCCGACCTGCTCGCGCAAGCCGAGCATGACGTCGAAGCGACAGCACTCGCCCTCGTGACGACAAGTGAACAGGCCGAAGCGATTCGGTCTGAGCTGGACAAGCAACTGCTCGATCTGCCACGTCGCGACATCGCGGTCGAAGCGCTCAAGCGCGGAGGCGTTCTCGTCAAAACGAAAGCAGAAGCAATTCGCTACGCGAACGATATGGCGGCCGAACACGTGCAACTTGCGGTGACAGATCCAGCCGATTATATGGCACAGATTCGCCACGGCGGCTCGTTCTTCCTCGGCCATGAGGCGGCCGAGGCGTTCGGTGACTATATTGCCGGACCGAACCACGTCTTGCCGACGAGCGGGACGGCCCGCTTCTCGAGCGGACTGTCGGTCGATGATTTTTACCGCAGACAGACGTTTCTCGAGATGACAGCGATCGACGAAGCGGTCACACGCGCCGCGATCCGAATCGCGAGACAAGAACAGCTTGAAGGACACGCCCGAGCGATGGCGGTCCGATTGGAGGACGTATGAGACGTAACTATACAGCGATCCCGCGCTATGTCCCACATGCGGTGAGCGGATACGCGCTAAATCAAAACGAGAGTCAATTCGAGCTGCCGGAGCGCCTGCAACGAGCGATTCAGCTCGTGACGCTCCGCTCACTCAGCCGTTATCCGGTCGATGAGCTGACGGCCCTTAAAACTAGCTATGCGACTTATGCGGGTGTACAAACTGACCAATTGATGGTCGGGAGCGGCAGCGATGAGCTGCTCGCCATACTTTGTCAAGCCATTCTCGACACAGAAGACGTCGTCTTGGCACCGGCACCCGACTTTTCGATGTACGGCATTTACGCGCACATCGCCCGGGGCCAGTTCTTCCAACCTGAGGCAGACGGCCTCACGATCGATTCATTGCTTCGATTGATTGAAGCGAACGAACCGAAACTTGTGCTCGTGTCGAACCCGAACAATCCGACCGGGAAGATGTGGACGCTCGACCAATTAGAAATGATTGCGAAACAAGTCCCGTACCTCGTCGTCGACGAGGCGTATATCGACTTCACGATGAGTGATTCCTTCAAGTCGCGACTCGCGGATTACCCGAACGTCATCATTTTGCGGACGTTATCGAAAGCGTTCGGACTCGCGAACTTACGGATCGGCTTCATGATCGCCCATCCCGATTTGATCGAGAAGATCGACCGGTTCCGCTCGCCGTTCAACGTCAGTGGATTGAGCGCGGCTGTTGCGACCGTCGTCCTTGACGACCCGGATTATATCGCTCAGTCCATCGCCTTCCATAACGGGCAACGTCAAAAGCTCGAACGACTGCTCGCGCCAATCGGCAACGTCTTGCCGAGCCGGGCTAACTTCCTATACGTCGAGACGCCCAATAGTGAGATGTGGGCCGAGCGGTTCCTCGCTTACGGTGTCCACGTCCGTGCGTTTCCGACCGGACTGCGCGTCAGTGCGGGGACGGACGAGGCGTATCGATTCATCAAACAAATGTTAGAAGAGGTGACTTCTTTTGAGAACAGCTGAAATTAAACGTGAGACGAAAGAAACGAACATCGAGCTTCGCCTCGATTTAGACGGTACAGGTCAAAGTGACATTAAGACAGGCGTCGGCTTTTTCGACCATATGTTGACACTGTTCGCCTTCCATAGCCGCATCGACTTAACGGTGCAAGTCGAAGGGGACACGTGGGTCGATGCGCACCACACGGTCGAAGACGTCGGCATCGCCCTCGGGCAGATGATCTTAGAAGCGCTCGGGGACAAAGTCGGGATCCGTCGCTACGGGACGAGCTACTTGCCGATGGACGAGACACTCGCCCGGGCCGTCATCGACGTCTCGGGACGCCCGTTCCTCGTCTACCGAGCTGAAATCAACAATCCGAAGCTTGGTGACTTCGACACGGAACTCGCGGAAGAGTTCTTCCGCGCCGTCGCGATGAACGCGCGGTTGACGCTCCATCTTGACGTGTTATACGGCTCGAACTCGCACCATATGATCGAAGGGCTGTTCAAAGCGTTCGGCCGCGCCCTCGCCGAAGCGATCGGGAAAGACGGGCTCGACCGCCTCCCTTCGACGAAAGGACGGATCGAAGGATGAACGTCGCGGTGATTGACTACGGCATGGGAAACGTCTTCAACGTCGAACGGGCGCTACAAGCGATCGGTTGTTACGTCACGATCACGAACGATCCGGCTGAAATCGAAGCGGCCGACGCCATCCTCTTGCCTGGCGTCGGTGCGTTCCCGCAAGCGATGCAGTCGCTTGAGGACACGGGACTCATTCCGTTGCTCAAGCGAGTGGCGACAGAGAAGCCGTTGCTTGGGATTTGTCTCGGGATGCAACTGTTATTCGAGTCGAGCACGGAAGGCATGCCGACGCCAGGACTTGGTTTGATTGAAGGACGGGTCGAACGGATGCGGGCCAAACGGTTGCCTCACGTCGGTTGGAACTCGATTTTACGCGACGAGGACGTCTATTTCGTCCACTCGTATCACGTCGTGACCGCTGACGACAATATCGTCGCCTCAGCTGACTATATGGGAGAGCGCGTACCGGCCATCGTCCGATCAGGTCTCGTGACCGGGATGCAATTTCACCCGGAGAAGAGCGGCGCGTTCGGACTCAGCTTATTAAAAGAATGGAAGGAGGCGGTCGAACGTGAAACTGCTACCGGCAATTGACTTAATCGGCGGCAAGATTGTCCGCCTGACTGAAGGAGATTTCAACACGGAAGAGCAATACGGCGACCCGTATGAGAAGTTAAAAGAATGGACCGGGCGCGTCCCGATGCTCCACTTGATCGATTTAGAAGGAGCGAAAGCTGGTGAGCCGAAACATCTCGATGTCGTCCGTTTCGCCAAATCGTGCGGCTTTTTCGTCCAGACGGGCGGAGGGATTCGCTCCGAAGCAGCGCTTGATGCTGTCATGGCTACTGGTGTGGACCGTGTCCTGCTCGGTACGAAGGCGTTCACCGATCCTGATTTCCTGGACCGGGCACTCGCCAAGTACGGGAGTCGTGTCGCCGTCGCCCTTGACGCCTATGACGGCATCGTCGCCATCAACGGCTGGCAAGACGCGACCGAACTAAAAGACATCGATGTGGCCATCGATCTCGCCAGCCGCGGGGTCGAGACGATTCTTTACACGGACATCGGTTCGGACGGGAAACTGAACGGACCGAACTTAGAGCGCATGAAGGCGCTCCGGGCAGCTGTCTCGGTCACGCTCATCGCCTCGGGCGGTGTCACGACCGAAGCCGACGTCAAGGCACTGAGTGAGGCCGGAATTGATGAGGCGGTCGTCGGGAAAGCGCTTTTGTCTGGCAAAGTCAGTCTTGACGACTTGATCGAATGGGAGGCGCGACATGCTAAAGCGTAGAATCATCCCATGTTTAGACGTGAAAGACGGACGTGTCGTCAAAGGCATCGAGTTTGTCGAACTGCGTGACATCGGTGACCCTGTCGAGATTGCCAAGTACTATGACGCCTCAGGTGCGGATGAACTTGTCTTTCTAGACATTACGGCAAGCACGGAACGAAGACAGACGATGCTTGACGTCGTCAGTGCCGTCGCCCGAAAAGTGTTCATCCCGCTCACGGTCGGGGGCGGCATCCGTTCACTTGAAGACATCTCGTCCCTGCTCAAAGCAGGAGCCGACAAAGTGTCGCTCAACACGCTCGCCGTCGAGTCACCTGACTTGATCAAGCGGGCAGCCGAACGTTTCGGTTCCCAGTGTATCGTCGTCGCCATCGACGTCCGTTTCGAAGAAGGTGACTATTACGTATACACGTACGGCGGGAAACACCGGACCGAGCTGACGGCAGTCGATTGGGCCAAGCGCGTCGCTGAACTCGGGGCCGGGGAGCTGCTCGTCACGTCGATGAACCAAGACGGGAAACAGAGTGGCTATGATTTAAAAATTCTCGAATTGCTACGGGCAGCGGTCGATATCCCGATCATCGCCTCAGGCGGGGCCGGGAACGCTGAACACGTCGTCGAGGCACTTGAAACAGTCGACGCCGCCTTACTCGCTTCGATCTTGCACGACCGAAAAACGACAGTAGAAGAGGTGAAGCACGTATGCAGCGCGAACAACTTGCCGATGCGGTTCGTTACGACGCAAACGGACTAATCCCGGCGATTATCGTTTCGACGGAAGATAACGCCGTGCTCATGCTAGGTTATATGAACGATGAGGCGATTCAGAAGACGCTTGAGACGAATATCGTCACGTTCTGGTCACGTTCGAAAGGGCGGCTTTGGATGAAAGGTGAATCGAGCGGCAACACGCTCGACCTTGAGAGCATCCATGTCGATTGCGATCAAGACGCGCTGTTAGTCCGCGTCCATGCGAACGGACCGACGTGCCATACCGGAAATCGCAGTTGCTTTTTTACGGAGGTGAACACATGATCCACGAACTCGAAAAACTGATTCAAGAACGAAAGACAGAGCCGAAAGAAGGTTCTTATACGTCGTACTTGTTTGATGAAGGGTTAGACAAAATCGCGAAAAAGTTTGGGGAAGAGTCGTTCGAGGTCGTCATTGCGGCATTGAACGATGAAGACTTGGTCGAAGAGACGGCTGATTTGTTGTACCACTTGCTCGTCTTGCTCGCAGCCAAAGGCGTCTCCTTACATGACGTCGAGACGTTGCTCGCCGAACGGCATGGGACGACGACACCGGCGAAACCGCGCCGCGACGTCACGGAATGGTGACAGACAAAGGGAAGGAAGCCGCGGCTTCCTTCCCTTTCTGGTTAACGATTGACGGAAGCAGCCATACGAATGTACGTATGACGGCGTCCACGGATGGCGATTGACAACGCCTGAATATTCTCAGGTGTGGCGATTCCGGACAGACCGGCGTCGCCGATATGGAAGATGTCGGTACCGCCGCGTTTTGATGATAAGGCGATGTCGCGGATCGTCCCTTCGTCGGCGCCTTCTTGTGACGTTCCGATGGCGGCCAAGACGAGCTTGTTCAGTGCTTGGATTTCTTGCGTCACGTGATAGAACTCGTCTTCACGGACACCTGGGACGGTTCCTGGCGCGGGAATCAAGATGATGTCGGCACCAGCTTCGGCAAAGCGGACGTACGCATCACGGTCGATCACGTTACCGACACCCGCTTGATGCATCTTCCCGGCAATGATGACGCCGGCAAATTCAGATCGGGCCGTGATGATCGCCTTTTCGATGGCCTCATTCGTGACACCGGTGTTCGGATTACCGGTCAAACAGACGAAGTCGATTCCGAGTTCGGAAGCGCGGGCGAACGCTTCCTGCGTCGCCAGTCGGCCTTGTTTCACGTCGAACATGTCCGAGGACTTCTCGCTGAAGTCGACAGGCTCGAGATTGACACCGACCGGCAGTCCGATCAGCCGTTTTAATTCCGTGATCGGATTGTCGGACATCGTCTCACCCGGGATGTCGCCGAATAGGGCGTGGCTTTCAAGCCCCTTTATGTACGGATGGAACACGTCAAGCATGTTGAGCAAGATCATGTCGGCACCGAAAGCCCGGGCGAGCTCGGCGTTCGTCACTTCAGGATAGAGCGGCTGCACGGTCGGAATGACTTCGGCGAGCACGGTCCGGCCTTCGGCTTTTCGGATCGACTCAATCAAATCGTTACGGTTGAACGTCAAGAAATCACTCGCTTTGCAATCAAGAATGCGTTTCATAGTCAATTACCTCCTCTGATTCGTCCATTTTCCTATTCCCTATTCTCGCCAATATTCCTCTATAATAAAATAGAATGGAGGCAAAAACATGACAGAAAAAGAAAAGATGATTCAAGGTGAACTTTATCTGGCCGGTGATTTGGAACTCGTCGCTGACCGGCGGCAGGCGCGACGTCTGACGGAGCGGTTCAATCAGTCTGGGATCGATGAGCTCGACGTCCGCAAGCAAGTACTCGGCGAACTGTTCGGTTCGACCGGGGCATCGTTCTACCTCGAACCGACGTTCAAGTGTGACTACGGATACAACATTCATCTCGGGGACCGTTTTTTTGCGAACTTTGACTGCGTGTTTTTAGATATCTGTCCGATCCGGTTCGGAGATGATTGTATGCTTGCTCCAGGTGTCCATATCTATACAGCAACACATCCGCTCGACCCGACGGAACGGATCTCGGGCCTCGAGTATGGCAAACCGGTCACGGTCGGACATCGCGTCTGGATCGGTGGCGGGGCCATCATCAATCCGGGCGTGACGATTGGGGACGATGCGGTCATCGCCTCAGGTGCGGTCGTGACGAAAGATGTGCCGGCCCGTGCCGTCGTCGGGGGAAATCCGGCCCGAGTGATCAAGCTAATTCCATGAATCTTAAAATGACCTTTCCGAACTCGTTCGGAAAGGTCATTGTTCATTTCCAGACTCGTTTTACGTTGAGCGTTTCTTGAGCATAACCCCAAACGGAAATCGGGGACATGAACAATTGATAGCTCACAACAAAAAAGATGAATCCGAAGAAGTTTTTGCGGACCCGTAAGTTCAAGTTTTTGAAAACGTAATCGCGTTGGTAGAAGTAGAGCAGTCCATAGCTAAGGACGGTCAATGGCAGGACGAGGAGCGTCATCGGTCCAACGATCCAATAATGACCGAACAGAGCGAGAACGAGACCCGGGATCCAGAAGAACGTGAAGGCGATATCGAGATACGGCATGATCAAATTGACCCCGGTCAAGTACTTCGTATAAAGCTGGGGCTGACGCCACGGTTTCACTTCTTGCAACCCCTCAATCATCCCACGAGCCCAACGCGACCGTTGACGCGCGAAATGGCGGAACGATTCAGGCGCGTCCGTGAATGCGACGGCGAGCGGTTCGAAATAGACGCGACGTTTCATTTCAAGGAGACGCCACGTGAGAACGATGTCTTCTCCGATCGCGTCGGGCCACCCGCCGGCTAGCTTGACGGCGTCGGTCTCATACAAACTGAACGCACCTTGAGCGACGAGCGTCCCTTGATAAAGTCCTTGAAGCCGCTTGATCGACGCGATGCCGAGAAAATAATCCCACTCTTGAAGCCGTGTCCAAAACGAACTGCGGCTATTGCGAACGAGCATGCTGCCGGCGACGGCACAGACGTCTTTTGGACTCGACACGAGCCGTGCGACCAAATAGCGAATCGCGGACGGATGAATCAACGTATCGGCATCGAGCGTGATGATGTATGAAGTAGTCACTTTCGTTAAACCGTAATTGAGCGCTTGGAACTTGCCGGCTCTCGGTTCATGCAATAGCTCGATTTGTAAGTCGAAATCTTCTTGCGCCCGCATCACTTCAGATGATGTGGCATCGCTTGAGTTGTTATCAATGACGAAAACTTGGAGTGGGCCCGTGTAGTCTTGCAGTGCCACGTAACGAATCGTCTCGTAGATAGATGATTGTTCGTTGTAGGCGGCAATCATGACCGTCACGGCTTCGTCCGGATGTTCGTTTGTGAACGGCGGCTGCCGATCGAGGACGAGACTCGCGAGCAAGAACGCCATCAAATAGCCCGGAACGTAAGCGATACCGCCGATGATGAACAAGGCGAGAACCCAATTCGTCAGTGCAGCCAAATCGGTCAACCAAGGTAAAGAGATGTAGATAGAAAACAATAACCAGAGCCATGAAAAACCGTGTGCCAACCAAAAGCGAGTCAAAATCGTCCAATACCAACGATTTCCGATGCGATTGCGTCCCCATCTCGATTCGACCGGTTCATTTCGTGAAATCATATGATGTCCTCAATTCTGTTTCAATGGAAACGAGCTTGTCTAATATTGAAAATATATCGTTCAAGTTAGATATACAGACAGCAAATTGAATTTTGATGGGGAATGATTATAAAGTCAACAAATGATGCGTCGTGCATAAAAAATATTGACCCAAATTAAAAACAGGACCCGGGTCCTGTTTTTAGTTTTAGTTATGAAATTGTTTCGGATGCGTGCGCCCAAGCCATCAATGTTTGTCGAGCAAGGGCAAGTGCTTGCTCGTTCCCGAGCGTGACGCGAATCCCGTCCGGTTGCCGCGACGTATGGATGCCGTGCTCGGCTAAGTGGGACCAAACCGCTTCGGGTTGGTCGAGTGTGACGTATAAAAAATTCGCCTCAGCTGGCTGAACTTGACCGATCGTCCCGAGTAACTCTGACCACTTGACGCGCATGTCGCGATGCCAAGCGATCGACTCGTCCAAGTAGGTCGCATCAGCCAAAAAGACGTTGGCAATTTTCGCGCTCACACCGCTTATATTGAACGGGGGGACGAACTGCCGGAAATACTGAGCGAGTTCGGTCGTTGTGATCATAAACCCGAGACGGACGTTGGCTAAGCCGAACGCCTTTGATAGCGTCCGTAAGACGATCACGTTCGTCAGTTCATTCAAGTGCGTGACGATACTCGATGCAGGCGTGAAATCGATATACGCCTCATCGACGATCAAATAAGGGACGAGGCCTGCCAGTTCGGTCAACTCACCGACCGTCCACAACTTACCGGTCGGGTTGTTCGGGTTCGACAACAGCAACAGCTTCGGTGCATGTTGCTGAATCGCCAGGGCGAGCGCCTCATACGATAAATCGTCCGCCTGAACATGCCGACCGTGTGCGATCGTCGTGAAGATCGGGTAGAGCGCGAAGTCAGGACTCGGTGACAAGACGACGTCTTCTGGTGACAAGAGCGCCTGCGTGACGACGTGAATCATCTCATCACTGCCACAGCCGACGAGCAACTGGTTCGGTTCGACGCCAGCATAGGCCGCGTAGCGGGTGAACAGTTCATCGATCGGTTGGACCGGATACTCATGCAGGTCATGGAACGAGATTGTTGCCAGCTGTTCATGCAATCGCTTCGGCACCGGGAACTGGCTTTCGTTTTGATTCAACCGATGTCCTTCCGGATAAGTGACGGGATAGATTGGGAGGTCGACTTGCCTCATTCCGTCGGCTCCATCGAGAACCATTTTTTAGCGAGTTTATCGATCTCGCCTGAGTCGATCATCTTGTTCAGCTCATCGTTGAACTGATCACGCAAGTCGTCTTCCAATTTGAAAGCGGCCGCCGATCCTTTTTCGCCGTCTTCTTTAAGCGCGAACGTATAAAGACCTGCGTCTTGGTCTAAGTATTTTTGAGCGACCGTGTCTTCGATGACCATCGCGTCGATGCGGCCCGTGTTCAACTCTTGAACGATTTCTGGAATCTTATTCAATGAGACGAGTTCAGCGTCAGGTGCTTGGTCTTGAGCGATAGTCTCTTGAATTGAAGCGGTCTGGACGCCGATCTTCTTGCCGGCTAGCGCTTCGATCTCTTTTAGCGATTCATCTTTTGTCATGATCAAGTTCGTTGCCGATAAATAGATGTCCGAGAACGACGCATTTTCTTTCCGCTCTTCGGTCGGCGTCATGCCAGCCATGACAAAGTCGATCCGTCCGGCGTTCAAGGCTCCGAGCAAACTACCGAAGTCCATGTCCTCAATCTTTAACTCATAGCCGAGACGCTCTGTGACCGTTTCAGCGATCTCGATGTCGAAACCGACGATCTCATCCCCGTTCGCCGTATCAACGAACTCATATGGGAAGTAATCGGCACTCGTTCCCATGACGAGTGTCTTTTTTTCTTCTCCCGTTGTCTCTTGGCTGCACCCCGCTAATAATGCGCTTGCGACTAGTCCCCCTGTAACGATCCACTTTTTCATGTATGAATTCCTCCTTCAAGATATGAGACTAAGTGTAATTGTATAATTATTAATTGTAAAGTATAAAAATACATAAAAGCTAAAAAAAATCATCCAGTCCGCTTTAAACTGGATGACAAGGATCATCCGTCAATCTGCTGCACGTAGCTGATGACGTCGGTCAAATAGGTCTCGATCGGGCGATTTGCATCGATTGTAAGCGTATGCATAAAGTCTGGTTTTTTACGATTTGCGACAGTTCGATGAAAATCGTCCGGGGAAACGGATTCGATTTGACTAATCTTGCGTTCGCGCTCGGAAAGGCGGCGATTGATTTCATCGACGTCGTCGACGACACACTCGACGTAGCGATAAGTGGCGCCATGGTTTTCGGCGAGTGCCAATCCGCGTTCAAGCATCACATCATACAGGCAAGGGCTGTCCAGAATGACGTTCCGGCCTAGTGACAAATTGAACGCAACAAGCGCCCAATCGATGTCATAGGCGACTTTTCCGGCCAGTGCCGGGTCAAGCTTATGATCCACCATTGATTCGAGCAAGGCTGTCTTCGTCACGTCATGGTCGACGATGACCGCATTGAGCTGAGGCGCGATGGCACGGGCCAGCGTCGATTTGCCTGAGCCCGGAAATCCGGACATTTGTAAAAAGAACATGGTCTCACCTTACTTTTCGTTTGATTTACCACGGCTGAAACCGGCGAATAACCTGCCACCGAACGGCAACATCGCCTCGTCAACGAAGCAGACGAGGTCGTCAATCTCATTCATTTGTTCATGTCTTCTTTTGCGGTGATGTTCCATTTTTTCAACGCTCCGTCTTCTTCGTAAATGACCCGGACTTCCATCTGACTCAGTACGAGCCGTTGCTCCGAGGCAAAAAGGACGAGCGGATAGCCGGTCGACAGCGGCTCGTCCGCCTCATAAATGGGACTGTGGGCCTGCATCGCGTAATAGCCGTCAGACCTGGTGTTAGCCGCACCGGCGTCAACTTGGATGACTGTCTCGAAACCTTGTAGCCGTAGTACGTAACTGTACGTCGTTCGGGCCCCACGTTCGAGCCGCCATTCCTCAATCACGGCCTCATGATCGTTTTGATTCGCTTCGAATAAAACTTCTTGCGCCGTGTATTCTCGTTCATATGGAATCATCTCTTGAATGTTGACGGCCGTCATCGTCGCGAGTTTTTGCGATTCTTCCGATGGCGGTGTGATGAGAATCCCGATAAAGATCAAGATAGGGATGAGCAAATAAATGATGACCCGACTTTGCATATGGCTTCACCTGTCCTTTATCGAGTTTTTTCGCCATAATTTGTCAGAACCCTGCCTGACACTTGAAAAATGTCACGAGCAGCACGTTCAATCGTCAAAAATAGGACGACCGGATGTATGATGAATTCAGGAGGGGATTGGGATGAAGATTGGGGTTATCGGCGGGGGAATTGCCGGGTTGACCACGGCGGCTCTCGCTAGTCGATCGGGACATGACGTGATCGTGTTTGAATCATCGCGTGAATGGGGCGGATGTGCCGGTAAGTTTGACCGCGGGGACTACCGTTTCCCGGCGGGGGCGACGCTCGGGATGGGGTTCGAACGAGGCGGACTCCATCAACGCGTGCTCGACTACTTAGACGAGGCGGTCGCAGTCGAGAAGCTCGACGAAGTAATGCATGTCCATCTGAGTGATCGAACGGTCGTCTACTATCAAGCGCGCCAAGCGTTTCTCGATGAACTGAGTATGAAGTTTCCGGAACTGCAGTCGGATATCCGGTCATTTTTTCAAGAAGTATGGACGGATTTTGATAGAATCCGACCGCTGTTCGAGCGATTGCCGGCTTTACCGCTCCGGACGCTTGACGATGCGCTGACCGCATTTCGCGGATTTCGGCCGAATCAAGTAGCGGCACTCGTAAAACTATATCGTCCGCTACATGAAACGTTGCGACGTCATCGGTTGGGCGGGACACCGTTCGAGCAATTCATCGATGGCATTTTACTCGATAGTTTACAGACGGGGGCACGCGAGGCGAGTCACTTGCTCGCGACCGTCGCGCTATCGATTTATCATGAAGGGGCATTTTACGTCGAAGGTGGATTGTACACACTCGCCCACGCCTTGGAACGATCGATTCGACATAGCGGAGGCACGACGCTGCTCGGTCGTCAAATCATGAAAATCGAGCGCGTCGCCGACGGCTGGTTATTGACCGATCGCCGGGGCCGGCTTGAGATCGTCGACGTCGTCGTTGCCGCGATCCCGCTCGAGGCGACACAGCGCTTGCTGAGCGGTGCTGACGAGCGTCGATTTGCCGGGCAATATCGACGTCAGTTGAAGCAATCGCAATGGGGCACGTTCAGTCTATACGTGACGTTGCCCGAGCGCGTCTGTCTGGACCGGCCCTTATTCCAACAAGTGTATACGGACGACTTGCCGTCCGGCCATGCCTTCATCTCGATGTCGGCCGAGGACGACGTGTTACGGACGTCTCTCCCCGAACGGACCGTGACGGTCTCGACGCATATCGATTTATCAGAGTGGGACGATTGGAAAGACAGGGCCACCTATGAGAAACTAGAAGCAATATGGACCGAGCGTCTCATCTCGGCCGTGAAGCGGGCGTTTCCGGACTGGACGGGCGAATCAGCGGTCCTCCTTCCCGGGGGTCCAGGAGCGTGGGTGAAATATACGAGACGACCGCACGGTGCTGTCGGCGGCTATGCACAAACACCGCGTCAGGCTCTGTTCCATGCCGCGAGCTATCGGACGACGCTACCGAACTTTTTCGTGTGCGGGGATACGGTGTTCCCGGGAGCGGGGACGATCGGGGCAATGACGAGCGGGTTGCACGTCGGACGTGCGCTCGGTGCAAAGCTATAATGAAGGAGACGGTGTCATGCATAAGAAAACATTTAATGAGCTGACGACGAAAGAACTGTATGATCTGTTGGCGCTGCGGACCGAGGTGTTCGTCGTCGAGCAAGATTGTCCGTATCAGGAAGTCGACGGGAAAGATGTCACGGCGCATCATTACTGGATCGAAGAAGACGGTGTGATGGTCGCCGCACTCCGAGTTCTCGTCGAAGAAACGCCGATCGCCATCGGTCGTGTCGTCACGAAAGCGTCACATCGAGGCAAAGGGTACTCGCGCAGGCTAATGGAAGAAGCTGTCATTGACTTCGGGTCCGTCGAGCTCTACTTACAAGCTCAGACATACGTCGAACCGTTCTATGCGAGTTTCGGCTTTTCGCGAACGAGTGAAGAATACTTAGAAGACGGTATCCCGCATGTTGATATGACGCGGGAAAGAACAAAATCTTCCTAAAGCAGTGCGGTACCGTTCGCCAGAAGTTCATGGTAGAATGTTGAGGAATACATGCGCACATGAAAACGTGCGATAACATTATAGCGTGCAAAGGGGTTTACGATGGTGACTGACCAACAAGTAATTGAAAAAGCGAAAGAATTAGCCGACCTTTTGGCAAAGACTCCAGAAGTGGCCCGCTTCAAAGAAGCGGAAACGAAAGTGAACGAAAGTGAACGCGTCCAAACGTTGATCAAACGGATCAAATATTTACAAAAAGAAGCGGTCAACTGCAAACATTACGGCAAGACCGAAGCGCTTGCCAAAGTCGAACTAAAAATCGACAAGGCGATGGACGAACTCGATTCGATTCCGGTCGTCCAGGCGTTCCAAGAGACACAAGTCGAAGTGAACGACCTCCTTCAATACGTGACGGTGACGCTCGCCAACTCGGTGACGGACCGAATCATCGAAGCGACGGAAGGCGACGTACTCGCAGGTAAAACAGGAAGCGGCATGGCAGCGGAGAAATCACGCGGCGGTTGCGGATACTAAAAAACAACAGCTGGCCTTTGGTCAGCTGTTCTACTTTATAGAGGTGAGACGAAATGGAAGCGATACATCAGACACCGATGATGAAGCAATATTTTTCAATCAAGGCGGATTATCCTGACGCCTTTGTATTTTACCGGCTCGGTGACTTTTACGAGCTCTTTTTTGAAGACGCCCAAATCGTGGCGAAAGAACTCGAATTGACGCTCACCGCGAAAAACGGCAAAAACGCCGAGCATCCGATCCCGATGTGTGGAGTCCCGCATCACTCGGCAGCCGTCTACATCGAGCAGTTGATCGAAAAAGGATTCAACGTCGCGATCTGCGAGCAGATGGAAGATCCGAAAGCGACAAAAGGCCTTGTGAAGCGGGAAGTCATCCAAGTCATCACGCCAGGTACTTACATGGCCGCGCTCGGAGACAAAGACAACCGTTATTTGGTCGCAGTCGCCAAAGTTGGTGAAACCTACGGGGTCGCCCGTGGTGACGTGACAACAGGTGAATCTTGGCTGACGACGTTGCCGACGAAAGAAGCGGTCCTCCGTGAAGTCGAAGGATTGATCCCGAGTGAGATATTAGTCGATGACGATCAGCTCGCGGACATGTTGCAGCCGCTCGGGATCCCGCTGTCGATTCAAGTCGAACGCCGGTCGAGCGAACTGTCCGCATCGGCGAAAGACGACGCCCAAGTGAGCGCGTTTGATTTGCTGTACGCCTATTTGACACGGACGCAAAAGCGGGCGCTCGACCACTTGCAGCCGGCGATCGCCTATGAGGTCGAGGCCCACATGCAGCTCGACCCGAATACGGCACGCAATTTAGAACTGTTCCGCTCGGCCCGGTCCGGAGAACGGAAAGGCTCACTCTTATCACTGCTCGACGAGACGACGACCGCCATGGGTGGACGTCTTTTAAAGCGTTGGCTCGAACAACCGCTCTATACAGAGCAAGCGATCCATGAGCGTCAAGACGCGGTCGAGAACTTACTTGACGATTTCATGCTGCGCGACCAACTCCGGGACGAATTGAAACACGTCTATGATATCGAGCGGCTCGTCGCGAAAGTCGGCTACGGGACGGCGAACGCGCGCGATCTCGTACAATTGCGCGACACACTAGCACGCATCCCGGCTTTGAGCGTGATGCTCGAAGCGGTCGCATCAAGCCGGTTGCATCATATCCATGAAGACTTGGACACGTTCGAAGACTTGGCGGCGCTTCTTGAAGCGGCGCTCGTCGAATCTCCACCGATCTCGACGAAAGAAGGCGGAATGATTCGTAAAGGCTATTCTGAAGAGCTCGATCAGTTGCTTGAAGCGAAAGCGAACGGGAAGTCGTGGATCGCGAACCTGGAGCAACAAGAGCGGATCGCGACCGGGATCAAGTCATTAAAGATCGGCTACAACCGTGTCTTCGGGTATTATCTCGAAGTGACGAAAGCGAACGCCCGTTTACTCGAAGAAGGTCGGTACGAGCGGAAACAGACGCTGACGAACGCCGAACGCTACGTCACGCCCGAGCTGAAAGAAAAAGAAGCGCTCATCCTCGGTGCGGAAGAGAAGAGCTGCACGCTCGAGTATGACTTGTTCGTCACACTGCGCGACCGAGTCAAACTCGAGACGAAACGGTTGCAACAGCTCGCACGGTCGCTCAGTGAACTTGACGTCCTGCTCGCTTTGGCGATCGTCGCCGAAAAGCGGGACTACGTGCGTCCGACAGCGTCCGCAAACGTTCAAATCGATCGCGGCCGGCACCCGGTCATCGAGACGGTTCTGCCACGCGGTGACTATGTCGCCAACGACTTGACGCTTGACGACTCGCGTCAGATGCTGTTGATCACCGGACCGAACATGTCCGGTAAATCGACGTACATGCGCCAGTTCGCGTTGATCGCGATCATGCACCAAATCGGATCGTTCGTCCCGGCCGAGGCGGCCGAACTGCCGCTGTTTGACCGCATCTTCACTCGCATCGGGGCAGCGGACGACCTCGTGAGCGGTCAGTCCACGTTTATGGTCGAAATGACCGAGACGCGCCAGGCCGTGACCGAGGCGACGGCGAACAGCCTGATTTTGCTTGATGAGATCGGGCGCGGGACGTCGACGTATGATGGGATGGCGCTCGCGCAAGCGATCGTCGAATATATCGCCTCCTCAATCGGCGCGAAGACGCTGTTCTCGACGCATTATCATGAGCTGACCGTCCTCGAAACGACGATCCCGACGCTCGAGAACGTCCACGTCCGCGCCATCGAACGCGACGGACGCGTCGTCTTCTTGCATGAAGTTCATCCAGGCAAGGCCGACAAGTCTTACGGCATCCACGTCGCGGAACTGGCCGACTTGCCGCAATCGCTCATCGAACGAGCCCGGACGATCTTAACAGAGCTCGAACAAGAGAAAGAGCGGGGCGCTGCCCCGACTGACCCGATAACGAAGAAGTCGAGCGATGAAACCGCTCAGCTCTCTTTGTTCGAGACAAAAGATGAGTTAAAACAACAATTGCTCGAGCTCGATCTTTTAGCGATGAACCCGATCGAGGCGATGCAGGCGCTCTATGCGCTCCAACAGTCTGCGAAGAAAGGGTGAGTCGATGGGAATCATTCAAGAGTTGTCAGAACAGTTAGCCAACCGGATTGCGGCTGGGGAAGTTGTCGAACGACCGGCATCGGTCGTGAAAGAACTCGTCGAAAACGCGATTGATGCCGGCGCGACGAAAGTGGAAGTCGAGCTAGAAGAGGCCGGGATCCGGCTCATCAAAGTGCGGGATAACGGCCACGGCTTTTATGAGGATGACGCGGCCCGTGCTTTTTTAAGACATGCGACGAGCAAGATACGAGACGAACATGATTTGTTCCGGATCCGGACGCTCGGATTCCGGGGCGAGGCTCTCGCCTCGATCGCATCGGTCAGTCACGTCACGTTAAAGTCGCGCCGGGCTGATGAGGCCGGCTTTGAGATGACGCTACATGGCGGCGTCGTGATCGAGCAAACACCGACTGCTGCGAACGTCGGGACAGAGATCACGGTCAGTCAATTGTTCTATAATACGCCAGCCCGTTTGAAATACTTGAAAACGTCTGCGACCGAGCTCGCGAGCATCACCGACACGTTGAACCGGATCGCCTTGTCACACCCAGAAGTTCGATTGACGGCTTTCCATGAAGACAAGGAGCTGCTCCGAACGAACGGGAACGGGGACATCAAGCAAGTTATGCTCGCGATCTACGGTCGGCAAGTCGCCGCCCAAATCGTGACGGCGTCGAGCAAGACGAATGACTACAGCTTGAGTGCTCACCTCGTGCGGCCCGAAGTGACGCGTTCAAATAAACAGTATGTGACTTTGATCTTGAACGGGCGGAGCATCAAAAATTTCGCGCTCACACAAAGCGTGCTCGAAGGCTATCATACGCTTCTGCCGATCGGTCGTTACCCGATCGCTGTGCTCGAAGTGAACATGGACCCGATGCTGATTGATGTCAACGTCCATCCGACGAAGCGGGAAGTGCGGCTGTCAAAAGAGAAGGAACTCTGTCAACTGATCCGGGAGACGGTTCAGCTGACACTTCGGGAGCAACGGTTGATCCCGTCGGTCAAACCAAGACAGCCGTCCGTTCCGACAGAGCAATCGAAGCTTGATTTCACCGTCGAACGCTCAGACACAACAGTTGAGCCGAGCGCATGGAACTATCCGATTCCACGCGATCCGGTGACATCTCCGAGTCGCTGGTCGCCGACACCACTCGTTCAAGAGACACCGGTCGAAACAGTGCTGTCAGAAGAACCGGGGGTTGAAAAGGCGGAACGCCGGCTGCCGGCGCTCGACGTCATCGGCCAACTCCATGCGAGTTACATCGTCTGCGGCGCGGACGATGGCATGTACATCATCGACCAACACGCCGCCCAAGAACGCATCAAGTACGAGCTGTTTTATGACCAACTCGGCCAGCCTGAAAAAGAGTATCAGTTGTTGCTGTTGCCGCTCACGCTCGAGTTCACCCAACAAGAGACGCTTGCGATCGAAGAAGTCGTCCCGCTTCTTAAAGAAGCGGGCCTCGATTTAGAGGCGTTCGGAGGCAATACGTTTCTCGTCCGGGAAATCCCGACATGGTACCCGCAGCACGATCTCGAAGGGACAGTCCGTGATTTGATCGAGATGGCGATTCGGGACCGATCAATCGATATCGCTAAATATCGCGAAGAGGCGTCGATCCTGATGGCG
The DNA here is from genome assembly GCF_004337185.1 of Exiguobacterium sp. SH0S2. Taxonomy (NCBI): domain Bacteria; kingdom Bacillati; phylum Bacillota; class Bacilli; order Caryophanales; genus Exiguobacterium; species Exiguobacterium sp. SH0S2. Next base: position 307,640 of record NZ_SJVB01000001.1, on the reverse strand, counting down.
TGCAAACGATCGATCAAAGCGAACCATCCGTTAAACCTCGAGATGATGCGACAGTTGATCCGCGACCTTGGCGAGACGACGTCTCCGTATACGTGTCCACACGGACGTCCGATTTTAGTGAAGTGGAGTACGTATGAACTCGAGAAGTTGTTCAAACGTGTCATGTGACAAACGTTGTAATCTTAATTTAACCGACTGTAACGTTTATGGATGCTTAGCTATGGGAACAATATACACATGTCGTCAAACACATCGAGGTTGAGAGGTGGAGTTCACACTGCCTCACCCTCAAGATGTAGACATGATTCATAAACCAGTAGGGGGAAATGATTATGACAGACACGCTTAAAGTAACGACACGAGAATTACGACCACGTTCGGTTCGAACAAACTTACGTAAAGAAGGAAAAGTACTTGGTGTCGTTTACGGCTACAAAGTCGAAAGCACACCAGTCGCGTTTGAAGAAATGGCATTGCGCAAGATTCTCCGTGAACACGGAGACAACGCCTTGATCGAACTCAACATCGACGGCAAGAAAGTAAACACACTCGTTCACGGGACGGAAGTTGACCCGTTCACGAACACATACAAGCACGTCGAGTTCATGGCAGTCAAAATGGATGAGGCAACTGAAGTTGAAGCAGACGTCACACTCGTCGGCGACGCGAAAGGTGTCAAAGAAGGCGGCTTCTTGTCGCAAGCACTCTATAAAGTCACTGTTTCGGCAACACCTGCTAACATCCCAGAGCGGATCGAGCTCGACGTTAGCAAGCTAGAGATCGGTGACTCACTCACAGTTGCTGATATTCCAGAGAATAAAGATTACGAAATCTTATCTGAAGGCGATCTTCAAATCGCATCAGTGAACGAGCCGGTAGCAGTCGAAGAAGAGGAAACTGAAGGTGAAGAAGCTTCAGCTCCAGAAAAATCGACTAAAGCATCGACTGATGAGACGACAGAGTCTTCTGAGAAAGAATAATTGGTTTCATGCGGCCCTTTACGAAGGGTCGCTTTTTTTAGTCACAAATCCGACAAATGTAACCGATTACGATGTGAAAAGTATGTCAACAGTTCGAATGGGCAGTTGCAAAAATGTCGCTCCGGGCTTATATTGTTAATGATTTCACATGTTTGTTCTTATTATATGGTTCATTTAAACAGAAAGAAGGGTTTGTGACATGGCATCAATGGAAATCCATGCACTCGAATCATTACGGAAGAAAGCACAGGCTTCCTCAGCGATGATTCACTATCGGCCGATGGAATATTTTTTACGGGCAATGCTCGCGGGGATTTTTATCGGGTTCGCATCAATCTTCACATTAAAAGTCGTCAACGGCATGTATCTTGTAGATTCACCATTTACGACGCTCATCGGGGGATTCTCGTTCGGGATCGCGCTCGTCATGATCATCTACGGAGGCGCTGAACTATTTACCGGGAATACGATGTATTTTACGACTTCAACGATGCGTGGCTATACGACGCTGAGTGATACGATGCTCGTCTGGTTGCTTTGCTTCGTCGGGAACGCGCTCGGCGGCATTCTTTTCGCCTTGTTGCTCGCGCCGACTGGAGTCATTCAAGAGCTCGGCATGAACAACTGGTTATTTGCCGTCGTCGAGAGCAAGATGCATCATACGACAGTCGAAATCTTTTTTAGAGCCATCTTCTGTAACTGGATGGTCTGTCTCGCCATCTTCTTGCCGAAACAGATGAAAAATGAATTTGCCCAAATCTTCTCGATGATCTTCCTAGTAGCCGTCTTCTTTGCTTCAGGGTTTGATCACGTCATCGCCAACTTCGTCTTGTTCGCACTCACACTCGTTGTTCCGCATCCAGAAGCAATCAGCTTTGCTGGAGCCATCCACAACTTGATTCCGGCTACGTTCGGAAACATTATCGGAGGCGCGTTATTCATGGGAGCGATCTATACATGGTTGAACGCTAAAGGATTGCGTGAAGCACAAGAGTCAGAGCAAGAAGAAGTCGAACTGAAAATCGTCAAGCCAGCCAAAGAAGTATGACATACATCACGAAACGCACAGTCGAGCCCACATCAGGGATTCGGCTGTTTTTTTACGTTCGGGATCGGTTGCAACTGTCACAATATCGACGTGCCTCAAATCGATAAAACGTGACATAATCTATATATAGAATTTTTATCGGTTATCAGCCGTTAAATAATCAATATATAGCGAGGTGATGCGGAGTGAACATGCTCCAGCTTTATAACGATGTCTGTGTGCTACCAGATCAAGATTTGATCCAAGAGAACGCCAACGTCGACGGGAAGTCGCCACTCGGCAAACTAGCGCGCATATCTTCAGAAGTGTCAAAACAATTATCGACCACGTACCTATTGTCGGAACGGTCACGTCTAGCGATCCGTGATAACTACTTGTATGTGCATGACGCCGATTACTATGTGACCGGATCGACGACGTGTTGTCAAATCCCGCTCGGAGAGTTACTCGCGAACGGGTTCCACACCGGACACGGGACGATTCGTCCCCCGCAGGACATTCGTTCGGCGCTGGCGCTCGCCTCGATCATTCTTCAAGCGAATCAGAACATGCAGCACGGGGGACAGGCGTTCCCGATGTTTGACGTCGATCTCGCTCCTTACGTCGAGAAGACGTATGAACGTCAACTCGAGCGGTTGAACGGACTACCGATTGAGCTGACGGTGGAGCAACAACAGCAGATTGCTGAAGCAGAAACCGTATCGGCGACGTACCAGGCGTGCGAGGCGTTTATCCATAACGCCAACTCGATGCATTCGCGCGGCGGCGGTCAAGTTCCGTTCGTGTCGATCAACTACGGCACCGACACGAGTCGGTGGGGACGGGTGTTTATCCGCGAGTTATTAAAAGCGACAGAGCGAGGATTAGGCAACGGGGAGACGCCGATTTTCCCGATTCAAATCTTCAAAGTAAAGGAAGGCGTCAATTTCAATGACGGGGACCCGAACGTCGATTTGTTCCGCCACGCATGCCGCGTGACGGGCAAGCGGTTGTTCCCGAACTTCTCGTTCGTCGATGCGCCGTTCAACCTTCAGTACTATGACGGGACACATGCTTCGGAAGTTGCCTATATGGGCTGCCGGACGCGGGTGATGGGAAACCGTCATGGGGCAGAGACGTCGATCGGAAGAGGTAATTTATCGTTCTCGACGTTGAATTTAGTGAAGATGGCACTCGTGTCATCCGATATCGAGTCGTTTTATAAGACGTTGGATGGATTCGTTGACATCGCCATCGAGCAATTGCTCGAGCGCTTCGACTATCAATGCAAGCGACATGCGGACGAATTCCGCTTTCTTTATGCGCAGCACGTCTGGCGGGGGAGTGAGACGCTTTTGCCTGAATCGGAATTACGAGACGTGTTAAAACAAGGGACGTTGTCGCTCGGCTTCATCGGTCTCGCCGAAGCGCTACGCGTCCTCGTTGGCGGGACGCACGTTGAATCAAGAGAAGCAGAACGTCTCGGGCTTGATATCGTGACCCATCTCGCGGAACGGATGAGGCAGGCGGGAGACGATCATGATTTAAACTTTTCGCTACTGGCGACGCCGGCCGAAGGATTGTCCGGGAAGTTCGTGTTAAACGATCAACACGAATTCGGGATGATCGCCGGTGTGACCGATCGCGCGTTTTATACGAATTCGTTCCACGTCCCAGTTTATCAACACGTCTCAATCCGGGACAAGGTTCGAATCGAGGCACCATACCACGCCTTATGTGACGCCGGACATATTACGTACGTCGAGGTCGACGGTTCGCTCGCCCATAACCCGGAAGCGGTTGAATCGATCGTGCGGCTCATGCGGGCGCATGACGTCGGCTATGGCTCGATCAATCATCCGGTCGATCGTTGCGGGAGTTGCGGTCTAGAAGGAATCATCGACGAGTCGTGCCCGACGTGCGGGGAACGAGATCAGATCGAGCGGATCCGTCGTATCACCGGTTATTTGGTCGGGACGATGGATCGATGGAACTCGGCGAAACGAGAAGAAGAACGAGCGAGGGTGAAACATCATGCGCGTCCTATCCGTACTTGAAGAATCGGTCGTCGATGGTCCGGGCATTCGAACCGTGATTTTTACAGCAGGCTGTCCGCATCGTTGCCCGGGCTGTCACAACCCTGAATCGTGGAATCCGCGAGGCGGTCGTGACATCTCGGTCGAAGAGTTGTTGGACCGTGTCGAGACGGCCGCATGGGAAGGCGTGACCATATCGGGCGGTGAGCCGTTCCTGCAACCGGCTGAGCTGTCGGAGGTCGTGCGCGGTTGCAAGACACTCGGGAAGAACGTCTGGATCTATACTGGCTACACGTTCGAAGCGCTACAACAGCTAGAAAATGAGGACATCGACATCGTCCTTGACCACGCCGACGTGCTCGTCGACGGGCGTTTCGAGCAGCCGCTCATGGACCGCTCGCTCCGTTTCCGGGGGTCGAGCAACCAGCGGATCATTTTTCTGAACAAAGCGTGATCGGGGCGACAACGCCCCGATTTTTTGTATACTAACAAAAAAGGGGGAAATCATTATGAAATGGTGTAGCTATGAAATCGAAGGGGAGACAAGAGTCGGGGTGGTCGAAGCGGACCAAGTATATGATGTCAGTGATCAACTACATACGAACTCATTGTTAGAAGTAATTGCTCGCGAATTTAAACCGGATATCGATCTAGACGTCGCAAGCGTACGAGCGCTCGAAGACGTCAAACTTCAAGCGCCATACCGGCCGCTGAAAAATGTCATCTGCATCGGGAAAAACTACGAGGAGCACGTGAAAGAGATGGATACGGCGGGAGCCGGTAAGCTCGTCATCTTCACGAAAGCACCGACCTCGGTCGTCGGTCCTGATGCCATCGTCGAGCGTCATGCAGCGCTTACCGACCAACTTGACTATGAGGGCGAGCTCGCCGTCATCATCGGAAAGTCAGGACGCGACATTCAAGACGTCGAGGACCACATTTTTGGGTATACCATCATTAACGATATTACGGCACGAGACGTGCAAAAGCAGCACGTCCAGTTTTTCCGCGGCAAGTCGTTCGACACGTTCTGTCCGTTCGGACCATTTATCGTCACGCCGGAAGAACTCGAATTTCCACTGTCAATCCGCACAGACGTGAACGGGGAAAACCGTCAGCTCGGATCGACAGATGACATGATCCGACCGATCGATGAACTGATTCGGACGCTCTCAGCAGGGATGACGCTCGAAGCGGGTGACATCATCGCGACCGGGACGCCAGCCGGGGTCGGACATGGGATGAAGCCACCGGTCTACCTCCAGTCCGGAGACCGGGTCGAAGTGACGATTTCCGGGCTCGGCACGTTACGGAACGACATCGTCTGACGAAATTGACGCAAATTGTGAAGAATCTTGTAATCGTTCCGTCAATTCCATGAAACGGTGCCGGCTTCTATTATACTCAGGGTAGAAGTTAGAGGAAACATCATTGAGGAGATGACATGTTATGGAACGAAATGATCGGCCAAATGAACAAAATCGACATGAAGATTGGTTAGATACAGAGCTAGGTTCGTCAAAGCGGGCGCCTGAGCCTCCGCAAGCAGAACAAGTCGCTCGGCCCTCTTTCATGAGCCGGATGTTCCCAGGGTTCATCGGCGGCGTCGCCGGGGCGTTGTTGACCGGTGCGATTGCGTTACCGTTTATCGATCAAGCACCTGACGTCACGTCGAATACGAATGTGACGTCAGACGGGACACCTGTCCAAACCTCATCGAACATCAAAGACACATCGGTCACCAATGCGGTCGCGGTGGCACAACCGGCAGTCGTGACCGTGAACAACTTCGCGGCGAGCGGATTCTCGAACGAAGCGGTCGAAGCGGGTGTCGGATCAGGGGTCATCTATAAAAAAGAAAATGGCTCGGCTTACATCGTCACGAACCATCACGTCGTCAATGGCGCCGACCGTCTGACCGTCACGTTCAACGACGGTTCAACTGCTGATGCGAAGCTCATGGGAAGCGATGCGACGTACGATTTGGCCGTGCTCGAAGTCGACGCGGACAACGTATCGTCTGTGATTAAGATCGGGAAATCGAGCGAATTGAAACCGGGGCAGACGGTCATCGCCATCGGTAACCCGCTCGGACAGTTTGAGAACTCGGTCACACGCGGGATCGTCTCTTCGACGTCGCGTCTCGTACCGGTCGATACGGACGAGAACGGACAAGCGGACTTTAATGCCGAAGTCATCCAAACGGATGCGGCCATCAACCCCGGTAACTCTGGTGGGGCGTTGATCAATGAATCCGGTCAGTTGATCGGGATCAACTCGATGAAAATCGCGACCGATTCTGTCGAAGGGGTCGGCTTCTCGATTCCGGTCGACATCGCGTTGCCGCTCATCAATCAAATTGAGCAGACCGGCGAAGTGAACCATCCGTCGCTCGGTGTCTCATTGCGTGACGTTAATGAGTTCCCGCCTGGTTATTTGACTGAACAGATCAAGCTACCGGAGTCGGTGACGGCCGGGACGATTATCGTCGACGTGCAGGCGAACAGTTCGGCGGCGGCAGCGGGCCTTGAGGCTCGTGACGTCATCGTCAAAATCAACGATCAACCCGTGTCCTCGTTCATCGATTTGCGGAGCGAATTGATTCGTGACACGGACGGCGTCGTCACGATCGAGTACGTCCGGGACGGCAAGACCGAAACGGTCGATGTCGAGATTCAAAATGCGAACGGAGACGCGTTGTAAAGATGGGCACGATGCCCATCTTTTTTGTTATGCTTAGAAAAAGGAGGGGATAACGTGATTCGTAAGTTATACGGTGTGTTATTTTTAGGGGCCGGCATCATGCATTTCGTTCAAGAGCGCGCCTTCATGTCGATTATTCCGAAATCATGGCCGTTCAAGCGCTTCATGGTACAGGCTAGCGGTGTGATTGAAGTCGTCTATGGCGTGTTGTTGCTCTTGAACAAAGGGACCGGTTTCGTCAAGAAGACGTTGCCAGCTTTTTTGATTGCCGTGTTCCCGGCAAACATCAATATGGCACTCAAACCATCCCGGATCGGGGGCAAGACGTTACCAAAATGGGTGACATGGGGTCGACTGCCGCTGCAATGGGTGTTGATCAAAGGCGTCAAGAAACTGTGACTACATAACGGGGGAATCAATCATGACTACGAACGTACTGAACTGGTTCGAGCATTTTCATGCTCATCCGGAAGTGAGTTGGAAAGAAGAAAAGACGACGAAGACGATTGCGGACATCTTGGCGTCATGGAACGTGCGTCACGAGACGTTTGACGACGTGACGGGTGTTATCGCTGAAATCGGCACCGGTGCCGACGTTATCGCCGTCCGAGCCGATATCGATGCCTTATGGCAACAAGTCGACGGAGAGTTCCGGGCCAACCATTCGTGCGGCCACGACGCCAACATAAGCATGGTGCTCGGCGCGCTCGAGCTGTTAAAGGACGAGGCGCTCTCGAAACGGATCCGCTTTATCTTCCAACCGGCGGAAGAACAAGGTAACGGCTCGCTCGCGATGATCAATAAAGGGGCACTTGACGATGTCAGCCACTTGTACGGCATTCATTTGCGCCCGCTCGAAGAGCTGAAGCGCGGCCAATACGCCGCTGCGATTCAACACGGCGCCGCTTTGTTCTTGAAAGGACGGATCATCGGGGACGATGCCCACGGTGCGAGGCCACACCAAGGTCAGAATGCGCTCGACGTCGTCTTCACGATTCAACAGATGTTGAAAAGCATCTATCTGTCGCCGTTTGAGCCGCATTCGATCAAGCTGACCGGTGTCCAGGCAGGAAGTGACAACATGAATATCATTCCGGGCAACGCCACGTTCTCGATTGACGTGCGGGCCCAGCAAAATAAAGAACTGCTCGAGCTTCGTGACCGTCTCGAGACGATGTTGCATCAAATTAGCGTGCTGCATGGCGTCGAGATCGAGTTGGAATGGCAAGACTTCACGCCGGGTGCCGAGATCGGGAAACACTCGAGCCGGATTACAGCAGAAGCGATCATCGCACTCCATGGCGAGGACGCGCTCGTCAATCGCATCGTGACGTCGGGAAGTGACGATTTTCATTTTTACACGGTCGAGAAACCGGGACTCGATGCCACGATGATCGGGATCGGGGCAAATTTGACGCCGGGACTGCATCACCCGCAGATGACGTTCGACCGCGACGTCTTGCCTGAAGGGGCGGCTTTGCTCGCCGAGACGCTACGCCGAGCGGTTGCAATACTATAAAGTGAAACGAAATGGACGGGGCGTCAGCTTGCCGTCCATTTTTTTGTTGCCAACTCCTCATGTAAGCGTTATCATAATTTCATTAGCGACAATATAACGACAATTCTGAATTTTCGCTAACGGGGAGGAATTTACATGGAACTGCAGGGGAACAGGCAAGACATGAAGCTTGGTTGGGCGTTGTTGCCGCTACTTGTCATGATTGGGGTCATGCTCGTCGCCATCGTCAAACTCGAGCAAGGGCCACACATCCCGCTCATCGTCGGGACGGCGACCGCTTCGCTTGTCGCGTGGCGTCACGGCTACAAATGGAAAGACATCGAGGAGATGATGTACAAGGGGATACGGCTCGCCTTGCCGGCGGTCGTCATCATCATCTTGGTCGGTTTGACGATTGGCGCCTGGATCGGGGGAGGCGTTGTCGCCACAATGATATATTTTGGGTTGAAGATCATCTCGCCGGCCTACTTCCTCGTGACGATCTGTCTCATCTGTGCGGTCGTTGCTTTATCGATCGGCAGTTCGTGGTCGACGATGGGGACGATCGGTGTCGCCGGGATGGGCATTGGGCTCAGCATGGGGATTCCGGCGCCGATGGTCGCAGGTGCCGTCATCTCGGGCGCCTACTTCGGCGATAAGATGTCGCCGCTGTCGGATACGACGAACCTTGCGGCCGGTTTGACGCATACGAACTTGTTCGTCCACATCCGTCATATGCTTTATACGACGATTCCAGGACTCATCATCGCGCTCGGCGTCTATTGGTGGCTCGGGACGCGTTTCAATGATACGGCGACGAATCCTTCAGATATCGTGCAGACGCTCGGCATTTTGGAGGACAGTTTCGTCATTTCGCCTTGGTTGCTACTGATTCCGCTCGCGGTCATCGTGCTCGTCACGAAAAAAGTACCGGCCATCCCGGCACTCGTCGTCGGGATCGCGCTCGGCTTCCTGGCCCAAGTCGTCATTCAAGGCGGATCGCTCTCGGATAGCGTCGGTGCGCTTCAAAGCGGCTATGTGATCGACACCGGCAATGAGCTCGTCGATAATTTATTCAGTCGAGGTGGGCTCGACGCGATGATGTATACCGTCTCGATGACGATCGTCGCGATGACGTTCGGGGGGATTTTGGAGTATTCGGGGATGCTGCAATCAATCATGAACCAGATCGTCAAACTAGCGAAGACGGCCGGCTCGATGATCGCGTCGACGATTCTTGCCGGGATTGCGACGAACGCGACGTGTTCCGAGCAATACATATCGATCGTCGTGCCGGCACGCATGTTTGCCGGGGCCTATGAGAAGATGGGGCTCCACTCGAAGAACTTGTCCCGGGCGCTCGAGGACGGCGGCACGCTGACGTCAGTGTTCATCCCGTGGAACACGTGCGGGGTGTTCATTCTCGGGACGCTCGGTGTCGGGGCGTTCGAGTACGCGCCTTACGCCGTGCTCAACTTCGTCGTCCCGGTCATCTCGATCATCTATGCGTTCACAGGGTTCACGATCGAACGGATCACGGTGTTGCAAGCAGAAACACAAGTCGAAGATCAAGCGGCATTATAAAAATTTCCCGGCCCTCTAGGCCGGGAAATTGAATTTATAGACGGCACGGGGGCGGCCTTGGGCGTAACTCATTTCTTCACCAATGACGCTGACAAGGTATGCGTCGTGTAGTTTTTTGATGAGTCGCTCGGTCGTCCGTCGCGAGACGTTCAAGTAGTCGGTCAGCTCTTTGGCGGTGAACTCGAGTTTGCGTTTCGAGAATCGGATGATCTTGCCGGCGTTGGCCGGGCTGATGCCGACTTGTTTGACGATATCGAACGCAACTTCTTCGGTCACACGGTAAGAAGTCACGTCGTCGCGTTTCGGGAAAGACAATCGCTTCGAGTCGTCAACGATGCGGACTCGTTCGTCGGTGGCTGCAGACAAGGCGATTTGTGCATGTTCGTAAGCTTGTTGGTATTGGGTGCCGTAGCCGATCCCGATTGAAGAGTCAAAAGACGCGGGGGCGAGCGTGTTTTCTTCGAGGGCGCTGATCGTCTCGCCTTTCGTCGTCAACAGAGCGGTCGAGGGACCGTCCGTCGTTTCGAGATGTCCGCCGATATAGTGAACCGTTGCCAAATGGTCGCGGAGCGCCTCAGAATCGGTATCATATAAAATGATTGAAAATTGAGCGTTGTCCGCCAATAGTTGCCGAACACGTTGAATCAGTTGCTCGAGATGGTACCGGATCGTACTCGGCGGCTCGATCATGAGCTGACTCTCATAGCCTTGCTCCTGCAATTGGCTGTGGACACGCTCGATGCTCGTCAAGGCCAAGTTCGTTTGAGCGGGTTGTAAGTCCGCATGAAACGCGAATACGTCTTGAAAGTCGACGTCAGGATGAATCTTCATTAAACGAGGTGGTGTCGTCACTGCGGGGAGGGACGATAAAATCGCCGCCAACCGTTTCGGCTCGATCACATCGATCGACACGTGTTCGAGGGAGACGGCACGAGTGAGCGCCGCCGACAGGAGCGTCGTCAACAGCACGGTCTCGTCTTGGACGACGTGGTGCGCCATATTCGTACTGAGATAAGGCAGCGCGTACGAATAAGGGAACGATCCCGAGAAGAAGACGCCGTCGAACGAACCGAGCTGTTTGGCGATCGTGGCCGCCTCGTGCGGATGTTGATACGTATAGTAGGCGAAGCGAACATCTTCATAATCAGGGGCCAGCGCTGTGATGGTAGCGACGAAGTCGGCTGAACCGACGATTGCTAAATGAAGCGACATGCGAAAACTCCTCCTTGCAATTTAGCGACTATTTAACGACAATATATACAATGAACTTTTAAATGTAAAGGAGCACTTATCATGAAACTAGAAAAAATAGAACTGTTTGCGATTGAACTACCGCTCAAAGTCCCGTTCATCGTCAGCTACCATCGCTATGACGTCATGCCGTCGGTAATCGTCAAGATGACGACCGAATGCGGTCTCGTCGGGTACGGTGAGGCGGTTGCCGACGAACACGTGACGGGCGAGTCGCTTGAGAGTACGATCAGTGTCATTCGCCACTTGCTCGGTCCACTGTTGATCGGACGGAACCCGATGCATCTAGAACGGATTCACGACGAGATGGACCGGGCCATCCGTGACGTTCCAGCGGCCAAGGCAGCGCTCGACATTGCTTGCCATGACTTGATCGGGAAGAAGCTCGGACAACCCATCTACGAGTTGCTCGGCGGACGCTATCACGACGCCTTCCCGGTCACACACGTCTTAAGTATCGGTGAGCCTGAAGCGATGGCGGCGGAAGCGTCGGAACAGGTCGCAGAAGGTTACACGGCCGTCAAAATGAAAGTCGGCGTCGATGTCGCCTCGGACGTCCGTCGTGTCGCGGCAGTAAGGCAAGCGGTCGGTCCTGACGTCCCAATCCGTGTTGATGTCAACCAAGGCTGGGTAAACGCGGCGAAGACGCTGCAGGCGATGCGTAAGCTCGAACCGTTTGATATCGATTGGGTCGAGCAACCGGTCAAAGCCGACGATTTTGAAGGAATGCTCGAAGTTAAAGGCAAAATATCGGTCCCGCTTATGATTGACGAAGGGGTACGGGGTGTCGCCGACATGCGCCGCTTGACGATGATGCAAGCGGCGCATAAAGTGAACGTGAAATTGATGAAGTGCGGCGGCATCTATCCGGCGAAAAAACTCGTCCATATGGCCGAGATGTCCGGTATCGAGTGTCAAATCGGCTCGATGGTCGAATCGTCGATCGCTTCGAGCGCGGGCTTTCACGTCGCGTTCTCGAGTAAAATCGTTCAATCGGTCGAACTGACCGGCCCGCTCCGGTTCGCTACGGACGTCGGCAATTTGACGTACGATTTACCGTTCATCCGCTTGAACGACCGTCCGGGTCTCGGTGTCGACGTCGATGAGGACGTGCTCCGTCGCCTGACGACCGATTACTATGAAGTCGGAGGCGCCGATCATGTGGCACGGTGAATGCAATGGACTTGAACTCGACGTTCGGCATTTGACCGATATGGACTTGACGGCCATCGAAGCGGTGCAACAAACCGTGATTGCTGATCTTGCCGAAGGTAGCCATTACCAAGCGCTCACGACAGACGAATTCATGAAGCTGTTGTCGGATCAGACGATCATCGGCGCGTTCCACAAAGATGCGTTGATTGCGTTTCGGGCGTTGCTCATCCCGCCGCTCGATGACGAACATTTAGGTCGTGACATCGGGCGGCGTGAGGATGAACTCGATCGCATCATCTACCAAGAGGTGACGAACGTCGATCCGTCTTATCGGGGCTACCGTTTGCAGCAACATTTAGGGAAGCTGTTGATGGAAGAATTGAGCCAAGACGAGCGGTTTGACCTCGTCTGTGCGACCGTCGCCCCGTTCAACATCCCGAGCTTGAAGGACAAGTTTGTCCTGGGCCTAAGAATCGGCGCACTCAAACAAAAGTATGGCGGTAAACTTCGTTATATCTTTATGAAAGAACTGCATACGGGTTGGCGACCGTTAGGTGAGACGGCGTGGCTTGAGATGAGTGATACGGACGGCCAAGTCGAATTATTGAAGACGGGTTGGTACGGCACGGCGATGAAACGAGTCGACGAGACGTGGCTTATCCAATATGAACGGTAAAAATGGCCTGATCCATGTGATCAGGCCAAACGTGTTTAGTCGAGGATAAATAAAATGTCATCGGCAAGTTTTTCATACGTCCGATCGCTCGGGTGGAACTGATCGCTTGCGAGGTCTCGGGTGACGTCGCTCACGTACGCGAACGGATCGATCACGTCGATGCGGTAAGTATTCCCAAGGTTAGCCGCCGCAGCGTTCCAGTCGAGAATCAGCTGGTTGAACGCCTGTCCGTTCGTGTTCTCGGGGAACGGGTTGTAAAGCGCGATATAGACGATTTGAGCCGTGTCGTTCAGACCACGGATTTCTGCAAAGATATCATTTAAGTTTGCTTTAGCGTCCGTGACGACTTGTTCGATATCGACAGATTCGAAGTTATCGACGTTTTCGCCCCGGTTGAACAGGTCGTTGCCGCCGATCGTGAGCGTGATGTAGCGGGCGTTTTTGATTGTCCGCTGAACTTCCGGCTGAGCGAGCTGAGCGAGCAGGTCCTCGGTGCGTGCCCCCGATATGGCCAAGTTTTGTGTGCGGATATCTTGGTCTTCGAGAGCTGCGCTGACCGGTTGAACGTAACCGGCGCCTGACGTCGAACCGACGCCGCGTGTGATTGAATCACCGAGAGCGACGAAAATTTCGCCGTCTGGTTCAGGTCTCGTATCTTCGCTGACCGAGAGCGTACGCTCCGGCGGGTTGACGATGTCTTGATACCCAATCCAAAGACCAAACAAGGCCGTTGCCGTCAACAAGACAGAGCCGATTAAAAAGGCATACCATTTCCCATTTTTCATCTGATGACCTCACTTTCTATGTAACCATCATATCAAATATATTTGAACCTGCCCTATGTGAATGTTCGAATAGGACAGAAGCGGACGAGTCCGCTAGAATAGAGTTGAGGTGAGACGATGCAACCAACATTGAAAATAGACCATTTGACAAAAGTAATCGGGAAAAAAACCATCATCGACGATATCTCGTTCGATGTGTTTCCTGGGGAAGTGTTCGGCTTTTTAGGACCGAACGGTGCTGGTAAGACGACGACGATCCGGATGATCGTCGGCTTGATCAAACCGACGAAAGGGTCCGTCTCGATTTGCGGTTTTGGCGTCGAGCGCCAGTTCGTCCAAGCGATGAACCAGATCGGGGCGATTGTCGAGAATCCCGAGCTGTATAAGTTTTTGAGTGGCCGCGAGAACTTGAACGTGTTCGCGCGCATGTTACCGGGTATCACGGAGGCCCGGATTCAAGAAGTGATCGACCTCGTCGATTTGACGGCCCGGATCGATGACAAAGTGAAGACGTACTCGCTCGGGATGCGCCAACGGCTTGGAATCGCGCAAGCGATGCTCAACAACCCGCGTGTCTTGATTTTAGATGAACCGACGAACGGGCTCGATCCGATGGGTATCCGTGATTTGCGACTGTTTATCCGTCGCCTCGTCGAAGAAACCGGACTCAGTGTGCTCGTTTCAAGCCACATCTTGGCGGAAATTGAGTTGCTCGCTGACCGTGTCGCCATCATGTCGCGCGGCAAGATTGTGAAAGTCGGTACCGTTCAAGAGCTGATCAATGAATTGGCGTCGACGGTCGACGTTCACGTGGCGGACAGTTTTGAGGTGTTGCCGATTGTTCGTGGTTTTGAATCGATCGAGCAGGCGGACGTCGTCGACGAACGGACGATCCGTGTCTCGATGAACTTAGAAGACACGGCCCGATTAAATCGTTATTTGCTTGATCGAGATGTGGAAGTCTTTGGTCTCGAACGACGTGTTCAGACGCTCGAAGAACTGTTTATCACATTGACCGGGGGTGACCATATTGTCTAATCCATCTTTACTCGGCCTGATTCGTAACGAAGTGTTGAAGATCCATAATAAGCGACGACTATTGGTCGTCTCGGTCATCCTCGTCGTACTCGTCTCGATGTTCACGTACGCCAACTATCGTCAAATCGAGAAGCAGCGTGAAGAGCAAGGGACGATCGACTGGCGTGTCGACTTGCAGCAAGAGATCGTCGATACGCAAAACCGGCTCGCCTCGGCGAACGTCCAAGACGAGTTCCGGCAAATCCTCGAGTTCCAAGTGCAACAAAACCAATACTACTTAGATAACGACATCAACCCGAGTTATCCTGGGGCGCCGACGTTCATGCGTGTCTTCTTCTCCCAAGGGACGACGCTCGTCCTGCCGCTGTTCATCATCGTTCTGATGGCAGACATCGTCAGCGGCGAGCATAACGACGGGACGATCAAGACGCTGTTGTCACGTCCGGTCCGGCGCTTTAAGATTTTGTTGGCGAAATGGATGACGACGCTGTTGTACACATCGATCCTCATCTTCATCACGGCGTTCGTCAGTTATGCCATTTCAGGGATCGTGCTCGGATGGGACGGTTGGACCGCACCGATCTTGACCGGATTCCAGGCCTCAGCGACCGGGACGTTCTCGACCGACTTCGTCCATACGCTGCCGATGTGGCAATACTTGCTCATGTCGGTCGGTCTATCGTGGTTCGTCGTGGCGGCCGTCGGTACGATCGCACTCATGATTTCGGTCCTCGTCAAAAATACGGCGACCGGGATCGGGATCATGATGGCCATCCTCATTTCGGGACCGCTCCTCACGTCGCTCGGTTCGAACTGGGACAGCTCGAAATACTTGGTGAACGTCAACTTCGGTCTTCATACCTATCTCGAGGGACAAGCCCCGCCGATTGATGGGATGACACTGCCGTTCTCGCTCATCGTCATTTTCGTTTGGACGCTCGCGGCGTTGGCGTACGCGTTCTATCACTTCACCCAAAAAGATGTCTATTAAATGAGAAAGTGTCACCATCCCGGTGACGCTTTTTTTATACGGTTGAAAGCACTAAACAGGAAGACTGAATAGGTTAAATGTCTCAATAGTTAGAATTGTCAAAATAATCAATAAGTTGGATTCCTTAACTGTGGGAAACTATGTAAAGTAAGAGACACCACATAAGGAGGGAAACACATATGAAAAAAGTTTTATCGACATCATTGATCGCAGGCGTCTTACTCGTTCCACAATTCGCCGGGGCGGCAGAACTGAAGACAGGCACGTTGACAAAACCATCGACTGAGGCGCCGGCGACGATCGTCAAAGAGTTCGCCAAAGCGAAAGGAGAATTCAAGACGATCGAATCGAAGCGCGACAAAGTCGGACAAGTCGTCAAACTCCAACAGACGGTGGACGGTGTTCCCGTATTCGGCGGTATCGTCGTCGGAGTGGTCGACGAGGCCGGACAATTGAAGACGGTCGTCGATGACACGAAACAACTGAAAGGACTACATAAATCGATCAAACTGAACGAACGAAAAGCAGTCGCCCGCTATAAAGAACTTGTCGGTCATACAGGCGCCTACGAGCTCGAGCCGGCAGCGGAACTCGTCATCTACCCGAACAAAGGTGAAGCGGCTTATGCCTATGAGGTGACCGGGACGATCCTCGATGCTGAGGAACCATCACGTTGGACGTACTTCATCGATGCGGCGAGCGGCGAGGTGTTGAACAAATACAACCAGTTGGCTCACGCCAAACCGGCGAACGGCGTCACAGGAACGGCGTTTACCGGAACGGGGATCGACGTGCTCGGACAGAGCCAAACGTTCAAGACGACGAAGAGCGGTTCATATTACTATTTACAAGACTCGACGCGCGGTAAAGGCATCTACACGTACGATGCCGGCAACCGGACACGTCTTCCCGGATCACTTTGGGCCGACGTCGATAACGTCTTGAACACGACGTATGACCGGGCCGCGGTCAGTGCGCACGTGAATGCGACTAAAACGTACGATTTCTTCAAAAACACTTACGGCCGCAATAGCTACGACAACAACGGGGCGGCTCTCAACTCGACGGTCCATTACAGCCGCAGTTACAACAACGCGTTCTGGGACGGCAGCAAGATGGTTTACGGGGACGGGGATGGACAGACGTTCACTTACCTCTCGGGTGCGCTCGATGTCGTCGCCCACGAGTTGTCACACGCCGTCACCGAGTACACGGCCGGTTTGATCTACCAGAACGAATCGGGTGCGATCAACGAAGCGGTGTCTGATATCTTTGGTACGGTCGCCGAATACAGTGTCGGATCGAACTTTGACTGGTTGGTCGGGGAGGATATCTACACGCCAGGCGTTGCAGGGGACGCTCTACGTTCGATGTCGAACCCGGCCGCTTACGGTGACCCGGATCACTATTCGGTGCGTTATACAGGAACGCAAGACAATGGCGGTGTCCATATCAACTCAGGAATCGTCAATAAAGCGGCCTACTTGTTAGGTAATGGCGGATCGCATTACGGTGTCTCGGTCCAAGGTGTCGGCGTCATGGAGATGGGGGACATCTACTACCGCGCCCTCACGGTCTACTTGACACCGACTTCGAACTTCTCGAGTCTTCGCCAAGCGGTCGTCCAATCGGCTAAAGACCTTTACGGTTCGACGAGCACACAAGCCGTTGCTGCCGCGAAATCGTTTGACGCGGTCGGCATCTATTAATCGGAATCAATTAAGTAGACAGACATCTCTTCCCGCGCGGAAGAGATGTTTTTAGTTTAGTAGGTGATAGACTCGCTAAAGAGGGTAAATAGGGTTGTAGTTTAAACTGAACTGATTCAGAGGAGGATTTATGAATATTCACCAATTTCGTATCGACCATAAAAATGGAATTCGCTTGAGCGACTTCCAAACGAGCATGCAAGACCGGCCGTCTGATGAGACGTTGACTGAGGAATTGATTCCAAAAAGTGTCGACAGGTTAAAAGAGTTACATTGGAAGCTATATGCCGAGGCTAAAAAGGGTGTCGTCGTCGTCTTGCAGGCGCTAGATGCCGGAGGGAAAGATGAAGCGATCAGCTATATCTTCTCAAACTTGAATGCCCAAGGGTTGAAGACGAACGCCTTCCAAAAGCCGTCGGACACCGAAAAGAAACATGACTACTTATGGCGGATGCACGATTTGATGCCGGAGCGGGGTCAAGTCGGTATTTTGAACCGATCGTATTACGAAGAAGTCATCGCACCCCGCGTCCACGATCTACTAGGCGACGAGGTGATCCCAGATGAAGCGAACGTATGGGCCGTGCGCTACCGTCAGATTAACGATTATGAGCAGTATCTTAAGGAGAACGGCTTTGAGGTCATCAAATTTTTCTTTAACGTCTCAAAAGAAGTGCAACGCGATCGTCTGCTCGAACGCTTGAAAGACCCGAAGAAGAATTGGGAGTTTTCATTCAGTGATGTCGAGGAGCGGAGACATTGGGACGATTACCAGGCCATCTTCGAAGACATGTTGTCGAATACGTCGACAAGTCAGGCACCATGGTATATTCTTCCGGCCGACGATGACTGGTACGCGCGTTACATCGTCTCGACCGTTATGATCGACGTGCTCGAGAACATCAATCCGCAGTTCCCGACGTTCACGGAAGAGGAGCAGGAAAAGATTGACGAGGCGATTAAAGAGTTAGAAAGTGAATGATTGAGCGTCGTGTACTGAAACGATTGATTTTCCTATTGCGTTGAAAGCGAATCCAATGTACAGTGGACGTATCGAATCAGACGTCAGACATCTATACAAAGGAGCAATCATTGTGGGGAATATTAGTTTGTTGTTCGGCGGCGTGGCACTGTTCATTAACAGCCTCGTCCTGTTTGGGAAAGTCGATATGAAAAGTGCCGGGGTGTTCAGCCTGTTCACCGGCATGTTCCAGGCGTTCATCGCGACATGGCTCGTCATCGGGGCGAGCCCGTCAGAACTGTTTGGATACGCAGGTATTTACTTGTTCGCATTCACGTATTTGTACGTCGGTGTGACGTTCATCTTTAACTTGGACGGACGCGGTGTCGGCTGGTTCTCACTGTTCGTCGCGATTTCGGCACTATTTTACGCCGTCGTCGGGTTCGCGAACGGTGACAGCATGGGCGCGGTGACGTGGTTGTTCTGGTCGTTCCTTTGGGGATTGTTCTTCTATGGGATGGCGCTGGAACGAGCGATCGACGGCGTGACAGCACGCGTCGCCTTCGTCCTCGCTTGGTTGACGTTGATCGTACCCGCATTGCTCGGCTTGGCCAATTTGATGACGCCGCTCTATGACGTCATTTGGTGGGCGGCGAGCGGTACGGCTGTTCTCTACTTTGCCTTCGCGATGTCGCGGTTCAAACGCCAAGTCGAGACGGCAAACTAAAAACGCTCATCCTGAGCGTTTTTAGTTTGCATGTTAAATTGTGTCTAAAGTGTGAAAAGTGGGAAAGGAGTAGGTAAAGGAGGCGGTCACAGATGAGTGATGGCTTGATTTTACTGCTCGGTTTATTAATCTGCGGTTGGATGCTGTTTGCGGTCGTGTTTGATGATACAATTAAAAGAAGAATTTGACGGGCCGTTTCCTTTTTAGGAACGGTCTTTCGTTTGAGGAGTGACAGAAATGAAAAAGACACCAGTCATCGTGATTGTCGGGCCGACGGCAGTCGGGAAGACGAAGACGGGCATCGAGCTCGCCAAGGCGTTCGACGGAGAAATCGTATCAGGCGACTCGGTCCAAGTGTACCGCGGAATGGATATCGGTTCCGCCAAAGTGACGGTCGAAGAGGCGGAAGGCGTACCGCATCATTTGATCGACATTTGTGACCCGGATGAAGCGATGAGCGTCGCCAAATTTCAACGTCTCGCCCGCGCGGCGATCGACGATATCTACTCGCGCGGGAAGGTGCCGATTGTAGTCGGTGGGACGGGCCTGTATATTCGGGCGATTTTATACGATTACGAGTTCACGGAGCGACCGGTCGATACGGAACTGCGTGCAGCGCTTGAAGCCGAAGCGGAAGCACACGGCGCCGAGGCGTTACATGACCGCTTGCGTGGCCTCGATCCGAGGCGCGCCGACATCATTCATCCAAATAATGTCCGCCGTGTCATCCGTGCCCTCGAAGTCGCGCTCTCAGGTGACGAGCAGGCAATGGATAGTGCCCCATCTGAGCATTACGATTATAAGTTGTTTGTCCTGCACGCCGATCGCGACGTCTTATATGAGCGGATCAATCATCGCGTCGATTTGATGATCGAAGCGGGTCTCATCGAAGAAGTCGAGCGCTTATTGCGTGCCGGGTACCGGGAGACACAGGCGCTACGGGCCATCGGCTATAAAGAAGTCGTGCCGTACTTAGACGGGAAACTGACGCGAGAGCGGATGACCGAGACGTTGAAACAACATACACGCCAGTTTGCAAAACGGCAATTAACGTGGTTCCGTCATCAATTTGATGGGATTTGGGTAGATATGGGAAAGAAATCATTTGAACTATCGTATAAAAATATCTATGATGAGGTTGAGGAGTTTTTTCGAAAATTCCGATTATTTGAACGAGACATAGACTAGGGGGAATGCAACATGAAGGCAAGCTATAACATCCAAGATCATTTTCTGAACCAATTGCGCAAAGAGATGGTTCCGACGACCGTGTTTTTAGTCAGTGGCTTCCAAATTCGCGGAGTCATCAAATCATTTGACAACTTCACAGTGATCGTCGAGTCGGAAGGGCGCCAACAGTTGATTTATAAACATGCGATTTCGACGTTCTCGCCAGCACGGAACGTCACGTTGTTCGAACCGGAAGCGGTCGAGATGACGGAAGGTTAATTGAAGCATAAGGAAAGAGCGGCCCGGGGACCGCTCTTTTCTTATGCCGTTTTTATGTTGCGGTCATCATGGAGCGCCTCGAGGACGCGATGGATGGCGCAGCCACCGAGCAACGAGTCGAGTTGCTCGCACATTTGGGCGGGACTCGACCGATACAAGTGCGTATACGTCCGTTTCCACGAGCGGTCGGCCGACTGGATGCGGACGAGCAGGTCGGCGTGACCGAGCTCTTTCAGCTTATCGATATTCATCCGGTTCGTCCGGGCGAAGGCAGATAAGACGACCGCTTTCGCGAGCGGTGTTTGCACCGGATACCCTGAGACGATTAAAGCGGCCATCGCTCCTTTCATCTCATGCGCGACGACCGAGTCGATGAGGTCGTCGTGCGTATATGGATTTCCAGCGTGACCGGCGACTGCCTGCTCAAGCTCATTGTCTGATACGGGACAGACCGCCCCTTCGAGGATACCGTCAATCGTTGGATGGACATCTGCATAACGTGCCGCTTCCCCTGTCGCGATCAACCGTTCATACGTGTCTAGTAGTGAAATCATCATCATTCCCCCTTTTTGTAACTACTTATATCGTAACAATATAGGTAAGCGCTTTCAATATATTCCTCACAAGTTTCTGACCAGTAACGAAAGTATGTTCGCCTCGAACGATAAAACACGATACAATGGGCAAAGAGAAGAAAAAGGGGGTCATATCATGAATTATTATCAACAGATCGACGCGGTCGCAGGTGGTGGTACGTTCGACCGGGCCAGGTTTCAAGTTCCGAAAGTCGAGAAGTCGACGCTTCGGCTAACGGATTTGTCGGACGGGACACCGATTCAGACGAATGCGCTCGTCAGTTCGGTCGAGGTGCGGGAAGGGAAGTCTGGCGCCAAATGGTTGCAACTTAATTTGACGACGTCTGGCGGGCTGATCCGGGCCAAACATTGGCTGCGGGGCAACGAAGATCAACTGCTACCGATTTACGAATCGGGCGTGATCGCCTTAGAAGGAAAGATTGACGTCTATCCGAAGCCGGACGGCGCCAAATCGATCACGATCGATCGTGTCCAACCGATGTCCCGGGACGAGGCGGTGTCGCTCTTACCTGGACTTCCAGGCGACGAGACGTTCGATCAGTATGCCGAAGAGCTGTTCGCGATTTTGTCGACGCTGTCTCCGGACTATGAGGCGATCGCGTTGGCGCTCCTCGATCAATATTGGGACGATTTCGTATTGGCCCCGGCTGCTCTCTACCATCACCACAACTACGTCGGTGGACTGTTAAAACATACGGTCTGCATGTTGCGACTCGGTTACCGCATCCAAGAGCAAGACGATTATTTGGCGACTGCGTTCCGGATCATCAAAGAAGCCGAGCAGTTGCACAAAGTAGACGTATGGAATACGATGAACGGTGTTAAAGTCGAGCAGGCGTTCCGTGGGACGTTTGAGTCGCTCTATACGGCGTGTGAGGCGATGGCAGAACTGAAAGAACCGCTCCGCTGGGACGAACTCGCGCTCGGTATCTTGTTCCATGACATCGGCAAGTTGTTCGAATACAGTCATCTGTTGTCGTCACCGAGACGGTTCGAGCAGCTGTTTTACGTCACCGGCACGAGTGAGACGACAGGGATCGCCATCAATCCGATGGGGAGTCTGGTCGGTCACATGCCATACGGAGGGCTGTTGTTCGAGAAGAGTCAACAAGCCGCCGGCATCACGTTGCCGCTTGACGTCCACCACCGGATTTGGCATATGATCTTGTCCCACCACGGAAAACGGGAATGGGGTTCTAGCGTCCTGCCGGCCACGACCGAAGGGTGGCTGCTTCATTTGATCGACTTGTTGGACGCTCGCTACGAGAAGTGGGCACGGGTCCACGAAAATTTATAAAGTGAGGTGCAAGGCATGATTCCCGTGCAATTAGTGACCGGCTTTTTAGGCGCCGGAAAAACGACATATATGAACCGTCTTTTAGAAGCGACGGACGAACGATTGCTCTTGATCGTCAACGAGCTCGGCTCGGTCAACATTGACGAACAATTGATCGTCAACATGGATCAAGAACAGATCGAACTGTCGAACGGTTGTATTTGTTGTTCAATCCAAAATGATTTGAGTAAGACGTTTTATCAACTCGCCTCGCGAGGCGAGTCGTTCGATCGCATCGTCATCGAGACGACAGGTGTTGCCGACCCGGCCCCAATCATCCAGACGATTTATTACGACGATTACTTACGATCGCGCTTTAAACTGACGGCGATTTTGACCGTCGTCGATGCGAGCCAGATGGACCGCGAACTGTTCATCGAAGGTATCCATCAAATCGCCTATGCCGATGTGATCTTGCTCAACAAAGTCGATCTCGTCAGCGAGGCCGAGCTCGAGCGTGCCCACGGCCGGATTCGTGAATTGAACCCGACCGTACGTGTCATCGAGACCGAGCAGACGGTCGGAGCGTATGAGTTACTCGAGAACACGTTCCAGCTCTCCCGCATCGATGAACGTCTGCTCGGCGAGCTGACAGCCGGACATACGTCCGTCTCGACGCTGCGGGCTATCACGATCACGACCGACGTGCCGTTAAACCGCGAGCGGGTCACGCGTTACGTCAGAGAAGTGCTCATGCACTATGAACAAGACGTCTATCGTCTCAAAGCGATTGTCCGTATTGAAGGCGAGTCTTCAAAATTTGTCGTCCAGGCGACGAACCAGTTGATGGGCGCGACGTTCGCCAATGAACCGAGCGACGATACCCGGTCTGTTTTTGTCTGGATCGGCAAAGAACTTGACCGGGAAGCGCTTGAACGCGGGATGAAAGCTTGTGAGGTGAATGAACGATGAGGTTGATGCTAGTAGATGGATTTAACTTATTATCGCGTTATTATTTTGCGACCGAACGGCGCCGGGCGCTCGACCCCGAAGTGACGTTGAAAGGTTTGCTCCGTAAAGTCGACGGCTGGACGAACGAGTTTACCCATATCGCTTTCTTTTGGGACGGACCAAGAGAGACGACCCATCGGTTCGCCTTGTTTCCCGACTATAAGGCGACCCGGACCGGTCTGCCGGAACCGTTGTTTCATGATTACGTCAAACTGCGGGCCGCGCTCACGGAACGCGGCATCTTTCAGTCCGAGCTGGCCGGGTACGAGGCGGACGATTTGATAGGGGCCGTCGCGACGGCGTTCCCCGGGGAATCGTACATGTACTCGTCCGACCGGGACTTGCATCAACTGTTATCTTCGAACGTGTTTCAAATTGTCCCTAAAAAAGGCGAGGAACTGTTGATGAGCCGGGAATTGTTCGAAGCGACGTACGGGGTGAGACCGTTACAGTTCGTCGATGTGAAGGCGCTCCAAGGCGATGCGTCGGACAACATTCCGGGCGTCAAAGGGATCGGTCCGAAGACGGCGACGATCCTCGTGCAGTCATACGATACCGTCGAACAATTATACGAGCTGTTGCGAACGGAACAGTTGCTTGAAGCACACCAAAAGTATGCGAAAAAATTGGACGGTCACGAAGAAGTCGCGTTGCTGTCGAAGCGTCTGTCACAAATCGATATCGACGCTCCGATCGAGACCGACTGGGAGGCGTACCGCTTTGGTTCACTTTTATTTTGACGCGGCCACGAATCAACAGACCGGGGAGAACGGGCTCGGTGTCTGGCTAAAGGCGTCCGATGGGACGGTCGTTACGTTCACAGAGAAGCGGACCGGGCTATCGAGCGTTCAAGCCGAGCTCGCGGCACTCGTCTTCGCGCTCAAACAAGCTGAAGCGCTCGAAGGGGAGTCGACGTTCCTGTTTTATTCAGACGCCGAGACAATCGTGCGTGCGCTCGAGCAACGCTTTATGAAAGACAAATCGGTCAAACCGCTATTTCTTGAGGCGTTGATCGCCTACGACGAACTGCCGGTCACGTTCATCAAGTGGATCCCACGGGCAGACAACCGGGCTGACTCGGTCGCAAAGGCAGCGCTGCTTGGCAGATGAAGAAGTCGAGACGTGTCTCGACTTTTTTTCGATTCTCATAAGCGCACGTTTCTTTTTTGCAAAAATTTCGCTAAAATGAAAGCGTAGTCAAAAAAAGAGGGGGAATTTTCATGGATTATCGGATCGAACGGGACACGATGGGGGAAATCAACGTCCCAGCTTCAGCAAAATGGGGAGCACAAACACAACGAAGCTTAGAGAACTTTAAAATCGGGACGGAGAAAATGCCGCTCGAAGTCGTTCATGCGTTCGCGATTCTGAAAAAAGGCGCGGCCTTGGCCAACGCTGAATTAGGGGTCCTCGAGCAGGGCAAGGCGGACATTATCGCCGAGGTCGCAGATGAGATTGTGGCGGGTGATCATGACGCCGAGTTCCCACTCGTCGTCTGGCAGACAGGATCAGGCACACAATCCAATATGAACGTCAACGAAGTGATCGCCCACTTGGCGAACGACAAGTTAAAAGCACGCGGGCAGACGCTGACGATTCATCCGAACGATGACGTCAACAAGTCACAAAGTTCAAACGACACGTATCCGACTGCGATGCATATCGCCGCCATCCTTGCCGTCGAGGATAAAGTCATTCCGGCGATTGAAGCGCTCCATGCGACGCTCGACAAGAAGGCCGAAACGTATATGGACGTCGTGAAGATCGGGCGCACCCACTTGCAGGACGCGACGCCGGTCACGCTCGGGCAAGAGATCAGCGGCTGGGTCCGCATGCTTGAACTATCGAAACAGATGATTGAACGGACGCTTGAACCGTTAACAGAACTCGCGCTCGGTGGGACAGCGGTCGGGACAGGCATCAACGCGCATCCGGATTTCGGTGAAGTTGTCGCTGCCAAAATTTCGACTGAGACCGGTAAACGTTTCGTGACGGCCGTGAACAAGTTCCACGCGCTCACGAGTCACGATCAACTCGTCTTCACGCACGGGGCGTTGAAGGCGCTCGCAATGGACGCGATGAAGATCGCCAACGACGTCCGCTGGCTCGCTTCTGGTCCTCGTGCCGGGATTGGCGAGATCACGATTCCTGAAAATGAACCGGGTAGCTCGATCATGCCTGGAAAAGTGAACCCGACGCAAAGTGAGGCGTTGACGATGGTCGCGGCCCAAGTTCTCGGCAACGATACGACGATCGGGTTCGGTGCGAGCCAAGGGAACTTCGAATTGAACGTCTTTAAGCCGGTCATCATGTACAACTTTTTACAGACGTGCCGTTTATTGACAGACAGCCTTCATTCGTTCGATGTGCACTGTGCCGTCGGGATTGAGCCGGATTTAGATGTGATCGCCCATAACGTCGAGCGCTCGCTTATGCTCGTCACGGCGTTGAATCCGCACATCGGCTATGAAAATGCTGCGAAGATTGCCAAGCATGCCCATAAAAAAGGCATCTCATTGAAAGAGTCAGCGCTCGAGACAGGTCTATTGACTGAAGAGCAGTTCGACCAGTGGATTCGTCCGGAAGAGATGACATCACCTAATCTAAAAGTTGGAAAATAACAGGAAGAGCGGTCGTTGAACCGCTTTTTTTTGATTTTATAGGACGTTTGAACTAGATTAATGTCAAACAATAGGAATTAAATGAGGAAATAGTTGTATTTTCGTGGGTGAAGTCGCATAATCAGAGACAGAAGCGAATATCGGGGAGAACGAAACTGGGGGGTCGGGCATGGAGCAACATCAACTCACAGATCGCGTATATGGAATTTTGGCGAAAATCACGGAAGCTAGACAGATTCAAAAAACCGAAATCGAATTTTTATTAGATTGGATGAAAACGGAAGTCAAAAACCGTCGACTCATGCATCTGCTTGAGATTTTTAGTCGGGTCGAGTCTGACGTGCGTGAACTACCGCCCGTCTTGACGCAGTCAGAAGCGATTGCGTTGATTGCGCCGGTCAAACGTTATATTCATACGGTTTTGGGAATCGAACAAGAAGATGAAGACTTAGTATTGATTTTATCGGGTAGTTTCTCTACGTTTAGTCGCTACAAACCGAGAGTTGAAAAATTAGGGGCGAGGCCGGTGTTTCTGCAGACGATCGCAGAAGCGGTCGAGTACGATTATGAAGACGTCCCGAAAGCGATCGTCATGGATGTCGAACTATGGTCTCACTTCCCAGAGCGAGACATTCAGTCGTTCGTCAGCAAAATGAAGAAACTCTATGTGCCGCTCATCGTCATCGGGACGAATGAGCATTATCGCTTGGCCGCTTATTCATACGGCTTTGATGATTACTGGGAATCGTGGATCCCGATGGAAGAACGGCTCGTCCGGCTCGGCTTACATATTGAAAAGGCACGGCTCGTCTCGAACGCGCTTCTCGTCGATGAATTGACGGGCGCTTTTAACCGTAAATACTTAAAAGCGACGTTCAGCCGGTTCGTCTCCCGCTTAGAACGTTCCGGAGAGAGCTTCACGCTCGCGCTTTTAGACATCGATCACTTTAAGCAGTTAAATGACACGTTTGGCCATGCGTATGGCGACGAAGTGTTGCATCGCATCGCCGAAGAGATCCGTCTAGCCATCCGCTCGAGCGATGAGTTGATTCGGTACGGCGGCGAAGAGTTTTTGGTCATCCTTAACGTTTCCGACCGGACCGTCGTCGACGCGGTACTTGAACGGGTCAGGACGCGGATCGAGCAGATGGAGTTTCCTTATGAGCACCATGTCACTGTGTCGATCGGTTATACGCGTGTCTGCCAGACCGGGATGACGCTCGGAGAGTGGTGCGCCTATGCCGACGAGGCCTTGTATAAAGCGAAGCGTGACGGGCGTAACCGCATCATCCGTTATTCGTCTGCAGTTCGAGAAGAGAAGCGTCTCGCTTATGTGACGATGAGCCCGCAAAAATACGCCTCACTAGCCGAACAGCTGCCGAAACAACATCGGCGCTACGAGGTCGTCTATCGACCGTACGACTTATACGCCTGTAACGATAACGTCGAGATGTTCATCTTAGACGAGTCGGGGTCGACCGCGACGAAAGGGACGCTATCGGCCGTGAAAGAACAACGCGGCAAGTATAGCCATATCCTTGCCGTCACGAAGCGAACGGCGACCGAGCTCGGGACGCTGTACGATGATTTGGCGGAGCAAGACCGTAACGACGTCATCACAGAAAAAATTGAGCAATGGCTTGAAAAATTACCGGATTGAAAAAGACATCGATCTCATTCGATGTCTTTTTTGTCGTATTGGCGGAACGTGAAACTATAATCATGCCGCTCATCTTTCGGATGGAACTGTTCGTCCGTGACGATGAGATTTTGCGGCGTGAGCGGGTAATACGTGTCCGCCTCGAACGTCCCGTCGACTTCGGTAATATAGAAGCGTTCGGTGACTGGCATCGTCTGTTCATAAAGCGTCGCCCCGCCGATGACCAAGAAGTCCTCGGTGTCGCGCGCGGTGAGGATGCGATCGAGGTCGTGCCAGACTTCGACGTCGGGTGCTGAAAATTCACGGTTCGACGTGACGACGATGTTGCGCCGGTTCGGAAGCGCCCGGCCGATCGATTCAAACGTCTTTCGACCCATGACGACCGTCTGACCCGTGGTGACGGCTTTGAAGTATTTCAAGTCGTCAGGCAGGCGCCAGAGCAAAGCGTTGTCTTTCCCGATTTCACGATTTGATCCACAAGCGACGACATGGATGATCATACGCTGACCGCTCCTTTAATGTGCGGGTGCGGGTCGTAACCGACGAGTTCAAAGTCCTCGAACCGGAAGTCCTCGATCGATGATACGTCACGCAAGATGTTCAGTTTCGGAAGCGGGCGCGTGTCACGCGTCAGCTGCAGCTTCACTTGCTCGAGGTGATTATGATAGATGTGCGCGTCACCGAGCGTGTGGACGAAATCGCCGACCTCAAGACCGGTCACGTGGGCGACCATGTGCGTCAGCAAGGCGTATGACGCGATATTGAACGGCACACCGAGGAACGTGTCGGCGCTGCGTTGATACAACTGGCATGATAGTTTGCCGTCGGCGACGTAAAACTGGAACAACAGATGGCACGGCGGGAGCGCCATGTCCTCGAGTTGACCAGGGTTCCAAGCAGACACGACGAGTCGACGAGAGTCGGGATTCGTCTTGATCTGTTCGATCACTTGGGCGAGTTGATCGACACTCGAGCCGTCTGGTTTCGGGAACGAGCGCCACTGGGCACCGTATACCGGGCCAAGATTGCCGTCCTCATCCGCCCATTCGTTCCAGATACGGACACCGTTGTCTTGCAGGTAACGGACGTTCGTGTCGCCAGAGATGAACCAAAGCAGTTCATGGATGATCGAGCGCGTATGTAATTTCTTTGTCGTGATGAGCGGGAACCCGTCCTGCAGGTTGAAGCGCATCTGATAGCCGAAAACGCTCGTCGTTCCGGTACCGGTCCGGTCTTCTTTGACGACGCCGTGGTCGAGAATATGGTTACATAAGTCGTGGTATTGTTTCATGGTAGGTGTTCCCCCTTTTCAATCATTCATTTCTAACGTTATCACATCTACCACAAGATGTAGATGATTTCTTGACTGTAAAATCGATATACAGCTACGAGACAGTGATTATTCGTTTTCGGGATGTCCGATTTCGGGTATACTAGGGAAAGACAATTAAAGGGAGGGATTCGATGAAATTACAAGGTATGAATATTTTGCAGATCGTCAGTGACGACTTTGAAGATTTAGAACTCTGGTATCCGGTCCACCGGTTACGTGAAGAAGGGGCGAACGTCATCCTCGCCGGCGAGAAAGCCGATCACGCTTATATTGGGAAGTATGGCGTCCCGGCCAAGTCGGACGTGGCGTTCGACGACGTCGACATCTCGTCGTATGATGCGTTGCTCGTCCCGGGTGGTTGGTCGCCCGACTTGTTGCGCCGTTTCGACTCGGTGAAAGGGTTCGTCCGCTACATGGATGAGCAAAAACGGCCGATCGGTCAAATCTGTCACGCGGGCTGGGTATTGATTTCAGCCAACATCCTTCAAGGCGTCAACGTGACGAGTACACCGGGCATTAAAGACGACATGGAAAACGCGGGCGCGATCTGGCACGATGAGCCGGTCGTCGTCGATGGCCATATCGTCTCGAGCCGTCGTCCGCCAGATCTGCCCGACTATATGCGTGAGTTTATCAAGGTCATGGCCAAAAACTGAAAAAAGAATAAAGGAGATTTCTACAGTTGAACTTAAAATCTAACCCAATTCTCCGTAAATCGATGGAGTCGACTGCTTATAGCACGGAGCCGATGACGAAAGCCGGTACGTGGTCGAAAGTGTTCACGTTGCTCTTGCTCGTGACGGCCGCGGCTGGTACGACATGGCTGCTCGTTCCGACGATCGGGGAAGCGCTCTTGTTCCCACTCATGATCGGCTCGCTCATTCTTGGCTTGATCATGGCGCTCATCATCACCTTCAAACCGAACACGGCGCCTGTCGTCGCACCACTCTACGGCATCGTCGAAGGGGTGTTCGTCGGTTCGATTTCGTACTTCTTTGAAGCGATGGCACCGGGCATCGTCGGTCGCGCCGTCTTGACGACGTTTATCGTCGCGTTCGCGATGTGGTTCGTCTATTCGACCGGGCTCGTCAAAGTGACGCAAAAGTTCCGGGCCGGTGTCACGGCCGCGATCTTCACGGTCATGCTATTGTATCTCGTCCAGATCGGCATGAGTTTCTTCGGTTCCGGACTTCCGTTCATGACGGGGTCGTCACCGCTCGCGATCGGTGTCCAGTTCGTCATCGTCATCATCGCCTCACTCGCGCTCGTCCTCGACTTCGACTATATCGCACGTCAAGTCGAAGCCCGGGCACCGAAGCAGTTGGAATGGGTGGCGGCGTTCGGATTGATTGTGACGCTCGTCTGGCTCTATATCGAATTGCTCGACTTATTGTACCGCCTCGCGATGCGAGACTGATCATCGGCCTTGGGCCGATGATTTTTTTAGGAAGACAGGAAAGGATGTGACCGCCCTCGCGATTAAAGGGGGCGAAACTTATGAAAAAAATTATTATCATCGGTTCGGGCATCGTCGGCATCTCGGCTGCCTATCATTTGGCCGGGAAAGCCGACGTCACCGTCATCGATCGAAAAGAAGTGGGCCGGGCGACCGACGCGGCCGCAGGCATCGTCTGTCCGTGGATCGCCCAACGCCGCAATAAAGCCTGGTACGCGCTCGCCAAAGGCGGTGCCCGCTATTATAGAGACGTCGTCGCCGAGTTAATGAATGAGGGTGAGCGTGATACCGGCTATAAACGCGTCGGGACGCTCGCGTTGCATGAAGACAAGAAGTTGAACGAGATGCTTGAGCGGACGACGCTGCGCCGGGAAGAGGCACCAGAGATCGGTGAGTTGACTCGACTGTCGGCTGAAGAGGCGAAAGTTCTTTTCCCACCGCTGTCAGATGAATACGATGCGCTCCTCGTCGAGGGCGGGGCCCGCGTCGATGGCGAGAAGTTGCGCGCGGCGCTCGAACGTGTCGCCGTCAAACGTGGCGTGAAACTTATCGACGGCTCTGCCGTTCTCGTCGAAGAAGACGGCTATCACGTCGAATGTGACGGCGTCCGCTACGACGCGGACGAAATCATTTTGGCGTGTGGGGCCTGGTTGCCTGAACTGCTCGAGCCGATCGGTTATACGGCACGCGTCTCGGGGGAGAAAGCGCAAATCGTCCACGTCCAGTTACCAAACGTCGATGCGTCAGATTGGCCGGTCGTCATGCCGCCGCGACGCCGGTATTTGCTCGGGTTCGAAGGGGGTCGGGTCGTCATCGGTTCGACGCATGAGCGGGGTAAGGCGTTCGACGCACGCCCGACGGCGGTCGGTGTCCATGAAGTGCTCGCAAAAGGTCTAGAGTCGGCGCCTGGCTTAGCAGAAGCCGAATTGATCGAGACGCGTGTCGGTTTCCGTCCGGTCACACCGAACTCGATCCCGATTCTCGGTCGTGTGCCGGGGGCAGAGAAATTACTCGTCGCCAACGGTCTCGGTTCATCGGGCTTGACGGTCGGCCCGTTTATCGGCAAAGTACTTGCAGACTTGGTGCTGACGGGAGACTGCGAACTTGATCTGTCGCTTTATCCGATAGAAGACCATGTCTACCGACAACTGCAGTGAACAAAACAGGCGACAATCCGCGGATTGTCGCCTGTTTTAACGGCTTCGTCGCATGATCCCGTGCAAGAAAAAATGAAAATACTCCTGCATCGTCTCGGTCATTTCGTGCGAAGTGAAATCTGGATCTGATAAAACTGCCTGTTGCATCAAGCGAACGTAACGAAGGTAAGCATCGGTCGATACGTCTGGGTCGATCGCCCCGGTCGTCTTGCCGTACTCGATCAAGCTTCGAAACGCGGCATAGCCACGGGCCGCGAGTTGTTGCCATGACGGGTCGGCCGTGACGATTGATAACACCGCGTCATCGAACAATGCCGCCGATTCAATTTTCCGTCTTAATATCTCAATCAGTAACTCCTCGAACGGGATGTGTTCCCCGATGCGCTCCTCGATCCAGCCCATCTCATCTTCGGTCAGACGCGTGAGCACTTGAAGGACGACTTGTTCCTTCGAGCCGAAGTAATTGTAAATTGAGACAGGTGAGACTGAGGCAGAGCGGGCAAGTTCACTGATCGTGAAGCGTGACTGCTTCTCGCTCATCAGCGACTTGGCGGCGTCAAGTATGGCCCGTTGTTTCGTCTCCGTCCGTTTCGTAAAACCGTCCACCTTCATCCCTCTTCTCCATTGTTTTGTAATCAATATACCATTTCCATTTCAAAAAATAACGTGATATACTAGTTTTGTAATCATATCATGTTTATATTTCAAAAAGGAGAGGGCGAAATGATCCAAATTGAGAAGTTGACGAAACGGTTTGACCAGACGCACGGTATTTTCGACGTCTCGTTCCGTGTCGAGCCCGGCACCGTTTTCGGCTTCATCGGTCCGAACGGGGCCGGGAAGTCGACGACGATTCGTCATTTGATGGGACTGCTCCACGCCGACTCAGGGAAAGCGACCGTGATGGGGCATGACTGCTGGAAGGAGACCGAGACGGTGAAGGCGCTCGTCGGCTATTTGCCAGGTGAGATCAACTATCCGCAAGACATGACCGGGGAAGAAGTCATTCGTCTGACGAGACGCCTTCACGTGACGAGTGCGGAGCGGGAGCGTCAATTGCTCGACGTGTTCGCTTTCGATACGGGTTTGAAAGTCCGGAAGATGTCGAAAGGGATGAAGCAAAAACTCGCCATCGTCACGTGTTTCATGAAAGACGTTCCTGTGTATGTCCTCGACGAGCCGACGAGCGGGCTCGACCCGCTCATGCAAGAGCGTCTCGTCGACTGGGTGCTCGCTGAAAAAGCAGCCGGGAAAGCGATTTTGATGAGCTCGCACCACTTCCCGGAAATGGAGAAGACGTGTGACCGGGCCGCCCTCATCCGCGACGGCCGGATGATCATCGAAGAAGAGATGGCGGAACTGAAACGGCGAAGCAAAAAGACGTATCGCATCGGCATGAAAGACGAGGCGGCGGCGATCAAATTGAGCGAACAGATCGGGACACGTGAACAGACATTCGTCACGGTATCGTTATCGACGTCAGAAGAGTTGAACGGCTTGATCGAGCTACTCGCCCGTCACGACATCGCGTCTTTGACGAGCGGCACCGACGAACTCGAGCACATGTTCATGCAATATTACGGGGAGGCGACTTAAATGGTACTCGTATCGTCACTGTTCAAGCAAAATCGGGGTTGGATATTAGGTTACGCGCTCGGGACGAGTGTGTACTTGTTCTTCTTGGCGGCCATCTTCCCATCGATTCAAGAGACCGGCCTGATCGAAGGGAAGCTCGATTCACTACCGCCAGAGCTGCTCGACGTGTTCAAGATCGACCCGAATCTCGCGATGGACAACGTCATCAACCTGCTCGCCGGGAACTATTATGGGCTCATCTTCTACGTGCTCGCCATCTTGTTCGCGTTGACGTTCGCGTCAAGGCTCATGGCCAAACCGGTCGACTCGGGCGAGGTCATGCTCTACATGGCGGCCCCGATCTCAAGAAGCGGCTACGTGACGGCGAGTATCGCCTTGCTGGTCATCGCGACCGTCTTGTTCGTCGGGTTGAACGGGCTCAGCCTCATGCTCGCGAACGTGTTGTTCGACTTAAACATCGATAGCGGTCTGTTGTGGACGTTGCAACTCAACGCCGGTCTCATCTTGCTCGTCCTCGGGTCGCTCGCTTACGTGCTCGCGAGCCTGTTCGATGACAGCACCCGGTCGTACATGGTCACAGGCGGCATCTTTTCAATCTTCTTGATTGCCAACATCTTCTCAGGCTTCAGCGATCAACTCGACTGGTTGCGAAACCTGTCGATCTTCTCTCTATTTGACGCAAACGCATTGATTCAAGGCGATTCGGTTTGGTTGTCGTTGTTTTGGCTGACAGCGCTGAACGTGTTGATCATCGTCTCCTGCTATGGCTGGTTCACACGGAAAGACTTGACGATTTAGTTTTTCGGAATAAGATGTCGGGTATGTTACAATCAGCTCGACAGATTAGAAAGGGGAATGATTTATGCAACTCGCAACGTTACGAAACGGCGTTCAAATCCCGATGATCGGATTTGGCGTCTGGCAAGTAGACAATGAGACCGAGGCGCCGCAAGCTGTCGCCGAGGCGTTGAAAGTCGGGTACCGTCACATCGATACGGCGGCCGTCTATAAAAACGAAGAAGGCGTCGCCAAAGGGATTATGACTTCAGGCGTCAACCGCGCCGACATCTTTTTGACGTCGAAGATTTGGAACGAGGACATCCGTCAAGGACGGACGAAGGATGCGTTCGACGAGTCGCTCGCTCGCCTCGAGACCGACTATTTGGACTTGTGCCTGCTTCACTGGCCGGTCGACGGTTTCGTCGCCGCTTGGAAAGATCTTGTCGACTTGTATGAGGCCGGAAAAATCAAAGCGATCGGCGTCTCGAACTTCAAAGAGCATCATCTTGAAGCGTTGAAAGAAGCGGGTCTGATGACGCCACTCATCAACCAAGTCGAACTTCATCCGCAACTCCCGCAACCGGACCTCGTCGAGTACTGCCAAGATGAAGGTATTCAAATCGAGGCGTGGAGCCCGCTCATGCAAGGAAAATTCCTCGATGTCCCGGTGTTTGCCGAAATCGCTGACAAGTATGGGAAGACACCGGCTCAAGTCGTCCTCCGTTGGCACTTAGAGACAGGGAACGTCGCCTTGCCGAAATCGGTCACACCACACCGGATCGAAGAAAACTTCAACGTCTTCGACTTCACACTCGATGCTGACGATATGGCGAAAATCGATGCGGTCGCGACACATGAACGCATCGGTCCAGACCCTGACACTATTGAATTTTAAACCGATTGAGACTCATTATTTGAGTCTCTTTTTCATTTCGCTTGTGTATGAGCAGAGACACACGGGTATAGAATACTATGTTAATAAAGGAGGTGTCAGGTCTTCTTCGGAAGATCCTATTTATGGACTTGTCAAAATGGCCTTTAGTCAACTGGCTGGCGTTTTTAGCGACAGTCGTCATCAACTACTTCGCGAGCGGTGATAACGCTGCCGTGTCAGACCGGATCGATATTTATTTCAAACCGGCTGGATACGCTTTCTCGATTTGGGGACTCATTTACGTCGCGCTCGCAGTATGGCTCGTACTCCAATTGAAGAAAGGGTCGGTCGCGAACCGACAGGCTAACCGGATGAAGGCAGGCTTCCTCGTGTCGTGTATTTTGAACGGTCTTTGGCTGCTCGCGTTCACAAACGAGTGGTTCATCGCCTCGCTCGTCGTCATGGCGGCGTTTTTAGCGACGCTCGCTTGGTTGTATTACATCGCCTTCCGCACGTCGACGAGCTGGCTTGACCGTTTCCCATTCTCGGTTTACCTCGGTTGGGTGTCGGTCGCGACGATCGTTAACGTCTTCATCGTCATGAAGACGGAACGGATTACGACGTTGCTCGGCTTAGATGAGTTGGCATGGACGTCACTCATGCTCATGGTCGGGGTCGTCCTCGCTTTGGTGTTTATGTGGTGGCACCGCGACTTCATCTACCCGCTCGTCTTCGCCTGGGCGTATGTGGGCATCTTCGCCCGAATCGACAACGGGACGCTTTACGTCGTCCTCGTGAGCGCGCTCATCGTGCTCGCGCTCGGTTACGTCGGCTTGATCATTTGGAAACGGCCGCGTTCGTTTTTGCATCACTCCAGAAAAACAGTATGACAAGCAAAAAGATAGCCTAAACGGGCTATCTTTTTCTTTGGGAATAACAAGTTCTGATGAACCTATACATAAATATATTTGATGGATAAATATTCATTATGGATTATAAGTTGTTTTTAAAAATCCCTTGATATCAAATATGTATCCGCTTTCAAAAAATATTCATTCCGTTACCGTTATGCAAAAATTCATTCAACATACTTGATTTTTCAGAATATTTAGAACAAAATAAAATTTACGAACAAGATGGATAGAGAGGGGCTGATTCGATGGAGCGAACAAGTTTGTACGATCCACGATTCGAAAAAGATGCATGCGGTATTGGGTTATATGTCAATTTAATGGGAGAAACAAAGCACGATATCGTCAGCAAATCGCTATCGATGCTCTGTAAGCTCGAACATAGAGGTGGGCAAGGCGTCATCGACGCTGGTGACGGGGCCGGCATCATGACCGAGCTGCCCCACGAGTTATTCACTCAGACGATGAACTTGCCAGCGCCGGGGGGCTATGCGGTCGGCATGGTGTTCTTCCAACCGAACGAGACAAAGCTGCGCGACAAGCAACAACAAATGGAGCGACTCGCCGATGAACTCGATTTCGCGACAATCGCCTGGCGGGAAGTACCGGTCGACAGTTTGGCGATCGGTGAACACGCTCGGGTGACACAACCGACGATTTATCAATGGTTCGTGTCGTGCCCGTTCGCGGACTACGATTCAAACGAACGCTCGCTCTATCAGCTTCGCCGGATGATCGAGAAAACAGACGAATTAAACCTTTATCTTCCGAGCCTGTCGACGAAGACGATCGTTTATAAAGGGATGTTGACGCCGATCCAGATTGAGCGGTTTTATCTCGATCTGCAATCGCCGGCTTATAAGAGCACGTTCGGGATCGTCCATTCACGGTTCTCGACGAACACGTTCCCGTCATGGGAGCGGGCCCATCCGAACCGGATGATCGTGCATAACGGTGAGATCAACACGTTACGCGGGAACATCGATGCGATGCGTGCCCGCGAAGGTGTGACCTCGACCGACCTGTTCGATGATGTGAACGAACTGTTCCCCGTGCTCCAAGAAACGGGCAGTGACTCCTCGATGCTCGACAACGCGTTCGAGTTCTTCACTCGGACCGGTCGTTCGATCGCACACACGGCGATGATGCTCATCCCTGAGCCGTTCGCCGAAGTATCGATGGATCCGTTCAAAAAAGACTTTTATCAGTACCATTCGTCGATTATGGAGCCGTGGGACGGACCGACGGGCGTCGTCTTCACGGACGGGCGTCAAATCGGGGCAATCTTGGACCGGAACGGCTTGCGGCCGATGCGTTATATCGAGACGATGGACGGGGAACTCATCCTGTCGTCTGAGAGCGGGGTCATCCCGGTCCATGCGGAGAACGTCAAGACGAAGCAGCGTCTCCGTCCCGGGCAGCTCCTCCTCATCGACTTGGAATCGAAACGTCTCATTCCAGACGCAGAGATCAAACAGACGATCGCCCGGGCCGAACCGTACGGGAAATGGTTGAAGCAGATGACGACGATTGCGGACCAGCCTGTGAATGAACCGGTCGTCGAACAGGTGCACCGTAAACAACGGGCGTTCGGATACACGAAAGAGGATATCGAGCAATATCTCGTGCCGCTCATCCTCGAGAAAAAAGATCCGATCGGCTCGATGGGCCATGACCAACCGGTCGCGGTCTTGTCAGAGCGACCGCGGTCGCTGTTCCATTACTTTAAGCAACACTTCGCCCAAGTGACAAACCCTCCGATCGACGCGTTGCGCGAGAAAATCGTCACGGCGACGTTCACTTGGCTCGGTCCTCAAGCGAATCCGGTTCATACCGGTCGGGGACACGCCCGCCGCGTCTGGCTCGAACATCCGATC
Organism: Exiguobacterium sp. SH0S2; assembly: GCF_004337185.1. Classification (NCBI taxonomy): domain Bacteria; kingdom Bacillati; phylum Bacillota; class Bacilli; order Caryophanales; genus Exiguobacterium; species Exiguobacterium sp. SH0S2. The sequence goes on along the minus strand of NZ_SJVB01000001.1, from coordinate 269,922 downwards.
ATTGACGCGGCGACAGTCGAGGCGGTGAAGTTGAAAATGAACGTCGTCCGCATCACGACAACGTATGAAACAGACCTCGAACGTTCACTCGAGTCATTGTTTGAACGTGTCGATGCGGCCGTCCGAGATGGGGCTGAAGTCATCGTCTTGTCTGACCGTGACATGTCCGAGTCATCGCTCGCGATGCCGGCCCTGCTCGTCATGAGCGCGGTCCATCAACATTTGATTCGGTCGAACTTACGGGCGTCATGCAGTCTCATCGCTGAAAGCGGAGAAGTGAGAGAAGTGCACCAAGCCGCCGCTTTGATCGGATACGGGGCCGATGCGGTCTATCCGTATTTAGTGTACGCGACGATCGCCGAAGCGGTAGAAGCCGGATTGATTTCGTTCTCGGTCGAAGAAGCGATCCGCCGCTATCAAACGGCTGCAGTCGATGGAATCGTCAAAATTATGTCGAAGATGGGGATCTCGACCGTGCAAAGTTACCGGGGAGCACAAATTTTTGAGGCGGTCGGCATCGACCGCGCATTGATCGACCGTCATTTCCGCGGGACGACGTCACAACTGTCCGGGATCGGGTTCAAGGAGCTCGAAGCAGAATCACGGCGTCAGCACGAATCGGCATTTAGCCGTGACCGTCCGCTTGAAGCGGGAGCAGATTTCCAGTGGCGAGCCGACGGAGAAGAGCACGCCTTTAACCCTAAGTCGATTCACTTGTTGCAACGGGCATGCCGCGAGAACGAACGTCGTTACTATGACGCTTACGTCAAACAGCACGAAGCATCCGGTCAATTTTTAAGACAGTTGTTCGACTTTAAATCGCAAGAGCCTATCCCGATCGACGAGGTCGAATCGGTCGCCTCGATCGTCAGCCGTTTCAAGACGGGCGCGATGTCGTTCGGCTCCCTGTCGAAAGAGGCACATGAGACGCTCGCCATCGCCATGAACCGGATCGGCGGGAAGAGCAACTCAGGTGAAGGCGGCGAAAACCGTAACCGCTTCACTCCTGACGCGGACGGGAACGAGCGCATCAGTCGGATCAAACAAGTGGCAAGTGGACGATTTGGTGTCACGGCCGAATATTTGTATCATGCCGATGAGATCCAAATCAAGATGGCGCAAGGTGCGAAACCAGGGGAAGGTGGGCAGTTGCCGGGCAATAAAGTCTACCCGTGGGTCGCCGAAGTGCGCGGCTCAGTCCCAGGTGTCGGGCTCATCTCGCCGCCACCGCACCATGACATCTACTCGATCGAAGACTTGGCCCAGTTGATCTTTGACTTGAAGCACGTCAATCCGAAAGCAAAAGTGAGCGTCAAGCTCGTCTCGAAATCCGGTGTCGGAACGATTGCGGCCGGCGTCGCCAAAGCGAACGCCGACACGATCGTCATCAGCGGCTACGATGGCGGGACAGGGGCTTCGCCTCGGACGTCGATTAAGCATACGGGTCTTCCTTGGGAACTCGGATTGCTTGAGACACACCAGACGCTCGCATTGAACGGACTTCGCGGTCGCGTCACGCTCGAGACGGACGGCAAGCTCATGACCGGACGCGATATCGTCCTCGCCGCCATCTTTGGGGCGGAGGAATACGCGTTCGCGACGGCACCGCTCGTCGTGCTCGGCTGTATCATGATGCGGGCCTGTCATCTGGACACGTGTCCGGTCGGCGTCGCGACACAAGACCCGGCGCTTCGCCAAAAGTTCATGGGTAAACCGGAACACGTCGTCAATCTTATGACGTTCCTCGCCGAAGAAGTGCGCGAAATACTCGCCTCGCTCGGCGCGAAGACGATCGGTGAGGTCATCGGCCGAACGGACTTGCTAGAAGAGAGCGCCTGGAAACAGGAGCACACGAAAGCGAAAATGCTCGATTTGACACCGATGTTATCGGTCCCGACAGCGTTACCGGGGAAGGAAGAGTTAGCTCATCCGGCTTTTCAGTCGTACGACCATCGAAAATTGATCCCAGCCGTATCGCGTTCGATCAAATCGCTTCAACCGACGTTCTTCGTCGGGCGGGTCCGCAATACGGACCGGGCCGTCGGGACGATGCTCGGCTACGAAGTGACGAAAGTTCACGGTAACATCGGTTTGGCTGAAGATACGATCTCACTCCGACTGAGCGGATCGGCCGGACAAAGTTTAGGCGCATTTCTTCCTCATGGCATCACGATCTCTGTGATCGGGGATGCGAACGATTATGTCGGAAAAGGGTTGAGCGGCGGGAAACTCGCGGTCATCGCTGAGAAACATGCTCCGTTCGACGAGAGCGAACAAATCATCGCCGGCAACGTCTGCTTGTACGGGGCGACATCGGGGATGGCATTTTTCAACGGACACACGGGGGAACGGTTCGCGGTCCGAAACTCAGGTGCCGTCACCGTCACTGAAGGCGTCGGGGATCACGGGTGTGAATATATGACCGGTGGGACGGTCGTCGTCCTAGGAACGGTCGGCCGCAACTTCGCGGCCGGGATGTCCGGAGGTGTCGCCTTCCTATACGGCGACCAAGACTATGACCAACTCGTCAACACGGAACTCGTAGCGGTCGAACGCGAGTTGACCGATGAGGACACAGAACAGATTTACACGCTGCTCGAGATGCATCAATTCCACACGGATAGTGTGAAAGCGAGTCGTATCCTCGAGTCGTTCGATGACGAGCGGAAGCGCTTCGTCAAAATCGTACCTCGCGATTATGCGAACGTACTTGACGTCATGCGTCAAATTGAAGCCACTCGTCCGGAACTGAACGAGGCAGACCGTGCCCTCGAACTGTTCCGGGTCGTGACTGAAGGAGGCGTAGTATGAGACATAAATTTATCGATATCCCACGTGAGACGCTCCCTGAGCGTACAGTGCTCGAGCGGATACGTGACTATGATGAATATGCATCCCGGATGGACGATGAACCGATCGTCAAGCAGGCCGAGCGCTGCATGGATTGCGGGACCCCGTTTTGCCACGTTGGCGATATGATCGGGCAAGAGACGATCGGGTGCCCGATCCACAACTTGATTCCGGAATGGAACAAGCTCGTCTCGGACCAAGACTGGTATCGTGCTTACGAGCGGTTGATGGAAACGAACAACTTCCCAGAGTTCACGGGCCGCGTTTGTCCGGCCCCATGTGAAGGGTCGTGTACGCTCGGCATCAGCGAAGACCCGGTCGCCATCAAATCGATCGAACGGACGATCATCGACCGCGCGTTCGAAGAAGGGTGGGTCCAGCCGCGCCTCGTCCAGATGCGGACCGGACGCTCGGTCGCCATCATCGGCAGCGGTCCAGCGGGTCTCGCTGCGGCGGACCAGTTGAATCAAATCGGTCATCACGTCACTGTGTATGAAAAAGCTGACGAGGCGGGCGGGTTGTTGTTTTACGGGATCCCAAACATGAAGCTTGATAAAGACGTCGTCCGGCGCCGGATTCACTTGCTCGCGGCGGAAGGAATCCGCTTTAAGACAGGTGTCAACGTCGGTGTTGATGTGACGGTCGAGTCACTCCGCCACAAGTTTGATGCCGTCATCCTCGCGACGGGGGCACAGAAACAGCGGACGCTCGGGATCGAAGGGGACGACGCGACCGGCGTCGAACCGGCGATGGACTATTTGACCGAGTCGACACGGGTGCTCGGCGGAAAAATGATCGACGCACAGTATGACGCGGCCGGGAAAGACGTCATCGTCATCGGTGGCGGTGACACCGGGGCCGATTGTGTCGCCACAGCGATCCGGCAAGGTGCGAAATCGGTCACACAGTTCGGCAAACACCCGGAAAAAGGCATGTTCCGGGCGCCAGAACGTCCGTGGCCACTTCAACCAGACACGCTTTCGGTCGATTATGCTTACGCCGAGGCGATCGAACGTTATGAGCATGACCCGAGAACGTATTTGATCCGCTCAAACCGAGTTATTAGCCAAGACGGTCGCGTCGCCGGCATCGAGACGGAACGGATGGAAAAGATCGTCAAGCCGGACGGTCACGCGACGTTCTTCGTCGTCGAAGATTCAGTTAAGACGTATCCGGCCGACCTCGTCCTCGTCGCCATCGGTTTTGAACGTCCTGAATCCGAATTGCGCAAGCTCGGCGTCGAAGCGAAGCAAGACTACGTTTCGAACGTAGACGGCGTCTTCGTCGCCGGGGATGCGAGACGCGGACAAAGCTTGATCGTCTGGGCGATCCGCGAAGGGCGAGAAGTCGCCGAAACGGTCGACGCTTACTTGGAGGCTTGTCAATCTCGTCTAAAAACTTCATCATAAAAAGGAGCGACGATTTCGTCGCTCCTTTTTAGATTGATCAATAGGAGGAGTCAGAGATGCTAACAGAAGTCCTCATGTATACGGGTTTTTGGTTTTTACTCGTGCTCGTCTTGCTCGGCACGATTTACGCGCGGCGTAACCGGAAGTGATTATAATACCATCGCGGCAATCAAACCGAAGACGATGAGCGGGATGTTGTAGTGGAGGAACGTCGGCCAGACCGTCTCGCGCAAGTGGTCGTGTTGCCCGTCCGCGTTCAAACCGCTCGTCGGTCCGAGCGTCGAATCACTCGCCGGGCTACCGGCGTCACCGAGCGCTCCGGCCGTTCCGATGATGGCGATCGTCGCCTCGACCGAGAAACCGTACTGGATACATAACGGCACGAAGATGGCGGCGATGATCGGTATGGTCGAAAAGCTCGAGCCGATACCGAGTGTGATGACGAGACCGACGAGGAGCATGACGAGGGCGGCGAGGAACTGCGAGTCACCCATCAAGTTGCTTGCTCCGCTCACGAGCGGTTCAATCGCACCCGTTTCACGGATGACGGCGGCGAATCCGCTCGCAGCGATCATGACGAAACCGATGAAGGCCATCATGCGCATGCCGCTCGTAAAGATATCGTCCGCTTCTGACCAAGGGATGAGACGGAAGAGCGTCAACAGGATCAAACCAGTCACGGCCGAAGCGATCATCGATTCGGTCTGTAATTGAACGACCAAGACGACCAAGACGACGATCGCCGTCAACCAAATCTTCATGTTGCTCAACGTGCGGACCTCATAGTCGCTCGGACCGAGTTGGATCGTTTCATACGACCGCGGTTTCCGGTAGTGGAAGAAAGCGGTGATGAGTCCGACGAGCATCCCGAGTGCCGGGATGGCCATGATGCTGACGATATTGACGTCACCGACGGCCATCCCGTTCGTCTCGACGTTCGGGAGCAAAATCTCGTTCAAGTAGATGCCGCCGAAGCCGACCGGTAGCAACATGTACGGTGTGACAAGCCCGAACGTGAGGATCGTCGCGACGAGCCGGCGATCGAGTTTCAACTCATTGAACAAGACAAGTAACGGCGGTACGACGATCGGGATGAAGGCGATGTGGATCGGTAAGACGTTCTGTGAGCTGATAGCGAGTAAGAGCAGCAGCGACAGCAGTAACGCTTTGACGCGACCGACACTCTTGCCGGTCACATCACGGCCAGACATGCTGATCAACCGTTCAGCCAGGACATCAGGCAGGCCGGTCTTTGACAAGCCGACAGCGAACGCACCGAGCAGGGCGTAGCTGAGGGCGATCGTGGCACCGCCACCAAGCCCGTCGCTGAAAGCGGTCAACGTGTCGTTGAAACCGAGTCCTCCGACAAGTCCACCGACGATGGCGGCGAGGATGAGCGATAAGACGATATGGACACGACTGATCGCGAGAGCAAATAAGACAATGACAGCTAATAATACAGCATTCATGAGTTCCAACACCTTTCGAATCATAAGTTCTTTCTCTTGTTATCACTTTAATACGATAAAGACTTTTGAAATTTAACATACGTTTTATGACTTGTCAAATCATGAAAACAAAAAAAGCGACAACTTCGAAAAGTTATCGCTTCTTCATCATAGTTCGACGTTATGGTACACCTGACGAACGTCTTCTAAGTCTTCGAGTACGTCGAGTAGTTTCTCGAATTGCTCTTTCGACGCTTCGTCGAGTTCGACTTCGTTTTGCGGTAGCATCGTCAGCTCGGCGACTTCGAACGTCTCCACACCCGCCGCTTTGAACGCGGTCTGGACGGCATGGAATTCTTCCGGCTCGGCATAGACGATGACCGTCTCGTCTTCTTCGATGACGTCACGGACATCGAGGTCGTGCTCCATCATGAGTTCGAGCACGTCGTCTGCTGTCATCCCGCCGACACCGATGACGGCCGTCGCATCGAACATATACGCGACCGACCCGCTGACGCCCATGTTACCACCGTTCTTGCCGAACGCGGCCCGAACTTCAGAGGCGGTCCGGTTGACGTTGTTCGTGAGCGTGTCGACGATGAGCATCGACCCGCTCGGCCCAAAGCCCTCATAGCGGAGTTCGTCGAAGTTCTCTTCGTCGCCGCCTTTCGCTTTGTCGATGGCCCGGTCGATGATCGCTTTCGGGACGTTATACGTCTTCGCGCGCTCGACGACGAACTTGAGCGATTGGTTCAATTCCGGATCAGGTTCACCTTGGCGGGCGACGATGTAGATCTCGCGGCCGAACTTCGCGTAGATACGACTCGTATTGGCGTCTTTAGACGCCTTTTTCTCTTTAATGTTGTTCCATTTACGACCCATTACGTGTCATCTCACTTTCCATTGTTCGATAGATTCACTGTCGATTATATAAGAAGAAGCGAGCGTTGACGAGAGAAAATCATCCCTCGCTCTTGTCCATCTTCTCAACGATCTCGGTCAGCGTCTTTAAACTGTCGATCAAGCGGTCGGTCTCATCCTCATCGAGGAACGCTAACCGATCCTCGAACAGGCGCCGAAACGAGTCGCGCCGCTCGAGGAGCACGCGCTCTCCTTGGTCGGTCAATTGGTTCCAGATGACACGGCGGTCGCGCTCGTCAGGGACACGTGTAATATATCCTTCGTCGACGAGCTTCGTGATGAGCGGCGTCACGTTCGGCGGGGCAATCGATAACGTCTCACTAATTTGTCCGTTCGTGACCGCGCCTTCATCCTCGATCAACATCAATAGATGAAAGTGAGAGAAATTCAAGTTCGGGATTTGCGGGAGGTCGGAGCGGCGGAGCAGTTTTCTTCTGATTAACGGGATCAGTTTCACAAACTGATCGGCTGCATCTTGTCTTGGCATAGTCATAGTCACTTCCTAGTCAGGTTCTTTCTTCATTATACACGACCACAGGCGAGGTGGACGAGCAATCATCGGACTGTGAGCATTTACACACCGATTCCGCCAAACTAATGACACAAACAATGTAAGCGTTTACATATGGGTTTGTCCTTGTTTTCATGAAAACGCATACGATTTTACTGAGCTGATCTGTAAAAATCAAGACCTATCCTCAAACAGCAAAAAAATATTGTGAAAGAGTTCACATTGTTGTCACGCACAAATTGAATGAAACGGTGTATTCTATGAATGTGAAGGAAAGCACAAACTCTTATCAGGCAAACCGATTATCCCGTGCTCTCCATCAAGTCAGAAGATCAGCTCTCATTCATGAGGAGGAAACCAACATGGCAGTTAAAGAGAAAGCAGTAGTGGAAACATCAGCAGAACAGATGGTCGACACGCTCGTCAAGCAAGCGCACACGGCACTCGACACGTTGATGACGTTTGACCAAGAGAAAATCGACACGATCGTCCAAGCGATGGCGTTAGCCGGGCTCGAGCAACACGTCGTACTCGCTAAACATGCATATGAAGAAACAGGTCGCGGTGTGTTTGAAGACAAGATGATCAAAAACATCTTTGCGACAGAATATATTTTCAACTCACTTCGCGGTGAGAAAACAGTCGGCGTCATCGAAGACGATGAGCAAAACGGCATCACATACATCGCCGAGCCGGTCGGTGTCGTCGCCGGGGTCACACCGGTCACGAACCCGACATCAACGACGATGTTCAAAGCGATCATCGCCATCAAAACACGTAACCCGATCATTTTCGGCTTCCATCCGTCAGCACAACAATGTTCAAGTGCAGCGGCCCGTGTCCTTCGTGACGCAGCAATCGCAGCAGGTGCACCGGAACATTTGATCCAATGGGTCGAAAAACCGTCACTCGACGCGACGAAAGCACTCATGAACCACCCAGGCGTGGCCATGGTACTCGCAACAGGCGGCGCGGCAATGGTGAAGTCGGCTTACTCGACAGGTAAACCAGCGCTCGGCGTCGGACCTGGTAACGTCCCGGCTTATATCGACAAGACAGCGAAAGTAAAACGCGCCATCTCGGACGTCATCTTATCGAAAACGTTTGATAACGGCATGATCTGTGCGTCAGAACAAGCGATCATCGTCGACCAAGAAGTATATGAAGACGTGAAGCGTGAAATGACAGCGCTTGGCTGCTACTTCTGCTCACCTGAAGAAAAAGCTAAACTCGAAACACTCGTCATCAAGACAGACACATGTGCGGTCAACCCTGAGATCGTCGGGAAACCGGCAGCATGGATCGCCGAGAAAGCTGGACTCAGCGTCCCGGCCGACACGAAAATCTTGATCGCTGAACTCGAGACAGTCGGTGCAACAGAACTGCTCTCACACGAGAAGCTCAGCCCGGTGCTCGGCGCTTATAAAGTTCAATCACGAGAAGAAGGCTTCGCCATCGCTGAGAAAATGCTTGAAATCGGTGGTCTCGGCCATACGGCCGCAATCCACTCGACAGACGACGACGCGATCCTCGCGTTCGGACTTCGCATGAAAGCTTGCCGCATCATCGTCAACTCGCCAACGGCACACGGCGGTATCGGTGACCTTTACAACGAAATGACACCATCACTCACACTCGGTTGTGGGTCGTACGGTAAAAACTCCGTCTCTGAGAACGTGACGGCGAAACATCTACTCAACGTGAAAAAGGTGGCGAGACGTCGCGTGAATATGCAATGGTTTAAAGTCCCTGAAAAAATTTACTTCGAGAAAAACTCGGTTCAATACTTGCAGTCGCTCACGTCGAAAAAACGGGCAATGATCGTCACGGACGAAATGATGGTCAAACTCGGATTTGCTGACAAAGTCATCAAAAACTTGCCGGCTGGTGTTGACTACCGCATCTTCGACCAAGTCGAACCAGATCCATCGGTCGAGACGGTCATGGCAGGTGCTGAAGCGATGCGCCAATTCCAACCGGATATGATCATCGCGCTCGGTGGTGGATCACCGATGGATGCTGCGAAAGGAATGTGGCTCTTCTACGAACGTCCAGAAGAGAAGTTCTCAAACCTTCGCCAGAAGTTCATGGATATTCGCAAACGGACGTACAAGTTCCCGACGCTCGGCAACAAGTCGATGTTCGTCGCGATCCCGACAACGTCAGGTACAGGTTCAGAAGTGACACCGTTCACGGTCATCACTGATAAAAAACGGAACGTCAAATACCCGATCGCCGACTACGCGATCACACCAGACGTCGCCATCATCGACCCTGAGTTCGTTATGACGGTACCGGCTTCAATCACGGCTGACACAGGAATGGACGTCTTGACACACGCCATCGAAGCGTACGTATCGGTCATGGCGAACGACTATACAGACGGACTGGCCCTCCGTTCGATGAAGATGATCTTCGACTACCTCCCGAAAGCTTACGAAAACGGAAGCGACGCTGAAGCTCGTCAAAAAGTGCACAACGCCTCAACAATGGCCGGTATGGCATTCGCGAACGCGTTCCTCGGAATCAACCACTCGATCGCGCACAAAATCGGTGGCGAGTTCCACGTGCCGCACGGTCGGACGAACGCGATCCTCATGCCGCACGTCATCCGCTACAACGCGACACGCCCATCGAAACTTGCGGCGTTCCCGAAATATGAGTCATTCATCGCTGACGAGCGCTACGCTGAAATCGCACGCTTCCTCGGACTCCCGGCGAAGACGACTGAAGAAGGCGTCGAGTCACTCGTCCAAGCGATCATCGAGCTCGGACAGCGCTTGAACATCAAACTCTCGTTCAAAGCACAAGGCATCAAGAAAGCGGACCTCGATGCGAAGATCGACAAAATGGCGGTCGACGCGTTCGAAGACCAATGTACGACGGCGAACCCGAAAATGCCGCTCGTCGAAGAATTGAAAGAAATCATGTACGCGGCGTACGAAGGCGTATAATCAAAAAAAGGCGATCACTCCAACGAGTGGTCGCCTTTTGTCATGCAATTAAGGAAAGTCCCATGAACAGGAGGATGACGGATAAAGCGATGACGTTGAACCAGACGACAAACTTGATCGCGATCTCAGCCCACGCTTTATTTCTCAGCCCAAAATAAAGCAAGAATGCATAAAAAACTAGACCGCCGACGAGTCGGTACGGAGAAGATGCGTCAAAACCAATGTCGTATGCATGTTGTACTGTATTGAGCAAGGCGAGGAGGAGGAAAGCGCACAGGTAGCGCTTTTTCTTTATTTGTTGATTCGGATTGTAAACATTATTCATAGATTGCACCAACCGTCTTTGGGTTTTCGTATTTCTATCTTTCGACTTTGTAATATCTTTTCACTATACCATTTTTATGAAAGGTGAGATGGCGAAAACAGACAATTTCGTCTCCTGCGTTCATTCATCGCCAACGAGAGCGACCGTGTGAGACTGAAGCAAAGAAAAGCTAACCAAACCCCATGATTCCCGATGGAGGGGACGAGCAAGAAGGCCACAATCGTAAACACGATAAACGCATAGATGAGTGAGTTACGGACGGGCCGAGCGTCTCCGATGCCGGCAAAGACACCTTCATACAACATGGCCAAACCACCGATGAACGGATACAAAATAATCCACATATAATACGTCTCAATCGTCGAGCGGAGCGCTATATCTTCCGTGAAGAGGTGAATGATTCCATCCTGTGCCACTGACAGTAGTACGGTGATAATAACCGTTGACCACAAAATAAACCGAGAGCCGATCTGAACCGTGAGTCGATAGGTTTCATTCGATTTTTGCCCGATTGCGCGCCCAATCAATACGGTGGAAGCTTGACCGATGCCGCTGAACCAATAAGCGATCACATACTGCAATTGAAACAAGATGGCATTCGCACTCAATGCCTCGACGCCTTGTTTGGCTCCAAGTGCAGTGAACGAGCCCGTCATGAGAAGTAAGAAGACGGTACGGATGAACAAGTCACGGTTGACGGTCAAATAAGTAATATAAGCGCCCGTGTTCATCAAATCGCGGCTTATCTGTGCGGAAAACGTGATACGGCTTTGTACGAACAGCCAACCCAATCCAAACGTCATCACTTCTGACAAACTCGTCGCAAAAGCAATCCCGGCAACCGGATCGTAAAACACGTGGATAAACCAAACGTCTAAGATGATGTTCATCAGGTTGCCACCGACTTGGATGACTAAGGCGGTGCGCACGCTCCCATGCCCAATCAGCCAGCCGAGTAGGACGTACGTACCAAGCGCGAATGGAGCGGCGTAAAGTCGCGTCGTAATATAAGTCCGAACGGAGTCGGCCATGGATGCATCCGTTACAAGTAGATGAATGGCGGTTTCGCGAATCGGGATCAGGAACAAGAGAAAACTTGTTCCAAAAACAAACGCGATGACGAGCGGCCGGAACAAACTCATTTGAACGCGTGTTGCATCTTGTTTCCCGAGTGCTTGCGCTGTGAATCCGCTCGTACTAATCTTTAGAAAGCCGAACAGCCAATAAAGGGTGTTAAAGACGACCGCACCGACGGCGACTGCACCAATCGCGGTCAATTCGTCCGTGTTCGCGATTACAATCGTATCGACGACACCAAGCAGCGGCGTTGAGAAACCGGCGAGCACGAGCGGGTAAGCGATGAGCCAAAATGATTTAGTCGACACCATGCAAGAACCGACCCTTCTCGACGAAGGCGTCGCGCAATGCAATCGTGTACGGATGGCGCGAGTCATCAAACAATTCATTGCCGTTGAAAGAGTCCACGATCGTCCCTTCGGACAAGACAAGGATACGGTCACACAGTTTCGATACGACCGATAAATCGTGGGAGATGATTAAAAATGCCATCGACTGGTCGCGATGATAGGACTTTAGCATGTCGACGATGTGATGTTGCGTGATGGTGTCCAGTGCTGTCGTTGCCTCATCGAGAAGAATGAGTTGAGGATTCAGGCTAAGAGACCTGGCGATGGCGGCACGTTGTTTTTGCCCTCCGCTCAATTCACGAGGATACGAGGCCATGCATGTGTGCGGAAGTTGAACGATGTCAAACAAGTGTTCTAACTTGGCCCGTTCATCGTACGGTTCAATCAAACGAAAATGACGAAGCGGCTCCAAGATGGAATCTGCGAGCGTCCATCTCGGGTTGAACGATTCGGCGCTGTCTTGAAACACAGCTTGAATGCGTTGCCTCATCTGTGTGACTTCCCGACATGAAGCGGTCTGCCAAGACAGATTACATAGCTGAATCTGTCCTGCGTCAACCAGCTCAAGTCCGAGTATACAGCGAGACAAGGTGCTCTTTCCGCTACCGCTCGTCCCAATCAAGCCGACCGATTCGCCAGCCTGAACCGTGAACGTGACGTCACATAATACAGAGTGGCTACCATAGTTTTTCGAGACTTTTTCAACGTGTAATAACATGTTCGAGTCGTTCCTCTCGTTTTAAAATCGGTGCCGCTTGAAGCAAAGACTTGGTATACGGGTTCTCCGAGGCGATCAGGTGCTCACGATTTCCCGCGTCAACGATGCGCCCATCTTTCATGACGAGGATGTGATCGGCATAGGTCATCGCTTCGGCTAAATCGTGAGTGACCCACAGCATGCTCGATGTTTGACCGATCATCGACTTCAACCATTCGGTCACTTGCCGAGCCGTCAGCACGTCGAGCGCATTCGTGATCTCGTCCGCGATGATGAGTGTTGGTTGAAGAATGCTCGCAAGTAATAAGCAAAACCGCTGAAGTTGACCACCGCTCAGTTCGAGTGGATAGCGATTGAGGAGTTCTTCCGATAAATGAATCTCGGCCATGGCGGAGCGGATACGGTCTTTGTCGTATGCCTCGTCATGACTTTCGAACAAGTCCCGAATATGCTCATCCATCGTCAAAAATGGTGCGAACGACGTCGTGTAATGTTGTGGGATGTATCCAATCTCGCACCCATAAATGGAACACGTTTTACTCGCATCCCCAATCTCTTGGTCGTTCCAATAAATTGTACCTGTCGTCTGAAGCGTGTTGGGAAGCATCTGCAAAATCGATTTGACGAGAAGTGATTTGCCGCTTCCGCTCGCGCCGACGAGACAGACCCACTCATTTCGTTCGATGGCGAATGAGACGTCTTGTAAAAGTGGACGTTCGTCATGCTTGATAGAAAGTTGATCAATGACTAACATTACGTTGCCTCCTAACGCTTAAACTTGAAAATGACGTGTCAGTTTTGTCGAGAGTCTCGTCGACCCGATAATGGTTAACACGATACAGAACGCCGGCCAAAAAACGAGCGCCGGATTCGTTGCAAGGTAATGTCGTCCTTCACTGATCATCCCCCCCCATTCTGGTAACGGTAATTGAACACCTAGTCCAATGAAGGAGAAGGCGGAAATCAAGAGAATGACTTTTCCAAGGTCAAGACTCATGACGACAAGAATGTGCGGACAGACGGCAGGAAGGACGTGCCGGAGTGCGATTTTCGGTTTCGAAAGACCGTTCACGCGCGCAGCGAGGACGTGTCCCTTCGTGCTCTCTTGCAGGACGAGCGTGTGTACGAGGCGTGTATAGGACGTCCACTTAATCAAACTGATGGCGAGCACAAGGCTTTGAATGCTCGGACCTAGGACTCCAGCGAGGACGATGGCGAGCACCGTATCCGGAAAGATGATGGTCGCATCTGTCACTTTTGTGACGATTCGCTCCAATTTGCGATAGACGAACCCGCTGATCGTCCCAAGAATGATGCCGACCGTCGCTGTGATGAGAATGATGACGGTACTTAAACCGACCGTGATCCCGCCTGCAAGAAGGAGTCGTGACAAGACGTCTCGCCCTAGATGATCGGTGCCGAGCAGATGATGCAGCGATGGTGAGGCAAGTCGATTCGTCACGTTCGTCGCGAACGGGTCGACCATCGATGTCAATGCATACATCACGACGAAGATTGCCAAACCGCTTATGATGAATCGGCGCTGTTTCATCGGGACACATCCTTTCGATAGAGGTGAGGCTGCAGTAAACGTAACATCACGTTGGTCACGAGATTGATACTGACGACTAAACAAGTCGTAAAGACGAGATACCCTTGCAAGACGGGGAAATCACGGCGTAAAACAGAATCCACCATCAGTTTGCCGACCCCGGGATAAGCGAATAATACTTCGAGCACGACGACTCCTCCCATGAGGCTCGCCACGCTCACGCCGAACATCGAGATGACAGGGGGCAAGGCGGCCCGGGCGATATAGCGCGTCAGTAACTTTTTTGAACGGATTCCCCGAACTTTTGCTATCACGACGTAATCAGCCGCCATCACGTCGAGTAATGTCGAGCGGATGAGCCGGATATAGACGCCGCCAACGGCAATGCCTAACGTCAAAGACGGTAAGACGAGGCTGTCCCAGCCGTTTCGTCCCATTACAGGGAACCATTGGAGTGACACGGCGAATACATACATCAAAAACAAGCCGATTAAAAAACTAGGGACCGATGACCCGACAATCGACAATCCGGTTGCTAGCTTGGAAAAGACAGACATTGGTCGGAAAGCGCTGATGGTACCGAGCGGGACGGCGAGCACAATCGCCACGAGGAGACCTCCGGCCGCGAGTTCGAACGTCGCGGCATAGTTGTTTTTAAACAATTGTGTCACAGGCTGACCGGTGATGAGTGAATCGCCTAAGTTTAATCGAACGATTTCAGAGAGCCAATTCACGTATTGGACCCATACCGGATCCGTGAAGCCAAGCTCCTCGCGGAGGCGGTCAATCTCGGCGACATCGACTTGCAGTTCGTCGACCTTCAATAAGTATAGGACGGGATCTCCCGGGACGAGTCGGAGAAGCAAAAAACTGAAAAAAGTGAAGACTAGAAAAGCTAGTCCCCACTCAAGCGATTTACGTGCCACGAATCGCGTCATATCACAACACATCCAAATCTTTTGTGATCATATAGTATTCGCTCTTTTCAGTGACCCACCCATGCACGTTGTCTTTCAAAGCAACATTCGTCGAAGGGTGGACTAAAAATGAGTTGATGACACGTTCATCGACATATTGCGCAATTTCTTCGGTCATTCGGTCGCGTTCAGCACGGTCGACCGTCTGATTCAAGCGGTCGATTTTCTGCGTCAATGTCGCATCTTCTACGCCACTGAAATTCAACGCGCCGTTCGGATGGAACGTGGCGTTCAAGTAGTAGCCGCCGTCCCCACGTGGTGCGGTCAAATTGCTATACGTCGCAAGGTCCCAGTCTCGTTCGGCGGCCATATATTCTTCCGGTGTGTCAATCATTTGAATATCGATTTCTATCCCGACTTGCTTCGCATCCGATTGAATCAACTGTGCGATGAGTGGTAAGTCAGGTCGTGAGCTATACGTCAACAGATTGAGCCGAACCGGCTCACCGTCTTTCATCAACACGCCGTTGACTTGCTCGTAACCGTCTTGTTTGACCAGGTCCAGGACATCTTGTCCCTCGTCAGAAGGGTAGGACGGGGCGAACGGGAAAGACGGTAAGAATGGACCGACAGCAGGTGTGGCATAGCCATTCAAAATGCCGTCCACGATTTGTTCGCGATTGATGAGCGAGTCAATCAGGCGGCGCATCGCGAGTGACTGCATATGTTCACGTTCAAGGTTCATCGTCAACTGATGGACACGGAACGTCTCCGCCTTGTCGACGACGAACCCGTCCTGCTCCAACGTGTCGATCATCTCGATTTCTGGACGATAGACGATGTCTGCTTCGCCAGACCGGAGCGCCATCGTGCGCGACCCCGGGTCTTCGTTGAACGTGAACGTGACCGTATCGAGTTTCGGTTGACCGTCCCAGTATGCATCATGCCGTTCAAGTTGGATGTTCGAGCCGGGTTGGAACGACGTCACTTGATAAGGGCCGGTCCCGACAGGTATTTGATCGATGGCATCATCTGCAGTGACGTCAATGATGGATGTGTTCGGATGGACGAGTTCATTGACGAGTTCTGGATAAGGGACGGTCGTCTCGATTAGGAGGCTCGATGCTTCCGCTGTAATCGATTCGATACGCAATGCGCTGCGGATCCCTGTATTCTCTTCGAGAGAACGGTCGAGTGAACGTTTGACGGCCTGCGTGTCGAGCGGTTTCCCGTTATGGAACGTCACATCTTCTCGTATGTAAACGCGCCACGTCGTTTCGTTCACTTGTTCGAACGATTGTGCGAGCCATGGGTCGACCGATAACGTCTCATCGTTCAATTTAAAAAGCGTCTCTGTCACACCGGCCCGGAGCGGAACGTAACTTGAATCGCGGTGGGGGTCTAGCGACTGAGTTGAGAAGTTATAGACGAAATGTAAATGCCGATCGTCTTGATTGGAATCGTTGCAAGCCGTTAAAAAAAATAGAGCGATAGTACATATGAGCGGAACTACATATTTCATAGAGATGACATCCTTCTTTCAAATTGTAATGATTACGAATTACATCATAGCGTAATCATTACAATGTATCAACTGGTGAATTTTATGTTTAAATTAACAGGTAACACTGGTGGTGATTGAATGGTTATGTGTTGTTAAATATATTTAAACCTATAAAAAATTAAATGCAAAAGTACTAAAAGCCATTTATAATAATAATTTCCAAGTTATCCATTCTATCTTGATCATTGGTTGAAATTATTACTTAGTTATTGGAGACAACTCGTATGAACATTATGTTTAGCTTACTATCGGTACTATATGTCGTCTTTTTGTACGTCAGTCCGTTCACAAACGCCACCCCGTATGAGACGGCCGAATACTTTGCGTCGTTCGACCGAGACGTTAACAGTTGGGAGAACGTCGAGCTGTTCGAGTCGCTCGGGACCGAGCTCGATCTTGAGATGAACCGTTTCGTCCATTATGCCTCCGTACCGAGCCATTGGACGACGTTGACCATTGAAGATGACGAACGATTCGATGGTGTATCTCATTTCATCTTAGAAGCTGGATTTGACGGTGAAGTGATTCAAACGGATTGGAACGAACCGATTGATGATGTAGAAGGAAAAGTCGTCGTTTTGCCGATGACGGTCAAATCACTCGAGCTTGACGGGAGGGACACGTCGGCTGATCCATATGGAGAGGTCCTCATTGATGATGAGGCGAATCGCCACTTGCTCAACCTGTTGGAGGCAGGAGCCGAAGGGTACATTGTCACGCCCGATGAACAAGAAGAGGCTTATTACGGAACCATTTATACTTCGCCACGGACGCGGCTGCCCGGCATCGGCGTCGACGTTGTGACAGCAGATCGTTTGACGGACGGGACGCATGTCTCAGTCGAACCGTTCGTCGACGACGAGGTGCCGTATGTCGAATTTATTCAACCTGGTAAAACAGACGAGGAGATTGTGATCTTGGCTAGGCTTGACGGCACGAGTTACGGGGACCATGCGTTATGGAGCCTTGGTGGTTCATCGATATTGTACGCGCTCATCGAACAAATGGATGGCATTGATACGGATGCGACGATCCGATATGTCTTCTTGAACGGAAGTGGGGGTGGCTACGAGACCGCCATGGATTATTTAGAAACAGCGAAACAGGCTGAAACTTTGCCGTCTTTAGTACTGTCATTAGATATTCTTGGTACCGGGGAAGATGCACGTTTTGTAAGGACAAAAGGGATGACAAGACTGCCGGTCCTTGAGCAAGGAAGCTGGTCAACACTTGATGTGAAGCCACTCGGGACGTCGTATTTAGATGAATTTCATGCGGAAGGCGTACCGGTCATGTCATTAAGCGATTCATTGACGGCTGAGTTTGATGCTTTAACTGAAGCCGATACAATCGACCGTTTGTCGAACGAGGCGATGGAAGACCACGTCGCTTGGCTAACAGATTGGCTCGCCACACAATGATGTCTTGAACCGTCCCCGTGTGAGGGCGGTTCTTTCTTTTTGACTGAAACACTCGTCCTCTCTCGAATTGTTCGGTATGATGAAAGAGGAGGCGATACAATGGAACGAAACATGAACATTACAAGACATTACGGTGAACTGGCCGGTACGCTTTTATGGCATGACACGCCGCGGAAAACGGTCGTCATCTTGAGCGGGAGCGGGCCGAGTGACCGGAACGGCAATGTCGGACCTGTCCAGTTCAATACGTATAAAAAACTAGCCGACGCGCTATATGGCATGGGCGTCAACGTATTTCGGTACGACAAACAAGGGATTGGGGAGTCGGACGGTGACTTTAATAAAGTCGGACTCCATGACTTGGTCAACGATGCGATCGAAGTCGTGAAAACGATCCAACGGTTGCCTGAAACGGGCGATGTCTACGTGCTTGGCCATAGCGAAGGGGCGGTCATCGCCCCGGCCGTTCAACTCGAGACGAATGCGGCCGGATTGATCCTCCTCGCCGGATTCAACGACTCGTCGAAACAGATGTTCTTACATCAAGCCGACGCACTCGCGAGCGAGATCGGGCGCGTGAAAGGGTTGAAAGGGATGTTTTATCGGTTGACCGGCGTCCCGAAAAAAGTCAGACAACGACAAGACGATCTGCTCGAGCGCTCGCTCCGGACGAACGTCGCTGCGTTCAAATACCGAGGCCAAGTCGTCAACGCCAAATGGATTCGTGAACATGCGTCGTATGACGTCCGGGAACGGCTCGAGCTCGTGCGCGTCCCGCTGCTTGCCATCACCGGTGACCGTGACGTCCAAGTCCCGCCTGAACACGTCCATTCACTGCGGACGAAAGGCGATGTCGACAGCTATATCATTAAAGATATGAACCACCTGCTCGTCGAACGGACGAGCCCGCATTCACTTTTAACGTTGCACAAAGAATATCGTGAGGCGATCGAGGCCCCGCTTCATCCACAGCTGTTACAGAAATTGAACGATTGGTTAATCAAATAGTCAAAAACAGTCGAAAACGGTCACTAGTTGACCGTTTTTTATGTTATAATTGTGACAATAAGATAAAAAGTGAATGAATTTGAATGTTTTTGATTGTTTTTTTAATGTAAACGCTTTATATTAGAGATACGGAGGGAATACGATGTTAACGAAACAACGACATCAGATGATTTTGCAACGGTTGTCGGAACAAAAGATCGTCAAGCTGAAAGAGTTGGTCGAATGGATGGGGGCGTCAGAGTCGACGATCCGCCGTGATTTGACGGACCTTGAGGCCGAAGGCTACCTTGAACGGGTTCATGGCGGGGCGACGCTCGTCGTTCGCGCTGAAGACGAACCGACGTTCGAGGAAAAACGGGATCGGCACGTCGATGAGAAAGTCGCGATCGCACGGAAGGCCGCGACGTTCATCGAAGACGGGATGTCCGTCTATCTCGATGCCGGGACGACGACACAGGCGATGGTCCCTTACTTGACAGGTAAGAAAGTCATCGTCGTCACGAACAGCCTCCCGATTGCCAACGACTTGTTCGATCTCGATATTAAAACGTTCGTGATCGGCGGCGAGTTGAAACGTTCGACACAAGCGCTCGTCGGCTACAACGCTCGCGAGAGCATGATGAACTATCGGGTCGATGTCGCTTTTCTCGGTATCAACGGGGTCGACCTAGAAGCGGGCTATACGACGCCTGACCCAGAAGAAGCCCTCGTCAAAAAAACAGCGATTGAACTGGCTCGGGACGCCTACATCTTGGCGGACGATTCAAAATTCGGGAAACGTTCGTTCAGCCGAGTGGCGCCCCTCGAGGCGGCGACACTCATCACGATGAGCGGTGCACCGTACGTCAGTTCAGTCGAAACATTAACAAAGGTGGTGAACGCCCAATGATTTACACGTTAACACTTAACCCATCAATCGATTATTACGTCACATTGCCAGAAGTCGTCTTAGGTGAGGTCAACCGCATCCAAGAGACGACGCAACGGGCCGGAGGAAAAGGTATCAACGTCTCGTTCGTCTTACGTGAGTTTGACGCCGATACGGTCGCCCTAGGATTCATAGGCGGAACGACAGGTGAATTTATTAAGAAAGCGTTGACGGACAAGGGTGTCGAGACCGATTTCATCGAAGTCGATGGCGAGACCCGAATCAACGTCAAGATCCGGGCGAAAGAAGAGACGGAATTGAACGCGAGTGGTCCTGTCATCTCGGACACGGAACTTGAACAGTTGACAGCACAGTTCGAACACGTCCAAGCAGGTGATATCGTCGTCTTGGCCGGAAGTATCCCTGGCAATCTGCCGAGCACACTTTACCGGACGCTCGCTGAGAAAGTTCGAGCGAACGGAGCCGACTTCGTCGTCGATACAACAAAAGAGGCGATGCTCGAGGTGCTCTCGCTCGAACCACTCATGATCAAACCGAACCATCACGAACTCGGTGAACTGTTTGATGTCGATATCGAGACGTTTGACCAGGCGCTCCCTTACGCGGAACAGTTAGTCGAGCGTGGCGCCAAAAACGTCATCGTCTCGTTCGCAGGAGACGGCGCGATGCTCGTCAACGGTTCAGGCGCCTATACGGCTAACACGCCGAGCGGGAAACTCGTCAACTCGGTCGGAGCGGGTGATTCACTCGTCGCCGGCTTTGTCGCTAACATTTTAGACCACGACGCAACCAAGGCGTTCCGCTATGCGGTCACGACCGGCAGCGCGTCTGCTTATACGTTTGGCCTCTGTACGAAACAAGACGTGGACCGCTTGGTCGGCGAAGTCGACGTCACCCCACTATCCCGATTGGAGGAAACAACATGAACATCACGGACCTACTCAAAAAGGACACGATCCAACTGAATCTCCGCAGTCGTTCAAAAGCAGATGTCATCGATGAGCTCGTCGACGTGCTCGACCGGGCCGGTAAGCTATCGGACCGGAACGGTTATCGCGACGCCATCTTGGCCCGCGAAGCGCAAAGCACGACCGGACTCGGTGAAGGGATTGCCATCCCGCACGCGAAGACGAAAGCTGTCAAAGCACCCGCGATCGCCTTTGGTCGCTCGAGCGGGATCGACTATGAAGCGCTCGACGGCCAAGACAGCCGCCTGTTCTTCATGATCGCAGCAGGCGAACACGCCGACAACGAGCACTTAGAAACACTCTCGAAATTATCCGTCTTCCTTATGGATCCAAAATTCCAGGAACGTCTCTATGCGGCAACGTCAGAAGATGACGTCATTCGCGCGATCGAAGAGAAAGAAGCGGCCGAAGCGGCACCGGTTGCTGAAAAAACGGTCAAAAAGGATGCACCTTATATCCTTGCCGTCACAGCTTGCCCGACCGGCATCGCGCACACGTATATGGCAGCAGACAGCCTGAAACAAAAAGCAGAAGCGATGGGTGTCGACATCAAGGTCGAGACGAACGGTTCGACTGGCGTCAAAAACGAATTGACGGCAGCTGATATCGCCAAAGCGACAGCTATCATCGTCGCGGCCGATAAAGCCGTCGACATGGAGCGGTTCGCCGGGAAACACGTGATCGAAGTACCGGTCGCGCAAGGCATCCGCAAACCGGAAGAGTTGATCAACCGGGCTGTGAAACAAGATGCACCGGTTTACCGTTCGACAGGGACGTCAGGCGCTCCTAAAGAACAGCGCACCGGCATTTACAAACACTTGATGAGCGGGGTATCAGCCATGCTGCCACTCGTCGTCGCCGGTGGTCTGTTGATTGCCCTCAGCTTCTTCTGGGGCATCAACTCGGCAAACCCAGATGACCCGTCTTACAATGAATTTGCGGCTCAGCTCATGACGATCGGTGGCGCGGCGTTCGGTTTCCTCGTCCCAATCCTTGCCGGTTTCATCGCGATGTCGATCGCCGATCGTCCGGGTCTCGCACCTGGTCTCGTCGCCGGTGTGCTCGCGAGCGAAGGGAATGCCGGATTCCTCGGTGGACTCATCGCCGGTTTCTTAGCTGGTTACGTCGTCCTGTTCTTGAAAAAAGCACTCGCGAAATTGCCAGCGACGCTTGAAGGAATTAAACCAGTCCTCCTGTATCCGTTGCTCGGCTCGTTCATCTCAGGGATGATCATGCTACTTGTCGTCAACGAACCGATCGCAGCGTTCATGACATGGTTGATGGATACGCTCAACAGCATGAGTGGTGCTAACGCCATCTTGCTCGGTGTCATCGTCGGTGGCATGATGGCCGTCGATATGGGTGGCCCGATCAACAAAACGGCGTACGTGTTCGGTACGGCGGCACTCACAGCCGGTAACCAAGAAGTCATGGCGGCCGTCATGGCAGGTGGAATGGTGCCACCGCTTCTCGTCGCGCTCGCGTCAACCGTGTTCGCTCGTCAGAAGTTCTCGAAACAAGAACGTGAAGCTGGTAAGACGGCGTACATCATGGGCGCCTCGTTCATCACAGAAGCAGCCATCCCGTTCGCTGCGGCCGACCCGATCCGGGTATTACCGTCAGCGATCCTCGGGTCAGCACTCGCCGGTGGATTATCTGCCTTCTTCGCGATTCAATTGCCGGCGCCGCACGGTGGGATCTTCGTCTTCCCATTACTTGAAGGAGCTGGAAACGTCGCGATGAGCATGGGTCTCTACGCACTTGCGATTCTCGTAGGGGCACTCGTCGGAGCACTCCTCCTCTCGTTCTTGAAAAAACCGCTTACGACAGCGACGGCAGAGCCAACGCGTGATGTCGCTTAACAAACTCGACCGTAGGGATTCCTACGGTCGTTTTTTGTAAAATGATTGTCAGTCGTTTCTGGAAGAAGTGTGATTTCGATTCGGTGATTTGTGGTAAACTACTTGTAAAACTTAGGGTAGGAGGGGGTACGGATGCAAATACGGAAAGCTGAGCCGAAAGACGCTTACGGGATCGCGCGCGTCAGGGTCAACGGTTGGCGAACGACTTATCGGGGAATCGTTCCGACCGAGTTTTTATTAAAGCTTTCTTCTGGGTCGATCGAGTGGTCGGAAAAAGTCCGAAGTGCCCTTTCTAACCGCGAAGTCAGCGGATTCGTCGCCATAGTCGATGAGGAAATCGTTGGTTTCGTATTGTATGGGGACGAGCGGACGGGTGACTATCCGGACCATCCGAACGAGATTTACGCGATTTACATTTTAGAAAACCATCAACGGAACGGAATCGGCTCACTCTTACTCGAACGCGCGGTCCAAACGATGTCTAGCCGTGGTGTTCTCATCTGGGCGCTCGAGCTGAACCCGCATCGGGCGTTTTATGAACAGCGCCAAGGACGAGTCGTCGATGCGAAAGAGCGCTTGTTCGGCGAACTCGCGTTGCGCGAAGTCGCCTATGGCTGGACGGAAGCGACCCATGATGCGATCATCGGGGCATGAACGGACGCGACGAAACTGTCGCGTCCGTTTTATTTAGACAACACACAAATATATAGCAAAATAGGTGACTACATGAACATGTATAACATAACCAAATATCATCCTGAAACGAGAGGGAAGATTGACGAGTGGACGGAAATCTCGGACATCGATCAAACGTTTGAAGGTGTCGTCTTCACGTTGGAGGAATATCTCCGCATGGAGTCTAATTACGTTAAAGCGATTGAGCGAATCATGGGCTATTTAGGAGTGAAGACATTGACCGTCTCCTATCTTGAGCGACGTGACTATGCGTATCGAGCCTCTTCGAAATGCGCGTTCAATGCGCTCTATCCGATCCGGATGAGAGACCTTCGCAAAAAAGTGAAGCTAGGGAAGGTGCTGTCACGAGACCAAATCCCGAACATGCTTCGCCTCATGTTAAGGAATACGCTTTACGCCGAGTTAGAGTATAAAGTGAATGAGTCAGACGAAGAATATAGGTTCAAAGTGTTCTTTGGGTACGACTATATGATGGGCGTCCATTCGTTGAACGATTTGTCGCCGCTGCGAGACGAGTTGTTGCATTTGGATATGTATCTCGAAGATTGATGCAGAGGTGACACCTAAAAAACGATTACAAGGTAAGGGGAGGACGATGTTTATCTTTTCTCCTTATCCATTCCGTTAATAGGGTTTAAATGGTAAAATTTATAAAAATAAGAGTCGGAAGATTCCTGATTTTATAACGATATCTTACAAAAAGGTGCTGGCTAAATGCATAACTACACTCTACTGGAGAGAGCCCTATTTTTATCGCCTTCCCTCAATTTCGAGAAGATGAAAAAAGAGATGGATGGAAAGACTGTCCTGATTACTGGAGCGAGTTCAGGAATCGGCAAGGAGTTCGCCTATCTATTAGCGAATACAACTGCGCATCTGATTCTGGTGGCCCGCAGAGAAGCAAGCATGAACGTCATGAAAGTCGAAATCGAAAAGGCTACAGCCAGTGTAACGGTATTCCCGGCAGATTTGCGCAATGAAGAGGAACTAAAAGGATTGCTGGCATTTCTTCATCAATTAACGGACGGAGTGGATGTTGTCGTCAGCAATGCCGGAATCTCCATCAACCGTCCAATTGCCCAGTCGCTGGATCGTTACCATGACTTCACACGTACCATGGCGCTTAATTATTTTGCTCCGGTACAGTTGTTGCTATCGCTCATTCCGGTGCTTGAGAAAAAGAACGGGCACATCATCAATGTCTCCACCATAAATGCTTTGCTATTCCCTATACCTCACTGGGCTGCCTACCAGGCGTCGAAAACCGCTTTTGATACGTGGTTGCGCTCGGCGGAGCCGGAACTGAAAATCAAAAACATTTCCACCACTTCTATTTATCTGCCGCTCGTGAAAACACCCATGATAAAACCAACTATTGCTTATCAGACTTCCCCTGCCATGTCACCGGTTCACGTGGCGGAAATTATAGGACACGTCTTGTATACGAAAAGAAAAGTTTATAAACCCTGGTGGCTGATTCTAGGTCAATGGGCTTCAGTTATTTTCAGATCACCGTTATCGTTTATCGTCC
Source organism: Exiguobacterium sp. SH0S2 (assembly GCF_004337185.1). NCBI lineage: Bacteria > Bacillati > Bacillota > Bacilli > Caryophanales > Exiguobacterium > Exiguobacterium sp. SH0S2. Next base: position 244,951 of record NZ_SJVB01000001.1, on the reverse strand, counting down.
TCAGGTTATTAAGAAAAAAGGAGCGTGAAAGAGGCAATGTTTAATTTGCTGAAAATATTGTCGCAACTCAATTTTCTTTCCCCATCAAACTTAGGACGTCTTTGCTTCGCTATCCATCAAAACGGTGTAAACCTTATGCTTCTTTTTTCATTGACGGAAAAGACGGGAGGCCAAAAAACTGCTTTGGTGGATAGTCGGGAAACACTCAATTATCTGGAGCTGCAGAAGCACTGTGAAAATCTCGCTCATCTTCTAGCGGAGAGGTATGGGATTTGTAAAGGGCATAAAGTGGCGTTCTTCTGTAAAAACCACGCGTCCTTCGTGCAGGGCATTTTTGCTGCTTCGCGGCTCGGCACAGATATATACTTGCTCAATTGTTCCATGAGTCAACTACAGTTCGATCGACTAGTGCAAGAACATCATTTCGACTTGCTGATTTACGACGAAGAGTTTAGCGGATTGATTGAAAAATCGTCTTACAAACATTCAAAAATCGTCAGTTATCATGAAAAAATTGAATCCATCAACAGTTTGTCGGATTCGGCTCTACATAGAAAAGAAAAATTGACGGCCTCTGCCAGCGGAAAGATTGTGCTGTTGACCGGTGGCACCACTGGAAAGCCTAAACAAGTGATTCACCGCCCATCCCTCTTTAATTTCCTGGATCCTTTTGCTGCTTTACTGAACCGACTGCAGCTGCCAACATACAGCACTGCCTATATTGCAACGCCGATTTACCATGGCTACGGCATCGCAGTACTGTTATCATTTCTTGCTTTGGGAAAGAAAGTTGTCATTCAGGAGAGCTTTGATGCGAAAGGAGCATGCGCCCTTATTCGGCAGCATCAAGTAGAAGTTGTCACGGTAGTTCCTTTGATGATTCATAAAATGTTGAAGCACGATAAAGAAGCGCTCAGTTCCCTAGCTTGCATTGCGTCTGGAGGTGCAAAACTAAATCCGGTTTTAGTGAATGAAGTAAACAATCATCTGGGGAATGTCTTATACAATCTATACGGAACTTCGGAAGCTGGCTTGAACATCATTGCTACACCCGAAGATTTAAATTTTCATGCAAACACGCTTGGAAAAGCAATTTCGGGAAGTCAATTGCAGGTAGTCGTGGACGGGAAAAAAGTTGAACCTGGCAGTATTGGACAATTTTGTATTCGGAATAAATGGACCATGAAAAACAGCCCAAGCCACTGGATTCAAACTGGCGATATGGGTTACCGGGACGAGAACGGCTATTATTTCCTGTGTGGACGAACAGACGACTTGATCATTTCAGCCGGCAACAATATCTATCCTTCGGAAATAGAAGTTGCTTTGTGCAATCATCCGAGTGTCGAAGACGTCGCTGTAATCGGTGTAGAGGATATCTACGCTGGCAACATTCTGAAGGCATTCGTACAGCTGTATTCTGATAAAAGAATGACTGAAGAAGCACTTTTGAGCTGGTTACGCACACGAGTGGCAGCATACCAAATCCCCCGAGAAATCGCTTTTGTTGAGGAGTTGCCTTATACACCTGTTGGAAAGCTGGACAGAAAACGAGTTCAAACAATTACCCGTATCGAGGGCTAAGTAATTTACGAATAGAGCTATAAAAGATGTTGAGAGTACTTTGATTGTGGGGTGAGGAAGTGGAATTGAACGAGGCAATCATCGAGTGGATGAAGTGTTGCGCTTAATTTGACAAACCGCCGAATGAAAAGGTTTTCAATTGACAAGAATAGAAAAACGGTGACGATTTTTTGTCTAGGTCATCAAAAAAGCCCCGATTCTAGCCGATACATAGGTTAACGTAGCGAGAGTTATTCTCGGGAATAGGGGTTATTTATGAAACGGACGAAACAACGAACCATCAGCATTAAACAAAAGTTGATCACGATGTCATTGCTCTTATTATTGATTCCATCGTTATTGATCGGCTTTGTCGCTTACTATCAGGCGAAACAAAAAATTACGGATCAAATCATGCAGTCGGCACACGCGGGTGTGGAGCGGATGAATGACGAGATCACGAATCTGATTGAACCGATTGAGCGCGACGTCGCCTTTTTTGCGGGGCGGATCGATGAGTCGCTCTACGAAGAAGGAGAAGACAACCTTGGGTTAGAGGAGAAGTTCGTCGAATATTTGGCGACCCATCCGAAAGTGACGAACATCTATTATGCGTCCACTGAAGGCACGATGACGATCTATCCGGTCCAAACGATGCCGGACGACTATGATCCCCGGACGCGTCCGTGGTATGAAGCGGCAGATGGTGCCGAAGGAAACGTCGTCATCACAGACCCTTACGTCGATGCGGCCTCGAACAAGATGATGGTCACGTTATCGCAGACAACGGATGACGGTCGTGGCGTCATCGCGGTCGACGTCGACGTTGATGATATCGCCGAAGTCGCGACTAGCATTCAAATCGGGAAAGAAGGCTACGTCACGATCCTTGATGCGAACCAGCAGTTCGTGACCCATCCGACGTTAGCCGCAGGCGAGAAGGCATCAGGCGATTGGGTCGAATCGCTTTACGACGGCAAAGACGGCAGCTTTTCATATGTGTTCGAAAATGAAGACAAACAAATGGACTTCATGACGAACGACTTGACGGGCTGGAAAGTGGCCGGGACGTTGTATGATAAAGAAATTACAGATGAGACGGTCGGTATCCTGTGGACGACATTAAGTGTCATCGCCGGGATGAGTTTGCTTGCTGCCGTCATCTTATACTTCATCTTACGCTCAATCATTCGACCGTTGAACCGTTTGACGACGGGCGCGGAACGGATTCAGGCGGGAGATTTGACGGAAGAAATCATCATCGATTCGAACGATGAGATCGGCCGGGTCGCTGAAAGTTTCAACGGCATGACGGCGTCACTCCGTTCGATCATCATCAACCTCGATCAATCGATCGGGCAAGTCGCCGCATCGTCGCAAGAACTGATGGCCAACTCGGCGCAAAATACAGCATCTTCAGAACAAATTGCCGGGGCGGTTCAACAAATGGCGGCCGGCGCCGACGATTCGAAACGTCAGCTCGACGACAACGCCGTCTCGCTCCAAGCAATCACGGCAGGCATCATGCGCATCGCTGAAAGCTCGACGGACGTATCGGAACTGTCTCGCGAGACGGCGATCGAAGCGGAAGACGGGACAGCTGCCGTCACCCATAACGTGACGCAAATGAAAGCGATCGACACATCGGTCGAGACGTTCGGCGCAGTCATCGAGTCGCTCGCAAAGCGTTCGAACGAAATTGGAAACATTGTCGATGTGATCAACGGGATCGCGACGCAGACGAACTTACTCGCTTTGAACGCTGCGATTGAAGCTGCCCGCGCCGGTGAGAACGGGAAAGGGTTTGCCGTCGTCGCGAGTGAGGTCCGGAAGCTAGCCGAACAGTCACAGGACTCGACGAAGCAAATTTCGCAGTTGATTGAGAACATCAAGCAAGAGACGGAGCGGTCTGTCACGTTGATGAAAGAAGTGTCGGCCCATACGAAAGCGGGTCTTGAGACGACCGAGAACACGGCGGAGCGCTTCAAGAAGATTATGTTACGGACGCAGGAGATGACGCCACGGATCGAGGACGTGACGGCCACTGTCGAAGAGATCGCGGCGAACGTCGAAGAAGTTTCAGCATCAGCGACGCAAATCGCTCACATCGCCGACGAGAATTCGAACGCCTCGAGACAAGTCGCGGCAACGACAGAAGACCAGCTCGGTTCGATGGAGGAAGTCTCGCAATCCGCGAAAGCACTCGCCGATATGGCGGAGGAGTTGCAAGAACTCGTATCACGATTCAATGTATAAACGAAAGGCAGAGCGGATCCGCTCTGCCTTTTTGGTACATTTCGATTCTTCTTAGAGTTCATATCATCGTTTGCTCGACACTTGGTTGCGGCCTGAGTTTTTTGCCACGTACAGCGCCTCGTCCGCGTCTTGAAGTGCTTGTTCGACGGTCTTTCCGCCATCAAGCGAACTGACGCCGAACGAACATGTGACGTGCGGGACCGGACCGAACGGTTCGTCGTTGATCTTTTGACGTAACTTGTCGGCCAACTGGATGCCATCAGTAAGTGTCGACTGCGGGGCGACGATTAAAAACTCCTCGCCGCCCCAGCGGCCGATCGAATCGGTCTTCCTTATATTTCGGCGGAGCAATTGAGCGATCGAACGTAACACGAGATCACCGGTCGGGTGACCGAACGTGTCGTTGACGAGCTTGAAGTAGTCGATATCGAGCATGATGACGGCGGCAGGTGCTTTCGTGTCGACCGTATCTTGGACAGCCGAGGTCAGGACGTCGCCGACTTTTTTACGGTTGAATAACTCGGTCAACGGGTCGAGTGACGACAGATGCTCCATCCGTTCTTCATAACGTCGCTGTTCGGTCATGTCTTCGATGACGCCGACCCCGCCGTCGATTCGGCCGTCAGCCTGAAAGCTGGGCGACATCGTCGTCCGGACGAAACGGGGATGTCGATTCGGAGGGGTATACCAACCGGCTAAGCGGACGGTCTCGCCTGCCAATACACGGGCGACGGCACCGTATAAGTCAAACGTTGAGGTCGTGCACTGTTCAAACGTCGAGCTTGTCATCGGGACGACCCCGAGTAAGTCGACGAATGAATCGTTGTAACTGATGATGCGTCCGAACGTATCGAATGCAAAGAGACCGATCGGTAACTGGTCCCACGAGGAAGGATCGGGTTTCATGGTGTGGGTGTCTTGGTGAATTCGTTCTTGATCAGCCATAGAATGACATATGCGCGAACGCATACTTCCTCCTTTCTTTAACGAAACGAGAGTTTAGGACGTTCGTACTGATACTTTATACCCTTATTTGGAAGAATATTAGCTAAAACATGATAAAAATAAGCTGAAATCTAGAATCTGTCGGCTGATGGACATAAAAAAGAGACCGCTGGCGCGATCTCACAACAGTCATAAGATTGGGCTGAGCAACCGTGACACACCTTCGCGCATCCGGACGCTCCACTTCCGGACCGCATAGTCGTCGACCGTATAGCGCCGACTGACGGCGACGTCCGACTCGAACAACGAGGCGAGCTCAAGAGCGACCCGCTCATCGTAGATGATGGCGTTCACTTCGAAGTTCAAGCGGAAGCTGCGGGCGTCCAAATTCGTCGTGCCGACGGTCGAAATTTCGTCATCGACGACGAGCGTCTTCGCGTGCAGGAAGCCTTCATCGTACATATAGACGTTCGCCCCGTAATCGAGCAGCTCACCGAGGAACGACAGTGACGCCCACATGACGAACGGATGGTCCGGTTTTCCAGGGATCATGATGTCCATCTCGACACCGGAGAGGAGCGCCATCTTGCAGGCGTCCATGAAGCTCGTATCCGGGATGAAGTAAGGCGTTTGGATGATGACTCGCTGCTTGGCCGACGCGATCATTTTGATCATCATATTTTTCAAGTGCTCGGTGTCCGAGTTCGGTCCGCTCGTCACGATCTGCATCGGTGACTGCTCTTTAATATCGTGGCGCGCGAAGCAGAACGAGTTTTCAGGGTCGTGATGCTTGCTCCCCGAAAAGTTCCAGTCCAAGATGAACCGGTGCTGCAGGTGATAGACGACGTCCCCCTCGACCCGGAGATGGGTGTCGCGCCAGTAACCGAACTTCTCGACGAGACCGAGATACTCGGTACCGACGTTGAAGCCGCCGACGTAGCCGATCTTGCCATCGATGATGACGACTTTCCGGTGGTTCCGGTTGTTCAACTTGAAGTTGATCAAGCCGAGCGTCGGCGGGAAAAAGACACGGACTTCGCCGTTATGCGCGATCAACTCCTTGAAGTCTGAATCGCGGAGGCTGCGCGATCCGACCGCGTCATACAACAGCCGGACTTTGACGCCCGCTTTGGCGCGCTCGATCAGTTCGTGGATCAAGGCCTTCCCGAGGGCATCACGTTGGATGATGTAATACTGGATGTTGATCTCGGTCTCGGCGCTACGGATATCGTCCATCAGCGCCTTGAACTTCTGTTCCCCGTCATGCATGATGGTCGACTTGTTGTGGACGCTGATGAGTGACTTCGATGAGCGCAAGTTCATCTCGAGCAACTGCTCGTACTTCTCAAATAGCGGTTGGGCGAGCATCGTCTCTTTACGGTGAATCTGCTCGATTTGACTCTCGACTTGCAACGAATGAAATGAGCGTTCCTCAACACTCAAGTTAAAGAAGTTATCTTTTTTCAGCTGTCTACCGAGGAACAAGTAGATGATAAATCCGAGGATCGGTAGGAAAAACAAGACGAGCAGCCAGGCCCAGGTGGCACCGACATCGCGGCGTTCCGCGAAGATAACGGCTAAAGCGAACAATAAATTTAACCCGAGGACGATATACAGCCCCCAACTGATCATGACCGACCACTCCATGCGACCCACTCCTAAACGACAAATTGTGCAACTAGCTTTATAATACCTCAATCGAGGGAATAGTATGCTAGTGAAAAAATAAGGGGGAGACTGAGATGAACTTGAAAGTGGATTGGCAACAAGGGATGGCGTTTCAAACAACGACTCCTTCCGGTCATAGCGTGACACTCGATGCGGCGCCGGATGTCGGGGGATTGGATACGGGGCCACGGCCGACCGAGATGTTGCTGCACGCCACGGCGGCCTGTACGGGCATCGATATCGTTTCGATTTTGCACAAGATGCGCCTGCCGCTCGAACGGTTCGGGATGGAAGTCGACGCGGTGCGGGCGACCGAGCACCCGATGCGGTTCACGACGATCCATATTTTATATGTACTCGAAGGGGAGATGCCGGAGGAACGGGTCCGCCGTGCCATCGAACTGTCCGTCGATCGCTATTGCTCAGTATCGCATAGCTTGAACGCGACTTTGACGTATAGTTATCAATTGAACGGGGGCGACGTCATCCCGTTCCGATGACATCGCTCAGGCAAGATGGTTGAAATCGGTCGAACGTCTCCGTTATATTGGTATTTCAAATACTGCATAAATAAAGGAGGACGTTATGATTCGACTCGCGACGAAACGCGATGCTAAACACATCGCGCACCTAATCGAACAACGAGCCGTAGCGCTTAATGAAACAGGAAGTGATCAGTGGACGGAATATTTGGAGCTAGATTTGTTAGAACGCGTGCGAACCGACATTGCGACGGGAAGTGTGTACGTGTATGAACAACATGGCTTTGTCTTGGCCTCGATCGCCTTGCTTCCTCCGGATGAATGGGATCACAATTTATGGGAAGATGGCGAGCGCGGTCAATACATCCATCGCATCGTCGTCAGTGAGCAATTGAAAGGCCGTGGCGTCGGTCAACAGCTGATGCAACATGTACTCCGCGAAGCCGATGGTAACGAGCCGATCCGTCTCGACTGTGTCGCCGACAACGAGTTTTTGAACGAGTATTATCCACGTTTTGGTTTCGTTTACGTCGATTCACGTAACGGATACAACACGTTTGAATATGGTTTGGATGAAAGTGTCAGTGCGTGAGGGGTCAATGTACCCCTTTTTTTGTTACAATGAATCATGAAGAAACAAAGGAGGAATAGATATGATCAACACTATATTGGTCGGTTTCGGCTTCTCGGCGACGACGTTCCACCTGCCATTTTTGACGACGCTCGAGGAATTCAACATCACTGGGGTCGTCTCCTCTAGACCGGATGACGTCCGTGCCGTGCTCCCTGATGTGGACGTATACGCGACGCTCGAAGAAGCGATCGCGACCGATGCGACGCTGTTCGTGATCACGACACCGTCGAACTTACATAAAGACATGGTAACGACGTGTCTCGACGCAAACAAAGACGTCCTCGTCGAGAAGCCTGCGTTCCTAACGTCTGAGGAAGGGGAGACGCTTATCGCCCTCGAGAAGACGCGTGACGGGATCGTCAACGTGTTCCACAACCGACGCATGGATGGAGATTTCTTGACGGTGGCGTCACTGCTCGAATCAAACCGAATCGGAGACTGGAAAGTGTATGAATCACGCTTTGACCGGTTCCGTCCGCATGTCCGGGACAGATGGCGTGAGAACGCAGGTCCTGGGTCTGGTATTTTGTTCGACCTCGGCAGTCATTTGATCGATCAGGCGCTCGTGTTGTTCGGCGAACCGGACCACGTCTCAGCAGACGTCATGGTCCAACGAGACGGCGGACAGTCCGACGACGGCTTCAACGTGACGCTGCACTACGGTGAGAAGCGCGTCTATTTACGATCGAACCCGTTCGTCGCCGTTGAAGCGCCTCGCTTTGAAGTCCACGGTACGGCAGGCAGCTTTATGAAATACGGTCTCGACCCGCAAGAAGCCGCGCTCCGAGACGGCACGATCGAAGCGGGTGTCAGTGAGACGGGGACGCTCGTTGTAAATGAGCCGCAAACGATTGAAATCGAACCGGGGCGTTATTTGGCATTTTATCGCCAGCTCGCTGACAGTTATTCGACGAGACGGCCGGTCGTTCCCCTCGAGGACGCTTTGTTGACTACGCGTGTGATCGAACTTGCACGGCAATCGTCTCGAACGCAAACAACATTATCGTTTGAATAACGAAAAAGCAGGAAGTCCGCGAATTGGACTTCCTGCTTTTTCATGCGGCTTCCTCTTCCGGATTTGCCATCTTTTCCGTATGCCGAACGATCGGGAAATTGCTGAACAGTTTGCTGCCGATGAGACCGGCGATGATGCCGACGGCGAACACGATGATTGCCGTCACCGTCACCGTCTGCCAGTCATTAAAGCCATACATGACGAGCAGTCCCGGGATACCGGCGGCAGACCCAGGTGCGTTGTTCACCATTCCGGTCATCGCGACGATGAGTCCGGCGATGGCACCACCGACAAAGTTGACGCTATAGATTGGGATCGGATTCGCCGAGATGAGGTCGGCTTGTGTGAGCGGTTCGATCGCGACCGAAAGTTGGTCTTTCTTCGAGCCGATGTTCAATCGCTTAAAGAGTAAATAGTTCATCGAAATCGACGCCGTCAAGGCAAGGGCAGCGATTGCCATCGGGACACCGGTCAGACCGAGCATCGCCGTGAGCGCCATCGAACTGAGCGGTGATGTCGAGACGACCGTGACGATTCCGCCAAGGACGAGTCCCATCACAATCGGATTTTGCGTCGCTGCGAGCTCGATGACCGCCCCGATTTGAGCGAGCGTGTTCGAGACGAGCGGATCGACACCGATGGCGACGAGACGGGCGAGCGGTGCCATGACGATGACGTAAAAAATCATGTCGACACCGGCCGGGAGGTGCCGGTCGAGCTTGCCGCCGAGTAAGGCGAGGACGTACCCTGCGAAAAAGCCGGGGAGAATCCCGAAGCCTGACACGGACAAACCGAGCATCAACGCGTAGACCGGGTTCATGCCGAGCGCAATCGCGACAAGTGCTGCTGCCGCAGGTCCCGACAGCGCACCGGCAGCTTGGCCGACTTCTTCATATAAAGGGAGCGGCAGTAACCCACCGATCGCGTAGGCGTTGAACGCTTCGACGAGGAAGCTCGCGATTGCGGCGCCGGCGAGTGCTCCCATCGCTTTCATCCCGAACGGTGCTTTGTAACTGAATAACGTGAACAAGGCGAGAATCAACAGCAACAGGGCGATCCCTTGAATAATGACCATACGTGTACCTCTTTCTCTCTGTTTTATTTTCTCTATAGTTAACCATTCAGACCGTTATGTAAAGCCATTTCATCCATCTGACACGACTTTTTTGGATGGGAGCGTTTCCAAATGAAAAACGAGGCAAATGTGAACGGTTTTTTTGAAAAAGTTGTGAAAATGTGTCGTCTGATGTGTCAGGAAGCCGTGGAGTGGGAACATAAAAGAGATAGATTTTCATATAGGATCGACCAAGGAGGAGTAGAGATGCAAATGGAGAACAAAAATTGGCACGCACTCGAACCGGAAGAGGTGAGGAGTAGTCTTGAGACAGACGTAGACAACGGGCTGTCGAAGCAAGAAGTGTCGAGTCGGCAAGAACAGTTCGGGAAGAACGTTCTGCCGGAAAAGGAAAAGACACCTGAAATCATAAAATTTTTGAGACAGTTCAATGACATTCTTGTGTACGTCCTGATCGGTGCGGCCGTCGTCACTGGCTTTTTAGGTGAGTATATCGATACGATCGTCATCGCGCTCGTCGTCACGATCATTGCCGTCGTCGGCTATTTGCAAGAAAACAAGGCTGAACAGGCGCTTGAAGGGATTAAAAAACTGCTCGAGACGAAAGCAAGCGTTATCCGAGACGGCAAACAGATTCAAATCGAATCGAGCGAACTCGTCGTCGGAGACCTTTTGGTGCTCGCCGCCGGTGACAAAGTGCCGGCCGATGCGCGAGTCATTCTAGCCGAGAAGTTCAAAGTCGAAGAATCGGCTTTGACAGGTGAAGCGACGACGGTCGAGAAGAAAATTCAAGTCGTGGCGGAAGATGCTGTCCTCGGTGACCGGAAAAACATGATTTATTCAGGAACGAGTATAGCGACGGGCAGCGCGAAAGCGATCGTCACGTCGATCGGTGAAGGGACGGAGCTCGGTCAAATCAACGCATCGATCGCTGAAGTCGAGACGGTGAAGACACCGCTCATCCGTCAGACGACGAAATTCGGTCAAACGGTCTCGATTGCGATCCTTGTGATCTCGGTCATCATTTACGCGTTCGGCTACTTTGTACGTGATTTCGATCCAATCGAACTGATGCTGACAACGATCGGGTTAGCGGTCGCAGCGATTCCGGAAGGTCTCCCTGCCGTCATCTCGATTATTCTCGCACTTGGTGTTCGTAACATGGCCGAGAAGAAAGCGATCGTTCGTAGTCTACCGTCCGTCGAGACGTTAGGGGCGGTCTCTGTCATCTGTACCGATAAGACAGGTACGCTGACGAAAAACGAGATGACCGTCAAGCAAGTCGTCACGGCGAAGCACGATATCGAAGTGTCAGGCGGCGGATACGCTCCAGATGGTGACCTCGAACAAAACGGTCAACCGTTCGACCTCGATGACGACGAGTCGATGATCGATCTGCTCACGGTCGGGAAGACGTGTAATGATGCCCAATTGTATGAAGAAAACGGCGAATGGGTCATCAATGGCGACCCGACAGAAGCTTGCTTGCTCACGCTCGCCGAAAAAGCGGAGCGACCGATTGAACGGCTGAAAGTCATCTCGAAAATCCCGTTCGATTCGGAGTATAAGTACATGGCGACGCTCGTCGACTATAAAGATGAGCGGATGATCTTCATCAAAGGGGCGCCAGACCGCCTGTTCGATATGGCTGAAGATACGGAATTTGACCGCACCTATTGGGATGAGAAACGTAAAGAGATCGCCGACCGCGGACAACGTGTCCTCGGTGGCGGATTCAAACGGGTCGATCGCTCGAAAGAGACGGTCGACCATGAGGACGTCCAATCCGGTATCACGTTCCTTGGTTTGTACGGAATCGTCGATCCACCACGTCCAGAGGCGATTGAAGCCGTCGCGGCGTGCCGTGACGCCGGTATCCGCATCAAGATGATCACGGGTGACCATAAAGACACAGCCGTCGCCATCGCCCGTGAACTCGGCATGGAAGTCGAAGGCGCACTTGAAGGGAAAGAATTGACGAACATGTCGGACGAGGAGATCAAAGAAGCGTCGGTTCATAACGATGTGTTCGCACGGACGAGCCCAAATGATAAGCTGCGTCTCGTCAAAGGATTGCAGCAAAACGGGCTCATCACATCGATGACCGGTGACGGTGTCAACGATGCCCCGGCCTTGAAACGGGCCGACATCGGTGTCGCGATGGGTATCAAAGGGACCGAAGTCGCAAAAGAGGCGTCGCAGATGGTCCTCGTCGACGACAACTTCAAAACGATTTACAACGCGGTGCGTGAAGGCCGCCGTGTATACGACAACTTGAAGAAGACGATCTTGTTCTTGCTCCCGACGAACGGTGGACAAGCGCTCCTCGTCGCGATGAGCATCTTGCTCGGTGCCGCGGCACCGCTCAGCCCGGTCCAAATCCTTTGGGTCAACATGGTCGTTGCCATCACGCTGTCGCTCGCGATCGCCTTCGAACCGCTCGAAGAGAGCACGATGAAACGTCCGCCGCGTCCGGCGAACGTCCCGCTGTTGAGTCGCTATTACGTGTTTCGGATCATCTTCGTCTCGATCTTGATCGGGGGAGGCAGCTTGATCATCAACTACATGTTAGCCGACTTTGATTTCTCGACTGCGAAGCTGCAGACGATCACACTCAATACGATCGTCATGGCCCAGTTGTTCCACTTGTATAACTGTCGGACCGAACTCGCTCCGGCGTTTAACCGCCACTTTTTCGATAACAAGATTGCGTTTATCGTATCGGCACTATTGATTGCACTTCAACTGTTCATCACGTACGTGCCGTTTATGCACACGTTGTTCGGGACAGCGGCACTTGATTTGAATGATTGGATCTATCCGGTCGTCTTCGGTGCCATCGTCTTCGTCATCGTCGAGATTGAAAAAGCGATCTCACGTCGTGTCATCGGCAATAAAGACATACACTGATGTTTCGACTCTTGATCGATGTGGAATTAGTCCACTATGACAGAGGAGGGATGCTCAATGAAACGTGACGAATCGCAACCTGGGGTTCACCCAGACCCGATGCCAGACGATGAGTCTGATCCGGCGAAAAAACCGGCTCCGACGCAACATCCAGATCCGGACCCGGAAGAAGATAACGAGGAGTCATAACGCACGTCGATGACTCGAACGATAAAAAGGCGACTTTCCCATTCAATCGGGAAGGTCGCCTTTGCTGTGGGTCACTTTTTCGGTGCGACCACACGATACTCGTTCATTTTATCAAACTCTTTTTCATTGAAGTATTCGACGACGACGAAGTCACCGACCGGGCATTCCCACCGGTCTTTCGCGACTTGGCACTCTTTGAGCGTCACTTTCTCGTCGAACATGTCGAGCTCTAACGTATCTTTGAGGAATTGTTCAGCCTGTTTGTCGGCGATTTTGAAATACTCGCTTAGGATGACGTCTTCTCCCTTGTCGTTCGTGTGTGTCATTACTTTAAAAAATCTCATTGGATTTGACCCTTCTTTCTCTAGATAAACTCTCGCTCTAGTATAAAGGAAAGAGTAGGTTTTGGGAAACCCACTCTCAAGTACAACATCAAACCACTTTCGGCCGTCGCGGCGGCGCCTCGTTGAACGGTTGCTTATGACGAATGATGAGCCAAAACAATAGACCGAATAACGGGATGTACGGGAGCGGCCACAAGCTCATCTTATAGCGCTTCGCATCCCGGGTCATCAATGTCATTTGGACGAAGGCGAGCAAAAAGAAATCGACCGTCATCGTGCGGACGAATTGATTCTGTTCGACGTATGACCAATACTGTGCGACATTCCCAGTCATCGCGGCAGCGATGAATAAACCGATCGTGACGAGGAGCAACACGACCCCGAGCAGTCTCGTCGGCAACGGCTTGATTGGCGTCGGGTAGGGCGACTGCCGTGCGAACGCGAGATACGGAGCGATGATGAATCCTCCGACGACGAAACCGGTTGCTGCCGGTAGGAGTGGATTCGGCCGCAGTTGGTTCACTTCCGACCAAAGCAGCGGGAACAGCGCGAGCGGGTAGACGCCTAGCACGCTAAAGAGGGATAAAGAATATCCTTCATAGGCATCGGTATTGTACGTCAGGAAGTCGAGCAAGAACCGGCTCGAGAACGGGGTGTTGGGACCAAGTAGCGCGATCGCGATCGCGGCGGCCCAAGGAATCAATAAAAATTTTCTAGTCATGGCTACACCTCTAATCTGTCTCTGTTGTCATTAGTATACCCTGTTATCGGACGAACAAAAAATGAGAAGTGTCTGACGACACGTTCTCATTGGTTCTCTCTTGCATAAGCTTTGATCATCGTCACGAGCTGTTGGGCTTCTTCTGAATTCGCTTCAAGACGGATCCCGTAATCGTACATGCTTCCTATTTGACTGCGGTGACGGACGTGACCAGTCAACTCGATTGACTGGATGAGCGGGACGAGGTCGAGCACGACCTGAACTTTCAGCCCTTCCGACAGCGGGAACAAGTAGTCGCAGCGCAACTTCAAGCCGTGGGCACTAATGTTGAGCAGCATGCCTTCACCGTCATGCAACTCCTTATCTTCCCATACGAGGCGGTAGGGGATGAAACGGGGGTTCGGTAAAATGTAGCGGAACGTTTCTTGTCGGCGATAACGCATCGGTTCACCTCATTTCTCTTCTAGATTATCGGTTCGATTCCACCATTTTTGAAGCGTTGGACCGCCAAATTTTCGGGAAGCACGGTTTACAGAATCGTAAGCGCTTTCTATAATGAGGATAAAGGTTTGGTTTAAGGAGGGGATCGCGTGAACGTGTCTGATTTACTCCGACGTTACTCGATTGACGAACCAATCATCTATGTGAAGAACCTGCACGGGCAGTGGGTCAAGCTCGAACATCTGCCGCCCTACACCATACTTGAGGTCGAGACGACGGACGAGACCATCGAAGCGCTCGCTATCGACGCTTACATGGCGCTCACTGTTTGTCGGGAGACGTCGTCGCTCGAAGATGCGCGGCCTTACGCGGTGCGTCTGCAAATTCGAGAAAAAACCGCAACCTGTTGAGGTTGCGGTTTTTTTATTAGGCTGCTTTTTCCGTCTCGTCGTCTTGTGGTTCGGTCCGTTTCGCATAATACATAAAAGGCGTGGCCATCCAAGCGATGATGAACTTGGCGACATACGTCGTGACGAAGATGTTCCACCAGATGTCCCATTCCATTCCCCAAAAGGCGATCGTGCAGAACGTGAGCGTATCGATCAACTGTGAGACGACCGTCGAACCAGTCGTCCGGAGCCACAGTTTCTTCTCACCCGTTTTCGCCCGAATCTTCGAATAGATGAAGACGTCGAACAGTTGCGAGACGAGGTACGCCGCGAGACTGCCGAGCGTGATGAGCGGGAGCATCGAGAACAACGCCTTGAAGCTCTCATGCATGTAGAGCGCTTCTTCGAACGGTTCGTAAAGCAAGGCGAACTGCATGAGTACCGTCGAGACGATCAAGATGAAGAAGCCGAGCCAGACGCCTTTGCGGGCGGCGTGACGGCCATGTTTCTCGTTCAAGATGTCTGTCGCTAAATAAAGGGAACCGTAGACGATGTTCCCGAGTGTGAAGATGAAACCACCAATCACAATCTGCTGCGTCACTTGGATGTTGGCGACGACCGAGGCCATCGCGATCCAGGCGTACAGTCCGACCCGTCCGAACAGTTTATAGCTGAGGACGAGCAGACCGAGCGTGAGCAGGGCAGAAGGGATCCATAACCATTCATTCAGCATCTGTCATGCTCCTTCCAAAAAAATCATTCAATTCAACTTTTCAAGTTTATAGAGGAACCGGAGACGTGTCAAGACAGTTTCCATGACTGTAAGAAAAAAGCCCTCACCCGAGTTTGGATGAGAGCAGCCTATGTAGTTGATATAATGTCACACACCACTTAGATAAATAGCGATGCCTTTTATGGTCGATGACATGCTATTCAATTGGGTCCGGGCTTCTTCCCAAAATGACCAATCGTCAGCTTCTAAAAAATGCGTCAACGCCTCACTCACGGATGTGAATTCGTTCAATACGTTGGTCAGTCCTTCACGGTCGATTCCTGATACGTCAGATGACACAAGGTGGTCAAGCGCCGGAAGAATTTCATCAATATCGGCACGGATTGATTCAAGCTCTTCCCGGTTACTGTCGATTTGAGTAGAGATTTCTTCGAGCGGACGGTCTTCACAAGACGTCCCACAGGCGAAGGTGGATTGCTCGGATTGACGCAGCGCACCGAGCGTATCACTGCTCAATGACTGGAGATAGCCTAAAAATATCGAGACTTCTTTTTCGGTCGGGACAGGTTCAGAGAAGGGTTGCGTCTCGGATACATCGATTACGACATTTTCATTCTTTGGTGGTGAGTCAATCGGACGATCCGTTGTCTCTTGGGTACAAGAGGCCAACAAGGCGACGGCAGCTAGTAGTGTGATGAAACGTTTCATATCTAGTCTCCTTTAGGTATGTATCTGCTCATTATACCATTTATTGGAATATCAAATCGGATTAGATACAATAAAAAGCACTTTCTCTATTTTTCGAGAAAGTGCTTTTTATCGCTCCGTAAAACGGATTCAGTTGATGCCTCCGACGAGAATCGAACTCGTGCTGCAGCATTACCATTGCTGAGGTCTGCCACTAACCTACAGAGGCGTTACAACTAGTATGTTACACAGTCTCGATTGAAAATTCAAGCTTTTTTAGAATAATAAGACCCCCGTTCTTCTCTTGATGAGAAGAGCGAGGGTCAAACAAATCATGCTTACTTCGTCCGGACCCAAACAGCTCCAGCCGAATTGTCTTTCGCTTCGCCGACGACGTCGACGACGAGTCCGTATTGTGGAAGCTTACGGCCCGCATCCGGGATGAGCGAGTTGATGTACGTATTGGCGTCATTGAACTGTTTCACGCCAGATTGCGCCTTGTAGTCGTAAATTCCGCGGCTCGGAGAATCGAGGTACCAAGCGAGCGTTTTGTCTAAACTGAACGCGGCGTCCGCGATTTGGTAACGCGTGCTGCCTGAAACCGTTTCTTTGCCGTTCAAGTTACCGACAATTGCCTCTGGATGTGAGTCGACGACTCCGAGGAAACCTTCGCCCGGGTGGATACCGACCCAGTTGTCCGAGAACGAGTCGTCGGCATACCAGACAACGAGACCGGTGTTGTACTTGACGCCACGGCCGTTCAAGAGACCCGTGTCAGCGCCTGCGTGGTTACGCCATTCGAGGTAGTAGTAGTGCGGTTTCGTGTCATAACCGTCCGACTTGACGAAGCCGTCGAGCGTGACCGCCTCAGCACCTTCCGCGTCATCTGCGAGAAGCGTCTGTCCGCCTGACGTGATCGCCAAGTTGTCGAGGGCGAATCCTTCAAGGGCGAGACCGCCGTCTGTCACGTATTCGAACACGATCTGGACGTCTTGACCGGCGAACTGTGACAAGTCGTACGATTTGTTCACCCAAGCGCCGTTTGTTGACTCGGCGTCATTTCCGGTGTTGTCGTCACCGTAGACGTCAAGGGCGACTTCTTTGCCGCCGCTCAGTGCTTTGACGTACAAGTAGTCGTAATCATATTCGATCTCGAACCGTGTATCGAAGGCGAGTGTGCCGTCAGCACCGAGCTTGACGCTTGGTGTCACGAGTTCAGTGTGCAAGTTATCACCTTTTGTCGAGTAGTAGTAGTACTGTCCGAACTCAGGTTCAATACCTTTCACTTTCTTGTCCGGAAGGTTCACTTTCAACAACCCTGGGTTGTTCGATTTCGTCACCGATTGATCGAGTTTCGAGACGAAACCTTGCTGGGTGATGTCTTCAAGATCGACTTCCGTGATGTTGGCCCAGTTGCCGCCCATCAATTTTTGGAAGTATTCCTTGTTTTGTGGCGAGAAGCTCGTCGGCTCCGTTCCTGCCACTTTACCAGCCCAGCTGCCGCCGCTCATGATCGACCATGATTGGACCGGCTCGCCTTGGCCTGTGTACTGCGTGTCATATTCGTCAGGAAGACCGAGGTCATGACCGAATTCGTGGGCGAATACGCCGACCGCTCCGTCTTCAGGTTGGATCGTGTAATCGTATGCGGCCATTTTACCGCCCCAATATGGGACGTCAGCCGTCGTGTTCTCCACGCCATATACGCCATCTAGTACCCAACGGTGTGACCAGACCGCGTCGTCACCGAGGACACCGCCGCCCGCTTCTTGGCCGGTACCAGCATGAATGATCATCAAGTGATCGACCAAGCCGTCCGGTTCGTTGAAGTCGCCGTCGCCGTCGAGGTCATACAAGTCATACTCATCGTATTCGGCGAGGTCCATTCCTGAAGCGACCGCCGCATTCAACGTGTCTTTGACGAGTTGACGGGGACCTGGACCAATGTTGTCATTCCCGCCGGCCGGATTGTCACCGCCGTAGTC
Source organism: Exiguobacterium sp. SH0S2 (assembly GCF_004337185.1). Taxonomy (NCBI): domain Bacteria; kingdom Bacillati; phylum Bacillota; class Bacilli; order Caryophanales; genus Exiguobacterium; species Exiguobacterium sp. SH0S2. Next base: position 226,914 of record NZ_SJVB01000001.1, on the reverse strand, counting down.
TTTCGCCGTACCTGGTACGGTCAACCATTCAGAGACGGTACCGTCGACCGTGTAGCTGCCGCCAGACTGTTCTTCATAATACTGTTTGAACGTCTGAACTTTCTCACCGTTGAACAGTTCGAACGACTTATCACCGAACATATACTGCTCGTAGTGTTCTTTGCTGAAATTGTCGCTATACATATAACCGGGATCTTGGACAATGTTGTTATGTTTGAAGTCGCTGTACTCGACGAGGAGGACGAGCACTTTGTCTTCACGAACCGCACCGTTATAGCCCGTTGCTTTGGCCGGATCAACTTTGATTTGGCCATTCGGTTTGCCTTTTCGATAATTGCCTTGACCTTTTTTCGCTTTGTCGAGGAGACGTTTCGATTCTTTTTCGAATTGGTTATGTATCTTCTCTTTCGCTTTCGCCGCTTTGTCATTCAATTTGTCATCATGTTTGTGATCGTGGGCATCTTGCGCTGTACCTTGCTTCTTTTTAATATACGCGTCGACGGCTTTCTGTCGCTCTTTCGTTGAAAGCCCTTTTTTGATGACGCCACGCTTTTCGAGCGCTTTGGCGAGTCGATCCTCATCGATGATGTTGTGATCGAATGGGGCAGTATTTGTTGCGGTTGGTAACGGTGAAGCGGCAAGTGGAGCGGCACCGACGGCCGGGATCGCACTGACGCTCATGACCGATGTCAGCGCGACGGCGAGCGTCGTACGACGGATGGAACGTTTTTTCATTTGGACTGACCTCCTGTAAAAATAATGGGAAATTGTGTGAGCTTGATGTAAACGTTAAACTTGTGTCTGATTAATGTCAATATTCAGAAAATAATAATTATGAAAAATAAGAAAAAAGAGACTTTCGTCCCGATTAAGTCAAAATACCTAATCCGAACGAGTCTCTCAGTCGATATATCCATAATGGAACTTCGAAGTTTTGCGTGAAAGTCGCTTAAATCCATACTTTTCGAATGCCGGGCTCTCAAAATGTGCTTTTAGGACAATTCTGTTTTTCGCAACGCGTTTGGCTTCTGAAATCAGTTCATCTGACAACTGCGCTTCGTTTGCCAACGCTCGTAACGGGTTCAGATGAACTGATTCTGAAATCGTTTTTTCGAACATCGGATCGAAATAGACGACCTCAAATTCGTCATCCGCACAATTTTTCAAATAAGTGAGGGCGTCGGTCCAAACGACCTCGATGCGTCGCATCGCTTCATTCAAAGCGTTCTCTTTCTCTTCCCAGACCGACATGCCTTCTTTGACGAGTGTCGCTGTGATGAATTCGCTCTCGAGGCCGACGACGCGACCGCTCGGGCCGACGGCGTGGCTCATGACGATACTGTCGGAACCGAGTCCGAGTGTACAATCGAGCACGCGGTCTCCGAGTTGAAGGTCGGCCGCATCGATCAGTGGGTCGTTGCCATCACGAAGCAGTTGCTTGACACGGAAGACCGAGCTTGATGGATGGAAGAAGAACGGCTCTTTGGCGCCGAGCGGCGTATACTCAACGCGGCGCTTATCGAAAACGAGGACGGCGGCACCGTGCCGGCTCATCAACGTCTCGATTGAATGCTTTCGCCGCGAGACGAACGGCACATCGTGTAGCAATGAGTGCTCGTTTGCTTTATGAATGATTGCTTCAGTCGGCCGTAGACAAGTTGTGACGATATACATCATTTAATCTCCTTACTTAAAAAATGAGACGCGGTGGCGTCTCATTTTTTCTTACTGAGTAGATCTGACAACTCGTCGATGAGCGCCTTGTTCGAGGCGAGTTCTTTCTTTTTCTCATCGTTCGGGTTGATCGGGCGTTTCGAGCGGGTTTGGAGCGCTTCGAGCGTCTCATCGATCGACGTTTTGAGCGTATCACGATCTTCTGGCTTAAGTGACGCTTCTTGTGGGCTCTCACCACTCGCATCAAGTTCGCGTAAGCGTACCATCAATTGTTTCGCTTCACGATTCAAATCGGATAACAATCTGTCAATTTGTTCCAAACGAAGTTTAATACCATCACGTTCTGTGAACATATCTTTCACCTCTTTTACGGTTTAACCACAAGGGTCTCTTCTTGTTTACTTTACCATAATTTTCGGAAGACGAAACTACCGGGAATATATTCCATTTATTTTGACTTCGGGAAACACTGTTTCTCTATGCCCACACGAAGAACAACTGGTATACTAACTTAGCTAAAAAGGAGGTGGGCGGATGCATTCGACAAATCATCCACCAAAAGCGCTCAAAGGAGCCATTTTATCAATCACGACTTATTTGATTTTATCTGTTCTCAAAGTCGTCTTCGGCTATATTTACAATTCGGAAGCCGTGCTCGCCGACGGTTTCAACAATACGACCGACGTCATCGCATCAATTGCCGTCTATATCGGGATTCGTGTGGCGGCAACGCCGCGGGATGCTGAACATAAGTATGGCCATGCGAAGATGGAGACGATTGCCGCGCTCGTCGCTTCGCTCATCATGGTCGCGGTCGGGTTGTTCGTGTTATTGAACAGCATCGCCAATCTGCTCGCCGGTGTCTACGTCGAGCCGAACCCGCTCGCCGCCGTCGTCGCGTTCTTTAGTGCGATCGTCATGTACGGTGTCCATCGCTACAATTTGAACTTGGCGAAACAGACCAAATCACTCGCGCTGAAAGCGGCCGCGAAAGACAATTTGGCCGACGCCTTGATCTCGATCGGTGCGACGCTCGGCGTCTTGTTCGCTTACTTTAAGCTGCCGTGGATGGATACAGTGCTCGCGGTCGTCATCGCGGGGCTCATCATCCGGACGGCCATCCAAATCTTTCTCGATGCGACGCATCAACTGTCTGACGGGTTCCCGCCTGATCTCGTCGAGTCTTATGAAGAGACGATCCAACATTTTGATACCGTCAAAGAAGTTCGAGAGATCAAAGGCCGGCATCTCGGTAACCACGTCATGCTCGACGTGACGATCGCCGTTGACGGTGGTTTGACCGTCGACGAGGCTCATGTGCTTTGTGACGATATCGAACGGGAACTCGATAAACACCACGCCGTCGATTCGGTCCACATTCATATCGAACCGGTCTGATTTAGGTTATCTTTTGCGCTTCATGATGCGCTTCGTATATAATGAGTTTGGAAAGACGTTGGAATAACTGTTAAGGAGGGCACGGGATGAAAATCGTGCGTCAACCTATTCGCCAGATCGATGAGATCGAATATGAACATTTTCAGAAATATGGTCAAAGCTCATACGGCATGTCGGCCGAAGAACTAAAAGGTATTTTTGTCGAGATGGGGGCCGAGCATGTGTACATGGCTGACGAACATAGTTATGGCGAGGATTTTTACTACGACCTCGTTCAAGACGGACAAATCGTCGGTAAAGTACTGCTTTTCAAGCTAGCTCGCGTCTATCAGCTCGATTTGATGGTGTTTGACCCGTATAAAGATAAAGGCTATGCGACAGAAGGATTACGCCTTGCACTCGAACAGTCCGATTTAAAAGACGGTCACACCGTCCGCGCCGGCATCCCGCCGACGAGTCCGCATCAAGAAGCGATGCGTCGCGTCCTCGAACAGAACGGCTTCGAGAAACGCAACGGACTTTACTATTTAAACTTTAAAAAACGATATGTGATGAACCACTGAACTGACGGCGTCTAGCGCGTCAGTTTTTTCGTATGGAGGGTTTTTGGATGAAACAAGTGACGATCAACGACATCGCTAAACTCGCCGGTGTTGCCAAAAGTACTGTCTCCCGTTATTTGAATGGGGGATCGGTCGGGAAGGCGACTCGTGAGAAAATCGAGCGAGTCATCCGTGAGACGAAATATGAACCGAACCAGTTCGCCCAAAGTTTGAAGTCGAAGCAGACGAAGATGATCGGCGTCATCGTCCCACGTCTCGATTCGTATGCGGCTTCAAGGACGATGATGGGGATTGATGAACGCTTGACCGAGCATGGTTATCAGATGCTCGTCGTCAACACGGCCCAACAGACCGAGCGTGAGATCGAGCAACTGTATAACTTGGCCAAGCAAAAAGTGGCCGGCATCATTTGGCTCGGGACGACCGTGACGCCAGCGCATCTACAGGCGATCGAAGCGATTCAAATCCCGGTCCTGTTGATTGGTCAGCAGCACGATGATGTGCATAGCCTCGTCTACCCGGACAATGAGTCGGCTTATGCGCTCGGGCGACAGTTCATGGAGTGGGGGCACCGGGACATCATCTATGTCGGGGTGGCAGAGGATGATATCGCCGTCGGACAAGCCCGTCGTGACGGATTTTTGAGAGCGTTCAATGAAGCTGGCGCCATCGTCCGTTCGATGACGACGACGTTCAGAATCGACGACGCCATCCCGATCGGTGAGCAGCTCGCGACCGACGTGACGGACGCGACGCTCGTCGTTTGTGCGACTGACAACATCGCGCTCGGTGTCTTGAAAGGGTTAGCGAACGGCGGCAAACGAGTGCCGGACGACATCTCGGTCAGCGGTTTCGGTGGGTACGATTTCACAGAAGTATTGCATCCATCGCTGACGACGGTCCACCTTCCATATCGGCGGACTGGTTCTCGTGCGGCTGACATGATCCTCCAGTTGCTGACAGGTGAAGCCACCCCGATGAAAACGTTCACAAATTTCGAATTAAAATTGCGAGAAAGCGTTGACATGTTGAATTAAATCGTTTACATTTGTGTTGCGGAACCGGTTCCGCAACATTTTTTATTCGCTTTTGGAACCGGTTCGATAAATGATACGAAGCAATACATTCAAACATGGAGGTGGACGGATGAACACCGTACATTGCATTGGTGAACTATTGATTGATTGGGTTTGTGAAGACGCGTCGAGCGATCTCGTCAATGGGACGACGTTCGTGAAGAAAGCAGGCGGCGCACCGGCGAACGTGGCCGCCGTCGTCAGCAAGCATGGGGGACGCTCAAGTTTTCTCGGGCAGGTCGGAGCCGACCCGTTCGGACAATTTTTAAAACAGACGCTCGTCGACAACGGCGTCGGCGTCGAGAATCTAGTCGAACAGGGCGACACGACGTTCGCCTTCGTCTCGATCCAAGCGGACGGGGAGCGCGACTTCACGTTCCGGCGCGGAAGTGACGGCGACTATGCGTTCGAAGCGATCGACTTGACCGCGTTCAAGCCAGGTGACATCGTTCATTTCGGTTCAGCGACGGCATTGCTCGACGGTGAGTTGAAAAATGCTTACTTCAAACTGTTACAGTTCGCCAAGCGTGACGGCCTGTTCGTCTCGTTCGACCCGAACTACCGGGACGCGCTCGTCACAGACATCGACGCGTTCAAACAAGACTCGCTTCACTTTATCGCAGAAGCCGATTTTGTGAAGTTGAGCGAAGAGGAAGCGCAACTTTTGACCGGGCATGACGATTTAAATCAAGCGGTCGCGTCACTTCTCGAAACGGGTGCGTCACGGATTGCCATCACGCTCGGCTCGCGCGGGACGTTGATCGCCACGAAAGACGGCAACAATGTGATTTCGTCGGTGAAAATTGACAGCGTCGATTCGACGGGAGCTGGTGACGCCTTCGTCGGTGCTTACTTGTATCGATTAGCGACACTCGGGGTCGATGACGCTCGTTTACTAAAGGATATCGAATATGCGAACGTGACCGGCGCGCTTACGTGCACCGCTTACGGCGCGATTCCAGCCATACCATCACAACAACGTGTGCTTGAAGCACTAGGAGGGAAACCAGTATGAACTACAGACAAGAAGCAGAAGCGATTTTAGAGGCGGTCGGCGGGAAAGACAACGTTGCAGCAGCGGCCCACTGTGCGACCCGGCTCCGCCTCGTCTTGAACGACGAATCGAAAGTCGACGAGAAGAAACTCGACGCACTTGACGTCGTCAAAGGGACGTTCTCAACGGGCGGGCAGTATCAGGTCATCATCGGTCAAGGTACAGTCAACAAAGTGTACGCCGAATTCGCCGAATTGACAGGTCTCGGTGACATGTCGACGACCGACGTCAAGTCGGCCGGTGCGAAGAAAGGTAACCCGCTCCAACAGTTCGTGAAGATGCTATCTGATATTTTCGTACCGATCATCCCGGCCATCGTCGCCGGTGGTCTCTTGATGGGGATCAACAACTTGCTCACAGCACCTGATTTGTTCTTCGACGGCAGCTCGCTGATCGACCAGTACCCTGGTATCGCCGATCTTGCCGCGATGATCAACACGTTCGCCAACGCCGCCTTCGTCTTCCTACCCGTCCTGATCGGGTTCTCCGCCGCCAAGCGGTTTGGGGGTAATCCATACCTCGGCGCCGCGCTCGGGATGATCATGGTCCACCCGGATCTCGTCAACGCCTACGCACAAGCGACGGTCGGCGACATCCCGGTTTGGAACATTCTCGGCTTTGAGATTGAGAAGCTCGGTTACCAAGGACAAGTGTTACCGGTCCTCGTATCCGCCTATATCTTATCGAAACTTGAAATCAACATCCGTAAGTTCATGCCAGCATCACTCGACATCTTGCTCACACCGTTGCTCTCGCTCCTCATCACGGCGTTCGTCACGTTCGCCTTCGTCGGACCGATCACGCGTGAAGCAGGTAACTTGATCATCGATTCGCTCGTTTGGACGTATGATTCGCTCGGATTCTTCGGTGGTCTCGTCATGGGTCTCTTGTACGCCCCGATCGTCATCACAGGGATGCACCACAGCTTCATCGCCATCGAGACGCAACTTCTCGCAGACATCGCGCGCACAGGTGGTTCGTTCATCTTCCCGATCGCGGCCATGTCAAACGTCGCCCAAGGTGCGGCTACGCTTGCCGTCTTCTTCTTGACACGCGATAAGAAGATGAAAGGTGTCGCTTCGGCATCTGGTATCTCGGCACTACTCGGTATCACTGAGCCCGCCATGTTCGGGGTCAACTTGAAACTACGCTATCCGTTCATCGCGGCCATCATCGGTTCAGGGATCGCCTCGGCGTTCATCGTCGGTCGTGAAGTCCTCGCTGTCGCCCTCGGCGCGGCAGGTCTTCCAGGGATCATCTCGATTGCACCGGCATCAATTGTCTCGTATATCATCGGTATGGCCATCGCCTTCGCGGTCGCCTTCGGATTGACGTTCGTCCTTGCGAAACGCCAAACGAAAAAAGAAGCAGTTAAACAAGCAGCATAAGAAAGAAAAAGGAAGTGATTGTATGAGTTGGACGAAGGCAGAGCGTTACCGCTCGTTAAGTGACGTGAGTGCCCTCGAGATGGAGACGCTCCGTGCGAAGACGGCGGCTTCCCCGTGGCGGTTCGGATACCATATCCAACCGCCGACGGGCCTCCTGAACGACCCGAACGGATTCACGTATTACAACGGGGAGTATCACATGTTTTATCAATGGTTCCCGCTCGGACCGGTACACGGTCTGAAGCATTGGTACCATGTCACATCACCCGATCTCGTCACGTGGACGGACCGCGGGGTGGCGTTAGTCCCGGAGACGACCGAAGACTCACACGGTGCCTATTCGGGCAGCGGCTTCGTGAAGGACGGTGAACTCCACGTCATGTACACCGGCAACCACCGGACGGACGACTGGACGCGTCACGCCTCGCAAATCATCGGCGTGCTACGAGACGGAAAAATCGAACGCCGGAACGTCGCCATCCCGGACGTACCGGCCGGGTACACGGAACATTTCCGTGACCCGAAAGTGTGGCTCGAGAACGATGTCTATTACGCCATCGTCGGAGCGCAGCGTGATAATGATACGGGCTGTGTCGTCTTGTATCGGTCGACTGATTTGAACGACTGGACGTTTATCGGTGAAGTCAAAACGGGTCTCGACCCGTTCGGCTACATGTGGGAATGCCCAGACGTGTTCGAACTGAACGGTCAACACGTCCTCGTCTTCTCGCCACAAGGCATCGAGCCGGAAGGCCACCGTTATCACAACATCTATCAGTCTGGATTCTTGATCGGCAAACTCGACGTCGAGACGTTGACGTTCACACACGGCGCGTTCGAAGAGCTCGATTTCGGGTTCGACTTCTACGCACCACAGACGACCGAACATGAAGGCCGCCGTGTACTTGTCGGTTGGATGGGTTTGCCGGAGATTGACTACCCGACGGACCGCTACGGCTGGGCCCACGCCTTGACGTTGCCGCGTGAACTCTCGCTCGAGGACGGATTGCTTAAACAGCGTCCGGTGCAAGCGATGACGAAGCTGCGCCAAGACGAATTCGTCAACGCATCCGGTACGGTGATTGAAACTTCGACACCGGACCGTTACGAGCTTGAGCTGAAAACGGACGGATCTGACTTCACGCTCGACCTGCTTCAAGTCGGGAATGAGTCACTCGTCATTCGTTATGATGCAGCGACGCATGAATTGACGATCGACCGGACGAACGCCGGTGAGCCGTTCGCGACCGAGTTCGGAACGACCCGGACGAAAACGATCACCGTCGAATCACTTCACGTGTTCGTCGACTCGTCGAGCGTCGAATGTTTCGTCAATGACGGCGAGGCCGTCGCCACGCTCCGCGTGTTCCCGAGCGAGCTCGAGAAGCAGTTGCGCTACGTGGGTGCGGTCGCAAGTCTGACAGGTTGGACGTATCAATAAGGAAGAGCTGGGCTTCGGCCCGGCTTTTTTGTTGTCCGAAAAATCCGACTGTTTCATTCCTTGCGTGTGTTATTCTGGGAATAGGTAATAACTTACATATCGAAAAATAGGAGACGATAGGACAATGTGGATGATTTTTGGAATATTGGCGATTGGGGCGACGTTATTTAATTTATATACGTTCAGTGTCGGGAGAGACTACAAGCTGCCGATGGCGATTGCTTTATCGCTGACCGCGTTAACGGTGTGCGCGGATTATAGCTATTTATCTGTCTGGGTCGAAGCGGAGGATTGGAGTGCGTTGGCAGATGTCGTACCGGGCATGGGACGAGCGTGGTGGGTGCTGACGAGCATTTCGATTGGATTGAACATGTTGCCAATCTTTTTAGAACGAAGCATGAAGAAACGAAGATTATAATTCCGAAATGCAAGTGAAACCAAGCGCTCACTTTTTGCGTATGAAAGGATAATCATAAACTTGGGAGTGATGTAATTGTGGACCGACTGTTTGATTTTATGAAAGAAGTAAGGCGGATCACGTTGCCATATGGATATGGCAGAGAAGGACTCAAGGCGATTGACGCTGAAGAGATGGATCAGGTGAAAATCGCTGAGTCCTCAGGGCGGACGCGATTCAGTGAACAATTTTTAGTCGAGTTGAATCGATTAAATGACATTAAAGTATTCGCGGACATGCTTCGAAATGCTGATGAGTTTACGGGCGAAACGATTCACAATGAACCGGATTTTGATCTCGAAATCCGTTACAAGGGCGATGACGTGGAACGCTATCATCTTTGGCTCGGTCGAGTCGGGTCACCGAGTGTACTGATGAACGTCTCGCAAACGCATCTCGTATACAAAGTGCCGGCTGACGTCACAGACCGTTTGATTCGTACGCTCGGGATTGACGACTAAAGAAGTTAATTGTGTTCATCCTTGAAACCAATCACAAGCGTCTCTCGTATAGATACAAGACAACATGTGGAGGTGGGACTAGATGAAACGTCGGGATAAATGGATGACAGGTATAGCTGCACTGACCGTAGGGTTAATGGGAGGATGCGAGACGAGCGAGCTCGTCGCGGAAGACATCGTGCAAGTCCGTATCGCTGAATCGGTCGACTTTGGTCGGTTCCAGGAGCGAGAAGTCGTCACATACGACAGACTCGAAGACGTCAAAGTATTTGCGGACATGATTCGAAATGCTGACGAACAACCAGGAATCGTGAATATGGCGACACCTGAATACGATGTGGAAGTTCGATTTAAGAGTGACGAGACAGACCGCTATTACGTCTGGATTGGGGAATCCGGTAAACCGACTAGCCTGATGAACGTGAATGATACGAACACGGTGTACCTCGTCCCGGCTGACGTGACGGACGAGTTGATTGAACTGCTTGAGACGGATTGAAAAAAGACACCTGACTAAAGGTGTCTCACGAGTTGAAGCGGATGAAGCGTTCGATCTGTTGTTCGCTCTTCCGGGCGTGGCGGCCGATCCAAATCAAGTGGCCGGGGCTGTTCAAGATGATAAGTTGAGCGTGCGAGATGAGCCGCTTCGCATAATAGGCGTGACGGATCGGGACGGCCTTGTCGTTTTTAGAGTGTACGATGTACGTCGGACAAGTCACCCCGAGCAACGCCTCGGCGGCGACACGTTGCCTAAGATCGAACTGGGCGCCAAGCCCGAACGTCATCTGACTCGCGACCCGCTTCAATAAGAAGATATCGTACGGCGTCACTTCGTCGCGAACGGCGTCTAGTGCGAGCAGACTCGTCGATTCGATCATCCGTGCCGTCGCCTCGAACGGTTGTTTTTGAATCGCTTTAAAGACGAAGTACTTCATCGCATATTGTGCCAGGATGAACGCGGGCTGAGCGACGTTTCGGCTGACGTAGTCTCGGTACGGGAAGTCGACCGCGCTCGTCACGGCGGCGGCGAGCGTCAAACTCGACGCCCGCTCATTGTCAGAAGCGAGCTCGATCGCCGTCGGTCCACCTGCCGAGATGCCGTAGATGTGATAGCGATCGATGGCCATGACTTCCATCAAGCGCTGTAAGTGTCCTGCGAACTGTTGGGGCGTGGCCGAAAATGAGTACGGAGTCTCACCGTATCCAGGTCGCGATGGGACAATGACCCGGAATCCGGACAAGACGAGACGGTCCACATGGTACGGTTCTAGACTCGACGATTGGGTCCCATGAATCAAGATGACGACCGGACCATGACCGCGGTCCATATATTCGATTTTCGTGCCGTTGACATGGGCATAGTGTTTCACAGCGGCGTGCGCCTCCTTAAATGAATTGTAATGGAAAATAACTTTATTTCATGGAAATTACATGATAATGTCTGTTTATACATCATACATATAGAGAACTGAAAGGGGATTAAACCGTGAACAACCGAGAACGGTTACTCGAGGTGAGACGGTTTTTCGAACGCCACACAGATGACAATCATCCAAAGACGTTAGAAGACTTGCTCGAATATTTATCGACAATTGGAGATACTTCTAAGTTAGCAAAAAAATCGGTGAAAGACGACATTCAAGCATTGACCGATTCGGGGTTCGAGGTGCAGGATGAGCTTGAAAAGAACGGTCTCGCCAAAAAATACTGGCATTCGGCCCGTCTATTTGAAATTCACGAGCTTCGCATGATGGTCGATGCGATCGTCGCGGCCAAGTTCATCTCGGAAGATGTGACGGAAAGTATCGTCGAGAAGCTCCAGAAGCTGACGAGCATCCCGGAAGCGGAGACGCTCCAGTCGATCATCAAGACACCGAAGAAAAAGCATGGACAGATCCCGTACCATATCGACCGCATCCAACGGGCGATCCAAGAACAGAAGGCGATCTCGTTCCAATACACGGACGTCGTCGGCTTTGACGTCACGAAACGCACGTTCCCGCTCCGCCGTGACGGCGAGCGCTACGTCGTCAATCCGATCGACCTGCACTGGAACCATGAGCAGTACTATTTGATCGGCATCGACGAATCGATCGGGGAGATTCGCAACTATCGTGTCGACCGCATCGTCAATTCGGAAATCGTCGAGGACGACACGCCGCGCCTGAAGCATCATCTGGCGGACGATTACTTCCAAAAATCGTTTAACATGTATAACGGGCTCGATGAGGAGATCATTCTTGCCGTCGATGAGCGGGTGCTCCCGGTCATCTTCGACAAGCTCGGGGAAGATGTATCGATCACACGTGAAGAGGAACGCTTCCTCATCCGCTTCGACGCGGCCGTATCAGACGGTTTCGTCTTCTGGCTCCTGTCGCTCGGCACGCAAGTCGAGGTGCTCGAACCGGTCACGCTGCGCGACCATATGCGTGAAACGATTGAGTCGATGGCAGGCCGTTACGCCAAGGCGAGCATCCACTAAAACGATTGATTTGAAACTGTGATATACTGCTTGCGACACTTGTAGAAGGGGGACAGGCGGATGTTGAATTGGATGCCTTTGATCATTCCGATTGTCGCTGTCATTTTTGTCGCCGTCGTCGCAAGACGCGCCATGAAAATGGACCAAGAGAAATAAAGCACGGACGGACATCCGCCTCGCGATGAGGGGGATGTCTTTTCAAAACAGAAAGAAGGTGTTGCATGGATACGATCACACATACGTTGTTCGGTTTGACGTTGTACGGGGCGGCCGACAAACGTGAACTACAAAAAAATGAAAAGCGGGCGCTGTTCGTGACGACGCTTGTCGGGAGTCAAATCCCGGACAGTGACGTCATCTCGCGGTTATGGGACACGGAAGGGATGTATCAGATGTGGCATCGCGGCATCACCCACTCGATTTTCCTCGTGCCGCTGTTCGCGTTACTGATTTACATACTCGTCCGCGTGCTGTTCAACGTGACCGATATCCGCTATTTCTGGTGGGCGCTCTTATCTGTGTTCATCCACAATACGGCCGATTTGTTCAACGCCTGGGGGACCGGTTATTTCGAACCGTTGTCCGACGTCCGGGTCACGTTCGGCGTCATCCCGATCGTCGACTTCGTCTATTGGGGGATTTTCCTCGTCGCTTGGCTCGTCGCGCGTCGGGCGGACGTCCGGCACACGGTGTACCGCTACGCCTGGGCCGCCATCGTTGTCCACGTCTTGATTCAAAGTGCGCAGGGTGCGTACTTGTATCAGACGTACGCCGCCGAGCACGATGAAGTGGCACTATCGGCCTCGTTCATCCCGACCCAGTTCACGGTCGTTACGAAAACGGACGAAAGCGTCTCGATCTTCAGTGACTCGATCTATCAGACACCTGAGCTCGAATACGAGCTGACGAGCGCGGACGATGCCGACTTGACGCCGCTGTTTGATGAGAATAAAGAAGCGATCACGCTCAAACAGTGGTCCCCGTTCGTTGTCGTCGTCGAAGAGGATGAACGTCTCGGTCTATACGATCCGCGTTTCTTTGACGGCGAGTCGTCATTCCTCTATGAATACATCGAATTGTAGGTGACATCATGCGACGGCTACGTTATTTGTTCATTTTCGGTTACGAGCAGGCGCTCAGTTGCATCTTCCCGGTTGCGATCTTCGGCGCGCTCGCGCTGACGAAATGGCTCGACTTTCCGCTGCCACGCTATGACGTGCTGCTCATTTGGTGTCTGCTCGTCCAAGTCGTGCTCGTCAAGACAGGGCTCGAGACGATGGAAGAACTGAAAGTCATCAGTTGGTTCCACGTCATCGGTCTCGGCCTCGAACTGTTCAAAGTACAGATGGGGTCGTGGAGCTATCCCGACGAGGCGCTGACGAAACTTTTTGGCGTCCCACTTTACGCCGGCTTCATGTATGCGAGCGTCGGCAGTTACGTCGTCCAGTCGTGGCGCCGGCTCGACCTCGAGTTTTTGAAGATGCCCCCACCGCTGATCGCTTTCGGGCTCGGTATTGCCATCTACTTCAACTTCTTTTGGCACCATATTTGGCTCGATCTACGTTGGGTGTTGATCGGACTCGTCTTTCTCACGTTCGGTCGGGCCATCGTCACGTACCGGCTTGACGACCGCCGTTTCACGATGCCGGTCGTCGTCGCTTTCTTTTTGATCGCCTGCTTCATCTGGTTCGCCGAGAATATCGTCACGTTCTATAACGGTTGGGCGTATCCGAATCAGTTGAGCGGCTGGGCACTCGTCGACCTCGGCAAGTTGTCATCGTGGTTCTTGCTCGTCATCATCAGCATCTTGCTCGTGGCGTGGCAGAAGCGACGCCAGGAACTCTCGTAAAAAACGTGTGCAACCGGAATCGGTCGCGCACGTTTTTTTTAGGTCGTTTGTTGTTTGGAGCGGGCCCACATATGGATGATGAATATATATAGTGGGAACGTGAGCGTGAGGGCGATGATCAATAGCCCGAAGGCGGGACTCGGCCAGGCTGCTTCGTTAGGAGGAGGGATGATACGCGTCCAGCCGTATGTGAACAGCGCCAAATAAGGGAGCCACAGGACATAGAGGAACAGGTTAAATGGTGAAGGTGCAAGGTGCTTTAAGCGTTTGATGATCAGACGTGCGAACAAAATGAGTGAAGCGAGACCAGTAATCGCTATGATAATCAAAGAAGCGTCACCCATAAGTAGGGATACTCGTCCGCTATTGGCGAGCAGTTGGATATTTATAAGTGAGGTGAGTGCCAGTAAGATTGATATTGATTGTAACTTGAGGAAGTGGGTCATAAAATACTCCTTAATCTGATAGGATGATGAAACATTGTTCAGCAGTGCTCGTATAATTATGAAAGAGGTGATCAAATTGGCGCAATTAATTGCGGCTTGGTTTGTCGGGTTTATGTGTGTGCTCTCGACGTTTGTATATGTATCAAAATGGCGGAGCGAGCGTAAACTAATGAAATTGTTAGGTGCCGTATTCAGTGTTTTTTTAGCCGTCGTTTGTTTTATGATTGCCGTACCAGATACATACGATCGGGCCTTCGACCGTTATGAAACGGCGAGCGGAAATTGCTACGTCGTCGACAATCAGTCAAAACAAGGTGGCGTGACGCTCTGGTTCGAAGAGGAGTCCTACGATTTTCCAGAGATACCGGAAGACGTCGCATATGGCCCAGGCACGTTGTTTGCTTGCAACGTCACGTTGACGAAAGTGAACTCGACTGGAGTTGACTATATGTTAAAATCTGAAGATGGCAAAACTCTCTTTTCAACATACTAAAGTATTCTTCTGATGAGAAGGATACTTTTTTTAAACGATTTTCTGCCATTCATCTTACTAAATTCAATTATCATCTGGAATCTATTTTTCCAATAAAGATATAGTGGGAATGGAATGGATGTCGCTGAGTTATAAAGAGCATTTATTTAATGCGAAAACTGTCGAATCAAATGACTAGTTAAATTCCTGAAATTTTCCGAATATTGTTTTTATTCATAAATAATTATGATAAAATCATAACAGTGTAAATGGAGAATTTTTACTTTAAGGTGAGTGATATGCTCTATTTTGGAATTGGTTCTTAAATCTATATGTAAAATCGAAACGGTTATGAGATTGTACTTTTTTTGAAAGGAGAGAATCGGATGAATTTGCTTGCTCGAAAATCGGCTCAGTTTTTCATCACACTGTTTGTGTTGATTGCGATCAGTGCTTTGCCGTCACTCGTCGTGCAGCTCGAGTTCGTGCCATCGAATTACTGGAACGGGCTGCAACAACAATTTAGTCAGTTGGCGAAACTTGATGAGATTACATACTTCAACGTAACCGCGCAACGAGAATTACCGTTATTGCCTGCACTCGGTCCGCTCATGAAAGAGACGGTCATCATCTTTATGACGTCGCTTGTCGTTTCGGTCGGGTTCGCTCTTCTGTACGCTTATTTCTTTTATCGAAGCGGGAAGCGCGTGCGCACGGTGCTCCAACAATCGAGCCAGACGCTCGAGATGATCCCGGATTTATTTTGGCTCATCTTCTCGCAATACCTCGCCATCACGATTTACAAGAAGACGGGGTTTGATCGGATTGAAGTCGCAGGCGGGTTTGCCGAATACATACGCTTTTTGCCGATTGTGACGTTGACGCTCACCATCCTGTTCTTCTTTCTCAAATGGTTGACGAAACACATCCTTGAGGAGGAAGCGACGCTGTTTCTCGAGCTAGTGCGGGCCAAAGGCGTCCGACCGGCCGCCCTGTTCTGGAGACACTTGCTCCCGAATTTGGTGTATCGCTTCTATCTCTTTTTCCGCTCGAACCTAATTACGGTATTATCAAGTCTTTTAATCATCGAATATTTATTTAACGTTCAAGGGATTTTCCGTTTCGTCGTCTATAATCCTGTCATGCCGATCCTACTTGTCATTTTGTTGGTCGTCTATATCCCGATCTTTATATTGGATTTACTGGCGGAATGGCTCATCCCGAACGCCTGGAAAGGAGGTATTTGATGCGTCGTACGCTACTGCGTGACCCGATTTTCATCATAGGGTTCGTGATTTTTGCCAGCTTGCTGTTACTCAGTATCGGCAATACCGTATTCCGCGATGGCCAAGTCGATCAATTCCTGAACCGTTACTCCGACGAAGGTCGATTGATTGGCATCCCGCCACTCGAACCGTCGAAAGATCAATGGCTCGGAACCGACCGGGCCGGGAACGACTTGTTCCAGATGATGATTGAAGGCTTTAAATGGACGGTCGGCATTTGTGCGACCGTCGCACTCGTACGGATGGCGCTCGGCCTATTGGTCGGGATCCCACTCGCATTTCGCGGGGCACGCTTGAACCGAATCTTCAAAATGGTGTTAGATGGATTCTTGATTCTGCCTATCTCGTTGTTGGCCATGATGATGTTATTCCCGTCCTTTTTCTTCGCGGACTCGACGATGGTGCCGCCGTTATTAGACCGCGTAACCCTACAGTTGACGGTGTTCGTGTTGCTCGGTTTGCCTGCCGTCACGCTTTATCTGATAACAGAAGTCCGGCAGTTGCTCAAACAAGAGTTTATGATCGTCGCTGAGACGTTAGGAGGCAGCGTCTGGCATCGGACGAGGCGGCACCTGTGGCCGCACCTCGTCCCGACGTTGGTCATTGTCTTCATGCAGCAATTCGTGCAAACACTGATGTTGCTCATTCATCTATCCTTATTCGGTGTCTTTTTCGGGGGAACCGTCTTCCTGTTTGAAGGGGTCAGACCGACACTGTTTGAATGGTCGTCGATGTTCGGTTTCTATTTCACGCAGTTCACGGCAATGACTTGGATGACGAACCATATGTTCCTCGTTCCAGCCCTCGGGCTGTCCATGCTCGTCTTTCTCAGTAACTTGTTGACGAGTCGACTCGAGCGGGCATTCCGATTACGACGTCAAAAATCAGTCGTCACCGATGACACGACGTCTCAAGCCGAGGCGGCAGCAGCAACGCTTGCGGATCCGTTCACGCTCGTTCATGCGAATGCCTCGTTTCAACAGATGAATCAAAAGAAAGCGGATGACATCAAGTACTGATGCCATCCGCTTTCTTAATTAATGTCTGATTATCGTAAGAAAACATAGGGAGGTTGAAGATGATGAGCACGAAATCGCTTACGCTCATTTTTATCTCAGTGTACATACTAATGAGCCTTCCTGCCATGTTAGGGATTGGCTATGTGATTGATTGGATTCCAGAAACAACGCTATTAGAAAAAATAAAGGGACACGTGATTGAAGGTCTTGTGAATAACTATCTTTTCAAAATGGTTGTTTCAGGAGTTGTCAGTGTATACAGCCACTCCCACTTCTATATAGGTTGTGAACGGTGAGGATATACGATTCACAATGAAGTATTGTATTTGATTAAAGAGTAGAAACGATCGAATTCAAAAACGGTCTTCCGCTAGAAAAGATTTATCTTTCGGGACCACCAACAGATTTTGTTTTGCCATCCCAAAAATCATTTAAATGATTCCACCATTTGAGTGATTCTCGGTGCAAATAGGGATGAAAAACACTCGTATCTCTTCCACTGTATAATAATTTATTTTGTAAATCTTCTAATAACCCAATTGTCACAGCTTCCTTAACGTAAGCATCGCCAGTTGTATGCAGCAATTCAATTACATCAAACACAGCTGATAACTCATTCAACTCATTTCGTTTGTACAAGTCAACGACGTGCGTAGCGAAATCAGCAAAATCGATATATAGTAATTGTTCATCTCCAGTCTCGTAATTGTCCTGAATATACGAATCCCATCGTTTTTTATAAGAAGGACATGCTTGGAGAAACAGTTCCATGACTTCGCCTTTAGACACTTCTTCTTTCATTTTCACACCCTCCTTTTTAAGACACAATTAAAACAGACATTGTCGATGCGTCATCACCCTCACAGGTGATTGTCACAATGATTGTTTACTCATCATAATGCGTTTTAAATTGTGCCATCCATTTATCGAGTGTGTCATAGTCTATGTTTCCTGACTTTGCCGTGTGAAAGAAACCGTGGTACCTGAGCGTCGTCTCGCTATTGATGATGAATTCATCGAGCTCGTCCCCGTCCTCATCGTATAATGTGACACGGTACGAGTACCCCATATAGCCGAAGCTAGGTTTTCCTTTTTGAAACGTGATGTCATTCAGATTACGCATGATGGAGTCGATGTCACGCCGCTCGCTTAGTGAGACCTCATAGCCGCTCTGACCGTCAAACACATGGATACGGGACACATCCGACGGGGACGTCGTGATGACCCGCTGCGGGATATACGTCGTCGCGTACAGCAGCCCGAGTACGAGACAAGCGATTGCAAGGCGTTGGCGTTTCGTGTGTGGTTTCTTTAAAGGATTTTCCCACATGTTCAATCGTCAATCACATCTTCTCCAGCTTGCCGCAGTTTCTCAAGCGAGACGAGCATATGCGCGATCACTTCGTCAGGATGTCGCTCCCAAGCACCGAGTTCGGCAACGACTTTGAGCGGGGCGCTCGAGCGGTACGACCGTGTCGGGTTTCCTGAAAAGCGCTTGTCGGTCAGGTTCGGGTCGTTCTCGAAGTCACCGGTCGGTTCGACGAGATAAATGCGCTCACGGGCATCTCCGCTCGCCAGCTCGGCTCCCCATTTGGCGGCATCGAGCGTCGCCGTGAAATAGATATAGTTCGACTGTTTGTCTTGATAGTTCGAATCGCGTCGGGGCTCAAGTACCTCCCCAAGCTTCAGTTCGGCTTTTGTCCCGTGGAAGAACGGGCCCGTATCGGGCGGTTTTGATTCATTCGTCATGAGGCATCTCTCCTTTTGTCATGTATCCAAAGTATAGTGGTTGAAATTAGGAGAAGGTAGTCTGTTTTTGGTTACGGAATCACGATACAATGAGGCTAGGAAGAGCGGATCGCTCTTCCCTTTTCCATATCTACAATTGTTTCCGGAACGAATAGCTGGTGATGGCGTAGCCCATCTTGTCCGTATAAAAGCGGTGCGCATCGGTCCGGGCGAGCCCAGACTCGAGCGCGACACATGTCGCGCCACAATCATGAGCGTACTCGTGAACGAAATGAAGCAACATCTCGCCGTATCCGTTTGAACGATGCGCGGCACTCGTGACGAGGTCATATATGTAGACGTGCTTCCCGAGATACAGGTTGACGCGTACCTCGATGCCGGCTAATGACACGATGTCGTCGTCAGCATATAATGCATGCAACTCATACCCTTGTGGCCGCATTTTGGCGACGAGGTCTCGATACGACGCGAGGGTCAGGTCGGGCCGGAGCTGGTTCATGACAGCGAACGATTGGTCGAGTGCGAACGGCGTCTCGATCGGTTTGATCGAATAGATGGTAGATTGAATTGGAATCAGTCCTCCTTGACTTGAGGTGAGTGCTATCGTTCAGTTCGCTTTTATAATCCACTATTCCTGTTCGAACGTGGAAAACGAAATGAATCGAGAGGAAGGGAAACAATGAAGCATGCGTTGGTTATTGGCGGCAGTGGGATGCTAAGAGAGACGGTCCTTTGGTTAGCTGACGTTGGGTACCACGTGTCGGTGATCGGCAGGGATGAGGCGAAGATGGGGCAATTGATTCCTCGCCGCCCTGACCGCTTGTCCGCCATATATGTGGATTACCATGACAGCGTCCAAATGGCAGATTCGGTGCGACAAGCGATTGCCGAACGAGGGGCGATCGACCTCGTCGTCGCCTGGATTCATTCGGACGCGCCTGACGCCTTGCCATGTGTCTTGAGAGAAGTTAGACATGATGCACAGCTGTTCCACGTCCTCGGAAGTCGAGCCCATCTTGAGGACGTGAAGAGCCGTTTGGTGCTACCGGACAAACTCCGCTACCACCAAGTGCAGCTCGGTCACATTACCGAGCATGGCGCAAGACGTTGGTTGACGCACGAGGAGATTGCCGGTGGCGTGATCATGGCGATTCAGGAGAACAAGTTGTGTCACATTGTAGGAGTTGTAGACTAACAAAACGAGTTATTCGTCATTTGATACAGCTAGGGATGTGGCAATATGGAAATTCTTATTGGTCAACCGAAGCTTGAACAACATCTACAGCAATTCATTCACCTCAAATGAATAGAACGTGCGATTACATATAAAAAACCTTGAATGACCACTTGTACCCAGTGATGATCATTCAAGGTCTTATAGTCTTATACGTCTAGGCTAGTTGCTGATGCTTTAGAGAGGATTTGCTCAACGACCGCATTGCAATTCTCTCGGCTCACTTCATAAAATGTATCCTCATACGTCAATCCAACGTGTTCGCCGCTCTGCAGTTCATATTGTTCAAGCAGCGGACGGATACGGTCATGGACGACTTGTGCCGCCGCAGGTGACGTATACGGGAAAATGATGGCGAACGTATCGTGTGCGACCCGGTATTTTTGATCGGTTCGTCTTGTCGCCATGTGGAGCTCATCACTGAAGTAATTCAAAAACCATTCATATTCGGTCCGTCCATAACGTTCCTCGAAATGCGTGAACTCGTGCAGCTGGATAAACGAGACCGCGAAAGATCCACCGTGGCGGATGAGACGGTCTCGTTCTGAGTTGACGTCCATCCGAAACCGTTCGGCGTTGTCGAGCCACGTCTCGGGATCGACGGCGATCAGTTGCCGGGCCCGTTCTTCTAGCTCATGTCGTGACAACTGGACCTTCTTCACGAGTTGATGAATGAGGCCGGACAAGATAGACATGGTGAGGAGGAGAGCTGTATAGCTAAGCCCTTTCCAGTTGAAAAACTGAACTTCTCCTTCTTGATAGATAGGAGCGAACCACAAGAAGTAGACAAACAAGAATGCCAGCAAGGCGACAGAAAACGTCAATCCTGCCCGCATCCCAAAGGCGAGAGAGGCAATGACGATGATTGGTAAGATGACTAATCCGATGACTCCGACGTCACTCATCAAGAGTAGCGACACGTATAGGATGGTGCCGATGATGAGGCAAGAGATGAGCCCGAATAGTTTAATTGATTCTTGAGTCCATTGATTCATGATCATTCCTCTTTCTGTGTTCGTGTTGTCCCCAATTTTACATGAAGTATCAAGTATAGACTATACAGTTCGTTTTTGAGTGAACAACAGAAGCAGACAGACGATATTTCGAAATGGAGCGAGTGTGTTATTCGGCAGTTTTTAGACTTGATTGAGACGTTTAGGGCAAACCTGCTTAAACACCCGGTGACGCAAAGCTTGTCCTCGGATGTTTTGTCGTTTATTCCACGAAGACGGTGAGTCCGTCGTGGATTAGCGTACCAATCTTCTCACCCAAGCAGATTCGCTTCATCGCGTCCGTCTCTTTAAAATCGAAGACGTGCACCGGGAGTTGATTGTCTCGAGCAAGTAAGAGCGCCGATTGATCCATCACTTTCAAGTCATGGCGCCACACATCGTTGTAGTGCAGCGACGCATATTGTTTTGCCTCGCTCGTTTGATTCGGGTCTTGGTTGTAGACTCCGGAGATCCCATTCTTGGCGACGAAGATGGCGTCACAATTCATCTCGATTGCGCGTTGCACGGCCGGATAATCGGTCGACACGAACGGCTGTCCGTTCCCACCTGCAAAAATGAGAACGTAACCTTTCTGCAGATGGTTGAGTGCCTTCAGACGAATATACGGTTCGGCCATACTCGGAATCGGCATGGCCGTCATCACGCGAACTTCACGATTTGTCTTACTTTTTAAGACGCCTCGCAACATCAAACTGTTGATGACGGTCCCGAGTGTACCGATGTTGTCTGCCTCGACATGGTCGATGCCCCATACGTCCGCCTGGTTACCACGAAAGATGTTGCCGCCACCAATCATGAGCGAGACGTTGATGCCGAGATCGACCAACGACAGGACTTCGACCGCAATCTGGTCTAGCTTATGTTGATTGAAATTCGAGTTATCCTCGCCCGCTATTGCGGCTCCGCTTAACTTGATCAAAACATTTTGATAGTTGTTCATCTAGACACTCCCTTTCTGAATCCAAATCTTCAAAATTGTATAGTGTTTTCAATTATTTAGCAATACTTTTCGCTAATGAATGCTGTAAAGTTGATGGAAGGGTACTGAGTGGTGAATACGGTTTTGGGGGAGGGGACAGATGAGAACATGGATCGGGGCTGCGGCGATTTGTTTTGATCATCAAAAAGTGTTGCTCGTGAGAAATAAGGATGTGTTGGGATGGAGCGTTCCTTCCGGCGGCTTGGAGACAGGGGAAACACTCGACGAATGCTGTATCCGAGAGGTAAAAGAAGAAACGGGCTATTCGGTAGACACGGTAAAGAAATTATTGGTGAAAGAAAAAGAAAGTGACGGCTATCAAATTCAAACTCACTATTATCTTGTCGGACTTACAGATACGTTGGCGTCGAGCCAGATTGATCAAGATATTTCAGCTGTGCAGTGGGTGTCGATTGATTCAATGCATACAATCAGTCACCTCTACCAAGAAGATGTTCAAATTATTTTGGATACGTATGAGCGATTTCAAAATAAACTTGAAATCTATAAAATAAAAGCGAGGTGACTGATGAAGCGATTCGTAAACGTGTTCGGGAAGGAACTTGAAGTGATGACAAAAGGTGAGCACGGGTTTCCGATTGTCATCTTAACTGGGATGGGGTGCGCATTTGACGAATGGCACGAGGTCTCGGAAAAATTGAGTAAGGCGAACCGAGTGATTCTATATCATCGACCAGGAATCGGAAGAAGTGAGCTGAACGAAGGCAAACGTAACACGGAAGCAACCGTACGAGAACTAAGGGAACTTTTGGACGTCTTACAAATTACTGAGCCCTTCGTTTTATTGGGACATTCATATGGCGGATTGTGTGCGCAGCATTTCGCAAAACGTTATCCAAATGATGTGGCTGCACTTATTCTCATTGATTCCACATCACATGACCTGGACAGACTCGACACGTTAGATTTACCTGTCATGAACGATTTATCTTCAGACGAAGATTGGCTGAAACAATGCCAGGATTATGCGGAACGAACCGAAACCGAATTGACCGAATTGATACAGCCAACGCTAGCACCGAACCAATCAAAGTTGCCAGTGGACGTCCAAGCCGAATTAAAGGGATTTGTCTGTCGACCAAACTTGTACAAAGCGATGCTGGCCGAAGTCGAGAGTTGGTATGACGATGCCCGTCTGATCAAACGATTAGGTAACCTGTCAACTACACCTCTTTACGTGATTGGGCGCGACGCTGACTTCGAGGTAGACAGAGGGAAGGCGGACGGTCTGCCTGAATCAGAGTTACGAATTTTAGAAGGAACTTGGGGTCAACTCATTCGCGAACAGACGATTCTCTCTGCGGACAGCCGACTCGTGATTGCGGAGCAGGCGTCACACGCAATCCATTTAGATCGTCCAGACGTCATCATTTCGGTCGTGGAGGAATGCTTGTCTCGTTTGAAACCGAGTAGACAGTTTGAATAAGGACTTATTCAGTATAATTTGAGATTCAAATAAAAACCGGGTGATCGAGAAACAACTATCGATCACCCGGTTTTTCTATTCTAAATGTAAACGAAGTACGATTCTTGCAAACCCGTTTCATAAAATCTCACGATACTTTTTTTTCATCTGTGTTCATTACATACAGCGCACGTTTAGACCGTTCCCGGACAACGCGAATGGTGATGAAGCCGACGAGTAAGAAAGCGAGCGAGAAGGTGATATACGTCGAACGAATCCCGACATATTCAGCGAGTAGACCGATGCCGAACGTCAACCCGATAATCAAGATCGATTCCGCTACATTGATCACTCCGGAGAAACGGCCCATCAGGTCGGTCGGGACGTTGTTTTGATAAAACGTCAAGAAACCGGTGTTCGCGAACGACAGGGCAAACGTGAGCAAGAAGAATCCAACAGCTGCGAGCACGAACGATTCGGAGAAGGCGAAGACGAGATAGCCGACGGGTGTCATGATGGCACCGAAACTGATTAAGAACGGTAACGTCATCCGAGCACTGAACGTCGCATTGATAATGGAGCCGGCGATAATCCCGGCTCCGGCGACACTGACGAGAAAGCCATAACGACTCTCCGAGAAGTCGAGCATTTGCGTCGCGAACGACGCCTCGAGCGAGTCGAGTCCAGACATGAAAATCGTCATGACGCAGAACAGACTGTAGACGAGCGTGACGTAACGCCGCGTCGACGCAAAACGGACGACTGCTTTCCAGTCCTCGATAATCATGCGAAGACTGAACACTCCGACTTCATCTTTCGGGGTGAATAATGTCGGCAGGAGGGACAAGATACCGACAGAAACGAGGAGCGCTGCTGCATTCAACTGAATGGCGAGCGTCGGTGTGCCGATCATGAACAGGATTCCGGCGATGGCCGGTCCTAAAATGAAGCCTGCCGACTGGACGAAGTTTTTCAAAGCGTTGAACCGTTGGCGGTCGCCGCTCGACACGAGCTTCGTCATATAGACGAGTGAAGCCGATTCAAAGATTGAACTCGCAACGTTCAACGCGAAGACGAGCACGTAGATGATTGCGAGCGAGTCGATGAAGGCGAGGCTGAACACGACTGCTGCGCGGAGTGTGTCGAGCAAAATCATCAAGCGGCGCGTGTCGGCACGGTCAATGACCGTACCTGACCAAAAGTTCGCGCAAAGGGCCGCGAGCGGGACGAGGATGTATAACACAGACACGGCGAACGGTGACTGCGTCATGTCGAGGACGATCAAATTGAGGGCGATGAAATACACCCAAGCGCCCAAATTCGAGATGCCGACGCCGGTCAGTAAGAGTAGCGGATGTTTCCAAGTGTGCATACAGATCGTCCCCGTTCAAATAAGATTTTGAACAGTATGTCACAAAAATGATTGTCATGCTAGAAAAATCAAATATTTTCTTTTTAATGGTTTGTATACTTTTGAATGCGTTGCATTAATTTTGGTTGTTGAGTAATTCGATTTTAAATACGCTCGTCATCCCCGATCGATCTTTCATCAGGATGACTGAGATTAAATCCTCTTCAGACAAGTCAGAGAGTTGGATGATTTTATCCTGTCGATAGATGCTTACGTGCTCTTTCACAATTTCATATCGAATCGTGCCTTGATCAGTTGCGTCATCGAACGACATCTTTTGCACTTCAATGGCATCGTCTTCAACTTCTCGTACCTCAGCATAAAATGTTTCAATGTCAGACGGTGAAAGGACCCAGACATCTTGTTCATACGCTTTGTAGGCGTCGGTGTATCCTGCAACATAACTAATCAAGACACTCACGACTATAGTGACGATGAATAAGACAATCGCAAGTTTATCAGGCGGTGCGATGGCGGCACCTTGGCCTGAATTTGATTGTACAGCGTCAGTTCGACGTCGTTTGTACACTTTGATATAAATAGTGGTAGCAGTTGCGACCAGAACCAAAATGACAAACCCTGTGACTAAATAAATCGGGAACATCATAAACTATCCTGCTTTACATATGACGTTACGTAATGGGCGGCGATACATGAAGGAATGTCCTCGAGCGGTCCCGTCAACTTGATGACGTGGGGGAGATGATAAAACGTGCTCGTCGTCTCGAAGTCATCGAAACGATTTGCTGCGTCATGGATGAACAGTGGTACGTCCGCGCCGAGGGCGATCCCGAGTTCGACGTGGCTGCTCTTCCCGGCCGGTAGCAAGATGACGACAAAATCAGATGTACGAATCGCTTCGTATTCTTTGGCGCCGATGTCTCGCAAGTCCTCGATTGTCGCTGCTCGTTCATTCATGGTCCAATCGTATGTATGGGTGTGGCCTTGTTCGATGAAATGGTCCCGCAATTGCCGGACGTGATCGACGTTGTAAAAACCGGACCCGATGTAAAACTTCATAAGTAGCCTCCTAAATCGTGTTCATGTTGTATGCGACGACTCGCCATAATAGAAATAGAAACGCGAGAGCATAGGCTGTAAGCAAGCCGATCCCGAAAGTAATGCCTTGTCGTCGCGTCCACTTTCGACTGTGAAGCATGTGAAAGCTGAAACCGATGGCCGAAATGATGAGCAAGATGACTGTACCGCCTATCCAGACGAATTCAGCATGCGTCCAGTTCGGAGCGAGTAGAAAGTAGGGAATGGCAATCAGCAGGCTTGAAGATCCGATGAGTTGCGCTCTTGTCATAGCCGTTCGCGTGAAGCCGTGATTGCGACCTCGTGGATGATGAGTAACAGAATCGCGATGAAGAAAGTGATCAATGAGACGTATTCCGCTCCGACGTTCAAAAAGAAGTTGAGGCCGAACAACGGAGACACGAATAGAATGTAGAGCGGATATTGGATTGAAAACAAAGCGTCCAAAAGAAGGATGTCACGCATATATGTCTCGAAGCTGTTCAATGTAAAAACGGTGACACTCGCGAACAGGAGTGCCGTGATATATAGCTTGGCAACCTGGTTTCGTAATAAACAAGTTCCTAGTAGACAGAACAGGAGCGCGACCGAGGCTGCGGCATGCAGGGGACGAATCGTTGCGTCGGGGAAGGTGGCCGACGGGATAATGTTCACTATCAACGCGATGACATAAACGACTGACAACGTCACGATGCATCTTTTATTAGTTTTCACGATCTGACTCCTTTCATACGTCTTGCGCTAGTTTGGCCAACACGAGTGTGGCTTCTTCTACGTCGAACGAGCTGTGCCAGCGGACGTTTTGACGATCTGAAATCCGGTAATGCCCGCTGATCAGGTTTTGTTGCAACACATAATCTCCTTCTGTTGCGGTTTGCTTCCACCATACACGACCACCGAGTGTCTTTGACTTCGGTTCGTACGAGACGTCTTTGGCGATCAGTCTGACGAACTCGACTGGGTCGTCCCCGATTTCGCTCAAAAGAATCTCGCTGTCATTAAACAGGGCGCACAATGTGACGACCGTGCTCCAGTTGGCGATGGTCCGCTCTTTTTCGATTTGAATGAGCGTCTTTTTGGATAATCCTAAGATGTCAGCCATCTCTTCTTGAGAATATTGTCGTTCCAGACGAACCGTTTTTACTTGTTTCGATACGAGTTGGATGAAATCCGATTTGTTCATCGAGCACCTCTTTGCTTGAAAGCATTAACCCTTTTCTAGGTGTTTTATTTACAATTAGTTACAAGTGTAATTTTACACTAAGCATGAACAGTGTCAATGTGATTTCTCATTTTATGTATATAATTCGGAATCATCCTTGCTATAAAATAGATGAAGTTGGAAAGGGGAATGAGTATGACGAAAGAACAGGTGATGGCGCTGTTGCCGACTTCCGAGATAGAAATTAAACTTGAGGATGCAGAAGGGCTAAAGCGTTTCGCATTTTTAAATGAACGCGATCGCTTCGACGAGGTTCAATTAGAGGTTTTCGACGAGGAAGAGCCGTGGCCAAACCATCTCCCTATCATCGGGTACGAAGACTTCCTCGGTGACCTCGTCTGTGTCGACTTGAAGACGAACGAAGTCGTCATTGTCGACCATGAGACGTTTGAAGTAGAGGAGACATTGTCGACCTCAGTCAATGATTGGTTACGGTAAGGTGGGCGGGTGGTTGTTAGAGAAACGAGTCATCTTATCGTCCTTGCGTGACGAGGAAATTGAACGTCATCTGTTTACGACAGACGAAGTCTGAAAAAAGCCAGGCTGTTGACGAGGGATGACGCCGCGCAACTTCGTGTTTTACAAGCAAACAACTTAAGATACATCCGGATTGGTTACCATAGGGAAGGGAATTGGCTGGCTGTCGACTTAACCAATGTGGAGCTTATTTCGTGTGACGACGAATTTAATCCGATTGATGTGAGTCGGACACCATTCGAAACGGTTTTGAACTGGGTAACGACGTCAGAGAGATTACTGCTCTTGACGCAACGTTTAATTCGCGGGGTGCTGTCTAAGGAAGAACTTCCTGGAAAGCGCAATACTCCTACGTTAGAAGAGATGATCGAATGGATTTTGTACATGAAGGCGGGCATTGTGACACGAGAGAACGTTTCTGATTGAACAGGACGTGCGCTTTGGCAATCGGAGGACGAGATGACTGAAGGACCGATGATTGATGCACTAAATTTATTGAGCGTGATGGATATACCAGATCAGAAGGGTTCATACTTCTGTAATGAAGAGGACTGGGATGAATGGATCGAGCAATGGCAGAGAAAACCGCATGAATTTGTCACATCACTCTCCACGTCCTATCGCTTGTCTCTTCAATTGTACCGACAGCGCTGGGAGACGCTGTATACAGTAGGTGTCATCGGAAGGTTTGGTGATTGTTTTCGGTATCATATCTATCCAAAACAAGATGGTCGTTGGAATTCCATGCTGATCAGCTCGAGCAAAGACGGTCAGAGCGCTAAAATCGTTTCATTGCTATATCGCGGTACGGTTAACCGGAGATAAAGGACCAAATGTACCAACATAAATGAATCGTCGTAATCGAATAGAGCGCAGTGAGTGAAACGAGCAGGCGAGGGTTGTCTCGTTTTTTGAAGTAGCGAATCGTATATTCTGAAATAATCGCGCTACACAGTGGGATCACGGACATCATCATGAGGAATGGCAAAAATAAAAAGGTCTCAAATCCGATCAGCTCAATGATGAAATGGTCTTGATCGATTAAGACACCTTCTACATAAAAGTACTGACGACCGAGAATGTAATTCCATGCGACAAAAGATAAGATGCCAAGTATTCGGATATACAAATGACAATCTCCTTTGCTATAAAATGGATACGGATTACAATTATTATAATTCAAGATGAATCGATTAACAATTTGAATCAAACGTTATTCTGTATAGGATGTATCGCTGAAGGTATGCGGATGATTTGGCGATTTATCACTTTGTTTGCGACCTGATCCAAAGTGAAGAGACTGCTGAATGGGAAGAGATTGCCTCATTATTATTGAGCCAACCATTCTGTCACTATCCTCACGTCTATGAACGGGCCTTCGAACACGCGAAACGCGCTGCTGAGCTTGATGCTAGTAGTATAGATGTAAAGGAATACTTGCTGTTTTTCAATACGATTCCAGACAAATTGATGACGGATGCCGATGCGGACGAATTAGCGGTCGAGATTTTGAAACTGCGACCGACAAGTCAGGTGGCAAAGATGCATCTTCTATGAACGATGGTTATGCCAAATCTAAGGGTCCGGTGATGAAATAAGAACTAAGAACATAGAGGCGGCGGCGATATGTGTTGGATGATTCGGTTTGGATTGACAGCAGCACTGGCGCTGTCCTCATCACCTTCAATCACGCATTGCCGCTGAGGCAGAAATGGCTGCCGACGGGGACTGTATTGCAGTGGGCTCGGCGTATCGGCTTGAAGAATATCGATTCAAATTATACATGGACATACGCTATAGAACGGTAGTCACGATGACACCGAAAGAGGTTGACCGGTTCCGTGAGACGTTTGAGCAGTATCGAAACCGTCTAACTCGTTGAGCAAACTAACAAACGATTCAGCGCATCCTGTTTAGCAACAAGACGGATATGAATATAGGAGGTGAAATCAGATGGAAGTATATGTTGAGTCATTGTTTCAAACGGACGGGTCTAGCATATTTGATGCCGATTTATTAGGTGACGAACTGATTATTCTAGTCGACAAGGAATTTCCCGTCGTCTATTGGAACGAGCGGACGCTAAGACTGCCGGTTCAATTGAGTTCTCCCTTTATCCGTCTCCTTAATTCAGAAACGTTTCTCCTCGTCGATGTGACAATGGAGGAGACTCCCGTCAACGCCTGGGTCATCGATGAGCGAGGAACGTTTCTTCATGCGTTCCATGCGGGAAACGCCATCGGAGCGGTCGCCGTCAACGAGTCTGGTATTTGGATTGGCTATGTCGACGAGGGGGTGTTCGGGGAAGGCATCTCCACCGAGGCACTCGTCTGTTTCTCACGGACAGGCGAAGTTTTACAGCGCTATCAGTCCGATTTTGTACGTCCGCCGACCATTGTCGACTGTGAATTGTTGCAAGCGGATCGAACCGGGGTCTGGCTCTGTCCGTCGATTTGGTATGAGTTAATTCATATCGATGTGACCGGTCGACTCAAAAAGTATAAAACGCCGAAGAGGCTTCACGACAGTTCGGCGCTGACGATTCAAGGACAAGTTGGCTATTTCGTGAAGGATGGATTGCTTTACAGCTGGCCGTTCGGCGAGCGGAAACGCCCTGACGTCGTGACTGAGTTTTCGGGAAGAGTTAGAGGTTTAGGGGAGGGCGAGAGGTTCCACTTCATTTTAATCGGTGACCATGAAGTGAGCGGCATTCAGCTGGTCGACGAGTAATGACAATTCTTTAGTTCATCATAGGATTGAAAAATGGGAGCGTAACAGATGAAGCTAGATTTACCGAAGCAAATCAAGACGTTCTATTGGCATGTTTTTTCATTCCCTTTTGTATTGATTGCCTATCATCATCTCGTTCACGAATGGCAATTGGAGCAGTACGGTTTTGATGAGCTCGAAGATGTCGGGACATTGTTCTTTATTTTTGGGTTCAGCGCATGCGAGGTTACGTTAGTGACAGTGTTCCTTTGGTCCGTAGTCGACTCAGTAACGAAGTTGCTGCATTTATCCAAATAATTACTCAATTCGATGGACCTGGTGTACAGGTTCTTTTTTACGTTTTTGAACGTCTGGTCATACAAAATCGTATTGATCATTGAATCAACTTGTCAGAATCAATTCCCTCTTTTTTGTAAATTCAGTATACTCATGTTATTGATATGAGAAAGAGGGCGATAATATGAGACTTGAGACGAATCTTCCAGGGTTTACGGTTGAAGCGATTGTACAGGTCGAGCAAAAGTTTGGGGCACGCTTCCCGGATGGATTGCGTGACGCTCTCAACGAATGAAACTGGTGACGAGTTCGGTTTTTTAAAAGACGATCGGGAGACGATTTATGTCTGGTGGCACGAGATGAATGAACTCGAGGTGGCGGCATCGTTTGAGGCGTTCGTCGAAGTGAAACAGATGGAAGGTGATGTGATTGAGGCGTTTTGTGAACGAGTCGAGGCAAACGGTCTCGTCTTCGGTCTATCTGCGAAACAAGACGAAGGGTGGGCGTACGCACCATCGCACGTCGAAGCGACAGACGTCTTGTTATTCTTTTCGTCCAGAAAGTTTGCGCTCGCTTGCCGGACTGAAGAATGGACCGACTATCATGTGATTGAGTTGCCGGTCGAGCTGTTTCTTAAACGCTGGCTGCCGAACGTGTCGGAAGATGAACTGCTGTGCGGCCTCGATTGGTCGAGCGGACTGGTTGGGTTGGAGGATGATTCAGAAACCATGCTAGAGTTTCTAGAGTGATTATATTTCACATACCATATATATAATTTCCAAAAATAAAAGAAAGTAGCGAATATGATAAATCCTCTTTCTCAAAAACGAGATCATATCGACAATTGTTTATGTTCTGTCTGCCACCAGGAACTCGGAACCCCACTCTGTCATGCCAGCAAGCATTGAAGGCTACACGAAGAAACAGTTGAAGCGCCGCGTTCAATTTGAAGACGAATGTCCATATCCGAGAGGTCGGGATGCGGCCGTTTATCGAATTAGAGCCGACTGATCATCCGCTCGCCGCCGAGCAGCGGGAAGGCATCACACGTGAACGGATTGAAGAACTAGCGCGTATTGTGGAAAGCGACGTGTGAGAGGAGAGCCCAATTTGAATGATTACACGGTAGGGAATATTTTTGAGCTGTACTCAGGAAACGAGGTTCTTTCGGCGGAGCAACAAGCGATGATGGATTGCATCAATGCATACGTTGAGGCAAAACAGTTCAAACAGCTCGAGTATTACCTTCAACAGACCCGCGGCATCGAACAGCTGTTGATTGACCACGTGATGATGGACCCGACCGATAAAAGCCGATGGGACTGGCTCATTGGGTATGAGTTAATTGATACAATCGAAGATTTTGCACGGGTGAACAGCTTTGGTCTCACCGCCTATACATATCATCCGAATGATACGTTCTATTATGCGCTCGCCTTATATTGGACGGGATGGAATGACTTTGTCATCACGGATGAGGACGTCGCCTTGGCAGAGTCGCTCATCGAACAAGGACCGGAAGAAGTGAGTGGCTTGCTTTGCATTGCGTTGGCGAAAGAGTTCAGTCATCTGAAGCAGCACTATTATCAACTCGCCATCGAACGCTGTCCTTGGACACCAGAACCTTACTTATGGCTCGGGAAGCGCCACCTTTATTTTAATTCTGCAGAAGGAAAGATGCTCATCCAGCAAGGACTTGACCGAGTGAAGGATACATGGGGATTCGATCAAAAGGGGCGCTGGTTCAATACGGGATCACAATATTTCAATCCCACCACGTGGCGACAAGACACCATCGCTGAGCTACTCGGTCTAAGCATGTCCCATGACGAGTATAAAAAATATGAGCGGATGATCAATAAAAAATAGTCACTTTTAAGAATGGAGCATTGGAATGACCACAATCTCTTTAGCCAAACCATCAGATGTGAATGCAATCGAACAACTGTATCTCGCCTGTAAAGACGATTTGCTCCACAGACAGATTTTCCAATGGGACGACACGTACCCGAACCGCGCCTATTTCGAGGATTGTATCAAAGAAGGCTCTGTCTATATCATGAAAGACGGTGAGCAGTTGCTCGGAGTCGTCGTAATCGATGAATGGCAGTCGCCGGAATGGAGAGAAATCGACTGGCGTCACGATAACCCGCTTGTCATCCATTCCTTGATGGTACATCCTGAGGGGCAAGGCAAAGGTCTCGGAAGAAACGTGCTCGAGTTCTCGGAACGATTGGCTGTCGAGCGAGGCTATGCCAGTATCCGGCTCGACAGCTTCACAGGGAATGAAGCAGCTTGCAACTTTTATAAGCGGCACGGTTACGTCGAATGCGGAAACGTCCATTTTGATTCGAAACCGAAAGGGCATGAACGGTATGTCTGTTTTGAAAAGGAGCTTGTCTAAATCAGGCAATGGTCTGCCGTCACGGTTTGGCTTGAACGAAGTCCAAAATATGTTTCTATGAAAAGGAAATGGGCTACTATACCGATGTAAGAGAACTGAGCCGGAGCAACTCAAAGGGGCTACATACACGAGGGGACGTCGAACAGTCATCAACATGACAAGAAGGGGAGATTCAACGATGTGGGATCAAACAACGAAGTTACTGATGAAAAAGGCAAAGAAACATAAAAAATGGACCGAAGGCGTTTTTGTCAATCCAGTCTATTGGATGGTAAACGGAACGCCATACTACATGGCAGGCTTTACGCGAAACAATCAATCGGTGGCAAGCGCCTACTTTACAATCGGGGATGAGAAAGTAGACGAAGTACTGATTGCGCAGCCAAACCTGTCTTATTTTGCCGATTTAAGCGGCAACCTATCTCAGATGGCGACGGAACGCTTAAACATTCCGATTACTTTTTACACGAAACCGTTAAGCATACCGGTTGTTAATGCGAGTCCACAAGTTCAGCAGGGGAGAGACGCATTTGAAGATTTTTGGGAGGTTCAACAAGCGTATAACCAGGTGCTTCGTGACTATACGGCGTACTATAACGATGACGTATTGATCCGAAAACACATTACGGACACGGATTTGACTAAGATTAAAGAATTCGCCGTGCTAGCAGACATCTATCAACATCAAACGTTGAAGATTTTAACGAGCCAGGGTGAAGCCATTCAAGCGTTCGCGGCGTTTCTTGAAAACACACAAGAGTGGTCAAGCCTGTCTCGAGAAGAAAAGAAATTCATCAAAGGGATTGCGGTCGGCAAAGAAAATATGCAGAAGAACATGGACGCTTTAAACGTGCTCGAAGCCAATGATTTTGACCAAATGGTTAAGTTGAATTATGACCACTTAATTAATAAAAATAAAGCAATCATCGAGGGGCAACGACAGTATATCCGTTATCCGAAAGGGATTTCTTAAGGGGGATTTGAGGTGAAACAACTTGAAGTAGCTACATACCACATGACAATTGACGCACCAATCGACCATGTTTTCTCCTGCCTCGCAGAAGATGAACATATCGTCAAATGGAACGACCATTTGATTGAAAACATTTATGAGGATGGGGACGCGTCACTCGTGACGGGGAAACGGTTCATCTCGGTCCAACAGTTCGAGAAGAAAGAGATTCGGGTCGAATCCGAATTGACGTATGTGAATCGCCCTTATGAGTGTGAAGTGCTAGCGATGACGAATCAGGGAATATCGACGTCTACTTATGTGCTGACCGAGACACCGAATGGGACGGACGTAATAATTCGCCTCACACTCATCCCATCATCATGGCTGTACTCCTTGTACGTGAAAGGCTTTGCTTGGGCGATTCGGCTCATTTACGACGATCAGTTCAAACAATTTCGGATCTATACGGAAGCGAGCGCACCGAAGCAGCCTTCCGTTCAGGGGGCGGAGTGACAATGATTCGACCTATTATTCCGACGCTACGTGAGCCGGTGCGTGACGTCTTTATCGCTGAGTGGGGATCACCTCAAATGGTCATCTCGACCGGGACGTATGACTGCGCTACGCTCGACGGTTTCGTCGCGATGGAAGAAGCGACAATCATCGGGCTGATCACGTATGTCATTAGAGAAGAGGAACTTGAAATCATCTCGCTCGATAGCTTACGAGAAAACCGCGGCATCGGGTCGTCACTACTCGATGAAGTGGAGCGCTTGGCCCGACTTCATCGAATCAAGCGTATGTCGCTCATCACGACGAACGATAACTTACGAGCGCTCGCTTTTTATCAAAAGCGGGGTTGGCGCCTCGCAGGCATCATCCCTGGTGCGGTTGATGCGGCCCGCCTACAAAAACCGTCGATTCCAATGATCGGCGAGCACGGCATCCCGCTCCATGACGAGATCATCCTACGCAAAGCCATCACCAACTAAAGAAACGAGGTACATCCTTATGATTCGATTCGGTATCATCGGCACGAACTTTATCACCCATTCATTTTTAGAAGCCGTCCACGAAGTCGAAGGTGCGACCGTTGCGGCCGTCTATTCACGGACAGCGGAGCGGGCGACCGATTTCGCAAAAGAGTATGGGATCGTCCATACGTTCACATCGCTTGACGATATGGCGACGAGCGACGTCATCGACGCAGTCTATATCGCAAGCCCGAACTCGCTCCATGCCGAGCAGGGCATCTTGTTCATGCGACATGGCAAACACGTCCTCTGCGAGAAACCGTTCGCCTCGAACGTCGACGAGGTCAAGCTGATGCTCGAGACGGCGCGCGAGCACGACGTCGTCCTCCTTGAGGCGCTCCGCAACATGTTCATGCCGAACTTCCGAATATTGCGTCAAACGCTGCCTCGCGTCGGTCCCGTCCGGCGCGTCATCTTGAACAAGTCGCAATATTCGTCGCGCTACGACTTGTATAAGCGCGGGGACAACCCGAATACGTTCAATCCCGCTTTCTCTAATGGTTCGCTCATGGACCTCGGCGTCTATTGCCTCGGTCCCGCCTTGAAACTGTTCGGTCGACCGGACGCCGTGCAAGCGAACGCCGTCAAACTCGAGTCGGGCGTCGACGGGAGTGGTTCGGCCATCTTGTCGTATGACGGCATGGACATCATCGTGCTTCATTCGAAGATTCACGGCACGGACGCACCGTCCGAAATCATCGGGGAAGCGGGGCGTATCGTCATCGACGATATCGCCTCACTCGACCGCTTGACGTTCGTCGGGCGCGACGGGACGACCGAGGAACTCGCCACGGAACAGACGACACACATGAAGTACGAGATTGAAGCGTTCGTGCTTATGATTCTAGCAGGCGAGAGGGAGACCGAGATCCACTCATTTGACGACATGCAGTTGCTTGCTGACGTCATGACCGATATCCGGCGCCGCATCGACGTCCGTTATCCGGCAGATGTATAAAAACAAGCCTCGAGCGCGCGCTCGAGGCTTGTTTTATGATTCTTTATTGAGATACAAATGGCGGATAAACAAACCTAGTGCGACCGTCATGATGACGGCCGGGATCAGGCCGACGAGCAGTAATGAACCCATGCGTTCAATCCTTTCTGAGCGCATCGAGGCGCTGTTTCATGTCATCGAACGACTGCCCGTCCGTCAGTACGCTCAGCTCACCGGCGACGAGGTCGTTCACTTCACGGTTCCAAGCAGTGCTGAGCGTCGTCTCGAGCAATTGTAAGTGCGAAGCGGTCCGTTCGGCTTGAGCGGCACCGACTGCTTCGAGCTGTTCCCGGACGGCGGCTTTTAAGCGCGCGCTCAAGTCGTCGCGCAGCTTCGTCCGACCGTCGGCTTCGAAGAATTGATTCGCGTTCTTATAGTGCTTCAACACGGGACGGAACGGGTCCGCTTCGAACGTGACCGGATCGACGGCGTCGCGGAGCCAGTCGATGTCGATGTCTTCTTCGTATGATAACGTCGGCAAGACGGGGCGCAGTTTGAGCGTCTCACGCTCGATCAACCGTTCTGTCTCTTGCTTCAAGAAGCGCTCGAGCCGATATTGGAACACTTGCAGCTCTTGGTGAATGTCATACGCATACTTGTCGAGCGTGCGTGTCAGGGCGCGCTCGAGACTCGCCTTCGAGCCGTCGACTTCGACCGGATGGAACGTCTCCTTGACGAAGTCCGAGAGCCGGAAGAGGGAGCGCGTCTCGAGGTGGGCGAGCAGTTCGTTCACTTCGCGCGTGAACGGGTCGACGAGCGTCGTGACGCTTAATCGGTTGTCGGACTCACGCAACTGTTCGAGTTGTGTGCGATGTGTTTCTTTAACAGTCGCATCTGCTTCGGCTTCGCGTAAGACGTCCTCGAACGCGGTGACGAGAGCGCTCGTCTCGTCTTTGATGCGGACGGCGTTCGCTTGGCGCAGGTCATGGTCGACGAACTGCTCGAGCTTGGCCGAGAAGCGGTCGAAACCATTGTCTCTGCCTTGGATGGCGTTCCGGCTTGAGATTGGCAGGACGGTCGGATTGCGGACGCCGAGCTTCGTCAACTGGTTCGACACGTAATCGGTCACGGCATCGCGTTCCGCGTCATCGGTCGCCAAATCGGACGCGTTGACGAGGAAGAACATGTCATGGCCGCCCGTCCCTTGGACCCGCCCGAGCTGGATGACGAGCTCGCGGTCGGCCTCGGTGAAGGCATGGTTGTAGTACGTCACGAACAGGACGGCGTCGGCGTCGCGCATATAGCCGAACTGTACCTCGCTGTGGCGGTTGAACTGGGAGTCGGCGCCCGGCGTGTCGACGAAGATGATACCGCGCTCGGCCCAAGGGGAGTCGACATATAGCTCGATCTCCTTGACGATGCAACTCTTCTCTTCCTCGGTGACGAACGAGCAGAACGTGTCGTAGTCGACCGACTGCTCACTGCCGAGATAGGACAGGGGAGCGTTCTTGACGGCGTTGACGAACGGGTGGTCGATGCTGAGCGCTTCAAGCGAAGCGCCGTAGCCGTTCAGTTCCGCCTCGAGCTCGTCGCGTGTCTTGAACGTGATCGAGGCGCTCTTATGGGCTTGACCGTTCGGGGGCACGATCTTTGTGATCGAGGCCGTCAACGGGTTCGGCGACGTCGGGAGCACCGTTTCGCCGAGCAACGCGTTCAGCGTCGACGACTTTCCGGACGAGAACGCACCAAAGATGGCGAGCGTGTAACGCTCGGACTCGGCCCGGGCCAACTTATGACGCAACGACTTCACGCGTGACTTGAATAACGGATGTTTCTCTAATATTTCACATACCGCATATTCATACAAAAAATCAAATGAAAA
Organism: Exiguobacterium sp. SH0S2; assembly: GCF_004337185.1. Classification (NCBI taxonomy): domain Bacteria; kingdom Bacillati; phylum Bacillota; class Bacilli; order Caryophanales; genus Exiguobacterium; species Exiguobacterium sp. SH0S2. The sequence goes on along the minus strand of NZ_SJVB01000001.1, from coordinate 189,081 downwards.
AGCTGTTACATCATCGCCCAAAAGCGAGGTCGACGCAACTTCTTGTTGCTGGTGTTCGACTTGTTTTTTCGGTAACTGGCCGGCCTCTACGTAATGGCGGGTCTCGAGGTCGCCCAATCGGTCTTCCGAGATGTCACGTATGGCGTAAGTAGAGAGCAGCGCTTGCTTTTCAGCAAGCCGGCGTTGGAGCGCCCGCGTATCGAGCATGTCATATAAGTCGTCTTGCTCGGCCTTGATTTGGTCGATCCGTTTTTTTCCTTCAGCCTCGAGATACGTCTCGACTGAGGTGACCCACGGGTCGGACACTTTCGTCACCCAAGCGGCGAGGGCAGACTCGATGTCACGGCTGAACTGGAGGACCGTGTCGCCACTGAGTGACGCCCCGGCCTTCACTTGCTCGCTGATGAGCGTCTTCGGTGCGGACGGCAATGTGTCGGGACGAGACAAGATCGCTTCTGGCAGCTTCAAGTCACGGACGATGTCCTCGGCGTATTTGATCAAGTGGGGCCGCAAGTTCGTATCAATCAATCGGTTGAACTCTTTGGCGGCGACGTCTTCACGCCGCACACGTTCCTGGCGCGTCTTTTCTTTTGAGAAGAACAGGCCGACTTTGAACTCAGGTGCACAACTCTCCAGATAATCCCGCAACAGTTCACGGAACTCATAGTTCATGATCGGCGCACTGGCGACGATCGGGGACTGGTGTTTAAAGAACTCACGACGGAACAACTGCAGCCACGTCGATTTCTTCTCGAGTCGCTGGAGCCGGGATTGGATCTCCGCCGTCTGCTTCTCGACGACCGGAAGCTGTTCGAGCGCTGTCTCGATTGACCGCACAGACCGGTCGAGCAACGTGTCGACGAGGAGACTTGCTCGCGCCTCACTCTGCTCTCGGGCCGTCTCGATGACGGCTTGGACGTGGGTCCGGAGCCGTTCGACCTCGTTCTCTGGGTGATCGAATTCACGGAGCGAGATGTAGAACATATCGTCCGGATTGATGGCATGACGCATAAACGCCGTCTCGAGCGAGCGTTTGAACGCGTCAAACGGAAGTTCCGTCTCATCGTGCTTGTCGATCTGATTGATGATGATCGAGTAGGGGCGGGCTTCAGCGCTGAACTGTTTCATCAACTGGATGTTCTGTTCCGATTGGACGTGATTGTAGTCCATCATGAAGAACAAATGGTCGGCGAGGAAGAGCGAACGTTCCGTCGCTTGGCGGTGACGCTCATCGGTCGAGTCGATACCGGGGGTGTCCATCAAGACGACGTCACTTCCGAACGGGAAGCGCGGTAGCGCGTATTCGACTTCTTTGATCTCTTCGATTTTGCAGTAGTCGCCTAAATGTTCGAGCTCATCGGTCCCGAGTCGGATCCAGTCCGTGTCATTGATGGCGACCGAGGCACTTGCGTCACCGTTACGGAGCGTGACGATGTTCGCGCTCGTCGGGATCGGGCTCGTCGGTAATACCCCGTCGCCGAGCCAGTTGTTGAGCAGCGTCGATTTACCGGCCGAGAAGTGACCGCAGACGGCGATCCAAATCTCGTCACGCGTCACTTTCCGGAGTGCGGTCCGGGCGAGCCGAGCCGACTCGGTCTCGTCTTGTGTTTCAAATACGTCAGTCAATTGCGCCAGGCGCATGCGTTGTTCGTTCATAATCCCCATCCCCTAATCATGATTCCGTCGTGATCCCGACGCGGTGTCTGATGTATGTTCTGTCTTTCCAGGCGCGAAGCACGAGCTCGGCGACGTCATCCCGTGCGATCGGACCTGAGTTCACCGTGCCCAACACGTCGGCCGTGATGACAATCTCACCGACAGATTCGCCTTCGATCAATTGCGTCGGACAGACGATCGTGTAGTCGAGGTCGGATGCTTCGAACAGCTCATAGGCTCGGGCGTGGTCCTCGGCTGCGGTCGTCATCGACCGTTTCGACTCACGCGTCTCGAAGCGATAGTTGTCCGAGTCGTGTGCCCGTAAAATGCCGGCTGTGCCGACGATCAAGATGCGTTTGAGTCCTGCCTGTTGCATCGCCGCGATGACGAGCGGGGTGAAGCGCGACAAGACGTTTTGTTTGTCGGTGCCGAGCGCTGACATGACGACGTCAGCACGTTGTATCGTTTCAATGACAGCTTCCTGGTCGGTGGCGTCGCCGATGATGACGTCAAGACCGTCCCTCGGTTGAAGCGGTCGTCTCGTTAATAGGCGGACGTGATGTCCGTCCTCCAGTAATCGTTCAAGCATCCGCATCCCCGTGCGGCCGCTTCCTCCAAATAAAGCAATGGTTGACAAGTAAACCCCTCCCCATCAAGATTAAAGAAAATATCCAACGCCATCATACCACGGAAGCGCTCTCGAATCGGGCAAAATGACCTGACTTCGACCGGTTCGAAGGGCAAATGTTTCACGCACGCCGAAGTCGGCTAAAAAAATTGCATGACGTGTACAAAGGGGGAAGACACTCCGGTGTCGAGAACGCATGAGATTTGGAGCTAGAACGATCAAAACCGGGATTTCTGTCGCCCTGGTGTTACTTATTGCCGAAGCGTTTCAATTTGAACAAATCGTCGTCCCGGCACTCGCGGCCTCACTCGCCTTACTGCCGTCGGTGTATCAGACGGGTGTCCGGCTTTTAGAGGAGATGAAAGGGAACTTGATCGGTGCCTTACTGGCCGTGTTCTCGTTGATGCTGACACCGAACCCGACACCGATCGCGATCGGCGTCGTCATCATCATCGCCATCTCGATCCTGCTCTTCTTGAACCTCGAGTCGACGACGCGGACCGTCATCTTGACGACGATCTTGATCATGGAAGGGGCGAGCCAGTCCGACTTGTCGATTTGGATGTTCGCCGGCGAACGTTACTTGCTCATCATGATGGGGATCACCGTCGCGCTGCTCGTCAACGCGTTATTGTTCCCGCCGCGCTATGAACGGAAGCTCGAAGATGAGATCACTACCGTCTTTCAAATGGCGGTCCGAATCGCTCGCTTGTTCTCCGAGACGGAAGGCGGCCGCTCGTCGTTCGAATCGCTCGACGAGACGAAAAAGAAACATCGCGGTTCGAAGACGACGTATGATTACTTCGAAGAAGAGATCAAAGCCAACCGCTGGCTCGAGAAGAAGACGCCGATCTACCGTCGGGCCGTCCTCAAGTCGAAGATGATCGACACGAACAGTGCCGCCATCCACGTGCTCGACAAGTTGTACGACGATTATTTGACGGTCGAACATCTGCCGCCACAACTCGAAGAAGAACTGTTGCGCCATATGCGGCACTTGCTGCGTCGGCATGAGCGTTTGTTCTCGGCGTATGAACTCGAGAACGAACACATCATCGACCGCGAGGAAGACTTGATCCACGAGAACTTCGACTTCGCCAAGCTGATGATCGAGAAGATGCGCGACGAAGAGGAAGAACTCATCTTGACCGTCGTCCCGCTCGTCGCGGCGATGACGAACTGGGTCAAGGCGATGAACGAACTCGAACGCTACCTCATCACCGAGATGAAGAAGCATAGCGACAATTTGAAAGTGGAACCGCGCAAGAAGTGGTTCTTTGAAGACTAAAAACCGCTCTCGTGAACTGAACCAAAAAGTTAGACACTAAATAATTTGTCAGGCGACTTCGAGAACCTGGGTCCGGTATTCCACCGGGCTCAGTTTTTTTGTCGTTTTTTGATGCGGCGGTGATAGTAGGAGTCGACATAACGCTCGATCTCTTGTTTGAAATGAGTCATGTCATAAAGAAAGCGTTAGTGAAGTTACAGATGTACCATAATCAGCTGGTAGAACTGCTTTTTGAATAAAAAAAAGCATCAGCTAACTTGGCTTTTAAAAAGTCAGTTAGTTGATGCGATTTTTATGAGCTGAGCTTGTTTATTTTTTATTTTCGTCACGTAAGGGGAGAAACGGGTTGAACCCATATAGTAATCTTGTTCCGATAGACTAGAGAGTAAGGCAAGGATGTTTTTAAGCTGCTTCGCCCCTTCTTGGATGCTCAAGTGATTGACGTGCCCCTTTTGATCTAATCGGTTCACAAACAGCTCGACCTTCCCGCCGCTTTCAATCAATTCCCGACTGACCAATGCCGTATCCTCTATCAGTTCCTCAAACTTATGATGTAGGCCGATCCCGTTCGAAGCCGACAAGTCGAGGTACACCGTGAACATGTCTTGATTGACCGGCTGGTACAGTTTCGTTTGCAGAGTAGATTTCTTCGCCGTCGCATACCAGTCGATTTGTCTGGACGGTTCATCCTCATAGGGCTTCGAGGAGATTTGTAATAACCGATCTTTAATTGGAGAATATTTAGAGACGCGCTCACCAAGCTTCAGGTGTGACCGGATACGTTGCGCATGAGTACTTGAAATCGATGGATAGACCGTCCAACGTAAAGGGGGAGCCAAATAGAGTGTCAGCGTCCCTAACGATAGAGGCAAGCTAATCGTGATAGAGATTTCAGCTACTTCGATGGGTCCCCTTCGATTACCTGTAAGTTCGAAGACGAAATCAGACGGCAGCTCGTCCAATTCGATGATGGATTCCGTATGCCCCTCTAAGTTCACGACATAATGTCCATCCTTCGGCGTACGTATATATGTTTTCGTGCTCATTTCGTTTAACAGGTGCACGTTCGTCAGGTCGAGGGTGAACTTACACCTGTCGTCTTTGAACAGAATCGAGTCGAACTGTCTCCAGGTGACGTCCATTTGTGAAGTCAATCGTTTCGTGTAACGCTCGATGTAAAGACTTGCCGCCAAAAAAACAGCGAGAACGAATGAAAGGATCGAGAGGTACGGCACGAACAATAAGATGAGCATCACTGAAAACAAGACGATTTGGATGCGCTTCTCAAGCAAGAAGAATACATTGGTTGAGATGTTCATCCCGGTCACATGCCCATCTCGACCGGGACCGGGACGGACTCCAAGATTTCTTCCACAACCATTGCCTTCGAGGACTTGATCTCGCCTTCGAGCGTCAGTGTCAACCGATGAGCGAAAACGTATGGGGCCAAGAACTTGATGTCCTCTGGTGTGACATAGTCACGATTGTGGATATAGGCATAACTTTGCGCGGCTTTCGAGAGCGCAATCGTCGCACGGGGGCTGATTCCCGTCTGAACGTTCCGGTGACTGCGTGACGCGGTCGCGATCGAGACGATATAACGTAACACGTCTTTCGAGATGTGAATTTTCATGGCATCTGCTCGATATTGTAAGAGTTGCTCGAAGTCGACATTCGCTAAAACCGTCTTACGGGTCTCGGTGACGGATTCCTCTAGCAATTGAAGTTCGAATTCCTCAGTCGGATACCCTGTATGTAGACACATCATGAAGCGGTCAAGCTGCGCATCAGGCAAAGAGAATGTGCCGGATGATTCAATCGGATTTTGCGTCGCGATGACGAAGAAAGGGGTAGGTAGATGATATGTCTTGCCCCCGACCGTCACCTGTCGTTCTTCCATCGCTTCGAGCAACGCGGACTGCGTACGTGGGACGGCCCGGTTGATTTCATCGATGAGCACGATGTTGGAGAAGATCGGGCCTTGCTTATTTTCAAACTCTTGCGTCTTCAGGTTAAAAAAATCCGAACCGATAATGTCAGATGGTAATAAGTCGGCTGTGAACTGGATCCTTGAAAAGTCGCCATGGAAACTCGTCGCCAATGTCTTTGCCAGCATCGTCTTCCCGGTACCAGGGACATCTTCCAAGAGCACATGTCCGTTCGCCAGCAGCGACGTCACACACAGTTCGACCACTTTCGGGTTGCCCAAATAAACTTGGTTGATTTCATCGATCATCGCACGAATGTTCATCAAGATTTCTCTCCTTTATGGTGTTGTATGTACTGTCTGACAGATACTTTGAAGTCATGAAGTGAGCGCTCGTCGATCACGTCCAGTTCTCCATATCGCACATCGGCATAAGGTTTCACAGATTGTTCGAATCGAATGCGTGCAAACCACTCTGAGACGGTCTCATGTGGTTTTCGTTTTTGAGCGTCGCTCAAGGCGTCATTCAACGCCACGAGTAGTTTTCCAAGTTCGGTATCAGAGGCATAGAAAACGGTTGGTGTGGTCGTGGACACTGTGTTCATGTTGGCTTGCGCTGATAATGGTCTCTCGTCATCTGAGGACAGAGTCGCTTTGCGGCGCCGCTTATCCCACCAATCCCGTACTCGCTTGTAGTACTTGAGAAATAAAATGATCAAGAAAGCTATAACGGCCCATTTCAGGACGTCTGAAGCAGTATTTTGATTCTCACCGGTAATTTTTTTCTCAAAGCGTTCTTTCGACAAAAGGTTATGCCATTTCGGTATATCATTAGTGTCCTCAAGATTCTCTGTTTTTTCCTTAAAGGTTGCCGGCTCACCGTCAATATACCTTGGCTTCCCAGACATGTCTTGTTGGGTGGGACGATCTACAATCATTCCATATAGGAAAGTGCCCCCGATCTTAACTAAAGCGACGATGATCAAGGTCGATATGATGAAATAATACATTCTTCTTTTCTGCATAAACCCTCCTTCATTTTATTCTTCGAAAAGGTAAAAGCATAAATCAATCTTTCAAACGAGTTCAGTAGAGTAAGTTAATTTATACTTAAATATTCCATTATAAAAAAATAATGTCAATAATTGAATTTAAATACATTTAGAGGCTGTTAACCACCAACTTTTTAATTCGTCGTATAATAAAGAAATCTTAAGCGATGCGGAGAGAAGCGAATGCAGACTCATTTACAGCATATGATGAAGTTCTGGAACATCCGCGTCAGGTCCGACGAGTCAGACATCGATTGGGACAGGTTGAACAGTTTCACAGTATCAAGGTGAAACTTTTTTGAGGGATGAGCCGTATACTAGAAGGAGAACGGACAACGCGTCCGAACGGATAGGGGGAAACACCAATGTCAGACATAGAAACAGTACCAGCATCACTCAGCGGCAAATTACCGATCGAGGCACGAACCGTGTTCCGGTTGTCTAGCGCCATCTTTTACTTGATCGGGCTCGTCATCACCGGCGGTCTCGTCGTCGCCTCGCTCTATTTCGACTGGCCGACATGGCTCCAATATACGATGTACGCCTTACTCGCCATCGATCTTATCTATAGCGTGATCGACATCGTCGTGTTCCAAAAGTGGAAGCAAGAACGCTTCACGTATGACGTAAAACCGCTCGAGATACGATTACATCATGGCATCATCACGACACATGACGTGTTGATCCCGATGACGAAAGTACAGTACGTCCACGCCCAACAAGGACCGCTGCTCCGGAAGTATGGTTTACAGACGATCACGATCGGCACTGCGGCCGGGTCACATGAGATCTATGCGATCGAGGAGTCGTTCGCGAAGACGCTTCGTGAACAGATCGCGGTCTATGCCCGCATCGAGGAGGAGGATGTCGTATGACGGAAGCGACGCTCACTTGGCATCGTCTACCGACTCGCGTTTTACTGTTACGTGTATTAGAGGTCATCAAGTCATTTATCATCCCGCTCGTACTGCTATTTGTGATCAATAACGATTGGAGCACGACGTTCGGCATCATCTTGCGCGTCGGGATCTTGCTCTTCCTCTTGCTCGACGTGATCCAAAAGTTCTTCGGCTGGCGCAATTTCCGTTACGCCTTGGACGACAAGACGATGTATATCATCGACGGGAACTGGATCAAAAAAGAGAAGTCGCTCCCGCTCTATAAAATCCAAAGCGTTCATTCGAACAGCCCGTTCCTTTACCGTCTGCTCAGTGTCGTCGAGTTGACGTTCGATACGAACGCGAACAGCGACGACGCCTCGTTCAAACTGGCCGGCGTCTTCCCGAACGAGGCGAAGCGGCTCGAGGACATCCTCGACCAGGTCCGTCATCGGAAGACTGAAACGGACTTACCCGTGGAAGAGGAGACAGACACGACATCTGAACCGGTGGCGATTGAAAAACCGGCGAGCCGTTTGTTGTATGCCATCTCGACCCGCGAGATCATCATCGCCTCGCTGACGTCACTGTCGGTATTCGCCATCTTCCCGGTCGCCTCGACGGTCGTGTCCTCGATCGATGACTTCATCAACCTTGATGGGACGTTCGACCAAGTCGGGGAGTGGGTCATCAGCGCCTCGATCATCGCCATCGGCGTACTTGTCCTTACTGTCTTGTTCCTGTCTGTCATCATCGGCATGGTCATCAACTTCTTGAAATATGGGAACTTCCAACTCGAACGAAGAGGCGATCGGATCCGTGTCGAGAAAGGGCTCTTGAACCGTTCGGCGAAAGAGATCCCGTACGAGAAGATTCAAGCGATCCGCATCAAAGAGACGTTCATCCGGCGCTGGTTCAACATCGTCGGCGTCGAGCTCGTCGCTGCGGGCACGATGGACGAGTTGAAAGACGAGTCATCGACCATCCTCCCGTTCGTCAAACGGGACAAGGCGATGGCCGTGCTGAACGAGCACTTCAACCAGTTCACATGGGCCGACACGCTCCATCGTTTACCGAAACGGTCGCTTTGGATCAAGCTGATGCGGATCAGTTGGTTCGGTCTCATCATCAGTGGCGTCGTCCTCTATTTCTTCCGCGATTATGCCTGGTGGCTCGTCCTGTTGTGGGCCATCATCATTGGCGGCCGCCTGTTGAGCTATATGACGACGCGCTACGCTCAGAACGGTCGCTTCGTCGAGCTCCGGACCGGTGCGTTCAACGTCCACTCATTTTTGACGGACAAGCCACGGATCGAACAGGTCCAAGTGACACAGACGCCGCTTCAGCGCCGTTTCGATGTATGCAACGTCCTGTTCTCGACTCGTGGTGTCTTATCGAATGAAATGATCGAGGATATCCCGAAACAAGAGGCGGATGCCATGTTGAAATGGTTCTCCCGCTACACGGTAGAAGAAGATATGAAAACACCGGGTTAAATCACCCGGTGTTCGTCACGTCAAATTCATCGTTTTCGTGTTTCTAATACTGAAAACCGGGAACAGATATGGTATGATGCAAGTAGAAAGAGACCGGTGCTCGATACACCGGCCTCTGGCTTACAGGCTACCACTTTAAGAGTGGCCCAGCCGCCACAATGGTTAGTGAATCAGAAAGTGACCCATCTCATTGCGCCGAGGGGGTCATTTTTTTGTGCGTTCAGACTTTGCACGATCGGATGATTGGTAGATTACCAAGTGAACAATGATCGGAGCGAGGATCGGGACGATTACGTAATCGCCGACCCAGGTCCATAGTTGTTCCATCCGCACCACCGCCTTCCTCCATTGCGGAATTGGCGGCTGACCCCACTATTGCTGTGTTAACCTGCCTCTTCATTATAGCAGATTCCGACTAAAATAGATGCTGAAAATAAGAACGTTTGTTCTTATTTTATAAAATGAACCTTTAGATGGAGTCGTCTCAACACTGGGTCCAAAGGTGGAATTGAACTACGATAGTGTTGCATGTCTGAAGTCAGACAGGATATAATGAGTCTCGTGTGTAACCACATGGGTGGGTGAGGGTGCCAACAAAGGATTGATTCCTATGGCAAAACAAACAGAATGGAAAACAGAAACATACGGGGGCGTGCTGAACTTTCTGGCGACAGCATACATCCCGGCCGTACATGCGGCAATCTTGACACAAGCCGGACTCCCGTTCGAGGGAGCGCTCGTCGGAGCGATTTTGACAAGCATCATCGGGACGTTCATCGCGGGACTGTTCAACTTACCGTTGTTGCTCCTACCTGGTATGGGCATCAATGCGTTGTTCACGTACACGCTCGTCCTGCAGATGGGACTGAGCTGGCAGAGTGCGCTCGCCGTCTCGCTCGTCTCGGGGGCGATTGTCGTCCTCATGACGGTGACGAAAGTGGCGAGGAAACTCGCGAACGCGTTCCCGCCGATCATTCATGACGGACTGACGGTCGGGCTCGGCCTGTTCCTCATCTTGATCGGGCTCGAAGCGGCAGGGATCGTCTCGGGCGGTGGTGGGGCACTGCTCCACATCGGAGACCTCGGGGAGCGACCGGTGCAGGTCGCGTTCCTGACGCTATTCGTCGCGATTCTTTTGTTCTTGAAGATGGGACCGAGCAGCTTCCTCTGGACGATCGCGTTCGGTGTCGGTTTGAGCGCTGTCACGGGCACGCTCGACTGGACAGGTGAGTTCGCGCTCACACCGTTCTTCGAGTCGTTCGGGACCGTGTTCGGCAACGTGTCGTTCGCGCAATCGACATCACCGATCTTCCTGATCGCGGTCGGCGTGTTGACGCTCGTCTTGTTGATCGAGAACATCAGCCTGATCCAGAATCAGACGCGGGCGATCGGCAAGGACGATCAAGCCCCGAAAGGTTTGATCGCCCAAGGGTTGTCGACGATGGCCGGGGCCATGTTCGGATCAAGCCCGACCGTCTCGACGGTCGAGGTCGCGGCCGGCATCTCGGTCGGCGCACGCGGCGGCATCTCGTCGTTCGTGACGTCAGGACTATACGTCGTCTCGCTCTTGCTGTTGCCGCTGTTCGCGATCATTCCGGTGACGGCGATCGCGCCGGTCTTGATCATCATCGGCATGATGATGTTCCAGAACGTGAAGCATCTCCCGCTCGACAATTGGGAGCAGGCCTTCCCGGCGATCCTCGTCATTATCATGATCCCGTTCACGTATTCCATCGTCGATGGCATCGGGCTCGGCTTCATCGCCTACACGATGATCGTCTTGTTCAAGAAGGGCTATCGCTCGCTCAGTCCGGTCGTCGGTGTCTTGACCGTATTGTTCTTGGTTTTCTTTTCTTTACCAGTCTGGCTGTAAACATGCTGAACGGTCCCGTTCAGCATGTGCTCTCCAATCGACAGTGGAAACTTGTTCCTAACGATTGGGGAGATAATCACGAGAAGAGGAGCGTCGTCCCGGGAGGATGATGCTCCTCTTCTTTCGTGTAATCAACTTCATTCTTTACTAATCGTTCTAGAAAGGATATAGTGAGGGTGTAGTTAGAACGTTCATTCTAAAACTGTGTGGTGACCGAAGGAGGATCGAGATGGCTAGAAGTAAAGAGTTTGACGAAACGATTGTATTAAAGAAAGCGATGGAATTGTTTTGGGAACAAGGGTATGAGAAAACATCGATGCAAGACTTGGTCGACCACATGGGCATTCATCGACGAAGCATTTACGACACGTTCGGTGACAAACGCTCGTTGTTCTTAGCATCGCTCGGCGAGTATGAAAAATTCATCACGCATGAGATGGAGACGATTATTCGTCAACATGAATCCGTGAAGTCAGCCATCGGGGACGTATTTCGATTCATTCTGAGGTCTTCTGAAACCTATCCAACAGGGTGCCTATCCGTCAATGCAGCCGTCGAATTGTCGCTCTTGGACCAAGAGGTAGACCGGATGGCGACGACGATGTTCCATCGGACCGAGGACATGTTCCAACAGTTGATTCAACAAGGAAAAATCAGTGGCGAGCTGTCAACCGACATCGATTCGGAACAGATGGCGCGTTTCTTGCACAACAACTTGATCGGTCTTCGTGTCTTGATCAAAACGAACTACACGCAAAAAGAATTAGAAAGCATCATCGCGCTGGCACTCAGCGTGTTGGACTGACTTTCTTTTTTTACCTATTTTAGAACGTTCATTCTAAAAAACGTCAACAGGTTTTTATCATACTTAGGGTGCACAGTTACAAGCCGTTGCGAAATGGGCGCAACAAAAGCCGGACGAAGACTATGCATGGCTACATGCGATCGAACAACCTGTCCTCGTGACAAATGGGATTAAAGATGTCATGGTGCTGACTGAAAATAGTTACATTTTGGCCGAAAAAATACCGAACGCACAATTGATCGTCTATCCGGATTCTGGACACGGTCATCTGTTCCAGTTCCCCGAACGATTTGCCGCACACGTCAACCTATTCCTCGATTCAGATGCGATTTGATCATCTGTCGAGACAAACAAAGGAGAGTCAATCATGAACAAAATGATGAAAGCAGCTCAAATCAGTCGATATTCGAAAGTAATCGAAGCGCAAGTGAACGAGGTACGTGTTCCGGACATCGGGGACAATGATGTGTTGATCAAGGTAAAGACCGCCGCCATCAATCCACTCGAGATGTTGATCATGACCGGTAGCGTAAAACTGATTCAAGATTATGCTTTCCCGCTGACAATCGGGAACGAACTGGCGGGTGTCGTCGAACAGGTCGGGAAACATGTGACCGGTTATTCCGTCGGGGATGACGTCTACACGCGTCTGCCGATCGAAAAAATCGGGGCCATCGCTGAATATGTAGCAGTCGATGCATCTGCCATCGCAAGGATGCCAAAAAACTTATCTTACGAAGAGGCAGCAGCTGTCGCTTTAACGGGACTCACAGCCTACCAAGGACTACATGAAGAATTAAACGTCCAGTCTGGACAATCTGTGTTCATTCCGGGAGGATCGGGTAGTTTCGGTCAAATGGCCGTTCCGCTCGCGAAGTCGTTAGGTCTGACAGTGATCGTCAGTGGAAATGCGGAGTCACGCGAACGGACGCTGAAGCTCGGTGCCGATCAATATTTGGATTATACGACGCAAAACTATGAGGATGTCCTGAAAAACGTGGATTATGTCATCGATACGTTAGGGCCGACAGAATTCAAGAAAGAGCTGAGAATCCTCAAACGAGGCGGACGACTCCTGTCTTTGCGGACAGGACCGAATAAACGTTTCGCAAAAGACCGACAGCTCCCGTTCTGGAAACAAACGATCTTTTCGATGGCGGGTGCGAAATATGACCGGATGGCCAAAAAACATGACGTCGAATACCGCTTCATCTTCGTACGTGCGAATGGGGTACAACTCAAAGAAATCACGAGCGTCGTGGAGGCGAACCAAGTCGTTCCTGCCCTTCATCCGAAACGATTTACGATTGATGAAGTGAACGAAGCACTACAGTTAGTTGCGACGGGTCGGCCGAAAGGAAAGGTCATCATTACGTTCTGAAGTATGTGAGACTACTGCTTGTAGCAGAAAAAGAGGGAGAGACTGCCATGAAAAAAACGGTTCTCATCACAGGCGTGTCAGGTGGGATCGGCAAAGAATTGGCCGATCGCTTTGCCCGAGATGGACATGAGATGGTACTCGTGTCACGGAATGAAGCGAAACTGTTAGAAATCGCTAAAGATTATCGGATCAATCATGGTGTCGGCGTCACCGTCATCGCCAAAGACATCGCGTCACCGGGAGTGCCAGAAGCGATTTACAAGGAGCTCCAGGAGAAGGGGATCCACGTGGACTACTTGGTCAACAATGCCGGGTTCGGTCTGTACGGGACGTTCTTAGAGACAGATATGAACCAAGAGGTGAATATGATTGACGTCAACATCAAGGCGTTGACGGTGATGACCAAATTGTTTTTACCCGGTATGGTTGAACGGAATCAAGGGGGCATCATGAATGTGTCTTCCATGGTCGGTTTTTTCCCGGGACCGTTGATGTCGGTGTACCACGCGACGAAGTCATACGTGTTGTCGTTCTCAGAAGCGCTCGAAAATGAAGTGAGCGGGACGAACGTGACGGTGACCGCTTTATGTCCAGGGTTAACATCGACTGGTTTCGTCGACCGCTCCGGGATGCAGGCGTCAAAACTGATTCAAACGGGCACGATCATGGAAGCAGGACGGGTCGCGGATATCGGGTATCGTGGCTTTATGAACGGAAAGACCTTGATCATCCCAGGGAGACGGAATCGGCTCGTTGCCTTCCTGCCCCGACTGCTGTCGCGTAAGCGAATCACTCGCATGATACGAACGATGCAGGATGGATCGAAGCAGTGAAGAAAACAAATGAATAGGACGTCATTAGCATAAACATCTGAGGCTCAAACATAGCGCGGTACCGTTCCTAACGGTGCCGTTTTTTGTATGATTGAAAAAGGAGGTGTTCGAATGGATCAAGCAGGCGGATTCATTTCCATCGGGATGGCTTATCCGAGCCATTATCCGTTACCTAAACTTGCTCAAAATGTATGTGAGGAACTGTTAAGTAGCGGTGGAGAAATCATAAACGTGACATTCAGTCAGGATGAAGCGGGGAACGATTGGACGACAACGACAGATACCGACTTTGCTCGGATCGGGCATTACGGATCTATCCATTTACGAAGCAACTATTTTAGAGGCGTGGATATGGTGATGACCGTGTCCCTTCAAGTGATGGACACTTATGTCGGGATTCTCATCGATTTGAACTGGGGGGATGTCGTTTCACATCCTGCATCGAGATCCGCGTTCACACAGCAAATCGAACGACTGCTCGTCGACGTGTATCGTCATGTGCCATTCTCCTACGCGATTGCTGGGCACGAACTTGAACTGGATTGGGCCCCTGGGGTATTTCCGACGTCAGCGGACTGGCTAAATGCGTTTTCCCTTTCTATTGTCCCGACGCCAGAAGGCTTAACGGTCACTTACGGTTCGATTTCAATCGACGGGATAACTCCACAATTCAAAAAGAAAGTGTCCATCTCGCTAGATGTATAAGTCATCATTGTGAGAATCAATCGCTTCCGTCAAGCGTTGCTTGATTGACCAAGGATAGAAAAATATGACCGGAACAGAAGTAATCGAACATGATACAATTTCCTTACCTTATGAATTGAGGAGGGACAGATTCATGACTAATCGTTCAAACGTCATCGACGAATTTGCATCCTATACAGATTGGCTAAACACGCTAGAGAGATTGGATGAATCGATGTGGGAAAAGCCAATTGCGACCGACAAATGGTCAATCAAAGCAGTCGTCCTTCACATCGCCCATTGGGACAACCATCTGTTGAACGTCATCATCCCAGCCGTGAAGAACGGAGAAGGGATGATCTTCCCTGAGTTCGACTCGTTTAACGCGCGGGCGACCCAAAAAGCGAAACGTCTCTCGGGAGAAAACGTTCTCCAATTAGCCAAAACGAGTCGGAGTTCACTCATAGAAGTACTGCGGTCATTGCGTCAAGAGACGCTGACTTCGCACACGACGGCGAACGGGGTGACCCATTGCCCGCATCAGGGTGTTCCGTATACGCTTACTTATATCGTCACCGAGTTCATCGGACATGACCGGCATCACCAGCAGCAAGTCGACGCCATATTGGGAAGAACATCATGAAGAGACGGGCGAAAGTACGCGGTGTCAGACGAAGACTGAAACGGTTGCGCATGTATGTCGACGAACAGACCCATTCGTTCCCGACGACGTTTCACGACGGGTATTGGCACAACAAAATCCCAATCGATCAACCGTTCTTACTATCGGTACAGGAGAACAGCCGGATTCAATATGCGGTCATCGAGGCGATGATGGAGGGGGCCTCCCGTCTCGTGCGTCTCCGAGAAGAGGAGCGGAACCGGGTCGTCGTCTTGTTGGACCTTCCGACGCTTTGGCAGTCCGAACTCCTCGTGTTTGAAAATGATGCACGATTGAAGGTGTTTATGAAACGTGACTCACCGGATCAGACATGGACGCCCTTGCCCTTAGATGATGTGTTTCAACAAAAGCTCGTAGCCTCAGCGGATGTCGAGGTGCATCGGTTCCACGAGCGGATTCAAGATGAGGATGATATTTATACAGGAGAAGTCTGGTTGCTCGTTCAATGAACGGGCAATTTTTTTGTATGACGAATAATAGGAAGTTAAGCACAACGTCTCAACGTAAACCCAAAAAACAACAGTGATATTTACAAGTTGATTAAAATGTCGAAAGGTAATTTGATAGAAAATATGGTACAATTTAACATGTAAAAGGAAGGTGACTCATAATCTTTACTACACAGTCTTTCGAAGAGAAAAAACATCATCATGATAAAAGCTCACGATAAAT
Organism: Exiguobacterium sp. SH0S2; assembly: GCF_004337185.1. Lineage (NCBI taxonomy): Bacteria > Bacillati > Bacillota > Bacilli > Caryophanales > Exiguobacterium > Exiguobacterium sp. SH0S2. The sequence goes on along the minus strand of NZ_SJVB01000001.1, from coordinate 173,226 downwards.
GCTTGATGGTTTAAAAAGAGACGGAGGTCGTTCAGTTGAAAAGATTCACACTTCTTCTACTTTGTATTCCTTTGATTCTGTTATCGGCATGCATTGGTGACAAAGAAAATGTCGAAGCTATAAAAGAGAACGTTAACGTGCAGCCTAAGACTATAAAAATAAGCGACGATAGTGAATTAAAAATCGTGCCACTTTACACACAGTATCAAAAGTATTTGGAGGCATCTCTAGAGACGAATGATTCAGAACAGAAAAAGAAATTTTTTAGAGAATTTGTTCTCGATTACATAGGGAAGATTGGAGAAGAGGAGAAGTTCGGAACAGCGGATTTGAAAGGCAACTTTTTGATGAAATCGACATCCTATGAGCAACAACTCCTAAATCGAATCGATGTGCTGATGAGCAAACATGGTGAGATTGAAGAAACGATTATAAAAACTTACATCGCTTCCCATCAGGCACTTCCTAAAAAGAAAAGTACGATTTTTCTCGTACCAATCAATTCAGAATTTGCATTTATCGGTGAGTCACTGGGTGGGATTAGTGGAAATGCATATAAAGATACTTTTGTCTTTTATCTGAATGAAGACTTCGATAAAGATATCCTTGCTTATGCGACTGCACATGAATATCATCACTTGATTCTTCGCGACACACCAAACTTTATGGTTAGTTCGGTTTTAAATTCTGTCATATTAGAAGGGAAAGCAGATGCTTTTGCAGATCGAATTGTCAAAGGCGTCTCACCTCCTTGGCATGAACCAATGGATGAGAAGACGAAGGAGCATGTAGCCAACCTTGTTAATGATTATGAAACAACATTTAACGATTTTGTTATCGGTAATGAGCAAAAGAATCTTCCTCGCTGGAGTAACTATATTTTAGGAAAAGATATTCTCAACCATTACTTAGAATCAAATCCAAAGCTTTCGATTCAAGATTGGACATTCAAAGAAGATCATGAAATCTTAGAGGGCTACAAATATCAAGAGATTCTTCAGCAATGACGAAACAAGTCACATGATTTTCCAGTATCGCAGTCGTGATACCCGGTCCCCAATCAGTTCGCTCTATTGATTGGGGGCTTTTGTTTAAAGGAAGGATTACTGAGCTGTGATTATGAAGGGTGATGTTTGACGAAAATCAGCGCGTGCATTCCCTACAACTTCGTGACGAAGCGACCTATCTACTTCCGATTCACGCCTGGTAAGGATGGGGGATCGACTCGTCAAACATTCACCGCTCCACGACCCGTTGATGATCCAAAGCTCAAAACAATATGAGCAAGAGCCGGTGAAACAAATTGACTGGGTCGCTACAGCCAAGACAGGGAAGCTACAGGCGAAAGTATATGAGCGCCAAAACCTCGATACGTTCACATTGATGCTTGACTTGAGCGGTCCGCTCGGGAATGGTCTCCACGCCCGTTACGAAGAGTTGACTCAACAGGCCGCTTATCTGGTATCCTATTTGGTGAAGGAAGAGTGTAAAGTCGAGCTGTTCATCAATCGCCTAGATGCTGATAATAAAGTCGATCACCTTCGGATGAGTGACGGTCGTAAGCAGTTGCGCCTCGCACTCGTGCGCCTGGCGTGGATTCACGAGTCGAATCGATTCGTCGCCTCAAAACGGTTTGGCCGAATCATCGAGCGCCAAAAACATCCACATGCGGAACTGATTCGGATTGATGCGTCATTCCTAAAACAAATGTCTGTCGGTTGAAAGGAGAAAGAAACATGTTCCGCCTGATCACAACATTCGCTTTAGCCGGGGTCTTCACGCTCGGTGCTACGTCGGCAGCTGCGGCGCCGACAGAACGATCCGCGGAGCGTTTCGCTGAAGAACATTTCGAGTCAATCGTCCTCGACCATATCGAAGGAGACGACCCGAGTAACTATCACTTGACGGAAAGTCGCACCGTCTCGTTCGGTCCGCTCCATGAAGTATTGATTGCCGCGCAATCCTGTTATTCGTTGAACGAGATGTGTACGTTCGTCTCGAGCAAGGAGTACGTATCAGCCGTCCTACAAGATGGGGAGCCGAGAAACGTCATCGGTACGTGGGAGCAAGAACCGGGCATTTTCGCCTTCTCCACGTTCGGGTATGGCGACGAGTTGGCCATTGCCTTAGCTGATGTGTCCGGCTCACTCGTCCATTCTGCTCAAGAGAATGTCTGGTTTGACTTAAACGGGGAGACGTTGACCGCCATGACGACCGATGCGAAACGGTTCATCAGCGGAGACACGATCACGCTCGAGATGTATCAGAAACTCTTGGTCGAGACACGTTCAAACGATCAAGGTTCCGCGGAGGATGCCCTCACTAGTGGTTCAGGTGATGTTCAGACGACAGAGCCGACATCGTATCGGATGCTTGGCCTCGCGTTGTTGGCGGGGCTCCCGATCGGTTATCTTTTGTACCGGAGGCGAGGGAAAAGATGAATGTGAAACGTCCGTGGTTGCATGAAGTCGATGCGGCCACGGCTTTATCAAAATTAGGCGAGAATACGCCCACTTCTAAACGTGGCGGGCGAAGCCCTCGTGAAAGTGGGCGATGAATCGCTGACCTCTCCTTTGGGTATAAATACCTAAAAGAGGTGAATACCATGTTGAAGCATAAAGCGTATAAATTCCGGATCTATCCGACAACGGAACAGGAGATCCTGATTGCCAAGACGATCGGTTGTTCACGCTTCGTCTTCAACCACTTCCTGGCGAAATGGGAAGAAACCTACAAGGTGACCGGAAAAGGACTGTCCTACGGCTCTTGTTCGAAAGAAATCCCTGTACTCAAGCAAGAGCTTGACTGGTTGAAGGAAGTCGATAGCACGTCTGTGCAAAATAGCGTCAAACATCTGGCCGAGGCGTACGACCGCTTCTTCAAGAGGTATACCGAACGTCCACGGTTCAAGTCGAAGCGGAACCCCGTCCAATCCTACACGACGAACGTCCAAGGCAAGTCTCAACTTCCCGAGGTGTCGATCGTCGGCAACAAGCTCAAACTCCCGAAGGTGAAGTGGGTCCGGTTCGCCAACTCGAGACGGGTCGAGGGCCGCATCTTGAACGCCACGATCCGACGGAACGCCTCGGGCAAATACTTCGTCTCCCTGTGTGTCGAGCAGGAGATCGACGAGCTGCCGAAGACCGGTTCCTCGGTCGGCGTCGACGTCGGGCTCAAGCACTTCGCCGTCCTGTCCGACGGCACGGTGTACCAAAACGATCGGTACTTCCGTTCGCTCGAGAAGAGGCTGGCGCGCGAGCAGCGCAAGCTGTCCCGTCGTCAGCTCATCGCCCTAGGCAAGAATATCAAGCTGTCCGAGGCGAGGAACTACCAGAAGCAGAAGCGCAAGGTCGCCCGCATCCATGAGAAGATCGCCAACAAGCGTACCGACTTCCTGCACAAGGTTTCGACCGAGATCGTCAAAAACCACGACGTCATCGGCATCGAGACGCTGCAGGTGAAGGACATGCAGCAGAACCGCACGCTCAGCAAAGCGATCTCCGATGTCAGTTGGTCGGAGTTCTTCCGCATGCTCGAATACAAGGCGGACTGGTACGGGAAGACCGTCGTGAAGGTCGGGAAGACCTTCGCCTCGAGCCAGCTCTGTTCGAGTTGCGGCCATCGACACAAGGACGTGAAGCATCTTGGTCTGCGTGAGTGGACATGCCCGGGTTGCGGGGTCCATCATGACCGAGATATCAACGCAGGAATGAACTTGAAATTAGAAGCTGAACGTATCTTGGCTTCTTCAACCGTCGGGACGACGGGGTTAGCCTGGCCAGGTTCCGGTCGTTAGACCGGATGACCCAGGAATCCTCCACCTCTTAGCGAAGCGTAGGTGGAGGTAGTTCAATTGTGCGTCGACATGCGGTGCACACGGATGAATTTGAACAAAAGACGGAGAGTTTATCACGTTCAAACGATGTGACGTTATGGAGAGTGGCTCGTTATGAATTTGACCAAGTTTATGACCAAGCGCTTGATGACGTGTATCGCTCGATTCGTCGACAAGCTGCTTCCCAAGATCAGCATTCCGAAAGCAAACTCCCTCTCATCCCCTACATCTGTACAGACACTTGAAACGTTCATGGGAGAGTATTATCCTCATATCTTCGGAAACTTCGTACTGGCGCATGATGCGCACGACGTGTATCACTTTCTCGACCATGTGAACGGAGTGATTAAGCGGTTTTGAAGTATTGAATGTGAGTTACTTGATTTAAAGCGAAAACAGATCGTCTGAACCACACAAAAACACCGCTCCACGCAAATCGCGTAGAGCGGTGTTTTCACATGTACGGCCCGTTCGCCTGGACGACGAACTGGGAGTGTTCGTAATGATAGGTGATGCGTGAATAGTCGAACGGCTTCCCGTTCGTAAGGTGAAAGATCGTCTCGATGCGAAGCGTCGGGTCGTCTTCCTGCAGGCCGAGGTATCCGGCTTCCGTCGCGTTCAACCGACCGACCTGCATGTACATGTCGGAGAAGCCGATCGTGACGCCGAGCGCGCTCTGGACATAATCGAAGATCGAGTCGGCAACGATCTCCCGGTTCAAATACGGGACGATTTGCTTCACGTAATACGACTCCTCGTGACAAAGCACCTCGCCATCGACGAAGCGGACCCGTTCGACGTGATAGACGTCGTCCGTCACGTCGATCCCGAGGTTCTGCGCAACTGTCTCGTCAGGTTTTGTGACCGAGACGTCGAGCACGTCCGACGTCAAGACGCGGTCGCCGAGATTGCTCTTGAACCCTTGCGTCGAGAACAGGCTCATGTAGCCCGGGCGGTTATGACGCCGGACGAAGATGCCGCTCCCGCGAAGTTGGAAGACCACCCCACGCCGTTCGAGCAGTTCGAGCGCTTTCGTCACCGTGCTCTTACTGACGGCATATTGGCTCATCAACTGTTCGAGCACGGGCAGTTTATCGCCTTGTTTCAAATCATGTTGATTGATGTACTGTTCGATCTCTGCTGCAATCTGTTGGTATTTTAGCACGTTCATCCCTCATCTACTTGAAAATGTTGTCTTCATTATACCACACACATGTTTGCTAAACGTTCACAAACTTTTTTATTGTATCGCTATTGATTAATTGTACCGGTACAATTATAGTAAGAGTGTACAAAATGTAAGCGTTATGAAAAAAGGAGGGTATTCACTTGAGTAAAGTTCGGGATTATTCAAAACTCGCCAAGGACATCTTGGAGGCTGTCGGCGGGGAAGACAACATCATCAACGCAGCCCGGTGTGCGACACGGCTTCGTCTCGTCTTGAAGCGGTCAAACCCGCAGGCGAAAGAGCGTGTCATGGCGATGCCAGGCGTCATCACGGTCGTCGAGACGGGCGGACAGTTCCAAGTCGTTATCGGACAGCACGTCGGAGAAGTGTTCGAGGAGTTCACGCAGCTCGTAAAAATCGAAGGCACTGAAACGGAGGCGGACCAAAAAGGAACGATACTCAACCGGATCATCGCGACGATGTCCGCGGTGTTCGCGCCGTTCATCTATATTTTAGCGGCAGCCGGGATTTTGCAAGGTGTACTCATTCTAACGACATTGGTATTTGAAGGTTTCGCCGAGACGGGGACGTACGAAGTGTTCAGCTTCATCTCATGGGCACCGTTCACGTTCTTACCAATCTTTATCGCCATCACGGCATCAAAACACTTCAAGACGAACACGTTCATTTCCGTCGCGGCAAGTGCGGCCTTGGTCAGTCCGACATGGGCCGAGATGGCGGCACGCATCACGTCAGGGGAGGCGATCAGCTTCCTTGGGATTGCCTTGTCCGGTACGACGTACACGTCTTCCGTCTTGCCACCGCTCTTCCTCGTCTGGATCTTATCTTACGTCGAGCGGTTCTTGAACCGGCATATGAACGAGGTCATTCGTCCTTTGTTCGTCCCATTCTTCAGTTTAGTGCTCATGGTGCCGCTCACGATCCTCGTCATCGGACCAATCACGACGATGGGTGCGGTCGGGATCGCCAACGGCTATAACTTCCTAGCTGAAAACGCGCCGTTGCTCGCTGGCGCCATCATCGGTGGACTCTGGCAAGTCGTCGTCATCTTCGGGGTCCATTGGGGCGTGACGCCGATGGTGCTCGCAAACTTCGACCTATACGGCCGTGACTCGTTCCAAGCCTATCAGACGATCGCCGTCATCGCCCAAGTCGGCGCCGTCCTCGGTGTCATCTTGAAAGCGAAGAGCCAAGAAATCAAAAAAGTCGGAGTCTCGGCAGGAATCACCGGTCTGTTCGGGATCACCGAGCCTGCGATCTACGGGGTGACGCTACGCTTCAAGAAACCATTCATCTTCGGATGTATCTCGGGTGCGGTCGGTGCCATCGTCGCAAGTTTCTTCACCCCATACTACTTTGCCTACGCCGGACTCCCGGGCCCACTCACTCTTGTGAACGGAATCAGTGAAGACGTGCCGACATCGATTTGGGGACTGTTAATCGGGACGGCGATTGCCATCATCCTCCCGGTCATCTTGATTCAAATCTTCGGCTTCGGGGAAGACACTGCCAAACAGGCAAATGAAGAATTGGCGACGCCAGCGACAGCGGAAGCGAGCGCGACGGTCGTCCAAGAAGAAACGATTACGTCACCGCTATCAGGGAAAGTCATCGCCTTGAGTGATGTCCCGGACGACGTGTTCGGCTCTGGGGCAATGGGGAAAGGTTACGCCGTAGAACCAAACGGGAATAACATTGTGGCGCCATTCGATGGGACGGTCGTCATGGTCGCACCGACAAAACATGCGATTGGACTGCGTTCGAACTCAGGGATCGAGCTCTTGATTCACGTCGGGCTCGACACAGTGACACTTGACGGGAAACCGTTCACTGTCCACGTCAAAGATGGGGACAGCTTCAAAGCGGGCGATGTATTGATGACGTTCGATCGCGACATGATCGCCGCCCATAACTTATCAAGTATCACACCAGTCATCGTGACGAACAGCTCGACTTACGCCGATGTACTCGTTCAACCAAGCGATGAGACAGACACAACGAAGCCGATGCTCACGATTGTTCATCAATAAGGAGGAATAAACATGAAGACATTACCGAAAGATTTTCTATGGGGTGGCGCCCTCGCCGCCCATCAATTTGAAGGCGGCTGGGACGCCGACGGCAAAGGCCCGAGCGTCGTCGACGTCTTGACAGCAGGCGCCCATGGCGTCGCACGCCGGATCACGGACAAGGTCGAGCCGGACGAGTTTTATCCGAACCATGAGGCAATCGACTTCTACCACCGCTATAAAGAAGACGTCGCCTTGTTCGCCGAGATGGGTTTGAAGTGTCTCCGGACGTCGATCGGCTGGAGCCGCATCTTCCCGAACGGTGACGACGCCGAACCGAACGAGGCCGGGCTCAAGTTTTACGATGACTTGTTCGATGAGCTGTTGAAGCACGGCATCGAGCCGATCATCACGTTGTCCCACTTCGAGATGCCGCTCCACCTCGCCCGTGAGTACGGCGGGTTCCGCAACCGGAAAGTCGTCGACCATTTCGTACGCTTCGCCGAGGCCTGTTTCGACCGTTACAAAGACAAGGTCAAATATTGGATGACGTTCAACGAGATCAACAACAAGATGGACGTCAACAACCCGCTCTTCCTCTGGACGAACTCAGGCGTCATCGTCGAGGAAGGCGAGAACGCCCGTGAGGTCATGTATCAGACGGGGCACCATGAGTTGATCGCGAGTGCGCTCGCCGTCGCCAAAGGGAAAGCGATCAACCCGGACTTCGAGATCGGGGCGATGGTATCGCACGTGCCGATCTATCCGTATTCGTCGAACCCGGACGACGTCATGCTCGCCGAGGAGATGATGCGCCAGCGCTACTTCTTCCCGGACGTGCAAGTACGCGGGTTCTATCCGCGCTACGCTTTGAACGAGTTCGAGCGTGAAGGCTACAACATCCCGTTCCTGGACGGGGACGACGACATCTTGAAGAACGGGACTGTCGACTACCTCGGTTTCAGCTACTACATGTCGACGACCGTGAAGAGCGACGTCGTCGCCGACAACAGCGGCGACATCGTCAACGGCGGTCTGCCGAACGGTGTCGAGAACCCATATATCAAGTCGAGCGACTGGGGTTGGGCGATCGATCCGGTCGGTCTTCGCTACGTGCTCAATCGGTTGTACGACCGCTATCAGATCCCGCTCTTTATCGTCGAGAACGGTTTTGGCGCCGTCGATGAGATCATCGACGGAAAGATTCACGACGCGGCCCGCATCGATTACTTGAAGGCCCACATCGAGCAGCTGAAACAAGCGGTCGTTTATGACGGCGTCGACTTGATCGGCTACACGCCGTGGGGCATCATCGACATCGTCTCGTTCACGACGGGCGAGATGAAGAAGCGGTATGGCATGATTTACGTCGACCGTGACAATGAAGGCAATGGCTCGATGGAGCGGATGAAGAAAGACTCGTTCGATTGGTATAAGCACGTCATCGAGACGAACGGGGAAGCGTTGGAATACGAAGCGACAAAATAATTTTCCATGAATAAACCCACCTCTTTCAAAAAAAAGAGGTGGGTTTATTCCTTCTACAGATGTTGCGGCAATAGGAATTTGCAAAAGTCACTGATTATAGCCGACGAATAACGTAAATGTGATGAGCATGACGGATGAAATCATGAGAATCACAGCGAGTGAGCTGGCGAACAGCAAAAAAAGTTTTGAGAAGTTGATCCGTTTCTTCCAAACCCCTATTAGGAATGCAAGATTCAGTACCAAGAAAAATGTGAGCACGAGCAGAGGTACCGCGCGCTCTTGCATTAAAATAAACAAATCCATAATAAAACACGTTCCTTTCTGTCTTTACCATATTTGCAAAAGAGGTATATTTCTCGTAATCAACCGTATAATGATGAAAACTACTAGACGTATCGTCTGCTAATTTGGAGGAAATAAGAATGAAGAAACTGCTTCGTGCAACTGTGGCCTGTCTCGCTTTGTTTACGCTGAGCCTCGCTCCTGCGAATCCGGCTGATGCCGCTGCCAAAAAGTTTAAAAACTGTACCGAGCTCAACAAAACCTACAAGGGTGGTGTCGCGAAAAACAAGACCATCAAAAACAAAGGCGGCAAGACGCAGTATAAGCCGCTCGTCAACGCGGCACTCTACCAAGCAAACATTGGGAAAGACCGTGATAGAGACGGAATCGCCTGTGAACGTTAAGAGATTTGGGGACTACTCCCCGAATCTCTTTTTTCATTGAGGATAGCGATACACGACGTCACCCGAGGCGTCATAACCCGTGATGGCGTCAATCGATTCGATTTGGTCGACGACGACGAACCAGACGTCATTCCCGGCTTTCGTCTTCATTAATTCCGGCTCGAAGCGGTCCCCGTCCAACTCGACGACGACACGTGTCGTCGTCCCATGATTCATCCCATATAAGATATCAAACGGAACACAGTCTGGCTCATCCCCGCACGTCCGTCCGTCGACCGACCAGGTGAGACCATCATCTGACAGCGAGCGGGACGTGACCGATTCGACACGGTCGTCGATGGTAATCTCTAAGCCGATGCCTTCGATGAACAGTTCATCGCTCAGCTCGTCCGTTGAGTAGCGTTCTGTGAAGAAACGGATTGTCATCTCAGGGTCAGCGACCTGATGGACCAGGATGGGCTCGGCCGTCGCTGATAATTCGGGTTGCCCGGTTGATTCCACTTGCCAGACAATCCCGGCAGAGAGTAGCAACACAACGACGATGATGAGCACAATCTGTTGATTACGCTTCATAAGAACTCGCTCCTTGTGTTGATAATAAAAACTGACGCACCCGCTCGAGCGGGAACTCCGGACTCCAATGAACGAAGTGACCTCCGGGAACGGACTGATAGGTGACTGGAGGTCGATCTTGCTGAAGACTCGAAACGGCAGACTTCGTCAATTCAGCTTCTTTCGTGTCCACGCCGATAAAGTCGGCGTAGACGAGAAGCGTCGGTACGCGGAGCATCCTCATGAGCTGGCTCATGTCCAAGTTATAGTAGCCGAACAGTAAGTTCATTCCACCGGGACCTAGTTTGGCAGGAGCATCCAAGGCCCGGCGTACTTCGTCCCGCTCAGGTAACCCCGTCTGCGTGCAGAACGCTTTGAACTGTTCCTCTGAAATCGATTCTGCCGCTTTGTCCGTTATGAATTTCGCCTCGATTTTCCGGACGGCTGTCGGCTTAAGCATGCGGTAGATCACGTTCAAGAGCGGCACGACGAGTCCAAACGCGCCATATTCTTGCAGCGGGACTCGCGGGAACGGCTTATGTCCGGCGTCGAGCAAGACGAGCCGTTCCAGCTTTTCAGGGTAATGGGCGGCAAACGCGAGGGCGACCGCGCCCCCGAGCGAGTGACCGCTCACATGGACAAGGCCGAGTCCTGCTTCCACGATATAGCCGTTCACCCAATCCGCTAATTCCAAAGAAGTGACTCTCCCTTTGAGTCCTTCGCTGCGACCGAACCCTGGCAGATCGAGCAGATGGACCTCGAAGTCGTCGGCAAGCGCCTCGGCGAGCGTCAGTCCCTCGTTCCCCGAGAACCCCCCAGCCGGTAGAAACAACAGCGGAGACCCGCTACCGATCACTTCAGCATCATATCGTCCCAAGTCATCAATCCTTCCTCAAATCCCAATATATGTATTCCTTTCATTGTAAAGGAGATATCGTACGAAAAGAAGAACATTCTTCCATCAACAGCATGCAGGTCACTTAAAATTCGGGTATAGATTACTGACACGTGTCCAGTCCGCACTTGTCGTTTTGCTGTGTCGTCTTCTACTTAGCCAAGGAGGAATGCTGTGTGAAACTATCAGGCAAGACAGCGCTCGTGACCGGTGCCGGTTCTGGAATGGGGCGGGCCATCGCCAAGCTATACGCCGCGGAAGGTGCTCGCATCGTCGCCGTCGATATGAACGGGGATACGGTCGAGGCGGTCGCAAGTGAGATCAAGTCGTCCGGCGGGGAAGCGGTCGGTATCGCCGCGAACGTGACGAAGCAAGCGGACATTGACAACATGGTCGCGACGGCGACGGGCCAGTTCGGCTCACTCGATATTTTGGTGAACAACGCCGGCATCATGGACAACTTCATGACGGTCGGTGAAGTGACCGACGACGTGTGGGACCGTGTCATCGCCGTCAACTTGACCGGTCCGATGAAGATCGCCCGGGCCGCCATCAACGTGATGGAGAAACAGGAGTCGGGTGGGGTCATCATCAACATCGCCTCGGTCGGCGGTTTGTTCGGGACACGAGGCGGGGCCGCGTACGTCGCATCAAAACACGCGCTCATCGGCCTTACGAAAAACATCGCCGCGACGTATGGCACATTCGGCAAGATTCGGGCCAACGCCATCGCACCAGGCGGGGTCAATACGAACATCGGGGCGACGATCACGGCGCCGAGCGAGCTCGGGATGCGTGCCATCCAAGCGGCAGGGGAAGCACCGATGGGGGAACCGGACCAAATCGCAAGCGCCGCGCTGTTCCTCGCTTCAAGTGACTCAAGCTTCGTCAACGGGGACGTCTTGAAAGTAGACGGTGGTTGGACCGCCCGCTAAAAGACAAGCGACTTGTGAGGAGGTACACGATGAGAGCAGTGATTTGTACCGCATATGGTCCGCCGGATGTGTTACAGCTTCAAGAGATCGAAAAGCCTGTGCCGAAAGCAACCGAACTGCTGATTAAAGTACACGCATCAGCCGTTCAATCCGGGGACCGCCGGCTTCGTGCGTTAGATGTACCGGCAGCAGGCAAGTTGCCGATGCGGGTCGTCGTCGGCTTTAAAGCGCCGAGACAGCCTATCTTAGGTGTCGTCCTAGCAGGTGAAGTGGTGGAGACGGGGCGACGTGTGCAACACTTCAAGGTGGGAGATCGTGTCTATGCGCTGACCGGGATGCGCTTTGGCGGCTATGCCGAATATGCATGCATCAAAGAGACGAAATGTGTCGAACTCATGCCTCACCACGCAAGCTTTGCAGAAGCAGCCAGTCTTCCGTTCGGTGGAACGACAGCCCTTCATTTTTTGCGTAAAGTGAACATCGAACAGGCGAAGACCGTGTTGATTTACGGAGCTTCCGGGGCAGTCGGCTCCATCGCGGTACAGATCGCGAAACATTTCGGTGCCCACGTGACAGCCGTCTGTCGGGAACGAAACTTCGGATTGGTCAAACGCCTTGGCGCAGACGTCGTCGTCGATTATACAAACGAGGGCTATGACAGCGAACTGACAACGTACGACGCTGTGTTTGACGCGGCAGGGAAAATCGATAAGCGGATGGCTCGTAAACATGTCGGGGAAACAGGCCGGTTCAGTTCGGTTGCCGGACAGGGAGTAGCGAGTGAACGAAAAGAAGATCTGACCCTGTTGAATCAGATGTTTGAAGCCGGAGATCTGAAAGCCGTCATCGATTCGATTTATCCGATGGAGGAAATCGTCGCAGCGCACCGCTATGTGGACGCCGGCCAGAAAGTTGGAAATGTCATCGTATCGGTCGTGCATGAGGAATGACATCGTCTCTCGTCCATCGAGAACGCAAAAAGAAGGAGTCTAGCCATCAGATTTCGATGGCCAGACTCTTTCTTTAGTTGGTCTTCTTGCCCTTGCGGTAGACGAGCGGGGTGACCTTATGTACTTTCTTGAACGTCTGGACGAAGTGACTGACGCTCGTGTAGCCGAAGCGACTCGCTATTGCAGCGACCGACTCCGTCGTCTCTTGTAACTGATGCGCCGCCGCTTCCATGCGGACGTCACACGCATAGGCGAGCGGGCTCGTGGCGGTCCACTTCGTGAAATAACGGCAACATTCCGCCCGGCTCAAGCCACCGGCCTTGGCAATCTGTTCGAGCGTCACACGCTCCGTCACATGTTCATGGATATAAGCGAGCATCGCCTTCATCCGGTCTTGACCGACCAATCGCGGTTGCTCGTTTGTCTGTTGAATCCAGTAACGCCAGACGACCGTCATCTGGAGCGTGGCATCTAAGAGGGCGAACGATGAGTCGCCATGTAAACTTCGGGATACCTTGTCGATCGTGTCTAACACGGCCTTCTCTGCGCGCTCGGTCGGCGTGAGGAGTTTTAGGGGCAACGTCGCCCCCGTCATGAACGGTGTGACGAACCTTTCGGCAAGCAACGGTGCGAACAAGTCGTATGGATCGACACCGACGTCGACGAACCGAGTCGCTTCTTCGGACGAAACGACTTGATACAGTTGCCCCGGCGCTAACAAAAGGCCCGACCCGGTGCGGAGACTATGACGGTTCCCGTTGACCATCAAGTCGACGCGACCTGCCCTCACTATAAAGGCGTGGAAGTGATCGGTCACGTGGATCATAGCTGTCATGACCGCGCCTGTTGTCGATTCCACGCTCTGAAGTGAACTTTGTTCCAACATCTTCATCTCACCTCAATATTTGAACATTTGTTTCGGGATTACACCGGGCTGACAGTCTTGAACCCGATGAATTCATGATCAATCCGACATTTATATATCTATTGTCACGAGACGTCTTATCACGTTCCTTCTATATAATGGAGCAGAAAAGATAGCCGGCTCCACTCAGAAGATGAAAAGTGACGTGATCCCGGCGTGAACGAGAATCGCGACCGGGACCCCGATCCGAAACTTCGGCTTCAACGTCTTGTGACGGAAGAGGCGCATCGCGACATAAGCCCCAAACGCTCCCCCGATCCAGACGAGAATGAGCAACGTTTGTTCCGAAATACGCCAAGCCCCGGATTTTGCACGTCGTTTATCGAGGAAAAATGACATAAACGCTAGTAAATTAGTCACAATGTAATACAGCAGTAATAGTTCCAAAGACTAAAACCTCCTTTCTCACCTTATCAGTATAGCTGAAAACGGCTCAACAAAGCCATTTTTATCTAGATTGTAAGAATTCAGACTCCTCTCATCTCCCTGAAAGCTTCTGTAACTGAACTGATATCACTCTCATATCAGCCTGTAACGGCAGTGAAATATAGAGGTGTTACAGTAAGGGAGCGTTAGAAAAGGGAGGAATATTCTTATGAAAAAACCACTATTGACACTAACGGCACTCGCTGGCCTTAGTTTAGGAGTCGCTGCTCCAGCTTCGGCAGCATCAACACACACGGTTCAGTCTGGAGATACTTTGTACCGTATCGCCGTGAACAACGGTGTATCTGTGAACGACATCAAACAAGCAAATAGCTTAAACTCGAATATGATTTATCCTAACCAAGTGTTGAAGCTTGCGAAGTCGGAAGCAAAAGCGACAGCTTCTTCAAACACTTATACAGTTAAATCAGGCGACACGTTGTATCGGATCGCGACAAACAACGGTGTCTCTGTCAATCAATTGATGACATGGAACGGTCTTAAATCAGATCTCATTTTCCCTGGTCAACAATTTGCTGTGAAAGGTGCCAAAGCAGCATCGGTTGCGAACAGTGCACCAGCAGCTAAACCAAAAGCATCAACGTCTGCACCGGTGACAAAACAGTCTACGTCTACAACGCAAACTCAAGCTCCGGCTTCGGGTAAGACGATGACAGTTGAAGCAACGGCGTACACGCCATATTGTGCAGGTTGCTCTGGTATCACGGCAACAGGTATCGACGTTCGTTCGAACCCGAACCAAAAAGTCATCGCGGTTGACCCTTCAGTCATCCCGCTCGGCTCTAAAGTATGGGTTGAAGGCTACGGCGAAGCAATCGCTGGAGACACTGGCGGCGCTATCAAAGGGAACAAAATTGACCTCTTGATGCCGACACAACAGCAAGCGCTCAACTTCGGTCGTAAATCAATCACAATCAAAGTCTTAAACTAATCGATCGACCCCAAAAACACCGCAGGCGCGGTGTTTTTTTGCGTTCTATTCGCTCAAACCTGCAAGCTCGTATACCTTTCTCCTTCGAAATCAGGCAAACTAGATATATCAGGTCTTGTCTGGTCAGAAAAACCGGGTATGTACCAAATCGTAAAAGGGGGGAGAACCTGATGCTCACGACAGAAATCATCATCAGCGTGTTCGGCATCCTGCTCGTCATCTTGAACATGACGTTCGCCATCACGATCATCTTCTTTGAACGGCGCGACATCGGCTCGACATGGGCCTGGCTGCTCGTCCTCTTCTTTTTGCCGCTCATCGGCTTCTTCATCTATATCTTCTTCGGTCGTTTGATCAAGTCGAACAACTTCTATCAAGTCGATGAAGAGCGGCGTAGTGAGTATGCGTTGCACGTCCAACAACAGCTCGATGAGTTGGATGGGAACCAGCTGATCTTCAAGCAAGACCCGTTGTTAGCAAAATACCGGCGTCTCGCCCGGTTGAACCTGTCGTCGACGAACGCGCTTGTCACGTATCATAACGACATCCAAGTCATCCATGACGGGAAACAGAAGTTCGCGGCCTTGTTCGACGATATCGAGGCGGCCAAACAAGAAATCAATATCCAATACTACATCATCCAGAACGATTCGCTCGGCCAGGCGTTGATTGCGGCGCTGACCAAACGGGCCCAAGCCGGTGTCCGGGTCCGGTTGCTCTATGACGCCGTCGGCTCGAGAGGGCTGAGACGTAAACATTTCAAAGAGCTGCTTGAAAGCGGAGGCGAGGTCAAGTCGTTCTTCCCGTCGAGCCTCGGCATCAACTTCCGCGTCAACAATCGCAATCACCGCAAGCTGTGTGTCATCGACGGGGACATCGGCTATATCGGCGGCTTCAACGTCGGCGACGAGTACATGGGGACGAACCAGCATTTCGGCTATTGGCGTGACGTCCATCTGCGGATGAACGGGGAGGCGGTCCAAGAGTTGCTTGAACGGTTCTTGCTCGATTGGAACCGTTCCGTACCGACGAAACGAAAAGCGTTGAAAGAAGAGTTCATTTGGCCAAGCAAGACACTCGAGGCGTTCAAGTCACCCGTCCAGATCGTCACCTCCGGTCCGAACTCGACGACGGAGCATTTAAAGAACATGCTCGTCAAGATGATCGGGGAAGCGAAAGAGACGATCTACATTCAGACGCCATACTTCATCCCGGACGCGAGTTTCCTTGACGCTTGCCGGATCGCGCTCATGTCAGGGACGAAGATTCAACTGATGATCCCGAACAAACCGGATCACATGTTTGTCTACTGGGCGACATACGCCAATGCGGCCGAGCTCGTCCGGTACGGGGCCGAGGTGTATACGTACGAGGGCGGTTTCTTGCATGCGAAGACGCTCGTCATCGACGGCGAGGTCGCTTCGATCGGGACGACGAACATCGACGCCCGCAGCTTCCACCTCAACTTCGAGATTTCAGCCCTTGTCTATGATGAGGCTGTCGCCCGGTCCGTCATCGACGCGTTCGACCGTGACAAATCGTGCGCTGAGCTGTTGACGCTCGAACGTTATGAGACACGGACGAAATGGATTCGCTTCAAAGAGAGCGTGGCGCGTCTGTTGAGTCCGATCCTATAAAAAAACCAGTCAAGACGCCCGGGTTCAATCCCGAACATCTTGGCTGGTTTTATTTTTTCAACACGTGTTTGACGTGTCGTTCAAACGCCTCGACGACCGTGGTCGGCGCTTCTTTCTCACCGTACTCGGCCGCCTCGAGCCAACTTGCGAACAAGCTTCCATCGGTAAAGTCGATCCGTTCCAACCACTCGTGCGCGGTCTCCTCGCGATGGCGAGGGTGCACCTGTTCAAGCCGGCGTCCGGCCTCGAGCAAGCGGACATCACGTGGCGTCCGCGTCAAGCGACGTTCCGTCCGTGCAGTCTGATGGGCCTTTTTCGGGACCGACAGCACTTCTTGGATGTCTTTTCGTTTTTGTAAATAGAAGAACAACAGGACACCGCCGACGAGCAGGACGATGAAGAAGATGACTAGCGCGGAAGACTGATTCTTCGCCGATTCGAGCAACGTCTCGTTCGCGATCGTCTCGGCATCGAGGTTCGGGTTGTCCGGTATCATGAATCGGTTGACCCGGTCGGACGGGTCGAGCGTGATCCCATCGAACCAGCCGCCGATCCAAAGCAGGAACGGTCGGATCCAGGTGATGAGGTCGCCGAACAACAGCTCTTTGACCGTCCGGATGACAAAAGCCAGTCCGAGACCGACCGCTAAGCCGACGACGAGCGTCGACAACATCCGTTTATAGTCGCGACGGTAATATAGGCTCCGTTGCCAAAACAAAAACAGGAACGGGAACACGATCATGAGGAGCGGTTGCTCGGCCGGCGGGAACAGCCAATCCGTGATCAAGAACAACACGCTCGCAATCGCGTAACGGTCGGTCCAATCGAGCGTGCGGATGAAGGCGTGCACATACGTGAACAACAGCAACGTGATGCTCATCTCATACGAGAACCAGAGCGCACCGATACTGAGCAAAGTCTGGATGCCGAGCTGCCAGTTCCGCGGCAGACGGAGCGTCAACAGGAAGACGAGCGGATAGACGTGACCGACATAAAATGCCGCAAACAACCACCAGAGCCAGTTCATTTGCCGTCACCTCCGAGCCGAAGAATCGATTGGCTGCCGCCGTATTTGGCGACTTTCCGTTCGAATAACGACCGGGCCATCGGGAAGTCTCGTTCCGACAGACAAGCGAGCGTCGTCATGACCTTGCGGAAATGGGTCTCGCCGCTCCCGGGTGCGAGGTCGTACGTGATCCCGTCTTTCGTCAGCGTCGGGACGATCAGTCCGTAGCTCGCGTTCTCTTTCTCGAAGTCACGGCACAGCGCCGCCGCTTGCGAGATCACGCGTTCCATCTGATGGGTGAGGGAGCGCCCGTCTTTCGTCAACAAGTCCAAGACGACGACGTACTCGTTCGCCTGGACGGGCTGTTCGGTCCGGGCCAGCAGTTCGCCCGTCTTCGCATAAGCCGACCAGTACAGTTGACGCATCGGTTGACCGTGATACGGGGCGACCGACTGGAACGTCTCCGGGTCACGATAGGCGCTATGACGGACCATCTCCTCGCCCGGTAGCGTCGGCGGGCGTTTCGGGATCGGATAAGGCAGGAACTCCGGGAAGACGTACCCGATCCTTGCGAGCGGTTCCTCTTTATAGAGCGAGAACATGCGGAGCGGGTCACGGATCTCCATGCCGATCGCCTCGACACGGATCGGACCTCGCTTGATGGCTTTGAGCGGTAGGTCGTAAGAGACGACCGCCTCGCCACCGACATAATTCTCCTGGCGCCAGAAGGCGTGGTTTTCCACTTCGACGGTCGGGTGGAGATAACCCGACAAGCGGACGACACCGAGCGGGACTTTCGCAGTCGAGATGAGGCGGATGACGTACGACTCTTCGTCACCCGGGAACAGTTTCAGTTCGTCCGTCACTTCGACACGGACGTGTTCGGCCAGGCGGAACAACAGCTCGGGCATGACGAGCGCGTAGATGCTGACGCCGAGCAAGGCGCTCGCGAGGAACACGTTCCCGTAAAGCGCCGTGAAGACCCCGACGACGAACAAGAGCCACATGTAGGCGGATTCTAGATAGCGCGGGCTGACGAGTTGCATGTCACACCTCGGATGGGACCGCGATGGTCTCTAACACAGATTTGATCAGTTTCGACGGTTTCGTCTTGAGCGATGCCTCGACCGTCAAGACGATGCGGTGCCCGAGAATCGGCAAGGCGAGCGCCCGGATGTCTTCCGGTGCGACGTAGTCCCGTCCGTCCATGTAGGCGTGGGCCCGGGCCGCCATCGTGTAGGCGAGCGTCGCCCGCGGGCTCGGCCCGACCTCGATGTCCCGGTGGTGCCGGAGCGCCTCGACGAAGTCGAGCAGATAGTCTTCCATCGCCTCGTGCAGCGTCACGTCACGGACGGCTTGCTGCATCACGGCGAGCTCTTCATGTTTCAACGTGAACGGAGCGGCGCTCAAATGCTCGTTCCGGAGCAGTCGGCGCTCTGACTCCCGCGACAGCGGGGCGAGCGAGAGCTTGAATAAGAACCGGTCAAGCTGTGCCTGCGGAAGCGGGAACGTCCCTTGTCCGTCGAACGGGTTCTGCGTCGCGATGACGAAGAACGGGTCCGGCAAACGGAGCGACACCTCACCGAGCGTCACTTGACGCTCTTGCATCGCCTCTAAGAGCGCCGACTGTGTCCGTGGTGTCGTCCGGTTGATCTCATCGACGAGTAAGATCGATGTGAAGATCGGTCCGGTCCGACGTTCGAACGCACCTGTCGTCGGATTGAACAGTTCCATCCCTAAAATGTCACTCGGCAGCGTGTCCGGCGTACATTGCACGCGCTGGAAAGCGGCCGATACGGAAGAGGCAAGGCTTCGGGCGAGCGTCGTCTTGCCCGTCCCCGGCCGGTCCTCGAGTAAGACATGTCCCCCTGAAAGCAAGGCGATCGTCGACAGCTTGATCGCTTTCGATTGCCCGATCACTAAACCGTTTAAATGTGTTGTCCATTGTTGCACCATAATAAAATTCCCCCGTCTGTTTTCTGATAATTAAGAAAATCATAGCACACTCGACGCTTACACAAAAAGGAAAACAAAAAACGATGACCGCAAAGTCATCGTTTCGGTGTATCCAAATAGCGTTCGAAATGCCGCTCGAGCCAGTCCTGGAAGAACGACATGAACGTACAGATGCCCCAGTAGATCAGAGCGACGACCAAGTAGACGGTCATATAGTCGAACTCACGACCTCCGACGATCTTCGCCTTGTTGAAGATCTCGGGGACGGTGATCATCGCAGCGAGCGAGCTCGCCTTGATCAGATCGAGGAACACGTTCGAGAGCGGGGGCAGGGCGATCCGCGTCGCTTGAGGCAACGTGACTCCTTTCAACGTCAGCCACTTGTTCATGCCGAGCGACCGGGCCGCTTCAATCTGTCCCTGATCGACGGCACGGATCGAGGCGCGGATGATCTCCGCGATATAGGCGGCCGAGTTCAAGCTGAAGCCGATGATCGCTGCCGTCAACGCCGCGAACTCGATCCCGATGAACGGGAACCCCGAGTAGAGAATGAACAAGATGATCAAGATCGGGACGCCGCGCATGAACGAGACGTAAAACGTCGACGGATAACGCACTAGCCTTGACGGAGACAGCTTCCCGAGCGCGAGCACGAGCCCTAACACTAACCCGAAGAACATGCTGAGGAAGGAGATCCAGAGCGTGTTCGGCAGCCCACCTAGCAAGTATGGGAACGAGCGGATGGCGAGGTCGGCGTCAAAGATCGCTTCCCACTTCACACCTTCGAACATATCGCCTTAGTCCAATTCGACGATTGTCGCGTCGACGTCCGGTTCGACGGAGACGTCAGCACCGTTATAGAACTGTTCGGACAGCTGCTTCACCGTACCGTCCTCGAGCATCTCTTCAAGGACGCGGTCGATGTTCTCTTGCAAGTCGACGTTGTCTTGATTCATCAAGAGTGCGACGTCTTGCGGGTTATAGGCGATATCCGGATGGATCGCGATATCGAATTCCGGGAAGAAGGCGAGGGCGAGCGTCTGGAGGTAGTAGTCGTTCAAGATGACGTCGGTCCGACCTGTCGACACGTCGCGAAGATATTGGTCGTTCGTCGCGTTGTCGTAGATGACTTCTTCAGCCCCATACTGGCGCGCCACGTCCATGAAGACGGTCGTCGCTTCACCAGCTGCCTTTTTACCTTTCAAGTCTTCGAGCGACTTGATGCCTGAAAGATCGCTCTTCCGGACGATTGCCGTCCCGTACGTGTGCTTATACGGTACGGAGAAGGCGAACTTCTCTTTGCGGTCTTCCGTCACCGAGATGTCGTTCGCCACGACATCGACTTGTCCGTTTTGGACGCTCGTCAACATGTTGTCGAACGCCATTTCTTTGAACTGGACCTCGAGGTCGAGACGTTTTCCGATCTCTTTCATGACCTCGACGTCAAACCCCGTCAAATCGTCACTTTCTTCTTCACGGAACGAGGCGGGATAGAGTGTCCCAGCCGTACCGACCGTGAGCGTACCTTCTTCTTTGATCTCATCCCAGCGTGTCGTATCGGCCTGATCGGTGCTAGAATCACCACACGCCGCGAGCGGGACAGCGAGCAAGATAACTGCTGCTAAACCTTTTGTCATACGTTTCATTCATGTTCCTCCTTAAAGTATCATCTGTCTAAAAATAGCATGATGAACGCCTAGAGGCAACTGCGAAGAACATAGAAACAGCAGGTAAGATATTTTTGAAACGTTTATTCTAAAAGCGCTATCATGTCATTGAATCAGGGTTTCATACAGGTAATACAGATAAGAATAATTTATGAAACAGCATGCGATTCACCAACCTTCAACCTCTAGAGAATCGACAGGTGCGCAAGTGGGAGATAGAGGCAAGATGAGTCCACAGCTTTTTAAATCAGGTGAGAGGACTGTGCTAGGTCCCGAGAGGAAGGCCTATGCTACCCTGTCCAAGAACAGGCGAGGACAGTTAGGTTCTTTGCCATCGTTTAAGGGTATTTCCTCTGTAGATAGAGGGAGGGAAAGTTAAAAACGATGGAAGGAGTGACGTAATGAAGAATAGTAGCTTGATTGTATATTACTCATGGATCGGCAGTACAGAAGTAGTCGCGAAAGAAATTCAAAGGCTTACAGAGTTTGACATTCAAAGAATCGAAGATAAAAAGCAGCGAAAACTTGGTAACATCGCCGGTGCAGCAATGGGAGCGTTTTTTGGTCTGAGAGGCGTTATCATGCCAATGGACTTTGCATTAAAAGAATATGAGCATCTATTCCTAGGAACCCCAGTCTGGGCAGGAAAGACGCCCCCGGCCATCAATAAATACTTAAAAGAGACTTCCTTTAAGAACAAGAAAGTTTGGCTGTGCATAACTAAAGGTGATGAAAAAGTTCCCCAACAGGTTATCGACTCAATTACAAAAAGGATTGAGAAGAAAGGCGGAAAAGTGATGGGCAGTATTTCGATAACGACAAAATGGGATCCCAAGACGAACATTCCTATTGCACTTGAGGATGTCCAGAAACCGATCTATGACTGGCTGAAAAGAGGAGGCATTTTATAAAATCTGAACGAAATCAAGCTGTGCCAACGTCTGAGCGAGGAAAAACAAAACGAATCGGTGGCTAAGGGAAGCACGACCTGCCGACATAACTGATCACGTGAACGTGGGAAGCAGGTGAGTCCTGAAAACTACCGAGGAATCGGTTCAAATTTTACTAGTTTACATAACATATATTATCAGTAAAAATAAAACTCTGTCTCAATCCTTTAGTATACTTAAAGTAGTGAGACAGAATCTGAAATTATGAGATCGGGATCAAATTCGCGTAAACCGGATCAATGTGACACCTGGTTCCGGTTCGAACTCGGCGTTCGGCTCGAAGCCAAGCTTCGAATACAATCGTTTGGCCGGACCGTTATGTTTGCCGGTATGCACGTAGACAAGTTTGTCCTCGTGTAGACTGAGCACGTGTTCTAACAACGTCGTCGCGAGCCGCGCCCTGAAGTATGTCGGATCGATGCACAGCTTCGTGATCTCGACCGTGTTCTCGGCCGCCTCGATCGTCACAAACCCGATCATCCGCTCCTCGTTGTATAAGCCGTAGCTCAGACCCGGCAAGTTTTGAATGACCTCGACCGTCTCATATCGGGCCGGGATCTCGTCAAATCCGATCAGTTCGGCCTCGACCGCATAGGCGTTCCGTTGAATCTCGAGCATTTGCTCGGCTTGCCGGTAATCCGTCGTCCGAATCTCCCGTAACTCCATCTGTCATACCCCCAAAGATTATCGTGAAAAGCGACGGGCTTGCTTACGCTTAGCTCGTTTCAGTGCCAAATAGAGCCGATGTGTGCCTTCAAGCGCTTTGCCGTGGCCGACGAACGTATGACGCGGCGCCAAGTCAAGCAACCGCTCGGCATGGTCGACCGCGGCCCGCTTGTCCCATGTCGCCAGACCCGGGAGCGGGAACAACGGACGCGTGTCCCCTGCCACTGCGACTCCCCCATGTGATTGGAACGCGTCACCGGCGAACAACAGGCGATGCTGTTCATCGAAATAAGCGATCGAGCCCGGGGTGTGGCCGGCGGCGGCATAGACGCGAAGACCGAACAGCCGCTCACCCGGGTCGAGCAGCTTGTCCGGTAGCGACCGGATCGGCGGCAACGAGCCTCTTATGTTGAGTGGCCGCTCACCTGAGTCCGTCGTTCGGTCCCCTGCTAACAAGCGGGCGTCACGGCGTGAGACGTAAAGCTCGGCGTGTGGATGCGCCTTCAGGATCGTATCGACC
Organism: Exiguobacterium sp. SH0S2; assembly: GCF_004337185.1. Taxonomy (NCBI): domain Bacteria; kingdom Bacillati; phylum Bacillota; class Bacilli; order Caryophanales; genus Exiguobacterium; species Exiguobacterium sp. SH0S2. The sequence goes on along the minus strand of NZ_SJVB01000001.1, from coordinate 149,982 downwards.
CCACCGACGTGGTCCCCGTGGGCGTGGGTGAGCAGAATCGCGAGGAGGGGGCGGTCTTGTGCCTCGATATACGCTAAAATGTCAGCGGCGTTCTGCTTCAACCCGGTATCGATCAAGACGAGGCCGAGCTCTTTCTCGATCAATTGGACGTTGATCGGCAAGACGGGTGAATAGAACGTCAGCTGGTGGACATCTTCAATCCGTGTGACTTTCATAAGACCTCCCCTTTCCTAGTCGAACAGTGTGACCCAATCGTCCTGCCACCGGGCGTCAAAGCACATATGGAGCTGTTCGAGCGTGTTGCGGGCGAGCGACAACGGCGGCAAGGCGTCACGCGAGAAGAAGCCGATCTCGCTCGTCTCATGGCTGACTTGAGCTTCCCCGCCGATCAGCTCACACTCGATGAACAGTTTATAATAATGTTGTGACAACGGCGGGTGCGGGTGACGGTGCATATCGAACAAGGCGACGAGGCGCATCGGGGCGACATCAAAGCCTGCCTCTTCCCCGATTTCCTTGATGATATTGTCTGACGGTGACAGCCCGACCTCACAGAAGCCGCCTGGCAGCGTCCACAGCCCGTCCGACCGCTCACGCACGAGCAGCAACTCGTCGTCTCGGAAGACGACACCGCGTACGTCGAGCTTCGGTGTCGGGTAGCCGTTGACGTGCGTCAGTTCAGTGATCTCATGCAAGGCGAGGTTCGACTGTCGTTCGAACATATCGGTCGCAATCTCCTGGAGCTCGAGATAACGCTCGCGGTCGAACTCGTCCTTCGTGAACGTCAAGCCCGCTTGCGACAGTGCTTGTAGCCGTTTGGCCCAAGTGAGCCAGTCTGACATAGAAATCCCTCCATCGTTTGTCCTGCTTATCCCATTCGCCATCGGGCTTGATTGTTCCTTTTCATAATACCCGCTCCCGCAAGAAAGTATTTGTCGCGCCAGTCTGGAGTTTACGACACCCGGCTCATGGTATACTCGACGGAAACATCCGTAGCAGTAGAAGGAGGAGGCATATGACCGCTATCGAACTATTGTCCCGATTCAAGCAAGACCTCGACCAATACTCATCTAATCAACTCCGCTATAAGGAGAAGACGGATGTTTGGTCGATCGGGCAGATGTATGACCATATCATCATCGTCGCCCATGAGTATCTAGACGAGATGGAAGCGTGTCTGACGAATGCTGAGCACCAACCGCTCGGGAAGACCGAGTTTGGGGAGCTGTTGTTTAGCGACGGTGGATTCCCCCCTATTAAAATCAAACTACCGGACGAAATGAACGCCCCGCCCGACAATACCGATAGCCGTGAAGCTTTGAAACGCCGTCTTGACGACCTCATCACACGGTTGGAGAAGTGTGAGCCGATGATTCACGCGGCCGACCCGAACTGTAAAGCGTTACATGGCGGCTTCGGCTGGTTGAACGCGCAAGAGTGGTACAAGCTCATCGAGATGCACACCAGACATCATCTACGGCAACAGGCGGAATTGGAACGGTATCTTAGAGCGTTCCATGACTGACAAAGACGAATAGAGACAAAAAAAGCCTGCACACGCGACAGTATATGTCATGTGTGCAGGCTTTTGCTGAATCAATCGAGATAGACGTCCTCGATGTCACCGAACGTCTCCTCGTCGAAGACGAACGAGCCGTTGGCGTAGCGGTCGAGCAGTGTCAGTTGTTTCGCGTTGACCGTCTTCGCGGTCTCTTTGCCGACGATGTGGATCGTCTCATCCCCATGCACCGGCAGCACGCGGCGGATCTGGTGCGGTTTTGATTTGACCTCACGGATGAGCATCGTGCCACGCAGGTTGCGGTTCGTGCAGTCGAACTGGTCTTCGAGCTTCATCTTCTTGACCGCTCCGCGTTGCGTCACGAGGACGAACAGCGGCGGTGTGAAGAAGGCGAACGCGTCGGCGACGACGTCACCGTCTTTCAAGTTCATCGCTTTGACACCGGCGGCACGCTGTCCGACGACCGGGACGTCGTCTTCTTTGAACCAAAGCCCGTATCCACGCTCAGAGACGAGGAAGAGTTGGCCTGGACCGTCACTGATGCCGGCGAATACGACCTCGTCGTCCCCTTTCAGTTTCAGCGCCATGAGCGCCTTCGACTTGCGCTGGGCGTCATAGTCACGGAGCGGCGTCCGTTTGACCATGCCGTCTTTCGTGACGAACAGGCAGTGTGCGTCCGTCTCGAACGTCGAGACGACGTCGGCCGAGACGACTTGCTCGCCTTCGATCGGCACGAGGTTGGCCACGTGTTGGCCCGCGTCTTTCCATTTCGTCTCCGGGATCTGGTGGACCGGGATGAGCAGATAGCTGCCTTTGTTCGTCCAGACGAGCAAGTGGTCGGTCGTCATCGCCTGTGTGAGGAGGACGGGCCGGTCTTTTTGTTTCATCTCCGGCATATCCTCGCTCGAGGCGCCGTATGAGCGCATCGACGAACGTTTCACGTAGCCGTCACGGCTGACGAACACCATCGTCTCTTCGACGGCGATCATGACCTCGGTCTTCAGTTTCAATTCTTCGACTTCGGCCTCGATGACCGAACGCCGCTCATCACCGAACTCGTCGCGGAGCGCCGTCAACTCTTTTGAGATGAGTTTCCGCTTCGTCGCGTCGACGTTCAAGATGTTGGCGAGACGCGCGATCTCTTTTTGCAACACTTTCGCTTCTTTTTGGAGCTCGACGATGTCTGTGTTCGTCAAACGATACAATTGAAGCATGACGACCGCTTCGGCTTGACGGTCCGTGAACGAGAAGCGATCCATGAGCTTCTGCTTCGCCTCGGACTTGTCCTTGGCCGAACGGATCAGTTCGAGCGTCTCGTCAAGCACTGAGATGGCTTGTTCGAGCGCGTCGACGATCTCGGCGCGTTTCTTCGCCTGTTCGAGCTCGAACGTCGTCCGGCGGGTGACGACTTCCTCGACATGTTTCAAATACGCATCGATGATCGGTAACAGACCGAGCTGTTTCGGTGTCCGCTGCACGATCGCGACCATGTTGTAGTTATAGGCGAGCTGCAGGTCGGTATGCTTCAAGAAGAAGTGGAGCACACCTTCCGCGTCCGCTTCTTTCTTCAATTCGATGACGACACGGACCCCGGTCCGGTCGGTCTCGTCACGGACTTCGGCGACGCCTTCGACTTTCTTGTCGAGACGGAGCTCTTCCATCTTCTTGACGAGGTTGGCCTTGTTCACCTCATACGGGAGCTCGGTGATCGTGATCTGTTCACGGCCGCCCTTGAGCGGCTCGATGACCGATTTGGCGCGGATGATGATCTTGCCTTTACCGGTCTCGAACGCTTTCAAGATGCCGTCTTTGCCCATGACCGTGCCACCGGACGGGAAGTCGGGACCTTGCATGTAACGGAAGGCGTCATTCGGTGTCTCGACTTCGCCGGCGAGTCGGGCGATGGCGAGATTGAGCACTTCGGTCAAGTTGTGCGGGGGGATCTCGGTCGCATACCCCGCCGAGATCCCGGTCGTCCCGTTCATGAGCAGGTTCGGTAGGAGTGACGGCAAGACGAGCGGTTCCTCGGTCGAATCGTCAAAGTTCGGCGTGTAGTCGACCGTGTTCTTGGCAATCGACGTCAGCATGACACCGGCGATCTTCGACAGCCGGGCCTCGGTATACCGCATCGCGGCAGCCGAGTCGCCGTCCATCGAGCCGTTGTTCCCGTGCATGTCGATGAGCGGGTAGCGGAGCTTCCAGTCTTGCGACAGGCGCACCATCGCCTCATAGACAGAAGAGTCACCGTGCGGGTGGTAGTTCCCGATGACGTTCCCGACCGTCTTGGCCGATTTCCGGTACGCCTTGTCGTTCGTGTTGCCTTCATGGTGCATCGCATACAAGATCCGGCGCTGAACGGGCTTGAGCCCGTCGCGCGCGTCCGGGAGCGCCCGGTCTTGAATGATATATTTCGAGTAACGCCCGAAACGGTCTCCGACGACCTGTTCGAGCGACAAGTTTAAAATGTGTTGAATCGTCGACATCGTTACATCACTTCCTCAATCGCTTTAGTCACATGTTCATTGGCGATGATCGAATCATCTTCTTGGAGACCGAAGGCGACGTTCTCCTCGATCCATTCGCGGCGATGGGCAACGTTGTCCCCCATTAGCACCGAGACGCGCTTGTCGGCGACGGCAGCGTCATCGATCGTCACGCGGATGAGTGTCCGTGTGTCCGGGTTCATCGTCGTCTCCCACAGTTGATCGGCGTTCATCTCACCGAGACCTTTGTAGCGCTGGATGATATAGCCTTTTTTGTACACTTTGACGAGTTTCTCGAGCGCTTCCTCGTCCCAGGCGTATTCGAACTGCTCCGACTTGCCTTTCCCTTTCGAGATGCGATAGAGCGGCGGCAAGGCGACGAACACTTTGCCCGCCTCGACGAGTGGTCGCATGTAACGGAAGAAGAACGTCAACAAGAGCACTTGGATGTGGGCCCCGTCCGTATCGGCATCGGTCATGATGATGACTTTGTCGAAGTTGCAGTCACTGAGATCGAAATCGTGTCCGACCCCGGCGCCGATCGCGTGGATGATCGTGTTGATCTCCTCGTTTTTCATGATGTCATTGAGTTTCGACTTCTCCGAGTTGATGACCTTCCCGCGGAGCGGCAAGATCGCCTGGATCGTCCGGTCACGGCCTTGTTTGGCCGAACCGCCGGCCGAGTCCCCCTCGACGAGGAACAGCTCGTTCTTGGCGGCGTTTTTTGATGTCGCCGGCGTCAGTTTCCCGTTCAGAATGCTCGAACGTTTCTTTTTCTTGCCGTTACGCGCCTCTTCACGCGCTTTTCGGGCCGCTTCGCGGGCCTGGGCCGCGCGGATCGCTTTCTTGATGAGCATCGTCGCCATCTGCGGGTTTTCCTCGAGGAAGATCGTCAGCTGCTTGGCCATGACGGCGTCTGCGCTGGCACGGGCTTCAGGCGAGCCGAGTTTCGACTTCGTCTGTCCCTCGAACTGGAGGAACTCCTCCGGGATCCGGACCGAGACGATGAGCGTCAAGCCTTCACGGACGTCGCCGCCGTCGAGGTTCTTGTCTTTTTCTTTCAACAAGCCGTTTTTGCGGGCGTACTCGTTCATGATCCGGGTCATCGCCGTCTTGGCGCCGACTTCATGCGTCCCGCCGTCCCGGGTGCGGACGTTGTTGACGAACGACAACACGTTCTCCGAGTAGGCGTCCGTGAACTGGAAGGCGAGTTCGAGCTCGATGTCGTTCTCGGTCCCTTCGAAGTAGACGGTCGGGTGGAGCGTCGCCTTGTCGTCATTCAAATAGTGGACGAACTCGGCGATCCCGTTCTCGTAATGGAACGTCTCTTGCTTGTCCGAGCGTTCGTCGGTCAACGTGATCGTCAACCCTTTCAATAGGAAAGCCGACTCCCGGAGCCGTTCGGCGAGCGTGTCGTAGTTATACGTCGTCGTCGAGAAGATGGTCGTGTCCGGCTTGAAGTAGACGCTCGTCCCGGTCTGGCGGGCTTTCCCCGTCTCGAGGAGCGTCGTCTGTGGCACACCGCCGTCAGCGAACGTCTGCTCGAACACCTTGCCGTCGCGATAGATCGTGACGAGCAGCTTGCTCGAGAGCGCGTTGACGACCGAGGCGCCGACCCCGTGCAGTCCGCCAGACGTCTTGTAGCCGCCTTGGCCGAACTTTCCGCCGGCATGGAGGACCGTGAAGATGACCTCTGGCGTCGGTTTTCCCGAGGCGTGCATCCCGGTCGGCATACCACGCCCGTGGTCACGGACCGTGATGGCATCGTCTTTATGGATCGTCACATCGATCTGGTCACCGAAACCGCCGAGCGCCTCGTCGATCGCGTTGTCGACGATCTCGTAGACGAGATGGTGCAGCCCGCGATGGTCGGTCGAGCCGATATACATCCCTGGTCGTTTCCGAACGGCAGCGAGCCCTTCGAGCACTTGGATGGCGTCTTCATTATAATTAAATAGTTTTGTTGACATGTCAGTCACCTCATCTTCGAACACATGTTCGTTTTTCATACCTAATTGTATAGCTGTTTCAGGATTCTGGCAAGCCTTCCTCTCCGCGCCGTCGACGCGTGAAAAAAAGTAGACCTGCCGCAGGGGCAGGTCTCAGCCGAGGAGTCGAGCGTGCTCGACGTAAATACACCGGTTCTCGATGTAGTCAAGTCCGGCAGCATGAACGATTCGTTCGGCGTCCTTGCTCGACAGACCGAGCTGGTTAAAGACGAGTCCGACATCCCCATGACGGACCGCGTCCTCGGCAACGCCGGCCAAATATTCGTTCCGGCGAAACACGTCGACGATATCGATTCGTCCCGGGATGCTCTCGACCGTCGGATACACCTTGCGGCCGTTCCACGTCTCGAGCGTCGGATTGACAGGGATGACCGTATACCCTTGCAGGAGCAAATACTCCGCAATCTGGTTGGCGGTCTTGTTCGGGTTCGATGACACACCGACGACAGCGATCGTCTTCGCTTCAGCGAGATGTTGTTTCAAACGTTGGTCGTCCATCCTGAAATCCCCCTTTTGTTTACGTTCTCAGTGTAACGTTACCTCGTTCCCCGTTTCAAGCTTTATTTTCGCTTAACGGATGAACGGCTGTCGAAACAAAAGTTTATATCCCTCATAGTGGTTTACATAATAATGTATTGTCACCCTGTTGATTCGCTCTTAAATCGGAAGATGCCACCACGTCTGTTTTAACGAATCAAACGACGCTTCTATAAACCTTGCGTGAAATATCTATTTCACGCAATTATAACGTCCTGAAATCAACGTTTACAGAGAGTGGATTGACTCGATTCTCGAACAGGCGTAGGCAAATCCTTACAGTTTCGGTATACTGGAACGAGGAGGTGTTCACGTGGGGACTGCCTATGAGGAACGTCGCGGTACACTGTATAATTACCGCATCACTTTTTACGGGAACGCGCTCGCATGGCTCATCCATGTCGTGTTCTTGGTCACGTTTTGGCGTCTCGACGTCACGGTGCTCGCCTGGTCGAACGTGTTCAGCGTTCTTTATTACACGCTCTCATTTTATTTCGTACATAAACGGTACTACCGGACGTTCTTTATCGGACTGTTCGTCGAAGTCGTCTATAACGCCATCATCTCGACGATCGTCCTCGGGTGGGGCGCAAACGTCCATTACTTCATCATCATGGTGGCGTACGGTGTGTTCTTCATGCCGAACGTCAGCCGCTTGGTCCGCGTCATGTCGACCGGGCTCGCGATGGCGATCTACGGGTTCCTCTACTGGAACGTCACGGTCGGGACACAGCCGCTCGCCCCCATGATCGAGCAAGTGATCGGGCTGACTTGTCTGCTGTCGACGATCGCACTCATCGCCGGGCTGACGTTCGTGTTCGAGAACTCGGTCGTCGAGGTGACGACCGAGTTAGAACGGTCGAACGAACGCTTGAACGTCCTCGCTTCACGGGACGGATTGACCGGGCTGTATAACCGGATGACCGGCTATCAACGAATCGAGCAAGCCATCGCAGAAGCGGTCGCAGACGGCCGCCCATATGCCGTCGCACTCGCCGATATTGACCACTTCAAAGCGTTCAACGAGCGCCACGGCCATGATTGTGGCGACCTCGTCCTCAAACAAGTCGCCGCCGCCCTCGAGCGGACCGACGGGATCTGTGTCCGTTGGGGTGGAGAAGAGTTCTTGCTGTTTTTGAGCAATCAGACAGCAGATGAGGTCGCAGAGACGCTCGACTGTCTCCGGGAACGGATCAAGACGACCGAGACGATCTATGACGGGCGTCGCCTCAGTGTCACGATGACGTTCGGCGTCTCGTGCCGTGACGGATTAGAGGCCGTCGACACACTTGTCAAAGAAGCAGACGACCGCCTCAGGGCCGGGAAACAGGCCGGTAAGGACCGGATCGTCACATCGATCAGTTAACAAAAGGAGAGATTTTTTGAGTATATTCCGCCAGCTCGGGCAAGCGCCGGCACGTGTCACGACGCAGCGTTTCAAGCTGAACGGATACGAGCGCATGCCCGGCTTCATCCAACGTTTCTTGAACCATTTGGCCGCGAAACACTATTCAGAACAGACCGCGCAGCGGTACTTATACGATTTCTTCGACTTCTTCCGGTGGGTCGAGGCCGCTAGCGCATCCGAGGTCGACCCAACCACGGTCGACCTCGCCTCGTTCGTCGAACTCGATTATGCGGGCGCGGATGCCTATGCGTCCTATCTCGCCCTCGAGCTCGATAACGCCCCGAGCGTCATCAACCGAAAGTTGTCGACGATGCAGTCGTTGTTCAACTTCTTGATCGAGTCCGGGATCGCGTCACACAACCCGTTCCAAGCGGTCGAGCGTCCAAAGCGCGCCAAACGGAACCCGGTCTATTTGACGGAACACGAGTGGCTCGACTTCTCGACGCTCGTCCGCAGCAACGTCGGCATGTCCGACCGCGAGGCGAGCTGGTACGAACGGAACCGCGACCGTGATTTTCTGATCATCCAGCTGCTCGGACTGACCGGGATGCGCGTCTCCGAACTCGTCGGGCTCGACTGGAGCGACATCGACCTCGCGACCGGGACGATCCGTGTCATCGGGAAGGGGAACAAAGAGCGGGTCATCCCGCTCGCCTCCCCGCTCGAGCCGTTGCTGCTTGACCATCGTCAAGATGGGACCGGGCCGCTGTTCCGTTCCGAGAAAGGAAGACGCATCTCGGTCAGGACGGTGCAACACCTGCTCAAAGGACATATCGACCGGTTGAAACCGTATCTCCCGTTCTTGACCCACAAGCAGGTCACGCCCCACAAACTTCGCCACACGTTCGCTTCCCGGTTGGCGATGAGCGGGGTCGACGTCTTGACGATCCAACAACTGCTCGGTCACGAGTCGGTGGCGACGACGCAAGTCTATGCCCATATCGGTGACGAGAAGAAAAAACAAGCGTTATCCGGTTTACGATAATATATTATGTAAACCATACTGTAAAAGCACGGCCCTCGATTCGTAGAGGGCCGTGCTTTTACAGTTGTTTCGTCGACAAGATGACGATCGTCTCGTCGAGTACCGTATAATAAGCGTCTTCGAACGCCTGTCGCTCGTTCGCCTCCAAGTTGAAGATGCTGACCCCGCCGTTGCGCCCATCGGCCGATTCGTGGATGAAGTAGTTCGCGTCGAGCACCCGTTCGAACGGTGACGTGTCCAAAAATCTCGCCCCGGTCGTCGCATCGATCAACTCCGTATGCTCCATCGATTCTTCGACCTTGATGAAGATGGTCGAACTGACGTCGTCATACGTGAAATCGATCGGCTCATAGGCACCCCAGTCGACGACGGCGAGCTCGTGCAGGACGTCCGGTGCCGCCAGTTCGTACACCGTCTCCTCATTGGCTGCGTCGATGAACGCCGCAAACCGGAGTTTTTTGTCACGCTCCCCGAGATACTGGACCGTGTCCCCCTCCCCTTGCAACCGGATCAAATCATCGAACGGGATCTCGTCCGCTTTCGACCAAACGGCCTCGACCGCCTCGTCGAGCGGACAGATGAGAATCGCTTCGGAATGGTCGATCGGGTCATCGGGTGAGATGCGTCCCGATTCGAGCGCGTCATAGTAATCAAACTCGTCCAACCGTGCGTTACATACAATGTAAGACACGCCTTCGAGCTCCGTCGTGAACAAATACAGTTCACGGAAGCGCCCGGCATGGCCGACGAGCCGCTCGTCACGAATACGTTCTTCGCGGGACGTCTCGGCGTCGAACAGCCACGCCTCGTCCGTAGCCTCGAAACTCGTCAAAAAGAGGAAGTAACGGTCGGCGAGCACCCAGTATAACGTGCTGTTGCCCCGTTTCTCGAACGTCGTCAGCACTTCTTCATCACCTGTACGGTAGTCGAACGCGATTAGTTCCGTGCTCACGACCCCCGTCCGGTCCGGGGTTTCGTTCAAAAAGTAGACACGGTCGGCGCTGATGAACAGTTTTGATATGCCATAGTCTTCGAAGACGCGGCGATTGATTTGCGTGATGGTGCCATCCGCTTCATCGTATCGAAAGATGGAAAAGCTCGTCTCCCCCGTCTTCTCACGGTAGTACACGGACGACTCGGTGACGGCGATCAAGTCTTCGTGGCTGATTGACATGGCACGTGCATCGACGATTCTCATAGAGCACCTCTTTCATAAGTGGATTCGATCGGTTCGACTGTGACGATACCGGGAGGACGTTTCGGGAACGAGATCCGAAGGTGGGCGTACTCGATGATCGACTGGTGAGAGTCTGCCTTCTCGACCCAGCGGATCCGTTGCTGGTTCGCGAGCGCGTGGCCGATCTTCTCTTCGATTTGAAACTTGGAGATGCCGCGATAAGCGACTTCTTGAATATAGGTCGACTCATCGGACTCGAACTGCTGCCACACTCCCATGACGAGCTGTCCGAGGGCCGAGACCCGGTTCTCGGGTAAACGGACCGTGCGCAACGTCTGCTCGACTTCTTTCAGACAGACGACCGGGTCGTCGGCGACCGCGAACAGCCGCTTCGCCGAGTTGTTCATGACCCGATAACGGCGCTTCCCGCTCTCGAGCCGAAGCACTTGGGCGTACGGTTCGACCGGTACGCCGTGGAAGAACGTGTCCGTCCCGCCCCAGGCGAACCCGAACGACGGGTCGAACTTCCGGATCGTTCGCATGAACGCGAGCATGAAGTCTTCGACTTCCCTGCGCTCGAGCCGGAGCCATTCGGCGAGCGCCAACGGTCCGTGCTGTTTCGAGATCCGGTCGACCGGAAAGAACAGGTCCCCTTCGGCGAGACGGTGGGGGCGCAATTCGACCCCATCGGCCCGGTAGTCGGTCGCTTGACGGCCGCTGCGCCCCGCGTAGATGATCCACTCGTCGTCCGTGCTCTCGATGGCGTACGCCTGATGCGCCCAAGGCGGCGTCACATATAGCGCCGGGAACTCCTCATACGTCTCGAGATGCAAGTACGAGCGGTCGTTCCAGATTTGGGCGAGCAACCGGACGATCTCCCCCGTATCCGAGTCTTTCGGGGCGATATAGTTGCCGGTGTTCCCGATATAGGTCAAGACGTGGAAGTCGTAGGCGTGGTAGAGATGCCGGACGATCCGTTCGAACACCGCTGCGATCATCCGCTCGAACAACGGGTGGTCCTCGCTCCGGTCGACCGTCGTCGCATCGACGGTACACATGAGCCAGCCCATGCGCACATACAGCCGGATGCGGAGCGGATAAGAGATCAACGGCGACGAGGACGCGTGGATCTCCGTCATTCCGATGTTGGCCATATTCTCAACCTCTAGCGTAAACCCGCTACGCCTCAGCTGCTCCTCCATCTTCTTCTTCCAATTGATCGTCTCCATCTGCCTCACTCGCTTTCTGTCGCCACGTCATCTTGACTGACTCGTTCTGAAATTTTTCCCGTTTCTCGTTTCATACAAACGCTTTTCCATCGGAATGGGTCTTGATCCGTCCGAGCGCCTCGTCAACGATCGTCCGGGATGTACCGAAGTTGAGACGCTCGAACGTCGACGCCGCCCCCCCGAACGGAACACCCGGTGACAAGAAGACCCGCACCTCCTCGTGGAGCCATTTCTTCCGAGCTTCGGGCTCAAGGCCGAGCGCGGCGAAATCGATCCATAACAAGTAACTCGCCTCCGGCATGAAGCACGTCAGCCGGGGTAACTCGGCATTCAGGCGCTCGACGACATAGGTGGCTTGTTCCTCGAGCTCGGCCGTCAGCTGGTCGAGCCATCGTTCCGCCCGGACGTCTGTGTAGGCGGCGATGATGGCCGTATTGGCGAACGGTGTCGGTAGGACGTGGTGTTTGTTTTGGACTTGGATGATCCGTTTGCGCCAGGCGTCATCCGGACAGATGATGTACGACGCGAACAAACCGGCGATGTTGAACGCCTTCGACGGGGCGCTCACCGTGATGACCCGGTCGTCGAGTCGATTGATCGCCGTATGGTGCTGCGACGGATATGTCAGATCGGCATGGATCTCGTCGGCGACGATGATAACGTCGTACGTTCTCGCCAACTCGACGACACGAGCGAGCTCGGACTCTGTCCAGACGCGACCGACCGGATTATGCGGTGAACAGAGCAAAAACAGTTTCGCCTGTCGCATTGCGTGTTCGAGGGCGTCAAAATCCATCTCATACTTGCCATCGACTTGTTTGAGCGGGGCGTCACGCACAACGCGTTTCAACCCGGTCACGAGTTCATGGAATGGTGGATAGACCGGTGATTGGATGACGATCCCGTCCCCTTCCTTCGTCAACGCCTCGACGATGTGGGTCAGTCCGGGCACGACCCCGCTCGAGAACAACACATGTTCGGGGGTGACGTCGAGTCCGTGTCTCCGCCCGTACCAAGAGCTGACGGCTTCCTGGGCTTCTTTCGCGAACATCGTATAGCCGAACTCTCCGGTCGCCGCACGCGCCGCGAGCGCTTCCGAGATCGAAGGTGCCGTCCGGATATCGATATCGGCCACCCAGAGCGGCAGTACGTCAGACTTCACATGGAACCAGCGCTCGAGGCCGTCCCATTTCACCGAGTCGGTGCCGACTCGGTCAAGCGGTTGATGTAAGATTGATTTCATAGTGATCCCTCCTGTCCCTACTGTAACAAAAATTGAAGCAACTGGTCGTCAAAAGCGTGGCGGATTTTCGAGACGTCGGCTATAATCGACCGAGAACAGTGTTTGGAGGTGACAACGATGAGCGTAAGTATCATCCGCCATAAACGGCGAAAGAAAGCGGCTTTCTACATAACGGCCGAAGGGATCGAGCTCCGCATCCCGGCCCGACTGTCGAACCGGGTCGTCGAGACGATCTTACGCGAGCATGCGGACTGGATAAACGACCGGCTCGCGGCATTACCTAAAGCCCCGTCATTGCCGAACGACCGGCTCCGTTATCGAGGTGAGACCGTGCCGCTCGTGCGCACGAACACCGTTGACGCCTTCGACTACGACGGGACAGCTTTCCGTTGCCCGGACCGGTGGGACGAGTCCAGGATAGGGGCCGCATACGAGGCGTGGCTCCGCGACGAGGCGCTCACTTATGTCACCGGGCGGGCGCCCCACTATGAACGTCTGCTCGGGGTGAGCGCCGCGCGCATCCGCATCGGCCATCAAAAGACGCGCTGGGGCTCGTGCAGCTCGCGCGGAACGATCTCGATCAACGTCCGGCTCATGCTCGCCCCGGTTGAGGTGATGGATTACGTCATCGCCCATGAGTGGACGCATCTCGTCCATTTCGACCACTCCAAATCGTTTTGGTCGACTTTATCCTCTGTTTATCCGGACGTCGATGGTGCGATGGCCTGGTTGAAACAACACGGTCATACGCTCGTCGTCAAAAAAACCAATTGAGCGGACTCGCCACCGACGACGGTGGCGGTTCCTTCAATTGGTTTTTTCGTCAGATCGCCGAAGTGAACTGTTCGGCCGTCCCGTTCAATGACTGGGCCGACTGCTCGATCTTCCCGAAGCGTTCGAGCGTCGCTTCCATGATGTTGACACTCGCATTAATGTCTTCGTTCGATCGTGAGACGCCGTCGACGATCGAGGCGAGCTCTTTGTTCATCCCCTCGGTGTTGGCCCGGACCTCGATGACGGCGCGCTCGACGAGACGAGACAAGTTACGGACCTCGGTCGCGACGACGTTGAAGCCGAGGCCGTGTTCACCTGCCCGCGCCGCCTCGATGGCGGCGTTCAGTGACAACAGGTTCGTCTGGGCCGCGATCTCTTTGATCGTGCTGGCGATTTTCGTGATCTCTGCCGCTTGGTCTTGAAGGTTGCCGAGCGTCTTCAAGTTTACCGATGCGTCCGACTCGAGCCGCTCGATCGTCCGCTTCAAATGTAGGCTCTCCTCCATGCCACGGCGGGCCCGGTCATCAAGATTCTCGGCCATATCACGGAACGTGCGGGCGTATCGTTCGATCGTCTGTTGCCGCTCGGTGATGTCCGAGGCGATCTTGACGACACCGATGACGTCATCCCCTCATAGATTGGCATATACGTCGCCTCGAGCCAAATCGAGTCGCCCCGGGCGTCGACGCGCTCGATCTTGTCGGCCGAGCTGAACCCGTCGAACAACTTGTTCCAAAACGCTTGATAGTCCGTACTGTTGACGAAGTTCGGCGTACAGAACAGATGGTGCTGCATCCCGATCATCTCGTCGCGTTTGTATTTCATCGCCTTGGCGAAGGCGTCGTTCACATCGACGACACGGCGCTGGCGGTCAAATCGAATCATCGCCATGTTCGCTTCGATGGCGCGAAGCACGTCTGGTGACGATAGGCTGACATCTCTCGTTTCAATCATTCCGATAATTCCCACCTTTATAATTTGAGTTATTTCAGGACATTTTTCCTTTGTTAGTACAATCGAGTTCAAGTGTAACTTGTGATAAAAGTCCTGACTAGCGCCGTTTTTAACAGTAAGTCAATATCTTGAGTTTGAAGTATTTACCAACTTCATCACAGGTTATCAGACAATGAATCGCAAAAAAAGAACTCCTCGTTTACAGGAGTCCCATTCGACCTTTTCGTGAAAATGACGGTGCTGATCTTGTAAAAAGATTTGCTTCTACATAGTTGTCGATTCTTCGGTCAGTTGCGTGCGACTGTCGGATTCATCGACACCGCCAATCGTCGCTGCAGCCGAAGTCTCATCAAACCAAACGCTCTGCTTACTCCACTGCACTGGGGAAAATTTCATGGAATATTTTCGCACCTTCACTCGACAACTTGAACTGTTCGTCCGTGTTCATATCTTTCACGAAGACATCAACTTTCTGCGAACGTTTGTGGTAACTCAACTCGAACTGTTGACCACGATTTCCTTTCAGCAGCGTCAAATACATGTACTCTCCCGCTTCCCCATTCTTGGTCGAAGGTGTCCCCGTCTCGAGCGCCTCGGTCAATCGTTCATAGCCTTGCCCCTCGGTGCTGACTGCGTCCGGATAGTAAAACGGGACACTGGGATGGTACGGGTATTTATGGACATAACCGATCGAGACGGCATCGGTATCGGTCGGCTCCGTGATGAATGGATTCGGTTTGAATCGAATCGAGATCGTCTTCGTCATCTTTTGACCGTTTGACTCGTAGGTTAATTCGTATAACGGAAACGGTTCGAGCGGTTCGAGCGTACCGCCTTCAAGAAGCGTCCGGACACTTAAGTTGTCGACTCCGTCCAGTAATTCGCCATCGTTCAACGAATGCTGTCCATAGTGAATCCCGTCACTCGACATTAACATGTATGGCGTCTTCGTCTTCGTGCCATATCCTAACGCAACATGAGTGTCCTCCCTGACCACGTAAGGAGCAAAATCTAAATACGGTGTGAAGACCCCGTCGTCCCCGATTCCAAACTCGATGGACCCGTTGAAACCGGGCGAGATCGTATAAAGACTATCCAAGAATGGACGAATGGTGAGGTCTTGCCCGTAAGGATGGATCGCTTCTTCCCGTGATAACCTTTCCCGAATTTCTTCTGTCCCGCTTACTACGCTAGGTAGCAATGGAATCTCTCGCGCGGTCTCGTCTTTCAAAAACTCCGGCCTTGCCTCCAGCTTGACCGCCCGGTATCCCTCAACGTGGTCCGACTTACACAGCGCGTAAACGGAATCACCTTCGACGAACGATGTCTCATTGAAGGCGTATGTTTCAGTATCGGGCTCAGTGAACGGCATTCGGCTTGCAAACGTCACGCCAAGTAAGGATAGATGGTCCTCCTCGATATCGTTGAGTAACTCGCCTTGTTCACAATAGGTCAACATGTCCTTGGCCTTGATTGCCTGCACTTCAAGGTCATGTGTGATGTGCTCTGCCGTCCAATGGGCCTCGACAACATCATATCGGACTACTTCTTGGTCCCGGGCGCATCCTGCAGCCAAAACGAATAGCGATAGACAGATTCCTAATCCGAACTTTTTCATCAGTTCACCTCAATTCTTCGGTTTCTTCTTCAAGTCGGGGAAGTAGGACAAGAACGTCTCGGCCCCTTCGCTCGTCAGTTTGTACGTCTCACCGGTCAGTTTATCCGTCAAGAAGATATCTATCTTTTTTGAGCGCTGTTTATACGTCACTTCAAACTCTTGGCCTTTCAGCCCATCGAGAATCGTCAACTGATGATACTCGCCCGCATCCCCACTGCGATTGACCGATTCTGCCGCGTCTATGGCGTCGATCAAGTCGGTCATGTCGGTCCCGGCTGCCTTGAGGACATCCGGATAAGCAAGAGGCTGTTCATGGCTGAACGGTTTCTTATGTAAATAGACGAACGGTTCATCAGATTGCCACATGGACTGCATGTCGGTATGCTCCTGCTGAAGATCACGTTCTTCTTCCGTGATGAACGTCTCTTCCCGATACGTGATTGTCACCGTGTCCGTGATCGGCGCTCCGTCTTTCATGTACGTGAACGTAAAGATCGGGTAGCTCTTGCCGGACTCAAGTACCTGTTCGGTGAGCGGAATCCGTTCAATTTTTAATGATTCATATCTCGGGGCCGCCTCGGTCGCGTCAAACGTGACTTCAATCGGTTGAGACGAGAAAGAACCGTTCTGATGCCCCATCAACACGTACGGAAGCTTCTCTTCTGGACTGAAAGCCATCATCATTTGGACGTCACCCATCGACGACGTCGCCGGTTCGAACGTATTGATCGGGAACAGCGTCGGCCAACCTTCGACAGCGATCTCCATCTCCCCATACAGCGCCTGTGAGAAGCTGAATAACGAATCTGGAAACAATTCAAGTTCATGGTCATATCCGCTCTTTACCTCTGATTGCAGGAACATCGCTCCGTCCGAGGCTTTCGTCTGTAACACGGCAGGAGCACGGCCGATCGAAGTTCCTGTCGACGCGCTTATCTCTTCTGGGAAAGAGGGAATCACTTCCGCTTGGAGACGATGAGAGACCATATCGCGGCAGATTGCATAAGATTTATCCCCTTTGACGTATGTCACACTTTTGAACATGTAATCTTCCCCTGAGTTCGTCAAGGGGGACCGGCTCGCCACGACCGTGTCGAAGACCGTTAACTCCCCGTCTAGCGACGTCGTCAAGTCACCCGTGCACGCCGCTAACGTCTCATCGATATCGGTGACCGGCTCTGCCTCAAGCGAATATTTATTCACGGTCCAATGGTGATCGATATAATCCAATTTCAACGCGCTCGTCTCGTCTTTTCCGCATCCGGAAAGTAAAACCGCGCTCAACAGCATCCATTTGACAGATTGTTTCAACGTTTCCGCCCCTCGTCTTCTTGATGACCCAATTTTACCATTATCTTATTTATTAAAGAACATAAAAAAACCCGCCTTTGTCGGCGGGTGTCATCTCTTATATACTGCGGTCGATGGCGCGTGTCAGTCTAGTCTCGACATCCAGTGCGATGGACTGGAGCGACTCGTCCTCGATCAATTCGATCAGTTTCGTCGGTTTCGGCATGCCGACGTGGGTCGCCCCGTCTTTCGTGAAGACGGCGAGCTTGCACGGCAGGAAGTAGCCGCCCTCACGGTGCGCCGTGATGACTTTCTTGGCCTCTTTCGGGTTGCACACTTCGAGGATACGATAGTCCCCGTCGATGGCTTCACCTTTCTCTTTGAGCGTATCACTCAAGTCGAAATCCCACAGCACGCCGAACGCTTCGTCCTTGAGCGTCGCTTTCAACTTTTCGACCACTGCTTCGACCGACTGATCCGTCTTCACCGTATAATCAAACATGTAAGCCCCTCCTTGTTTGTTGTCTCTCTCGTCATGTACCCGAACTCGCTTGAAACGAATCGTTCCGACGATTTCGAAAAAAGTATATGTGATTTGAAACATATTCTACGCCGAACCCGTATAATCGAGAGACAATAAAGTAATCCAACCTTAGGAAAAGGAGAAGTGGTTGTCGTGACGGTCACCGTATTCACGCATACAAGCTGCAGTTCTTCCCGCAAGACGCTCGATTGGTTACGCGAACAGAATATCCCGTTCATCGAGAAGAAATTGACCGACCAAGGAATGTCGTTCACCGAGTTCAAGGAGATGCTCCGGCTCACCGAAAACGGGACGACCGATCTCTTGTCTGTCCAAAAAAGTGTCTACAAACAAGCGGCCGACCAGCTCGACGAGATGTCGCTCCGCGAACTGTACAGTTTTGTCGCGACGCATCCGCAGATCTTGAAGAGTCCGATCGTCGTCGATGACAACCGGATCCAGATCGGGTTCAGCGAGAAAGAGATCCGGACGTTCATCCCGCGGCATAACCGGATCGCCGACTTGAAACGACTATTAGACAAACAGTAAGAGCGCCGCAAATTTTGCGACGCTCTTTTGTCAGGCTTTCTTTAGACGGGCCGCCAAGCGGTTGCCGAATGATTGGATCGACTGCACGAGCAGGATCAAGACGAAGATCGTCACGTACATGACTCCCGGCTCGAACCGGAGATGCCCGTACTGATAGGCGATATCGCCGAGTCCACCCGCACCGACGAGACCCGCCATCGCCGTCGCACCGATCAGACCGATCGTCGCGATCGTCAGACCGAGCACGATCGACGACCGCGCCTCACGGATCAATACGTACCAGATGATCTTACGCGTCGAGATGCCCATCGCCTCGTACGCCTCGACGACGCCGCGATCGACTTCGAGCAGTGCCGACTCCATCAAACGGGCGATGTATGGCGCCGTGAAGACGATGAGCGGCAACAGCACGCCTTGGACGCCGATCGTCGTCCCCATGATGAAACGGGTGAACGGCAAGATGAAGAATAGCAGAATGATGAACGGGATCGAGCGGACGACGTTGATCACGCTCGACAATGCCCCGTAAAAGTAACGGTTCGCGAGCCGTCCATTCGGCCGCGTCAAGACGAGGAGCGTCCCGAGCGGCAAGCCGATCAGTGTCGAGATGACGAGCGCGATGCCGGTCATCGTCAGCGTCTGGATCGTGCCCGTCCAAATCAAGTCACCCCAATTTCCCCAAAACTGCAGCATGGTTCGTCACCTCCTTCACTTTGACGCCGCTCGCTTCAAGGTAGCGGACGGCTTGGTCGGTCTGTGCCTGGTCCCCGTCGAGATGGACGAGCAAGTTGCCGACGAGACCGCCTTTCAGCTTTTTGATCCCGCCCCCGATGATGTTCGGCAGCAGGCCGAACCGTTTCGTCAACTCGGCGAGGACGGCCTGTTCGGTCTGGTGACCGATGAACGACAAGTTGACGAGCGTCCCGTGCGAGCTCAACACGTCGACGACTTCTTTCGGCACGTCGAGGTTCGCTTTCAAGAAGCGGCGCGTCGTCGGATGTTTCGGGTCCGAGAAGACGTCGAGGACGTCCCCTTCCTCGACGATCTTGCCGGCGTCGATGACGGCGACCCGGTCACAGATGCGCTCGATGACTTCCATCTCATGGGTGATCAAGAAGATCGTCAGCCCGAGCTCGCGGTTGATCTCGAGCAACAGATCGAGGATCGACTCGGTCGTCTCCGGGTCGAGCGCGCTCGTCGCCTCGTCACTGAGCAGGATGTCCGGCTCGTGGGCCAAGGCCCGAGCGATGGCGACGCGCTGTTTCTGGCCGCCGGAGAGTTGCTCCGGGTAATGTTTACGGTGATCGGTCAGTCCGACGATATCGAGATACTTGTCGACCCGCTCGCTGATCGAGCGTTTATCGAGTCCTTCTAGGCGGAGCGGGATGGCGACGTTGTCTTCGACGGTCGCAGTCTTCAGCAGGTTATAGTGCTGGAAGATCATCCCGATGCGGTGACGGAGCTTTGATAACCCTTTTTTGTCGAGCGTCGTGATGTCTTGCCCTTCGATCTCGACTTGACCTGACGTCGGCCGTTCGAGCAGATTGATCATGCGGATGAGCGTGCTCTTGCCGGCGCCGCTCCGACCGATGATGCCGAAGATCTCACCCTTTTCAATCGTCAGCGAGACATCGTCGAGCGCAGTGACGGTCCCTTTGTTTACCGTGAACGTTTTTGAGATCTGTTTGAGTGCGATCATAGTGCCTCCTTAAAACGCCGGGACGATCGAGCCGTCGAACGTCTCTTCGATGAACGTCCGGACCTCGTCCGAGTGGTAGTAAGATTTGAGTGTCTCGACGACTTCATCGTCTTTGTTGTCGGTACGGACGACGACGTAGTTCGGGTACGGGTTGTCGACCGTGTCTTCATGGAACAAGGCGTCCTCATTGATCGATAGGCCGGCACCCATCGCGAAGTTCGTGTTGATGGCCGCGAGCGCGACTTCCGGGAGCTGGGTCGGGAGTTGTGACGCCTCGAGCTCGATGAATTCGAGGTTGAGCGGGTTCTCGGCGATGTCACGTTTCGTCGCCTTGTCCGTCAATCCTTCTTTCAAGGTGATGAGTCCGGCCGTCTCATACAGGCGCAGCGCCCGAAGTTCGTTCGCCGGGTCGTTCGGGACGGCGACTTTATCGCCCTCCTTCAACTCCTTGATGTCCGTCAGCTTGTCCGAATAGAGCCCCATCGGGAAAGCGACCGTCTTGAACACGTCGTCGATCTTATAGCCTTTGTCCGCCTTCTGTAGCTCGAGGAACGACAGCGTCTGGTAACTGTTCACGTCGAGACTGCCTTCGTCGAGTGCGGTGTTCGGCGTGTTGTAGTCGTTGAACACCTTGATGTCGAGCTCGAGGCCATCCTCGGCCGCGAGTTCTTTTACTTTCTCGGCGATCTGCTGGTGCGGTCCGCCTGTCACGCCGATCGTGAGGGCTTCTGTGCTGAGCGCTTCGCTCGCGTCCGATTGGCCGCACGCCGACAAGGCGATGGCCGCGAGTAGAGATGTTCCTGCGAGTACTGTTTTCTGTTTGATGTTCATGAATGATTCCTCCTCCAAAATAAAAGCCCGCTACTCATAAAGAGTGGCGGGCACGACAAGTCAAAGACAGTCGGACACGCTCATCTCCCAGACGTTTCGTCTGTTGGAATTAGCACCATGATCATTACGATCTGGTTGCCGGGTTTCATAGGGCCAGTCCCTCCACCACTCTTGATAAGCTATCGGTCTTATTTAATTGTTATCATCTTACTTTTAATTCTTTTATTTGTAAACAGAAAATACTAAATTTTCAAAAATTATTTTCAAATAGTCAATATCGAGCGGGACGGGTGAACGTTGCAATTCGGTCTCGACCCGGACCGCCTCGACCAGTTGCGGGATGTCGGCCGGCACGAGTCCGAGCGTCTCAAGTGACGTCGGCGCGCCGATCCTGGCGAGCCACGCCTCTAAATATGGGGCGTCAGACGAGCCACGCAACCGTTCTTGGACAAGGAGGCCGAAGCCGACCTTGTCGCCATGTAAGAACGGATGGGTCGACTCGAAGCGGCTGAGCGCGTTGTGGACAGCGTGGGCGACGGCAACGCGTGTCCCGGCGTCCCCGAAACCACCGACGGCACCGCCGACGGCAAGGATGTGATCGACCGCGAACCGGGTCTCTGGCCCATACGCGGTGAAACTGGACTCACTCAAGTCGAGTTCGACGAGCCGGCCGCATTGCTCGGCCAAGGCGAGACCGGTATTGACGCCGGCATCAGGCGAACTGTCGCCGCTCAAATAGCGGGCCTCGTAAAACTTGGCGACCGTGTCGATGACGCCGGCCCGGAAGTAGTCGTACGGCGAGTCGGTCACGACCCTTGCGTCGACGATGACCCGCTCGATGACGACGCGAAACACGTCGTAGCGGTCATAGGTGCCGTGCTCGTCATAGATGACGCTGAGCGGTGTGAAGGCGGCACAGTTCGAGGCGAGCGTCGGGATGACGATCAGCGGGACACCTTGCCGGTAAGCGACGAGTTTCGCCGTGTCGACGAGCTTGCCCCCACCGACGGCAAGGAGGACGTCCGCATCCTTCAAACGGAGCCGTTCGACCTCGGCGTCCGTGCATTCGCCACGGAACAGCGATGTCGGATAGGCAGTGATCGCTGGCAGGACACGCTTGACGACGTCAAAACCGTTCTGCCCGCGCAGCACGTGAGCACGACGGCCAGCGATCAATTCATCGAGCCGCTCGAGCCCGTCATCCGCATGGTCGTACTCGAGCACGGCTTGGCGGATCATGCCCGGACCTCTTCATACGTCGCGAACAGTTTCTCGATCCGCTCGACGGCCTCGTCGATCTTCGGCTCGGCGGAGACGAGCCCGAACCGGACGTACCGCTCGCCTTCTGAGCCGAAGAAATAGCCCGGCGTCACGGCGACCCCTGCCTCGTGGAGCAGCTTATGCGAGAACGATTTTGCGTCCCCGTCCGGCACTTTCGCCCAGACGAAGAACGAGCCACTCGGGGCCGTGATGTCCCATCCGGCCTGACGTAACCCGTCGACGAGCCGGTCGCGGCGGGCCTCATACAACCGTGACAAGTCGTCCCGGAGCGAACGTGGCGACTCGAGCGCGGCGATGGCCGCCTCTTGGATGGCCGAGAACACACTCACATGGACGTGGTCTTGATACGTGTTGATCGCCTCGATGATGTCGCGGTTGCCGACGGCGAAAGCGACCCGCCAGCCGGACATGTTGAACGCCTTCGACATCGTATACACCTCGATGCCGATGTCTTTCGCACCCGGCGTCTGCAGGAAGCTCGGCGGGACGTGCCCGTCGAAACCGATGCTGCCGTACGCGAAGTCGTGGACGACCATGAGGTCATGCTTATTCGCGAACCGGACCGTGTCGTCAAAGAACGCGGGCGACGCGACGGCGCCGGTCGGATTGCTCGGGTAGTTCAAATACATGAGTCGCGCTCCCTGCGGATCGAGCGTCTCGTAATCAGGAAGATAGCCGTTCTCTTCCCGGAGGACGAGGTCGTGGACGACCGCACCGGCGAGACGCGCCCCCGAGATGTAGTCCGGGTAGCCCGGGTTCGGGAGCAACATGCCGTCACCTGGCTCGAGCACACATTGCGGGAGCGTGATGAGTCCCGACTTGCTGCCGATCAAGATGGCCACTTCGGTCTCGGCATCGAGCGCGACGCCGTATTCGGTCTGGTAGAACGTCGCGACCGCTTGCTTCAGGCGCGTCTGTCCCCGGAACGGTCCGTATTGGTGTGTCGCCGGGTCGAGCAGGGCCGTCTGCAACGCCTCACAGATCGGGGCCGGTGTCGGCAAGTCGGGCGTTCCTTGGCCGAGCCGGATGACGTCGCGGCCTGAACGCTCGAGTGCGGCGACTTCAGCGGCGAGTCCGACGAAATGCTGGGGTGGTAACGTTTTAAGTAACTTCGAGCGTCTGTCTGTCATGAATAGTCCTCCTATGCAAAAACACCCCTTTCCGAGGAAAGGGGTGTCGAGATACGGACGTATTCAAACAACCACCTTTCCATCTCTCAAGGTCACCTTGCTGGAATTAGCACAGTATTGAAACAATCTGTTGCTGAAGCTTCATCGGGCCAGTCCCTCCGCTTCTCTTGATAGAAAGTGTTTTTATATGCAATTGATAATTTCTGTAATATGTCATTTAGTAAACCAAACGTTACCAACCTTGTCAATCCTTATTTCAAAAATTCCTTACCGCTATTGAATCCCGGTAAAAAAACGTTCATAGTAAAAGGTGAACGTTATTCTGCAAAATTTACAGCATGAGGGGATAGACCATTGGAACTAAACCGTCAATTGATATGGAAGTTAAGCGTGATCGGGCTGATTCTGCTCGTCCTATGGAAAGTCATCAGCGAGCCGGACACGATCTCTCGGGTCATGCAGTATGCGTTTCAGCTGTTGACGCCGATCATCATGGGGATCGCCATCGCGCTGCTCCTCAACACCGTCCTATCCTATATAGAAGAGCGGTTCCACTTGAAGCGCTACCAAGGCTTGTTGATCGTCTACGTCACGTTCATCGGGATCCTTGTCGTGTCAGCGGTGACGCTGTTCCCTCGCATCTATTCGAGCGTCGCGTCTCTCATCGAGGAGCTCCCGTTTTATATTCGCCAAATCGATGGCTTTCTCGGGCAGCTGAAAACGTATGTCGAGGAGTATAATGCGACGATCGCCCAAGCGATCGATTTTAACCGGTTCGAGGAACGGTATTCCGGATGGGTCGAGACGGCCGTCGTGTCTTCGGTCGGTTACGTGTCGAGCTTCACGATGACGTTGATCAACTTGTTGATCGGGATCGTCATCTCGATCTACTTGTTGAAAGACAAGGAAGTGTTCGCCCGGATGTTCAAGCGTCTACTGTACGCGATGTTCCCGGTCGCCTCGGCGAAGACGACGATCGACATCTTCCAAGAGATGGACTATATCTTTAAACGCTACATCATCGGAAAGTCGCTCGACTGTCTCATCATCGGCGTGATGGCCGTCATCGGGCTCTTGATCATCGGCGCGCCGTACGCGCTCTTGCTCGGTGTCATCATCGGGGTGCTGAACTTCATCCCATACGTCGGGCCGCTCTTAGGGATGATCCCGGCGTTCATCATCACCTACTTCTACGACCCGTTCACGGCCCTGCTCGTCTTGTTGTTCATCTTCTTGCTGCAACAGTTCGACGGACTTTGGCTCGGCCCGAAAATTCTCGGCGACAGCGTCGGGATCACCCCGTTCTGGGTCATCACATCGATCATCATCGGGGGGAGCCTGTTCGGCCTCGTCGGGATGTTCATCAGCGTACCCGTGACCGCGATGATTCAAGTCGTCTTGTCCCGGTTGATCGATTATCGGCTCACCCGCAAGAATTTAAATGAACTGTTATGACGCAAGTCAAAATATGTTGACACATTTCAAGAATCTGTCATACAGTTGAAACGAAGAGTAAACTTTCAGAAAGGAGGACCCGCCATGTCAGTCATGACGCAGCCACATCGTATCCAATTTCATACTGACAGGTCGGGGTCTTCCGTTTCATGAACTGAAGTCACCCGCCTGTCTTCCGAGGCGTGCATAAGCAAGTAGGGACGAGTATGCCTCCGTGCATCCTTCGTCCCTTTTATTTTGTAGAAGCAGGTGAAACGCATGATTCAATCACTCAAACGGCTCGACCGTAACATTTGGATTCGCTTCCTCGGCGAGACGATCACCGGTGTCATGATGTTCATGATCGCCCCGTTCCTCGTCCTCTATTACAGCGACAAGCTCGACAGCTACGTCCAAGTCGGCGTCATCTTAGCGACCGGACCGATCATGGCGCTCATCGGCTCGGTCGTCGGCGGACGTCTCGCCGACTTATACGGTCGAAAACCGGTCATGATGACCGCCATCCTCGGTGATGCGGTCGCGCTCATCGGTTTCGCTTTCGCGGAAACGTTTTGGCCGCTGCTCCTTTTGAACGCCATGCTCGGTTTGACGAACTCGCTGTTCCACCCGGCAGCGAGCGCGATGGTCGCCGACGTGACCGAGCCGGAACAGATGAACGAGGCGTTCGGTCTCTTACGGATGGGGCATAATATCGGGGCGGCGTTCGGTCCCCTGCTCGGCAGTGCCGTCTTGTTCATCGACCGACAGTACATCTTCTTCACGGCAGCGTTCGTCTTCGCCTTGTACGCGCTCGTTCTCGGACGTTTCATCCGCGAGTCGCTCCCAGAGACGACCGAAGCGGAGACACCGTCGAACCGTGACGTCTTACGCGTCTTTTACAACGACAAAGTCTTTCTCGTCTTCATCTTCGCCGGCGTCTTCATCTCGATGGGCTTCTCGCTGATCGAGAGCATGTTGCCGCTGTTCTTGAAAGAGTCGATGCCGTCGTTCACCGACCGCGAGAACCCGTTCGCCTATCTGCTCGCCTTGAACGGCATCATGGTCGTCTTGTTCCAATTCCCGATCGCCTCAAAACTCGGGCGCAAACCGTTCGGCAACGTCATGCTGGTCGGGGCGACGATTTTCGGGATCGGGATGATGTTGATTGCGGTCGTGCCGCGGCTCCTCTATACGCTCGGTACCCCGTACCTCGTCCTCGTCGGTATCCTGCTCGCCGTATACGCGTTCTATACGCTCGGCGAGATGATCATGTCGCCCGTCCAACAGACGTTCATCGCCATGATCGCCCCCGAGAACATGCGCGGTGCCTATAACGGGGCCGCCAGCATCCAATGGTTGATCGGCGGCGTGACCGCACCGCTCATGGCCAGCCTGTTCCTCGACCAACGCGCCGGGCACATCGCCCTCATCCTTGTCGGGGCGGCAAGTTGTTTGTCGGGTCTCATCTATTGGCGTCTCGGGAGATATGTTAGCGCTGAAGAAGCCAGGCAAAAGACCGCTTAATTGTTCAATCCACCTAAAACAACTTGGTTTAGGTGGATTTTTGTTTCGTTTCAAATCTGTTAAAATTTGAACTTCACTTTCATTTTTCCTTTACAAACATAATGATTCTTCTTATGATAATACGGTCAAGGAGGGATCTTTCATGGAAAGGATCGATAAACAGAAAATTGTGGACAGTGTGCCACAAAAAGGATTTTTCGGACAGCCGAAAGGCTTGTTCACGTTGTTCTTCACTGAATTTTGGGAGCGTTTCTCGTACTACGGCATGCGGGCCATCCTCGTCTTCTACATGTATTACGAGGTATCGGAAGGCGGTCTCGGTCTCGACCAGAACGTCGCCCTGTCGATCATGTCCGTGTACGGCGCGCTCGTCTACATGTCAGGAGTCATCGGGGGATGGCTCGCCGACCGCGTCTTCGGGACGTCCCGGGCCGTATTTTTTGGTGGTGTGTTCATCATGCTCGGTCATATCGTCTTGTCGATCCCGGGCAGCCTCACGTTCTTGTTCATCTCGATGGGTCTCATCGTCATCGGGACCGGACTGTTGAAGCCGAACGTGTCGAGTATCGTCGGTGACCTGTATCACGAGACGGACCGTCGCCGTGACGCCGGGTTCAGTATCTTCTACATGGGGATCAACCTCGGGGCCTTCATCTCGCCGTTGATCGTCGGCGGCGTCCAAAAGAGCTACGGCTTCCATTGGGGCTTCGCTCTCGCCGCGGTCGGGATGTTCATCGGTCTCGTCGTCTTCGTCCTCACGAAAAAAGGCAACCTCGGCCTCGCCGGGTCTTACGTGCCGAACCCGTTGACGGCGTCTGAAAAGAAGAATGCGATCAAGTACACGACATTGGCCGTCATCCTCATCGGAGGATTACTGGCCATCCTGATCCCACAAGGCTTGTTCACGATCAACACGTTCATCGGTCTCGTCGGTGTGTTCGGGATCTTCATCCCGACGATCTACTTCATCGTCATGTACCGGAGCCCGAAAACGACAGAAGTCGAGCGGTCACGCATCATCGCCTACATCCCGCTCTTCATCGCCTCGGTCATGTTCTGGGCGATTCAAGAACAGGGCGCGACGATTTTGGCAAGCTATGCCGATAAGCGGACCGATCTTGAATTTTTAGGGTTCACGCTGTCGCCGGCCTGGTTCCAATCACTGAATCCGTTGTTCATCATCCTGCTCGCCCCTGTGTTCGCCTGGTTATGGGTGCGGCTCGGTGATCGTGAGCCGAGCATCCCGACGAAGTTCGCTTTCGGGATCTTGTTCGCCGGTTTGAGCTTCCTCGTGATCTTGCTGCCGGCCTACTTCGGTGGACCGGACACGCTCGTCAATCCGCTCTGGCTCGTCCTCAGTTACTTCATCATCGTCCTCGGTGAGCTCAGTCTGTCTCCGGTCGGTCTGTCGGCGACGACGAAACTCGCCCCGGCCGCCTTCTCGGCCCAGACGATGTCGCTTTGGTTCTTGTCGAACGCGGCGGCACAAGGGATCAACGCCCAGCTCGTCCGGTTCTACTCGCCAGAGAACGAGATGCTCTACTTCGGGATCATCGGCGGAGTAGCGATCGTGCTCAGCATGATCTTGTTCGCGCTGGCCCCGGTCATTAAAAAGTATATGCGCGGTATCCATTAAGTCAAAAAAACGCCATTCCTCGCGCGAGGAATGGCGTTTTTTATTTATCGGATTACTTACGGACTTGGATGAGCGACAAGTAACGATCGATCATGTCGTGGTTGAAGTAGTCGTGGAAACGGTCTTGCTTCAATGCTTGGATCGACTCATGGAACGTCGCCGGGAGCGACGAGATGCCTTGGCTCTCGATCTGTTTCGCCGAGTACTCGAACAAGTCGTCCTCGTTCGGTGCCGACGGCTCGATCTTATGCTCGATCCCTTCAAGACCGGCGTAGATGAGCGCCGCAAGTGCCAAGTACGGGTTCGCGCTCGGGTCTGGGTTACGGACCTCGACGCGTGTCGCGCTGCCGCGTGAAGCCGGGATGCGGATCATCGAGCTACGGTTCGACGGGCTCCAACAAATGTTGACCGGTGCCTCGAACCCTGGGACGAGGCGCTCGTATGATTCTGGGAGCGGGTTCGTGAAGATGGCCGTCGCCCGGGCATGCTTCAAGATCCCTTCGATGAAGTGGCGGGCCGTGTGCGAGAGACCGTAGTCAGACTCCGGCTCTTCAAAGGCGTTATCGACCGGATTGCCGTCTTTGTCGTTGTTCCAGACCGAGATGTTCAAGTGCATCCCTGAACCGTTGACGTCACGGAGCGGTTTTGGCAAGAACGATACTTTAGCCCCTTTTTCCTGTGCCGCGAGCTGGACGACTTCCTTGAAGAACTGGATGTTGTCCGCCGTGTGCAAGGCGGTGTCGTACTTGATGCCGATCTCGTGTTGAGCCGGTGCGACCTCGTGGTGGACCGCTTCGATGTTGAATCCGACCTCGCTCAAGCGGTTGGCGATATGTTGACGTACTTCGTAGCCTTTATCTTCTGAACGTGTCGAGAAGTAACCGGCCTCGTCATAAAACTCGCCGTTTTCGTCAAAAATGAAGAATTCTGGTTCGGCCCCTACGAAGATGGAGTAACCGTCACGGGCAGCGCGCTCTAACGCGTCTTTCAACACGTTGCGCGGGTCGAACTCGTAACGTTCGCCGTCTGGTGTACAGACGTCACAGAAGAAAGCGAGGATGCTCTCGTCACCGTCTTGTTCGTAGCGTGGTCGATCTAAATCCGGTCTCAAGAATAGGTCTGAGTTTTTGATAGAAGAAAAACCGGCGATTGACGAGCCGTCGAACATCGTCTTCCCTTCAAAAACTTCCGGCAACAACTTTGCAGAAAGAGTCAACAGCTTCAAGTCTCCGATCACGTCAGAGAAATACATGTGGATTTGTGTAATACCTTTCTCTTGGACCGTTTTTTCAATCTCTTCTTGCTTCTTCCTATTGCCGTCCTTATCAGTTCCGAATAGATTTGCCATGATTCTTAAAAACCTCACTTAATTTATTTGACAGGTCATCACTGTCATGACGTACCATACGTACGCTTCTCCTTAAGTCATAACCTACTTTTTAAAAAGTTAAACCCCTATTCTTTCGATTTTGGCGGCTCGGCATCGATGAGCATGCTGATTGGGAAGGAAGTTCGCGGTCCTGCTCGCGCGTTTGTTTTACTCGCGGCGGATCGCGTAGACCGTTGATGCTGCTATAAAAATCTGAGTTCGAAGTGGCTCATTCTCGTGACGCTTGGTATGATGGGTAGAGACTGAACAGAGAGGAAGAACGCTGTGAATATATTTATGACCGGTGCGACCGGATTTTTAGGAGGGCGGCTCGCCCGCGAACTGATTGCCCGAGGACATCGACTTTGCGTCTTGGCCCGAACGCCACAGAAAGTGACGGCGATGTTTACGAAGAGTGAACTTCGTTCGATTGACGTGCTCGCCGGTGATTTGACGGCTCCGCTCCTTGGAGCGGACGAGGCGTTTATCCAATCAAACGTTGATCAATTCGATTTGGTGCTCCACATGGCGGCGCTCGTCAAATTCGACGAAGAATTGCGCGAGGAGCTGTTCGATACGAACTTGACGGGGACGAGACAGGCCCTCGCTTTAACGAAGGCGTTGCACTGCCCCCGCTTCTTCCATGTCAGCACGGCCTACACGCTCGGGGCTCGTGAAGCAGGGGATGAGACGCTATATGCGACGGACCAGCCGTTCCATAATCCGTATGAGGAGAGCAAGGCCCATGCCGAACGCGAAGTCTGGGCGGCCCGACACGACCTCGCCGTCTCCATTTTCCGGCCGGCCATCATCGTCGGCGACTCGAAAACCGGGGAAGCCGACTCGAAGTTCACGATGTACGGTTACATGCGCGCCCTCGAGGTGTTCAAGCGCCGCCTCGAGCGTCGAGGTGCCCCGGCCGAACCGATCCGTCTGCTCGGCTCGGAGACCGGTACGTCTAACCTCGTCCCGGTCGATTACGTGGCCGACGTGTTGCTCGCCGCCATCGAGCACGCCCGCCCGAACACGATTTACAACGTGACGAACGATGCCCCGCCTCGGAACGAGACGATGCTCGAGTATATGAAGCAGGCACTCGCGTTCCCGCATCTCAAGATCACCGAGACTCAATCCTCAAAGCTCAGCAACGTTGAGCACACGTTCAACGAGATGGTGAAAGTGTTCAATCCTTATTTGAATCGTAATATCGTCTTCAACGATCAAAATACGAAGCAACTTTTAGCCGATGCCGGCTATAAGCCGCTTGATTTGGATGAACGGTCGCTCCGCCGGATCGTCGATGCCTACTACGATACGAAGTGACATCAAAAAACGGACCTGACAAATTTGTCAGGTCCGTTTTAAAATGATTACTCAACTCTTGTCGCAAACGAGAACGATTTTACCGTCCTGAATCTCACTTTCAAGTGATTCGACCATCTGCTTCGTCAGCCCGAGGCTCTCGAGCTGGTCAAGACGGTCATCCGAGTTTTTCGTGAATTTTGACACGAGTGATTCCCACATGCCTTTCTCGGTGATGCGGTAAGGCTGCACACCCGCTTCGGCAGCGAGTCGAATCGTCAATTCTTCATCTTTGGCAAATAAGTAAATGCTCTCATTGACGCATCCGCCCGACACCATTCCGTTCACTTCATGGTCGACCGAAGTCATATCTGGCACAATTCTCGTTTCTAACATCTTTCATCCTCCTAAACGTTCGCTTTCTAAAATCGAATAATATACTATTCCCGAAAAGTGAGTCATAAAACCCGATTGGACGAATCGTTTTATTAACAAGAGGTCAATGTATCGTGTAAGACCAATACTCGATCTCGAAGTGGTCGACGAGCCCTTGGATGCGCTGCCGCTCCTCGGCTTCGGTCTCCACCCCTTCCCGTCCGACTTTTATCCGGAACAGTTCGGGTTGCGAACTGGGCTTCGAGACTTTGTAACCGGCCTGTTGCAACAGGCCCGAAACGATTTCAAGTTTCTCGCGCTCAGGCGATTTGAACGTATGCGACACTTTCATAACATTCTCCCTTCCCCTTTTTCTCTGACGTATTGTATCATATCAACCGGGAAGTACCGCCGTGCTATCAAGTTTTCATTGATGATATAATAAGAACAATGAGACAAGGAGTGATTGAGATGCCGAGACAGGATATGAACACAATCATGCTCGACTATATGAATGAGAAAGAGGACTATGAGGCGTTCGCCGCCAAGCTGAAGTCGCTGCTGAGCGAACTGTTGGACGATGCCGGGATCCAGTTCCACTCGATCGTCGCCCGAGCGAAAGAAGCCGAGAGCCTATATGCGAAACTGTCCCGCAAGCCGTACCAGTACCGGTCGCTGCGTGACGTCCAAGATTTGGCCGGGATCCGGATCGTCACTTATTTTCATGATGACGTCCGCGCCGTCGCCCATATTCTTGAAGAAGAATTTCGAATCGACCGCGAGCAGTCGATCGACAAGTCGACGTTGCTCGACCCGAACGAGTTCGGATACCTGTCCGTCCATTACGTCGTCGGATTGAGCGATAAACGGCTCGCCCTCGGTGAATATCGCCGTTTTGAGGAGAAAGAGGCCGAGATCCAAGTCCGCTCGATCCTCCAGCACGCCTGGGCCGAGATCGAGCACGATTTAGGTTATAAGAATCCGAACGCGGTCCCACCGGAGATCAAGCGCAGCTTCAGCCGTGTCGCCGGACTGCTCGAGATCGCGGACTCGGAGTTCGTCAATATTCGCAAACAGTTGCGCACGTTCGAACAAGAGACGGTCGAACGGATCGTCGAGTCACCGGAGAAAGTCACGATCACCCGCGATAACTTGAACTACTATATCGCCAACGACGTCACCGTCGAGAAGCTTGATAACGCCATCTTCCAAAGCGACTGGTTGCTCGAGACCGACTTGTCGACCATCGTCGAGCTGACGCGCATGTTCCATTATGCCGAGATCCGAACGTTTCAAGATTTGAGGGATACGCTCGATCGTTACTTCAATCGAGCCGTTCAATGTGCGACGCTACTGCCGTCCTCGTTACTGCCGCGTCAAGGGATGGGTGTCGTCTATGCCGTTCTCGCCAAACTGCTCGCGGAAGGCGATGATCAACAGATCGAATTCTTCTTCCGTCGGTTTTATCCGGACTTGAAGCATTACGACGAAATCATTCAAGAATTGCGTATCCACGAAGAGCCATCATAACTTTACAGACTTCATGTTTTTGTTGTAGAATGTTTTTATGTACTGAAATATATGCAAATAATGATTTTTTATAGAAGGGACTTTCGAGGATGACAACACCTGTACACACGGCATCCCGTCGCCAGCTCGTCGCAGACGCTGAGCGTGGGATTCGCATGAACTACCGCGGAGTGAAAAAGAACCTCCGCTCGATGTTTTCGCAATACTTGACGCGTAACGAATTCTTCATCCTCCGATCGCTCTGTCAAAATAGTCCACAAATCGCCTCGGCTTTGTCGAATGAGTTTCAATTCTCGGCCTCGATGATCACGGCCCTTGCTGATGAGTTGACGAAAAAAGGCTTGATCTCGCGCGAACGCAGCGATCGCGACCGTCGTGTCGTCGAACTTCAAGCGACAGAGGAAGGCCGTGTCTTGTTCGAAACGCTCGAACACATGAAAATCGAGTACTTGATGGACGTGTTCGGCGATTTTTCAGACGAAGAATTGGTCCTTCTCTCGAAGTTGCTCGACCGCATGGACGCCTAAGGCGAACCAGACTTTATAGTGAATACGACTTAAAACAAGCAACAGGTCCCGAATCATCGGGACCTGTTGCTTGTTTTAGATATCAGATTCATTCACCTAGCCGCGTCTGATCGGCTGCCTGTTCACGCGCCCTCATCTTTTCATTCCATCTTCGGTGCTCTTCAAAAAACAAGTCTTGCTCATTATGGAGACGCATTTCTCTCATTTTCTTACTCAGTTCCCGTTTCTCTTTCACTGAGTCACGACCTAACACGAACTGCCAAGTCAAATATATGCCGATCGCAAGTAGGAAACTGCCGCTGCCAGTCCCAACTCTCTCATAACTGATTAACCAAAAAATAATGAACAGTCCTACATTTGCGATGTGTTTTCTTTTTAGCACGCTCTATTAAATCCCCCGTCAATTTATTCAATCAATTTTCCGACAGTTTATAATATATCAAAAAAACTCGGGATGATTTTCATCCCGAGTTGAAAAATTGTGCTATTGCTTAACAATCGCCGTGACGACAATCCGGTCTCGATACCCATGTTCTGGGTCATAAGGACCCGCACACGTGATGAGTTGAAGACGAACCGATTGTGTCGCCGCGAAAATCGAGGCGAGCGGAACATCTTCGACCCGGTACCGTTCGACTGACACGACCTCATATTCGATCACTTGCTTGTTACGTTGGAGCGTCACCTGCTCTCCAAGTCGTATCTGATCAAGATTAGCGAAAATGGCCGGGCCTTGTAAATCGTCTAAATGTCCGGATAAGACGACGTTGCCTTTCGCTCCTGCTTTCGCCCCGTAACGATACCAGCCGACCTCGTCTGCTTCAGCCGGTGTGTCCATCCGGTCGTATCGGTCTTTACCGACCGGTTGGATGACAGTATCGACTTCAATAGACGGGATCTTCAGTCGTTTTGGAACGAACGTCTCGGTGTGAAAGGACTGACGATCGATTTCAGTAGCGGCCAACACGAGCGGTTCTGCGAATCCGACAGTTGAAAGTTTCGCATCCACGCCCGGGGCATCCGCTACTGGTGCTACCATGAGGAACGAGAACGTTCCGATCAAAAGTAGCTTAAGCGTCTTGTTTCTGACGACGAAAGACGTAGAAGCCAGCTGCTGCTGCGCCAAGTACTGCTGCTGCGAGCAACCAGTTCATTGAAGCTGTCTGAGCGAGACCGCCTTGACCTGTCTCAGGAGCTTCGGCCATTTCTCCACCATCAGCTGCGAGGAGTACTTCGAAAGCAGGTTCCCCTTCAAGAAGGCCGATTGCGAATGCCGTATAGTTTTTACCGCCTTCGAGGGCGACGCCGTCAAGCGCTTTTACGACGTCAGTCGCGCCAGCTGGGCGAACTTCAAGATCGTACGTTCCAGCATCGAGTGTACCGTAGTCACTGACTGCTTTGAACTCGAGGTTTGAGAAGAGTGGGTCTCCACCTTTTGGAGCTACATCGACTGCAGGTGCGTCAGGTGCGAAGTGAGCGACGCGGACTTTCGATTTGCCATCTTCAAAGTTGGCGTCATCTTCCATCGCTGCGATCTCGATGTTTGCAAGTTGACCGATCGCTGCCGCTGTGTAGAATTTACCAGCTTCGATTGAAAGATCGGCTGCGACGACGACTGTCTCAGTGTCGCCTGCTGGTTTGATTTCGACGTTGTAGTCACCAGCCGGTAGTGTCAAGTAATCCGTAAGCGCTTTGAACTCCGCGCCTTCGACTGCGACTTCACCGTTGACATAGACGTCCACCGCAGGGGCGTCAGGCGAAGCGTGGAGCACACGGACCATCGCGTTCTCGTGTCCATCTGCACTGACTGGCAGGATGAACGCGAACGCTAGAGCAAGTGTACCAAGTAAAGACATCAATTTCTTCATGTGAAATTTCCTCCTTTTTTTCCTTGGGTTGACCGATCGACTGCATACGACAAGTTTGATGCGATGCTGCATAGTGTGCTACATCTGATTGCTATGTAGCTGGTGACATCTTAAACTTAAGACAACAGGACGACGGCGTAAAGATGACGGTGTGCTTTGAATATGCCGGTCGGCACATTTGGTTGTTACCGTTTTCTTTACATAGTCTTCCTTCCCGTTTCCATAAATTTAAAAACCCCGTAACGACCTGTTACGGGGTTGAATGTGCTCGAGCCCACTCGATATCGTTGACGAAAATCGCATCGACACCGAGCAGTTGGAACCGTTTCAGCTGTTCGATCGTCTTGACCGTGTACGGACGGACCTTGACACCGTTCTGTTGAATGAGCTTGATCTCGTCATCGGTCATCGTTCGGACACTTGGATGCACGCCTGTCGCCCCGAGCTCGTTCAAGTAACCGGCCAAGTCGAACAACGGTTGGGAGATGAGCGCGGCAGACTCGTACTCGGGTGCTAACCGCTTCAACCGGTAGAGCGTCTCATGATTGAAGGAAGAGAACAGGACGCGGTCGGCCGGGAATCGATGGGCTCGCAGCGTCTCGACGAGCCGGTCTTCGATCCCCTCGTACCGGTCGATGTCGGTCTTCACTTCAAGGTTGAGACAGACGCCCGTTCCTTTTACTAAGTTTAACAGGTCGTCTAGTGACGGGATGCGCTCCTCGAGGTCGAATAAGACACCGGCGTTGTATCGTCCGAGCTCGGACAACGTCATCTCGGCAATACGGCCCGACCCGTCTGTCGTCCGATCGATCGTCTCGTCGTGAATCAAGACGAGGCGACCGTCTTTCGTCAAATGGACGTCCGTTTCAATCCCGTCGGCATGGGCGGCGAGCGCTGCGCGAAACGCCGCCATCGTGTTCTCCGGGAACTGGTTCATCACCCCGCGGTGCGCGAATAGCTTCATCGGAAGACTCCTTACTCGGTGACGTATTTTTTCGTCAAATAGCGGACGAGCGGACGGACCGAGATATCGCCTCCGGTCACTTGCTTGATCAGCTCGTTCGGGGTGAGCGACTTACCGTGGCGATGGACGTTCGTCTCGAGCCACTGTTTGATCGGACCGAACTCGCCTTCATGCACTAACGTCTCAAAGTCGGACCGTTCCGATTTGAGCGTCTCGGTCAACTGCGCCGCATAAATCAATCCGAGCGCATAGCTTGGGAAGTAGCCGAATGAACCGCCGGCCCAATGGACGTCTTGCAATACGCCTTTCGCATCATTCGGCACCTCGACGCCTAAGTACTCTCGATATTTCTCGTTCCAAGCGTTCGGCAGCTCGGCGACGGTCAAATCACCTTGGATGAGTGCCTTCTCAAGCTCGTAGCGAATGATGATATGGAGGCTATACGTCAGTTCATCCGCCTCGATCCGGATGAGCGATGGCTTCGCCTCGTTCACGCCTGCGTAGAACGTATCGAAGTCGATATCTTGAAACGCCGGATGCCGTTCTTGTAGCCGTGGATAGACGCTGCGTAAAAATGCTTCGCTGCGCCCGACGAAGTTTTCAAAGAAGAGCGACTGTGACTCGTGGATACCCATCGATGCGCCTCCTCCGAGTCCGACCTCATCGAGCGCCTCGTCGATCTGTTGCTCGTAAGTCGCGTGGCCCGCCTCGTGCATCGTCCCGAACAGGGCGTTGCGGAAGTCCGACTCATCATACTTCGTCGTGATCCGCACGTCGCGGCGGTTGATCGTGATCTCGAACGGATGCACGGTCGCGTCGAGACGACCGCGGGACAAGTCATAATCGACGACCCGCATCCAATCGTGACAGATCTGTTCTTGCACCGCCGCCTCCATCGACCAGTCGAGTTCATGCTTGCTCGACTTCAACTGACGGATCAACGGGACGAGCTCGTCCCGTAGCGTCTGGAACAATTCGTCGAGTTGTTCGACGGTCATACCCGGTTCGTAATCATAGAGCAACGCATCGTACGGATGCGTCTTATATCCGAAATAATCCGCGAACTTACGCTGGAACGCGACGATTTTTTCTAAATACGGGGCGAATGTGCCCCAATCGTTCTTGTCTTTCGCTTTTTCCCATGCCGTCTCGGCTTCAGAGACAAGTGTGACGTAGGCCTGATACTCCGCCGGAGGGATTTTGGCGTTCCGTTCATATTGCGTCTTCGCCACGGCGACCGAGCGGACCTCGGTCGGTGTCAACTCTTCGGTCGCTGTCATCTCGGCGAGCAGTTCCGCGAACGAATCGCTCGTCTGACGTTTGAACGCCTCTGTCGACAAGTAACCGATCGTCTCGGCACGAAGCGGGGCCGACTGTTCCGGCATCTGTGTCCGCATGTCCCAATATAGTAGCGAGATCGCCTCATCGAACGCACGTAACTGTTTGAAATGTTCACGCCATTGCTTTGTAATTTCCATCTGATTCCCACCCCTATGACAGTTGTTTCCTTACCTCTCTACTTTAATCGATGTGACGAAAAATGCCTATTCTTTCGACACATCCGCTTTTTTCTCATAGTGGAGCGGCTTCGTCGCCGGACCTTCAAGGACGTTTCCTTGCGTGTCAAAGCGCGATCCATGGCATGGACAGTCCCAAGACCGCTCCGCGTTGTTCCAATTGACGCCACAACCCATGTGCGTGCAACGGGTCGATACGAGATGACAGTTGTTATCGAGATCCCGATAAGCGCCGACTTTCTTGCCATCGACGTGAACGACCCCACCTTCGTCGAGTTGGAGGTCGTCGAGCGAGCCCGGCTTCTCGAGCGTTCCTTTGACGAATTGGGCAGCCGTGTCTATATTCGTCTTCAAGAACTGACCGACATCCGCCGGTTTGAACTTCGAACGGAGCGGATCCAACAGTTCGGTAAACCGGTTCTCGTGACCGGTCAGTAGGTCGGCGAGCAACAGTCCGGATGCGATCCCGTTCGTCATCCCCCATTTGGCGAATCCGGTAGCGACGAAGATGTCCGGTTCACGACTGAACATTTGACCGACGTAAGGAAGATGGTCCAACGTGATCAAGTCTTGGGACGACCAACGGAAACTTGATTTTTTAGCGCGGAACGCCTCATTCGCGAACTGCTCCAACCGGTCGTAGCGCGTCCGCGTCTCCGTCACGTGACCGCTCAGATGCCCCTCCCCTCCGACGAGGACGTACGAGCGATCGCCGTCATCGAACGTCCGGAACGAGCGACTCGGCGAATCGACGCTCAAATACATGCCGTCCGGCACGGGACCGTTCGTCTCGCAAGCGACGATGTAGGACCGTTCGACCTCAAATTTCGAGAAGTATAGTCCACGGATGTCGTTGAACGGATAATGCGTCGCGACCACGACTTGATCGGCTTGGACACGGCGCCCGGTCGATGTCGTGACGATCGGACGCGGGCTTTGGCTGATCTCCGTCGCCCGTGTTTTCTCATAAAGCTTCCCGCCCGCTTCGACAAAGCGACGCGCCAGTTCGTTCAAATATTTCACCGGATGAATCTGGGCTTGGTCGCGGATGACGGCTGCTTGTTGTACCGGAAATGGAAAGACTGCGTTGACCTCGTTCGTCGCATCCCCACCATTCAACCCGATTTTTTGATACGCCTCGATCTCGGAGGCGAGCTGACTCGAGCTGTCGATCGTATAAAGATATGAATCTTTCACTTCGTAATCGATGTCAAACCCGGTTTCGACTTGACGTCTCAAATAGTCGAGCGCCTCATCGTTGAACTCATAGTAAAGACGTGCCATCTCTTCATTGAACGTCTGCATCAATTTCGAATAGATGGCGCCATGCTGGACGGAACATTTGGCCGTCGTGTGCCCGGTCGTGCCGCGGCCGACTTCCATCGCTTCGAGCAGGACGACCTGCTTGCCCCGGTTTTGAAGCTCATAGGCGGTGACGAGTCCGGCGATCCCCGCCCCGATGACGACGATGTCACAAGAAACGGAACTCTCGAGTCGTGGATACTGTAGGGTGCGATCGTGTTGTCTCCACAATGAATTCGTGAATGGATAGCGATGCATGATGATACCTCCTTTAGGAATGAACGTGTCTGCTTATGTGTATACCCATTCCCTTCTGTTTCATCACTCGATAAATATTGACCTGTTTCTCGATTTTGAAGACGATTTCATTGCCCGACATCCATTATGGTAGAAAAGTAAACTATGAAGGAGCGATTGCAAAGTGAAACGTACCCGTAGACATCGTAGACACACCTATATAATGAGACGCTTGACCGTCGGCTTGATGCTCGTCGGAATGATCGCGATCATTCCGGCACTCATCGGCTTCAAGCAAGAAACACCGGTGAAACCTGATCCGAAGGCGCCGGTGGCCGAACCGGTCAAACAAGGACCGTCTTTCCCGGATATCCCAATCCAAGAATGGGTAGAAGATTCCACTCTGACCGCCGACCCGGAACAGGTTCTTGTCGGGGCGATGACGTTCGTTGATTTGACGGACGGTGTCGTCTTGTTGGACAAACACGGGGAGGAGCGTGTATACCCGGCCAGTACGACCAAGCTGATGACGGCATTGCTCGCCTATGAGAAAGCGGCGGTCTCCGGCGAACTGGACCGCCCCGTCGTCGAAGTGCACGCGACGACGCTCGACATCCCCTGGGACAGTCACATCGTCCATCTCGCTGTCGGCGACCGCCTAACCGTCCGGCAAGCGCTCTACGCGACACTGCTCGAATCGGGCAACGATGCCGCCAATAGCTTGGCGGAGTATGTGAGCGGCTCGACGGCGGAATTCGTTGAACTGATGAATGAACGGGCCCGCGTCCTAGGCTTGACTGGAACAAACTTCAAAAATGCCCACGGCTATTCGGACCCGGACCACTATACGACGGCACGCGACATGGCTAAAATCACTTACGCGTTCGGGACGTATCCCGAACTCGTCGAAATCGCCGGAACGTATGAGTACGAGGCGAAGTTCGAAGACAAAGATGGATTGATGAAGCGACGGTGGTGGTATCACCTCGGGTCGGCGATCAACAGCCGCAGCATCCACTACTCGGACCTCGTCAAGGCGACGAAGACCGGCTATACCGACGAATCGGGCTACACGATGGTGTTCTTGATGGAGCATCAAGGCAAGCAGTACGCGCTCGTGACGATGCAGGCGCGTTCCGGACAGACGTTCCCGACGATGCGGCTCGTCGAACAACTCGCATTTGGACGTCAGGCTGAATAAACGTTACATATAAAGAAGACCTGAACCGATCGGTTCAGGTCTTCTTTATGGCATATTCGTCTTAAAACAGTCACTTATGTTACAAGGAGATTACAGAGGCGTTGCCTCAATATTTCTAATTGTCATAATATTTAAACTTTTAGGGTGAAAAATAGCCTGTTTATCCGTTGGTATAATAGGCTTTAGAGCCGTTTTTATGAAAAGATGACAGTTTGCAATCATTCTGAAGGTCCGTTAAGGTTAGTGACAAGTTCGTAAAATCAGTTGGGTTCGTCATCTTTATGGGAGACTTCCCACATTTCAAACCAAAACTGTTGAACAACATTGAAAGCGTACAGGAGGTAATCAAATGTTATGGCAAGAATGGGTATCCATCGCGCTTTACCTCGTGATGATGCTAACTATCGGTTACGTCGCTTATAAGCGAACGACCGACTCATCAGATTATATGTTAGGCGGCCGCAAAATGGGGCCGGGTGTTACCGCCATGTCAGCCGGAGCTTCGGATATGAGTGGTTGGATGTTAATGGGTCTTCCGGGGGCAATGTATGCCACAGGATTATCAGCGATTTGGTTAGCCGTTGGATTGGTCATCGGAGCTTACTTGAACTACTTGTTAGTCGCTCCCCGTCTACGTGTCTTCACGGAGATGGCAAATGACTCGATCACGATTCCTGACTTTTTAGAGAATCGGTTCCGAGATCACTCGAACTGGCTACGGATCCTATCAGCTTCCGTTATCATCATCTTCTTCACGTTCTATACGTCAGCTGGACTTGTGTCTGGCGGGAAGTTGTTCGAAAGCTCGTTCGGGATCAACTATCAGACCGGTGTCATCGCCACGATCAGCGTCGTCATTCTTTACACGCTCTTCGGTGGGTTCACTGCTGTTAGTTGGACAGACTTTGCACAAGGAATTATCATGTTCATCGCACTCGTACTCGTACCGGTCGTCGCTTTGACAGACGTCGGTGGGATGACGAACGCCGTCAACACGGCGACAGCGATCAACACCGATCTTTTCGACTTGTTTAAAGGGACGACAACGCTAGGGATCATCGGTCTCCTCGCTTGGGGACTCGGTTACTTTGGCCAACCGCACATCATCGTTCGTTTTATGGCGATCAGAGATGTGAAATCATTGAAGGCGGCACGCCGAATCGGTATGGGCTGGATGACCGTCTCGATCATCGGTGCGGTCATGACCGGCCTCGTCGGTATCGCCTACTTCCGTGGTCAAGGCAATCCGCTAGCAGACCCGGAGACGGTGTTCATCCGTTTCTCTGACGTCTTGTTCCACCCGTTCATCACCGGATTCTTGCTCGCAGCGATCCTCGCAGCCGTCATGTCGACTGTATCGTCGCAATTGCTCGTCACGTCGTCGGCGTTGACTGAAGACTTCTATCGTAAGTTCTTCAACAAAGATGCAAGCGATAAAACGATGGTACTCGCCGGTCGAATCGGCGTATTGACGGTCGGTGTCGTGGCGACACTCATTTCGCTCAGCCCATCGAACACGATCTTGACGCTCGTCGGCTATGCTTGGGCCGGATTCGGCTCGGCCTTCGGTCCAACGATCCTCTTGTCGCTCTATTGGACGAAGATGACGCGCCAAGGCGCACTCGCCGGTATTCTCGTCGGTGCCATCACGGTCATCCTTTGGATCATCACGGGACTCTCGAGCGTCATCTATGAGATGGTGCCAGGCTTCTTCTTGAGTATGCTTGCCATCGTTCTCGTCAGCACGTTCACGAGCCAACGCGAACAAAAACGGATCAGCCGTGAGTTCAGTGAAATGGAAACAGAACTTGCTGCCGCTAGAAAAGATTAAGTCATACAAAACGCTCGACCCAATTCACGGGTCGAGCGTTTTTTGTCGGTTGTACTTCTTTAGTACATCGTCCCCGCCATCACCCAAAGTTGGAGGAAGAACGTGGCGAGCACGAGTGCGAGCATGGCATTTCTCATCCATCGATTTCGGTTCCAATAATACGCCATTAAGACGAACGGATGAAGCGCGGTCAATTCGTAGGGATTGAACCAAAACCAAGTGAGGATCAAGACGAGCAGGAAGTAGAGCACCGATTTCTGTTTCGTGGCACGATACTCCCGCCACATGTCGTAAGCCCCTTTAAAAAAAGCGACGAACGTGACAACCCAAAACACGATAACAATTATATTATTCAATCACCTTACCACCTTCATGAGACGTTTTCGAAATAGAAGCCACCCCAGTAAATATGTCGATACGTGAACTCCTTGCCGCTCTCGGCCGTGATCACGATCTCATCTTCGGTCAAGACGAGCACGTGAACGGGGACCTCCCCTTCCCGTAGCATCGGGCTGAACAGCTGGAACTGCTTGTTCAACCACTTCCGTTCCGTGAAGTCACGATAGTGGTGCAGTGCCAACGACGGGTGGACCAAGAACACTCCGACGATCAAAGCGATAGCACCAGGAGAAGCGGAGAGCTCGATCAGTAAAAACAGGACGAGCACGAGCGACAAGACCGCATAGCCGAATTCTAACAGCTCCATCAAGGAAGCCCGGCTGGCGACCACGTATTGGATGACACGAAACGTGACGTACAGCAGGAGGCTGACCATCAAGTATTGCGAAAATGGAGCGGTGCTCATTGAGATATCCAAATAAAAGAGTACCGGTAATAACATGACCCACTTCCATAATTGTAAGGCGAGGTAAAACAATGTTTGATCGATGAAACGACGATTGTGTACGAGCCGTTGCATATCCATGTTTCCCACCTCCGATTAAAAGATGTGTCTTAACGGTATCATTCCCTCAATCGTTGAATGATAACAAGCATTTGCAGGTCAATCGGAAATTTCTTTTCGTTCAATGAGCGTCGCGTTCAATAGCCCTCCAAGGAGGATGACGGAAGCCGCCAAATAAAACCAAACCAACAAGATAATAAACGCACCGAGCTGACCGTAAAACTGTTCGTAGTTGGCATATTGAGAATAGTAGCTGAAGACGTTGGAAACTGTCAATATGCCGATAGTAGCGAGTGTTGCCCCGGCCCAACTGTCACGGAACGTCCCGCGATGGCTCGGCAGCCATTTATAGACGAGCAGGAAGACACCAAACATGACGAGCGTCCCGACGACCCAGCGGAAGTAAAACCATATTTGTGCATATCCCGCGACGATGTCGTCGACAAAAATGATCCGCGTCGACAGTTCGCGCAACGCGGTCTCGGCCACAGGGATGACCAATGAGAACGGCAGAACGAACATGAGTGCCAGCGTGACGGCGATGTCCTGGAGAGCCCCTCTTAAGAACGACTTGTTCCGGATGAGGCGATACGCATCATTCAATGACCGGACGAGCGACTGGACCGCCATTGACGAAATCCACAGCGCCGGCAAAATGCTGAGCGACGCCAGACGCAGCCTCGAGTCATCAAATATCGCCTCGATGTTCCCTTCTAGCAGTCGGTAGCTCGCTTCCGGCATGACGAGAGACAGCGCCGAGATGACGTCCCCGCTCGTGAACGGGAGCCATCCAACAATGCCGAGGACGAACAATAAGAACGGAAACGTCGACAAGATGAAATAATAAGCCAACATCGCGGCTTGATCGAAAAAACGTTCGGCAAAAAAGCGCTTGAATAAAACTTTAAACGTCTGTATCATGCTGTCTACTCTTTTCTTAATTTATTTAGTATAAATGCGGTATTTGAAATAATAATAATGTTGCTTGAAAGGCAAGAATACGACAGTCGTTGCCTATTCTTGCCTCGTCCTTAACTGATGTGTTCTCGTTTCGATTCCCACGCCTCGAGATGTTCTTTGCCCGGCAGATCGACGTCATCGCGCGAGAACACCGGATCCCGTCCGGACCGTTTTTGGGCGACGTAATCGTCGAGCAACAGTTTGGCGACTTTGCTGAGACGGAAGATGGCGTACATGTTGACGAGCGCCATCAATCCCATGAAGATGTCGGCGATCGACCAGACGAGTCCGGCCGAGCGGACCGAGCCGAACATGATCATCCCTAGCACGGCGATACGATAGATGACAACATACACTTTCCGTTCCGAGATGAACTCGATGTTCGTCTCTCCATAGTAATAGTTCGCTAAAATCGAGCTGAAGGCGAACAGCAGGATGGCGATCGTCATGAGCGTCGTCGCGACCGGTCCGATCTCCGTCAACAGCGCCTCTTGCGCGAGCTCGATACCTTGGAAGTCTTCAGAACCAGGAA
Source organism: Exiguobacterium sp. SH0S2 (assembly GCF_004337185.1). NCBI lineage: Bacteria > Bacillati > Bacillota > Bacilli > Caryophanales > Exiguobacterium > Exiguobacterium sp. SH0S2. The sequence goes on along the minus strand of NZ_SJVB01000001.1, from coordinate 105,730 downwards.
CCCCGGAGATCAAGACGATCATCGCGGTCGCCGTACAGATGAACAGCGTATCGACGAAGACACTGAGCGATTGGATCAACCCTTGCTTCACCGGGTGGCTGACCTCAGCGGTCGCGGCGGCGTTCGGCGCCGACCCCATCCCCGCCTCGTTCGAGAACAAGCCGCGCCGTATACCTTGAAGCACCATCGCTCCGACGGCCCCGCCGAACAATTCTTGGAAGCCTAGCACACCTTCTGAGAAGATGGCCGAGAACACGGCCGGAACGACGTCGAGATTCGTCAGCACGACCCAGAGCGCGAGCAAGATATATCCACCCGCCATGATCGGGACGATGATCCCGGACAACGTCGAGATCGACCGGATCCCGCCGAAGATGACGATCCCCGTCGCAACGGCCAAAATAACACCAACCCAGACCGTATCGATGGCGAAGACGTTATTGACAGAAAGCGCGATCGTGTTCGCCTGCACGGAGTTAAAGGCAAAGCCAAACGCGAACGTGATGAGGATCGCAAAGACGATCCCGAGCCAACGTTGACCGAGCGCCCGCTCGATGTAATAGGCCGGTCCGCCGCGCCACGCCTTGCCGTCATGCACTTTGTACACTTGGGCGAGCGTGCTCTCGACGAAAGCCGAGGCCGAGCCGATCAAGGCGATGAGCCACATCCAAAACACGGCCCCAGGTCCCCCGAGCGCGATCGCAGTCGAGACACCGGCGATATTTCCGGTGCCGACCCGTGCCGCCGTCCCGATGGCGAACGCCTGGAACGAAGACACTTGCCCTTTCTCGTGTTTGATTCCTTTGACGAACAATAACTTGAACATTTCCGGCAACATTCTAAACTGCACGAATCCCATCCGGATCGTGAAGAAAATCCCACCGGCAATCAATACAAAAATAAGAACGTACGTCCATAACAGGTCGTTCGCTTGCATGACCAATTCGCGGACATCCACTGCGCATCCCCTCCTTTTATGGAGTTCTTACCCGGTCTAGCCCCGCCAGAAACGATTCCGTCACCGCGTTGCCGCGTCCAGTATTTGTTCACAAAGGGCATGGGTCGTCAAGCTGTCCTCGGCGCGAACACAACCGTTCGGCTCCCCGTTCAACAGTTTGAGAAACGCGTCGATCATCGTCGTAAAGCCGCGCCGTGTCAAATTCGACTCCCACGGGCTCAAGGCGCGCTCGAGCATGCCGTCGGGCGTATAGTCGTAGACGCGCTCGACGTCTCGAGAGACGCGTTTTAGACCCGGTGACATCACTTCCATCACTTCTTCGGTGCAGCCGTTGTCCCGGTTCATGATGCCGACCGCCTCGACGCCGCCGGCCGTGAAATTGATCTGGAGCTGTTTGAGCGTATCCCCTTCATAACGCGTCCGAACAGACAAGTCCTCGACCGGATTGAGACCGGTCAAGTAACGGAGCGTATCGACGACGTGGACGAAGTCCTCGATGATGAACTCACGCAGCGTCGCCGGCTGATATGTACGATTCTTTTGGATCAAGACGAGGTTCGGGTTCTCGACTTCTTTGAGCGCCGCCATCGCCGTCGCAAAACGACGGTTGAAGCCAGTGACGAGTTCGACCTCGTGCTCGTCTGCGAGCCGGACGAGACGTTCGGTCTCCTCGAGCGTGAACGTGACCGGTTTATCAATGAAGACGTGGACGCCTTGCCGAAGGGCGTACTCGGCTTGTCCGGCATGCGCTGACGTCGTCGAATGGATCAACACCGCATCCATCTCACCGAGCGGGACGTCCTCAAGCGCTCTGAAGTGACCGCTGAATCGATATTGACGGACGAGTTGTTCCGCTTTCCCCTGATCCCGCGAGACAAGATAAACGTCTATCCCGTCTAGCCCGGCATAGACCGGTAAGTACGCTTTCTTGGCAACATCACCTAAACCAACAACGACTAATTTCATTTCAACATCACTCCTCTTTCGATTGACTGAACAAAACCCCAAAGCGTCGGCCCGGGGTCGATGGTTCATTTAATGGACCGCTAAAATTTCAAAACTTGTGATTGGCTTACGAATGGCGTCCGATACGATTTGATAAAGATCAGCGAGTTGCTCGTTATCGTTCAAGTCCGGCGTTCGATCAAGCTCGACTTCACACGTTCGTGTCGTCTGCTCCTTGTCTTGAAACGCATATTCAATCGTGTATAGTTGCATGAGACGTCTCCTCTCCACTATGTATACGTATGTATTACCTGTAACTGAACGATTGAAACGCTTCAAGTACACCTAGTCAAATCGTTCATGTTATATATATTCAGAAATCCTACAATTTCCAATCATAAGCCTTGTATAATCATTCAAAGATTCCTAGAATGAACAAGTATGTACCAAGTGATTAAAGGAGTTTTTTAATGAAAGCACGATTTACTTATTTAGCCTTACCGCTGGCGATGTTTCTACTGGCCGGATGTAGCACCGAAGAAGAGACGTCTCCTATCGATGATACGATTGAAGTGACCGATTCGCAAGAAGAATCGTCCGATGTGGCTGAGTCTCAAGCGGAATCCGTTGAAGTGACCGATTCACAAGAAGGACCCGCTGTCGAGACGGAAGAGGAGGAACAACAACCGACTAGCGATCGCTTCTCTGGTTATGAACGTGTCGAAGTCGACGGTGGTGATTTATCCGGACATCGCGAGGCGAATGTTGTCGTCGACGTCGGTTTCGGAGACCGTGAATATTGGGCGTTCACGAACGATCATGGGCAACTCGTGAAAGTAACAGCTGACGAGATCATCCTACAAGATGATGAGAGCGAGGACGTCACCTCGTCAGGACGCTACTACTGGGACGAGGCGAAAGTCCCCGGCGTTGAACATCAATCTTTAGATGAAGGACATGTCATCGCTGATTCACTTGGGGGCGTCTCTAACGCCTTCAATATCACCCCGCAAGACAGCACGCTCAATCGTCACGGGGACCAGGCTTATATGGAAAGTGTGATCCGTAGTGCAGGCGGGGCGACCGATTTCGAGGCCATCATCACGTATCCGGATACCGAGACGCAAATCCCGTCGAGCTATCAATACACATACACGTTGAAAGGTAATGTCATCGTCGACAAGTTTGATAATGTGAACCCGGACGAGGTCAATGCCGGCCTCGGTCTGACCGAGAGCGAACCAAAACCGGAGGCTACTCCCGCTCCCGCTGCAGAGCCGGTTGGCGACGTATCAAGCGTCGATGCGAACGGGAACGGGCAAGTGACGATCCAGGAAGCGAAAGACGCCGGCTTCAGCATGCCGATCACGAGCGACCACTGGCTCTACCCGCATATGCGGGATAATGACGGGGATGGAATGGTCGGCGAATAACACGTAACCTCCCCGCGTGAGTCAACTTTTTTAACGCCGATTTCACAGTATACGTGACGACGCTCTTTCTAGTTAAAGGAAGAGCGTTTCTTTTTGTTGAATAAGATATGCAGTCGAATGTTTCACGTTTCTCTTGAATGATGGTGAATCGGGATGGAACACAAATTTTCAAATTTTTAACCCCGCCTTATTAGGAGTTATTGCTGTCAGTACGGCATACATATAGTTTAGGAGGTTCAAATATGAAACGCTTGGTGGGTTTGCTGATCATTACGCAAACAATTTTGTTTGGCATGTTAATCTTTCAATTGAATGAATTAGCTGATTCTGTCTTACAGGCTGCATCTTACGTAGCAACACAAGAAGGATCGCTTGCATGGGGTGGAAACATCTCGCCTTGGTTTTTGTTTTTACTTCTCGGATTGACATTGCTAGGCGCCTATTTAACGTTTTCTAAAGAATAAGAAGCATTTTTGTCGTCCGAACAGAAAAAAGACCATAGACATGTGTCTACGGTCTGAAGTCGCTCTAGAAGCGTTTCTTTGTATCTACGAGCAATGACGACTTACTTACCTTCTGAAGTCGGCTCGACAGCACGTCTCGGCGGACGTTTGCCGAAGAACTGGTAGTACTGCGTCTCGATATTCCCGTTATACAGCTTGCGGCGCTTCGTCGCCGGGCGGCCGTAGGCTTTCTCGAAGTCTTCGTAACTCGTCAACATATAGACGCTATAACCCGGATATTTGGCATATTGCTGCCCGATCCGCTCGTACAGCTCGATGATCTCATCTTCCGTCTGCAACCGCTCACCGTAAGGCGGGTTGCCGATGATGATCCCGTAATCCTCGGTCGGCTTGAGCGCCGCCGCATCGGTGTGGACGAACGTGATCGCGTCACGGACGTCGGCGAGGTCGGCGTTGTCTTTGGCGAGTTTGACCATGCGCGGGTCGAGGTCGATGCCGTAAATCTTGAGCGGCTTGTCCCACTCAGCTTTTTCGTTCGCTTCATTGATTGCCTCGTACCAAGCTTTCTTCGGTACACATGGCCAATCTTGCGAACAGAATTCACGGTTTAATCCCGGTGCGATATTGCGACCGATGAGTGCGGCCTCGATCGCGAGCGTACCAGAGCCTGTGAACACATCATAGAACGGCATGTCCGGCTTCCAGTTCGTCAGTTTGATCATCGCTGCGGCCATCGTCTCTTTGAGCGGTGCCTGCGAATGGAGCTCGCGGTAGCCGCGACGATGGAGCGCGTCACCCGACGTGTCGATCGTGATCGTCGCCACGTCTTTCAAGAGTGCGACTTCAATTGGATAGATCGCACCCGTCTTCGGAAGCCATTCATCCGGTTTGTTGTAGCCGCGTTGCATCGCATCGACGATCGCTTTCTCGGTGATTTTTTGGCAGTCGCGGATCGAGAACAGTTGCGACTTGACCGAACGTCCGTCGACGGTGAAACGGGCGTCCCACGGCATCAGCTCCGTCCAAGGCAAGTCGACGACACCGTCGAATAGTTCCGTGAACGTCGTCGCCTTGAACTCGGCGACGACGAGTTTGACGCGGTCGGCCGTTCTGAGCCAAATGTTCAAACGGGGAATATCCTCCATCTCGGCGTCGATGTAGACGCGTCCATTCTCGATTTCACACGTGTAACCGAGGTCACGTACTTCTTTAGCGACGAGCGCTTCGATGCCCATCGCTGCAGTTGCGATCAGTTTTCGTTTTGCCATATGATCCCTACTTTCCTAATTCGTAATTGTTAAGCGTAAAATGGTCAAGTAAAAAGGAGCTCAAGTAAGATTGCTTGAACTCCTTGTCAATGTAAGTTGAGACTATGCTGCCCTGTAAGCCATGTTCTGTACTCCGGTGCTCGTAGCGGTTTCCCTGGCACGATGGAGTGACAATCATCTATCTGCGCCGCTTGGCGCCTTCCGTCCCGTTCGATTCCAGTCAGGAAGTTCCCCTACCATAGTTTGGGTTTCTCGCTCGTGGGGTTTACCTCGTTCCACTCTGAACGTTTCCGAACAGACTCCGTCACTGTGGCACTTTCAAGAAGCTTGCACCGTATCCGAAGACTTAGGTGCTTCTTCTGCCGTCAACTTGCGTTGCCTACACTTATCTTTTCGTGTAGCACGATCACTACAGCCATCACAGGCTGTGCGAGCATGGACTTTCCTCAAGACTTGCGTCCCGCGATTGTCCAGACTTCATAGTCACTTAATCATTGTAGCGGATATTGCCAAATATGACAACTAAGAAACCGAACTTGATTTTCATTGGCGTCAGCGCTAAAATAAGGCGTGTTCCATTGAACAAGGAGGGATTTTGATGCGTCAAGATGCAAAGAAAGGTTGGATCCAACGACTGACCTATGTGATCGAGATCGATGACATTAAAGCGCTCCACCCGAACAACGGCGTATTCGCCTTCTACCGTAAAAATCGACTCGTCCGAGGATTTGAGCCGTTTGACATTAAAGGACCGAATGAATTGTCTAAACGCGCTTATCACTTCGATCACCATAACTTGGCCCATTTACAGGAACGTTTTCCTGAATCGATTCCTTTATTCGACGCGTCGAAACAGACGCGACGCGTTTGGAGCGACGCCGTTCGCGTCGGTCTATGTGAAATCATCATCGACGGGAAGCTAAGTTTTGAACACATCGACGACAACGGCAACGTCTTAGAAGCGAATATCCGCTGGAGCGGTGAAGCTATCACAATCGATTAACGAATTAAAAACGCCCGCATCTTTCGACTCGTCTGTCGGAGATGCGGGCGTTTTTTTATATCGCTTCAGTCGTGTCCGTCGTTTCTTCGACGACAGGTAATGCCGGGGCATACTTCGTCGAGACGACTTTTTCGGAGATGTCGGTCGGTTTCAAGAGGACGGTAAGGCCTTCGGCGGTACTTTTACGGACCGGAAACGTTCCCGGTATATGCAGTGCCTCATAGACGACTTGATTGTCTTTATCGAGCACGGTGACGGTCCCTTTGCGCGTCGTCGTCAGTTCGAACGTCTGCGCATCGGCCACTTTGATCGCCACGGACGGTTTGACCGGGTTCACGTACGTGAACGAACGACTGGCTGAACGTTTAAATTTCCCGTCCGTCACGACCGCGGTTAGACGGTACTGCCCGCTCGGGAGCCAGTCCCCACCGGCGAACATGGTAAAAGCCGGATTGTTTGCGGTCAACGTCTTCACTTTGCGCGTTCCCTGATAGAGGTAATAAGACGTCTTCAAGTTCGGTTTGTTCGAAAGAGCCAGCTTCGCCTCCGTCACATAACGGTTCCGTAGCGTCGCTGGTGACGTGATCGTGACCGGACGCGGCGTCGCGTCAAGCAACCGCTTCGTGTTCAGTTCGGTGTACGTCTTCCCGCTGACGCGAGGCATTTTTTGAAGCAGTCCCTCGATCTCAGCCGGTGTCAAATACGGATTGACCGACTTGACGAGCGCAAGCCCAGACGAGACCATCGGCGCCGCCATCGATGTCCCATCCATGTAGATAAAACTGTTCTTGACGCCGAGCGATAAAATGTTCACGCCCGGTGCGACGATTTTCACTTGGCTATCCATGTTGCTAAACGAGGCGACACGGCGATTCGCATCGACCGCTCCGACGGCGATGACTTCTTTCATATTGGCGGGGAAAGAAGTCTTCGCGCCGTCATTTCCAGACGAGGCGACGATGACGACACCTTTCGCCCGGGCCCGGCGGATCGAGTCGGCGAGCACTTTATCGTAATCCTGTCCCCCGAGTGACAAATTGATGATGTTCGCACCTTTGGCAACGGCCGTGTCGACGGCTCTGGCGACCGTCCACGAATCCGTGAACTCTGAGTTCTTCCCGTAGAAGACGTTATAGAAATGATAGCGGACGTTCGGTGCGAGACCGGCCATCCCAAATTTATTGTGCAGTCCCGACATGATTCCGGCCGTGTGCGTGCCGTGATAGTCGACACTGTATGGCCCTTTAATCGAATTGACGACTCGTGGTACGTTATAGAGCTCTTTATGGCTCCGGTCTGCAGATGAATCGATCAAGGCGACGACAATGTCTGACGCCCCACGGGTCGTGTTCCACGCTAAATCGGTACCGGTCTGCTTGATGTAATATTGGTTACCGACCCGCGGCTCTGTCACAACGTACCCATGCTTCTCTAACAACACCGGCTTAGACGCCCCGGCAGTCGAAGGCACGAGTAACGTCAAAGCCGTCAGTAGAAGAATTTTTTTCATCGCCTTACGCTCCATTCCAAACTTCCTAAGATTTACCCATTATCTCAAATTTCACGACGGATTTCCCTTTTTTCTTAAAAAAAGGTTGTGACATTTTTCTGACGGTTTACCAGTAGTCCGGCTCATCAGGATGTTCCATCTCAAAATCGATAATTTTACCGATCGTCAAGTACGTATAATACCGGGCCAACTCCGTCCGGTAAGGGTCCGGTGTAAAACCTTCTAAATCTTCACCGAGCGGCGAACCGTCAATCGTTTCGAACTGTTGACAGAAGAATGACTCCGTCTCTTTATTCCAGACGATATTGTCACCGATATAGCCACTTCCAAAGCGGATATAGTCGATGATCGAAGGGACGATCACTTCAGCCGGGAGCCGTTCACTCATCCGTCCGACCAATTCATAGCGATCCCGGTCCGCATAATCAGCTTGCTCAAGCGACGTACATTTCAACACTTCTTTATTGATCTCGATCAACACGACATAATCCCCAGACTCAATCGACAGCTTCATCTCTTCACCTCATCTCAATCTCCACTAATCCGTCTATGTTAACAACTATTCGGAATAAAATGCCGAAATCCTGTATACCTGTACAAATTTTCCAACGGCTCGATTCGCACAACATGATGAAATCTGTTTTTGTTATACTAAGGATATGAATCAAGAGAGGAAGTGCACTATGGCCAAACGCCCTTTGACCCCTCGTGAAAGCGAATTGATCGCCACCGCCCTGTTTGTCGTCGGTAGCGTCCCTTACGCCGGACATATCGACCGGCTCGAATCGCTGACACTTCGCGACATCGCAGACGACTACTTGTCCGGAAAACGTCCTGCCGCGGACGCCGTCGAGGCGCTCGACCAGTACATTTTCGTACGCCGCCATCGCTTTAAAAATGTTACGCCTCATAACCTATGGACGCTCGACGACCGGACCGAGCAGGAAGCGCTCCGTTATATCGTCAGACGTCCGGAATTGAAGAAAGGTGAGACGTTAAACAAGCAAAACTCGCCGTTCACGATCGGACAAGATGTCGAATTCAAAGTCGACAAACAACTCGACCGCGGGCAATTCCGCATCTATATCGGGAAATTGAACGGGTACACGATCAAAGCCCAGTCGAAAGAAAAAGACAAGCTTAAATCCGTCAAAGGCTGGATCACCCATCTCGACCGCAAAGACCGGCTCGTTTTCGTCAATATTTCCGAGTTCGGGCGCGAACCGATTGACGCCGACATGTTGGTCCAGTTCGAGGCGATGAGCGCGGGACTGCTCGGCTGGTTCGATACGGCCACCCTGCCGACCGAAGACGAAGCGAAGACGGCCAAACAAATGATCGCCACGCTACAACGACGCGACCAGCCGTATTGGTTCACACTGACCCAAGCGTTGAACCATCCTCGACCTGAACATGTGAAACGCTGGAATACGGTCGTCAACTTGCTCGTCAAAGCAAGCGCCGGTGACGCGGCCGCCGTCGAGACGCTAGAAGTCAAAGAAGACAAATACTTTAAAGACGCCTTTTTACGGGCGCTGCGATCACTTCACGCCGAGTTGACGAAACCGACGTGACCGTGTCTTGACAGGTGGCTTCGGATTACCCGAGGTCACCTGTTTTCACCGTGGTCGCCATATGGAAAGGAAGAGGGATATGCACGTATTGATCGTAGAAGACGACCCGGCCATCTTGCGCCTCATTGAAGGGACGCTGCGGCAAGCCGGACATCACGTGTCGGTCGCCATGGACGGACACGTGGCCGAGCAATTGTTTTTATCGAACCCGGCCGACGCCGCCGTCATCGACATCATGTTGCCCGGGATGGACGGGCGACAGTTGTGTCATCGCTTGAAGGAGCTCGTGGACATCCCCGTCATTTTGCTGACGGCGCTCGGGGAATGGGAAGACAAACGGAGCGGGTTCGAGCATGGCGCCGATGACTACATGACAAAACCGTTCATTCCGGAAGAACTATTATTCCGGCTTCAAGCCGTGGCCAAACGGTATGAAAAAGTCGCCGCCTCATTGATCAAGGCCGGGCCGCTCACGTTAAATCTCCGGGAATATCGCCTCACCTTCAATCAAGAGACGATTCACCTGCCAAAACGCGAATTTGAGCTGTTGTACCAGCTCGCTGCCTTTCCGGGACGCGTGTTCAGTCGCGACGAGCTGATCGAGAACGTGTGGGGGTTAGAGTTTGACGGCGACGACCGGACGATCGACGTCCACATCAAACGGCTCCGTAGCCGCCTACCTGATGAGACCGTCATGATCCGAACCGTCCGGGGCATCGGCTACACGCTCGAGGTGAAGCCATGAGATCGCTCTATTCGCGAATCGTCGTGACCGTGTTCATGATTTTACTCTTGTCGGGTGCCATCGCCCTGCTCGTCAGTAACGTCGCCTATTACACGTGGTGGCAGCCATCGTACAGCGCGAAGACTGAACAGATGGCAAGTTCCGCGCGCGGCTACTTTGACAATCATACCGATCAGGACGAGACCGCATTTTATTCGTTGCTCGCTCAAAGCGGCTACCAACTGTTCGTCGTCAAACCTGACGATCGCATCATGCGTTACGGTGGAACGTTCCGAGACGAGACGATCGATGACGAAACGATCGATGCGGTCCGCTCGGGCATCGCCTATGAAGGGATGCGCGATTACCCGTTCCACTTGTTTTTGCTCGGTCTGTTCGATAACGAGGTCATCAATACGTACGGCTTCAACGTCGCAGGGGCTGACGGGGATGATGCCGTCTTCCTACGTCCGGACTTGAGTGCCCAAATTCGTGAGCTTCATCTGTTCGTCGGACTATTTTTCGCCGTTCTGACCGCTTCGGCTTTCATCTTGATCGCCTTGGCGACCACGCTGCTCGTCCGGCCGCTTAAGATCCTCACGGCTGCGACGAGCTCTGTCGCCTCCGGAGAGCGCCCGAGCTCGCTCCCGCTCAATCGTCATGATGAGATCGGTACGCTCGCACGTCGTTTCGCCCTCATGGTCGATTCACTCGAAAAGTCAGAAGGTGAACGGCGACGGTTCGTCTCGAACGTATCGCACGAATTTCAATCACCGCTCACTTCGCTCACAGGCTACGCGAGTATTCTGGCCGATCAGTCGACAGGCGAGGCGAAAGAATATGCGACGATCATCCGGAATGAGACGGAACGTCTGTCAGGGTTGACCAAACAGCTGTTGATGCTCGCCCGTCTAGATGAGGCCAACGTGTCTCTCCAGACCGAGGTCGCGATTAGCCGCTCCATCGAAGACGTGATTCGCATGCACGCGTTCGAACTCGATCAAAAAGGAGTCGCCGTCACGACGGATCTCGATGCGTCGCTCGTCGTCACGGGTGACCCCGTCTTGTTGTCGCAAGTTTGGTCCAACTTGTTGTCCAATGCGATTCATGCCTCACATGAGGGCGGGATGATCACGATCCGGGCCTACGAGGAGACACGTCCGACCGTCTCGATCCAAGACGAAGGTGTCGGTATGGACGATGCGACAAAGGCTCGCTTGTTCGAACGCTTCTATAAAGCCGATCTGTCCCGGACGAGTCGCGGCACCGGACTCGGGCTCGCGATCGCGAATGACATCGTCCGCTTGCACGGCGGGGAGCTCCTCGTCACTTCAGAGCTCGGGCGTGGCAGCGTCTTTATCGTTCGCTTGTAGGTTTGTTCATATTCCGTTCATGTTCGTCAGCTATGCTTCCTTCATCGACATGAAGGAGGTTTTTTTATGGAGTTAGGACTGAAAGAAATGTGGCGTCAAAAACGGAGGTTCTCGCTCATTTTTGTGATCACGCTGCTCATCGTCTTGTTGACGACGCTGATCACCGGACTCGCCGATGGGCTCGCTTACGATAACGGTGCGACCGTACGTGAACTTGATACAGACACGTTTCACTTGTCCGCTGACGCGGAAGGTCAATTGACGCGATCGTTCATCGAACAAGCGCCAACGGACGGTTTGACACCCCTTGCAGTCAAACCGCTCACGTTCGTGAACGAGACGAAAGTCGATGCGACCGTTTTCGCCTTGCCGGCCGATTCGTCGATTGGACCGTCACTCGACCTCGAAGTCGGGGAAGTGCTCGTCGACCCGAGTTTTCTTGAGACATTTGTCGTTGGAGATACGGTCGAAGATTTCACGAGTGGGTATCGCTTCACCATCGCCGGCGTGACGGATGGACGGTTCAGCCACGCCCCGGTCGTCTGGACGACGATGGAGACATGGGCCGCCTATCAACAGGCGGCCGGTGGTCCGACTTACGTATCTGCTTTACTTGGAGAAGGCGACACGTCCCTCTCCGCGTACACGAAACAAGAAATCATCGAGTCCGTTCCTGGCTATTCGGCCGAACAAGGCACGTTCGATATGATGCGCGGTTTTCTATTAGTAATCGGCGCATTCATCTTGACAGCATTCTTCTATATGGTGACGCTACAAAAGTTGCCAGAGCTCGGGATTTTAAAAGCAATCGGCATTCGGACACGTTCGATCGGCACAGCGCTCGTCAGCCAAGTGTTCGTCACCGTCGTCTTCGCGAGCGGCGTCGCGTCACTGATCACATGGCTGTCGACACGTATCGTCCCAGAAGCGATTCCATTTCAATTTGAGCTTGCGAACGTGATGCTCTTTAGCGCACTCTTCGTCCTCATCTCGCTCCTTGGGACGATCTTGCCACTACAAACACTACGCCGGCTCGACGCAGCTGACGCCTTAGGAGGTCGAATGACATGAAACTGACTGGCATTTATCACGCATATGAACAACCGATTTTGTCTGGGATCGACTTGACCGTCTCTCCCGGTGAGTGCATCGGGATCGTCGGACCGAGCGGTAGCGGGAAGAGTACGCTCCTGCAAATTCTCGGGTTATTGAAACAGCCGGATGCCGGGACACTCTATCTCGATACGGTCGATGTATTTACACTCGACGAAGAAGCGAGACGGAAGTTACGCCTCAATGAGATCGGGTTCGTCTTTCAAGACGCCCACCTCGTCCCGTATTTGACGGTCATTGAACAACTTGCACTCATTCAGGCGGAAAGTGACACAGACGGCGACGCGAAACAGCTGTTGACAGATTTTGGACTCGGCCATCGATTGAACGAGTTGCCGAATCGCCTCTCCGGCGGCGAACGGCAACGGGTCGCTGTGGCCCGCGCGCTCATCAATGACCCAAAACTCCTGTTGGCTGATGAACCAACAGCAAGTCTCGATTATACGAACGGCCGCCTCGTTATGGAGCGTCTCGCCGCAGCGGCGCATGAACGGAACAAACGAGTGATCGTCATCACCCACGATGAGCGCATGCTTGATGTGTGCGACCGAGTGCTCCGTCTACGAGACGGTCAGCTCGAAACGCTGTAACATGTATGTCGCATGCTTGCACACTACTCGCTTAATCGGGGGCGCTAGCATCGGGACATCCCGCTTCTGATTGAGGAGACTATAGAACTTTAACTGATTATGAGAAGAGGAGCGCCGACCCGGAGGGGATGACGCTCCTCTTCTTTCAGTATCTATGGCAGCGTGTTGAAGTTTTCATCAACCGACCCGATGCCTTTCCGGATGACGGATGAGGTCGAGATGATAGGACAACCAGGCGCTGAACGTGATATGAACGGATAACGTCCGCATCACATCGATGTCAATCTGTTGAATCTTCAGAAGCCTCTCTTCGATATGGTGTGAGACGAGGAAGACGTCGGATAACGCCAGGAGCGCCCGCATCGCCTCATCTGGTTTGACGCCCGCGGTTATCGCGAGCGTATGTAGCGACAGATGAATGCTGCGAGTTGTCCCGGTCAAGTAACATTCGATCAACGCATCGAGTACAGGCGACAAATGTGTGGTCTCGTGCGTCCCCCGCTGATAGATGCTGATCCCCTCTTCGGTCACGTAATCCGTCCGCCCCATTAAACAAGCTTGAATCATCCGATACATCGCTTTACGCGTCACGTTCATCCGCCTCCTTCATTTCTGCCGTTTCAGCATAATGTCAAACGACTCACGGGGCAAATATCCTTGTTCACACTTCCATAGACAATTCGGTCACATATGCTCGGACATCAGTAACTCGAACGTGAACGAAACGATTCGTTTCGGGTACAATAATGGAGAAGGGAGCGGTTTTATATGCAGAAAAAATGGAAGTACGGTCTCGCGACTTTGTTCACAGGCTATTACGCCGTCAGTTATTACGCGTTCAAGCGGATGACTCGCGGAAAACGTAAGACGCCCGAGATGCTCTTAGCACCCTATACGAAAGAAGATCAATCCTTTTATCACGACGTGCCGTTCGAGCACGTCTCCCTCCGTTCCCGTGACGGCTACCGTCTGTATGGCCGGGTCTATCGGAACAATAATCATAAAAAGTGGATTGTTTTTGTCCACGGTTATACGGCCTCCCACAGCTTTATGGCACCGCACTTGGCGATGTTCCACCGGCTCGGCTATAACTTGCTTGCGGTCGACTTGCGCTCACACGGAGAGTCGGAAGGGGTGTACGCCTCGTACGGATACCACGAGAAACATGACATCGTCGACTGGGTCGAGTGGTTACGCGACCATGAGACGGTCGATCAAGTCGGGCTCCACGGCGTATCGATGGGCGCCGCGACGATTCTTCAGGCCGGCCCGCTCACTGATGTGGATTTTTTGATCGCCGAGTGCCCGTTCGATGACATGAGGCAACTCATGCGTCACCAATTGAACGTGCTACATCGCTTACCGGGGGACTTGTTGTTGCCCGGCATCAATTACTTCTTGTGGAGTCGGGCCCGGTTCACGATGCGGCAAGTCCGACCGAAAGTAGCGCTCGCATCAATCACTGCACCGGTGCTGTTCATCCATGGCACGAAAGACGACTTTGTCCCGACCTGGATGTCCGTCGAGATGAACGCACTCAACCGCCAGAACGCGCTCGCACTCATTCACGGCGCCGAGCATACGAATTGTATCTTAAAAGACCAACCTGCCTACGAGAACGCTGTCAGTCAGTTTTTGCGTCGGTGACGTGAATCGGCCCGGCGATCAAGTCGAGCAACGTATGGATGAGGATCAACGGCCACAGCATTCCCATCGCCAAATATAAATAGCCGAACAGGAAACCGACAAGGCCCGTCGTGACAACCCCTTTCGGACCCTGGTACGCATGGGCCAGACCGAACAGCCCGCCCCCGATGATGGCGAGCGTCGCATCCGGGACGTTCGTGTATAAAGAAATCGTATACAAGAGGACGCCGCGGAATATGAACTCTTCGGTCGCCCCGGCCGTGAACGATACTGCGCCCCACGCTCTCGCTTCGTCGGTCGTGCGCGGAAGGAGCAATCGTTCAATCTCAAGCCCGTAAAACGGCCGAAGCTTTGTCCGTAACGCGGCCGACGTCTTGACGAGCAAATAGAACGCGATGAGACCTGAGATGACTATGGTCGAAAAGAAGAAATACTGCCAGGCGCGCCCGTCCCCATCCGGCGGCGCGAACCCGAGACCGACCGCTTCCGGCGGGACTTGGAACAAGAAGACGAGCGCTAGTAAGAGCAGGCTCAGCCCCCATGCCGACTTGATCGTCTCTTCATAGACACGGGTTCTCCCGAGCGCCTCGATCATCGGCTTCACGAGCCGGGCGTTGAATAGTTGTACGATCAATAAATACGCAAGAATAATCGTAAAGACGACCTGTTCAAGCATCTATATCCTCTCCTGTCCTTCCTGTTAGCTATATGCTACACTATTCGGGTATTGTCTAGAAAGCTAGGAGGCGGAATCTTGAAACGAATGATGCTGCGACTGACCGGCGTAATGCTTGTGATCGTGCTGTGCCTCGGCGCAATCGGCTGGTTTGGTCAACATGATAAAGTGAACAACGCCCTCTACCGGGCCTATTACGGTGACCACGGTATCCCGGCGGTCCACCAAGACGTCTACAAGGAAGCCGCGGCCACCTATGACGTCGATTGGCGGCTACTCGCCGCCGTCCACCGTGTCGAGACGATCTTCTCGCACAGTTCATCGATGCGCTCTTCGGTCGGCGCGATCGGACCGTTCCAATTTATGCCGCGGACGTGGCTCGGTTGGCAGTACGATACGGATGACCAAAAAGGTGATGTCCCGGAAGACGAAGTCGATTTGACCGACTTGACGCTGATTGAGCAGTACGGCGGCTTAGGCCGAGACGGGGATGATGACGGCAAGGCCGACCCTCATAGTTTGGTCGACTCGGCCCATGCCGCCGCTTACTATTTGAGCGAGCACGGCGGGCAGACGACTGATTCAGTCGACTCGATTCAAAACGCCATCTTTGAATACAACCGGAGTGACCAGTACGTGTCAGACGTCATGTCCTTTTATGAGCAGTATCAGGACGAGCTGTCTTTACTGCCTGGTGACGCGACGACGACGACGCAGCAGGTCGCCCGGTATACGATCCGGTATCTCGATTGGTTCGCAGGCTGGGCATGACCCGGCACTACTTGGTTAAAGTGAGGAAACGACATGAACACGCATATCGAGGAAGTGACGATTCGAGTCAAATCGATATTTAACGAAGACAAGACAAAGCGTTACATGCGAACGTATGAATTCACCGACGTCGTCGATGGGGTGATTTGTGCCGTCATCATCTATTCTCCACGGATGAGCGATGCATTTTTATCTGGTACGACGACTCAACGCGCCTACATGCTCATGCGGAACCATTTGGACAAACCGATCCGCGAGATGCGCGTCATCAGTCTCGTCCCGACGCTCGCCATCAATGACAACCTACCCTACGTCGAGTCTCAACTCGACGAAGTGAACTTTCATTACGTGGAAGAGACGCTCGACGAGGTCGAGACGAGCGGCGGCATGATCATCGTCGGTTGGGGTTCGCCTGGGCGCCTCATGCACCATTCCACACTGTACAAGACGTTATTCGCCGAGCACGAGGCGAGCATGTATTGTATCGGTACGACGTCAAAAGGCGAACCGCAACAAATTCGCATGGCCAATGAAAATACGGTACTCGAAGCGTTCAATAACGAATCGATCAAACCGAAATTTAAGATCTTGAAAGAGACAAAACAGGACGACTCGAAATGAGTCGTCCTGTTTTTTATCGCACGCCGATCCATACACTTACTCCGAACAGCGTGAACAAGAGTGACGCCAACAGAAAATCGTTTCGCGTGACCGGAATCACCTCGTACGTGGAACGATGTTCACCCGTAAATCCCCGAGCCTCCATCGAGAACGCGATCCGCTCGGCTTGACGGATAGCGCCGGCAAGAAGCGGGATTAGGAGTTTCGGGATGTGCCGCACGTGATCGATCCGGGTGTCGAGGCGCACGCCACGTAAGGCATGCGTTTCATAGAGCTGCATCAGTTCGATCTTTAAAATCGGGAAAAAGCGAAAGCCGACGAAGACGCTATAGGCGATGTTCGGAGACAATCTCGCCTGCTGCATCAGACTGTAGACGAACCGCTTCGGGTCCGTCGTCAGCGTGAACAGAAGCGACAGGACCGTAAAGGCGAGGACCCGAAGCGAAAGTGTCGCCGCCAACAACACGTTCTCCTCGGTGACATCATTGCCGAAGAGCGAGAACACGACTTGCCCGCTCGCCTCTCTGCCGAAGACGAGCGTCGTCCAAAGCGTCCCGAGCGCGGTCAGTAAAAATGGGATCATGAACAGTCCCCATCGCTTCCAGCTCACGTCGGAAAAGATGAATTGGAGGGCGATTGTGCCGAAGAAGACGACGAGCGGAGTCCACGGGTTGTACACGAAGGCGAGACCGAACATGAGACACGTCACGGTCAAGAACTTGATTGTCGGGTTCATCTCGTGAAACGTCATCAAAACGCCTCCGTCAACAGTCCGTGGGCCCGCAATAAGTCCGAGTCGTCCCAAATCGACGCATCGTACGGCCCACTCAAGTTCCCGTCACTCATCAAATAATACGTGCTCGCGGCACGGGCGAAACTGAGATCGTGCGTTACGAACAAGACCGTCTGCCCCGCACGGACTCGTTCAGCCATCAATGCATGGAGCGCTCGAAGTGATGCCTCGTCTTGACCGGCCGTCGGTTCATCAAACGCGAGCAGTTGTTTACCCGACAGAAGCATCACCCCGATGGCGAGTCTCCGTTTTTGACCGTGACTGAGTGAGAGTGGATGGGCGTCACGCAGACGTTCAAGCCCGAGGCGTGCCAACATGTCCTCGATTGAACGGTTATGTCCATATGCTAGTTCCCGCGACACGTCACTCGTCACAAACAAATGCGCCGGGGATTGCGGGACGAGCCCGACTTCACGGTGATGCCGCGCCAGGCTTTTTAGCCACGTCGATTTGCCGCTGCCGTTCCGACCGAGGATGGCGATCACATCCCCGGGGGCCACTGCGATTTTGCTCGCTGCAAGTTGAAACTTTTTGTAATTCACTTTCGGTATCTGAAATAATGTGTTTGTGCCCCGTGTCGTTTCAATCGGCGTAAATGTATAATCCGGTTGAACGACGAACGATCCATCGCCTGCGATCCTTCCGTTCACGAGTTCCAGGTGCCGGTCAAAGAAGTCGCCCCACATGTACGGACGATGCTCGATGACGACGATATTGACGTTCCGTGCGGACTTGTCGAGCCAGCGAACGAACCGACGTGCCGTCGCCGGGTCGAGGTGTGAGAGCGGCTCGTCGAGTAAGAGCCATTCCGGACATCCGATCAAGGCACAGGCGACGGCGATTTGCTGCTTCTCGCCCCCTGATAAATCATGGATGGTGCGGTGGCGATAATCGGACAAATGTAACTCGTGCAAAATCGCTGAGACACGGTCCATCATCTCGCTTCGGGCGACCGAAAAGTTTTCGAGCGTGAAAATCAGCTCTTCCTCTACCGTCTGCATGACGAACTGGCTGTCCGGGTCTTGAAACACCGTCCCGACGCGGCGATTCACCTCGCCAGGCCGATACGTGGCATAGGACCGACCGAATAGATGCAATCGCCCCGTCACAATCCCATCACAGTTGTCCGGGTAGAGCCGATTGAACAAGGCGAACAAAGTCGACTTCCCCGACCCGCTCGCCCCGGTGATGAGCGTCCTGCCGTCCTTAAGACGAAGTGTGATATCTGTCAATACGTCGCGTTCTTCTCCCGGGAAACGAAACGCCAGACGCTCGGTCTCAACCATGTGCCTTCCTCTGCCGGGTGACGGCATACCCTTCTAGCGCACCCGTTCGAAGCAACAAGTCGCTCAAAATCTTCCCGCCGATCCCTGCGATGAGCATCCCGCTCGTCGCCCGTAGTGCGAACATCAAAGCCACGTACGTCGGACTGAGCGCGCTGAGACCTCCCATGACGTACGTATATGCGAAACTCGTCACTGCCGCACCGAATCCGGCGAGCATGAGCACCCACAAGTCATACCGCTTATACCCGGTTAGTGCGAACGCCGCTTCGGCGCCGAGTCCTTGAATGATGCCGACGAGGATGATGCGCGGACCGATCGCATTGCCGATCATCATCTCGATCGACGCTGCGAGCACTTCCGACAAAAAGGCGGCGCCTGGCTTTCGAATGATGTAGGCGGTAATAATCGAGACGATGAACCAAATCCCAAAAATCCATTCATATGCGATCGGCCCGATCAAGCCGGCCCACAAGTTCCCCACATGGACGAACGCCAAATAGACGACGGCAAAGACGACCGATAAAATCGACAACAAGACGATTTCTTTCAACTTCCATGAGTTAAGCATCGATGCGTCCCTCGTGTGACGGACTGTTCACACTGAACGTGACCGACATGACGACGTGGCTCGACTTCTCGCGAACACGGTTGAACGTCGCCTCATAAAACGCGAACACCGGCTCGATGTCTCCGTGAATTCCTGAGGCATAATGCATCGCGTCATTGAACACACCCCGTTCTTTCGCGAAATCGATCTCTTCATAGATGATGTCCATGTAATCATCATCACCGAGCGGGTAGAGCGCGAACTGTGAAGAGACGTATTGCGCACCTACCCGCCCGTTCACAGGTTCACTCGATACGTCGAGCAGATTGTCCCCGGCTGTGTCACCCGGACAGCCAACCGAGAACGTTCCACTCATCGAGACGTGGGTCCCTGTCTTCGTTGCGTGTGACAAGACTGCTTTCGCGACGTCAAACACGTGCTCGGCCCGACCGCGAATCACGGTCGACACATCGTCCGTGTGCCTCCAGACGTTGCTTAAATCAGTTTCTTTGAGTGCTCCTTTGATGACCGGTATGAACTCTGACGTCATCGGGCTTAGCGTAAAGCGGAACCCGACGATCGGGCTCGTTCCACATTGTTGATTCATGATGATTCCCCCTTTATTTGGTTACACAAAAAAGCCGCATCCATGAGAATGCGGCCACTTATCCAATCATCAATCCATCAGAAAAAGTGCCACACTTCCTCACGCCAGTATTACCTGGATCGAGTTATAAGGGATTGGAGCCATGCTCACATCTCAGCCGAAGCACCCCTAGTGTAGTCCAATGTATGCGGTTGTTCATGCAAGCAAAAGTATAGCCGTTCGATTCTGAATTGTAAACGTTTAAATCATGAAAACGTCGCGATTCCGTTTCCTGGAAGCGTATCCCGTAACGTTGTCCAGTCTGACGCCATCTCTTCGTCTGACAGTAGACAGGCGTCAAGTTCAAGCTCGACGCGCACTCGGTCCATTCGGTGACCGATCAAGACGAGCTCCGTCTGGCGGTCGCCGTACGGTTCGATGTAATCGGCCTCAAGCTCTGGTTCGGCGGCAAACATCTGCTTTCGTTCCGCGTCAGGAAGCGTCGCGAGCCAACGGCCGGCATGTTCGAGCGTCGACGCGTACCCCGCTTGGGAGAACAGGCAAGCGATGTCGTTCCGTGAGGCGATCCATAAAAAACCTTTCGCCCGGACGACTTCTTCCGGGAACTGTTCGATCCACGCATGTAAACGCTCCGGGTGGAACGGACGGCGGCGGCGATAGACGAACGAACTGATGCCGTACTCTTCGGTTTCAGGGGTATGGTCGTCTGTCTCGAGCTCTTGGATCCATCCGGCGGCGTGCATCGCCTGGTCGAAGTCGAACAAGTTCACGTCTAACAAGTCGGACAACAACACGTTCCCGTATGTGCTTGTCAAAAGTCGCGCCGCCGGGTTTAACGCGCGTAACAGACTTTCGATCTCGTGCAGTTCCGGTTCCGTGACCCGGTCTGCCTTGTTAAGGACGATGATGTCGGCAAATTCGACTTGATCGACGAGCAAGTCGACGACTTCCCGGACATCACCCGTGTCGACAGCCTGTTTCCGTTCATGCAGCGATTCGCCCGAGTTGAAGTCTTTTAAAAATCGATACGCATCGACGACCGTCACCATCGCGTCAACATACACACGGCTCGTCAAGTCGATACCCAAGGCGTCATCCGCATATGTAAACGTCTGCGCGACCGGGATCGGTTCCGAGATACCTGACGACTCGATGATGATGCCGTCGAGCTGTCGGTCGTTCGCAATCTCGCTGACCGCCTCGAGTAAATCTTCTCGCAACGTGCAGCAGATGCAGCCGTTAGACAGCTCCACCAACTTCTCGTCCGTCCGTGAAAAACCTGCCCCGTCAATCAATCGCTCATCGATGTTCAGCTCGCTCATATCGTTGACGATGACGGCATATTTTTTACCATCCCGATTGTTCAACATATGATTGAGCAACGTCGTCTTGCCACTTCCTAAATATCCGGACAAGACTGTGATCGGAATTCGTTTCATGATGTATACCACCTTTAAATCGTAATCATTACTTTTTAGATAATGAACGAGATCACGTCCGTTGTCAACAAAAAAACACGCTCAAAAGGAGCGTGTTTTCTTGTTGACTAACATGATTGTTATCGCTCGTCCTTCCAGCGCCCACGCTTTCCGCAGGCAATCCCGGAGCCGCATCGCGACTCACGTCGCTGCTGGGTCTCCGTTGGTTTGCTTTCCTGCAGGAGTCGGGGCGCCATCGAACGAGCAACGCAAACGGTCGCCATCTAGCGGCCATTTGTCTTTTTCTGAGGCCCCGACGGCCGAAGAAAAAGCTCTGGATATGTTCTTCGTACCAGTTATTCTTCTAACGCTTTCCGTTCCGCCTCGGAGCGAGGATACGTGTTCGCCTGCCACTCGGCCCGGTAAATCGAATCGAGTTGCGTCAATCCGACCTCGTCATCATCCTTATCGGCATCCACACTCGGCGTCTCGTCCCACTTTGGTTCAAGATACGTATGGTCTTCTTTCCGGGCCCGGTCGTCCAATAACTTTTGAATCCCGACCCGAGCCACCGCCGCTAGTGCCAATCCGATTCCCGCTCGCACGAGCAATCGCTTCACCATAGCCGTCCCTCCTTAACGTCCAAACCGATAAAGTGGCATCCCTTTCACGTCCGTATCGATCTTGAAGACCGAACCCGCATCCGGATGAGCGGCGAGCGCCTCGTCGTCCATGCCTTCCCGTGCCGTCGTGATCGCCAATTGTTTTAAGTCATCCCCGATAAAACTACACGACGTGACGTTCGGCGCCGGGACGATGACTTCAAGCACTTTTTCACCCGTCTCCGGATTCCACCGCGTGACGCGCCCGCCTGCAAAGTGGGCAATCCATAAAAAGCCGTCTTCATCCGACGTCATGCCGTCCGGGAACCCGTCCTCATTCTTGAAATCAATGACGACCTCACCTTCCCCGAGCGTGCCCGTTTTCAAATCGAACGGGAACTTGCGAACCGTCTCGGTCGGCGTATCGATATGGTAAAACGACGTATGGTCAGGTGACCACGTCAACCCGTTCGATAACGTCAATCCGCTCAACATGACCTCGGTCGTGCCGTCGCGGTTCAAGCGGAACAACGTCGCCTGCTCAGACTCGTCTTTTAAGTGGAGCGTCCCGGCGAAGACACGACCGTACGGGTCGGCTTTCCCATCGTTGAAGCGAAGGACACCTTCCGGGTCATCAAGTTCGACGAGTTTATCGAGTTGTTTCGACGTTTCATCCCACTCATAGATACCATCCTTCAATCCGACGATCACGCCGTCGGTCACTTTAGGGACGACAAACCCGACCTGCTGTCCCATATCAAACGAAGATAATTCATCTTCTTTCTCATCGTACCACCAGAGCGCGTGCCCTTCGATATCGACCCAGTAGAACCGCTTCAGTTCAGCGTCCCAGCAAGGCCCTTCCCCGAGCGTGTTTCTGACTCGAATCCATAACGTAGCGTTTACTGTCTCCATTGAATTGCCTCCACTCTCTGCTTTGATATCAAAAGACTATTCCCTGAGGGGGTAAGGACTATTCATCATTCACAAAAATGTTTAAAGATATTTCTCATCTGACGCATTATACGCCCGGGCACGATAAAAACGCTCCGAATCGGTTTCGATTCGGAGCGTTCGTTTATTTGGCGCCTTCGACGTTCATTTGTTTACTGCGTAATTGGCCGCACGCCGCATCGATATCGGTCCCGTGCTCGAGACGCACGCCCGTATTGATGCCCCGTTTTTTCAAAACGTCGTAAAACGCCATGATGTCCTCGGTCGTACTCCGTTCGTACTGGATGTGCTCGTTGACCGGGTTGTATGGGATCAAGTTGACGTAAGACTTGTCTTTGATGTCATCGATCAACGCCGCGAGTTCTTCGGCATGTTCCGGCAAATCGTTCACTTTCGAGAGCAAGATGTACTCGAACGTGATCCGTTTATTCGTCTTCTCAACGTAGTAGCGGATTGCCGGCATCAGTTTATCGAGCGGGAACGCCCGGTTGATCTTCATGATTCTCGTCCGCAGCGCATCGTTCGGCGCGTGCAGAGAGAGGGCCAAGTTGATGCGCAGGTCAAGGTCAGCGAACTTGTAGATCTTGTCGGCGAGCCCACTCGTCGAGACGTTGATTTTACGAGGAGCGATCGCGAGACCGCGCTCGTCTTTGACGACACGGAGGAAGTCGACCAAGTTATCAAAGTTATCGAACGGCTCCCCGATTCCCATGACGACGATGTGGCTGACGCGGTCATCTTCACCGACCTCGTCTAAATAGTGTTGAACGGTCATGATCTGTTCGACGACCTCGCCCGCCGTCAAGTCGCGTGTTTTTTTCAAGAGGCCGCTCGCACAGAAACTACAGCCGATGTTGCACCCGACTTGTGTCGTCACACAGACGGAACGTCCATACTTATGGCGCATGAGCACCGTTTCGATATAATGCCCGTCGTGCAGTTTAAGTAAGAATTTGACCGTGCCGTCACCCGCTTCTTGTTTGACGAACAGTTCTTGTGTCGTCAGCGCATAGTTCGCCTCAAGCTGTTCGCGCACTTCGGGACGAACCGCGATTTCGTCGAGCCGTCTGACACGGTCGATGTAAAGCGAGTCCCATATTTGTCTGGCGTGGTAGGCACTGTATCCCCAAGATACGCAAGCGTCCGACAGCTGATCAAATGTCAGCCCATATATAGATGATTTCATTGTAATCTGTCCTTTCTTCAATCCGCATACGTACCATTGTAGCGGACGTGAGCGACAGGTGCAACGTTCTTACATAGGCGGGATCGGACGCGTCACGTGGCGTTCGAACGCGTAGGCGATACGGATGAGGTCTCGTTCCGCATAGCTCGTACCCGTGAATGACAGCCCGAACGGTGCCCCGCTCTGTTTGAGCTTGTATGGGATCGTGACCGTCGGGTGCCCTGCCTTCGCCGCCATATCGTAATTCAAGTCGTGTGGCAACGCCAGGGCGTGAAGCGTTTGTTCCATCAATAAACGATCGAGGCCGTCCGTTTTCGCGTGCCTTACGTCGGCTAAGCGTCGCTCGAGGTAGCTCGACTCGGTCAAACGCCCTGATAACTGATTCGCTTTCTCGAACGTAACTTGTCCGTGCGGGATCGTTTCCGGGTGAAGCTTGTTCCAGTCCATCAAGTCCTTGAGCGTTTCATACGGGAGCGCTGTCGTCGCCAAATACGCCTCGATCCCGAGCTTGAACTCATGGTAGAGGACGTCGCCTTGGTCAAGTCCGTCGTTTGACGGCAGGTCGACTTCGACGAGCTCGACCCCGCTCGCTTTGAGTAACGCCAGCGCCGCTTGATAGAGCGTCTGTTCTTCATCCGACAGTTCAGCCTTCACGAAACCGACGCGCATGCCGACGGCTTGACGTTCGTCGAGACACGTCCGGTACGGTGGACCGGCCGGTAGATGTGTCGTCGCCGGGTCCGAGTCGTCTTCCCCGCACATCGCTTCTAGTGCGAGCACCGCGTCGCGGAGCGTCCGCGCCATCGGACCGGCCGTATCTTGCGACCGCGAAATCGGGATGATCCCACTCCGGCTGATGAGCCCGACCGTCGGTTTGATGCCGACGATGCCGTTATGGACGCTCGGGTGGATGATCGACCCGCTCGTCTCGCTGCCGACAGCGAGCATCGTCAAGTTCGCAGCGACCGCTGACGCCGAACCAGAACTCGAACCGCCGACGTCGAGATTGTCACCATACGGATTGAGCGTCTGGCCACCGACCCCGCTCCATCCGTTCGGCATGTCCTCCGTCAAAAAATTGGCCCATTCCGATAAATTGGCTTTGCCGAGAATGACCGCCCCGTGCTCACGGAGGCGACGGACGAGTTCAGCGTCACGACCGGCAAAGTGATGCTCGAGCGCCACGGCGCCGGCAGTAGTCCTCATGAGTCCCGCCGTCTCGATGTTGTCCTTGAGTAAAACGGGAATACCGAGGAGTGGCAGCCGGTCTCCGCGTCGGTAGGCACGGTCAGCCGCCTCAGCCTCGAACAACGCGTCCGGGTTCACTTGGATGACCGCTTTCAGTTTATCGTTCAAGCTAGCGATCCGTGTCAAATAGTAGGCCGTCACGTCCCGGGCCGTGAACGTCCCTTCTTTATATCCGCGCTGTGCGGTCTCGATGTCTAGTTCAAATAAGTCTTGCATCCAATTCCCTCCTTATAGGCAATGTTATTCGGTATTCGCTGAATGCATCGAATCTCCTTGTTTTTATCGCCATTGGATGTGCAACTTGTTACACTAGAAGAAACGTTATTGGAGGTAGCCATGTCCCGCTCTTACATCCTTGTTTTACTGTCCGTGTTCGCCCTGTTCTTTCTACAATTGTTCGGGGATGATTTGCCGTGGGCATTCCCTGCGTCCATCGCCCTCATTATCTTGATTGTTGGTGCCACGCTATTTCAACTTCGGCGCACACCAAATCGTTGACGTTTAAACGAGACAGATGATATGATGCTGTCACCAACTACATATCGATATCTTGAGTGAACGAGAGACCTGGCTCTACGACTTCACAGCAACCTGCTTCGGCAAGGTGCTACTTCCAGCAAGGCATCGCCTTGGACGATATGACAAAACGCTCATGTCGATGACATGGGCGTTTTTTTGGAATGAACATGAGGGGGATTTTATTTTGGAAAAAGCTACATTCGCAGGTGGTTGTTTTTGGTGCATGGTGACACCGTTCGAGGAACAGCCAGGAATCGAAGGAATCGTATCCGGTTATACAGGCGGACACGTTAACAATCCGACGTATAAAGACGTCAAGACAGGCACGAGTGGTCACTACGAGGTCGTCGAGATCACGTTCGATCCTTCTCAATTCTCATATGAGCGCCTGCTCGAATTGTATTGGATTCAGACTGATCCGACCGACGACGGCGGCCAGTTCCAAGACCGCGGGCAACAATACGCGCCCGCCATCTTCTATCATACGGAAGAGCAACGCGTGGCGGCAGAACAGAGTCGCGACGCGCTCGCCGCGAGCGGAAAGTTCAAACAACCGATCGTGACGAAAATCTTACCGGCTGACGTCTTTTACCCGGCCGAAGACTATCATCAAGATTATCATAAAAAAAATCCGGCCCACTATAAAGCGGACCGGAAACAATCTGGCCGTGACGAGTTCATCGACCAGACGTGGACAAGCTGACAACGACGGGCCCCATGCCCGTCGTTTTTTTAGCTCTTGGCGAGCCCGAGCATGAATCCAGCGACCACGATCAGACCGATCCCCATAAAGACGAAGACACGTTCTTTCGACGTCTTTTCTTCTTTTAACAAGTAAATGCCACCGAGTGTCGCGACGACGACGTTCAGTTGAGACAGTGCGAACGACGTGGCGATGCCGACTTCTCCGCTCGAGACGAACAACCCGAAGTTCCCGATCCCCCAGGCAAGCCCGGCGAAGATGTTCTTGAACGTTTTCGGATCAAACTTTTTCACATTTTTTTCACGAAGGCTGAACAAGAGCGCGGCGATGAACATCCCGAGTGACTGCGGTAGGATGGCGGTGATGCCGTCGACTTCAAAGTAGTTGGTCAGGACGGCGTACGTCACGTAACCGATGCTCGAAACGAGGAGCACGAGTAGCCCTTTTTTCAAAGCACTACTGCTGTCCGATTCTTTATTTTGTTGATATGACGTCATGACGGCCCCGATGATGATCAAAACGAGGGCCGAGAAGCCGAGCCATAGCTCGGTCGATGTCTTCCAGTCCCCGAGAACGATGACTCCGAACAGTGATGTCCCGACAAGCTGCATCCCTGTACTGATCGGCATCGCTTTCGAGACGCTTAAAATTTGGAACGACTGGAACTGAAGGTACTGTCCGAGCGCCCAGAACACACCCGAAATGAAACCAGTCACGATCGCGAGCGTCGTGAACTCTGGTTTGAAGACGAGCGCGATGACAACCGCCATCACCATCGCGCCGATCGTCGTGCCGATCAATTGTTGAATCGGCTTGCCGCCGACAATAGATACGATAAGCGGGATACTCCCCCACATGAGTGCGGGCAGTAGCGCTAGCAAAATCATCTCCATACGTTGCACCTGCTTTCTTAATATAACATTCTGTCTATTCTTCCCGGCTCTAGCGCTCATTAAACTTCAAAAAAATGATTTTCAAACTTCTTTCGTTTTTCTTGTTGCCAAATCATTTATTAGAATGATATAATAATTTCCAACGGGGCATTAGCTCAGCTGGGAGAGCGCCACGCTGGCAGCGTGGAGGTCAGCGGTTCGAGCCCGCTATGCTCCATTCCTTAAGTCGGTCCACTGATGTGGGCCGGCTTTTTTGTGTCCCCGCCTCGGTTTAAGTCGACACGAACCGGGTAATGATTGTAAGACATCATTTATCTTAAGGGGGACTTCCAATGAACCGAGCCTCTGTCGAAGAGACGATTTTGGCCGTGATCGATTGTATCCGGGCGAGCAACCATTGCTTCTCGAAATGTTTACAAGAAGAAGACCTGCTGATGGTCTCGGAATGTATCCGGTTGACGAAAGAATGTGCCGAAGTCGCCACACTCACCTTGAACGCGCTCGAAACTGACTCTGCGTTCACAAGACCGATCGCGGCGCTCTGCGCGCAAGTGTGTGATACGTGTGCCGTCGAATGCGGGCGTCACTTATACGACCATTGCCAACGTTGCTCTGAGGCGTGCTTGCGCTGCGCCGAGGCGTGTAGGCACCTCTCGGCCGCATGATCGCTTTCCAGTCTAACCTTGTGTTAGACTTTTTTTGTACAGATTTTTAACGAAGAGAGGAACTTTTATGCCACATTCTATTCTAGCAATCGACGTCGAGACGGCCAATCGCGACAGTCGGAGCATCTGCTCTGTCGGTTGGAGTTTACTTACAGACGGTGAAGTCGTCGAGACGAACCAATTGCTCGTCAATCCTGAGGAAGACTTTGACCAAGGCAACATTCGCGTCCACGGGATTCGCCCGAGCGACGTCTGGGACGCCCCGGCATTGCCCGAAGTGCTCGAACAGCTCTATCCGACACTGAACGCCGTCGACGTCGTCATAGCCCATAACGCCGCGTTTGACATGGGTGCGCTCCGCAAAGCGATCGCCAAGTACGACTTGTTCACTTTCCCGACGATTGAATACGGCTGCACCGTCAAGTTGTCCCGCAAGCTATACCCGGGGCTACCGAACCATAAGTTGAACACGATGGCCGAGCATTTGAACGTCCCGTTCATCCACCACGATGCCGCCGAGGACGCCCGCGTCTGCGCCCTGCTCATGCGCGACATGATGATCAAGACCGGGATCACCGACGTGCGCGAGTTGCACCGCTACACGTCGGTCAAACTCGGAACGCTCGCTTATTGACGAAAGGCCCGACAGCTGTCGGGCCTTTTAGCGTTTGAAGATCCATCTTTTTTGGACGTAGTAACTCAATACGAACAACACACTGTCGACGGCGACCTTGAGGATGACCTCGCCGTCCCGGAACAGCAGGAACAACACGTAGACGAGACTCGCCGACAGCGCCATCTGCACAGCGACCAGCCCAAAGTATTTCAACATCGAGCGCTTCGCTTTCGATTTGAAGACGACTTTCCGGTTGACGTAATAATTGAATAACGAAGACACGATTCGCGCCAAAACCGTCGCCACGATGACATGGACTGATTCGAACCATGGATTCAATAAGAAAATCAACAACGCGTAAACGCCGATGTCCATTAAGAATGAAGCGACTGATGATAAAGAATAGGCCAAAAACATGCGATAAATGAGAATCGAATCGATGACTGGACGAAAATGTGAAGACGCGTTCTCGTCAACGTATACCGTTTCGATCGGTGTTTGATGAATCGGTACTTGCAATCGTTTCGTGAACGTCAACATGTTCATCTCGAACTCATAGCGGTTGCCCGGAATATCGATCAGTTGCTTGGCATAGCGGAGCGGAATCGCCCGCAGTCCGGTCTGTGTGTCGTTCAGACGGAGACCGCTGCCGAGCAACATGACAAATCTCGTCATTTGATTGCCGAACCGGCTCCGGAACGGAATCGCAGGCGACGAGAAATCACGACAACCCATGATCAGATGATGCGGCCACTTCACCCCTTCATCGTACAGGTTACGGACGTCCGCCGGCAGATGTTGTCCGTCCGCATCGACGGTGATCACGCCGGTCGTCTCAGGGTACGCATCGACGATGTGGCGGAGCCCGGTCTTTAGCGCTGCGCCTTTACCGGCATTTTGTTCATGCTCGAGCACAGCGGAGACGTCCGCCTTTACGTCATCAAACACGGCACGGCACGTATCGGCACTGCCGTCGTTCACGACGATGACATGGACGAACCCTTTGTCCTTCAACTCCTGGACCAGTGTGACGAGCGCTTGATCAGGGTTATAGGCCGGTATCAATACGACATAGTCGTCTAAACGTTCCACGGCATGCATTTGCATCGCCACCCCTCCTTCTTTCCTCTTATACCCCAGTCAGACGAAAGTGATACCGAGACAAGAAAAAAAACGTGATGGCTTTGCGCCATCACGTCACACAGACGAGCTGATGATTCATCCGGTAAAGATGAGATATGAAGAAACGGCGTAGACGAAGACGACGAGAATCGAAGGAAGGGCGTATCTGACTTTCGATGTCACTTCTTTGCGAAGGACGCTGTACATGACCAAGATCGACAGAATCGTGATCCCGATCGCCGTGACCAAGTGTGATGCCGACACATCCGCTAAAATCGACCCGTTCTGATAAAATACGTCCGACATGGCGATGATGAGCATGTTGAAGATGTTGCTCCCTAAGATCGAACCGAACGCCAAGTTGACGTTACCGAGTTTCAAGGCGACGAATACCGCGACCGCTTCAGGCAGCGACGTCGACGCCGCAATCAAGAAACTACCGACGAAGCTTGAACCGAGCCCTGTGACGACAGCGATCTGGTCACCCGTGATCGACAGCGCCGTCCCGGCCGCCATGATGACGAGTGCCGCGATAACAAACCCGACGCCGGCTTGTTTCACTGAAATCGTATCAGTCACGCTCGCACCGACTTCTTGCTCGACTTCTCGTTCGGCCGTCGGTTCTTGAGGCCGCTTCCCGATATAGTAAATCCCAATCGCATACAAGACGGCAATTAATATCGCGTCAATGCCAATGCCTAGTACCGTATAATCAATCCGGACGATGAGCGCGATCATCGTGACGAGCGTCAACATCAATCCGAGACTGGCCGTATATAGGTGGTCTCGACTTGCGTCATTGAACAGTCGCTTTTGACGATAAAATAGATCGAACATCGCCAAAATGAAGATGTTGAACAAGTTCGAACCGAGCATGTTCCCGATCGCGATATCCGGGTTGTTGATCAAGACGGCGGATACGCTCGTCGTCACTTCCGGAAGTGACGTCGCACCTGCAAGCAAGACCGTCCCGACGAGCATCCCGCTCATCGTCGACTTCTCACTGATGACATCAGCGTACGTCGATAATTTTATGGCAGCATACACTGTAATCGCAGCGGCCAAAATAAAGTAAATAAATACCATGTAAATTTTTCTCCCCTTTTCATGAATTCAAAAAGACCTTTTTATGGACGCCGAAAACGCATCCATAAAAAGGTCTTGCGGACTTGGTAAGAAGCTCGATGGACCGAGTGCATACGCACCGTAATGACGACCCATCGACCACGTTCGTGGTCGCTACTCCCCTTCTCATGTTCATGACGAATATAACACGTTCAAGGTCACTTGACAATCATTTCACTTCAACAACGTGATGACGTCCTCAGACCGGAGCGCGGCCCGGTAAGATAATTCGTTGATTGCTTGCAAGACGGGAATTGACAAGTCTTGTCTAAGACCGCTGTCTTGCAGTTGGTCTTTCAGCGTTTCGAGTTCAAGCCTTTCCGCTTCAGAGCCGTGACGATAGCCTTCCCGCATCGACTCGTTCAACTCGTAAGCAGTTTGACAAAGCGTCGACGACTCTTGGAGCCAATCGTCTTCGTGGAACCCATGCCCGATCACATCGAACAGTTTGTTCAACTTCTCGTCACGGTCTTCTTCGACACCGTAGAACAGCAAATTCAACTCGATCTCAAATTCATCGATCAAACTCGTCGTCTGACTGAAAGGCTGAAGCGCGTGGAGCAGCTCATGATAGTACCAAGACTGATCACGAAGTGGCCGCTTGAATCGTCCCCACACCTGCTTTCCTTCACGCTCAATGTCGAGTCGGATTGAGCGCAGATTATGTAACTTGTCTGCCGCTAGAAGCGCGACTTCATCATACTGGAGAGTGTGCACTTTCTGAATCGTCATCCGCTTACGTTCTTCCCACGAGTGATGCTTCCCCGGTTCCGAAACGGCTTGGACTAACCGGGCGACTTCTCGTCCGAACTCCTGTTCAATCTCCTCGGCCGTCGTCAGCGTGTCTTCTAGTAAGTCATGGAGCAGTCCGGCCGCTACGACCGGAATCGGCTGCCGGTCTTCGACGAGCAACATCGAGACGGCGACCGGGTGGGTCACATACGGAATGTTCGTCCCTTTGCGAAACTGTCCGTCATGACGGACGGCCGCAAAGCGTAAAGCCTCTTCGATCAGCTGGTGCACGACGCTTCCCCCTTCAAATTTGTTTACTCACTCCTTCCTGTTATACCCATGACTAGGACTTATCACTCACATCCGCATTTAAAATATAGGGTAATGGTCCTACCGGCAGACTTCATCAAGACTCGTAAATCATTTTCTTTGTCATTCCACCATCGACGACGAGGTTATGTCCGTTCACGAAATCGTTCATCGGATCGATCAAGTACGTAACGGCACGGACGATATCTGTCGTCGTACCGACCCGGCCCGACGGATGTTGACGATGGTCGACGTCTCGCAACGGTTCGTCGGACGTATGGATCCAACCTGGGCTGATCGCGTTCACCGTAACCGGTCGAGACGCGAGCGAGACGGCCATCGAATTGGTCAATGCGACAATCCCGCCTTTTGACGCTCCGTACGCTTCCCAGTCCGGCTCGTTTTGGTGCGCGCGCGTCGAGGCGAGATTGATGATGCGTCCATACTCCGCCCCTTCATTTAGCGTCAAAAATGCTTTTGAACAAGCAAACGTCCCGACAAGGTTGACATCGATGACATGTTTAAACGTCTCGACGTCCAACTCTTCAATCGGGGTCTCAAGTGACGACACGCCCCCATTATTGATTAGAATATGTACGACACCGAAGTCTTGTCCAATCTTCTTGAAAGTGTTGGACACGTCCTCATGGTTGCCTAAATCCATCTGTATGAACGTCACATCACGAAGCAACGGGTCCTCTCCGATGTCGAGTCCGATGACGTGATAAGACTCCGCAAAATGATGCGCGAGCGCGTAACCGATCCCTTGACTGACTCCTGTAATGATCATTGTCTGTTTCATCGTCTATCCCCCCTCGAAATCATTTACCCGGAATGTGCTTACTTAAGTCCTGCCGTACGCCAAAGCGTTTGATCGGACGTCGTCACGACCGTCGCTCCGGCCGCGAGTGCTTGCTCAACTTCGTCTAGCGACGTAATCAATCCGCCCGCGAACACGGGGATACCCGTCTGTTCTTTGACGAGCCGGATGTATTTAGGGACGAGCCCCGGCAAGACCTCGATGTAATCAGGTTGCGTCCGATTGATTAACCGATAGCTTTTTTCGAGCGAGCTCGAATCGATCAAAAATAGGCGTTGCACGGTCTTGACTTGTTTTTGTTTCGCCTTTAGGATCACATTCCCTTTCGTCGAGATGATGCCGTACGGTTTATACGACTGACAAATATATTCGGTCGCGAACTCGTCGGCCTTCAATCCTTGGATCAAATCGAGATGGACGAAGACCTGCTTACCGTGCGTCTCAAGCAACCGAAAGACCGCATCGAGACGCGATATGTGGATCTCAAGCAAGACGCCGATGGCGAATTCACTTTCCAGAAAAATTTCTACATCCCGCATATCACGAAGCGCGGGCAAAATCGATTGGTTCTCAAACATTTGGCCGCCACACCCTTTCCATTTTCTTTCATTATTCGGACAAAGGCTTTATGAAATCAAGGTTTATGAATTCAATATAGCGGGAAAACAATTACAACTTGTGTGGAGGGGGACTCATCTTATGGTAAATGAAGTCGAGGTACGGATTGAAACACCGACACCGGAGCAACATCAACAGCTCAGGGTCAAGGCCGGAATGCCAAAGCGTTCAGACAAAGGAACGATTAAAGGACTGGCCAACACGCTATTCGGTGTGTGCCTATATAGAAACGATGAGATGGTCGGCATGGGTCGCGTCGTCGGGGACGGGGGGATGGTATTCCATCTGGCCGATATCGTCGTCGACCCGGATTGCCAAGGCCTTGGGCTCGGGAAGCTGATCATGGAACATTTGATGGACTGGATCTTGAAAGAAGCGGACGAGACGGCCATCATCAGCTTGATTGCCGACATCCCGGCCGACGGGCTGTACAAGCATTTCGGTTTTGACTATTCGCGGCCAGAATCGGTCGGCATGGAGTACCAGTGGAATCAAGACTAGTCGCTGTGGACGGCGACTCGTCACAAAGGGGTGACGTATGGAACTATTGAATATTATCGTTTTACTCGGTTTAGGACTGACCGTCATCTCCGTTCTTAGCCTCATCATCGAGCGACTCTTCTTCCCGAGTATATTGGCATTTATCGCGATCGGGGTCGCCGTCGGCTTCTTCTGGGATGGGAACGAAGTGTTCAAGGTCGCCGGTGAGATTGGGATCATCTTATTGTTTTTCTTGCTCGGACTGAAGTTCCCGTTAACAGAGCTCGTCAAGCGAATGAAACAAGTTTGGAAAGCAGGCGTTTTAGACATCGTGCTCGCGTTTGGTGTCACGATCGGCATCGCTTTGCTGTTCGGGCTCGATTTTCCGCAAGCTTTCTTGATCGGGGCCGTCCTTTATGCGACGAGCTCGTCCATCTCGGCCCGGTTGCTCGAACGGAACCCGGACAAGCACGAAGATATTAAAGAATTCGTGCTCGCCTTGCTCATCTTTGAAGACATCTTCGCACCACTCATTTTGACCGTCGCTCCGTTCATCATTCAAGACGAACCGATTGCTTTCTCTGACATCGGCAAAGTGTTCGTCGGTTTCCTCGTGTTCGGGGTATTATTGTTTGTCGGATCACGCTTCGTCACGAAACAACCGAAGATCGCGAAGCACCTGCTACGTCAGGACGATGCGAGCATCGGCTTGATCGGCTTGATCTTATTCTTCGCGGGCATCGGCATGATATTCGGGTTATCGGAGATACTCGGAGCGTTCATCGCGGGGATCATGTTGGCCGGCATTCACGACGTCAGACCGTTGAAACGTCTGACCGTACCGGTCCGTGATTTGTTCTTACCGATTTTTTTCATCTCATTCGGAATCTCGATCAACCTCGAGCAAGGAGTGATCATCAACACGCTCTTCTTCGTCTTGATCGTCTGGGGCGTGCTGTCGAAGTGGATCGTCGGCCGTGTCGGCGGCAGGCTGTACGGGTTGACGCGGGTTCAAGCGAACGAGGCCGGTTTCTCGCTCGCACCTCGAGGCGAGTTCTCGATTCTTTTCACCGCGCTCTCGAACGGTGCCATCAACTTGTTCGTCGGATTATACATTTTCGTTTCCGCCATCATTGGCATCGTCTTGTTCCGCTTCTCTGAAAGTTTAGCGGCGAAGACGGAGCAGACGCTCAAAAGAGTCTTACCCGAGGAAACTGATAGAAAACCTGACCAAACCGATAAAGGAGACTGAAAACTCATGGTTGAAGTTGCCTTCGTATGTATTCATAACTCATGCCGCTCTCAAATGGCAGAGGCGATCGGACGCGATGTGCTCGGAGATATCGCCCGCGTCCACTCAGCCGGCACGGAAGATTATCCGGAAGTAAAGCCGCTCGCGCTCGAGGCCGTCCGGGAGATCGGTCTTGATCCGTCGGGTCAACACCCGAAACGGCTTGACGAGATTCCGGACCGGCTCGACTATTTGATTACGATGGGTTGCGGGGTCGAGTGTCCGTACGTACCGACGACATATCGGGACGACTGGGGGCTCGACGACCCTTCCGGTCAGCCGCTCGAAGCGTTCCGGGAGACGCGTTCGCAAATCATCACGAAGATGAAGCAGTTGCGCGAACAGATTTTGAACGACCATCCTGAACTCCAAAAATAACGGGCCCTCTTAGGAGGACCCGTTTTTTAGTCGCCATCAAACCGACGACGCTTTGTTCGACTGTTTCCGTTTCCGCCGCTTCCGCCACAAGACGAAAGCGATGATCGCGATGACGAGAAGCGCGTACATCACGTATGAATACACGTCGAGATAGCCTAAGATCGATTCCCAGTTCTCCCCGACCCGAATTCCAATATAAATCAGAATCGAATTCCAGATCACCGTTCCGGCTGTGCTCAACAGCAAAAATTTAAGGAACGGCATGTTCGACATACCGGCCGGCAGCGAGATCAAACTCCGAACGACCGGCATGAGCCGACCAAAAAAGACCATCCAGCCGCCATAGCGGTCAAACCACGCGTCCGCTTTTCGGACGTCATCGATATCGAGTCGAATCCACTTCCCGTGTCGTTTCGTCCACCGCTCGATTTGTTCGACGTCTAAATATAATCCGATGCCATACAACAAGACCGCTCCTAAAATGGCACCCGCTGTCGCCGCCAAGACGACGACCCAGACAATCAAGTTTGTTTTGACCGCAAAGAACCCACCGAACAGCAAGACGACTTCTGACGGGATCGGCGGGAACACGTTCTCGATAAAGATCATGAACGCGATGCCGAAATAACCGTACTGTTCAATGATACTGATCATCCAATCTCGCATAAATCCATCAACCTCCAATATGACGTATTATACCCGTCCATGAACGTCGGCAATCGTTCCGACGTGCTAAAATGAATCGACAACGAAAAGGAGATGAAAGCAACATGGAAGAGACGTCACGCTGCCCTTGGTGCGGCACAGACCCGGACTACGTTCGGTATCATGACGAGGAATGGGGCAAGCCGGTCCACGATGACAAGAAACATTTCGAATGTTTGACGCTCGAGAGCGCGCAGGCAGGGCTCAGCTGGATCACCATCTTACGGAAGCGTGAGAACTATCGGCGTGCGTATGCCGATTTCGATGTCACGCGTGTCGCCGACTATACCGATGTCGACATCGAACGGCTGCTGTCAAACGATGGCATCGTCCGTAATCGCCGCAAGATTGAAGCGTCGATCAACAACGCCAAACGGTTTCTCGAGATCCAGCACGAGTTCGGTACATTCGATGCGTACATCTGGTCGTTCGTCGACGGAAGGGTCATCAACAACGACTGGACGTCGGTCGAAGAGGTTCCGGTGACGACGGAGCTATCGCATCGCTTGAGCACAGACTTGAAACGACGCGGCTTTAAATTTCTCGGTCCGACGACCGTTTACGCCCATCTGCAAGCGACCGGTCTCGTCAACGACCATCTGATCGACTGCCCCGCCAAATGATTTTTTGTTATTTTAGTCAATGATGAAAAATAAACGTGCAGCCGATTCAATTTTGTGACAAAATCTTGTCAAGGTATAAGATATAGATTTTGAAAACGTTTTCACAACTGAATGAGGGGGCTGTTACATGAATGGGATTTTAGTTTCCATCACGATTTACATGGTGCTCATGGTCGTACTTGGCGTCGTCGCCTATCGCCGTACAGAGAGCATCGGCGACTATATGCTCGGAGGAAGAGGGCTCGGTCCAGGCGTAGCCGCCTTGTCGGCCGGGGCATCTGACATGAGCGGTTGGCTACTGATGGGCTTGCCGGGCGCCATGTTCGCGACCGGTCTCTCGAGTGGGTGGATCGTCATCGGGTTGACGATCGGCGCCTACTTGAACTGGCTCCTCGTCGCCCCGCGTTTACGCACGTATTCGTATTTGTCAGAAGATGCGATCACGATTCCAGACTTCTTCGAAAAGCGGTTCAAAGATTCTCGGGGCACGCTGCGGACGTTCTCAGCCGCCGTCACCTTGATTTTCTTCACACTGTACGCGACGAGCGGATTCGTGGCCGGCGGCCGGTTGTTCAACGCCGTCTTCGGCATCGAATTTGTGACGGGCGTCTTGATTTTAGCGTCGATCATCATCCTGTATACGTTCATCGGCGGGTTCCTCGCTGTCAGTTGGACGGACTTCGTCCAAGGACTGATCATGTTGTTCGCGCTCATTTTCGTTCCGGCGATCGCGATCACGGCGACTGATGGCGTCTCGAACGCGCTCCAAACGATTGGTGATATCGATTCGGCGCTGCTCGATCCGTGGACGGGCCAATCGTTCATCGGGATCGTGTCTCTATTCGCCTGGGGGCTCGGTTACTTCGGACAACCACATATCATCGTCCGCTTTATGGCCATCGAAAAATTACAAGATATTAAGACCGCCCGCCGGATCGGTATCTCGTGGATGCTCTTCACCGTCGTCGGGGCGATGGCGACCGGATTGATCGGTCTCGCCTACTACACGCAGCAAGGACTTGAGATCGACAATCCAGAAAATATTTTCATCAATCTATCAGACCTATTATTCATCGACTTGATCACGGGCGTGTTACTCGCGGCACTGCTTGCCGCCATCATGTCGACCATCTCGTCGCAGTTGCTCGTCTCGTCTAGTGCGGCGACGACCGATTTCTATCAGAAGTTTTTCCGCAAACAGGCAGGTGACCGTGAACTCGTCATGGTCGGCCGGATCACCGTCATTCTCGTCTCGGTCGTCTCGATTTGGCTCGCCTTCGGTGCTGATGATACGATCTTGAACCTCGTCGGCTACGCTTGGGCCGGTTTTGGTTCCTCGTTCGGCCCGCTCATCTTGTTCAGCTTGTTTTGGAAGCGGACGACGCGCCAAGGCGCACTCGCGGGCATGTTGACGGGTGCATTTATCGTCATCGTCTGGAAGAACTTCGCCAGCGACTGGTTCGGGACCGTCGGTGAACTGTATGAGATGATTCCAGCGTTCTTCTTGTCGGCGCTTGCCATCTATGTCGTCAGTTTGATGACACCGCCACCAAGCACGACAATCACGAACGAGTTTGAACAGATGGAGCACATATTGAAAAAAGAAGGCATCTGAACCGCACAAAGTACCGGGATCCACTACCCCGGTACTTTTTTGTCTGTCGTGACAAAAGGAGATTTAGCGCTTTTGCCGAACTCCTCTATATACACGTTCGATTTCAAACGAAAGGAAGTGACCACTCACTTGAAACGAGTGATCTTGCTAAAACAACCTGCCCTGCTTTTGTCCCTCCTTTTCCTGTTCGGCTGCACCTCAGCCGATGTCGAAACTACGCAACCCGAGCAAACTGAGAATCCGCCGGTCGAGACGGAACAACCGGTTGATACCGTGCCCGAAGAACCGGAACCGGTCGTGACGACGACGTCCATTTACGCGATCGGCGATATTTTATTGCACGACTCCGTCTACAACGCCGCCAAGAGCGGTGACGGCTATGACTTCACCCCCGCGTTTGAAAAAGTTGCGCCCGCTTTGGCCGAAGCCGACATTACCGTTGCCAACCAAGAGAGCATGATCGGCGGCAGTGACATCGGGTTGTCGAGTTACCCTGCCTTCAATAGCCCCTACGAGATCGGTGATGCGTTGCAAGAAGCAGGCATCGACCTCGTGACGACAGCGAACAATCACACGCTCGACCGCGGCGTGAAAGCGATTGAGAATTCAATCGCCTACTGGAACTCGATCGATATGCCGTATACCGGTTCGTTCTTATCCGAAGCAGATAAAGCCAACGTCCGGACGCTGACCGCGAACGACATCTCGTTTGCGTTCCTCGCCTACACGTATGGGACGAACGGTGTCGTGCCGAAGCAGCCGTATCACGTCAATTACATTGACGTCGAAGCGATGAAACGAGATATCGAGGCGGCCGAACAAACCGCCGAGCTGACCGTCGTCGCACTCCACTTCGGGAATGAGTACGAGCCGCTCCCGAACGAAACGCAAGAAACACTCGTCCAACAACTGTCCGATCTTGGTGTCGATATCATCATCGGCCATCATCCGCACGTCCTGCAGCCGACGGCCTGGGTCGACGGCGCTGCAGGCAATCGAACGTTCGTCGCCTACTCACTCGGAAACTTCTTGTCTGGCCAGCAAGGCGATGAGCGGAATACGGGCGGCATCGTCGGTATCGACATCGTCAAGACAACCATCGACGGCGAATCGACGTTTGAGCTCACGAACCCGATGTTCTATCCGACGTTCACACGGCAATCGAGCGCGGGCCATTTCGAGGTCGTCCCTCTCCAGTCCGCCAAACCTGAGCTATTCAACGAGACGAGCGAGCATATGAAACAATGGATGCCAGAACTCGAGATCATTCAGTGACGAACCACTTTTCATAAGTGGTTCTTTTTTTTTTTAGGAAAACCATTGCTTTCCACCCCAGCATCCTTTAATGTAAGTTGTATATTTATAAAAACAGATGAATAATTATGTATAAGGGGTGCAACGAAATGAAACAAAAACTCGTATTAGCTTATTCAGGTGGATTGGATACTTCGGTCGCCATCAAATGGTTGAACGAACAAGGGTATGACGTCATCGCTTGTTGTTTGAACGTCGGGGAAGGCAAAAATTTGGAGCATATCCAACAGAAAGCGCTCAAGGTCGGCGCCGTCAAATCAGTCGTCATCGATGCCGTTGATGAGTTCGTCAATGACTTCGCTCGTTACTCGATGCAGGCTCACACGATGTACGAAGGTGTCTATCCGCTCGTCTCCGCCTTATCACGGCCGCTCATCTCGAAAAAGCTAGTCGAGGTCGCACAAGCCGAAGGAGCCGTCGCTGTCGCTCACGGCTGTACCGGCAAAGGCAACGATCAAGTCCGGTTCGAAGTATCGATCCACGCGCTCGACCCGTCGCTCGAAATCATCGCACCGGTCCGGGAATGGAAATGGTCGCGGGAGGAAGAAATCGCCTACGCCGCCAAACACGATATCCCGATTCCGATCGTGCAAGCAGAACCGTTCTCGATCGACCAAAATATTTGGGGTCGTGCCGTCGAGTGTGGCATCCTCGAAGACCCGTGGGCCGCTCCGCCAGCAAGCGCCTATGAATTGACGGCGCCGCTCGAGGATACGCCGCATGAACCAACGTACGTCGAGATTGAATTCAAACAAGGCGTCCCGGTCGCCCTCGATGGGAAACCAGCGACGTTCACGTCGATCCTTGAACAATTAAACATCGCCGCCGGCGCCCACGGGATCGGCAAGATCGATCATATCGAGAACCGGGTCGTCGGTATCAAGTCGCGTGAAGTGTATGAGGCACCTGGGGCGATGACGTTGATCACGGCACACCACGCGCTCGAGGCGTTGACGCTCGTTCGTGAAGTCGCCCATTTCAAACCGATTGTCGAACAAAAATTGACCGAGACGATCTATAATGGCCTGTGGTATTCACCGCTCACGAAAGCACTCCTCGCCTTCATCGATGAGACACAACAGACGGTGACCGGAACGGTGCGGATGAAACTGTTCAAAGGTCAAGCCATCGTCGACGGACGGAAGTCGCCGATCTCGCTCTATGATGAACAACTTGCCACGTACACGTCAGCCGATACGTTCGACCAACAGGCTGCCGTCGGCTTCATCAAACTTTGGGGCCTACCGACAAAAGTCCAGGCCGAAGTGTTAGCCGAGAAAGGATTGATGCCCCATGAGTAAACTATGGGGGGGACGGTTCGAGCAGACAGCGAGCGAATGGGTCGATGAGTTTGGTGCCTCGATCCATTTCGACGCCCAGCTCGTGCTAGAAGATATCGAAGGGAGCATCGCCCATGTGACGATGCTCGGGGACCAGCACATTTTAACCGCTGACGAGTCCGAACAGATCATCGGCGGTCTGAACACCCTCGCTGAGAAAGCACAAGCCGGCGAGCTGTCGTTCAGCGTGTTCCATGAAGACATCCACATGAACCTCGAGTCGTTACTTCGCGAGGAAATCGGTCCGGTCGCCGGGAAGATGCATACGGCACGCAGTCGAAACGACCAAGTTGCGACCGACATGCACCTGTATTTGAAGCGTCGCGTCGGTGAGACGATCGAAGGCATTGAAGCACTACAGACGGCGCTCTATAACCATGCGGCAAACAACGTCGAGACAATCATGCCAGGCTACACGCACTTGCAACGGGCACAACCGGTCTCGCTCGCCCACCATTTGCTCGCATATTTTTGGATGCTCGACCGTGACAAGGAACGCTTCAGTGACAGTTTGAAACGGATCGATATGAGTCCGCTCGGTGCCGGTGCGCTCGCCGGGACGACGTTCCCGATCGACCGTCATCGGTCGGCCGAGCTGCTCGGTTTCAGTCGGGTCTATCCGAACAGCCTCGACGCGGTCAGCGACCGTGATTTCATCTTAGAATATTTATCAAACGCATCACTCCTGATGATGCACTTGTCACGGTTTTGCGAGGAACTTATTTTGTGGAGCAGCGAAGAATTTAAATTCATCACGATCTCAGACGTGTTCTCGACCGGTTCGAGCATGATGCCGCAAAAGAAAAACCCCGACATGGCCGAGCTCGTCCGCGGCAAATCGGGTCGTGTCATCGGTAACCTGATGGGTCTACTCACGATCATGAAAGGTCTACCGCTCGCTTACAACAAGGACTTGCAAGAAGATAAGGAAGGTATGTTCGACACGGTCAAGACACTTCAAGGTAGTTTGAGCATCATGACCGGCATGATTCAAGACATGACGTTCCACGCCGACACGATGAAACAAGCGACCGAGCGCGATTTTTCGAACGCGACCGAGCTCGCCGACTACTTGACCGCGAAAGGACTGCCGTTCCGCGAGGCCC
The DNA here is from genome assembly GCF_004337185.1 of Exiguobacterium sp. SH0S2. NCBI lineage: Bacteria > Bacillati > Bacillota > Bacilli > Caryophanales > Exiguobacterium > Exiguobacterium sp. SH0S2. Next base: position 63,445 of record NZ_SJVB01000001.1, on the reverse strand, counting down.
ACGAAGTGACGGGTACGCTCGTCCGCTACTGTATCGAGCAGCGCCTCTACTTGTCAGAGCTTCCTTTAGAGACGTATCAAACTCACTCCACTTTGATCGGGACTGACGTCTACGAGGCACTCTCACCGGTCACGGCCGTCAAACGCCGGAATAGCTACGGCGGGACCGGCTTCGATGCGGTACGGACGCAACTTACGGAAGCGGCCACCAAACTTCATCAACCAACGAGTTGACACGAAAGCACCTGGCCAATCATGACCAGGTGCTCATTTTATGCTTGCCAACGTAAATCACTAGATGTTAACCTATATGTAGTCAACGTTAACAGAAATGAGGTTTACATATGAAAATTCATGATTTGACACAAGTGGCCATCGGTGCCGCATTGCTAGCTAGTATCGGTTCTGTCGCCATCCCGATCGGACCCGTCCCGATCACGCTACAAATGCTCGGCATCATGACGATCGGCGCCATTCTCGGTGCCAAAAAAGGCGGACTCGCCGTCGTCGTCTATCTACTTCTCGGAATGATCGGTCTCCCGGTGCTCAGCGGTTCCGGCGGCTTGGCTCCGTTCGTCGGCCCGACGGTCGGTTATTTGATCGCGTTCCCAATTGCTGCTTACTTGATCGGGTGGTTGTCGGAGCGATATCGCTCTTTCCCCGCCCTCGTTGCCTACAACTTGTTGATTGGTCTCGGTTTCGTCTATCTCGTCGGCAGCCTTGGCCTCCAAGCCGTATTCGGTCTATCGTTTATCGATGCGCTTAAAGTGAACATCCCGTTCATCTTCGGCGACGTCATTAAAGCGGTGCTCGCCGCAGCCATCGCCGTCAAAGTCTCGGCAAATTCGCAAGTCCGACGTTTACTTGCTTCGTGAGTGTTCAAACGTTTCGCCTTCTTCCTTATGTGGAACTTATATAGTATGGAAGGGGGGTGTCCTTATGAGCGATTCAACGTTTAAAAAACGCTTGATGAAAGCGACCCATCTCCATCGCTCCACAAAAGGACCAAAGCGCGGCAAAGATGAATCGCGTGATGAGAAACGCGACACAGAGGCGTTCGAACGACGACTCCGTGAAGCGAAGAGCAAAGTCGGCGAAATCCAAGAAAACATTGATCATATTTCTAGACGCTAAAAACCCCGTCCACGGACGGGGTTTTGTTGTCATTTCTTTCGTCGCGGCCGGATGAACAGTGCGACGATGAACGAAAGCGCCAGGACGACGAGCAGTCCGAGCGAGATGTCATTGAAGCCGAGCAGGTTAAGGGTGACGCTGATGGCGACGGCGACGTAAAATCCGCCGAGCGCTTTCTTGACGAGCTGCGAACTGAACCGTTGTAACTGCTTCGCCCCGATCGGCGAACCGATCATCGCACCGGCAATAAGCGCCAAACCGTGCCAATAGTTCGTATCAGCACCGGCGACCGCGTAATTGATCACGCCCGAGACGACGATGAGGAACGCCGCGGCGATACTCGTCCCGACAGCCCGTTTCATCTCGGTGTTGAGCAGTTTGACTTGGAGCGGGGTCAATACGAACCCGCCGCTGACGCCCATGAGTGACGAGATGAATCCGCCGAACAGACCGATAAAACCGAGTCGTGGCACCGATTCCGATCCGATACTTCCCTCCTCATGTTGCTTCGAACGGAAAAACGAGACGGCGAAGTATGTGAGTAGCGCGATGTAGGCGAGCGAGATAACGGGCTTCGCACCGTCGAGCGTCTCTAAGTAAAAGACGAGCGGCGTCGCCACCCACGTCCCGACGACCCCGAACGCCCCGATCAAGAGGGCGTGTTTTGGATTGACGTTTTTCAGTTTGAGATGTGAAATCGTCCCGGCCGTCGTCGACCCGAGCGTCAGCATCAAGCTGAGCGCGATGGCCGCACTCGCCTCATATCCGAAGACGAGTAAGAGCGGCGTGAGTAAGATACCGCCCCCGATGCCGAAGAATCCGCTCAAAATCCCGATGAGCGTTCCGAGCAGTAAAAATGATAGTAACGCAGTGACATCCATATAGAACCCTTCTTTCATTCATTCTCGTTAGCAATCATATCAAAAAGGAGCGCAAGATGCGCCCCCACTCATAACGACCGCTCTAAAAAGTCGAACAGTTTTTGACGGTACTCCGTCTGGAATGATTCGTGTGACGCCACGTGTCCGTCATTGTCGGTCACCCAGAGCTCGATCCCGTCATTTTTCTCCACCAACTGCTCACTTTCAGACACTGGGATGGCGTCGTCGCCTTTCCCGTGAATGAGCAGGATCGGGGCCTCAATTTGAGCGACATCGTCAATCGGCTTCACGATATCCGCGTCAAGGCCAGTGAACCACGGCGTCACGGTCATGATGACCGGTGTGAACGGGAAGTTCGGCAAATCGCTCCATATCGGCAGATTCGTCTCGAGATAACCGCGAAGATCGCTAAACGGACTGTCGGCGATGACGGCCGCGACATCCATCTCATCGGCTGTCGCGAGTGCCGTCGCCGCTCCCATCGATACGCCGTATAAGACGATCGGTCCATCCGTCCGCTCATTCGCAAAATCGATGGCCGCCATCAGGTCCGTCTGTTCTTTCGCCCCGACCGTCACGCGATCGCCTTCCGAGATGCCCGAGCCACGAAAATCAAACGTCAAAAACTGGTAGCCTTGCTCATGGAACTCAGGGATGAGTTCTTTCAGCGGCAAGTCGGACTGCTCGCGGTTTTTTCCATAACCATGGGCGAAGACGATCGTCGCCCGTGGCGTCGGATGAGGGATCCACCAGCCGTACAGGTCGCTGTCGTCCTCTGCCTGGATCGTCACGTTCTCATATTTGATGCCGAGCGCCTTTGGCGTGAACGTCAACGTCTCCCGCACCGGTGACGTCAATTGGTCGCCGATATGGGCCGAGATGCCGACGACGGCCAACATGGCGACGATCACCACGACACTTACCGCAATTCCTATATATTTTCCCCATCGACTCATCGCCCGACTCTCCTTCATCTTCAAAATATTGCCCGATCGTTTCATCGGAGCCAGCTCCGTAACGCGATCAAGGCGTGTTGCACCGGCTCCCATGTCGACGCCGGGATCAAGTAACACGTTGCTTCATGGATCACGAACGTCTTGACGTCCGCCCGCTTGACGATGTTCTCCCCGATGGCACCGAACGGGTCGCTGTTGACGTCCGTATGTTCGAACGTCTTCCACACCCGCTCGCCATTCTCGTATAAGGCGCAACCGAACTGCTTCACCGGTCCGTCGATCCCATATTCGGCATAATGCCATAACGTCGTCGCATCGAGCGGCGACCCGAGATGGAGGATACGAGCGTCTCGTTCAATCATTTTTTCGATCGGTGACCCTGGTCCGAATCCGATATCGGTCGTGTGATTCGCGACCAGTTGCTCGGCGTCACGACCCCAGGCCGCGACCGACCACATCGGATGCTCGCTCCGGTGTACGTCCGGATACGTCCGGAACAGCTCGGGGACGCGGCCCATGCCGCGAGTCGCCGTTTTCCGTTGATCAAAAGCAGGCATCTCGGCTCGGATTTCGTCCCACCACTCGCTTGGGACGGGCGGCGCCTCCCATTCGGCCGGGTCGGAGTTGTCCCCACTTTGAGTCGCCATCATGATGAGCCCGGTCGGCCCGACGACGTCTTGTAACGCTTCGATCACCGCCTCCGGTCCGCCGCAAACCCATCCGAGCTTGGATAATGCACTATGGACGAATAAGGAATCTCCTGTCTGAATGCCCACTGCACGCAACTGGTCAGCCAAACTTGAACTTGTTACCATATGTTTCATCGGTTTCACTCCACAACGAGCTGGATCGTCGACCCGCTTCTTGATTTTTTCACTTCGATCCGCGCATCGACGCGGTCTTTCAACTCTTGGACGTGGCTGATGACACCGACGAGCCGTCCGCTCGATTGGAGCGACATGAGCAACTCGATCGCCTGGTCGAGCGATTCGGCGTCGAGCGTCCCGAAGCCTTCGTCGATGAGCATCGTCTCGAGGCTGACACCACCGCTCAGTTGCTGGACGACCTCGGCCAACCCGAGCGCGAGGGCGAGCGAGGCTTTGAACCCTTCCCCGCCCGACAAGTTTTGGACGCGCCGGGATTGTCCCGTATAGGCGTCAAAGACCAATAGTTCGAGTCCAGATTTTGCGTTCCCTTTCGCCGTCTCGACTTTCCGCTCGAGTTGGAACTGCCCACTCGTCATCAGATCAAGATGAATGTTGGCCGCATGTAAAATCTGATCGAAGAACGCCGTCTGCACATACGTCTCGAACGTCAGTTTCTGTGGGTTCAAACCACGACCCGTGTCGGCGATCAGTTTGACCGTCTCGAGATTACGTTGCTCGTCTGCGGTCTGGTCTCGAAGCCGGTCCCATTCCGAAATGACATGGCGATGGCGCTTCAATTGGCTGTCCGCATTGACGAGTTGTTCCGCCAATGCGTCGAGACTTGCCTGCGCTGTCGTCAATCGGTCGTTTAACAGAACGAGATCCGGTTTGACCGCATCACCGATCTTGTCGGTCAATGCGTTGAAGCCATGTTCGAGGCGGATCCCGTCTGCCTGTTCTTCCGCGAGTTGTTCTTGCAGCGACGACAACGTGTCGATCTGTTCGACGTGTGTCAAAAAGACGTCACGGCTCAATTCGTTTTTCGCTAGCGACTCCTCGAGCTCGGTCTCGATCTGGTCAAAACGTTTCTGCTCGAGGTCGAGCCGTTCGTTCAGAAGCCGCAAACGTTCTGCTTCGGTCCACTTCAAGCGTGTCACGTCTTCGAGTTCGCGTTCATACTGCGCGATAACTTGCTGCAGTCGTTCGAGCCGCGTCGATTGCGCGTCACGTTCGGCTTGCAGGTGTTGCAGCGAGGCCGCGTCCGGTTGCCGCATCGCTTGCAGCCGTTCTTGGACGGCTTGCAACCGCTCGAGCAATTGCTGCCGTCGCTCCGTCAGTTCGCGTTTCTCTTTCTCTAATCGTTTTAGTTCTGTCATGACCGTGCGGTACGTGCGTTCCGCTTGAGCACGCGCCCGCTCTTCATCTCGAAGCGAACGGATGAGTCGCTCTTGCAGAGCGGTCGCCTCTTGAACCGACCCGGACAAGTCGAGTGCCTGTCGTGACGATTCGAGTTCGCCTCGGACTTCTTCGGCCTGTTGCTTCAACGCCCGGTAGTCCGCTCTCGCCTCGTGCAAGGCCGCCTCATATTGTTTCAGCGCCTCCGTCGCGGCGACGAGCTCGCCTTGGTCACTCGTCACCTCGTGCGACGCGACCGTCCCATGGGTCCGCGATCCACATACGGGACAAGGCTCACCGTCGACGAGCGTCGCACTGAGCTTCTGTGCCCATAACGCCTGCTCTTCATGCATGAATTGCTCGACGATATCCGACTGGGCCTTGTGACGCCGTTGTGCTTCCTTGCCGTTGCGCTCGCACGATGCGAGCCGCTCCGTTACAGCTTGAAATCTTGCCTCGAGTTGCGCGTGTGCCGTGAGCCGGTCATACTTCCGTTCAGCTTCGACAAGACGGTTCGGTGTCGTTTCCTGTGCGAGCTCTGCTGACAACACCTCTTCCTGCCGTCTCAGTTCGGTTAAACGAGAATCGTCCTTGAAGACGGCGAGTTGGTCGGTCAAGCGTTTCAACTCGTCTCGCTCTGTCACGGCGGTCTGCCATTCGTCCACGAACGGAAGCATGTCATCGATGGCTTTCAGACGGGCGGTGATCGTCTCGACTTCTTGCTTCGAAGTCGCGATGCGCTCCGTCTTGGCGTGGAGCTCGTCTAGTTTGCTCGCGTATTGTGTCAACCGTGTTTGAACACCGTCGATGTCATGATTTAGCCGTTCAATATCTTGTCGATTCGCCAAGTAGCGATCGTATAACGGTCGGACACGGCTTGATGCCTCCAACCGTTCAATCAATCGGCGGCGCTCCACCCGGTCAGCTTCACCCGATTTGTAGCGTTCAAGGGCGCGTGCCTGCTCGTCACGTTCGACGAACAAACGGACGAGCGCGTTCGCCTGTTCGAGTTCGCTCCGTATCGCATCGACCCGTTTCGATTGTACGTCCCGTTCGCCTCGTAACGACTCGGTCGCCGTCAGCAGACGCTCTTCTCTGGCCTCGAGCCAGTCCTGAATCTCCGGCAAGTTACGCTCGGCGACGGTTTCGATGTCATCGTCTTCAAGTTCGAGCAGCTTCAAGCGTGTCGTCTCGGTCGCCCACTCAACTTGTTTCCGGTACTTGCCATACCGCTCGACCCAATTCTCTTGAAACGCTCGATACGCCTCGGTCTTAAAGATCGACTGGAGGATCTGTTGTTTTTTCATCGAGTCCGAGTCGAGTAGTTGGCGGAACTGGTTTTGCGGGAGCAGCAGGATTTGGCTGAACTGCTCATAATCAAGTTGCAGCAACGATTCGATCTGCTGCTCGACATCCCCGACTTTCGTCGCTAGCGGTTTCCAGCTGTCCGCCCATTCATAGAGGACGGCCTCATGCGGGATCGGTGTCTTATTTTTCGGGTGCGGTTGTTGGGGCTGGCGGACGATCCGGTACCGCTCCTCACGAATCGTGAATGAGAAATCGATCTCCGTCTTTCGTTCCGGTTCGGCGTATTGGCTTCTAAAATCGCTGGCGTTCCGGAGGGCACCGCTCGCCCGTCCATACAAGGCGAACGTCATCGCGTCAAAAATCGTCGTCTTGCCGGCGCCGGTTCGTCCACTGATGACGAACATCGAGCGCCCTTCAAGCTGTGTGAAGTCGATCTGTTCCGTCTCGGCATAAGGACCGAATGCGGTGATCGTCAATCGTTCAGGTCTCATATCGGTCCATCTCCTTCCACGAATCGTCGTACCGTCTCATCGGCGTCTCGGCCATGGACAGCTTTAAAAAACTCCATATAGACGTCCTCGATTGACTGCCGTTCGAGCGTCTCACGCTCGAAGCGGGACGTCTCGTCTTGGCGGCGCAACAGTTCAAGCTCGAGATGCAAAATGTTCGGATAGACGGTCCGCAGTTTCGCCATCGGGTCGAATAACGCAGACTCGTCGGTCAAGACGATTTTCAAGTAATCATCCGTTTTCTCGTCTTGATAGAACACCGGATCGAGTAGTTCATTCAACGTGCCCGTCAAGATGCGCAAGTCGCGTCTTGCTTGAAGCGGACGACGGCGGCGCGTCCATCCTCCGTCCCATTCGATGACGTCGACCGATTTCACGTGGTTCGCCTCAGAGAATGAATATTTCATGAGCGAACCGCTATAGGCGATCTTATCATTGCGGAGCGCGTCGCGGTTATGGAGATGGCCGAGCGCCGTATAACCGAACGGTTCGTATAGTCCTTTGGCGACTTGTCCGGCCGTGCCGACCGACAGTTGCCGCTCAGAGTCGGTCTCGAGACCGCCGGCGACGAAGCTGTGGCCGATCCCGACCGCTCGGGCATCGATGGAACCGAACGATTCGACGACGGCCGTGAGCGCGTCGTGATGGGTCCGAATCGTCTCGTCTTGCAGCGTGTAGCGGATCCGGGCCGGTTCTAAAAACGGCATCAAGTAAAACGGGATGCCCGCGACGATGATCGGTCCCGCACCCGGCTCATATTTCCCGACGATATGGAGCCCGACTTTCGTCAACAGTTTCGAACTATATTGGAGCCGTTCGGCCGAATCGTGGTTGCCGGCGATTGCGAGCACGGGGATGTTCCGCTCGAGCACGAGCGCTTTCCACATCTCATCGAGCAAATCGACTGCTTCAACCGGGGGAACGGACCGGTCGTACAAGTCGCCTGCGACGACGATTGCGTCCGGCTTCTCTTCGTCGACAATTTGTAAAAACGATTCAAATAAAATGATGCGTTGATCTTCTGTCATGTGGCGGCCGTGTACGATTTTTCCTAAATGCCAATCGGCCGTATGTATCCATTTCATTCGTTCTCACCTCTTTTTCCATTCTAGCATTTTTCACCGCAACGATTCGACGTCTTGACACTTGTTTTCGAAACAGCGACAGTTAATAGGAAAGGGGGACGTTCGATGGAGTCCACAACTACTTGGCAAGCTTTCCTTCGCTTGTTCCGAGTCGCAAAACCGCCGAAACAATTGTTTATCGGTGCCGTATTGATTTCTTTAGTCCAAGCGATGGCGGCCCTCGCCATCCCGCTCATTTTGCAACGTGTCGTCGACAATTGGAGCGAGGCCGTGCTCGACGCCCGGCTCGTCGCCATTTTTGTCGTCGCTTTTCTCGTCCAAGTCGTCTCGAGCGCCATTTCCATCTATTGGCTACATATCGTCGGACAACGCGTCGTCGCCAATCTCCGGACGACGTTATGGGAGCACCTCGTCGCGTTGCCGATCCCGTTCTATGACGGTGTCAAATCGGGGGACCTCGTCTCACGCCTGAACAACGATACGACGACGCTGCAACAGCTGTTGTCGGAACAGAGCGTCCGCCTGCTCACTTCGTTCGTGTCGGTCATCGGGGCCGTCGGTATCTTGTTCACGCTCGACTGGCAGATGACGCTCGTCATCTTGTTCTCGGTCCCGACGACGCTCGTGATCGTCATCCCGCTCGGCCGCAAACTTCGAACGATCGCCAAGAAGACGCAACACGAACTTGGCGGGTTGTCTGGATTTTTCGCCGAGCTGCTCGGTGAGATCCGGCTCGTCAAATCACAGGCGACCGAACGTGAGGAAGTCGCCGAAGGGAGCCGGCGGATTGAACGCTTGTTCGATTACGGTGTGAAAGAAGGACGGATCCAAGCGATCTTGATCCCGCTCTTGAACGTCACACTGACGGCGATGCTGATCGCCATCCTCGGTTTCGGGGCGTACCGTGTCTCGACCGGGGCGTTATCGACCGGGGCGCTGCTCGCTTTCATGCTCTACTTGTTCCAAATCATCACCCCGCTCATCACGATGACAGAATTTATCACCCGCCTGCAAAAGGCTCGCGGCGCGACCGAGCGCATCTCTGAACTGCTCGCGGTCGAACCGGAACGTTACGCCGCTGCCACGGAACACATCCAACAGTCGACACTGACGTTCGAGGACGTCACGTTCCGCTATGATGAGCAACCGGTCATCGACGCCATCTCGATGACCGTTCCGTTCGGGGCGACGACCGCGATCGTCGGACGGAGCGGTGCCGGCAAGACGACGCTGTTCGCGCTCGTCGAACAGTTTTACGTTCCATCGTCGGGGCGCATCCTTTATGGCGACCGCGACATCGATTCGTACGGCCGCGACAATTGGCGGCAAGTCATCGGCTACGTCGCCCAAGACTCGCCCGTCCTCTCGGGAACGGTCCGCCAGAACATCTTGTACGGCCTGAAGCGTGACGCGACCGAGACCGAGATTAAAAACGCCTGTGAGATGGCGAACGCTTGGTCGTTCATCGAGGTGATGCCGAACGGGCTCGAGACCGAGATCGGTGAACGCGGTGTCCGTTTATCGGGTGGCCAACGGCAACGGCTCGCCATCGCCCGGGCGCTGCTCCGCGACCCCCAAATCTTGTTGCTCGATGAAGCGACGTCGAGCCTTGATTCAGAGTCCGAGCGTGTCGTCCAAGAGGCGCTCGACCGGCTCATGCGAGGACGGACGACGCTCGTCATCGCCCACCGCCTCTCGACCGTCCAACACGCCGATCAAATTATCGTCCTCGAGAACGGAGGAATCAGCGGACTCGGTACGCACAAGACGCTGCTTCAAGATAACGAATTATATGAACGGCTCGTTAAACAGCAACTACTAGGAGGAAATCAACCATGAAGACAATCGGATTTATCGGACTCGGCGTCATGGGTCAATCGATGGTCAGAAACTTAATGAAGGCAGGCTATACCGTCCAAGCGTACACGCGGACGAAAGACAAGGCCGCCGACCTGCTCGCGGAAGGTGTGACGTGGTGTGACTCCATCGAAGCGGCGTGTCAAAACGCCGATGCGGTCATCACGATCGTCGGCTATCCGTCAGACGTCGAAAGCATCTATTTCGGTAAAGGGATGATTCTCGACTCCGCCGAACCCGGCACACTCGTCATCGACATGACGACGTCGTCACCGAAGCTCGCCGAACGAATCGCTGAGGCCGCGATCGACCGCAGCCTACTCCCGCTCGACGCCCCGGTCACGGGCGGCGATGTCGGCGCCAAGAACGGGACGCTATCGATTCTCGTCGGCGGTGGCGAATTCGCGTTCACGAAAGCAATGCCGCTGTTTGAAGCGATGGGGCAAGCGATCGAACGGATGGGATACGCCGGGAGCGGCCAGTACGCCAAACTCGCCAACCAGATCGCGATCGCCGGCATCATGATGGGCAACGCCGAACTGCTCGCCTTCACGAAGCGTGCCGGGCTCGACCCCGATCAATTGCGCCAGACGATCCGTGGCGGCGCGGCCGGCAGTTGGACGCTCGAAAACCTGGTACCTCGCATGATCGTCGAAGATTATTCCCCAGGCTTCTTCATCAAACACTTCATCAAGGACATGGCGCTCGCCCTCGAGAGCGCGCAAGAGTTAGGTGTCAAACTGCCGAGCCTCGAGCTCGCATACCGACTCTATTCGATTTTAGAAGAGAACGGATATGGTGAGAACGGGACGCAGGCGCTCATCGAATACTACATGCACCAGGACGTTTGAATCGACGTTGTTGTGGAATTAGTAGTACAGAAGGGAGTGATCATGATGCCTTGGAATATGAAAGATTATCCAGAGTCACTGAAAAACTTCGACCCGCTCGTCAAAAAGAAAGCGATCGATATCGCCAATGCCCTCATAGCTCAAGGGTATTCCGATCAAAAAGCGATACCGATCGCGACAGAACAGGCTAAAAAGTGGCATGAACATGCGACGAATGAAGAGAGACAAGACTTTAAGGATGCGCCCGATCCACAGAAGTCGGATCGGCACGGATCATAAAAAAACCACGGTCGGCTGAGATTCAGCCGGCCGTGGTTTCGTTTGCTTGTCTTTCTGCTTTGATTTCAAGGTAGAGCCCGCCGAGCGCCGTATGAAGATACGGCTGGACGAAGATATAGGCGATCCCGCCTGTCATGAGGACAAGCACGTACCAACCGATAAAGCTTGCATACAGCCTGAGCATGATCTGTTTTTTCCCGCGCATGAGGCGTCGGCTCTCACGCATCGCCGTGAACGCCGTCAGTTCGGGCTGATCGCGCAGGATGAACGGGACCATTCGATACGTCAAGTAAAACCAAACGCCCGGGACGATCAAAAAGAGCATGAGCACGTTCAGTCCAAGATAGAACACGGCGTAATACGTGACGGCACGGACGTAGTCTTTAACGGACCCGAACGACTCGAGCAAAAGACCGAACCTTGGTTTTTCCGCTTTGGCGATGTCGAGGAAAATCCAGTTTCGTCCCATTTCGAGCGGGGCGAGCAAGACGGTCGCACCGTACAAGAGACCGATCGAGACGAGCATGACGGACGGGTCCGTCGATGACAAATCGAGTTGCGTCGTGATCATCGCTTGAACGAGCATCGTCGAGAGCACGGCAAGGAGTGAGATCCCCCAGTTTCCGGACAACATCCGGAGCGCAAATTGTTTATAGACTGCTGATTGCATGACGTCACCTTCATTATCGTTTTTTTCATTATAGCAAAAAAACAGTCATCCGACTGTTTTTAGCGTGTCATTTGCTCGAGCAGGTTTTGAAATTTCGCCTCGTCGAGTCTCCCGTCCGTCCGAACGCCGTTGCCGACATGGACGAAAGGAACATCGAGTCGGGCGACGAGTTGAGCGACGTTGTCCGCCGTGATCCCGGCTCCAGGCAGTATCGTCATCGTCGCCGTGTCCCGCATCGCTTCGAGACGTTCGATCCCTTCAACGGCCGTCACCGCTCCCCCGGACGTCAAAATTTGATCAACTTCCGGAAATCCGTTCAACACGTCCAGCGCTTGAATGAGATCAGCCGCCTCGTCGATCGCCCGGTGGAACGTGAGCGCCATGTTACCTTTATGCTTGATGACCTCGCCGAGCAGCCGTTCATCGATTCGTCCGTCTTCCATCAATGCGCCGAAGACGATCCCGTCGGCCTCGAGCTCACGGCATAGCCCGACATCCGCCAAAATCGTCTCACTATCATCTTCGCTGTAGACGAACGAGTCGGTATGCGGCCGGATCATGACGTGGACAGGGATCGTGACGTTCTCCAATACGTTACGGATCGTCCCGAAGCTCGGGGTCGTCCCACCGGCACGCATATCGGCAATCAGTTCGAGCCGATTCGCCCCGTATCGTGCCGCTGCTTTCGCTTCGTTTAACGTCGTGACGATGACTTCGATCATAAATGACTCCTCCTTTAGTTATGGAGCGAAACGCCATTCGACCTCGTGTTCGGCCAACGTCCGCTTCCAATCGGTCGGTTCTGGAAAATCTGAGATAATCGTCGTCACCGTCGAGAAGTCGGAGACACGATATCGTTTCTGTTGATTGAACTGGGTGTGGTCGGCGAGCAGATAACACATGCGGCTCTGCGTCATGACGGCTTGCGTCACAGTCGACAGCCCATGGGCGTCACACGTCAGCCCGAGCGTCGCGTCGACCCCTTCGACAGACAAGATCGCCATATCGAACACGTACGCTTTCAGTTGTTGAAGCACTTGTTCGCCGACGGTAACGAGATGTTTCGGGTCAATCGTACCTCCGAGCAATTGAATATCGCCCGTGAACACACCTTTGGCCCGCTGCTCGAATAGCGCTTTCGCGACCATGAGTGAAGGCGTGACGACCGTCAAGTTTCGCCCGCGGAGCCTTGACGCGACTTGCTCGGGGGCGACACCATGCCCGATGTAGAGTAGCATGTCGTCTTCGACAAGTTGAAACGCCGTATAGGCGATGCGACGAATCCCGTCCATGTTCGAAATCGTCATCGGCTGGAACGAGACGCTTTGATGCAAGACGGCTCCCCCGTATACCCGTTTGATGCGATGTTCTTTCTCAAGCTCTTCTAAGTAGCGGCGAATCGACTCCCCCGAGACGTTCAACCGTTCGATCAGTTCACTCGTCTTCACTTTACCTTCCCGCTCGATCCACTCGACAATCTTTTGTTTACGTTCTTCTCCAATTAACGACACAAGCCTGCCTCCTCCGCAAAAATCGCTTCCTCTCTCATTTTAGCGAACGGATGTAAATTTAACGTAAACTGAAAGTAAAGAACGGGCAAATCCAACACTTTTTTCATTCTTTTTAGCAAAAATCCACGGAAATCCACAACAATTGGTCGGTCGTTCGAAATCGTTTCGTCGCAAACGACAAAAACCGAACAGAACCTGATAGACAGGTCCCGTTCGGCAACATCTTTATTTTTTCTTTTGGAACAGCGGCACTTTCGGTTCGGTGCCCGCGCGGATCCGTTGCCAGTTCGTACGGTGCTTGATGATGATGAACAAGGCGAGCGGCACGATGACGATGAGCGGCAACCAATCTTTCGTGATGACGCTATACGTCACGACCGTCACGAGTCCGACGGCTGACGCCGCCATCGACGAGAGCGACACCATCTTCGAGATGAGGAGCGCCACGATAAACGTCCCGACGACGACGAAGAAGAACCAGGGGAACGCCGCGAGTAAGATCCCGGCGCTCGTCGCGACCGATTTTCCGCCTTTGAACTTGGCGAAGATCGGGTACGAGTGGCCGATGATGGCTGGAATCCCAGCGAGCAAGAGACTCATGTCGCTCCCGAACAGGAGCGGCAACAGCGCCGCGACCAACCCTTTCCCCATATCTCCTAACAATACGAGCGTCCCCGCTTTTTTTCCGAGCACGCGGAACGTGTTTGTCGTCCCTAAGTTCCCGCTCCCATGCTCCCGCACATCGACTCGATAACCGAGCTTTCCGACGATGAGCGCAAATGGGATCGAGCCGAGCAAATAGCTGACGATGATGATCATCACTTCTGTCATGTAAGGCATCGCAATTCCCCTTAGTCCATTAATTGCTCGAGGTAGCGCTCGAACGGAACGTTCGCTTTATGAACGTTCGTCGCATGGTCTACCCCGATATATCGTAAGTGCCACGGTTCATACATATAACCGGTTTCCGCTTCGTAAGCACGTTGGTAACGGACGATAAACCCGTACTTGTGTGCATTGTCGGCAAGCCACTTGCCCTCTGTCGTCTGTTCAAGCTCTTGCGTCAGTTGATAACCGACCGATGCGCTCGAGACGTCGATCGCGAGCCCTGTCTGATGCTCAGAGTGTCCCGGAGGCGCCGAGTACTTCATGGCCTGCTCCTTGCCGTCACGCGCGACGTAGGCGTTGAACAACTGCACTTGATACGCATACGTCCGGAACGCGCTCGTCCCTTTCAAGTCAATCCCGGTCGCTTTCGCGTCCTTCATGAGTGACTCGATGGCACGGGCCGCTTCTTTACGCAACATTCTACGCTCACCGGTCGCCGAATCGACGAAATCGATGTTCGCCGGCACCAAATCGGCCGGTTGATAATCACTCGGCAAGGCAATCTGTTTATTGACGAGGACAAGTGCGTCCAACTCAAGGTTTGCTTGCCCGTTCAATTCGATCGGTTGACTCGGGTCGTCTGGTTCGGCCACTGGTTCTTCCTCGACCGGCGGCTCTGGTTCGGTCGCCGGTTGTTCGTCCTTATCCGTTTCGGCCGGCTCTTCTGCTTCCGGAGCTGGCTCTGCCGGTGCCGTCTCGTTATCAGTCGGCGTTTCCGCCGGGTTCTCCGTGTCAGACACGGTCGGTTGCTCTATCGGTTCGTTCGGATCAGCTTGTTCGCTTGTCGTACATCCCACTAACGTGAGCGTCAAGGCGCAGCACACCATCAACATAGATGGTTTTCGCATGCGATCTTCCCCTTTCTTCATACAAAAAAATACCGTCAAGATATGATACCACACTGACGGTACAAAGGAACGACTGTTATTGAACCGGGCTCAAGACTTTCAAATACATATTGTGCCATGCCGGGAATTCCCGGTCGAGCCGGATCGGCTTGAAATCGCCGCGCTTCACGACGACATGCGTCGTCTTCGCGGTCCCGACCAAATCGTTGTTTTGGTCGGTCAACTCATATCCGTAGACGGTACGGATCTTCGAATAACTGTCGACCCAGACGCGCACGTTGACCGTGTCTCCGAACGTGACGCTCTTCTTATAGTCGACCGTCACGTTCGTCACCGGCGACACGAATCCGGCCTGTTCCATGTCTTTATATTCCACTCCGAGTTGTCGTAACAACTCGGTTCTCGCGATCTCAAGGTAGACTAAATAATTCGCATGATAGACGATCCCCATCATGTCCGTCTCTTGGTATCGTACAGGAATCTGAATCGTATGCATCAAATCGCCCTCTTTTCAGTATACAGTATATTATAACTTACTATTAATATCTACTACTAAAATCTGATTTAACTCGCTATCTTCGGCGTTCTCGGCGATGAGCCGGTACGATTGCCGGGCGATCGCCTCATCGACGAGCGACAGCGCTGTCCGTGCGTTCGGTTTATCTGCATGCTTCAGTCGTTCGGCCAGTGCGGCTTCGACACCGTCCCCGAACGCATAACCGAACTTCTCGGCATAGCTGTTCGCGATTTGGGAAAGTTGGGCGAGTGAATAGTCGTCGAACTGAATCGTTCGTTTGATCCTACTGCTCAGTCCTGGGTTCGAATCGATCAACCGGCGCATCGGCGCCTCATAGCCCGCCAAAATGACGACGAGGTTCTCCCCGTGCTTCGGCATCTCGTCGACGAGCGTATCGATCGCTTCGCGTCCGTAGTCGTTCGGACCGCCGTTCAAACTGTACGCCTCATCGATCAGCAATACCCCGCCGAGCGCGTCGCGGATGGCTGCTTTCGTCTTTTGAGCCGTCTGTCCGACGTAGCCGCTGACGAGGTCGGCACGGCTGACGACTTTCAAATGTCCCCGTTTCAAGTAGCCAGTCTTCTTCAACAACTGAGCGTACACGTGCGCAAACGTCGTCTTGCCGGTACCGCTGTTGCCGACAAGCGCGGCGTGAAGTTGGACCGGAGCCGTCTTCAGCCCGAGCTCGCGCCGCCGTCTTTGAATCGTGATCAACGCCTCGATCTCCTGAAGCTGTCGTTTCGCTTCTTCCATCCCGATCATGTCATCAAGCGTCGGAGCCGTGCCATCTTCGCTCGTTGCCTCTTCAAAGTCGAGCTCTGTCAACAAAGCCATCTCATCGAGCGGGGCGTCGGCACCGAAACGAGATCCTTTTTTGAACATCGCATCGAGCAAGATGTTATGGACGGTCCGGGCGTTCCCGAACGTCGCATCGACTCGTTCCCGGTCAATCCGGGCGATGAGGGCGCGCTTGGCATCGGTCGTCAGCACATAGTTGTTCTCCTCGGCCACTTTCTCACCGATCGCGACGAGCTCTTCGTCGCTGTAGTTCGGCAGCTCGTAATGGTTCGATTCAGGGAACCGCGACCTGAGTCCTGGATTCGCGAGTAAGAAGTGGCGCATCTCTTCCGGATAACCGGCCAGGATGACGACGAACTTTCCGGCATATTCCCCGCTCGTCATAGCGGCGACGAGTGTGTCGATTGCCGCTTGTCCATAATCGCTCCCGCTCGCATCTTGCCGTTTGAGCGCGTATGCCTCATCGATGAACAAGACGCCCCCTTCGGCTTCCTTGACTTTATTCATGACTTGTTCTTCCGTCTGGCCGACGAAAGCACCGACAAGGCTCGAACGGTCTGCCTCGATAACATCAGGCCGTCCGAGAAGACCGAGCTCGAAATAGATCTCGGCCATGAGCCGGGCGAGCGTCGTTTTGCCGGTACCGGGGTTCCCTGTGAAGACGAGATGGAGCGATGGTTGATGTTTCGACGAGAAACCGGCCTTGTCCCGTTCTTTTTGGAACAACAAGAACCGATACCACGCTTTTACCCGCTGCTTCACTTCCGTTAGACCGATCATCGACTCGAGCGACTCGATCGCACTCGAACGGACCTCCCGTGGGCGTTCCGGCAACAGCTCGCAAATCGCATCGATCCGTTGTTTGACGAGACCGACCCGCTCACCGAAACGACGGAACGCCTCCCGGCTGAAGTAGTTGCCTTGCATCGACGCGAGCAGTGACGCGGTGTCATCTTCGAGTGACGCGACTTCTTGCATCGCTTCGATGACGACCTCGAACAAACGCTCCAATTGATCTTTGAACTCGGAGTCCCGCAGATCTGACTTGGCCCGTTCGATTTCGTCGTGTAACCGATCGAGCTGATCGAGCAGTTCGGACGTCTTCGCTTCGTACTCAGTCAAAATTTGGACTTTCATCGAGGCGTAGTCGGCTTCGCGAAGAGTCGGCCAGTCGACATGGAGCGATTGTCTGAAACGGCGCAACTTCTCATTCAGTTGGCTGACCCTCAGTTCGGCCGGTAAAGCGCCGAGCGACTCGAGTTCCTTCACCCAGCGATTGAGGAGCGGATCGATCGTTCGGTTGTGCTGCAACCGTCTCGTCGAAAGCAGTGTCAACGTCCGGATCAACTCGTCGTTATGCTCTGTCGCACGCGACCAGTGGGCATAGGACAAGAGCGCCGCTTCATCGACCTTGTCGCCTTGTTCCCACCGTTCCAAGTCATGTTGAACTTGTTCCAAATGGATCTGTTTCATAAAGTTCTCCCTTTCAGACGACAAAGGAGCCGACGTCTCAGTCTGCTCCTCGTCGGGTTATAGTGCTTCAAAAGAAGTCATGCGAATTGAGTGGAACAAGTTCCCGTTGTTGCGTGACTCGGCAGCGAGCAGGATCCGTTCGTTCACATCGACGTAATACGTCACCGCTTCCTCATTTTCGTCTTCGTCGAAGATCGATGGGTATTTCTCGACCCACTCCGCAGGTACCGCCTCGGCGGATTCCGTTTTGACGAACGCCTGAGCTGTCCGACCGATGATATTGACGTCACCTTCACCCGTGCCTAGCGTCCCGTCATCAAGCCACTTGCGAATCTGTTCGTTCGTCGCCCGCGACAAGAACGGATGGGGTGCGACTGCACCCGAACTCGTCTCTTGACTGTTCGTTTCGTCGCCTTCCGGATTGAACTCACGGTACATCGTGCCATCCCATTCGGCCCGGGCACCGGCGTTCGGTCCCGATACGACCTCGGATACGAAATGTCCGTTCTCATCGTACGTGACGAGGTAGTTGCGAACTTCGAGTGTCTCCCCGTTTTCCGGCAACTTCTTCTCTTCATAGCCGATTTCGACGGACGTGTAGAACGGTTCGGTCCGATTCTCACGACCATTGTCATCATCATCATTCAAGTTGGTGACCAAATAAAAATTATAAGCGAGCAGAGCGCCGACGATGAGGATGCCGGCAAAAATGATCCAACTGAGCCGCTTTTTCACTTCTCGTTTCATAACATGCCCTCCCAATATTCTTCACTTACTATCCTACACTAGCGAGGGTGCCATGCAAAACATTTACAACTAAAAAAAGGGCCTCGACTGAGACCCTATAATTTTATCCAAGTTTATCTTCATCACGCTTATAGCTTTCAATCCACTTATCCCGTTCGTCCGGTTCATCGGCCAAGTCCTTGAACAAGGCGACGATCATCAGAATCAGCACGAAGATGAACGGGAAGGCGACAAGGATCGCGACGGCTTGAAGCGCGCCGAGACCACCCGCATACAAGAGCACGGCTGCGATCGATGATTGGATGAAGCCCCAAATCAACTTGATCCGCATCGGCGGGATGAGTTTCCCTCCTGTCGTCAACATCCCGAGCACATATGTCGCCGAGTCGGCTGATGTGATGAAGAACGTCGAGATCAAGAAGATGGCGACGATGCTGAGCACCGTCCCGAATCCACCGAACGTCTCGAACAAGGCGAACAGTCCGACTTCCGTTCCGATCTCGTTGACCGCGTCGATCAAGTTCGCCCCGCCGAACAAGTCAGCCCAAATGGCCGATCCGCCGAAGACAGAGAACCAAAGCAGTCCGAACGATGTCGGCACGAGCAAGATTCCGATGATGAACTCACGGATCGTCCGACCTTTTGAGACACGGGCGATAAACGTCCCGACGAACGGTGACCATGAGATCCACCACGCCCAGTAGAAGATCGTCCAGCCGTTGATCCACTCGCGCTCGACCGGTTCAAAAGCACCCGTTCGGAAGCTCGTCGTCGGCAATTGTTGCAAGTACGTCCCGATTGTCTGCGTGAACAAGTCGAGAATGAACGCGCTCGGTCCGGCGATGAGCGTCGCGACGAGCAAGACAATGGCGAGGAAGATGTTCGTGTTACTGAGAATACGAATCCCTTTATCTAATCCGGTCGAGGCACTGAACATATACAGCACCGTCACGACGGCGATGATGATCAACTGCGTCGAGAACGCGTTCGGTACGCCTGGAATTAAGTAGTGAAGCCCACCGGCAATCTGCTGGGCACCGAATCCAAGTGACGTCGCGACCCCAAACGCTGTTGCGACGACGGCCAAAATGTCGACCGTCTGTTTGACCGGACGTTCATAGCGGTCATTGACGAGTGAACCGATCGTCTCCCCGATCGTCGCCGGACGCCCTTTGCGGAACGTCGAGTAGGCGATGGCGAGAGCGATCATCGCATAAATCGCCCATGGGTGGAAGCCCCAATGGAAGAAGGCGTAACGCATCGCCGTGCGCGCATCACCTTCCGGCGTTGGCGACTCGAATGGTGGCGCATGGAAGTGAAGCAACGGTTCCGCCGCTCCCCAGAAGATGAGACCAATTCCCATCCCGGCACTGAACAGCATGGCGAACCATGTCAAATATCCAAAATCTGGTCGGTCTGTATCTTTTCCGAGCCGAATCGACCCGAAGCGCGAAAAGATTAAAAAAATCGCGACGAGTAAAATCCCGGTCGCGCTGAGCAGGTAGAACCAGCCCATCCCGTTCGAGAGCAAACCTTGCAGTTTCGTCGTCACGTTGATCAAGCTTGCGTTTCCGAGCAAGCTTTCAGGGAAGATTCCCCAAATCGTAAAGAGGACCGTAATGATGGCTGATACGATAAATACGGTCGTCACTCGACTTTCTCTTTCCATAATCTCACTCCTATTCAATTTTCTTATTTTCATATACGTTTTCCACCCTAACACAGTTTACAATCTCGGCACAACCCGAAAACGTGTTCGCTCGTGTCACGATGAAAAAAGTGACGATGGAATCTCGTCACTCGGTCGACTTCGGTTCTAACGATACGATCAACGTCTCATCGACGACGTAATAGGGCCGTTTTGGCAACACTTTCAAATAGCCGCCTTCACGCAGACGCGTCAAATCAAGTTGCGCCGTCTGTTGGAATTTACGTAGCGGTAATTTTTTTTCTTGCTCGAAATATAAGTCGAGCGCCCGCTGCACCTGGTCCATCTCATAGACGACGTCACGCTCGTCCTCTGGGGCGATGTGGAACGTCTCTTTTGACATGTAAAACCGCTGTCTTGGCTTGCCTGGCAAGTGACGTTTCAAACGTCCGAGATCGATCTCTTGGGACTCGTCCAACAGCACCGTCCGGTTGACCCCTTTCGGTAACGTCTGTTCATACTCATGGATGGCTTCTCGTAGCTGCGGCAACGTGATATCGACTTCTTGCTCGACCACGTCTTCTTTTTGCGTCAGACGCTGCCACCAATTTTTACCTGACCGTGTTTGTCGCTCCATACACTCCCCCCTCTCCCCGTTCCTTTCCCGTTATCTTTGACCATCTCACCTTATATTCGCATATTCACGAAAAAAACCTTCCTTTTTTCAAAGGAAGGTCTGACGCTTATTTCAATTTGTTACGGAGGACCATCTGGAGGATCCCGCCGTGACGGTAGTAGTCGATCTCAATTTCCGAGTCGAAGCGGGCGACGACTTTGAACGATGTCACCGTGCCGTTTTCATGCGTGGCCGTGACGTTCAAGATGTCGCGCGGACGTACCGACTCATCGACTTGGATATCGAGTGCCTCTTCGCCTGTCAGTCCGAGTGATTCCGCAGACTCACCGTCCATGAACTGGAGCGGTAACACACCCATCATGACGAGGTTTGAACGGTGAATCCGTTCGAAACTTTGGGCGATGACGGCACGAATACCGAGCAGGTTCGTACCTTTGGCTGCCCAGTCACGCGACGAGCCCATGCCATAGTCGTTTCCGGCGAGCACGATCAAGCCTGTGCCCTGCTCTTTATATTTCATAGCCGCATCATACATCGGCATGATCTCACCTGTCGGCCAGTACGTCGTGTATCCGCCTTCTGTGCCAGGCGCGACTTGGTTACGGATACGGATGTTCGCGAACGTACCGCGCATCATCACTTCGTGGTTACCACGACGCGACCCGTATGAGTTGAAGTCGAGCGGCGCGACGCCTTTCGACTGCAGGTATTGCCCAGCTGGTGTCGTCTTCGAGAACGCTCCTGCCGGCGAGATGTGGTCAGTCGTAACCGAATCGGCGAACTTACCGATGACACGAAGACCATTAAGTGGGAGCACAACGCCCGCTTCCGGTTCAAGGTTTTCGAAGAACGGCGGGTTTTGGATGTACGTCGAGTCGTCCGAGAAGTCGTACAAGTTACCTTCTGGGACGGCGAGTGCGTTCCAACGTTCGTTGCCTGTGAACACCGTGTCGTACTCTTTACGGAACGCTTCCGGCGAGACGACGTCTTGGACGACCATCTTGATCTCATCGTTTGACGGCCAGATGTCTTTGAAGAAGACTTCGTTGCCGTCTTTATCCGTCCCGAATGATTCGTTCATGATGTCGAAGTTGACCGACCCTGCGAGCGCGTAAGCGACGACGAGTGGCGGTGACGCCAAGAAGTTCGCTTTGACGAGCGGATGGACGCGGCCTTCGAAGTTACGGTTACCCGAGAGCACGGACGACACGAGAAGATCGTTCGACGTGATCGTCTCTTCGACTTCGCGGTCGAGCGGCCCAGAGTTCCCGATACATGTCGTACAGCCGTAACCGACCGTGTTGAACCCGAGCTGGTCGAGGTACGTCGTGAGTCCGGCTTTATCGAGGTAGTCAGTAACGACTTTCGAGCCCGGGGCGAGCGACGTCTTCACGTATTTCGGTACCGTGAGTCCACGTTCGACGGCTTTCTTGGCCACGAGGCCAGCGCCGACCATGACGTAAGGGTTCGACGTGTTCGTACAGCTCGTGATCGCCGCGATCGCGACGTCACCCGTCTGCATGTCGACCGATCCATCCTCATAATGGATGGCAGCTTTCTTGTCGAGCTCGGCACGGTCGAGACCGAAGCCGCTGTGTCCGGCCGGTGCGCTCAAGCTGTCAATGAACGCCGTATGCAAGTCAGACAAGTTGATGCGGTCTTGCGGACGTTTCGGGCCTGCGAGTGAAGGTTCTACTTTAGACAAGTCGAGTGTGAGCGTCTTTGTGAACGCCGGATCGGCTTGATCAGGTGTGTAGAACATGTCGTTCGCTTTCGAGTAGGCCTCGACGAGGTCGATCAACTCTTCTGAGCGACCTGTCGTACGCATGTAGTTCAACGTTTCCGTATCGACCGGGAAGAAGCCGCAAGTCGCCCCGTACTCAGGCGCCATGTTGGCGATCGTCGCCCGGTCAGAGAGCGGCATCGTGTGGAGTGACGGTCCGAAGAACTCGACGAACTTGCCGACGACTTTCTCGTTACGAAGCATCTCGGTCACGACGAGCGCGACGTCTGTCGCTGTGACACCTGGGTTGACCTCACCGATGATCTTGACGCCGACGACGTCTGGTACCGGGAAGTATGACGGTTGGCCGAGCATGCTCGCTTCGGCTTCGATTCCGCCGACGCCCCAGCCGAGGACACCGAGTCCGTTGATCATGGTTGTGTGCGAATCCGTTCCGACGAGTGAATCTGGATACGCGACATTACCTGTTCCATCATTCTTTTCAAGCACGACCGACGCCAAGTACTCGAGGTTGACTTGGTGAACGATTCCCGTCGCCGGTGGTACGGCACGGTAGTTGTCAAACGCAGTCTGAGCCCAACGCAAGAATTTGTAACGCTCTTCGTTCCGCTCGAACTCGATGTCCATGTTTTTCATGAGCGCGCCGGCGAATCCGTAGGCATCGACTTGGACCGAGTGGTCGACGACGAGATCGACCGGGATTTCCGGGTTGATCTTGTTCGGGTCGCCACCAAGGTCAGCCATCGCTTTACGAAGTGAAGCGAGGTCGACGACAGTCGGGACACCCGTAAAGTCTTGCAAGACGACGCGAGCCGGTTTGAACGGTACGTCAATGTCTTTCGAGACTCCGGCAGTACCCCATTTTGCCAAGTTCTCGACGTGTTCTTTCGTGATGGCACGACCGTCTTGTTGACGCAAAACTGATTCGAGCAAGACGCGAATCGAATACGGGAGGCGGCTGAGTTCCGTCACCCCATCTTCCTCTAACTTTTTAAGCCGGTAATAATCGTAAGCTTGTCCGTTGACCTCGAACTGTGTCCGAGATGAAAAAGCGTCTACTACGTTCGTCTGTTCCATACAATTTCCCCCTTTTTGAAAGCGACGACCACAGCAGTTGCCGTAATCGCTTACTTATCACATGTTTATCATAATACAACTATAGCGTGACGTAAAATACATTCCGTCACAAATTAGTCATAAGTAAAACTTATCAATTGCTCCGATCGTCTCAAAACACGAAAAAAAGACGGCCATCTAAGGCCGTCTTTACAATCTAGCTTATTCGGCACCGATCTCGACATTGACATCGAGTGCGTCGACGAGCGTCAACTCATCTTCATAGCGTTCTTTGAAACGGTCAAACGTGAACTCGTTGGCGAACAAGAACACAGGGCGTTCCCAACGGTCGGTCACGAGCATGTTCCGTGAGTCTTGGAACGGCTTGAGCGCCTTCAATTCTTTGTCTTTCACCCAGCGAGCGACACTGTACGATACCGGCTCCATCCGGATGTCGACCCCGTACTCGTTATTGAGACGATATTCGAACACCTCGAACTGGAGTTGACCGACCGCGCCGAGATAAATCTCGTTATACTCGTTGCGGTACACTTGGATCGCTCCTTCTTGGGCGAGTTGCTCGACACCTTTGTGGAAGTGTTTCGACTTGAGCGAGTTGATCGGCGAGACGCGCATGAACAATTCCGGCGGGAACGTCGGCAACGCCTCGAACGCGATCTTTTGCTTCGACGTCGTGATCGTGTCACCGATTTGGTACGTCCCAGAATCGTAGATCCCGATGACGTCACCGGCAAACGCCTTATCGACAGTCTCCCGGTCGTTGGCCATCAACTGCGTCGATTGACTCAGTTTGATTTTCTTGCCGGTCCGCGTCAACGTGACGTCCATTCCCCGTTCGAACACACCCGAACAGATGCGGACGAAGGCGATGCGGTCACGGTGGGCCGGGTTCATGTTCGCTTGAATCTTGAAGACGAAACCACTGAAGTCTTCAGACGTCGGGTCGATCGGACCGACGTTCGATTTACGGGCCTCTGGGGCCGGCGACATATCGAGGTAGTGGTCTAAGAAAGACGTCACCCCGAAGTCGACGAGCGCCGTACCGAAGAAGACAGGTGTCAGCTTACCTGATTGGATC
Source organism: Exiguobacterium sp. SH0S2 (assembly GCF_004337185.1). Classification (NCBI taxonomy): domain Bacteria; kingdom Bacillati; phylum Bacillota; class Bacilli; order Caryophanales; genus Exiguobacterium; species Exiguobacterium sp. SH0S2. Next base: position 38,908 of record NZ_SJVB01000001.1, on the reverse strand, counting down.
GCCTCGACGTCGATGTCGTTGCCGGCACCGTCTAACAGGTCGATCTCGTCGCGCAAGTTCGTCAAGTTTTCTTCTGTCAAGTAGTCGGCGAGCACAGGATCGTTGACCCCGTCCTCGTTCAACGTGAGCTTGCCTTTCTCGCCACGGAACAAGTGGATCTCGTTCTTGATACGATCGAACACACCTTCGAACTGCATCCCGCTGCCGATTGGCCATGTGACGGCGACCGAAGGCATACCGAGCACTTCTTCAAGTTCTTCCATGAGCTCGAGCGGATCTTTCGCCTGACGGTCCAACTTGTTCATGAACGTGAAGATCGGGATACCACGCATACGACAGACTTGGAATAATTTCTTCGTCTGTGTCTCGATCCCTTTGGCGGCATCGATGACCATGACCGCGCTGTCGACAGACGTCAAGACGCGGTACGTGTCTTCTCCGAAGTCGTTGTGACCCGGCGTGTCCATGATCGAGACGACCTTGTCGCGATAGACGAACTGCATGACAGACGACGTGACAGAGATGCCCCGTTGTTTCTCGATCTCCATCCAATCGGACTTGGCGTGTTTTGAGTTTTTGCGGGCTTTGACCGTCCCCGCCTCGCGGATCGCTCCCCCGTGTAAGAGCAATTTCTCCGTGAGTGTCGTCTTACCGGCATCCGGGTGGGAGATGATACCGAAAATGCGGCGTTTCTCTACTTCTTGTTTTAATTGGTTCATATATTGTCCTTTCCCTTCCAGACTTTCAACTTCATTCTCATTTCTGACTGCAACGCTCTCTATTCTAACGAAATGGTGTCGTTTCGTCCATCATTATAGGATGCTCATGCTTTTGTATTCGCGGTCTTTTTTGTATACTAAGCTTGAATGATTGTGAAATGAAAGAACGGGGGAAAGACGATGCCAGAAAACTTGATGATGTATTTCATTGTCTTCTGGGGATTTGTGATGATCGGGTTGATGACGATCGGCGGATACTTCATGTTCCGTAAGTTTTTAAAACGGATGCCAAAAGAAGACGGCCGCTCTCTCCTAGATATCGAGGACGATTACATCGCGAAGACACGCCACCTGTGGACGCCCGAGACACGGACGCTACTCGATCGGCTCGTCACACCAGTGCCTGAGCTGTTCCGCGATGTCGCCATTCGCAAGATCGCCGGCAAGATCGGACAGTTCGCGCTCGAATCGAGAGCGAAAGTGATGACGACGGAACTCGTCGTCAAAGGATATATCGCCGCCACACCGAAGCGGGACCACAAGTTTTTGAAGAAAGCGCTCGAAGAAGAGCAAATCGATTGGATGACTTATAAACGTTATTTCCAACAGTGAAGATTCGAAAAACAACGGCATACCTCGCTCGAGGTATGCCGTTGTTTATGTCGTCGCGATGCGCTTATATTTTTGATACATGGCGATCCGCCACGGCACGATCATGCCCCAGGCGATCAAATAGAACAAGCCGCCCGTCGCGAAAATGTTGACCTCATCGCCGAGGAACGCTTTCATGACCGTCCTGATCGCGAGTAAGGCGAAGACGACGATGAAAAACGCTTTCGAGCGGGATAAATAAACCTCACCATCACGTTTTTCAAAATTGGACGTCTTGATCAAAAAGATACTAAAAATCAAGCCTACGACAAGCGCCTCACCGACTTCGAGCCATGTCAGACGAAAAGCCGGCACTAAAAATTGAAGCATGCCCGTCGACATCGCGAGCGGTGGAATCAAGATTTTTTTCGCATTCGTCGGTCGGGCCGATGCCTTCACGCGAACGAAACTCGCGATGACCCCCATCAGCAGTGCGACGAGAGTCGATCCCCAAAATATCGACATATGGTCAGCCCCTTTAGAATCCGGTGAATCCCACTAGTTCGCTCATCCAGGCAGCGAAGCGGTTCATTCCATCAAAATATAATACGACTCCGAAAGCCATCATCAAATAGCCTCCGAACTTTGTTACTTTCGCGCTGTTGCGCGCCAAATATTTGATTTTGCCGACGAAACCGGCCATGACGAGAAACGGGATCGAGAACCCGATGACGTAAGCGAGCATATACCCCATGCCTTGGCTCGGGTTAGACGCAGCCAGTGCGATCACCCCGGCGAGAATCGGTCCTGTGCACGGCGTCCATCCGGCTGCGAACCCGATTCCGATCAACACGGTCCCAAAATACCCGCTCTTCCGTTCTCCAAGTGCGAGTTTCTTTTCGCGCATCATGAAGCGCGGTTGCCATAGCCCCGCTAAAAAGACCCCGAACACAAAAATAAGGATTGCCCCGAACATGCGTAGACTATCTTTAAATTGAATGAAGAAGTCGGCGATCAACGAAGTTGATAAACCGAGGACGAGAAAGACGATTGAGAATCCGAATAAGAATGAGAACGTATGAAACCAAGCCGTCCGTTGCCGGAGCCCTTCGCTTTTCAAGTCAGAGACAGATACCCCTGTGATATACGACAAAAAGACCGGATAGAGCGGCAGCGTACACGGTGATAAAAAAGACAAGACGCCCGCCCCAAAAGCGAGCCATAAAGTGACTTCCATGCGTTTTTCCACCTTTCAGCCCCATTATAGCGAAAACCATTTCAAAATGCTCGCATCTTTTCTCCATCCACTTCGTCCGATTTTGTAATCATTGAAATGGAAATGTAACTTGTGATGTGTAGTGTTGAATGCTAAGATTTGGATATTCTACTTCACCAGGTTCTATTTTAATATGATGGGGGAAATACCGTGGCGGTCATCACAGCTGAAACCTTACACTATGCCATTGAACAAAAACGCGATGAACTGTATGAAATCGCCTCGCAGTACAGTTGGACGTCTCCAGAAGTGATTCATGTCAGCCAAGAGCTAGACACGTTAATCACGTCTCACGTCCTCTCGAAACACCTAGCAGACAACTTAAATTGATCATCAACTCCAGCTCGTCACTTTCTAGTGGCGAGCTTTTTCCATGGAAAAAGGACACCCCTACGGGTGTCCTTTGCAAATTATGACATCAGACGTTGTCCTGATTGTAACTCGTACATTTTTTTGTACAATCCATCATGCTTCAATAAGGCCTGATGATTGCCCCGTTCGACGATCTCGCCGCGATGTAAGACAAGAATCAAGTCGGCATCCTGTATCGTCGACAAGCGGTGGGCGATTGCGATCGTCGTTCGTCCACGACGCATCCGGTCGAGGGCGAACTGTACCCGCTCCTCCGTCTCCGTGTCGATCGAGCTCGTCGCCTCGTCCAAGATCAGGATTTTCGGATCACGGGCGACCGTTCGGGCGAAGGCGAGCAACTGCCGTTCCCCGCTCGAGAACGTCGCTCCCCGTTCGCCGACTGTGTGACCATACCCCGTCTCGAGTTTTTCGATGAACGTATTGGCTTGGACAAACTCCGCCGACTGGCGTACTTTATCGGAATCAACTGTCGGGTTGAACAATTTTAAATTATCTTCGATCGTGCCGCTGAACAGGAACGGGTCTTGTAAGACGAGACCGATCTTATCGCGAAGTTCCACTTCTTCGAACTGCTCGAGTGGGTGTCCGTCGATGGTGATCCGTCCCCCTTCATACGGATAAAACCGAGTGAGCAAGTTGATGATCGAGCTTTTCCCGCTCCCCGTGTGACCGACGAGCGCGACCGTCTCACCAGGCTTGGCAACGAACGAGATGTTCTTCAAAACATCGACTTCCCCGTCATAACTGAACGTGACATCGTCAAACCGAACTTCTCCTGCCTCGATCGCTGCCTCGCCAGAGAGACTTTTTCCTGGCGCCGGTTCATCGGTGTCGAGCACTTTGAAGACGCGGTCTGCCGAGACGACCGCTTGTTGGAACTCACTCAGCCGTTGCATGATATCGAGCACGGGGCGGAAAATGCGCTCGATGTAACTGATGAACGCATAGACGACCCCGACTTGAACTTGTTCCGTCATCGACAGGAAGCCATAGTAGCCGAGCAAACCGATGATCGAGAACGCAAGCAACAGCTCGATGATCGGGCGGAGCAACATACTATCGAGCTTCAAGTTCTTGAAGCGCGCTTCTTGATGCGCCTCGTTCGTCGCTTCGAACTGACGGACGAGACGCTCTTCTTGACGGAATTGTTGAACGATACCCATCCCGTTGATCGACTCGCTCAACTGCGCGTTCAGTTGCGATAACAAATCACGGACTTGGGCAAAGTATTTAGTCGAGTACCGGCGATACGCCCAAATGATGAGCCAAAACAACGGGAGGAGGACGAGCCCGATCGTGGCGAGCGTCGGCTCTAAAATGTACAGGAAGATGTACGTCCCGAGCAATTGAACGCCCGACTGGACGAACGTGCTCATCACGCCGACGTACAACTCTTTCACCGCTTCCGTGTCGTTCGTGATCCGGGAGACGAGCACACCCGCCGGCGTCCGGTCGAAATAGGCGAGACGCAGCCCCATCACATGGCGGAAGATGTCCATTCGAATATTTTGGACGATTTTAAGGGCGATCTTCTGAAACGCAATCGATTGTAAATAGTCGAAGATGACGGCTGAGATGTGTAACACCATATAGACGACGAGCAGCGTGACGACCCAATTCGTCGGATAGACGCCCGGTGTCACGAACTCATCGATGAACACTTTGATTAAAAACGGTCCGGCAAGCTTCGCTCCCGTCGCAAGAAGCAAAAAGACGAAGGCGAGGCTGAGCGGCCGGCCGTATCGTTTCGTATAGGCCAATAACCGCTTGATGACCGCCCATTCTTGAATATCATGCTTCATGGTGGCCCCCTCCTTCCACGATCGCCTCAAGTTGTTGGCGGTCGTACGTTTCTTTGTACCAGCCCGGTTCTCGAATGAGATCATTGTGTCGGCCTCGCTGAATGACTTGGCCATCAGCGAGTACGAGAATCTCATCGGCATGCTCCACTGCCGACAGACGGTGGGCGACGATCAATCGAGATTGCTCCGGATTGCCGACACGGAAATGTTCGATGATGGCTTCTTCCGTCTTCGCATCGACGGCGGACAACGCGTCATCAAGGATTAATAGATCGGCCTCGATCATAAGCGCCCGGGCAATCGAGATACGTTGCTTCTGTCCCCCCGAGAGCGTCACGCCGCGTTCACCGACGAGCGTAGCATACCCTTCCGGCAACCGTAAGATGTCGTCATGCACTTCGGCGATTTTGGCAGCCTCCATGATCTCATCCATTTTTGCTTCCGGTTTTCCGAAGGCGATATTGCTCGCAATCGAATCCGAGAACAGGAAGTGGTCTTGCGGGACGAGGGCGACTTTATCTAGTAGAAGTGATTTTTTGACTTGACGAACATTGACGCCGCCGATTTTGATTTTACCGTCGGTCACGTCATATTCACGGGTCAACAATCGAACGATCGTCGTCTTACCAGAACCGGTCCGACCGACAATCCCGAGTGTTTTGCCACGCTCGATCCGGAACGTGACATCACGCAGCACGGTCGTATCGTCATAACGGAACGAACCGATATCCGCCTCGAGCTCGGAATGATCCAGTTTCGTCGCCGCCATCGGATCGTCTTGGATCTCCGGCTTGATGGCGAGCATGCGCTCGATCCGGTCGTACGAAGCCCGACCACGTTCGACGATATTGAACAACCAACCGAAGGCGAGCATCGGCCAAGTGAGCAGACTAAGATAAGCGGTAAAACTGACGATTTGACCGATCGTGAGCTCGCCTTGTTCAATCAAGTAGGCCCCGTAGCCGATCGACAATATGTAAGATAATCCGACGATCCCGAAGATTGTCGGGTCGTACAAGGCGTCAATTTTAGCGACACGGACGTTTTTTGCCATGACTTCATCTGACAACTTCTCGAACGATTCGACGTCGTGGTCGACTTCCCCGGTCGATTTCAAGACGCGAACCCCACTCACACTCTCCTGAACCTTGTCATTCAATTCGGAAAATGCCGCTTGGGCGACACCGAACCGGCTATGGAGCATCTTTCCATATCGTGTCGTCAAAATGACCATGATCGGCAGCGGCAGTAAAGCGACGACCGTCAGCTTCCAGCTGATCGTCGTCACCATCGTGATGATGACGAACGTACCCATCGTCACACTGTCGACGAGCGTCAAAATACCCGCCCCCGCCGTCGTCGAGACAGCCTGGACATCGTTCGTCGCGTGCGCCATCAAATCGCCGACACGCGACTTTTTATAAAACCGTTGATCCAAATCCGTGAAGTGACGATACAGTTGGCTCCGGAGCAGGCGTCCGAGCCGGATCGAGGCCCCGAAAATGAAATAGCGCCAAAAAAAGCGCGCCACATAGTTTCCGATCCCGACAGCCGCAAGGCCTCCTAACAGCATCCACAGCAAGTCCGCTTCGAGCGAACCTTGGTTCATCCCATCGATGACTCGACCGATGATGCGCGGCGGTATGAGCTCGAGTGCGGCGACAAACATGAGCAAGACGATACCGACTGCATACGTCCGCCATTCGAGCCTGAAGAACCAAGCTAATTGTTTAAATACACGAATCTGAAACGCCCCCTATATCTTGAAATAAGACTATTCATTTATGGTAGCGAAAGTTTGTTCGATTGTCGAACAAAAGATGAATAAAAAAAGCACTTCGCGGGTGCGAAGTGCTTCGGTGACTCATTATGATTTTTTTTCGTTCTTCGCTTGAACGTTCATGGCACGCATCACTTGGTTGACTTTTTTCTGTGACGGCTTTTGACCCATCTGCATCATTAACGTACGAATCATGTCTTCGTTGATTGGTGGGTTCTGTTCAAGGTAGTTCATCATGTATTTACGAGCGATGAAGAACCCGATCGCGATACCCCCGATAAGTGCTGCCACGACAAGAAGAATCCAAATAAATGTACTCAAGGTTTTACCTCCTCTACCATATGAAACATCGTTTTTTACTATACACTATATTGCGCTAATTCGCTAGTCGTCAGAAAAAAAAGTGATGACCTAGACATCGTCTAGGCCATCACACGTTTTTAATGATAATTATAGTGATTTGACAGCGTCGACGACGTTCTCGACCGACATGCCGTATTCTTTCATGAGGAGGTCTCCAGGAGCCGAGGCACCGAACTTGTCGATTCCAAGCACTTTACCGCCGAATCCGACGTATTTGTACCATCCGAGCGTCGAACCTGCTTCAAGCGAGACGCGTTTCGTGATCGACGAAGGAAGAACTGATTCCTTGTACTCTGCCGATTGGGCTTCGAACAGTTCCCATGACGGCATTGAGACGACAGCAGCGTTCACGCCTTCAGCAGCGAGTTGCTCGCGTGCTTCGACGAGGACATGGACTTCTGAGCCTGTACCGAGAAGAAGGACGTCCGCTTCGCTAGACTTACCTGCGACGACGTAGGCACCTTTCGCCGCGTCTTCGACAGATGTTCCTACGAGTTCTGGCAACGCTTGACGTGTCAAGACGAGAAGTGACGGAGCTGACGTCGTCGTGATCGCTTGTTTCCAAGCGGCGATCGTCTCTTTACCGTCTGCCGGACGGAGAACTGACAAGTTCGGCATCGCCCGGAAGCTCATCAAGTGCTCGACCGGTTCGTGCGTCGGACCGTCTTCACCGACTGCGATCGAGTCATGCGTCAAAACGAATGTCGACGGAATTCCCATGAGTGCAGCGAGACGGACCGCTGGACGGAGGTAATCCGAGAAGACGAAGAACGTTGCGCCGTAAGGAAGTACGCCACCGTGAAGTGCCATCCCGTTGACAGCTGCCGCCATTGCGAATTCACGGACACCGAACCAGATGTTACGGCCAGCCGGGTCTTCGTCGAAGTCAGCCGCGCCTTTAATCATCGTGTTGTTCGAGCCGGCGAGGTCAGCCGATCCACCGAACAATGTCGGTACCGCTTTCGCAATCGCGTTCAAGACTTCTCCGCTCGTTTGGCGCGTCGCTTTTTTCGAACCGACTTCAAACGTTGGCAACTCGCTATCCCAACCTTCAGGAAGTTCGTTGTTCATCGCACGTTCGAACTGAGCACCGAGTTCAGGATGAGCCGATTTGTAGGCTGCGACGAGCTCGTTCCAATCCGACTCAGCTTTAGCGCCAGGCTCAACGACTTTATCGTTGAACAAGTCGTACACTTCGTTCGGGACGTAGAAGTTCTCGCCTTCCCATTTATAGAACTGTTTCGTGAGCTCGATTTCTGCTTCTCCAAGTGGAGCGCCGTGTGATGCCGATTTACCTGATTTATTCGGTGAACCGAAACCAATGACCGTCTTCACTTCAATCATCGTCGGTTTAGACGTCTCAGCTTTCGCCTCGTCGATCGCTTTGGCGATCGTATCGATGTCCGTTCCATCCTCGACGCGAATGACTTGCCATCCGTAAGCGTTGAATCGATCTTCTACGCTTTCCGAGAACGACTTATGGAGATCCCCGTCAAGCGAGATGTCGTTTGAATCATACAAGACGACGAGTTTACCGAGTTTCAAGTGACCGGCGAGTGAGGCAGCCTCAGCCGACACACCTTCCATCAAGTCACCGTCTCCACAAATTCCGAACGTATAGTGGTCAACCACGTTGAACTCGTCGCGGTTGTATGTTGCTTCCAAATGCTTCTCAGCCATTGCCATACCTACAGCCATCGCAATCCCTTGACCGAGTGGTCCCGTCGTCGCGTCTACACCAGCCGTGTGACGATACTCAGGGTGTCCTGGCGTCTTCGAGTCTTTTTGACGGAACGACTTGAGGTCGTCGAGTGAAAGGTCGTAACCAGACAAGTGAAGCAGCGAGTACAACAGCATCGAACCGTGTCCCGCTGAAAGGACGAACCGATCGCGGTTGAACCAGTTCGGGTTTTTCGGGTTGTGACGCATTTTGTCTGTCCAAAGCGTGAACGCCATCGGGGCCGCACCCATCGGCATACCTGGGTGACCTGAGTTCGCTTGTTGGACAGCATCAATCGAGAGCGTCCGAATCGAGTTAATCGCTAATAATTCTTTAGTAGTTGTTTCCACTAATTTCATCCTCTCTGTTGTTAAGAAAGTTTCTACCCGTCATATTTTAGCACACTCAATCGTGTGTCACAACTAATTAAATAGTATGTCACATTGATTGGAATCGTTTACTTCCATACGTCTGTTTTCGAGGGAATGGTCGAACCTTATCGAGCTTCGTGTATAACAAACATGCACATCCTATACGAAATAGGATGTGCATTCGAGTTCATTCAGAACGGTGTCGGTTCTGTTCGTCTTTTAGTTTTTCTGGTGTCACGTCGTTGCCTTCCGGATCGACGACTTTCATGCCCATCATCTGGGATTTGAACGATTGACGGAACGCTTTTAAATATTGTTGACGTAACGCTTGTTGCTCGTCCATCTCTTGTTGTGACAAGCCGTCTGTCTTTGCCTTGTTGGCGAGGAAGTTAATCCGCTCCAATTGTTCGGGTGCTAACATGAGGTTCGCCCCCTCTCTACTGAATTTGTAGTTCTACTGTACAAAATCAGGGCGCAGGAATCAAGTTTCTGGCACTGCCACATGTTCCAAATAGCGACGGTTCACAGTCGCTTTCGAGACTTCGTAGCCGAATCCGCGGAGCGTGGCCGCGATCTCAGCGAAGGTGAGCCCCCGCTCCCGAAGTTGGACGATCTCCTCGATCGGCACTTCGATCCGGCTCCTCCCACCTTGGTCATGGTGCTGAATATTGCGTTGCGGGTTGAAGCCGTTCGCGACCGCCCGGCGCATACCGCGCGATATCTTGGCGTTATGAATCTTCCGTTGATACTCCTCGACGACGCTGACAATCTCAAGCACCATCTTCTCGGCGTCAGAGACGACGTATTCGTCGGACGACTGCATCGTCAACAGCCGGACGTTATGCTTCATGAGCGTATGCAAGATGGCGATTTTTGCATTCCCTCGGCCGAGGCGACTGTCATCGCTCACGAGCACGGCATCGAGCTTTGACGCCGACACATGCTCTAACAGATCGAGCAGACCCGTCCGATTGACCTCGAAACCGCTCTCTTGTTCGGTGATCACATCGATCACTTCCGCATCGAGACGTTTGGCCATCTGTAACAATTCCGCTTCTTGCCTCGTGAGCGAGGTTTCCTGAGTTGACTTGTTCGTCGATACGCGACAATAAATGACGACTCGCATCTCGTCACTCCCTTTCTTTCCAGTCATCCTTTTACGATACACAGGATGAGCGGGTGTTCGCAATCCAAATCGATCATTCAGCGGCGAACCACGTCGTTTTCCGTTCTTCTTTTTCCGCACGTTCCGCTAACAGCTGGGCTTCGAGCGTTTCCGCTTCGTTGAACGCAACTTCTTGTTCGATACTTCTTTCGACCGTCATCACTGTCGGCTCGACAACTTCGCCTTGGCGAAACTCGCCGACTAAGTAAAAGGCGAACATCCCAAGCACTACCATTCCGACCAATATGAATCCGTTGATTGTATCTTTCATTTGAACCGCCTCCAAATATGAGAATATGCGTTCTTAGGAACGTCTGTTCGTTTATCTGTTCTCATCATAAAACAAGAACTTCTGTTCGGTCAAGAAAAAACGAACGAATGTTTGTACGCTCATATGTTCTTGTGTTAAAATAAATCCATAAAGAATAGGATGCGTTCGCAGGTTATTCGACATAAACGAGGTGAAATCCATTGAAAAAAATGTCAGCAAGACAGCAACAGATTCTTGATTTTATAAAAGCTGAAGTTCGGACGAAGGGTTATCCGCCGTCAGTCCGAGAAATTGGTGAAGCCGTCGGTCTCGCATCGAGCTCGACCGTGCACGGTCACTTGGACCGTCTTGAAAAACGTGGATTGATTCGGCGCGATAAGACAAAACCGCGCGCGCTCGAAGTGTTGAGCGAGGACGCCCCGTCAATCGAGGAGCGTGAGACGGTCATGTACGTCCCGGTCATCGGGAAAGTTACGGCCGGAACACCGATCACGGCGATCGAGAACGTGGAAGAACACTTCCCGCTCCCGGCCCATATCGTCGGTTCGGATAACGTGTATATGCTCTCCGTCTCTGGCGATTCGATGATCAACGCCGGAATCCTCGACGGGGACCGCGTACTCGTGAGACAACAGAACACGGCAGACAATGGAGAGATTGTCGTCGCGATGACGGACGAGGGTGAGGCGACCGTCAAACGGATCTACAAAGAGGCGTCGAAAGTCCGACTCCAGCCGGAGAACGATGAACTTGAGGCGATGTATTTCGATAACGTATCCATTTTAGGGAAGGTCATCGGTGTATACCGGACGATCCATTAATGGCTAGCGGCAAGACACATACGCGTACGAACCTCGTGGCAATCGGTGCTTTAGCGATTGCCACGCCTTTTATTGATGTCGATATCCCGACTACCCTTTTCCTCGGTGCGCTTATCGGGACGTTCTGGCTCTCCCCGGACCTCGATTTAAAATCGGATGCATACTATCGGTGGGGACCGCTGCGTGGCTTTTGGCTCCCTTACGTGAAGCTGATGCCGCACCGGTCTCCGCTGTCGCACTTGCCGGTGTTGAGCGATCTCATTCGTGTCATCTACCTTGGCTTCCCGCTCGCGCTCATCCTTACGTTCACTCCGTATGAAGCGGTTGTGAAGACGTGGCTCGACTTGAACGGCATCCCGTTCTTCCTCGGTCTCGTGTTCGCGACGACACTCCATACGGCGCTCGACTACGCGTCCACGTTTTTCAAGCGTGCGTTCTAATCCCAAAACAAGCGACCACTCAATTTCGAGTGGTCGCTTGTTTTGACTAAAAAAACGCCCGATCCAAGAAACTGGATCGAGCGTTTTTTCAAGTTCATTCGACTTAGTAGAGCGTCATGTACTGATCGCGTTCCCACTCTGTTACTTGCGTGCGGAACATGTCCCACTCGATCTCTTTCAACTCGAGGAAGTGTTCGCCGATGTGGTCACCGAGCGAATCCATGACGATTTTGTCGGCGCGGAGTACTTCGAGCGCGTCGAAGAGTGTCGCCGGAAGATCGTCGATGCCGTTCGCAACACGCTCTGGCTTGTCCATCACGTAGATGTTGCTGTCGATCGGTTTCGGTGCTTTCAAATCTTTCTCGATGCCGTCAAGACCAGAAGCCAAGAGGGCCGAGAGCGCGAGGTACGGGTTCGCCGCCGGGTCGACCGAACGTACTTCGATACGTGTCGAGAGGCCGCGGGCAGCCGGTACACGAACGAGCGGTGAACGGTTACGAGCGCTCCATGCGACGTAGCATGGTGCTTCGTATCCAGGCACGAGACGCTTGTACGAGTTGACCGTTGGGTTACAGATCGCCGTGAACGCACGTGCGTGCTCAAGGATACCAGCTGTGAAGGCGCGTGCCGTATCCGAGAGCTCCATGTCACCGTTCGGGTCGTAGAACACGTTCGTGTCGCCTTTAAAGAGTGACATGTTCGCATGCATCCCTGAACCGTTGACACCATAGAGTGGTTTCGGCATGAACGTCGCGTGAAGGCCATACTTCGCCGCGATTGTCTTGACGACGAGTTTGAACGTTTGGATGTTGTCGGCAGTCGTTACCGCATCCGCGTATTTGAAGTCGATTTCATGCTGTCCTGGTGCGACTTCGTGGTGTGACGCTTCGATCTCGAAGCCCATGTTTTCGAGCTCGATAACGATTTCTTTACGGCAGTTCTCGCCTGAATCGACCGGTGCCAAGTCGAAGTAACCGCCTTGGTCGTTCAATTCGAGTGTCGGCTGTCCGTTCAAGTCTTTCTTGAAGAGGAAGAATTCTGGCTCTGGTCCGACGTTGAACGCTGAGAAGCCGAGCTTTTGCATGTGCTCGAGGTTGCGTTTCAAAATACCGCGCGGGTCACCGCTGAACGGCGTGCCGTCCGGATTATAAATATCACAAATTAAGCGAGCGACTTTACCGCTGCCGTCTGTCCATGGGAAGACAACCCACGTGTTAAGGTCTGGATAGAGGTACATGTCTGATTCCTCGATGCGTACGAACCCTTCGATTGAAGAGCCATCGAACATCATCTTGTTATCAAGTGCTTTGTCCAATTGGCTGATCGGCACCTCGACGTTTTTAATCGTACCGAGGATATCCGTGAATTGAAGACGAATAAAGCGTACGTCCTCTTCTTGTGCGATCCGTTTGATGTCTTCTTTTGTGAACGTTTTTCTGGCCATGGTAAAAGTCCCCTCTCACATTGTGTAATGGTTTGTGTACTGGCGTCATCGATAAAAACGTGACAACTCTCCTTGGATGAGCGACGTTTTATTGAAACGACCAGCTTCTTGAAGCTGCGTTTTCAATAATTGATGTAACTCTTTCTCGGAAATCTTTGGCGGTTCGCTTGGCGGGGCCGTAGAAGCAGATTGTTCTGTCTCTTTGGCACCGTCGTTGTCGAGCATATGGCGAATCGCCGCCAAGTTGAAGCCTTGGTCAATGAAATCTTTGATTGCGAGTAAACGTTCGACATCATTAAAGGAATAAAGTCGTCGTTTCGATTCCGTCCGACTAGGCGAAACCAGACCCTGTTCTTCGTAATATCGAATCTGCCTGCCTGTCAGTTGCGTCAGATCTTGGACGATCCCAATCGGAAACAACGGGTTGGAGCGACGAAATTGATCGGCCATCCCTTACCCCTCCTTTTCTGTCTCACACTGTGAGAATAATACATGACAACTTTCCTGTCAATAGATGTTAAGAAAGTTAACATGACATTTCGGTTACAACGTTTGAGTTGAATTTTCACGGTCAAATGTGACGAGCCCTTTCGTCCGCAATTGGCTCAAGGCGAGCATTAACGCGACTTTCACGTGCGCATAGGTCAAGCCGCCTTGGACGTATGCCGTGTACGGCGCCCGGAGTGGTCCGTCCGCTGATAGTTCGATCGACGAGCCTTGGATGAACGTCCCGGCCGCCATGATGACGTCGTCCTCATAGCCTGGCATATAGGCCGGTACCGGCAACGCGTGGGCGTTGACCGGGGACGCCATCTGAATGCTCTGACAGAACGCGATCATCTTGTCGCGGTCGCGGAACGTGACCGATTGAATCAAATCGGTCCGCCGTGACGTATAATGCGGATCGGTCTCGAAGCCGAGCAGGCCGAGCAGGCTCGCCGTCAAATGGGCCCCTTTCAACGCTTGGGCGACCGTGTGCGGCGCCATATAAAAGCCTTGATACATCTCCTGCAGCGAATAGAGCGACGGACCGGCCTCGCTGCCGATGCCTGGCGTCGTCATCCGGAACGAGCATCGTTCGATCAATGCTTTCGTCCCGGCGATATAGCCGCCCGTCTTCGCCAAGCCACCGCCCGGGTTTTTAATGAGCGAACCGGCCATGAGGTCGGCCCCGACATGTGTCGGCTCAATCGTCTCGACAAATTCGCCGTAGCAGTTGTCGACGAAGACGAACACGTGCGGGTGCGCTGCTTTGATCGCCGCGATCGCCTCGCCGATTTCTGTGACTGGGATGCTGCGTCGATTGGCGTACCCTTTCGAACGTTGGATGCCGACGAGCTTCGTCTCGGGGCGGATCCGTTCGATCGCAGCCGCGACATCGATTTGATCGTCTTTCAACTCGACCGTATCGTAGCCGACACCGAGTTCTTTCAATGAACCGCGGCCGTCGCCACGGATGCCGACGATCTCTTCGAGCGTATCGTACGGTTTACCCGTGATATACAAGAGTTCATCTCCCGGTAACAACACACCGAACAAGGCAATCCCGATCGCGTGTGTCCCCGAGATGATTTGCGGACGACAGAGGGCGAGTTCGGCCCCAAACACGTCCGCATAGATCGACTCGAGCGTGTCGCGCCCGATATCGTCATAGCCGTACCCGGTCGTCGGATTGAAATGAAAATCCGACACTTTATGCTTCTTGAACGATTCGAGGACACGGTATTGGTTGAACTCCGCCGTTTCCTCGATCGCTTCAAAATAAGGTTTCACCCGTTGTTCCGCTTGCTTGACGAACGGGGCCAATTCATCGTAATGCTCAATCTTTTCTTGCCACATCATTCACACCTCAAATGGTTTCAGCGTCGCATATAGACGCGTGTCTTCTCTCATATAACCGACAAGTTCGACCGAGCCGTCGTCAAGGAAGTTCTCCTCGAGCCGGTACATCGAATCTTTGGCCGGATGGTAATGTTCGAACGAGCTGACCGGCAAGACGACGTGCACTTTCGTCAACACGTCCGAAATCTTGTCCTCGATCGCGCCGATGAGCGTCTCGATATCGGCCGAGTCGAGCGCCGAGATGACGAGCGGTCCACCGACGAAGTCAGCCGTCAAGCGATCTTTCTTGTTGTACACTTCGAGCTGCGGCAACTCACTCGCGCCGAGATCAGACAAGACCGAATTGGTCGTATCGATCTGGTTCATGTAGTGCGGGTTTGACGCGTCGATGACATGAAGCACGAGATCGGCCCCGAGCACTTCTTCAAGCGTCGAGCGGAACGCGGCGACGAGTTTCGTTGGCAAGTCGCGGATGAACCCGACCGTGTCGGTGATCAGCACTTTCCCGCCGCGCGGCAGTTCGAGCTCACGCGTGAGCGGGTCGAGCGTCGCGAACAGTTCGTCCTGTTCGTACGTGTCGGCATCGGTCAGACGGTTGAAAATCGTCGACTTGCCGGCGTTCGTGTAACCGACGAGCGCGACTTGGAACACACGGTTCTCTTTCCGGCGCACACGGTAGCGGTCACGGTGCGCGACCGTGCCTTCAAGTTGCTTCTTGATCTCATCGATGCGGCGCTTGATGTGACGACGGTCACTTTCAAGTTTCGTCTCACCCGGTCCACGCGTCCCGATCCCGCCTCCGAGTCGTGACAACTGTGTGCCTTGCCCGATCAGGCGTGGGAGCAAGTAGTTCATCTGGGCGAGCTCGACTTGGAGCTTCCCTTCCTTCGACTGGGCCCGTCCGGCGAAGATGTCCAAGATAAGTTGCGTCCGGTCGATCAATTTCATCTCGTCCGGGTCGTTCAACGAGATCCGAATGTTTTTCGATTGGGCCGGTGACAGCTCAGCGTTGAAGATGACAATATCCGGCTCGAACTGTTCGATGAGTACGGCGAGCTCCTCGACTTTCCCTTTCCCGATAAACGTCCGGCGGTCGACTTGTTGCCGTTTCTGGTCGAGTCTTGCGACGACCTCACCTTTTGCTGTATCGACCAACTCGACGAGTTCACCCATCGATTGTTCATATGTCCAATCGTCGACGGTCGGTAGCTGACACCCGACGATAATCACTTTCTCTCGTTCCATATACATCCCTCATTCCTAATAAGTCTCATCCTCCATCTTACCACGAATCCATGAATGGAGAACGTCCGTTTGTGGTACGATATGAAGAGAAGGAGGGACGTCCCATGACGAAACGCAGAAAAGAGTACTCGCTCCCCGAGTATATCGAAACGTATTTATATCATCTCGGTGCGAGCGGCCGCCAGCCATCGACGCTGAAACGCTATCGCTACGACTTGATCGACGTGCACAAATACTTCAGCGACCATAACGTCGAACTCGTCACCCCCGAGGAATGGCTCGCCGTCCCGCTCGAGTCATGGAAGACGTTCATCAACGATTTTTTGATCGAAGAGAAACAGTACCAACAGGCGACGGTCGCCCGCATCGTCACCGTCATCAACAGCTTGACCCAGTTTTTGAACCCGCTCCGCAAAAAGATGCTCGCCTATTCGCAACCGGCGCACACGCTCACCATCGACCAGATCGCGTTACAGTCCGAGTTCGACAAGCTCGTCCGGACGATCCGGTCGCCGCGGGGATTGAGCGAGAACCAGCTTCAGGCCCATCCGTACCTCGTCAACCGCAACGCGCTCATCGTCACACTGTTCTACAAATACGGTTTGCGCGTCCATCATATCATCCGTCTGAAAATGAACGACCTACACTTGGCGAGCTACGAG
This sequence comes from Exiguobacterium sp. SH0S2, assembly GCF_004337185.1. Taxonomy (NCBI): domain Bacteria; kingdom Bacillati; phylum Bacillota; class Bacilli; order Caryophanales; genus Exiguobacterium; species Exiguobacterium sp. SH0S2. The sequence goes on along the minus strand of NZ_SJVB01000001.1, from coordinate 22,024 downwards.
TTCGATGTCTATGACCGGCTCGGTAACAAATTCACGCTGAAGCTGACGCCTGAGGACCAATCACTCCTCATGAACTATCTCGCTGACATCCCGACACCGGTGCGCCCGCGCTGGTACTCGGAAGATCCCGTCTTCGTCTCGTTCGACTTTGCCCGGATGACGTTCCGCTGGGTGTACGCCAAGAATCAGCCGAAACAGCTGACGATCGTCATGATCACGAAGATGATGCGCCAGTTGAACGAGCGCAGCGGCGTCACCCGCTCGGTCACCCCGTCGATGCTCCGGAACGCCCATGTCTTGAAGACGTATGCGACCGACATGACCTCTCTCGAGCGGATGAACGTGACGTGCATGCATAAAGAGTCGTCGCTCCGCCGTTATGAGCAGGCGTATGCCGAGTTCGGTGCCGAGCTGTTCGGTGAAAATGTGACGAACTAAAACCCGCCCTTTTCCGAGGACGGGTTTTGCTTTGTCGATCAATGGGCCCATTCATCTTCTAGTAACCCGTAGACGACATGGTCGACGTACCGGTCGTACAGCCATTCGGCGTCTCGAAGCACGCCTTCTTGTTTGAAGCCGAGCCGTTCCGGCAGCGCCCGGCTCTTCACGTTCCCGGTCGCGACACGGATCTCAATCTTATGTAAGCGGAGTTCCTTAAATCCGTACTCGATGATCGTTTCAAGTGCTTGGCTCATGATGCCATGCCCTTGAAAGTCTTGGCCGAGCCAATAGCCGACCGTCCCGCACTTGATGCCACGATCAAGATCGTTGAAGCCGATCGTCCCGGCTAGCTCGCCTTGATACAGAATCGCGAACGATTTTGGATAGCCACCCGTCTCGATCAATCCTTTGATTCGTCCTTCGATGTTCTGCCGCGAATCCTCAACCGTCTCCGTGTAATCGAGCCACCCGAGCCACTCGCGAAGATATGGCTTCGATGCCATCGTCAGTTCGAACAACGCCTCCGCGTCGTCGACGGTGAACATCCGTAGCTGTAATTTTTCATCGATATTATAAGCCAACATGTTACCGTCCCCCCATCCATCTCCCATTTATTGTGTTCACTGATGATTTATTGTAAGCTATCTGTAAATAATTTGAAAGCGGTGAAAATATGTAATCTGGCTTCATCCATCCCATCCAAAATTGAATAGTCCTGGGGGAGATTTGTGATGAAGTCATTTTACACGCTCTTGGTCAGTCAATGGCTGGCCAACATCGGTGACGTGCTCTATATCGTCGCCTTGATCGCCTTATTGTATCAACAGAGCGGTTCCGCCCTCGCAGCGGCTAGTTTCCCGATTGCCGTCACGATCGGCATGACCGTGAGCGGTCTGTTCTTTGCCCGCGTCCTATCTCGGTTCACGCTCGGTCAGACGCTACTCGTCACGCAATTACTGAAAACAATCCTACTTCTTGCGGTGATTCAGACGGAATCGGTCTACGTCCTCGGTCTTGTCGTACTAATCGCTTTCTTAGACGGGTTCGCCCGTCCGGTCCAGGCGTCGTTCATTCCCCGGCTGACGACAAATCGCCAACAAGCAAACAGTCTCGTCCAAGGGTCGAACCAGTTCATCCAGCTGGCGATGTGGCCGCTTGGGACGATTCTTGTCGCTTCGTTTTCAAGCGAGGTGGCTCTAACCGTCGCTTTGATTTTGTTCACGCTGTCAACGCTCGTCACGTTTCAATTCGTCCATTCGCTCGACCACGATGTGACGGAAACAGAGCTTGAATCGGACATTTCCCTAAAGGACAGCCTCGCCTTCGTGCGAACAGCACCTTATGCTCGACTGATCACGGTGTTCGTCACGTTCGAATCGTTCGTCAGCACACTTTGGATTTCAGCGCTCCTACTCGTCTATTTGGAGCGCCATCTCCACATCGATACGAGCTGGTGGGGAACGATGAACGCGAGCTTCTTGGTCAGTATGATCATAGCGAGCGCTTACCTGTACCGTGCAAAGCGCAACAGTTCGCTCGCCATCAGCTCCGTCTTGTCTGTAGGGGCCGCCCTGTTGTTCGGGCTGACGTCTCACATCGTGTTCGCACTCATCGCGCTCGCGATTCAAGGATACGCCACCCAGCTCCTCATCATCCAGACGAACACAGCGCTCCAAGAGACGACACCGGCCGCACAACTCCCGTACGTCTACAGCGTCCAACAGACGACCTACACGTTCGCCTTCAGCATCGGCAGCCTGACGTTCGGTATGCTCGCGGACGGATTGCCGATTGCGGTCGTCTACTTGATTGGCGCAGGTTTGACCATCCCACTCGTCTGGCTCGGCCGACAAATCGACCAGATGGACGACTTGGTCCAATCCGTGTAATAGTAAGGCGCCTTCTCAGTAGGAGATGGCGCCTATTTGTATTTTCGAATGTTCTACATATCGCTTACGACTTCTCGTAGTAATGCTCCCCGCCAAAATAGATGGTCGGGCTGCCGCGACGGATACAATTCAACCCAATCGCCGTCTCGACAGTCGGGTCCGATATAGTGATGATTTCGAGGACCGTATCCAATCCGCAAATCCGATAGTGACAAAATGTAGCAACATCCGATTTGATGCACTCCCACAATTGGAAATGCGTTTCTTGTAGCTGCTCGAGATAGCCTGATCTTGAATAGCGAACGATTTGATGCCCTTCACATTTGTCGTGAGGCGTCATCACCACCCCATCGGCATACGATTCATCGATGATTTCCATATAGATGACGTCTTTGAAGCAAAGCTTCACGTTCACCATCTCGCTTTGCGGATGAATCCCATTCGCCTCGAGCCGCTCACGGAAGGAGGCGTTCCGTTTCCTAGGGTGGTCGAAGAGCTGTAGATTGAACGTCAAAGTTTTGGGTCCGATGTCATAATTGAAAGCAAACACGTGCATCATCCCGTCATACAGAAACAAATCTTCAAATCTCATTTGAAACCACCTCACCAGGATGTTCATACTGAAACACACCGTACCCATACCCTTGCGTCAAATCGCCTCCGATGAACAATGAGACGGTTCCTGTCTCGGTTGGGATTAGGAATCGAACACCTTCCCACTCTTCATAGTGATCCAGAATTGACACAAGTTGATGGATAGCTTGTTCCGATTGTTGAGAGACATCACAGCTCACCTTATACGTTTTCGGCCACACCCATTTTCTACTAGATTCAACTGTATAATTGCTTCCCGTCCGCTTCGCCCATGACTCAATATCTGATAATAATTTATTTTTGTATAAGACGACTTGGAATGAGATAACACCGAATGTGGTTAATAAGTTCGCAATGAATGCCGCAGGGGCCTTCACTTTCGGTAAACCGAACTGTCTCCAATGGCTATCCGGTGACAAACCATAAGCATCCTCCATTTTCAAAGAATATGTATCCGGATCATGAAACGTTTGCCCGTGCGCGATTAAAAAATCGACAATCGATACGTTAGGGTGGTTTTGCTCGAGTATACCCCCTTCTTCCGTATGTAGCTCGCGAGCGTACGGATCATACAAAAAAACTAGTTTTTCATTTGAATAGATGCCGAACGGTAACGTCAAATCGATCCATCGAAGCTGAATCAATTGTGGCTTCGTCACATGTAAGTTCAGCTCTGAAAAGTCTGTCACCCGGTAAGACGCATGCGGCAGACAACCTGACCAAATCGTTTTGAGTTGAAACAAATCAATTTTCTGGAACGTCTTTGCGTGTAGTTGCTGAACATTTATGTTATCGAAGTTCATCGTGCGTTCTCCTTTCGCTCAATGAATTATAAATGATGACGAAAAATATCTTATACTAAGAGAAACTGCTGAAATGGAGTGAGAAACATGCCCAACCTCTCAAACGAAGAAACAATCGACTTGTTAAACACGCTCAAATCGCGCTTTCAAACCCACATGGAGCGGCATCCCGATGTCGTCTGGTCAGACGTGTTGACGAAGCTTGAGACGAATCCGGACCAGCTCCTTACACTCTCTGAAATGGAACGGACCGGCGGCGAACCTGACGTGATTCGACTTCCGAACGGTGACCTCGCCTTTTGCGACTGCTCACCGGAAACTCCGAGCGGACGACGGAGCCTCTGCTACGATGAGCAGGCGTTAGCCGCACGGAAGAAGAACAAACCAGAGGGGAGCGCCGTCGCGTTGGCCGAAGAGATGGGGATTGAACTATTGGATGAGGTCACGTATCGTCATCTGCAAACACTCGGCGCGTTCGACTTGAAGACATCGAGCTGGATTGCCACCCCGGGAGCGATTCGTCAAAAGGGCGGCGCCTTGTTCTGTGACCGCCGCTATGACCACATCTTCGTCTACCACAATGGTGCGGATTCCTATTACGCGGCCCGCGGGTTCCGAGGGATGTTCATTGTTTGAGCAAGGCCAAGTGCCTTGCTCTTTTTATGTGAATAGCCACTTGAAGACGAGCGGAATGTATTTGACGAAAAAGAGACTCACGAAGAAGAGCGACGGTGCTTTCAACAACCAGATGTACCAGGCATTCTCTTTACGCATCATAATCAACACGATGCCATTAATCAAAGCGTTCTGTGTAACATGAGGTTCGTGCATCCATTTACTTACTAACGTCCCCCATCCTGGAAAGGAATCCAGACCAAACGTTGCCGAAAAATCCGGCGACGTATCGTACTTAATTCGGACGTACCATGCCATCGCATAAACCGAAACGAAAACCGAGGCCCAAATCGTCATCCCTAAAAACAAGAAAAAGTCTTTCCATGACTCCACGTCGATAGAGAACACGACGACCAAAATCCCGATCCCAATCACAACGTTAATAATGAACAGCGGTGAAATCGTCAGAATAGAGAATTCTTCCGCTGTCATAAACGACCCTAAAACTAAACTTGAATGTTGGTCCATCAACGCATCCTCATCGCTTTCACGTGCGGTAACAATGCGTCATACAGTTCGACGTATAGTCCCATCCCCAAGCCGATGCCGATAAGTAACAAGATTGCCCCCAAATGTTTTGTCGTCATAAATATAAGGACAACGTGAATCACAATCGTAGCGATGATGCCATCCACGCTCCCTGAACTATCCGTGATCGCTTTTCCCGGTTTAATCAATAGATAAATGCCCGCTGTCGAAAAAAGTACACTCATACAGGCGATTCCGATAACATCAATCCATAATGACATTCTTTGAACTTTTTAATTCTAAATTCGGTATTTGAAATAAAATTAAATTCTAAATTATTCTTTTTCAAATTTTAGAGTCTGCACCCTCGAATGTCTACCAAAATTTTCAAGACGAACCAGTATAACTTGTTCAAATAGGTCATCTCTTACTCCACGGTTGATTAAGTTGACACGATATATTCATAGATTGAAGAGGATAGTATAGACGTTTTTGACACATAAAAAACTGCAGACAAATCGTCTGCAGTCCAATCTTACGCGTGAAGCGTGACGTTCAACTCTTCGGCGACCGCCTTGAAAGCGGCGAGCGCGCGTTCGAGGTCGTCACGGGTATGTTCCGCCGTCACGATCGTCCGGATACGGGCCTTGCCTTTCTCGACCGTCGGGAAGGCGATGCTCTGTGCGAACACGCCGTGGTCTTTCAGCTTGTCCGAGAACGTGTGCGCGAGCGTCTCCTCACCGAGCATGACCGGCGTGATCGGCGTCGTCGCGTGGCCGATGTCGAAGCCGAGGTCACGGAGACCCGATTTGAAGAACTCGGTGTTCGCCCATAGCTTGTCGAACAGTTCCTCTTCTTCTTTCATGACCCGGATCGCCTCACGGTTCGCCGCGACGACCGCTGGCGGGTGTGACGTCGAGAACAAGAACGGACGCCCTTTTTGGATCAAGAAGTCACGGACGTCGTTCGAACAGGCGACGTAGCCGCCGAGGACCCCGATCGCTTTCGACAACGTCCCGACTTGGAGGGCGACGCGGCCGTCGAGACCGAAGTGGTTGACCGTCCCGCGTCCATTCTGACCGAGGACGCCCGACGCGTGCGCGTCGTCGACCATGACCGCAGCATCATACTTCTCGGCGAGCTCGACGATCTCCGGGAGCGGTGCGATGTTGCCGTCCATCGAGAAGACGCCGTCCGTTACGACGAGCCGCGTCCGGTAGTCTTGCGTCTCTTTCAAGGCCGCCTCTAAGTCTTCAAGGTCGGTATGCTTGTAGATGCGACGGGCCGCTTTCGTCAGACGGATTCCGTCGATGATCGAGGCGTGGTTGAGCGCGTCACTGATGACGACGTCTTCCGGTCCGAGCAGCGCTGATAAGACGCCGAGGTTCGTCGCGAATCCCGATTGGAACACGAGTGCCGCTTCCGTATGCTTGAACTCGGCGAGCTCGCGCTCGAACGCTTCATGCATCTCGAACGTTCCGGCGATCGTCCGGACCGATCCCGTCCCGGCCCCGAACGCTTCGACCGCTTCAATCGCGGCTTGTTTTAAGCGTGGGTGGTTGGCGAGTCCGAGGTAGTTGTTCGACGATAATTGGACGAGCGACTTACCGTTGATCATGACTTCGTTCCCTTGCGCCGATTCGAGCGGCACGAGCGAGCGGAACGTGCCCGCTTGCTTCATTTCATTGACTGCTTCTGTAATATGTTCAAATGCCATATCGATTCCCCCTGTTTATGGTAGTAAGACGACTTTCCCGCATTTCCCGGCCCGCATGAGCTCGAAACCTTGCTCGAACTCCTCGAGCTTGAAGACGTGGGTGATGATCGGTTCGACGTTCAATTGGCCGGACGCGAGCATTGTCGACACTTGGCCCCACGTCTCGTACATTTTACGACCGGTTATGCCTTGGACCCGGATTCCTTTGAAGACGACGTCACGCGTCAAATCGAGCGCGACCGGTCGTGCCGGAAGTGATAACACGTTGACGTCACCGCCCGCCGTCACCATCTTGAACGCCTGGTCGATCGCGACCGGATGCCCGCTCATCTCACAGACGACGTCGATCCCGTCCCCGTCCGTCTCAGCCATGATCAGGTCGAGCGGATTTTGGTCCATGCTGTTGATGACGACGTCCGCTCCCATCTGTTCTGCGAGCTTCAACCGGTACGGATTGATGTCAATCGCATACACGCGGCTCGCACCGGCCGCCTTGGCGACGCCGACGGCCATGAGACCGATCGGGCCGCAGCCGACGATGGCGACAGATTGTGCCGTTACGTCACTTGCGAGCACTGTATGGACCGCGTTCCCGAGCGGTTCTTGAATCGACGCTAGCTTCGACGGCATCGTCTCCGGGTTGACCCATAAGTTCTCTTCCGGCATGACGACATACTCGGCGAAACAGCCTTGTGTGTCGACCCCGATGATTTTCGTATTTTTACAGATATGATACTGGCCACGCAAACATTGTTTACACTGATGGCAGACGATGTGCGTCTCAGCCGACACGGTCTGACCGACTTTGATGCGCTTCGCGCCTTCCCCGAGCGCCACGACTTCCCCTGAAAACTCATGCCCGAACACGTAAGGCGGTTTGACCCGGCTCTTTGCCCAGTCGTCCCATTCATAAATATGGACGTCGGTCCCGCAAATCGATGTCGCTTTCACTTTGATCAATACTTCACCGGCACCCGGTGTCGGAATCGGCACCTCGACCAGCTTTGCCCCAAATCCGGCCGTGTGTTTTTGAATCGCTTTCATAACAGGTGTCGTTGCTTCCTTCTCTGTCGTTGACACGAGCTGTTCCATCGAAAACGTCCCCCTCTTGTCTGTTTGTCGAACTTCACGTTCTCTTTCATCTTGTCATAAAATGACGAAACTGAGAAGATAGAACCTCATTTTTCAACAAAAAAGAGAAGCCATCCGCTCCGATGGCTTCTCTTCACAAGAATAGGACCTATGTCCCGACCGCACAAGCTCATCTAGGTTCGATGATGAGCTTGATGGCAGTTCGTTCTTCCCCGTCAATTAGAATATCCGTGAACGCTGGAATACAGATCAAATCAAGACCGCTCGGCGCGACGAAACCGCGGGCGATGGCGACAGCTTTGATGGATTGATTGAGCGCACCGGCGCCGATCGCTTGAATCTCACACGTTCCTTTTTCACGAAGAACGCCAGCTAATGCACCCGCAACGGAGTTGGGATTCGATTTTGCTGAAACTCTGAGTACGTCCATTCTTGTTTCCCCCTCGGGTAGGTTGTTCAATCAAACCAGACGGTCTGATCATCTAGGTGTATGCGTTCGATCTTGGTCGCTCGTTTCGACTGGTCGTCGATCGTGATTAAAACTCCATTAAGTTGTTCCCGTCCCTCGGCAACTTCAAACCGGACCGGGAGTTGTGTCACAAACTTTTTCAACACGACAGACGCGTCCATGCCGAGGACACCGTCGAGCGGACCGGTCATCCCGACATCAGTGATATACGCCGTCCCGTTTTTGAGCACACGCTCATCAGCGGTTTGGACATGGGTGTGCGTCCCGACGACGGCTTGGACACGGCCGTCTAGGTGATACCCCATCGCGATCTTCTCACTCGTCGCCTCGGCGTGCATGTCGACGAAGATGGCATCGACGTCGTCCCGCACCTCATCGACGAGGGCGTCGACTTTGCGGAACGGACAATCGAGCGACGGCAAGAACACCGTCCCCATGACGTTGATGACGGCAAGCTTCTTCCCGTTCTGCTTGAGCACCATCATGCCGACACCGGGCGTGCCGTCCGGATAGTTGGCCGGACGGACGATACGCTCGGCGTCGTCGATCCAATCAAAGATTTCACGGTTGTCCCATGTATGGTTCCCCATCGTCACGCCATGGAATCCAAGTTCGAGAAATTGTTGGTATATTTTTTTTGTGATACCGCGTCCGTTGGCTGCGTTCTCACCGTTGACGAGCATGAACGTCGGACTATATTTGCTTTTCAAGCGCCCGATTTGTGCTGCCAAGATGTCACGACCCGGTTTCCCGACGACGTCACCGATAAATAAAATCTTCATAAATATTTCCTCCTTCAAAACAGAAAAAGCGGAGAATGTCTCCGCTTTTTACTTCGCATAATCGACGGCACGCGTTTCACGAATGACCGTCACTTTAATTTGTCCTGGATAATCCAGTTCATCTTCGATCCGTTTGCAAATATCGCGGGCCATCTTGTTCGCCACGACGTCGTCGACGACGTCTGGGCGGACGATGATGCGGACTTCGCGTCCTGCTTGGATCGCATATGATTTCTCGACACCTTCGAACGACTCACAAATTGACTCGAGGCGTTCTAAGCGGCGAATGTAACTCTCGAGCGTCTCTTGACGAGCGCCCGGCCGTGCCGCAGACAGCGCGTCTGCCGCTGCGACGAGAACAGCGATCGTCGATGTCGCTTCGACGTCTCCATGGTGCGAGGCGATCGAGTTGATGACGACCGGATGTTCTTTATACTTCGTGGCCAGCTCAACGCCAATTTCGACGTGGCTGCCCTCGACTTCATGGTCGATCGCTTTCCCGATATCGTGGAGGAGTCCCGCTCGCTTGGCGAGCGTCACGTCTTCCCCGAGCTCGGCGGCCATCATGCCGGCGAGGTGGGCCACTTCGACCGAATGGGCGAGTACGTTTTGACCGTAACTCGTCCGGTAACGCATGCGCCCGAGTGTTTTGATAAGGTCAGGATGTACCCCGTGGATACCAGCCTCGAACGTCGCTTCCTCACCGTATTCACGGATGCGCTCATCGACTTCGCGGCGTGACTTCTCGACCATCTCTTCGATCCGGGCCGGATGGATCCGTCCGTCTTGCACGAGTTTTTCTAGCGTCATCTTGGCGATCTCACGACGGACCGGGTCAAATCCGGACAAGATGACCGCCTCAGGCGTGTCATCGATGATGAGATCGATCCCAGTGAGCGTCTCGAGCGTGCGGATGTTACGTCCTTCACGACCGATGATGCGCCCTTTCATCTCGTCACTCGGCAAGTTGACGACGGATACCGTCGTCTCAGCGACATGTTCAGCCGCATAACGTTGCATCGTGAGAGACAACAAGTGTTTCGCTTTTTTATCAGCTTCAAGTTTTGCTTTTTGCTCGATGTCTTTTTGAAGGAGAGCAGCATCGTGAAGCGCTTCCTGCTTCGCTTCGTCCATGATGATGGTTCGTGCTTCTTCTTTCGACAAGGCCGCCACGCGTACAAGTTCTTGACGGGCTTCCTCGTATAATTCCTCCACTTTGCTTTCGAGCGTCTCTGCTTCACGTTTCCGTTTCGCAATGCCCGCCTCGCGTTCATCCAAAGCATCTTCTTTCCGTTCGAGCATGTCTGCTTTCCGGTCAAGAAGCTCTTCTTTTTGAACGAAGCGATTCTCTTTCACTTTCTGCTCTTCGCGACGTTCACGTAACTCTTGTTCCGTCTCATTGCGAAGTTGAATCATCTCTTCTTTTACTTCAAGCCGTGCCTCTTTTTGCATCGCTTCCGATTGTTGTTTCGCTTGCTCCACAATCTTGGTCGCTTCCGTCTCAGCACCTTGAATCTTCGCTTCGGCGATCGATTTACGCACAAAAAAACCTGCAACAAAAGCTATCGGCAAAAGGAGGATCAGAATAAGCCAATTTAGCCATTCCATCATGTTCACCTCCCTTTCGCAAGGTTATTTTATTTTTTTAAGATTGAATGACACGGGGGGACCCGCGCATAGCTTTATTGTACTTATTTACTTGTTAGAATGCAATGCAAGGACAGGATAGAACTCCCAATTCCTTAAAAAATATTGTGATATACAAAAACCCCGCTCGGACGCATCCGGCGGGTCGCTTGCTTAATCTTCTTCGATGAGTGAGAGCACTTCATCACTGTCGGCTTCGACCGTGACCGTCTTCTCACCGTTGAGACCGTAGTGATCGCGAATTTGTTGTTCGATCGCTGCGGCGATTTGTGGATTTTCTTTCATGAACTGCTTCGCATTTTCACGACCTTGTCCAACGCGTTCTTCGTTGTACGAATACCAAGCACCGCTTTTTTGAACGATATCAAGATCGGCACCGATATCGATGAGTTCACCTTCACGTGAAATCCCTAGACCGTACATGATGTCGACTTCAGCTGTTTTAAATGGTGGGGCGACCTTGTTCTTGACGACTTTGATCTTCGTCCGGTTACCGACCATTTCTTGGCCTTGCTTCAACGTCTCTGCACGACGGACTTCTAAACGAACCGACGAATAGAATTTCAAGGCACGTCCACCTGGAGTTGTTTCCGGGTTCCCGAACATGACACCGATTTTTTCACGAATCTGGTTGATGAAGATGACGATCGTCTTCGATTTGTTCGTCGCACCCGACAACTTACGGAGCGCTTGGCTCATGAGACGGGCTTGAAGTCCCATATGTGAGTCACCCATCTCACCTTCGATTTCGGCTTTTGGCACGAGTGCCGCTACCGAGTCGACGACGAGGATGTCGACGGCACCAGAACGAACGAGCGCTTCTGCGATTTCGAGCGCTTGCTCCCCTGTGTCCGGCTGTGACAAGAGCAGTTCATCGATGTTGACACCGAGGTTGTGCGCGTACTTCGGATCGAGCGCGTGCTCCGCATCGACGAACGCTGCTTGGCCACCGCGTTTTTGGACTTCAGCGATCGCATGGAGCGCCACTGTCGTCTTACCTGAAGATTCTGGCCCATACACTTCGATGACACGACCACGTGGATAGCCGCCTGCGCCGAGCGCGATGTCGAGGGCGATCGATCCTGACGGAGTGACGGATACTTGTTGATCTGTATTTTCACCGAGGCGCATGATTGAGCCTTTACCGAATTGTTTCTCAATTTGGCGTAATGCCATTTCTAACGCTTGTTTACGATCACTCATAGATTAATGAGCCTCCTTTGATTTGTATCTTCATTATAAACGAACCCAACCTTTTACACAAGGTTTTTACGAACGTTTATTCGCCTTTTTTCATTCGTTGCCACAATGCCCATAACCCATCCTTGGCCGCGCGCGCCTGGATGACGTTCCGCTGTTGGTGTGGATAGACGCGTTCGATCACTTCCATACCTGACGGCGTCTTCACCCCGATGAACACGGTGCCGACCGGTCGACCCGAATTTGAGACGGGTCCGGCCTCACCGGTGAAGGACAATCCGTAATCCGAATTCGTCTGATCAGCGAGCCCTTGGATCATTTCTAAAGCAACTTGTTTTGAGACGACCGACTGTGACTCAATTGTAGCAAGGGATACCCCTAAAAACCTATTTTTTAGCTTGTCCGAGTATGTGACGACGCCTCCTAGAAAGACTTCTGACGCCCCTGGGACCGCCGTCAGCATCGCTTGGACTTGTCCCCCGGTCAACGATTCAGCGATCGATAGCGTCGCGTGGCGCCGTCTTAGCTCGCGAATCAAATGCGCAGCCAGCGTATCCTCGTCCGAACCGAAATAATAGGCGCCGACACGGGACAGAATGTCTCGTTTGACGCGGTCGATCATCTGCCGGGCCGCGTCCTCGGTCTCCGCTTTCGCGCTGACACGCAGTCGCGCTTCCCCTGATTCCGCGTACGGGGCGACTGTCGGGTTCACCCCGTCCATTAGATCGGATACCGCCTCGTCAAGCGCCGACTCACCGATCTCATAAAAACGTAGTGATTCAGAAACGATCGTCGCACCCGAAAACTTGCTCGGAAACGTCGCTTCGACAATCGCTGTCATCTCGCGTGGCACCCCGGGCAAGAGCAGCCACGTCGTCTCGTCCTCGACCCACATGCCGGGAGCGAGACCGGCCGGATTGTGGAGCACTTCAGCTCCTGATAAAACATCTGCTTGTCTGGCGTCCCCGTCGTTCATGGCTCGTCCCCGCGAGGCGACAAAGCGTCGGATCGTGTCTAAAGACGCTTCGTCCCGAACGAGCGGACGGCCGAGCAAGTCAGCGAGCACTTGTTTCGTGATGTCATCATTCGTCGGACCAAGTCCACCGGTGACGATCACGAGTTCGCTCCGCCGCTTCGCTTGCTCAAACGTTTCTCTCAGGCGATCGAAGTTATCCCCGACCACTACATGATACAGCACGGACAGCCCATATTTCGACAACTGCTCTGATAAGTAACGGGCGTTCGTGTTCGAGATTTCCCCTAAGAGTAGTTCAGAACCTACCGCAATGATTTCGGTCCGTTTCATCGAAGTTCCTCCTTTGATTCAAAAAAAAGACGAGTTGCTCCCACAACTCGCCTGTCGTCGATTTACATCGATTTTACAATGATCTTATAGTTTTGTGCGAAATACTCGGCCCCAGAATAAATCGTCAAGACGAGTGCGAGCCACATCGCCCACTCCCCGAACGGGATGCCGATATAGTTGAAAATCGGGTTGCCGAACAATAAGAAGATGATGGCAAAGAGCTGGACCCATGTCTTCGCTTTACCCGACTTACCGGCTGCCACGACAATTCCTTCATCAGCCGCGACGAGACGAAGCCCCGTCACCGCGAACTCACGTGACAAGATGACGACGACGACCCATGCCGCGACGAGGTCCATCTCGACGAGCAAGACGAGCGCCGCCGTGACGAGTAACTTGTCAGCGAGCGGATCCATGAACTTGCCGAAGTTCGTGACCAAGTTGTGCTTACGGGCCAAGTGCCCGTCAAGCCAATCCGTAATCGCTGCGATCGTAAACACGACCGCGGCGATGAATTGATGGAGCGGTACTTCCGCCCCGAGGAAAGCGATGTCTCCCCAGTTAAAATCTACAGCGAGCAAGACGACGAATACGGGGATGAGCAAAACCCGCAACATCGTCAGGCGGTTAGGTAGGTTCATCGAGAACTCCTCCTCTAGAAGACGTCGACTTATTCAGCGTCGACTCTCTTCACAAATATATTTTGTGTGACCGGAGAATCAGCAAGCTCAAGCTCACGGCCGTTGACGACAATCTTCTCGACGCCACCGATCAAACCGATCCGAATCCGAAGCGTATCTGTTTCGGCACCTTCGATGACGATCGGGTTTTGTTTCGATTGGTTCGGATATTCCGGTGCAAGGAACGCTCCTTCAAGCGATGTATCGCGAACGCCGACATAAGTCGCCGGTGATTCTTTGACGTGAATCTCGGTCGTCAGCTTGTCAGCTGTTGCGATCTCATACGTGAGGTCGGCCCCGTTCGTTTCCGTCACCGCGATCGGTCCGGTTTCTTCTGGCGGCTCTTCCTCGGCCGGTGTTTCTTCGACCGGCGCTTCTTCCGTCGGCTCTTCTTCAGGAACGTCTTCATTTTGATTGATCGTCACGCCTGAAGCCGGTGGTTCAGCCGGTGTCGCGTCCTGTCCGCCTCCAAAATCGAGATTTCTAACGACGTAGTAGACCGCTGTCACAAGCAAGAAGGCGACAAGCACGAGCATGATTTTCGGCACCCATCTTGAGACGCGGCTCGATGTCTCGGAAGCTTTTGAATAAGTTTGCTTACGTGATAATTGAGCGGTCGGTTGCGGTTCGATTTTCGGTAAATCTTTTGCATATGTCTCGTAAAGCTCATCGACATCAAGACCGAGCGATTCCGCATACGTTTTGATGAACGCCCGTGCATAAAACGAACCAGGGAGATTTTTATAATCACCTTCCTCGATCGCGATGATATAGCGTTTTTGAATCTTCGTCGTCTGCTGAATTTGGTCAAGCGTCAGACCGCTCGCCTCACGCCTTTGTTTCAAAAAAGTCCCTAGTTCTGTCAAAGGGGTCCACACCTTCCATTCAATTAATTATTCAAACCATTCTGCTTCACGATTCGTTTCTTGCGGAATGATGATGATTTCATCTTGGTTGTTTCGCAGTTCGATAATATAGTCAAAGTCCTCAAACACGCAATCGGTATTGCGGACGTAAAGATCGGGATGCTCGATCACTTTGACGGCAGGCAGACGCATGACTTCCCGGATCAACTGACGATGACGTTCGTCCATCGTCCGCGTCGAAACGGCGCCGTCGATTATGTAGACGTGATCGCCTTCTCGTTCTTCTTCAAACAGTGACGTCCGGACCGTCTGTTTCATGAGCGTCGACGAGAGAAACAGCCAACGCTTGTTTGCGCAGACGCTCGCCGCGACGATCGACTCCGTCTTGCCGACGCGCGGGTTGCCCCGGACACCGATCAACAGATGTCGTTCTTCTTTCATCAGTTCAGCGACAAAATCGACGAGTACCCCTAAATCTCCACGCACAAAGCGAAACGTCTTTTTGTCGTCGTTGTCGTGTTCGATATAGCGGCCGTGACGGATCGCAATCCGGTCCCTCAGTTTCGGGCGGCGGAGTTTGATAACGACGATTGCTTCCATCTTCCGCAAAATATGCTCGAGCCGATGGACGTGATCGGCGGCCGGTGCCTTGAGCAACATCCCACGACGTTGCAGATCGACCCCGTTGATGGTCACGATCGAGATTTGGAGCATCCCCATCAGCGAGGCGATATCGCCGAGGATACCGGGGCGATTTTGGCAAAGTTCATATTCGAGATACCATTCTTCGAACTTATGATCCATCTCGTCCACCCTTTCCGAATGTAGGCTCGCTACCTTGTTCATTCTAAATTATTTTAGAAGAATTGAAAAGAACTCGTTTCAACCGAGACGACAAAGTTTTTACTGCCAACCGCCATCGACCCGTAACACCGTGCCGGTCACGTAGGACGCGGACGGTGAACAGAGGAAACGGATCGTCTCGGCAACTTCTGTGACATGACCGAGACGGCCGAGCGGAATCTCATCTCTAACGTCTTGTTTCGTCTCTTCTACCGTATCATTCATCGGCGTCTCAATCCACCCCGGCGTGATGGCATTGATGCGAACATTGAACGGGCCGGCCTCGCGCGCGAACGCTTTGACGAAGCCGAGCTGTGCCGCTTTGACGGTCGAGTACATCACCTCTCCGGCCGCTCCGACTTCCCCCCAGACGCTCGAGACGATGACGATGTCGAGCGGGCGATCGTAAGCTTTTTGCCCGACGACGTGTTGAACGAGTCGAACCATCGCGCGCACATGAACGCGATAGAGACGATCGAGTTCAGTGATGTCCGCGTCGACGAGCAGCCCGTAGGCGTGGTTACCGGCGACGTGAATAATCCGATCGACCGCGCCGACCGTAGCGAGCCAGGCGTCTAGCTCCTGGTCGTCGCCGAGGTCGCACGTGACGACTTGTCCTGACAAACCCTCTGTCTTCACGAACGCTTCGAGCGCTTCCGTGTTCGCGTACGCATGTAAGATGAGCTCATCATCGCGAAAGGAAAGGGCGACGGCACGACCGATCGCCCCACTCGCCCCGGTGATGAGTGTCGTCATGGTTTTTTGACGACACAGACGGTCCGTTGATCCGGTTTGAACAATCGGTCATACGTGTCGTATAGGTCTTCAAGCGTGACCGCGTCTAGCAGCTCAGGCAAATCGAACATGTTCCCGCCCGTTAGCGCGTAGCGTGAAAATTGGTTGGCGATGAACTCGGGTGAGTTGAGCGCCTTCAAAAACTGCCCTTTCATCATCCGCTTCTTACGGTCGAGTGTCTCATTTCCAATGTCGAGCGGACGCTCGAGCACCTCGGTGATGCGGGCGACGAACGCATCGACATGCGGTGTCTCCATCGACAGCACGGCGAAGGCGAACGATTCTTCCGACGTATAGTCGAACGAGAAGGCATCATCGATCAACCCTTCGGCGTAAAGCTCTGCATAGAGCGGCGCCGTCGTGTCAAACAAGGCGTGCATGAGCAGTTCGACGGCCAGTTCTTGTTTCATCCCGTCTTCCCCGGCGCGTGGCGTGTCCTTGTAGCCGATCATGACTTTCGGGACTGATACGTCCATCTCGATGACACGCGTGGTTAAGCGGACCGTTCTCGGCTCTTGCACGTGTTCGCGTTCAGTGAGTACAGGCGGTTCGAACGTTTTCGCGGCCTGATTCGAACGGATCTGTTCGAGCACGATGTCAGGGTCGATGTTGCCGACGACGAACAGCGTCATGTTACTCGGATGATAGAACGCTTGATGACACGCATAAAGGTCAGCGGCCGTGATCGCGCTGATCGACTCGATTGTTCCGGCGATATCGATTTTGACCGGATGCGCTTCATACATCGCCTCGATCAAACCGAAATAAAGACGCCACCCTGCGTTGTCTTGATACATTTGAATCTCCTGGCCGATGATGCCTTTCTCTTTCTCGACCGAAGCCTCCGTAAAGTACGGATCTTGGACGAAATCAATCAACGTCTTTAAGCTTGCCTCGACGTTTGACGTGGCACCGAACAAATAAGCGGTCCGGGTGAATGATGTGAAAGCGTTCGCCGACGCCCCGAGCTGTCCGAACTTCTGGAACACATCGCCGTCCTCTTTTTCGAACATTTTATGTTCAAGGAAATGGGCGATGCCGTCAGGTACTTCGATCCAGTCGTCCGTTTTGAAGCGGCGGTCGATCGAACCGTATTTTGTCGTGAATGTGGCGTACGTCTTTTCATATCCAGCTTTCTTCAGCAAGTAGACCGTCAGCCCGTTATCGAGAACGACGTGATGAATCGTCTCACCGACGTTTGGAAAATCTAGTTTCATGCTGTCCCCCCCTTTAAACAATAAATCGCCTTCAGTTTGATTTGACTCGAGAGCGCGGCCACGTCTTCTCGCGTGGTCCGGGCAAGGATGGCCATCTCTTCTTCGAGTGAGAACGGACGGATGTCCGAGCCACTCATCCAGGCGATCAGTTGACGCGGACTGTCACCGAGTTGGCGCCGTTGATGGAACAACATCTCTTTCGTCTGCTCAAGCGTCATGTCATCGAACTCTCCTGCTTGCAGGTCGGCAAGTTGGTCGGCAATGATTTGTTCTGTTTTTACTTGGTTCAAGGCATCGATCCCGGCATAGACGAACAACATCCGGCTGAGCGAACTGTATTGCGACGCCGCATAGTACGCCAAGCTCTCCTTTTCACGGACGTTCATGAACAGTTTCGAGTGTGGGAACCCACCGAACAAGCCGTTGACGACTTGCATCTTGATCGCGTCCTCGCTGCGCGGGTCAACGTTGGCCTCATAGGCGAGGTGAAGTTTACTCTGCTTCACGTCCTGCTGTTCCTCAAGTCGTTGAAACTCTCGGTCGACCGGTTCAGGATACTCTCGGACGAGCGGCGAGCCGAGCGTCTCGAGTGGCAAAAACGCCTCGGTCACTTGGTCACGCGTGACGTCCCCGACGACGTAGACGTCGATGCGGTCGTGCTTGATCATGGACGTGTACGCCTCATAGAGCGATCGCGGCGTCACCTGGTCAAGTTGTTCGAGTGTCCCGAGCGACGGGATCGCGAGTTCTCCGCCGAGCAGTTCTTGCAATCGCTGCTGGGCGAAGCGCATTTTATCATCGTATACCGACTCGATACGTTGACGCTGTAGACGGGATTCTTGTTCGACGATGAGCGGTTGGAACGCGTCGTCGTAAACGTTCGGGCGGAGCAATACTTCTTCTAGTAGCTTGATCGCCTGAGACAGGACCGGTTCCCCGACGAGCCGGTCGTTCACGACTTCTAGTTGGAACTGGATGACATGCTCTTTCCCGACTTTTGACGCACCGGCGAATAGGCTAGCATCATATAATTGTTCGAGCGGTGTATGAAACAGTTCAATCGACGGATACGCCGCCGTCGCTTTTTCCATGACGTACGGCAGTAGCGCCCGGTCGGCAATCGTCTCTGCAGACAACGGCGCCGCGAACGAGACTAGGCACGTCGTCGTTTTGAATTTATCGGTCGGATAGACCGAGTAGTGGAGCTGGTTACGGAATTGTTCGATCCCTTTCATGAATCATCTACTCCTTTTTCGTTTTCGGTTGGAACACGGACGCACCGCGCGCATACTCTTGATCGGGTACGCCCGCCACCACGTTGGCATAACGGGCGGCCGTGAACAAGTAATCGCTTAAGCGGTTATAGTAAGACAATTGACGAACGGCCGCATCGATGTTGACGAGCTCGCGTTCGACGCGGCGACAGACCGTCCGGGCGACGTGCAGACTCGCCGAGGCCACGCTGCCCCCCGGCAGAATGAAGCGGACGAGTTCCGGACACTTCGTCTCTAGTTCATCGATCCACGTCTCGAGCTCGGTGACGATCGCTAAGTCGACTTGCTGCGGCGGATCTTGTTTGTACATCAGTTCTGAACCGAGGTCGAACAGATCGTGCTGGATTTTCGTCAGTTGATCCCGTAACGTCGCGTCCGTCTGGTGCGCGAGCGCGAGACCGATGTGACTGTTCAATTCATCTAACAATCCCATCGCCTCGATTTGCGGGTGTACTTTCAAGACGCGTCCGCCGATCAATGACGTTTCACCCTTGTCGCCTCCACGTGTATATCGCTTCATGTCATTTCCTCCTCTATGCCACAAATGGTGACCCATAGGAGTCACCATTGTCGTTATGATTGCGGTTGGTCGTAAGGGAGCCGAATCGTGAACGTCG
This sequence comes from Exiguobacterium sp. SH0S2, assembly GCF_004337185.1. Taxonomy (NCBI): domain Bacteria; kingdom Bacillati; phylum Bacillota; class Bacilli; order Caryophanales; genus Exiguobacterium; species Exiguobacterium sp. SH0S2. Next base: position 2,649 of record NZ_SJVB01000001.1, on the reverse strand, counting down.
TCCCTTCGCCGTACACGCTCGTGACGTCGACCGTGCCATGATGGGCGTCGATGACATTCTTGACGATGGCGAGTCCGATGCCTGTTCCGGTCTTCCCGCCGCTCGTCCGGGCCTTGTCCGCTTTATAGAACCGCTCGAACACAAACGGCAAGTCCTCTTTCGGGATCCCGCTGCCGGTATCGGTCAAACAGATCAAGAAGCCGTCCGCTTCTTCGGTCGCCTCGAGCCGAATCGCTCCGCTCTCGGTGTGGGCGATGGCGTTGCCGATCAAGTTCGTGAACACTTGTTCTAACCGGTCCCCATCCGCTTCAATCATCCGCTTCGGAGCCACGGTCGACAACGTGATCCCTTTCTCGTTCGCCATCTGGTTAAACTTGCGCATCACCCGAGGTAAAAATTCGCCGAAATCGAACGCCGCGAACTGCATCGTCTCTTTCCCTGATTCGATTCTCGCCAAATCGAGTAAATCGTTGACGAGCCGGGCAAGCCGTAACGACTCGTCGTAAATGATCGAAGCGAATTCTTTCGTCGCCTCGTCACTCTCGGTCATGCCGTCGATGATCGCCTCGGAATAGCCTTGGAGCGTCACGAGCGGTGTTCGCAGCTCGTGGCTGATGTTGGCGACGAAGTCGGTCCGCATCTTGTCGAGGCGGTGACTTTCGGTCGTATCACGGATGACGACGACCGCTCCCTCGAAATCTTCCTCCCCGAGGAGCGGTGTGACCGTCAACGTGTAGTAGTGATCGTCTTGCTTCACTTCAATCGTCTTCTCAGGCGCACCGCCGACGACGTCTTCGTAGAGCGCGAGCACGACTTCGTGCGGTTGATCGTCGTGCAATAACGGCTGTGCCTGCGGGTTCGTCACGATCACGTTCGCATGGCGATCGAGCGTGATGACACCGTCTGCCATCGAACGTAGAATCGAAGCGAGCTGCAGCCGTTCGCGGTCGAGCGCGTTCACGTATGTCGACAGCTGGCTGCTCATCGCATTGAATGAGCCGGCAAGTTCACCGATTTCGTCATTCGTCTTCTGGACGAGCCGCAGATCGAACTGTCCTTCACCCGTCTTATTGACGGCATCCCTCATCTCACGCAGCGGGGCCGTGATCCGGGTCGATAAGAAGAAAGCGAACACGGTCGTGACGATGATCGCCGAGGCGACCGTCCAAAAGATGATTGTCCGCGCCCCTTCATTCGCGCTTGAGATCGCATTGAGCGGCTCAATCAAATAGAGTGTATACTCGCCCGTCTCAAGAGAGAATGTCGTCCGATATGCCAAGGCAGCCTGGTCATCGAACGACGAGAAGTTCCCGATCGCCGTCTCCCCTACAGCTTGATAAGGACCCCATGACTGACGTCCGAGTTCGGTCATCAAGCCATCGACTTCCGTGCCGAAGTTCGAACGGACCGACCCGTTCTCTAAAATATAGTTCGCTCCGTACACTTCGATGATTTGGTCGACCGTCCGTGACGAATCGCCTTCCTCTAGCAAGACTGACTGGACTTGCCCACCGAGTTTCGCTAAATGCCCACGTTCCTGATCAATATGGAACGAGTTGAAGAACTCGAGCATTAGGACGGATACGATGAACAAAATCAGGCTGACCAACACGAGGATCGTCAGCCACAGCTTCGTGACAATACTATTGCGGCGGATCATCACTCACTGACGACTTCAAACTTGTATCCGACACCCCATACCGTCGTGATCATTTGGGCCGCGGATGGAGAGACACGGTTCAATTTCTCACGAAGCCGTTTCACGTGCGTGTCGACCGTTCGAAGGTCTCCGAAAAATTCATAGTTCCATACTTCTTTTAACAGTTGCTCCCGCGAGAACACTTTATCGACTTGTTTGGCCAGGAAGAATAATAGCTCATACTCTTTCGGCGTGAGGGCGATTTCTTCTCCGTCGACCGTGACGCGGTGTGCGTCATTGTCGATCGTCAAATGCGGGAACACGATCAAGTCTTTCGACTTTTCGGCCGTTTGCAAAAACTTTGTCGAACCTGAGCGACGGAGTAGCGCTTTGACGCGTAAGACGACTTCACGAGGACTGAACGGTTTGACGATGTAGTCGTCCGCGCCGACCTCGAACCCTTGAACCCGGTCGATCTCCTCACCTTTCGCCGTCAGCATGATGACAGGTGTCGCTTTCGTTTTACGGAGTTCGGTACACACCTCGACCCCGTCCATCTTCGGCATCATCAAGTCGAGCAAGATGACGTCAAAGTCGCCTTCAAGTGCGAGTTGAAGCGCTTCTTCACCATTCGTCGCTTCTTCGATCACGTATTGCTCCCGTTCTAGATACATTTTTAACAGTCGGCGAATTCTTTCTTCGTCGTCGACTACTAGAATTTTTGTTTTATCAGCCATCAACTAAACCTCCCAGAGAACCATTACAAGATGTAGCGAATGTTGCACAATTGTGAACATTTCGCTCTCTTTCATAACTATACCACTCTATTATTTCGCTTAACAACGGTGAGTTGTATGCCCTTACGAAAAAGAAGCCACCGAAGTGAACTGCCCCATAAAAGTTGGACATAAAAATCCAACTTTTATGGGGTGTTTTTATGGTCAAATTTACGAAGGCTTTCAAAATTCATGTGGCCGAACGCTACTTGACGGGCAAAGACGGATGCACAA
>NZ_SJVB01000019.1:0-472 GCF_004337185.1 Exiguobacterium sp. SH0S2 | reverse complement strand
GCTCTAAACTGTAGTGATATTTACCTTATACAAGGTCCTCCGGGTACCGGGAAAACAACAGTTATTAGCGAAATTATTCAATACCTAGTAAATGATAATAAAAAAATTCTATTGTCGTCCCAAACTAATTTAGCAGTCGATAATGTTTTACAGCGTATTGGTCAAAAAGAAAATGTGCGCGCTATTCGTATCGGTCCGAAAGAAAAATTTGAGCTTGATAGTATTCAATATTCACTCGAACATCGAGTAGAAGATTTACAGAATAAAATGACAACCACATTGAAGGAACGTCCGAATCATTTCAGGCTCGTAAAGGAAATGATGAAGAACAGTACAACTTTGTTAGAGGCTCATCGTTATGTGCAAATAGAGATCAAACCAATGATCAATATTAAGAAAAATCTTATCACTTATGATGAGATGCTGGCGCAGACAATTAATGAGGAAAACCACTTACGAAACAAACTAGACG
>NZ_SJVB01000018.1:0-542 GCF_004337185.1 Exiguobacterium sp. SH0S2 | reverse complement strand
GTGTCACCCGATCCGCTCGCATCGAGCACTTTCACCGGGAGAATCGAGACGTTCGGCACGATGCCTCGCATCGATACCCCGTTGTCACGTATCGCCCCGATGACACCGGCGACGTGTGTCCCGTGTCCATGGTCGTCAATCGCGTCGCCTTCCCCGTTCGGGTCGACGAAGTTCTTCTCATTCACGATATCGACTTTCCCTTTCAAGTCGAGCAGACGATAGTCGACGCCCGTGTCGAGGACCGCGACTTTAATCGAGCGGCCCGGCAGCTTGAGTGCCTCATAGGCGTCGAGGCCGACCCCTGAACCTTTGAACGGTTTCAATACCGAGCGCTCGTTAATCGACCATTGATAGTCGAGGCTCACATCCGATGCGAACGCCTTATACGTTTGGACCGGCTCGATGTATTCAACGTTCGTGTCTGTCTCGAGCGTCGCTTTTGCCGTCGCCTGCATCTTCGGTGACGCCTCTTCGACATCGATCAAGGCGAAGTGGTCACCTCGAGCGCCGATCGAAAGACGCTCGGCCGATACGTCGTGCAT
>NZ_SJVB01000017.1:0-587 GCF_004337185.1 Exiguobacterium sp. SH0S2 | reverse complement strand
CGAGCTGATCGGTCGCGCCTACGGTGGCATCCCGAGCGGACTGCCTGACTTCAACTGGCTCACGATCGACCTCGACTTGATCGCGACGCTGCTCCCATCGGCGTTCGCCATCGCCTTCCTCGGGGCGCTCGAGTCACTGTTGTCAGGTGCTGTCGCGGACGGCATGGCCGGCACGAAGATGAACCCAGACAAGGAACTGTTCGGGCAAGGGCTCGCCAACGTCGTCGTCCCGTTCTTCGGCGGCATCCCGGCGACGGGTGCGATCGCCCGGACGGCGACGAACATCCAAGCCGGAGCCGTCAGCCGCCGCTCCGGTGTCATCCACGGGTTGACGGTGCTCCTCGCCGTGCTCGTGTTGGCACCACTCGCGAGCTATGTCCCGCTCGCCGCACTCGCGCCGATCTTGATGCGCGTCGCTTGGAACATGTCGGAGCGGCACCACGTCTTCGAGATGCTGCGTCATCGGTCGGCCGAATCACTCGTGCTGCTCGTCACGCTCGGGCTGACCGTCTTCGTCGACCTCGTCGTCGCCGTCGAGGTCGGGGTCATCTGTGCGCTCGCCTTGTTCGCGAAACGGATGGCCGACA
>NZ_SJVB01000016.1:0-784 GCF_004337185.1 Exiguobacterium sp. SH0S2 | reverse complement strand
TTGGTCCCAAACCAAGTGCTCTACCAAGCTGAGCTACTTCCCGTTATAAATGGTGCACCCTGAGAGATTCGAACTCCCGGCCTTTAGATTCGTAGTCTAACGCTCTATCCAGCTGAGCTAAGGGTGCGAGACGAATGATTCCCAATGGGATATATAGATGGTACCGAGGGCCGGACTTGAACCGGCACGAGGAAACCCTCGCAGGATTTTAAGTCCTGTGCGTCTACCAATTCCGCCACCCCGGCAAGGTATAATTAGTGCGGTAGACTTTTTTTAAAAATGGTGCCGGCGAAAGGATTTGAACCCTCGACCCTCTGATTACAAGTCAGATGCTCTACCAACTGAGCTACACCGGCAGGTGTAAATGGTGGAGGATGACGGGATCGAACCGCCGACCCCCTGCTTGTAAGGCAGGTGCTCTCCCAGCTGAGCTAATCCTCCGATATGTATGCCTGGCAACGTCCTATCCTCACAGGGGGAGACCCCCAACTACTTTCGGCGCTGAAGCGCTTAACTTCCGTGTTCGGCATGGGAACGGGTGTGGCCGCTTCGCTATCGCCACCAGACATATATGAGATTAACATTATCTTTACATAATGTCAAACTTTTTTTGAAAGATTACTCTCTCAAAACTGAAGATTCATCAATACAAACCAATTCTAGATCAAAGCCTCGACCGATTAGTATCATTCAGCTCCACACGTCGCCGTGCTTCCACCCATGACCTATCTACCTCATCGTCTCTGAGGGGTCTTTCTTGATTGCTCAAAGGGAAATCTCATCT
>NZ_SJVB01000015.1:0-1127 GCF_004337185.1 Exiguobacterium sp. SH0S2 | reverse complement strand
TTCAGGGAACAATCCCTTGTCTGGTGGCGATAGCGAAGCGGCCACACCCGTTCCCATGCCGAACACGGAAGTTAAGCGCTTCAGCGCCGAAAGTAGTTGGGGGTCTCCCCCTGTGAGGATAGGACGTTGCCAGGATTTTTATTTTTTTACAAAACTTATTGACTTTATCCTAATTGACATTTAAAATAGGTGGAGTCGATACAAATAGTTTTACAAACGGTCCCGTGGTGTAGCGGTTAACATGTCTGCCTGTCACGCAGAAGATCGCGGGTTCGAATCCCGTCGGGACCGCCATTTTTAATTTAAACTTAATAAGTTGGCTTTGTAGCTCAGTTGGTAGAGCAAAGGACTGAAAATCCTTGTGTCGGCGGTTCGATTCCGTCCAAAGCCACCATTTACACCTGCCGGTGTAGCTCAGTTGGTAGAGCATCTGACTTGTAATCAGAGGGTCGAGGGTTCAAATCCTTTCGCCGGCACCATTTTTTCATGGCGATTGTGGCGAAGTGGTTAACGCACCGGATTGTGATTCCGGCATTCGAGGGTTCAATTCCCTTCAGTCGCCCCATTTTAAATTAATGAGCCATTAGCTCAGTTGGTAGAGCATCTGACTTTTAATCAGAGGGTCGCAGGTTCGAGCCCTGCATGGCTCACCATTTCTCATTAATTAATAGTTATATTTGAATATTATATGCGGGTGTGGCGGAATTGGTAGACGCGCTAGACTTAGGATCTAGTGTCCTTGACGTGGGGGTTCGAGTCCCTTCACCCGCATCTCTAATCAAAACTCATATTGCGGAAGTAGTTCAGTGGTAGAATACGACCTTGCCAAGGTCGGGGTCGCGGGTTCGAATCCCGTCTTCCGCTCCATTAATACGCGGTCGTGGCGGAATCGGTAGACGCGCTAGGTTGAGGGCCTAGTGGTGGTTAACACCGTGGAGGTTCAAGTCCTCTCGACCGCATTTTATGCACCCTTAGCTCAGCTGGATAGAGCGTTAGACTACGAATCTAAAGGCCGGGAGTTCGAATCTCTCAGGGTGCACCATTTATAACGGGAAGTAGCTCAGCTTGGTAGAGCACTTGGTTTGGGACCAAGGGGTCGCAGGTTCGAATCCTGTCTTCCCGACCAT
>NZ_SJVB01000014.1:0-1440 GCF_004337185.1 Exiguobacterium sp. SH0S2 | reverse complement strand
TGAACTGAACCAAAAAAGTTAGACACTAAATAATTTGTCAGGCGACTTCGAGAACCTGGGTCCGGTATTCCACCGGGCTCAGGTTTTTTAGTCGTTTCTTGATGCGACGATGATTGTAGTACTCGATGTAGCGCTCGAGCTCCTGTTTGAAATGAGCCATGTCCTCGAACTTCCTGAGATAGAGTAGCTCGGACTTGAGCACGGCGAAGAAGCTCTCGATGGCCGCGTTGTCGAGACAGTTGCCCTTTCGGGACATGCTTTGGGTGATGCCGTGTTCGCGAAGCTTCGCCGTGAACGCTCGAAATTGGTATTGCCAGCCTTGGTCAGAATGGAGGATCGGCCTTCTATCGCTATCGAGTCTCGCGATGGCTTGGTCCAACATCTCGCCGATGAATGGATACTTAGGCTTATCTGACATCGTATAGGCGATGATTTCACGGTTTGCCAGGTCCATCATCGGTGAGAGATAGAGTTTCTCCCCGAAAAGGTGGAACTCGGTGACATCGGTCACCCACTTCTGGTTTAGGCCTGTGGCCTGGAAATCCCGTTCGAGGAGGTTCGCTGCGATCGTTCCGACCTCTCCCTTGTAGGAACGATATTTCTTCATGCGGACGAGGCACTTGAGACCGAGCTCGTCCATAAGACGCAACACTGTTTTCGGGTCGTGCCTGAAACCTTGGCGCTCGAGTAGCGCATGGATTCGCCGATAGCCACAACGTCCTTCGTGTTCGTGGAAGAGGGTCCGGATCGCTTCCTTCACGTCCGCATACTTGTCATCGGCCGTCAGGCGCGTCCGCCAATAATAGTAGACGCTTCGAGCCATATCGAGCACCTGAAGGAGCCCCGGTACAGGATAGGTGGCCCGTAGCTCGTCGATCACTTGGGCCTTGATCCCGTTCGTCGCGCTTCCTCTTCTTGAACCAAGGCTTTCAATTTTTTTAACGCTGCGTTCTCCATCTCGAGGAACTCGACCCGTTCCTTGAGCCTCTCGACCTCCGTCATCTCTTTGGGCTCCTGCTTCTTCCGTCTCGGCATCGGGGCACGTCCTTTCGGCTTGGCGGCCAGGCCCTCGGGCCCCTCCCGTTCGTATGTGGATCGCCAGTTGGAGATCATCCCGGGAGAGGACAGCCTGTACTTCAGGGCCGCGTCGATCAAGGACAGCCCGTTGTCCGCCATATCGTTTAGTACCCTTAGTTTAAACGCCGGCGAGTGGGCTGTATAGGACGGATTGAAGATCGTCTCGCCCCAGCGCTCATAGAGGAGTGCCCATTGACTGACTTTCTTACGGTCCACCCCGAACTCTTTTCCTAACGTTGTGCATCCGTCTTTGCCCGTCAAGTAGCGTTCGGCCACATGAATTTTGAAAGCCTTCGTAAATTTGACCATAAAAACACCCCATAAAAGTTGGATTTTTATGTCCAACTTTTATGGGGCAGTTCA
>NZ_SJVB01000012.1:0-2998 GCF_004337185.1 Exiguobacterium sp. SH0S2 | reverse complement strand
TTGAAAACTGAAGATTCATCAAGACATCAAACCAAGAAAAATATGCATGGTCCGTTCGGACCGTGTGTCTTAGAAACGCTAGATCAAGGTAGAAAGGGCGTACGGTGGATGCCTTGGCACTAGGAGCCGATGAAGGACGCGACGAACAGCGAAATGCTCTGGGGAGTGGTAAGTGCACTTTGATCCAGAGGTATCCGAATGGGGGAACCCACCGCCGGGAGACTGGCGGGACACCCGTGTGAATACATAGCACGGTGTGAGGCAAACCCGGGGAACTGAAACATCTAAGTACCCGGAGGAAGAGAAAGAAAATTCGATTCCCTGAGTAGCGGCGAGCGAAACGGGAACAGCCCAAACCAGGAAGCATGCTTCCTGGGGTTGTAGGACACTCTATACGGAGTTACAAAGGGATAGGATAGGTGAACGACCTGGAAAGGTCGGCCAGAGAAGGTGACGGCCCTGTAGCTGAAATCTTATCCCCTCCAGAGTGGATCCTGAGTACGGCGGGACACGTGAAACCCCGTCGGAATCCGGGAGGACCATCTCCCAAGGCTAAATACTTCCTAGTGACCGATAGTGAACCAGTACCGTGAGGGAAAGGTGAAAAGCACCCCGGAAGGGGAGTGAAATAGATCCTGAAACCGTATGCCTACAAGTAGTCAGAGCCCGTTAACGGGTGATGGCGTGCCTTTTGTAGAATGAACCGGCGAGTTACGATGGCGGGCAAGGTTAAGCTGATAAGGCGGAGCCGCAGCGAAAGCGAGTCTGAATAGGGCGCATCAGTCCGTCGTCGTAGACCCGAAACCAGGTGATCTACCCATGTCCAGGATGAAGGTCAGGTAACACTGACTGGAGGTCCGAACCCACGCACGTTGAAAAGTGCGGGGATGAGGTGTGGGTAGCGGTGAAATGCCAATCGAACCTGGAGATAGCTGGTTCTCCCCGAAATAGCTTTAGGGCTAGCCTCGAGGTGAAGAGTTCCGGAGGTAGAGCACTGATTGGACTAGGGGCCCCCACAGGGTTACCGAATTCAGTCAAACTCCGAATGCCGGCAACTTGTACTCGGGAGTCAGACTGCGAGTGATAAGATCCGTAGTCGAAAGGGAAACAGCCCAGACCATCAGCTAAGGTCCCAAAGTGTATGTTAAGTGGAAAAGGATGTGGCGTTGCACAGACAACTAGGATGTTGGCTTAGAAGCAGCCACCATTCAAAGAGTGCGTAATAGCTCACTAGTCGAGTGACGCCGCGCCGAAAATTTAACGGGGCTAAACATACCACCGAAGCTATGGATTCCGTAAGGAATGGTAGGGGAGCGTTCCAAGCAGCAGTGAAGCGGTATCGTGAGGAGCCGTGGAGCGCTTGGAAGTGAGAATGCCGGTGTGAGTAGCGAAAAGAGGGGTGAGAATCCCCTCCGTCGAAAGCCCAAGGTTTCCTGAGGAAGGCTCGTCCGCTCAGGGTTAGTCTGGACCTAAGCCGAGGCCGAAAGGCGTAGGCGATGGACAACAGGTTGATATTCCTGTACCGCCGTACCACCGTTTGAACGATGGGGGGACGCAGAAGGATAAGGTAACCGTGCGACTGGAAGTGCACGGACAAGCAGCGAGGCCGTCGGGTTGGCAAATCCGCCCGGCATACAAGGTTGAGCTGTGATGTGGAGCCCGTAGGGCGAAGTACCGGATTTCACGCTGCCAAGAAAAGCCTCTAGTAAGGAGGTCGGCGCCAGTACCGTAAACCGACACAGGTAGGCGAGATGAGAATTCTAAGACGCGCGGGATAACTCTCGTTAAGGAACTCGGCAAAATGGTCCCGTAACTTCGGGAGAAGGGACGCTTATGGCAACATAAGCCGCAGTGAATAGGCCCAAACGACTGTTTAGCAAAAACACAGGTCTCTGCTAAATCGCAAGATGAAGTATAGGGGCTGACGCCTGCCCGGTGCTGGAAGGTTAAGGGGATGTGTCATCGCAAGAGAAGCACTGAACCGAAGCCCCAGTAAACGGCGGCCGTAACTATAACGGTCCTAAGGTAGCGAAATTCCTTGTCGGGTAAGTTCCGACCCGCACGAAAGGCGTAACGATTTGGGCACTGTCTCAACGAGAGACCCGGTGAAATCATAGTACCTGTGAAGATGCAGGTTACCCGCGACAGGACGGAAAGACCCCATGGAGCTTTACTACAGCCTGATATTGAGGCTTTGTACGCGATGTACAGGATAGGTGGGAGTTTGTGAAGCCGGAGCGCCAGCTTCGGTGGAGACATCCTTGGGATACCACCCTTTGCGTATAGAGTCTCTAACTCGCAGCCGTGATCCGGCTGGAGGACCGTGTCAGGCGGGTAGTTTGACTGGGGCGGTCGCCTCCTAAACAGTAACGGAGGCGCCCAAAGGTTCCCTCAGAATGGTTGGAAATCATTCGTAGAGTGCAAAGGCAGAAGGGAGCTTGACTGCGAGACCTACAAGTCGAGCAGGGACGAAAGTCGGGCTTAGTGATCCGGTGGTTCCGCATGGAAGGGCCATCGCTCAACGGATAAAAGCTACCCTGGGGATAACAGGCTGATCTCCCCCAAGAGTCCACATCGACGGGGAGGTTTGGCACCTCGATGTCGGCTCATCGCATCCTGGGGCTGGAGTAGGTCCCAAGGGTTGGGCTGTTCGCCCATTAAAGCGGTACGCGAGCTGGGTTCAGAACGTCGTGAGACAGTTCGGTCCCTATCCGTCGTGGGCGCAGGAAATTTGAGGAGAGCTGTCCTTAGTACGAGAGGACCGGGATGGACGCACCGCTGGTGTACCAGTTGTTCCGCCAGGAGCATCGCTGGGTAGCTACGTGCGGACGGGATAAGTGCTGAAAGCATCTAAGCATGAAGCCCCCTCCGAGATGAGATTTCCCTTTGAGCAATCAAGAAAGACCCCTCAGAGACGATGAGGTAGATAGGTCATGGGTGGAAGCACGGCGACGTGTGGAGCTGAATGATACTAATCGGTCGAGGCTTTGATCTAGAA
>NZ_SJVB01000011.1:0-4065 GCF_004337185.1 Exiguobacterium sp. SH0S2 | reverse complement strand
TTTTTAAGAGTATAGCCCGCTATACTCTTGCAAGCAAGAGGCGGTCTCTACGAGGTTAAAACCAAAGGCTGTTCTCGTGTCTGGCCACGAGAAAGGGAGCATCAATCCCTATCGGAATCGACACTCCCTAAACCCTTCTTCCCCGACCCGTTCCCCCTCGGTCACTGGATCATGAAAGTGTATTCCATTCGAATGGTAGCATCGTCTCCAGACGATGCAGCCACTCAATTGGAATTTCAAAGAATCTCAGCATAGATCCTTTCGTCAATCACTCCAAATTCAACATCTGAGGGAAAAAGATCTAAACCACCATGAGCCATCACGACAGAACTTTGAACCCAATCATCCAACTGATAAGGTAGTCGGTAAACAACCGCAGATCCATCATCTTCTTTGATTGTTGCTATTGCCGTTCGTTGACCACCAACAACACCGACAGATAGAACGTGATAGATTTTAGATTCTTTAATCTGCAACTCTTCGTGTTTCGATACGTCCGAATAAAGTTTTGCCCCTGCTTTATTGACCACAAATTCCGACATGCTATCCCACCTCGACATATATTTGGTATAATCATAGCAAGTATTTCCTTGAAGGTGTTCGTCGCGTAGTAGATCCGTCGAACAAAAGAGTGCAGACGACTTCGCCGGTCGCCTGCACTCTTTTTTTGTTCAATCAATCTCTGCTTCATCAATCGCTTGTTTGTTGTATCTCCGCTTCTCTTCTTCCGTCAGTTCGATGTACTCCTGTACAAAATCCGACTGATCGGCTCGCCACCTCGCCATGATTTTGTAGAAATACTCGTTGGCGTCTCTCATCATGTAATGATCCAACTCGCCATCTTTGAACTTCGTCATGTATTCCTTAAAGAGACCACTGAAAGCAATGACCTGCTTGCCTTTCAAGGATTTGTAGAAGATATCGAACACTTCGGCACTCACGCCCATCTCGTTACTCTTGGCCGCATACTTCGAGATTTCAGCTACCGCATTGCCGGTCTGTTTTTCCTTGATCCGTTCGATGTGGACTTGGGTGATCGTGTAGTCTCCAGTGACTTCACGCCACATTTCCAACCACTCGTCACGATTGATATAGTTCCGAGAAGTGAAGTACGACTTTTTGACCGCCAACACGACATGGAAGTGGGGATTGTATGTATCGTAAGTCGGGTTCTCGTCCCCGACTTTCAGCCCCCGTCGTTCGTAGTACGACTGCTTTCTCGCAAACAAGGGTGTCGTGATTAACGGGTTGCTGTCGTACGTCATCTCCAGCTTCCGGGCATATCCTTCAATCGCTTTTTTAACTTTACTCCGCATAAACAATTTGTGGAACGCCTTGTTCATCATCGCGATTTCCGACTTCACCTCGTCCGCCCGAACGTTCGGGGTCGTCAACGTCAGGAAGAGATACTTCACATCATGTTCCGTGTGCATCGCTTCCATCACCACAGAAAGCGCCATCGCATCTTTCCTCGCCTTCCGCCAAGCGCAGATCGGGCAGAAACGATTCTTGCAATGATTGCCACCGACCATCTTCTTCTTCTCCTTGTCAGCCGTGGAAACATACAGGTTGAACGTGCCACACTCTCTGTACAGTTCCTGCATTTTTTCGGAAAGATGATTCTTCGTCAGTTCGTACATGCGTAGGTTATCTAACTTTTTCGGTTTGATTTGTGCAATAGGGTCTTGTATTTTGGGTGTCATTTTGTCTATAATCCATGTTGAAGCACCGTTTTGTGGACTGCACAAAAAGGGTACTTAACAGCATAAGCTAAAGGACTTGCCTCCGTTTCGTGTTTTTAGTTTTGTGTGTGGTAACTCAAATGCTAAAACACTATACACGGAAACGCAAGTTTTTTTCTTTATAAACCATTGGGGCGCAAGGGATTCAGTCACTTGTTCGCCCCTTTTTTTGCGCATAAATAGTTACCCTTATTATCAAGATAAGAAAGACTAAAAAACAAAACCTCTACATCCCTCACTTTTTTGCATAAAATTGTAAGTTGAGGAGGTGATAAAATGGCAGTAGTCTTACATTTGAGTAATGGAACTCAACGCCCTGTGCCAGCATCGTTTAAGAAGAGCTCTGAAGTCTTAGAACTCATGAAGCAATTTGGTCCTGATGGACACTTGATACTTGAAGACAAGGAAGGCGCAGAAGATATAATATTCAATCGACACATTGTAATGATTGAAGAGGTCCAAGGTATTTAAAAGATCGGCTCCCCAACCCCTCGATCCCGAGGGGCTCCCTCGCCGGTTGGCAGGTTTCGCCGTATGAACACGGCAAAACCAAACGAGAGGGTATTGGGGCTTTCCAGATGGTCAACTCTTATACTCACAACGAAAGACCCTCTAGGACGCTTCAGAAGCGTCTCAGAGGGTCTAATTCGTTATTCCGTTACATTGACCACCATAACGGCCTGGAATCACTCATACGGGCTTCTAGCGTCCCATATCGAGTGAATCCTTCCGCAACTCCTTCCGTTGCTCCTCGAAATCTCCTTTCGCCTTGTCGAAGCCTTTCTTTTCGGACTCGTTTTGGAGATCCACGTCCTGATTTCTTCCCAGCCGATCCTTCGCTTGGAATTTGGCATAGCCAACGACCTGCTCCATCTGGTTTGGCGACAATCGGTATTTATGTTGGACCAACGTCGCCATGAAGACTTTGATTTTCTCGATGACCTGCTTGAAGAACTCGACCTCTCGTTGGAGTTTGCGGTTCTCAATCCGCAATCCTAGGAGTTCGTTTAACTCCTTGTCTTTCGACTGATTGGACTCTTTCAACGACTTATTCTCTTTTTCCGATGCCCGCAGCGCCCGCTGCATCTTCTCCGCAGACTCCGCTCGCTTCTTCAGTTCCTCGAACGTCTCGCTCGCCATCGTCACCTTTTTCATAAAGTTCGGCTTCAGATTCAAGTCGATCCGCTCGTCGAAGTTCAACTCTTTGAGCGAATCGATTCGCTCTTGGAGTTGGTTTCCGTAGTGATCGAGGTCTCTCTTGGTCGATTCCAATTGGGTTTTCACGTCGTCGGTATCGAGAATCAGGTGTTCACGATGTCGATTTATGTCGTATTCAAACTTGGAGACTTCTTCTTGGATCATCGCAATCTTCCGATCCGCTTGCTTCCGAACCGACACGATTTGCTCGTCCGACTCCTTTTTCGCCTTGCCGACTTCCTCGCTCGCTATCATTTTTCGGGTACGGATTTCCGCTCGGGTGATCGAATACTCCAAGTCGAGGTCACCGACTTGCTTCTTGAGTACCTCGACTTCTTGTTTCATGTCCTCTCTCGCTTTGTATTCGTGGATGTTCAGCTTCTCCATCGTCTTCTCTCCGCTCGCCCGTAACACGTCGAAGCCACGCTGTTGGAGATACCTCGGCAGTTGGTCATGGATTTCTCTCAACGCCCTCGGCCCCATCACCGTCCTTGCTTGCAACTTCCCGTTTTCCTTGTTCACGGGCATGAAGTGAAGATGCATATGGGGTGTCGTCTCGTCCAGATGAACTTTGGCACTCATCACGTTCTCCTTACCGTACCGATCACAGAAGTATTCATAGCAACTCTTGAAGTATTTCTCATGTTCTTTGTCCGTCATCTTGTCCGCTTCTTCTTTCGGGATCGTGATGATGTTGGAATACAGGACGACCGAATTTTTCTGAACACGGCTGCCTTCTTTTTTCAGTTCGTCCCGTCTTTCTTTTGTCCGTTCATAGAGACCGACATTGCTTTTGACGAAATCATAGTTGAGGTGGGTTCGGGTTGGATCGATCCGTTCATTCTTGATTTTGCCCTCTCGTTCTTGTTCTCGTTCTTTGCCTTTCACGTCACTCATTTGGTTTTTTTGAGCGTTCCAAGCGAATTCGAATGCCATGGTTTTTCCTCCTTATGTACGACGAGAACCGAGGTGGAACGAGGGGCGGAATTCGTCGGGCTGTTTTTAAGAGTATAGCCCGCTATACTCTTGCAAGCAAGAGGCGGTCTCTACGAGGTTAAAACCAAAGGCTGTTCTCGTGTCTGGCCACGAGAAAGGGAGCATCAATCCCTATCGGAATCGACACTCC
>NZ_SJVB01000010.1:0-19454 GCF_004337185.1 Exiguobacterium sp. SH0S2 | reverse complement strand
TTCAGGGAACAATCCCTTGTCTGGTGGCGATAGCGAAGCGGCCACACCCGTTCCCATGCCGAACACGGAAGTTAAGCGCTTCAGCGCCGAAAGTAGTTGGGGGTCTCCCCCTGTGAGGATAGGACGTTGCCAGGCCATATGAAGGACGACCAAGCACATGCTTGGTCGTCTTTTTCTATTTCTAAAACCGATTATTATTGACTTGGCCTTCCGATAACGTGGACATTTTCCGAATGATTTGAGAAGGATTCAACAGGAATGAACACAATTCTGAACTTTCTGAACATCGTGAATTGAATTGCACTTTCGAGCCATACCTGTTACCATTACAGAAATATTTCGAAACAAAGATTCGGGTCCGATAGAGAAAGGGGCAATCGATTTTTATGTGGGAAAACAAGTTTGCAAAAGAAGGATTAACGTTTGATGACGTCTTACTCGTACCGCGGTTTTCAAATGTCTTGCCAAGAGATGTAAGTCTGAGCACGAAGCTATGTGAAGGGCTTGAGTTAAACATTCCAGTCATCAGCGCTGGTATGGACACAGTGACGGAAGCACCGATGGCAATCGCCATGGCGCGTCAAGGTGGTCTTGGCGTTATCCACAAAAACATGTCGATGGAAATGCAAGCAGAGCATGTCGACCGTGTGAAACGTTCGGAGAACGGAGTCATTACGAATCCATTTTATTTGACGCCAGAGCGCCAAATTTACGATGCCGAGTATTTAATGAGTAAATACCGCATTTCCGGTGTCCCCATCGTCAATTCTGAACAAGAACGGAAATTGATCGGTATTTTGACTAACCGTGACCTTCGCTTCATCAGAGACTACTCGACTGTGATCGAAGACGTCATGACGACAGAAAATCTTGTCACTGCAAAAGTCGGAACTTCTCTTGAAGAAGCAGAGCGAATTCTGCACCAACACCGCATCGAGAAGTTACCACTCGTCGACGATGCCGGCGTTTTAAAGGGCTTGATCACGACGAAAGATATCGAGAAGGTTGAGCAATTCCCTCACGCTGCGAAAGACAAACAAGGGCGTCTTCTTGTGGCGGCAGCTGTCGGGGTAACAAAAGACGCTGCTTCGCGTGCTCAAATCCTTGTCGATGCAGGCGTGGATGCGCTCGTTGTCGATACAGCACACGGCCACTCGGCTGGTGTCATCGAGAAAGTGAAAGAACTGCGTGATTTGTTCCCGACACTTCCAATCATCGCCGGTAACGTGGCGACGGCAGAAGCGACACGTGCTTTGATCGAGGCCGGCGCTTCAGTCATCAAAGTCGGTATCGGACCGGGTTCGATTTGTACGACACGGGTCGTTGCCGGAGTCGGTGTCCCTCAAATCACGGCAGTCTACGACTGCGTGACAGAAGCACGAGAACACGGTGTCACGGTCATCGCTGACGGTGGAATCAAGTACTCGGGCGATATCGTCAAGGCAATCGCTGCTGGCGCAAGCGCTGTCATGCTCGGTAGTCTCTTGGCTGGCGTAAAAGAAAGCCCAGGTGAGATGGAGATCTATCAAGGTCGTCAGTTTAAGACTTACCGTGGTATGGGATCGGAAGCTTCGATGAAGCGAGGCAGTCAAGACCGTTACTTCCAAGAAGCGGATAAAAAATTCGTCCCAGAAGGCATTGAAGGACGCGTCGCTTACCGAGGCGAGCTGGCCGACACGGTGTATCAACTCATTGGTGGCCTTCGTTCGGGAATGGGCTATTGCGGCGCTGCCGACATTCGAGCATTGCGAGAAGATACGCAGTTCATTCGAATGACTGGAGCCGGCCTGCAAGAAAGCCACCCACACGATGTGCACATTACAAAAGAAGCACCAAATTATTCACGTTAACAAATAAGCCGTTGTCTCCTGAAAAGGGACAACGGCTTTTTGCTGATCATTTTTTAGCTTTAGAGACGAGGATGACCGTACCGCCTTGATCTTGCGCTGGTAGGTTCACGGTCACCTTGCCGTCGCGCTTGACGACGTATGTCCGTCCGCTATAGCGGTCGACGAGCACTGTGTTCTGTTTGTGCTTTGTTTCGAACGTCGCCGTTTGAGCCGACTCTTTCGTGTTCAATCCAATAAGAATAGACTCTTTGCCGTAAGCCCGTTCAAAAATCGAATAACCGGTGCTCGAACCGCCGGCAACGACCGAACGTGTTCCTTTGCTGAACACTTTTGAATAGTCCGCCCGAATGTTGAGCAACTTTTGATAGTGGGCGTGCATGTCTTTGCCTTCACCGTTCACCCGTTTCCAGTCAAAGTCGTAACGGTTTTCGTTAAACTCGCCTTTGTCCATGTCTAAGGCATGTTTCCCAGATTGACCGATCTCTTCTCCATAGTAGATGACCGGTTGCCCTTTCGCCGTCATTTGGAGCGAGGCTGCGACCATATGCTTACCTTCATCGCCGCCAGCACGAGAGATGAGGAAGCCATCTTCATCGTGGCTGCTGAGGAACTGGCCGAGTGTCGCTTCGTTTGAGAGTTGGGTGTTCCGGTATTGAAGAGCGCTCTCGACCCCATCAATGTTCCCGTTGATGAAATTTTCCGCTTGGTACTTGAAGTCGAAATCAAGCAACGAATCCATCTGGCCGCTCCGGAGATAGCCGCCTGTGTTGTTCACACTCGCCCCGTAATGCTCACCAATCATTTTAAAGTCTGGCTTGAGCGCTGTCAGTTCATTCTTAAACGATTTCCATGTCGTCGCATCCACATGCTTGACCGTATCGACACGGAAGTAATCGATCGTATTCCCTTGTTTCGTCTTCGAACGCTTGATCCAGTCAGTCTGCCATTTGACGAGTTGTTCACGGACGGCAGCTTCCTCTGTCTTAAAGTCAGGAAGGCCGGAGAGCGACATTTTCAAATCGTCCCCGTCGACAGGCGTGTCACGAATCATGCCTTTAAAGGCATCACGTTCCTTGTTCGTAGGGAAATTCGTCGCCCCTGTGCTGTCGGCGCCTGGTTCCATTCCGTAGCCTGGGTGGTTCAAGACGACGTCGACCATGATCTTGATGCCGCGTGCGTGGGCCGCATCGATCAGGCGATGGAACGCCTGCATGTCTCCGAGATGTTCATCAAGTTTCTCGAAGTTTTTGGCCCAGTAACCGTGATAGCCGTATTGAGAGCCATCTTTACCGTAGCGGAGATCCCAATCGATATTATCGACGATCGGGGTAATCCAAATCGTGTTGATCCCGAGCTTGTCGAGATAGTCGAGTTTTTTCGTGATCCCGGCGAAATCGCCGCCGTGATACGACTCGAGATGATCTTGGTCATAATATTCACCGTTCGGATTATTGTTCGTCTTGTCGCCATCGTGGAAACGATCCGTCAACATGAAGTAGATCCGGGCTTCGTCCCAGTCAAACGCTTGCTTGTCTTTCATCGTGACCGGTCGGACGTTTACGGAAGCCGTCGTTTTATGGACGTTGCCATATTGATCCACGGCCGTGATCGTCAACGTTTTGTTGCCTGGCATGACCGTATCTTTGACTGCGATCGTCTGTTTATTGAGTGCCGGATCGATTGAAAGTTTAGCCGGTCCACCAAGCGGGCGGGCATCGATATAGAGTTCACGAAGCGTCACGCCTTCTGGTAGCGTCGGTTTGACGTGAACGACGGCATTCTCCCGCGAACTGATCGCTTTCGGTGCGATCGAAGACGTGAGTTTGACGGCCGGACGACGGTATTCGACGGTTGACGCTTCAAAATAGGGATCCGTCACTTCGGTCGTGACGCCGTCTTTTGTGACGAGGAACGTATAGTCATGCGTCCCTTCCGGAAGACGGACGGTATGACGGTACCATTCGTTCTTATCCTCATACGCCATCGGATAGGTCACGCCATTCACGTTTAAGGCGACACGGTCGAGTTGATCGAGCTGTCCTGCCTCGTACAAGTCTTTGTCCCGATAGAAGAACGTGACGGTCCCGTCCTCGAACACCGGTCCTTGAATGGTTGGTACTTGATGGAAGGCGCCTTGGCCGCTCGCGACGACGACTTTCGTGACACGATCATTTCCGAGTTTCACGTAACGGTCTTCACCGTAAGCGTCCTTGACCGCCCAATCGGTTCCTTTACGGATGACAAATCCGACGTTCGTCGCATCTTTCCCGACTGGAATTCGGAAAATGGCGCCGTCTTCCGTAATTTTGTGGGGATCCACTTGTCCATCTTTTGCCCCGGTGCTCCACGTCCACAAGTTCCAATCGGTATAGTCTTGATCGGCGCGGACGTACAGCATTTCGATGTACCGCTGCGTCTTCCATGGATCAGCCAGCTCCGTGACGGTCTTGAACGAAGTCGTCAGCGCGGGTAGCGTCGTGGTCGATAGATTACCTTTGACGGCCCCGGCTGGCAATGTGGCCGTGTACGTCTGACCGAGTCCGAGTTTGCTCGTCGACGTGACAGTCACGGTCGAACCGTTTGCTTCGGCAGTGAACGGGACGGCCGTCTCTCCGCTCATCAAGCTGACATTTGAGGCGTCTAACGTCACCGGCTCATTGAACGTCCAGGTGATGGGAGCAGATACGTCGGCATCTACAGACTGATTCGCCGGGTCGACGTTCGTTACTTCAAGCTGCGTCACTGTCTCGACGCCGCTGAGTGTATAGGCCGGGCTGTACACAGATTGAGTCGACGGGTTGGCCGAGACGTTCCAGCTGTCAGCTAGTTTGTTAGATCCGTTGCTCGGAATCGTATCGAACGCACCGTGTTCACCGGCATTATTTCCGCTGAGGACGGTGAGAGCACGGACCGTGTCGTCATTTTTTAAACCGAGCAGCGACAACGGGATTTTCCCTTCGAATCCTGTCGTCCGGTCGAGGGCGAACGAAGCACCGTTCAAGTTTGCCAAGTTCGCGAGCGGGGTCGTCTTCCCAGCTTCATAGAGCGCGGCTTCTTTGACAGACTTGTCCCCATCGACACGAAGTAAAATGTGATACTGTGGTTTTTTGTCTGTTTGACTAAAGTTGAACGGATAACCGAGTGGGTTCGTGGCGACGCCAGAATCTTCATCGTTCACTTGGAGGGCGATGTTTATGTATTGGCCGTTGTCGCCCCAGTTCGGGACGTTGAACGCATCGACATAGAAGTACAGGTTCGTTTTGTCATTTTGAAGATAAAGATTGCCGAGATCGAAGCCTTGCCAACCAACATCTGCCGATGACGCTAGCGCCGAGACGTCTGTCCAATCGGTTTTATTCCCATCGACTGCCACCGTCGTCGGTTCGGCCAAGACGTTCACCGGGACACCGGCTTGAATGAGCAGGACAGAAGATAAGAGTAATGTCGTCGTACGTCGTGCCGTATTGTTCTTCTTCATGAGAGCACCTCTTTCGTAAAATAGGTCGTCTACAGGGCAACGGATTGTCAATTTTGTGCAAACGGTTCCAGAAATAGTTTAGCCGATTATGTAAGCGCTCACAATATGTTTTTTGAAAAACAATAAAACGTCCTTCGTGTGGAAGGACGCTCAGTTAGAGATATAAGGTGTTGTCTGCACGAGCTCTCCCTTGACGATTAATCGTTCCGTCGCATCGAACGTGCACGTGATCAAGGTAATGGTCGCATCTGTCGTCTCGTCAAGCACGTCGATCCGTGTCGGGGGAACGGTCTCGAGTGCCTCCGTCCGGTATTGATACGTGTTCGTCAAATCGGTCACGTAAATCATCGTTCCCGTCTTGATCGTATGGAGCGGTCCGAACAAGGCTGTCGGACTTTGGGTGTAATGACCGGCTAGTGCGTAATTCCCACGCCCCATCTGTTGGGAAGCGCGCATCGTACCAGCCCCGACCGCTAAATTCTCATTGTCGAGACCGTACAAAATTGGTAATTCTAAATCGATATCTGGAATCGTGATCATGCCGATTGTCGGCAAATCATGAAATCGATTGCGCACGTTTAACAAGTCGTCCCACGATAACGGTTCGACCGTTTCGAAGTCGAATTCGCCCCGATCCGGCTGTTGGAATTGAATCGCTTCAGTCACACGTTTGCTGTTCGAGGTGGCGACACGGTCTTTCCACCATGACTCGGTCAAAAAGAGGCTACCGATCAACAAACAGACGATGCCGATGACGTAGCGTGAGCGTCTGATCATTGTTTCATCGCGAGGTTTTCCCATATGGCCCTCCCTTCCCGATATTCCAACAGGTCATCAACTGGTCAATCGCCGCGTGTAACGTCGCTTCAGGCAGGGCGGCGAAACCAAATAGCAGTTGCGGTCTCGTGTCGCGTGAATTGATACGATAGTCGGCCATCGCCTTGATACGAATGCCTGACTGTTCAGCGAGTTGCTTCAATTGCTCGCTAGTTTGTGCTGTATCGACCGAGAGGACGATGTGGAGACCAGCGCTGGCGCCAGTGATTGTGACGAGCGGCTCGTATGGTTTGAACGCCGTGATCACGGTCTCAAGTTTGCGGCGGTACGTTTTACGCATCCGGTTCAAATGTTTCTCGAAATCGCCGCTCGCCATAAACTCGGTTAGCGTATGTTGCTCGAAACGCGGCACACTGCAGGTGAAATGGCGATACCGTTCCCGATAGCGGTTTAACAGTGGGGGCGGAAGCACCATGTAACCGATGCGGAGCGAAGGCATGAGCGACTTCGAAAACGTGCTCAAATAAACGACACGTTCGTTTTGATCCATGCTTTGCAACGAAGGAATCGGTTTGCCGCTGTAACGAAACTCGCTATCGTAATCATCTTCAATGATGTACGTTTGCCGCTCGGACGCCCAGTTGAGGAGGCGCTGGCGACGGCTGACGGACAGGATCGTACCGGTCGGGAACTGATGGGCCGGGGTCACATAAACCGCATCGATTGCCTCTGCCTCGAGTCGGTCGACAAGGACCCCGCTGTCGTCGACCGGGAGCGGGACGTAGCTTCGATTTTGGTGTTCGAACAGCTGTCGCGTGAGCGGATAGCCCGGGTCTTCAATCCCGAACGTCGTCGCGTCGGTGAGCAAGTCGAGCAGTTGAGGCAACAATTGCTCGGTCCCAGAACCGACGATGATCTGCTCGGGCGAACAATGAACGCCACGGGAGTGATACAAGTACGTGGCGATTTCTTGGCGGAGCACGAGATCGCCTTGCACCGACCCGAGTGCGAGCAGTTCATGATTCTCCTCGGCGACGACTTGTTTCAAGTGACGGCGCCAACGTTCGAACGGGAATGCGGTCGTATCGATCTGACTCGGGTATAAGTCGAACGTGTATGTTTTTTTCGTCGGAAGCGGTTCGATCGTGCTGGTGCCACGCCTGACGTACAGCTCTTCTTGCGGCAAGACGTAAAACCCTTTCCGTGGCAGCGACTCGATATATCCTTCAGCAAGCAGCTGGGCGTAAGCGAGCTCGACCGTCGTTTGCGAGACGTCCAAAAATTGGCCGAGCTTCCGTTTTGACGGCAGTTTCGTCCCGGTCATGAGCGTATCGTCGACGATCGCTTGCCGGATGTGTAAATAGAGCTGTTCATAAAGCGGGGTGCTCGATTCGGGCTCGAGCGAGAATGTGAGCATATCCATAAGTTGTCCTTTCTTCTGTCAGCCGAAGAAAACATAGAGCACGAATCCGATGACGAGAATGAACGAAATCAGTCCAGGCTTCCCGTAAAAGGAACGGTTTTCCGCTTGATCTCGCGGGTTCCATTGGTCCATAAAACATTCCTCCCTTATACGTAATAAAATTCGAGGAAACGAGCATGAACCCTTCTCCTAGAACTGACCACTTTAAAAAATATAAAACTGGCACTTTCAATATAGTCAAATCAATCTATACTTGCAAGTAGACTAGCTTAATGGAGGCGATTTATATGGAAAAGAGACAAGTAGGGACAGATAAAGTCAAACGTGGAATGGCCGAAATGCAAAAAGGTGGCGTCATCATGGACGTCATCAACGCTGAACAGGCGAAGATTGCTGAAGCAGCAGGAGCCGTGGCAGTCATGGCGCTCGAGCGCGTACCATCAGACATTCGTAAAATGGGTGGCGTCGCCCGGATGGCAGACCCGACAATCATCGAAGATGTCATGGGAGCGGTATCTGTACCGGTCATGGCGAAATGCCGCATCGGACATATCGCCGAAGCCCGTGTCCTTGAATCGATGGGGGTCGATTTCATCGATGAGAGCGAAGTGTTGACACCGGCCGATGAAGAGTTCCATCTTTACAAGCGTGATTACAATGCGCCGTTCGTCTGCGGAGCGCGTGACCTCGGAGAAGCTTCACGCCGCATCGGTGAAGGTGCAGCGATGATCCGGACAAAAGGTGAGCCAGGGACAGGAAACATCGTCGAAGCGGTTCGTCACATGCGTACCGTCCAAGCACAAGTGAAACGCTTGCTTTCAATGAGCATCGATGAAGTGATGACAGAAGCGCGCGACCTTGGTGCCCCGTTCGAAGTGCTCATGCAAATTCGTGAAGCGGGCCGTCTTCCGGTCGTCAACTTCGCAGCAGGTGGTATCGCGACGCCGGCAGACGCGGCACTCATGATGCACCTCGGTGCGGACGGCGTCTTCGTCGGATCAGGTATCTTTAAAGCAGAGAACCCAGAGAAATTTGCCCGTGCCATCGTTGAAGCGACGACATACCATGACGACTACGAGCGAATCGCTCACTTGTCAAAAGGTCTTGGCGAAGCGATGAAAGGACTCGACGTCCGCACGCTCAAACCAGAAGAGCTCATGGCGCCGCGAGGTTGGTAAGATGACGACGATCGGTGTACTCGGAATGCAAGGTGCGATTCGTGAACACGTCCGCATGCTCGAGGCGCTCGGTGCAGATACGCTCGTCGTCCGTTCGGTCGATGACTTGGACCGCATCGACGGACTCGTCTTGCCAGGCGGGGAGAGCACGGCGATGCGTCGTCTGCTCGACCGCTATGACCTGCTCGAACCGCTTCGTGCGAACACATCGTTGCCGATGTTCGGCACATGTGCCGGACTGATTTTACTCGCGACCGAAGTGGAAGGGTATGATGCCCACCTTCGCAAAATCCCGATGATCGTCAAGCGCAACGCGTTCGGACGTCAAGTCGACAGTTTCGAGGTCGATTTACCGGTCAAAGGACTCGATGACGCGGTTGAAGCAGTGTTCATCCGGGCCCCGCAAGTAGCAGCGGTTGACGCTAACGTCGAAGTCCTCGCCGAGGTCGAAGAAGCAATCGTTGCAGTGCGCTACGACAAATATGTTGCCTGTTCGTTCCATCCAGAACTGACGGATGACTTGTCGATGCACCGCTACTTCTTAGAAATCGTCAAGGCGACGAAGCATCAACTCGCATGAGTCGAAGACTCCCTGTAACTAGGGGGTCTTTTTCTGCTACACTGTAACGAGACACGTACAGAAAGGGGCAAGACTGTGAAAGATAAATGGATTGTATCGGTGCTCATATGCGCTGTCCTTATAACTATTGTTTTTCCGATGAACGCTTCAGCAGCGCCTAAAGTCGAAGCGAGCGGTGCGATGCTCGTCGATATGACGACCGGGCAGGTTCTTTTTTCGAAAGATGAAGATGCGATGCTCCCACCGGCGTCGATCACAAAGCTGATGACCACTTTCCTCGTTCGGGAGGCAGTCGAGTCAGGAGAACTGAGTTGGAACGAAGAAGTGACGCCGAGTGAAGCGGCATTGGCCTTGACGCGTAAACCAGGGCTCGCCCGCATCCCGCTCGTCAATAAACCGTATACAGTCAAGGAACTATATGACGTGGCGCTCATCCGCTCGGCGAACGAGGCCGCGGTGACGCTGTCCGAGGCGGTGGCGGGGTCGGAAGAAGTGTTCGTTCAACAGATGAACGAGCGGGCAACCGAGCTCGGCATGACCCAGACGACGTTCGCGAACGTCTCGGGACTAGATTCTGTATCAGCAGGGCGTCCAGGAGAAAACTTGACGTCGGCGAATGATTTGATGAGGCTCGCGCTCGCCTACTTGACGAAATTTCCGGATGTGCTCGACGTGACGAAGCGAGCGTATGTCGACATTGACGGCGTCAGATTCGAAGCGACGAATCGGATGCTTTCAGGCCGCGATTTGGCGTATCCAGGGATGCTCGGTTTTAAGACGGGCACGACGGATGACGCCGGTTATTGCTTCATCGGCGTATCGACACGAGATGGTCGGACCGTGCTCTCCGTCGTCCTTGGGGCCGAGACGGACAACGGGCGCTATGAGGCGACGAAAGCACTTCATGAGTTCGCTTATCGCGACTTTGTCATGACACCGATTTTACGGACCGGAGAAATCGTGCCGGAGAATGTATTCGTCGCCGAGGGAGAAGTTGAAACGGTAGCTGCGCGGACGACAGCGGCGTTCGAAGTGCTCGTCGAGAAAGGACAAGCCGTCCCTGAACCAGTCTATGACCTTCCGGACACGAAAGCACCGGTCGCAGTCGATCAACAAGTCGGGACGGTCACGATTGAACCTTCAGAGAGCGTCCGCTATCTTGACGGCGAGAGTCCGCCGACAGGAACACTTGTGACTGCCGAATCAGTCGAGACCGCTTCATTTTTGACTCGGATGAGCCGGGCCTTCGCAGACTTTTTAGAGGAGGTTCGACTCGTCCTAGGAAAACTGAGTCTTGTCGATAGAGTCGAGATGTTGTAAAGTAAGATTAATTCAATGACAGATGCAACGATGAGGAAAAGTACGTTACAGTCATCTACTTACAGAGAGCTAGTGGTTGGTGCAAACTAGTGGGACGACGTAACTGAATCGGCCTCGGAGCATTGACTTGGAAACAAGTCACGTCACGCACACGTTACGTGCATCGAGTGGCCTAGTTTTAGGCAACGAGGGTGGCAACGCGGATCCAAGGTGGTTCGTCCCTTTCCTACGGGAAAGGGGCGTGCCACCTTTTTTATGCAAAAAAGGAGGAACTAGTTATGTTAGACATCAAACGATTACGTCAAGATTTTGAAGGGATTAAAACCAAGCTCGCCCAACGCGGTGAAGACTTGAGTGCGCTCGACCGTTTCCCGGAGTTAGAAGGGAAACGCCGGGACCTCATCAACGAGGTCGATGTGAAGAAAGCAAAACGAAATGAGGCGACGAAACAAATCGCTGAGCTCAAGCGCAACAAGCAAGACGCGGAAGCACCGATCCTTGAAACACGCCGCCTTGGTGATGAGATCAAGTTGCTCGACGAGGAATTGCGTGAAGTGGAAGCCGAGTTGAACATGATTCTCCTCAGCATCCCGAACATCCCGCATGAATCAACGCCGATCGGTGAAACAGAAGACGACAACGTCACGATCCGCGAAGTCGGAACGAAGCCCGAGTTCGATTTTGAGATGAAACAGCATTGGGACGTGATGGAAGACTTGAAAATTGTCGACGTCGAACGCGCCGGTAAAGTGACGGGAAGCCGTTTCGTCTTCTATAAAGGATTAGGTGCTCGCTTAGAACGGGCGTTGATCAACTTCATGATGGATATGCATGCCGATGAGCACGGCTATTCTGAAGTGCTCCCACCGTACATGGTTAACCGTGACGCGATGACAGGGACGGGTCAGTTGCCTAAATTTGAAGAAGATGCGTTCAAAGTGGCCGACACGAATTACTTCCTCGTCCCGACAGCGGAAGTACCGGTGACGAACATGCACCGCGATGAGATTATCGCTGAAGCGAACTTGCCGATCACGTATACAGCTTACAGCGCTTGCTTCCGTTCAGAAGCGGGATCTGCCGGTCGTGACACACGCGGTCTCATCCGTCAGCACCAGTTCAACAAAGTCGAGCTCGTCCGCTTCGTCAAACCAGAAGAGTCTTACGAGCAACTCGAGTTGTTGACAGGACACGCGGAAGAAGTGTTGAAACGCCTCGGTCTTCCATATCAAGTACTCAGCATGTGTACAGCCGACCTCGGTTTCACCGCAGCGAAGAAGTACGATATTGAAGTATGGATGCCGGCTCAAGGTGTATATCGAGAGATCTCATCTTGCTCAAACTTCGAGGACTTCCAAGCGCGTCGTGCCGGGATCCGCTTCCGTCGTGATGTGAATGCCAAACCGGAGTTCGTGCATACACTCAACGGTTCAGGGCTTGCCGTCGGTCGGACCGTCGCCGCGATTTTAGAGAACTTCCAACAAGCCGATGGATCGGTCGTCATCCCAGAAGCGCTGCGTCCATACATGGGCGGAATTGAAAAAATTGAACTTCCCCGTTAAACGAGGAATGGCCTATCCGAACGTATCATTCCGGATAGGCTTTTTTTTAAATGTTTTTTTACAAAAGGGTTTGACATCTGCTTGCTGAGTTGGTACTATAAATCATGTCGAGCGAGATGTTTGTTCGTCAACTGCATACGAGCCGTGGAGGTGTACCCAAGTGGTTTAAGGGAACGGTCTTGAAAACCGTCAGGGGTGTAACAGCCCGCGTGGGTTCGAATCCCACCACCTCTTCCATTTTTATTTAGAGGCTCAACAATTGCATACATCGTGGAGGTGTACCCAAGTGGTTTAAGGGAACGGTCTTGAAAACCGTCAGGGGTGTAACAGCCCGCGTGGGTTCGAATCCCACCACCTCTTCCACTTTCTTTTTTTTTACACTTTTTTCAGCTTGGAGTTGTACCCAAGCCCGGCTGAAGGGGACGGACTCGAAATCCGTTAGGAGTCGTAAGGCTCGCGTGGGTTCGAATCCCACCAACTCCGCTTTTTAGGCGTCTGCACAGGCAGATGCGTTTTTTTTTGTCGTAGACTACGGTCTGCGGCTTTTTTTGTTTGTGGCGAAACAGCGAAAAGTGGCTAATCTCGGCTTGAATCGGGAATCTTAATAAGGTAGAGACTGGTGGCGCGTTAGGAAGGAGAGGAGCGTCATGGACTGGATTGAAGCGTATGTCGATGAAGTGGTCAGGCATGTCCCGCCGAAGCGGAGAGACGAAGCTGCCGTTGCTATTAGGGAGGATATCGAAGCGAAGCTGCCGGATCAGCCGACCGAGACGGAAGTGAAGCGCGTGCTCGAACAGATGGGACATCCGGCCATCGTTGCTGCGCGTTATAAAGACGGCCAGTATTTGATTGGACCTAAGTTTTTCCCGATGTATGTCAATGTGGTCAAGCTCGTCGTCCCGATCGTGATGGCTGTAGTCTTCTTCGGTTTGCTCATGGCGAGCATCCCTACATTCTCTGGACCGGCCATGCCGACAATCGGAATCTTTCTCACGAATTTGTTCGACACGTTATGGGACGTTGGGATTCAACTCGTTTTTTGGATCACGCTCGTCTTCTTTTTAATTGAGCGTTACGCGCCGAGCGATGCGATCGCCCCTGACATGAGTTGGAATGTGTCCACATTGCGTGATCGGGACCGCGGAGGACGGATTAGTAAATTGGATGCCGGATTCGGATTGTTCTTTACGGCGGTTTGGTTCGGGGTGTATTTGAACGCCGAGCGGTTTCTCGGGATTTATGAGTCGACAGGGGAAGGTTTTTCGATGATTGTTCCGATTTTTAATCAATCGTTCTTGTTTGAAGTGGTCTGGTTGTTCTTAGCCGTCATTTTGCTTCAAGTCGTCCTCGGTGTTTGGAAATGGGTGAAAGGACGTTGGACGTATGCACTCGCCTCGTTCAATTTGATCTATAACGTGGCCTCAGCCGCCTTTATCATTTGGATGGCGGGTTCGTCGCGCTTGTTCGACCCGCGCTTTATCGACTGGGTCGAACTAAATGTCCCGAACGACGTGTTCTCGTTCGGGTGGGTGTTCGGATTGGTCGTGGCCATCACGATTCTGGCGGCTGTGTTTGATACGATTGACGGGTACCGGAAGGCTTGGAAAACACCGACACATCGAAAACGCCCGATTGCCCAGCCGTAAAAAAAGATGATGCCTCGCTTTTGAGCGGGGCATCATCTTTTTATCTTACTTTTGCTTCACGAGCGACTGTCAATTGTTTCCCGATTTTTTCAAGAATGAGTTCAACTGAATCCGGATCGTTAATCAAGTCATATTCTTCAATTGATAGACGAAGTACCGGGCACAAGTTGAAGTTGTTGATCCATTCCGTGTAGCGGGCGTACATTTCTTCCCAATACGCGATTGGTGTTTGTTGTTCCATCTCACGGCCACGCAGTTGAATGCGGTCGAGCACTTGCTCGAATGAGCCTTCGAGATAGATCAGTAGATCAGGGTGTGGGAAGAACGGCGTGAGCACCATTGCTTCGAACAGGCTTGAGTACGTCTCGTAATCTGTCGGCGACATCGTGCCTTTTTCATAGTGCATCTTCGCGAAGATGCCTGTATCTTCATAAATCGAACGGTCTTGAATGAAGCCGCCGCCGTATTGGAAGATTTTCTTCTGTTCTTTGAACCGCTCTGCCAAGAAGTAGATTTGAAGATGGAAGCTCCAACGCTCAAAATCATGATAGAATTTATCGAGGTATGGGTTCGTGTCCACTTTCTCGAGAGAAGTGCGGAAATTGAGGGCGTCGGCAAGCGAGTTCGTGATTGTCGATTTACCGATTCCGACCATTCCACCGATCGTAATGATCGTGTCATTCGGAATGTTATATTTTTCATTCAGGGTCATTTTAGTTGGGCTCCTTTAGTCAATTCTAGTTCGCGTTCAATCGTCGTGAGAACGTGCGTCAAATCGTCCGGGTTTTGGACAAAATCAAGTTCGTCTCCGCTGAACGAAAGAATCGTCACTTCGGGGTGAGTCGCACGGTACGATTCGACAAACGTTTCGTAATCCCGGGCGAGTTGTTCGAGGTAGTCGCGAGACATGTTCTCTTCTACTTCACGTCCACGCAACGCTACGCGTTTCATAAGCGTCTCGATACTGGCGTGCAAGTAGATGACGACATCGGGTTTCGGCATATCATGTGTCAAAATCTTATAGATTTGCTCATACTTGTTCAAGTGGGCTGGTCTCAGCGAACGGTGGGCAAAAATCAAGTTCTTGAAAATATGATAGTCTGAAACGACGGATTGCTGTTGGCTCAAGTGGTGTTTGTGGATATCGTCTAATTGCTTGAATCGATTGCATAAGAAGAACATTTCCGTTTGGAAACTCCATTCTTCGATATCTTCATAAAACTTGCCGAGAAATGGGTTTTCTTCTACAATTTCATTCAGCATCTGCATTGAAAAGTGCTGACTGATGATATGGGCCAGTGACGTTTTCCCGACACCAATCGGTCCCTCTACCGTTATAAACATATGATGTCATCCTCCATTATCCAAAGTGCAAGTTCCATTCTAGCACACAATGAAGAAGATAGGGCGAGCGAAATGATTTTCATTTTTTTTCATACTATGTGACAAGAAACGGGGTGTTAATATGGAACGGGATGAACGATTTATGAGGCTCGCCATCGCCGAAGCAAAGAAGGCGGAAGCAATCGGGGAAGTCCCGATCGGTTGTGTCATCGTTAAAGGAGAAGACGTGATCGCGACCGGCTATAACCGGCGTGAAACGGATTTATTGGCGGCGGCGCATGCCGAGATGATTGCGATTGAATCAGCGAATACGGTACTCGGTAACTGGCGGCTTGAAGACTGTGAACTGTTCGTGACGTTAGAGCCTTGTCCGATGTGCGCGGGTGCGATCATCCTCTCGCGCGTGAAGCGTGTCGTGTTTGGTGCCCGCGATCCCAAAGGCGGATGTTGCGGGACACTCATGAACCTTCTTCAAGACGATCGGTTCAATCATCAAGCTGAAGTGACCGAAAACGTTTTAGCAGAAGAATGTGGAGAGCTACTAACAACCTTCTTCCGCGGCCTTCGAGAACGGAAGAAGCAGGCTCGGCTTGAACAGAGAGGTTGCAACGCATCTGATTAAACAGTATAATGTAATAGCACTCGAAGAAGTGCTTAACTTCATTTACCCATTTGCCGTGCTAGGCGGGGAGGTAGCGGTGCCCTGTAACTCGCAATCCGCTATAGCGAGACTGAATTCCGATTCGAGGGAGTGCATTGGTGTGGCCCGTCCTCGTGTAAGTGGCGTTGACGTCTGAGTCCTGCGCAACGGTCACCCATGAACCAGGTCAGGTCCGGAAGGAAGCAGCCTTAAGTGGTGACGTACCGTGTGCCGCAGGGGTGCTTGGGCCGAGCAAACTGCATGAGTAACGCACATTGACGTGCTTTCAGAAATCGGTGCGCGGCAGATTTATTTAATAACTTTAATCTACGGCCCCAGGGTTGTAGATTTTTTTGTATGATGAAATAAAAGATGAAACGATGAAAGGAGGCGGGGACATGGCGTATCAAGCATTGTATCGGGTCTATCGTCCGCAGTCATTCCAAGAGGTAGTCGGTCAAATACACATCACACGCACGATTCAAAATGCGTTACTCGAAGAACGGATGTCACACGCTTATTTATTCTCTGGTCCGCGAGGTACGGGGAAGACGAGCCTCGCGAAGATTATCGCGAAGGCAATTAACTGCGAAACGGCGCCGACGAGGGAACCGTGTAATACGTGCCCGACCTGTGTGGCGATTACGGAAGGGACGAGCCCGGATGTATTCGAAATCGATGCCGCTTCAAACAACGGGGTCGATGAGATCCGCGAAATTCGAGACAAGGTCAAGTATCCGCCTTCGCAAGCGCGTTATAAAGTGTACATTATCGATGAAGTGCATATGCTTTCGACAGGGGCGTTCAATGCACTATTGAAAATGTTGGAAGAACCCCCACCCCATGCGATCTTCATTTTAGCGACGACGGAGCCCCATAAGATTCCGGCGACCATCATCTCACGTTGCCAACGTTTCGATGTGAAGCGGCATGAAGTCGGTCAACTCCAGACACGAATGGCTTACATTTTGAACGACCAAGATTATGACTATGATCCAGAAGCGCTTAAACTGATTGCCCGTGCCGCTGACGGTGGGATGCGTGATGCATTGAGCCTGCTTGACCAAGCGCTTGCGTTCAGTGACGGCCGTTTGACGGAAGAGGCAGTGCTCGAAGTGACGGGTGCGGTTACGGATGACGCTCTCCTTGATATGGCCTATGGATTGCAACAGAGACAACTCGATCAAATTCTGAAGACGCTTGAGACGATGTTGCGTGAAGGGAAGGACTTGAAACGGTTTATCGAAGATCTCGTGTTCGTGCACCGTGATGCCCTTCTATTAA
Source organism: Exiguobacterium sp. SH0S2 (assembly GCF_004337185.1). Classification (NCBI taxonomy): domain Bacteria; kingdom Bacillati; phylum Bacillota; class Bacilli; order Caryophanales; genus Exiguobacterium; species Exiguobacterium sp. SH0S2. The sequence goes on along the minus strand of NZ_SJVB01000010.1, from coordinate 2,372 downwards.
AAGCATCTCCACAAGCGATAGACTTACTAGAGCGAGCCCGTCCGAACGAGACGTTCCGCCAATTCGTGGAAACGACCTCGACGGACGAGCTGTTTCAAGTGATCGAAGAATTGAATGAGTGTCAGCAACAAATGCGCTTATCCAACCATCCGAAAGTGCTGGTCGAGCTGACGTTCATTCGTATCGCTGAACAAGGACGAACGATGACCGAGCAAATGAAGCAACTTCAAGACCAAGTACGTGAATTGAGTCGTGAGTTGAATGAAGTGAAGAAAAATGGGATAGCGGTCACAGAGGCCGCTGCCGAGAAGCCGAAAGTGATGAAGCGGACGCAAGTTCGTGTTCCGAAAGAACGGATCCGCCAGTTGTTGCAACGGGCTGAGCGGCAGCATTTGAATGCAATCCGTGATAGTTGGGAAGACATTATGGTCAACATCCGTACGGTGGACGGCCCGATTTTCGCGCTGTTCTATGAGAGTGAAGCTGTCCTTTGTGCAAGTGACACCTTACTGGTACAATTTAAAGATGGGATGACATGGCACTACGAGCAGGTCAGTTCAAACGGCCGGACCCGCGATGTGATCGAGCAAGCGTTGTTCGAAGTGACGGGGATCCGTCGAGAAATCATGGCCGTGCTCGAGAGCGATTGGGTCGAGTTAAAAAACGAATTCATCCTTCGTAAACAATCCGAACGTTCAGACCATAAAGAAGAAGAGAAGGTCGAAGAAGACCCGCTCATTGTTCAAGCTGTCGAACGATTTGGAGATGTCGTTGAAATCGAAGAAATTTAAAAGGAGGCGCTCGATATGCGTGGAATGGGAAACATGAACAACATGATGAAACAGATGCAGAAAATGCAAAAAGATATGGCGAAAGCGCAAGAAGAATTAAAGGACTTGACGGTTGAAGGCACAGCCGGAGGCGGGATGGTCAAAGTGATCGTCAGTGGCCATAAAGAAGTAATGGATATCATCATCGCGGAAGAAGCGGTCGACCCAGATGACGTCGATATGTTGCAAGACCTTGTTTTAGCGGCTGTCAATGACGCCATGAAACAAGCCGACCAACTCGTCAACGATAAGATGGGACGTTTTACGCAAGGGATGAACCTTCCAGGTTTTTAAGTGAAGAAAGGAAAGATGCGAGTTGCAATACCCTGAAGCAATCGGACGCTTGATTGAAAGCTTTACAAAGTTGCCAGGAATTGGTCCGAAAACTGCCATCCGGCTAGCGTTCCATGTATTAGATATGGAAGAGGACGATGTATTGACGTTCGCCAAGGCGCTTGTCAGTGCGAAGCGTGATATTAAATACTGTACAGTGTGCGGACATATTACGGACGTCGATCCGTGTGCGATCTGTAAAGATTCGCACCGAGATGAAACGATCATCTGTGTCGTGCAAGATTCACGAGACGTTATTGCAATGGAGAAGATGCGGGAATATCGAGGGAAGTATCATGTGTTACATGGGGCGATTAGCCCGATGGAAGGGATTGGACCTGAAGATATTAACGTATCGAGTTTGCTGACGCGTCTACAAGAGAACGAAGCGGTCAGTGAAGTGATTTTGGCGACCAACCCGAACATTGAAGGGGAAGCTACGTCGATGTATCTATCGAGACTGCTCAAACCGACCGGGATTAAAGTGACGCGTCTGGCGCACGGACTTCCTGTCGGGGGCGATTTAGAGTATGCGGATGAAGTAACCCTCTCCCGGGCGATGGAAGGTCGCCGAGAACTATGAGGTGGTTTCGCAAACCTTTGCGGGATAGTTATGATCAACGGTTCCTAAGAGAACTGTTAGATGCGAAGGCGAAGTACGAAACGAAGCGCCACATGCTTGAAGTGAGCGTTGAAGACACTGGTGAACTGGCTGCCCAAGTGAAGCAGGCTGAAGCACTATACTTTTTTTATCTAAAAGAAGCAAAGCGACGACAAGTGTCCCTTTCTAATTTACGAACTTGAGACGAGGCGAAAGTCTCGTCTTTTTTTCTCTATATAATGAAGGAACTGGGGAGGGAAACGTCGCAGACTATAAAAAAACAAAGAATGTTTCTAGTTTTTAAAGTTTTTTTAATAAAGCTATTGCGTAGTTAAAGTTTTATTGATATATTAATAGACGTTGCCGAGAGCGAATGAAAAAATAATCTTAAAAAAGTTATTGACCATTTGGTTGAAACTTGTTAAGATATCTAAGTCGCCAAAGTGTGACAGACGAACTTTGAAAACTGAACGATGAGGCAAAAAAAGTTTTACAAGTTTTGATTGAAGCGCAAGCTTCGTCATTTTCAAGAGCTATATCAAATTCTTTGGAGAGTTTGATCCTGGCTCAGGACGAACGCTGGCGGCGTGCCTAATACATGCAAGTCG